>NZ_LAHP01000014.1 GCF_000987765.1 Arsukibacterium sp. MJ3
ATCGCTTCATAACCTTCTTTTTCGCCAAGTCTCTTTTTACGCTAAGTGATCGGATTGGTCTAGTTTTCTCATCGATTCTCCTGCTAATTCTACGCGGTGGCTGTTGTGTAATAGTCTATCAAGTAGTGCATCAGCAACCGTTGGATTTGAGATGAGTTTGTACCAATCGGTTGCCGGTATCTGGCCGCGTATGGGGCAACTAGTTTTCTTCAAGACTTGTCGATGGTAAGCGAAAAAGCGTTCTTAGAAAAAATATTTTTAGCATTATTTATTGCCATTGGCTTAATCATTACTGAACAGGTTTTAGCGTTAAAAAAGCAAAATTATCCATCAAGTTATTGAGTAATTACGTGTATAAAAAAGCCCGGCTAACATAACCGGGCAAAGGACGAGGGTAAAACGGGGTAAAACTTTTAACAGTTAAAGCGGTTTACAATTAAAACAGGTTATTCTGCGGCGTTATAAGCGAATTGCTGGGTTTCTGTGCCGTTAATGTCGGCCGTTAAGCGCGCCAGGTTGTGCTGGTTAATCGCGTTAGCGTTTAACGATACTGCGCGTTTAAAGTCGTCTAAGGCGGCCACTTTGTCGCTGGCCAGCACATGCATTACGCCACGGTTACTATAAGCCAGTGCACGCATTTCGCGCTTGGCGTCGGCTGGCATGGCTGATGTGCTTTGTGCCAGCGTCACGGCCTTGCTGCAGGCACTTTGCGCTTGGTCAATTTGGTTTAAGCGGCTGTAGGCAACACACAGGCTCATCTGCAATGAAAAGCTGTCAGCTGTTGTCCCACGATAGTTGGTCACTTCGCTAATACCTTGCACTAACTGGCCTGCCTGAATAGTAGTTACGCCTGGGGTATCTTCAATTAACGCCATTTTGTAACCATTGCTCGCAGCGAAAGCGAGAAATGGACTTGAAGTCAGCACGCTTAATGCCACTACGGTAGCAAATTTTTTGGCTGTGAAGGTCATGTCGTATTCTCCCTTGGATTAATGTGGTCGCCGGCTTTTTTGGTAAAACGTTTGCTGGTAATAAGTGTTGCGGCGACAGACATACTTTAGCCAAGGGTAACGGGCCTGACAAACGAGATAAATCACACTGACAGGTTAAAAAAATTAACCTGTAATCGCACTGTGGCTGTCATATATATATGTTATAGAGCCAGATCATTAGCGATGGGCTGGCTTAAAACTGTTTAATACCCAGTCAATTAACAGCTGCACTTCGGGCCGATTAGCATCGGCATCGTGCCGCACCAAATAGTAACGGTCACGGCTTAACAGCTCTTGTTCAAACAGCCTTACCAGGCTGCCGCTACTAAACCAGCTTTGGCTGATGGGCAGCGGAATAAGCGCCACCCCTAAGCCCTGCTGTGCCGCACGGGCCACGCTAAACATGCTGTCGAGCTGAATAATTTGTTTCGGTTTAAAGTTATGGTAACCGACATGCTCAGCCCATTGATGCCAGGCATGTGGCCGTGCCTGATGCAAAATAAGCGGGGTTTTTTCCAGTGCACGATAACTTTTGCCGTGAATTTGCTCGTAAAGCTTCGGGTTGCAAGCCGGCACATAGCTAATGGGGAATAAATCGTAGGCCTGTGTTTCATCTGGCTGTTTGCCGGATAACTCAATGGATAAGTCAGTATATTTCGGGCTATCGCGGCGCGATTTAACCGTTTCCAGCTTTAAATTTATAGTGGGATATTGTGCGGACCAGCCAATTAATTTGTGTACAAACAACTCACTGGCAAAAAATTCCGGCATCGAAATACTCACTTCCTGCACCCGCTCTACCTGGCTAAACTCGGCAATGGTATCAGCTAACTGCGCCAATAACGGCTGCACTTGCTGATAAAAGCGTTTGCCGGTCTCGGTAAGCACAATGGCGCGGGTTTTGCGCTCGAATAAACTGAGGTTTAAGTTATCTTCTAGCTGCTTAATCTGATGACTAACCGCTGATGGCGTTAAGTACAGCTGCTTGGCGGTTTCTTTAAAACTTAAACAGTCGGCAGCTACGCAAAAACAGCGCAAGCCACGCAGTGGCGTATGGATAGTCATGGTTTATATACCCGATGTTGGGTTGATGAGCTGGCAGTACACTACTTTAGCGTACAGAGTGTTACATTTACAGTGCGTTACGCCTGCTAAACGTATGCTTAACTAACGGGCTTGACCTGCAACGGTTTCGCGGCAACACTGTACAGCCGTAATTTAGCAGGTTAACCCGCGTGACAGCAATTAATTGGGCAGCACTTAATGCTGCCGCCAAAGCCGCCTCAGAGCAGGCCTATGCACCTTATAGTCAATTCCCGGTTGGTGTGGCCGTCCAAGCCGAAAGTGGCAATATTTATTATGGCTGTAATGTCGAAAACGCTTCGTATGGCGCAACCGTTTGTGCCGAGCGCAATGCCATTGCGGCTGCGGTAGTCGCTGGCGAGCGCAAGCTAAGCGCCTTATTGGTGTATACCCCGCAGCGTAATCTTACCCCGCCCTGTGGTATGTGTCGCCAGGTTATTGCTGAATTTTTTCAGCCAGACGCCCCTATTACCAGCAGTAACCATTTAGGTGAGCAACAAAGCTGGAACGTACAACTGCTGATACCCGATGCCTTTACGCCAATGTATCTGGCCGCCAGTGCAAAAATTAATAAGGACAGCTAACCATGGCCATTCCACAGGAAATTATTAAAACTAAACGTAACGGCAAGCCATTAAGCCAGGCCGACATTTATCAGTTTGTGCAGGGTTTAACCGATGACAGCTTTAGCGATAGCCAGGCCGCCGCCTTAGCAATGGCCATTTATTTAAATGGCATGGCGGTAGACGAAATTGTGCAGTTAACGTTGGCGATGCGCGATTCTGGTAAAGTTTTACACTGGCAAGGCCGGCTGAACGGGCCGGTAGTTGATAAACACAGCACCGGTGGTGTCGGTGACAAAGTCACCCTGATGTTAGCGCCAATGGTTGCTGCTTGTGGCGCGTTTATGCCAAGCATTGCCGGGCGTGGCCTGGGCCACACCGGTGGCACGGTAGATAAATTAGAAAGCATTCCGGGTTATAGCTGCACCCAAAGCTTAAGCCGGATTGAACAGCTGCTGCCGCAACTGGGTTGTGTGATTGTTGGCCAGAGCAATGAGCTAGCCCCGGCTGATCGCCGGTTGTATGGTATTCGCGATGTCACCGCGACGGTAGAGTCGATTCCGCTTATTACTGCTTCAATTTTATCGAAAAAGCTGTCTGAGGGCCTCGATGCACTGGTGATGGACGTAAAAGTGGGTAATGGTGCCATTATGGCTACCGCCAATGATGCCAGCGCATTAGCCAGCAGTATTGTTAATACGGCTACCGGGGCTGGAGTAGCGACCCGAGCGCTGATCACCGATATGAACCAGATTTTAGGCAGTACTGCGGGTAATGCCCTGGAAGTAATGGAAACCCTGGATTATTTAACCGGTAAATACCGTGAGCCGCGGCTGCATCAGTTAACGCTGGAATTGGGTGCCAATATGCTGATGCTGGGGGGGTTGCATAATGATAAAGCCAAGGCTATAGCGGCGCTGGAATACAGTTTAAGTTCAGGTAAAGCGGCAGAGATTTTTAGTAAAATGGTGGCAGAGTTAGGTGGCCCGGCCAATTTACTGGAAAAGTCAGCGCAATATTTAGCCAGCGCACCGGTGGTACAGGATATCGTGGCAACGCAAAGCGGTTATCTTCACTATCATAATACGGTTGGCTTAGGCATGGCGGTAGTGCGTTTGGGGGGGGGCCGCTCGCATCCCAGCCAGCAGATCGATCCGGCCGTCGGCTTTAGCCATATTATGCCGGCCGGTGCCAAAATACAGCAAGGTGATGTGGTGGCGAAAGTGCATGCTGCCAGCACTGTCGCCGCCGCCTTTGCAGCTCAGGAGTACCTTGCCAGCTTAACCGTATACCCAGATGCAGTAACAGACTTACCGCTGGTACATACCACTATTGGCTAGCTGGCTTTAGTGAACGCTGCAGTTGGCCTGACTAGCTCAGGCAAGGGCTGCAGCGTATAAAGGGCGTAGCTTAATGCAACTTAAGCCGCGGCCTAACAATGCGGTTAATGCGGGCAACCATTGAGATAAACAGCATTTTTAGCCAGCCATGCAGCGCTACTTGATGCATACGGTACAATGACACATAGGCCAGCCGGGCAATCCGGCCTTCAATCATCATTGCGCCACCAACCAGATTACCCATTAAATTGCCCACCGTGCCAAAGCGACTTAACGAGATTAGTGAACCATGATCTTTATACTGAAAATCGCGTAGCGGTTTATGGTTAAGGGTGGCGATAATATTATAAGCTACTACGCTGGCCATTTGGTGGGCCGATTGTGCTCTGGGCGGCACCCAGTTGCCATTGGCCATTTTACTGCCTGCACAGTCACCAATAGCGTAAATGCGTGGGTCAAGCTGAGTTTGCAGCTGGGTATTAACCAGCAGCTGGTTAATACGATTATTTTCCAGACCATCAAGGGTGGTTAAAAAATCGGGTGCTTTAATACCCGCTGCCCATACTTTCAGTTCAGCTTCCAGGTATTCTTCGCCCAAATGCAAACCACGATTATCGGCTGAGGTTACCTTAGTATCGGTTCGAACCGTTACCCCCAGTTTTTTTAACTCTTTTAGTGCCGCCCCAGCAATGCGTTCTGGCAACGCTGGCAAAATACGCGGGCCGGCTTCAATAACATTGATATTTAAGCGGTCTTTGCGTAAGTCAGCAAAGCCATACAAATTTAATTCAGCCGCAGCATGATATAGCTCTGCCGCCAATTCAATGCCGGTAGCACCGCCACCCACAATGGCAATATTAAGTTTATCTTTTGGATGGCCAGGTGAGTTTAATTTTAAATAGGCGTCAAGCAAATGCCGATGAAAGCGTTTAGCCTGAGCCGGGCTGTCCAAAAAGATACAGTTACTGGCAATACCCGGTGTATTAAAATCATTAGAAACACTGCCGATAGCTAGTACCAGATAATCGTAGCTGAGTTCGCGGCTGGCTAACACTTGTTCGCCATCATCGGCATACACCGGCGCCAGCATGATTTGTTGCTGCTGCCGGTTCAGACTGAGAAAACGGCCAAGTTGAAACTCAAAGTGATGCGCTCTGGCATGTGCCCGATAGCTTAACTGAGCAATTTCATAATCTAAGGTGCCGGTAGCCACTTCGTGCAGCAACGGTTTCCAGATATGGGTATGATTTTGGTCTACCAAGGTGACTTGAGCGCGTTGTTTTTGGCCAAGTTTATTGCCAAGCCGGGTAGCCAATTCGAGACCGCCGGCACCACCGCCGATAATAACGATGCGAGGGGGAGTCATGTTGCGTTTTCCTTGTTGTTATTTTTAAACCGGATTGCACGGTACTAACGTAAAAAACGACTATAAAAAAACCGGCACGAAGGCCGGTTTAGTAGGTTATGATTTTTGCCGCTTCATCGAGTCGAAAAATTCATCGTTGGTTTTGGTCATCAATAATTTATCGATTAAAAATTCCATGCAATCACTTTCGTCCATCGGATGCAGAATTTTACGCAAAATCCACATTTTTTGTAGTTCTTCCGGTGAGGCCAGCAGCTCTTCCCGACGGGTACCCGAACGGTTAAATTCGATAGCTGGGAAGATCCGGCGTTCAGCAATTTTCCGCGATAAGTGCAGTTCCATATTGCCGGTACCTTTAAACTCTTCGTAAATGACTTCATCCATTTTCGAACCCGTGTCGACTAAAGCGGTGGCAATAATCGTTAAGCTGCCGCCTTCTTCAACATTCCGTGCTGCACCAAAAAAACGTTTTGGCTTATGCAGGGCGTTAGCGTCAACACCACCGGTTAATACCTTGCCAGAGCTTGGAATAACGGTGTTGTACGCGCGGGCCAGCCGGGTGATAGAGTCCAGCAGAATAATAACGTCTTTTTTATGCTCAACCAGTCGCTTGGCTTTTTCAATAACCATTTCAGCAACCTGAACATGGCGGCTGGCCGGCTCATCAAAGGTAGATGCAATAACTTCGCCTTTTACCAGGCGCTGCATTTCAGTTACTTCTTCTGGCCGCTCGTCAATCAGCAACACCATTAACACACATTCCGGATGGTTGGCGGCAATAGACTGTGCAATGTTTTGTAGCAAAATGGTTTTACCCGCTTTAGGCGGTGCCACGATTAAACCACGCTGACCACGACCTATTGGCGAGGCTAAATCAAGGATCCGGGCTGTAATGTCTTCCCGGCTGCCGTTACCGCGTTCCATTCTTAAGCGCGAATTAGCATGCAGAGCGGTTAGGTTTTCAAATAAAATTTTGTTGCGGGCTTGCTCTGGCCGGCCAAAGTTGACTTCGTTAACTTTTAGCAGAGCAAAGTAGCGCTCGCCCTCTTTTGGCGGGCGAATTAAACCAGAGATGCTGTCACCCGTGCGCAAGTTAAAGCGGCGAATTTGGCTTGGTGAAACGTAAATGTCATCCGGGCCGGCTAAGTAAGAGCTGTCTGATGAACGAAGAAAACCGAAACCATCTTGCAAAATTTCCAGCACGCCAGCGCCGAATATTTCTTCGCCATTTTTGGCATGGGCTTTTAAAATTGCGAAAATAATGTCTTGTTTGCGCAGGCGAGCCATGTTTTCTTGGCCCATAGATTCGGCCAAATCAACCAGTTCGCTAATTGGTTTCAGTTTTAGTTCTGTTAAATGCATAGTTGATGGGTTCTTGTTGGTAAAAACAGAAAATGCTTATCGGCTCGGCAATAAAAGTTTGGAAGTTGGTTTATTCGACAGACAAGCGTGGTTTAAGATATTTGCTTAGCCACACAATAGCAGTAGATGTTTAGTACGTCCAGCAGCTAAAAGCAAAAAGGCGTACAAAAATACGCCTTTTATCTTGTTACTTAGATATTGCTGTCTAAAAACTCTTTTAATTGCGTTTTTGATAAAGCGCCGACTTTCGTTGCAGCAACTTGGCCATTTTTAAACAGCAGTAAGGTTGGAATACCACGAATACCAAACTTAGGTGGCGTATTCGGGTTTTGGTCGATGTTTACTTTGGCAATACTAACCTTACCGCTGTATTCAACCGCAACATCTTCCAGAATAGGTGCGATCATTTTACAAGGGCCACACCACTCTGCCCAGAAGTCGACCAACACTGGCACTTCGGCTTTTAAAACATCAGCTTCAAAACTGTCGTCCGAAACCTGTAAAATATGTTCACTCATCTATTTCTCCGATTAGGCTGTGCAGTTACACTGCAAAAATGTATTCTCAATTTAAACGCGGCTGTTTCTTATTGCAAGCGTAACAGTTATGCTAGGCAGGTATGAATAAAACTCACTTAACATCACATAAATTCGCCGATTTCGCATTGGCACCACAGATCCTTGACGCACTTGCTGCGCAAGGTTACAGCTATTGTACGCCAATTCAGGCCCAGTGTTTACCCCTGGCACTGGCTGGCAAAGACATAGCGGGTCAGGCCCAAACCGGTACCGGTAAAACCCTGGCGTTTCTAACAGCAACTTTTCATTATCTGCTTAATCATGAACCGAAGGGTTCAGGTCAGCCACGCGCCATTATTATGGCTCCTACGCGGGAGTTGGCTGTCCAAATCCACAATGATGCAATAATGTTGGCTCAAAAAACCAATTTGCGCCTTGGCCTAATATATGGAGGCGAGGGCTACGATTCTCAACGCCAATTATTAGAGCAAGGCGTAGATATTTTAATTGGAACTACCGGCCGTTTAATCGACTATTTAAAGCAAGGCTTGTATGACTTAAGTCAAATACAAGTTGTGGTGCTGGATGAAGCAGATAGGATGTTTGATTTAGGCTTCATTAAAGATATCCGTTTTATGTTTAACCGGATGCCACCCGCAACCGAGCGCTTAAGTTTATTATTCTCTGCTACCTTGTCTTATAAGGTACAGGAACTAGCATTTGAAAAAATGAACCAGCCAGAACATATTCATGTGGCGCCAGACGAAATGACCGGCAGCCAAATTAGTGAAGAATTGTTTTACCCGGCGCATGAACACAAAATGAAGTTGCTGCTATCGCTGATGGAAGAAGATTGGCCAGATAAAGCCATTGTGTTTGCGAATACTAAACATGTTTGTGAAGATGTATACGCCTGGCTGGAAGCAGACGGACACCGGGTTGGCATGTTAACGGGCGATGTTATTCAGAAGAAGCGGCTAAAGATCCTTGATGACTTTACTACCGGTAAACTGGATATTTTGGTGGCAACTGATGTAGCAGCCCGTGGCTTACATATACCGAAAGTGAGTCATGTGTTTAATTTCGATTTACCTGATGATTGTGAAGATTATGTGCATCGAATTGGCCGAACGGGCCGCGCCGGCGAAAGCGGCAAAGCCATTAGTTTTGCCTGCGAACGCTATGCGCTCAACTTAACGGCTATTGAAGATTATATTCGGCATCCAATAACATTAACACAGTACGATGCTAATGCTTTGCTTGACGATTTAACGATACCAAAGCCACGAGTGCGTCGCCGTCCAGGCCAGGCGCGAACTGGCCCTGGTCGTGGCAACACCGGACGCAGCAGTAATGGCCCAAGAAACCCTCGCAGCCGACCCCGCTAATTTTCAGGTCGTTGCACCAGTCAAGCCTGTGACTGAAACATCACCGCATAGTGATATTTATGCGGTGATCGATCTCGGTTCCAACAGTTTTCACATGCTGATGGTTAAAGTGGTGGGGGGCTCGGTGCAGGTTATTGGTCGGGTTAAACGTAAAGTCCGTTTAGCTGCCGGTTTAAATGATAATTTAGTACTGAGTCGCAAAGCGATGAAACGAGGCTGGGAATGCTTAGCATTGTTTGCCGAGCGACTGCAGGATATCCCTTCTTCAAATATCCGGATTGTTGGCACCGCCACGCTGCGGCTAGCCCAAAACGTTAAAACCTTTCTAAAAGAAGCCGAAGTTATCCTGGGCCAGCAAGTGCAGGTAATTAGCGGTGAAGATGAGGCGCGGATCATTTATCTGGGCGTGGCTCATACCTCAAATAGCGATACCAACCGGTTAGTCATTGATGTTGGCGGCGCCAGCACAGAAGTGGTTATTGGCTGTGGTTTTACGCCTGAGCTGTTAGCCAGTTTAAATATGGGGTGTGTGACTTATTTAGAACGCTATTTTAGTGACGGCGAGTTAAGTGAAGATAATTTTGCACAAGCTATTTTTGCTGCCGAGCAACAAGTGAAAACTATAAACAGTAGTTTTTTAGCTAAGGGTTGGCAAATAGCAGTGGGTGCATCAGGTACGGTGCAGGCGATGCAGGAAATTTTGGTCGCTCAGGGTAAAGATGAAGTGATTACCTTGGGTAAACTTGAAGATATTATGCAGCAAGCAATGGCCTGTGGCCCGGTTACGCAACTTAATATTGTTGGTTTGGCACAAGAGCGTAAACAGGTTTTTGCGTCTGGGCTGGCTATTCTGATTGCGCTATTTAGAGTGCTAGCCATCAATGGTATGACCCTGTCTGGCGGCGCGTTACGCGAAGGTGTGTTATATAGCATGTTGCCGCAATTGCAACATAGTAATGTTCGTAATCGTACGGTTTCCAGCTTGATGGTGCGCTACTTTATTGACCAGCAACATGCTGAGCGGGTAGCGGATATGGCTGTTGAGCTAGCTACTCAGCTGCAAAGCCGCTGGGATTTGCATAAATTTGAAGGCCAGAGCATGTTACAGGCTGGCGCGTTGTTACATGAGCTTGGCTTGTTAATTGAATATAAAAATCATCATCATCATGGCGCTTATATTATTAACCACTCAGACTTACCCGGTTTTACCCGCGCTCAGCAACAATTGGTGATGGCTCTGGTTTACAACCATCGGGCTGATATTAGCCGCGAGGTGATAGCCCGCCAAACGATGACTTCTGTATTGTTAACCGTAAGGTTAACCCGGATATTACGACTGGCAGTCATTTTGTCGATGCGCCGCCGGCATGAAGTACTGCCAGAAGTAAAAATAACCACCAAAGCCGAAACGCTTAGTTTGCATATGCCGGCTAATTGGCTGGAACAGCATCCTTTAATGCGCGCCGAACTGGAGCTGGAAGTACAATATCAGTTTCAGGCAGGTTGGCAGTTGGTATTAAATTAGGCAGCATTGTGACTGGTTAAAGCAAGTATTACCGGTGCGGCATGTAATATTTGCTGGTAGCGCACTTGCAATATTGTTAAGCAGTGCGCTATCAGCTTTATCTGCTATTCACTATATTTTATTACACCGCACGCGATACGCGGGCCACTGTTGCCGGCAGGGTCTGTTTTATAATCATCGACTTGCTGGTGCACAACTAAAGAGCGGTTTTGTAACTGACTAAGTTTTAGCCGCGTACTGGTTACTTCATGTTGAACGCCATTGTTGTCTACCCGCAGCATTGCCAAGTCGCCATGATGACCTTGTCCGGTTGGCCCCATATGCAATTGGATGTTTTCTGGATCATAATGGCCACCGGCTGCGCCAGCAGCTTGCATGGCGTCGCCATTCATAGCAGGCTCACAGCTAGGGTTCTGATGTACATGAAAACCATATTCACCTTCAGAAAAACCGGTTAAGGCGAATCTAAACGTTACACCATCAGTGTCTTCATAAACGGTAATAACACCAATGTTTTCACCTACACCGTCAGCCGAGACCTTATCCATGGCCACCGTGGTGCTGTTAGACATTGAACCGAGGTTGGCCGTTGTCTCAGGTAACGTTGTCACGTTATTGTTTGGCGAAACTGGCGGTGCCGGCGTTGGGTTACAGCCTAGCAGCATGCCCGCAGCGAATATTGGTAAAGATAGTGTCCGTATTTTCATCATTTACTCCCTTTATGTATTGTCAAGAACGATATCACTAACACGATTAACAGTACGTTTTGCAATATGAGATTTCAATATTAGTTTGCAATATTAGTGCCAGGGTAAGCATCGGCAAGCTAGCACGTGGATTGCCGAGCTGGCGCGTGGATTGCATAGTATTTTGAGTATTTTGCACCTATGCTTATTAGCAACCAGGAGCGACACGATGCCTTATGACAAACGCAGCGAACTTCCGGATCCAGTTAAGAACATCTTGCCAAAACATGCTCAGGAAATTCATCCGGCTGCGTTTAATAACGCCTGGGACAAGTACCAAGATCCAGCGAAACGAGCCAGAGAGGATAGTCGCGAAGGCGTTGCGCCTGAAGCGGCCTGGGCTGCGGTAAAGCAAGGCTTCTATAAAAACGATGTTGGCAACTGGGTTGGCTGTTAATGTCAGGCAGTGGCCGTAAATCGGCCCTGCTGGGGATGGCTGGCAGCATACTGTTTGTTGCTGTGATTCTGGCGCTGCTGGTATATTTTGGGGTGCATACCGAAGTGATGCACTTATTACAGTGGTTTAAGCAGCAGGGAGCCTGGGCGCCGCTGCTATTTATGCTGATTATGGCGGCCGTGGTGGTGTTTTTATTGCCTGGCGCGCTCCTCACCATTGGTGCGGGTTTTGTGTTTGGTATACTGCAAGGCTCGCTGTACGTGGTGCTGGGTACTACTTTAGGCGCCGTTATTGCGTTTTTACTGGCCCGCTACACTTTTGGCAAGCGGGCCCGGCACTTTGTTATGGCCAGAGCGAAACTGCGACTGGTCAACGACGAGTTTAGCAAAAACGATTGGAAAATTGTGTTGTTAACCCGGTTAATTCCATTTTTCCCCAGCAAAATTGCTAACTATTTCTTTGGTTTAACTCAATTCTCCTTGCACGGTTATATTATCGGTTCACTGCTGGGTTTTATTCCTTTTACTGTTCATAACGTTTATCTAGGTTCGTTAATCGCTGATATTACTACTTTTGAGTTTGGCCAACAGCAACGGTCTGGCTGGGAGTGGGCTTTGTATGCTGGCGGCTTAGTGGCTGCCGTGGCCATTATTATTTATTTGAACAGGCTGGCCAGCCGTGCTTTGGCAAAATATACCGAGCAAGATACTGATAAGGAAGCTTTGTGATGACTTGGTTAAAGTGGCTGCCCTGGCGGTACGTGGTGCGCTATGTAGCCCACAAAAATGGTTTTATCGACCCTGTTGCGTTGCTGGCGAAATTACATAACTTTGCCCAGCCTTCTGAAGTAGGCGAACCAATAGAACTACTGCGCGCCGGAGTGGTGTTTCATGCCAGGGGCCTGATAAACAGCAGAGTTATCCAGCATAACCTGGACTGGGTATGGCCTTATTGGATTGAGCGCCAGTTTGACCCATGTGATAAATCATTTATTCCGCGAGCGTTTTCCATTACGCATATTAACCTGACTCACCGTAATTGGACCGCCATCGGTTACCCGGATTGTCCAGAGTTACCCATAGTGGACCCTCGAGGTTTACTAACGCCGTTTTTGGATAGCTGGTCGCTGGATGGTTGGATAATGCCTGATCAGGGAGACTGCCTGTTGCCGTCAAGAGTGGCTGAATGTCAGCAACAACTTAAGGTGGCCGGCGATGTCAGTATCACTACTGCTTGCCACCAGCAAGGCATGACCTTACACAATGAAGCCTGGGTTGCACTTGAGAACGGCGTGCCGGTGTTAAAAATGCGGCTGCGCGCCAAAGCAGATAAGCCCGGTTATCTGGTACTGGCATTGCGGCCGCAAAATCCGGAAGGTGTTAGTTTTATTCATTGCGTGAAACTGAATGAGCAACGAAACCAGTGGCAGGTAGATGATGACAAGCGGATCAATTTCAGTCGCTCTGCTGACCGTTATCATGTATCTGCCTATAAACAAGGTGATGTGTATATTCACCTGGCAGATGCTGAGCAGCAGGCAGAAGGTGTATGTAATGTGGGTATGGTAACGGCTGCGGCGCTTTTCAAGCTGCCATTGAATGATTGGCAGGAAGTGGAGGTATCCATTCCGTTAACGGCGAAAAGCCAGCCGCAACTGCAAGCTGACGCCTGGCCGGCAGAGCAGCAAAAATGTTGTCAGCTGGAGTGTCCGGACCCGCAATATCAGTTTTTATATGATGCCGCAGTGACTTCCCTGATTTTACATTCACCTAAAGATGTATATCCCGGCCCTTACACCTACAAACGTTTCTGGTTTAGGGATGCTGCGTTCATTATTCACGCGTTGCTGTGTGCCGGCCTAACGGGACGTGCCGGGCGAGCTTTGCAACAGTTTCCGGCCAGGCAAACCTTACTTGGTTATTTCCGCTCGCAGGAAGGCGAGTGGGACGCCAATGGCGAGGTGTTGTGGATCCTGAAACGTTATGCTGATATTACCGGCCGGGAACTGTCGGCTGACTGGCATAGCTCGCTGAAAAAAGGCGCACGCTGGATCATCAACAAGCGCTTATCCAACAAGCTGGATGCGCCGCACGCGGGTTTATTGCCTGCCGGATTCAGTGCTGAGCACCTGGGACCGAACGATTTTTATTATTGGGATGATTTCTGGGGCGTTGCCGGCTTACAGGCTGCGGCCGAGTTATTTAAAAATGTCGACGCTAAGTTGCAGCATGAGTTTAGCGCCGCCGCCGCTGACTTTTCTGCGGCAATAGATACCAGCCTGGCGCAGTGTGCTACCCGCTTAAAACGACCGGGGATGCCTGCTTCGCCCTACCGACGGCTCGATGCAGGCGCCATTGGCTCGCTGGCAGTGGGTTATCCTGTGCAGTTATGCGCGGCAGACGACCCGCGCTTATTAGATACGGTAGCGTTTCTACTTAAGCGCTGCTTTGTTAAAGAGGCGTTTTATCAGGATATGATTCACTCGGGCTTAAATGCTTATTTAACGTTGCATGTTGCGCAAATTTTGTTGCGGGCCAATGACCCGCGCTATCTGACACTGATGGACGCTGTGGCCGCGCTGGCATCGCCGACCGGCCAATGGCCAGAGGCAATTCATCCTGCTACCGGCGGCGGTTGTATGGGCGATGGCCACCATGTCTGGGCGGCTGCCGAATGGCTACTGATGATCCGAAACTGTTTTGTGCGCGAAGAAAATGACCACCTAGTGCTGGCAGCAGGTGTGCCAGCACGCTGGCTTGACGCCAGCGAGGTGATTCGCTTTGGTGCGGCACCCACCAGCTTTGGCGCCATTAGCCTGGTTATTAGGCCCCGTCAGGGCCAGGGCGTGTTGCTTGAGTGGCGGGCCGACTGGCATAAAGCGTCGGGACCAAAAATGGAAATAAAATTAGCTGGCCATGCGGCCATAACCATAGCCGCAGCGGAGGCGACCGGAAGCGCCATTTTAACAGAAACGGAGATTTAACCGATGAATATTGTCATTTTTACCAACACCTATACCCCGCATGTTGGTGGCGTGGCGCGTTCGGTCGAGGCTTTTATTACTGAATATCGGAAATTGGGCCATCGGGTGTTGGTGGTGGCACCGGAATTTTCTGCTATGCCCAGTGATGAAACCGATGTGGTACGGATTGGCGCTATTCAGAATTTTAATGCCACTGATTTTTCAGTCGCGCTGCCGTTTCATGACCGATTAAGTGACATTCTCGATGAGTTTGCCCCAGACATTATCCATTCGCAGCATCCGTTTCTGCTGGGCATGAGCGCGCTGCGTACCGCGCGATATCGCAAACTGCCGCTGGTATTTACCCATCATACGCTATATGAGCAATATACCCATTATGTGCCGGGTGACTCGGTGATGATGCAGCATTTTGCCATTGAACTGGCGACCCGTTATGCCAATTTATGCGATCAAGTTATTGCACCAAGCCAAAGTATTGCCCAGCTGCTGCAGCAGCGGGGGGTAGAAAGCCCCATTGCCGTGATACCAACCGGAGTGTATCTGGAAAAGTTTGCTGACGGTGACGGCCTTAGTGTACGCCAACAGTATGGTATTCCAGCGGATGCGCAGGTTATCGGCCATCTTGGCCGGTTGGCGCCTGAAAAAAACCTTGAGGTATTAGCGCAGGCAGTGGCTAGTGCCGTTTGCACCCGCGCAGCGGCTCATTTTCTGGTGGTAGGCACCGGGCCGTCAGAGCAGGCCATTCGTACTATTTTCGCTAACGCGGGTATGGCCGACCGTTTGCACATGGCCGGCATATTGCAGCAACAGCATTTGACCGATGCCCTGCACGCCATGGATATTTTCGCGTTTGCCTCGACCAGTGAAACACAAGGTATGGTGTTAACCGAAGCGATGGCTGCTGGTTTACCTGTGGTCGCGTTCAATGCGCCGGGAGTGAGGGAGGTGGTCGACGATGGCATAAATGGCCTGTTACTGCAGCAAGAAACATCGGAGGCGATGACTGCCGCCTTGGGTCAGCTGCTTGATTATGGGCCGGGCGAGCTGGCATCGCTGCGGGAAGGTGCACGTCGCACAGCTGAGATGTTTGCCATGTCATGCTCTGTTGCCAAAGCTTTATTATGCTATCGGGCAATATTGGATACCATGCCCAAGGCTGTGTCATCAGAAAGAGACTGGGAAGATACGTTGGCTTGGATGAAAGCGGAGTGGGATGTTTTGTGCAGTGTCGCGATGGCAGGAAGTACTGCCGTGGGTAGTAGTTTGTTTGCCGACAATGGTAAGTAGTATGGGTAAGTTATGGCGTATTGCCGCGGCGCGTGTATTGCAGCGTCCCTTGGAGGCTTATGATTAGTAAAGTTGAGGTGTGGCTTCGCTGGGTCAGGCGCGGCTTCAGCCGCAGCCATTGGTTAACCAATTTATTGCAGCTACCGGTATCTT
Organism: Arsukibacterium sp. MJ3; assembly: GCF_000987765.1. Classification (GTDB taxonomy): domain Bacteria; phylum Pseudomonadota; class Gammaproteobacteria; order Enterobacterales; family Alteromonadaceae; genus Alishewanella. The sequence goes on from NZ_LAHP01000014.1 coordinate 15,704, forward strand.
CGGGTTCGGGGGTAAGGCCTGGTCTTATAATGATCCAGATAGACGGCTTGTCGCAACCACAGCTGGAGCAGGCGCTGAAGCGTGGCAGAATGCCGTTCTTGCAACGCCTGCTCCAGCACGAGCACTACAAACTACAAGCGCATTACAGCGGTTTGCCCGCTACCACCCCTGCTGTGCAGGCTGAGCTTTTTTACGGGGTTAAAACTGCGGTGCCGGCATTTTCGTTTCGCGATAAGCAAACCGGTGAAATTGTCAGGATGCTGCAACCTGATACTGCAGCTAAGGTAGAAAAAGGGCTAAACGAGCTTAGCGCAGAGCCATTGCTTAAAGATGGCAGCGCCTATTCTAATATCTACACCGGTGGCGCAGCTGAGTCACATTTTTGTGCAGCGTCGATGGGCTGGGGCGCCGCACTAAGTGCTGCTAACCCATTAGCTTTAATCGTACTTATTATCAGTAATCTATATAGCGTGTTGAGGGTTATCGGCTTATTTTTTCTGGAGTTAGGCCTGGCAATAGTGGATCTTTGCCGCGGCGTTATTAAAGGGCAGGATATTCTCAACGAATTAAAATTTGTGCCGGCCCGCGTGGCCGTGTCTATTGTATTGCGTGAGCTGTGCGTTATCGGCGGCAAAATTGATGTCAGCCGGGGGATGCCAGTCGTGCATATTAATTTACTGGGATACGACGAGCAATCACATCGCCGCGGGCCATCATCATTGTTTGCACACTGGACCTTAAAGGGTATTGATGACAGCATAGCCCGGCTATGGCGTGCGGCGCACCGGTCACAGTGGCGCAGTTATCAGGTTTGGCTTTATTCTGACCACGGCCAAGCTAAAGTAACGCCTTATCACCAGCTGCAGGGCTATCCGTTGCAACAGGCAGTTGATCTGAGCTTTGCAACGCTCAAATCGCAGCCGGCCAGTTTACGGTCCAAGGTAACCGGTAGCGTGCAGACACAGCGGGCCAGATTACTCGGTGGTAATAACGTGCAACGGCTGTTTGCCGTCAGTAACGGTGAAGACAGTAGTGCTGGTGACAACGAGATTAAAGTGGCTGCCCAAGGGCCAGTAGGCCACATTTATACCCCCGTACCGTTAACCGAGGCTGACAGCCGCTTTATTGCCACTGAATTGGCGAGCAAACATCAAGTACCACTGGTGCTGGTGGTAGCAGGCCCTGGTAAGGTGCGGGCAACCACCGCCGACGGCGATTTTTACCTGCCGGAAAATAAAGCAGAAATTTTCGGTGCCGATCACCCTTTCCTGGACAGTGTATGCGAAGATTTAATGCGACTATGTCAGCATACCGATGCTGGCGATTATGTAATTATGGGCTGGCGAAAAGGGGCAAATGCACAGTCGTTCGCTGATGAAAATGGCGCCCATGCTGGCGCCACGCCGGCCGAAACCCATGCCTTTGCCCTGTTGCCTGAAGATGTGGTTTTACCCACTACCGAGCATGGTTATATACGGCCAACTGATCTTTATAACGCTGCACTACAATATCTGGGACGGGCACCGCGCCAAGCGCCTGACCGCGCAGTTAGCATCGATAGATTGCGGGTAATGACCTATAATGTGCACAGCTGTATCGGCTTGGACGGAAAGGTAGATGTAGAGCGAATTGCCAGAGTGATTGCTCAGGCTAACCCCGATGTGGTGATGTTACAAGAACTTGATGTTGGCCGGGCTCGTACTTTAGGTCTGGATCAGGCGGAATTAATCGCCCGTTATCTGCAGATGGAGTACCATTTTTATCCGGCCTTGCATATGGTAGAAGAAAAGTATGGCGATGCCATTTTATCTCATTTACCGTTCAAGCTTATTAAAGCCGGGCCGCTACCCGGTTTGATAGACAAACCAAAACTGGAACCACGCGGGGCAATCTGGGCCGCGTTAGAGCTGAGTGGCCAGCAGATAAACATTGTTAACACCCATTTGGGTTTACAGCCGCGGGAACGACTGGCACAAATTGATGCCTTGCTGGGGGAGGAGTGGCTGGGCCATCCGCAATGCAGCGGGCCGGTAGTATTTTGCGGTGACCTCAATGCCCAGCCGGCCTCTGAAGTATGCCGGCGTATTGGCCAAAAGCTAACTGATGCACAGACCTTACTGGAAGGGCACCGACCCAGAGGAACTTTCCCCAGTCGCTTTGCCGCCATCCGCATTGACCATATATATGTCAGTGAGGCTGTGAAGGTCACGGCGGTGGAAGTACCCGGTTCGCTGCAGGCAAAATTGGCATCGGATCACCTGCCATTATTGATTGAGCTTGTCATACCGCGGCCATAGGCATTAAGCAACAATGATTAAGTTTGTTTTAACCATATCGCCACCTTTTTAGCGAAGTAGGTCAGGATACCATCGGCACCTGCTCGTTTAAACGCCAGTAAGGACTCCATAACTACCGGTTGCTCGGCCAGCCAGCCATTTTGAATGGCTGCCATGTGCATGGCATATTCACCACTAACCTGATAGGCAAAAGTAGGTACACCAAACTGGTCTTTCACTCGCCGCACAATATCCAGATAAGGCATGCCAGGTTTTATCATAATGATATCAGCGCCTTCTTCTAAGTCCATGGCAACTTCATGCAGCGCTTCATTGCTGTTGGCGGGGTCCATCTGATAATTTTTCTTGTTGCCACCTTTTAAATTGCCTGCTGAGCCCACGGCATCGCGAAAGGGTCCATAGTAGTTAGAGGCATATTTTGCAGAATATGCCAGAATTCGGGTATTAACAAAACCCGCCTCTTCCAGCGCTTCGCGAATAGCACCAATACGTCCGTCCATCATATCAGACGGTGCCACAATGTCGGCACCCGCCTCAGCATGCGACAAGGCCTGCTTAATCAGGGCGGCAGTGGTAATGTCATTTTGGACATAGCCTTGCGCATCGATAATGCCGTCTTGCCCATGAGTAGTAAACGGGTCCAGCGCCACATCAGTAATAATACCAAGCTCTGGCACATGCTGTTTAAGCAGCCGTACCGCGCGCTGTGCCAAGCCATCTGGGTTCCAGGCTTCTGTAGCCTCCAGTGATTTACAGGCAGCAGGCGTTACGGGGAATAAGGCAATAGCCGGAATGCCCAGTGCCACTAATTCTTTGGCTTCGCTGAGCAGTAAGTCGAGACTAAGCCTTTCAATACCCGGCATAGCGCTGATGCTTTCACGTTTGTTGGTGCCTTCAATGATAAACATGGGATAAATCAAATCGTTGACGGTAAGTTGATGCTCCGCCATTAGCCGACGACTAAAATCATGCTCTCGCAGGCGACGTGGCCGGCTGGCTGGAAAAAAACGGTTAGCTTTCATTTGAAATTTCCTGAGTAAAAATGGCGGGCGTTGCGCTAACGCTCTGGTTGCGGCCTTGAGATTTTGCCTGATACAAGGCGCAGTCAGCAGCAGCAATATAATTATTACTGTCACTTTGGCTATGTGCGATAGCGGCATAACAGCCAGCACTGAGGGTAACGGCTAACTTGAGCTGGCCGATGTGCAGCGGCGTGTCATTAAGTTGTAGTCGGACGTGCTCAGCCAGTTCAAGGCAGCCTGTTATATTGGTGCCAGGCAAAAGTAAAGCAAATTCTTCGCCGCCATAGCGAAAAGCTGCATCACTGCTACGCTTTAAACTCTTGGCTAAGATACTGGCTATTTGTTGAATTGCCGAGTCACCGGCTAAATGGCCGTATTTATCATTAATTTTTTTAAAGTGGTCGATATCAATCAGCACTAATCCCAATGGGGTTTGTTCGCGCCGGCTGCGTTTTAATTCATTACATAGTCGTTTATCAAAACAAGCCCGGTTATAAATACCGCTTAAGGTATCCAACATATTTTGCTGTTCTAATAAACGGTTTTTCTCTGCCAGTTCATCCAGCGCAATTTGCAGCTCTAAATTGTGACTAAGTAGTTTCGCTTCCTGCTGTTCAATATGCTGGCGCCGCCAACGGCGCCAATGCCAGCCTAACAGTGCGGCGGTAACAACGCTACCTGACATTATGCCAATTAATAGCCAGGCAACGTTAATCATTACGGTGCTCAGCCAGATTAAACAGCTGTTGCGCATTATGGTAATTATTGCTTGCCAGCTGCTGGCTGGAGATGTTTTTTATCCGGCAAATTTGCTCTGCTATGGCAGGTAAATACGCGGGCTCATTAAATTTTGGCCGGGGTTTTAGGGTGCGGGGTAGTAAATAGGGGGCATCGGTTTCCAGCAGCAAACGGTCTAACGGCAGATGAGCTAAAGCCTGCTGCAGACTCTGGCCACGTCGCTCGTCACAAACCCAGCCGGTAATGCCAATATATAAGCCTAAATCGAGATAGGCTGTTAGCTCAGCGATGTCGCCGGTAAAACAATGTGCAACACCATGGCTAATTTGCTGTTCCTGCAACATGGCAAATTGAGTAGAAAAAGCGTCACGCTGATGTAAATAAACCGGTTTTTGCTGCTGTTTTGAAAGCTGCAGTTGACTGGCAAATACTTGTTGCTGGATCGGGCGCGGTGAAAAATCACGGTTAAAATCAAGACCGCATTCGCCTATGGCCACGACGTTGTCTAATTGCAACAGTTGGCTTAGCTTAGTAAGCCAGTCGTTTTCTACTTGCGCCGCCTGATGAGGGTGCACGCCGGCAGTAGTGTAGCAATAGGGGTGGCTACTACAAAACTGCTGATTACGCAGGCTTTCATTAATGTCCGAACCAATTAGCAGCATACCGCTAACGCCAGCCTGCTGTGCCCGGGCAATAAGGTGTTGCTGTTGTCCGCGAAATTGCGGGCTAAAAAGGTTAACCCCACAGTCAAACCAGCCTGACTTCAGTTTTGCATCGGTCATTTTACTGAACCCGGTTCACCTTAACGCTGCGATTGTTATTATCATTGCCCAATGAAAATGAGTTGAACAGGCCGCGTTTAATATAGTGCTGCTCACCACTTTCAATTTTATAATAGCCGCTGCCATTCTGGCGCCAGATTTGGCCATTATCAAAGGTTACAATCAGTTCATTACGCGGGCTTAAACTCACCTCTGTTACTGTCATATAACGTAATTTTGCCTGATCTTCAGGCGTTGACTTTTTATGCTCCTGGCCAAAGTCGTCTGCGGTTACCACTTCTGGTGCAGCCGGAGTTGCTTGGGCTGGCGCAGCTACTGCAGCAGACGCCAGCGATGTTTGACGTTTAGCCGTTAGCTGCTGTGCAGGTGGTGGGGCTGAATTGGCTGCGCTTGTTTGAGTAGCGGTTGTAGCAAGCGTGATGTCATCGTAGCAAACCAGGCGCTGTAAGGCATTTTGTTGTTGGCGGCATGCTTCAAGGGCAGTAGAGAGTGACTGGGCACTGGCCAAAGGGCTTAATATACTGCTGGCAAAAAATATAACGCTAGCGGTCAGATAAACTGATTTTTTCATTCTTGTTTTTCCTCTGCGGGGTCGTCAGGATCTGGTTTTGGCTGATAAAACCGGCTTAGCCAAAGGCCAGCTTCAAATAACAACCACATTGGCACGGCTAATAGCGTTTGCGATAACACATCGGGTGGCGTTAGCATCATGCCCAACACAAAAGCACCAACGATAATATACGGCCGTTTACTAGCGAGGGTAGCCGGAGTTACCGTACCAGACCAGACCAGCAATAATATAGCCACGGGTATTTCAAAAGATAGGCCAAAGGCAAAAAACAATTTTAATACAAAATCAAGATAGCTGCTGATATCAGTGGCAACAGTAACGCCCTCTGGTGCAACACTGGTAAAAAAAGCAAAAACCAGTGGGAAAACGACAAAATAGGCGAAGGCGATACCACTGTAAAATAGCAGGGTGCTGCTTATTACCAGTGGCGCAACCAGTCGTTTTTCTTTGCCATACAAAGCTGGGGCAATAAACTGCCATACTTGCATTAAAATATAAGGAATAGCCAGACAAATGGCGACAATAAAAGTCAATTTAAAGGGGGCAAAAAAAGGCGCAGCCACGTCAGTCGCTATCATGCTACTGCCCTCGGGCAGCACGGCAATTAATGGCGCCGCCAGCAAATGATAAATATCGGCGGCAAAATAGGCCAGACTGGCAAATACCAGTAATACCGCGATAACGCAGCGTAATAAACGGTTGCGAAGCTCTAATAAATGGCCTAGCAGGCTATCAGCTTCTGGTTTAATTTTCATCTTTGGGTTCAGTTGGTTTAACCTGGTTATCAGCTTGGGTAAGCTGAGTCGTTTTCAGTTCAGGCTTTGCCGGGCTTGCCACTGGTGGGTTAACCGATTTAGCGGCCTCACGCAGCTCATCTAAAGCGGCTTGCTCGTCAGCAGTTAGGTTAAGTAGGTTTTTGCTTTCAGCATCTTTTAATTTTTGGTGTAACTCGTGTACCCGTAAGTTTTCGCTAAGCTCAGCCTGCATTTGAGCGCCAAACTGCTTAACGCTTCGCACGGTTTTTACCGCACTTCGAATGGCACCAGGCAGCCGCTCGGGCCCTAACACCAGTAAGGCAATAACCGCAATAAGCAGTAGTTCCCAGAAGCCCATTTAGTGTTTTTCTTTATCAGTGTGTTTGGTTTGTTCGCTTTTATTCTCGCTTTGCGCCGGTTTTTGCTCGGCCAGTTGTTCTGGTTTATCGTCGTTTTGCTGTTCTTCATCTTTTATAGAGCTGCGAAAGCCCTTGATGGCTGAACCAAGATCAGTGCCAATACCACGCAGTTTCTTAGTACCAAATAACAATACTATAATTGCCAAAACAATCAGCAACTGCCAAATACTAATGCCGCCAAAACCCATAATAACTCCTCTGTACGCTATGCTAAAATTACTGCTTTAGTTTGCAACAAGATTATGACAATAGTGCTTTTGCACCGAAAAAGATAGCCCCGGCCAACAAGGCACCAGCCAACCAAAACGCGCTAAAACTTAGCGCTATGGTACCACTTATCAGACTGCCTGCTGCTAGCGCTGCAGCAATAATTTGTCCATTGGCTTTCTGTTGCTGTAATTGCAACAGCTGCAGTTGTTGTAATAATAACGCCTGTTGTTTCGGGCCTTGCTCCAGGTAGCGATGTAGCAAAGTTGGCATTTGTGGTAATTTTTCAGCCCAGAACGGCAGGTTTTCTTTTACCTGACGCCATACGGCAGGCAAACCAACTTGTTGTTTTACCCAGTTTTCTAAGAAAGGCTTAGCGGTTTTCCACAAATCAAGCTGTGGATAAAGTTGCCGGCCAAGACCTTCAACATACAACAGGGTTTTTTGTAGCAGTACTAATTGCGGCTGAACCTGCATATTAAAACGCCGTGCTGTACTAAACAGGTTTAGCAAAATATGGCCAAAAGAAATATCTGCCAATGGCTTTTGGAATATCGGTTCGCATACGGTACGAATGGCACTCTCAAACTCTTCAACATTGGTGTCTATTGGTACCCAACCAGAGTCCAGGTGTAATTGAGCAACTTTTCGGTAATCACGGTTAAAAAACGCCACGAAATTTTCTGCCAGATAGCGTTTATCTTCACTATTTAATGTGCCGACAATACCGCAGTCTATACCGATGTATTTAGGGTTATGTGGGTGTTCGCGTGACACAAAAATATTGCCAGGGTGCATGTCGGCATGAAAAAAACTATCGCGAAATACCTGTGTGAAAAACACTTCTACGCCGCGTTTGGCCAGTAATTCCATATCGGTATGCTGGGCATTAAGTGCAGTAATGTCTGATACCGGAATACCGTATATCCGTTCCATTACCATCACATTTGGGCGACTGAAGTCACTGTGAACATAAGGAATATATAACGAGTCTGACCCTTCAAAGTTGCGCCGTAACTGCATAGCGTTAGCGGCTTCCCGTTGTAAATCGAGCTCATCCAGAATGGTTTTTCGGTACTCTGACACCACTTCGCGCGGTCGTAGCCGCTTGCCATCGGGTAAGTAACGCGCTGCAATAGCGGCTAACCCATCCATTAAGTCTAAGTCGGCAACAATTTGTTTGCGAATATTCGGTCGAATAACTTTAATCACCACATCGGCTTCACCGCCATCCGCCAGCCGCAAAACTGCGGCATGCACCTGAGCAATTGACGCTGAAGCAAGAGGGGTAACGCTAAAGCTACTAAATAGCTGATGAATATCGGTTAGTTCCAGCGCCTGCTCGATCAGTTTCTGGGCATGTTCTCCCGGAAAGGGGTCGACTTTGTCTTGCAGTCGAGCCAGTTCATCAGCGATGTCGGCAGGTAGCAAATCGCGGCGGGTAGACAGCATCTGGCCAAACTTTATCCACACCGGTCCGAGGCTCTGTAACGCTAAACGCAATCTTTTGCCGATAGAGTAGTCGGGATAGCGATTTTTTAACCAAAAAGCACTTTTGCGGATACCCCGGGCATACCATGGTTGCCAGGCCGGCGGAATTAATTCGTCCAGGCCATATTGCAGCAAGGTTTTTTGAATGTGATAAAAACGGCTGAATCGCACCTGTTACTCCTTGGGGCGGGGCAGTGCTGCTGTAAGCCGGGCAACCCGGGCACTAAGCTCACTGACGTCCTGACTAAACTGTTGTAATTCAAGGGCAGTAGGCGTGAGTAACAGTTCGTCCTGGGCCAGCATGGTGGTCGTTTTATTAAGCAGCGCGACTTTATTAGTTAAGTAATGTTGCAACTGCTGAATACTAAGGCTGATTTTATGTGCCAGTGCATCGCCAACATAGCCGGACAAGGCTTCCTGCCAGTCAGGGTTCAGGCTTTGTAAAAAATAACTATATTGTTGAGCTACCTGAATATCACCATCAATCTGCAGTGCATCGGCCTTAATAAGCCGGGTAAGCTGACTGGCATCACGCAATTGACGCAGGCTGGCTAAATCGGTGCTTATGGCACAATCTACTGCTTCGTTATGCTGATTAAACAGCAGGCGGTCAGCACCGGCGGTAAGCACTAGGCGCAATTTAAACTCACGCAGGGTAAAAGCTAACTGTTTGCCCTGTAATTTACTTAGCCTCGCTGCAGCGCCACTGTCCATACTGATCAGCCGCTGGCAAAGCCGCTCAGCACTGGCGCAAAGCAGTTGTGGCAACAGCGGTGGCAGCATCAAAATTTAAAACCCCGGTGCAGGGCAACAATACCGCCTGTCAGGTTATGGTAAGTGACTTCTGCAAAACCGGCTTCTTCCAGCATCATTTTTAATGTTTCCTGATCAGGGTGCATGCGGATAGATTCTGCCAGGTACTGATAACTTTCTTTATCATTAGCGATAAGCTGCCCCATTATTGGTAACAGTTTAAACGAGTACATGTCATATACTTTGCTTAGCCATTGTTGTTCTGGTTTGGAGAACTCTAACACTAACAAGCGGCCACCAGGCTTTAGTACCCGAAACATTGATTTAAGCGCTGCAGCTTTATCGGTAACATTTCTTAAACCAAAACCAATAGTAATAATATCAAAGCTATTATCAGCAAAGGGTAGCGCTTCGGCATTTGCCTGAACAAACTCAATGTTATGAATTAAGCCCTGATCGCGCAGTTTATCGCGGCCTACGCTAAGCATTGACTCATTAATATCGGCTAACACCACTTTGCCTGTCGGGCCAACGCGGCGAGAAAAAAGCGCAGCAATATCGCCGGTACCGCCGGCAAGATCCAGTACATGCTGGCCGGGCCTTACACCACTGCAGTCAAGGGTAAATCGTTTCCATAGTCGGTGAATTCCAAGTGACATGATGTCATTCATAATGTCATATTTTGCTGCGACTGAATGAAACACATTAGCGACCAGCGAGACTTTTTCTGTTGCCGGAACGGTTTTATAACCAAAATGGGTAGTGTTGTGTTTGGAGTCGGTCATTGCGCTGCCTGTTTTCACCAATCTAAAGAAGGGCTAGTGTAAAAGAATTGTGCTGTCTAGCCAACTGCTGTGTTATACGGCTGTAGTAGCAACAGGTTCAGTTGGGCAGTAACATCAATTCATCAGCAACCTGATTGCGGCCGCGTTCTTTGGCTAATTTTAGCACCTGCGAACTGCGGGCTAAAAAATGAAACCAGTTTTCTTTCGTCTGAAGCAACGAGACACCCAGTGAAATAGTGATTTTGGGCAGGCTTTTTTTATCGCGTGATGAAACAAAACGTAGCTTTTCAACACCTTTACGCACCTGTTCTGCAATTTCATTGGCAGTGCGTAAGTCGATATCGGGCAATAACAATAAAAACTCTTCACCCCCAGAGCGCACCGGTATACCGCTGGCTTGGACATAACTACCGACTTTTCGTGCAACTTTGCTGAGAATAACGTCGCCTATGGTATGGCCATAATCCTGATTAAACCGGCTGAAATGATCAATATCTACTACAATTGCCGCAATGCGGCGCTGCGGCTTTTCATTCAGCCAGATATCAACTTGATTTTGCATAGCGGTTCTATTATACAAACCGGTTAAGGGATCCTGCAGACGCTGCAATTTTAATTGTTCTAGTTCATGACGCAGTTGATGACTTTGTTTGTTGGCCATGACTAACTGATGGTGCAGCTGCTGTTGATTTTGCTGGTAACTCAGTGCCTGACTTTTGATAATGCCGGCGATATCAGCCAGTTGTGCCGGAGCACTGGCAAGATGATGAAGTTGTTGTTCAAGTTGCTGAATAAACTGCCCTGTTGTTTCGGCTGCTAAATCAGTGTAACCCGATAACCTGCCAACAATGCCGGTAACATCTTGCAATAATTGCTCTTGTTGGGCATTTTCATCCGCTAACCAGCGCTGATACAACTCAGCCATGATAAAATTGTCGAAACATGCTTTGCTGGCCAGTTTTTGTTCAATATCCTGACATAAGCCAGCATTACTACCGCTGATATAATCGTAGGCTACCGCGTAATTGATAGGATGAATGGCAAGTTGGTTATGCTGCAAGAAAGCTTTTACTAAGCCCGCTTTTTCCAGCGCTTGTTGCAGCGAATCCTGATACTTCATAAGACGATGTTTAGCTCCGGAGCCAATCACTTTATTATTATTTGAAGAACCATAGTAACCGAATCCGGCTCGCCTGCAACCGGCAGTATAAACAAAAGCGTTCAGTCGCTGGAATTAGCGGCAAATAGATACGTTATTGTCGGTCAAAATGCTTGTTTTGTCAGTCTAAGCGGCTTTTTTGAACGCTAAATAAGGTTACACTCTACGGTATAGGATGCAAAAGGAGTAAAAAATGCGAAGAGTAATTATTATCGTCAGCTTTATGGTTGGCTTAACGGGCTGTGTTTCGACACCTCGGCAGGCGGGAGTGGATAAACAGTTTAGCCTGCTTGCCAGTAATGTGTGGCAAGGCGAGTCGAAGTTAACGGTGGCCCAGCCTGACCGTTTGCCAGATATGTCGCCAGCGGCCTTGGCTGCCAGGCAGCAGCAAAGACTAAACTGGCAACAGCAGCTGCAGCAAGTTAACGTGGCAGAACTGTCTGCACAGAACCAAATAAACCATGCGATTTTGTTGTACCGGTTAGCTAACCAGATTGATGAGTATCAGTTTAATGCGCATTTAACGCCGCTTACTTCAGAATCCGGTTTTCATACGTCGGTGGCGATGTTACTGCAAGGAAGTGTTTTACGACAAGCTGGAGATTATGAAAACTATCTGAAAAAATTGGCGACAGTGCCTGATTATATGCAACAACAGACTGATTGGATGCGGCAGGGCCTGCTTACCGGCATTACGCAACCTAAAGCGGTGTTGGCGGGTTTTGAGCAAAGCATTAGCTCTTATATTACTATTGATGCGCCGGCCAGCGTGTTTTATAAGCCATTTATTACCAAGCCAGAAAGCATCAACGATGCTGACTGGCAACAGCTACAACAACGGGCACAGCACGTGATCCTGACTGAGGTTAACCCGGCTTATCAGGCCTATTACAATTTTATGTTGCAAGACTATATCCCGGCGGCCCGAACGACTATTGCGGCCAGTGATTTACCAGACGGTGCTGCGTTTTATCAAAATAGGCTGGCTCATTACACTACCCTTGATTTAACGCCATTACAGGTACATAACATGGGGCTTACCGAGGTAAAACGCATTAGAGCCGAGATGCAAACCATTATTGATGGTTTGGAATTCACCGGCAGTTTTGCTGATTTTATTCAGTTTTTACGTACTGATCCGCAGTTTTACCCGCAAACTGAGCAGGAGTTAATGCGCTACGCTGCCTGGTTATCGAAACAAGCTGACGCTCAATTGCCACGCTTATTTAAAACGTTACCGCGCACGCCTTATGGTGTGGTGCCGGTGCCTGCAGAAATTGCACCAAAGTACACCACAGGCCGTTATTCAGGGGCCTCGCGGGATGATCAAGCTGGTTTTTACTGGGTGAACACTTATGCTTTGAATCGCCGGCCATTATACGAAATGCCCGCTTTAACGCTGCACGAAGCGGTCCCTGGCCATCATTTGCAAATATCCTTAGCACGTGAGCAAGCCAGCTTACCCGATTATCGCCGCAGTTTTTACACCTCCGCTTTTGGTGAGGGCTGGGGACTGTATGCTGAATATCTTGGTTTGGAGATGGGATTTTATGATGACCCCTATGCAAACTTTGGTCGGTTAACCTACGAAATGTGGCGGGCAGCGCGTTTGGTGGTAGATACGGGTATGCACAGTATGGGATGGAGTCGGCAGCAAGCAATAGATTTTTTGGCGCAGAATACGGCATTGTCAATGCACAATGTTACCACTGAAATCGACCGTTATATCAGCTGGCCAGCGCAAGCGTTATCTTACAAATTAGGTGAGCTTACCATTAGGCGGTTGCGCTTGGATGCTGAACAAAAGCTGGGGGATAAGTTTGATATTCGCATCTTCCATGATGTTGTGCTGAGCAATGGCAGCGTGCCACTGGCTGTGTTGGAACAACAGGTAGCCGCTTATATAGCTGCACAACAATAAAACAGAAAAAAATAATAAAAGATAAAAAAATAGCCGGCTTAAACCGGCTGTTTTTATCTGCAGATACTGAATATGAGTACTAAAGTGGTTCTAAAAAGTAAACTAAAGTATCAATGCCGCATTACAACGCTAGGTTCAGTATCAATTTGTCCATCGTCGTCTATGGCTGCCATTCTTCTACCGGCAAATAACACTGCCGTTTTTCTATTATTTTCTTGCCGAACAAACTTTAGCTCATAACCGTATCGCTGTAACTCTGCAACAGAAAATTTCTGCGCTAAATTCAGCTCTTCCCAGAAATGATGTATGTCCTTATCCGTCTGGCGCCGCTCTTGAATCATACTTGGCTCCAACTGCAGGGATCTCGCGTTTTGGGGCTCGGTCAGGCCGGCTAAATTAACGCCGAAATGGTGAGCCACCGGGCGGTAGTAACTGGCATAACAGATAGTTAGTTGCCTCCATATACCAATGGCAACTTTACCAGCATAGCTAAAGTTATTAATTTGTCCAGTCGGATCAGTTGAGGCTGCTCAGCAGCAATGTATAACGTCATGGCAGCCATCAGCGTCTTGTAACACTTTGCCAGTCATTAAATTGCTGCGGTTTTGGGCCGGTATTATTTAAAATAAGCTGCAGTTCCGCTTTGCCTGATAGCATAGTTTACGGCAGAATAGTGACTATTAAGTGTAGCTAAAGGACCGGTAAATGAGTCAGGTATTAGATAATTTGTTGTCATTGCTAAAACTGGAAACCATTGAGATGGGGCTTTACCGGGGGCAAAGCCAAGATTTAGGCTTTAAAGCAGTATTTGGTGGTCAGGTAATGGGTCAGGCTTTGTCAGCTGCAAAAGAAACCTTAACCGAAGAGCGAAAAGTGCATTCATTCCATTCTTATTTTTTGCGGCCAGGCGATGCCAGCAAGCCTATAGTGTATGAAGTTGAAACTATCCGAGATGGCAAAAGTTTTAGTACTCGCCGGGTGAGTGCAATTCAACATGGTAAAGCTATTTTTTATATGACCGCATCATTTCAGACGGAAGAGCAGGGTTTTAGCCATTATGACCCGATGCCAGATGTACCAGGACCCGATCAGTTGGTATCTGATCTGGCATTTTACCAGCAGCATGCCGCACTTATCCCCGACAGTTTACGCAGCAAATTTATTTGCGAAAAGCCAATAGAAATGCGGCCTGTCGATTTTCAAAACCCATTTCAGCCACAAGTTAGTGCGCCAAAACGATATGTTTGGTTTAAAGCGAACGGCAATATGCCCGATGATATTCGGGTGCATAAGTATTTGTTAGCTTATGCGTCTGATTTTAACTTTTTGCCTACAGCATTACAGCCACATGGCGCGTCGTTTATGGCCGCTAATATGCAAGTCGCTACCATTGATCACGCCATGTGGTTTCACCAGGATTTTCGTTTTGACGATTGGTTACTTTATGCTGTTGATAGTCCAAGAGCCGGTGGCGGTCGTGGTTTAGTGCGAGGCCAGTTTTTCAATCGCAACGGTGAATTGGTGGCATCAACCATGCAGGAAGGTGTTATTCGTCAATATGCCAGCGCCCGTTAAGGCGCGTTATGTTGTGGCATAATACTGTGCAGGCTTTGCAATATATCGTTGCGTAATAGAGTATTAACTGTTTGGGCTAATTGCTCCAGCTTGGCAGTACTACACACCATATTGTTACTATCAGTCTGGCTAATTCCCGCTTCTTTTAATGCATTTACTAAGGTGATGAACAACCCTTTGTCGTAATACTCCGGTGCTATAATGCCGTGTAAATTTAGCAAACGTTGTGCTAACTGCTGGGCATCTTTTTCCAGATCTACCCGGCTAATAGGCCCGGGCCGCAAAATTAAATTCAGGACAATAGCATAGCGTTGCAGTGTGTCTTCGGCGTTGTGAGCCAGCAGACTAAGCATAAAGTACTGCCGACTTTGTTGTGGCGCAGCGCGGTAGAGTTCGTCTTTTAGTTCAATTAAGCCTTGTGCGGTAAGATGTTGTAGCAACTCTTGGCAGTAAGTGTGTAATGAACTCACGTATAAAAAAAGTTCGGCGCGCAGCAGTGGGTATAGCTGTTCAATATAAACAAGCAGTTGCGTAAAGCTGATACTGCGATGGTGCATTATGGCACCAGCCAGCAGCGAGGGCAGCATAAATAAATGTAAGATGTTATTGCGATAATAGCTTGATAACACCGCATGTTCAGCGCTCATGCTAATGAGCTCTCCAAAACCATCTGTGCTACTTTGAATTTTTTGCAACTGTACCGCATGGTTAATCAAGCTGTTGGCATCGCCTTCAGGCAGGCTAACGTGCTGATGGTAAGGTACTTTCCGTTGTAGGCTTAAGTAAAAATCAAGCTGCTGTACCAGCTCTTCGCGGGTCAAAATGTGCTTGTCGGTGGCCAGTAAACTGAGTGCAATAAGATTGGTCGCGTTAAGTGCTGCCGCTTGATTAATATGCTGCATTACCTGGTTGGCGAGTTTCGCAACCACCGGATTTAACCAGTTTGGTTTTTGTACTTCCAGTGGGTTAATACCCGTTTTCCAATCGCTGACCTGCTGAGTGAGATACTGGTTAAGATAGATGGGTTGGCCAAAATTGACATAACCATAGCCGTAATCACGTAAGTTACGAATGGCTTTAAACACACCCGAAATAGATTCTTTCTTTTTGCCTGAGCCCTGCAGTTCATTTACGTAAGTATTCACCTCCATAACGTGCTCGTAGCCAAGATAAACCGGAACCAGCGTAACGGGACGGTCAATTCCTCTAAGCATCGACTGCACCGTCATTGCTAACATACCGGTTTTAGGCTGAAGTAAACGACCTGTGCGACTGCGGCCGCCCTCTGAGTAATATTTAACGGAGTACCCCTTGCTAAAAAGCTGGCTCAGGTACTCCCGAAACACCGCCGCATACAGCTTATTGCCGGTAAAGCTGCGTCGAATAAAAAAGGCGCCGCCGCGACGAAAAATAGTACCTGCTGGCCAGAAATTTAAATTGATACCAGCGGCAATATGTGGCGGTACCAAACCTTGCTGATAAATAACATAACTGAGCAGTAAATAATCCATATGGCTGCGATGACAAGGAACATAGACAATTTCATGACCTTTTTGCGCCAGGTCGCGCAGCAAATCTGCATTATTAACTTTGATACCGCTGTACAATTTTTTCCATAACCAGCTAAGCACCCGATCGCCAACCCGTAAAGTTGATTCACGATAATCAGCCGCAATTTCCTGCAGTAATTTTCGTGCTTCTTGCCGCGCTGCCGTAACGGATATCTTCTTCGTTTTGGCTTCATCTTCAATGGCACGTTTTAAGGCAGGTGCCGCTAACAACGCATTAAATAACTGGCTGCGATTAACCAGTTTTGGCCCGGTCGCAGCCAGCCGTTGCCGGTAAAAATGAAAACGCGACATTCGCAGCAGCTTATGAGCAGTCTCGGTTTCGGCGCCAAACTGCGTGGCCATTTGTGCCAGCGATACCGCCTTGCTTAGCCGCACTAAGGTATGCCGGCCTGAAATAAGCACTATTAATAGCTTAGCTAACCAGTGAGGCGCATTGGCTTCACCTAGCAACCATTTAATGCTGTTTTCTTTACCAGGTGCTCTACCCCACAATATAGCTACCGGCACGAGTTGTGCGTTCAGTTCAGGGTGCTCTAGATGCACTTTAAGTAACGCTTGCCCTTGTTGTAGCGCCCGGGTTTTAGTTCTGCCACCGATAACGCTATGCGGCTTTTCCAAAAACAAGGTGCGTGGCAGCTGCTGCCCGGCTAATGTCAGGGGTTGCAACGGATCAGGTAAAGCCAGTTTGTGGCACACTCGGCGTAAAGTCGCGACATCACTGGCAGACTCGGTATGGCAGACATAAAAGATGGGGCGGTTAACATCCAGTGCTAACTCACTAACCGCATGGTCAGGGACTATTTTAAAATTAACGAATAAACGCAAAGGCCACTTTAACAGTGCGGTAAACGACGATAGTAAAGAAAACATAATCATACCGGCAGTAAACATATTACCAGCAGAATATCATGGAAGCATTATCCGGCAAATTTGTCGCGGCAACAAAACTTGGCATTTACAAAAAGCCTGTATATACTCACAGTACTAACTGTATAGGTAGCCAGCATTATGAGACCATTAACGCCGCGTCAGGCAGAAATTCTGCAACTTATTAAAGATTATCAGGCTGCGACCGGCATGCCACCTACCCGGGCTGAAATAGCTAATCAACTCGGTTTTAAATCGGCTAATGCTGCAGAAGAGCATTTGAAAGCTCTGGCAAAAAAAGGTGTGTTAGAGATGATGCCCGGAACCTCTCGTGGCATTCGATTAGTAGACGATGGCAATGACCCACAGCAACTTGGTTTACCCTTAATTGGTAAGGTGGCGGCGGGCCAACCCATTTTGGCCGCCGAGCATGTGCAAAACCATTACAAAATTGATGCCCATTTATTTAAACCCCATGCCGACTTTTTGTTAAAGGTACAAGGCATGAGTATGCAAGATATTGGGATACTTGATGGTGATTTATTGGCGGTACATAAAACTACTGAAGCTCAACCAGGCCAGGTTATTGTTGCCAGGGTTGACGACAACGTGACAGTAAAGCGTTTTCAGCGCGATGGGCATCAGGTGTTGTTGTTGCCGGAAAATAAAGATTTTTCGGTAATTAAAGTAGATCTTCGACAACAACAATTTGCTATTGAAGGTTTAGCGGTTGGCGTGATACGTAACGGCAGCTGGTTATAAAGAATCGTTAGCTCAATAAGTTAATTATTTATTCAAGCGCTGGTATGACCACATGGTTTTACCGGCGCTTTTGTTATTTAGGGGTTTACACTGACACAGATTTGGATGATTCTTAGGCGGAGGTTGCTGAAAAAAATATCAGTTGCTTTTTGGATCACTGCGCGGGCAGTAAAAACTAAAAATAATTATAACAATAATAAACTAAAGAAACGTCATACATAGGTTCGGGGGCTAGCGGTATTCACCGTCTGTAAATCGGTATTCGCCGTGTATTACTGTGTACAGTTTCTGCAGTTTGCTTTGCAAATGACAGAGGAGAAGTACAGTGGCGAAGACGCGTAGTATACGTTGGTCGCTGCCGACCTTGCTTTTAGCCTTATCGGCTAATGCAGCAGCCATGCCTTTAAATATGACTAAAGGTGTTACGGAGATCAGTCAGGAGGTTTATAGCCTGCACATGACGATTTTCTGGATTTGCTGTGTTATCGGGGCAGTGGTGTTTGGGATAATGTTTGTCTCTATCCTGCTACACCGTAAATCGCGTGGCGTGCAACCAGCTCAATTCCATGAAAGCACCAAAGTAGAAATTCTGTGGACTGCCATTCCGGTGGTTATTCTGATTGCTATGGCAATACCCGCAACCAAGACCCTGATAGCAATGGATGATACCTCTGCTGCCGATGTGACGGTGCTCGTTACCGGGTCACAGTGGAAATGGCATTACAAATACCTTGGTAGTGACTTGGAATACTTTTCTGTGTTGGCCACACCCCGTGAGCAAATTAATAACCGTTTTGCTAAAGGTGAAAATTACCTGTTGGAAGTTGATCGTCCTCTTGTTATTCCTACTGGCCAGAAAATACGTTTTTTAATGACTTCTGATGATGTTATTCATTCTTGGTGGGTTCCGGCGTTTGCCATAAAAAAAGATGCTAACCCTGGCTTTATTAATGAAGCCTGGACCCGGGTCGATGAACCCGGCATTTATCGGGGGCAATGCGCTGAACTTTGCGGCAAAGATCATGGCTTTATGCCGATTGTGGTAATAGCAAAAAGTCCTGACGATTATGCACTTTGGAAAGTGGCGGAAGAAACCCGCATAGCAAATGCTAAAGCGGCTGAGCAGGAGCTGCTGGCAATGAATATGGACATGGGCGAGTTAATGGCTAACGGCGAGCGCACTTATATTGCTTATTGCGCGGCATGCCATCAGCCGAATGGTGCCGGCCTGCCAGGTATATTCGCAGCGTTAGCTGGAAGTGCCTTGATCCTTAATGACAAATCTGCCCATATCGATATCGTCTTAAATGGTAAAAGTGGCACTGCCATGCAGGCTTTTGGCCGACAGTTAAGTTTAAAAGAATTAGCATCTGTCCTGACTTATACCCGCAACGCCTGGGGTAACGATACTGGTGATGCCGTGCAGGCTGCCGAAGTATATAAAGTGCAGCAGGGTAAGGGAGAATAATAATGTCTGTAACAACTACTGAACCACATGATCATGACAAACAGCATGACCACGAGCAAGAGCATCATGATCACAAGCCCAGCGGGATAAAACGCTGGCTGTACACCACCAACCACAAAGACATCGGCACCTTGTACCTGGTATTCGCCTTAATTATGTTTTTCATCGGCGGCTCCATGGCAATGGTGATTCGCCTGGAGTTATTTCAGCCCGGTATGCAGTTTGTCGAGCCACACTTTTTTAACCAGATGACCACGGTACATGGTTTGATTATGGTATTTGGCGCGGTAATGCCGGCCTTTACTGGTTTAGCAAACTGGATGATCCCAATGATGATTGGCGCGCCAGATATGGCACTGCCTCGAATGAATAACTGGAGTTTCTGGATCCTGCCGTTTGCTTTTCTTATTTTGCTTTTATCATTGTTTATGCCAGGTGGTGGGCCAAGTTTTGGCTGGACGTTCTACGCGCCATTATCGACTACTTATAGTAACGACAGTACCGCCTTATTCGTGTTTTCAGTACATATTATGGGTATATCGTCCATTATGGGAGCGATAAACGTTATTGTTACTATCTGGAATATGCGAGCACCCGGCATGAACTGGATGAAAATGCCATTATTTGTGTGGACCTGGTTTATTACCGCTTTTCTGCTGATTATGGTTATGCCAGTGTTAGCCGGTTTAGTGACGATGGTATTAACCGATAAGTATTTTGGAACCAGTTTTTTTGATGCTGCCGGTGGCGGTGACCCGGTGCTGTTTCAGCATATTTTCTGGTTCTTTGGTCACCCGGAAGTTTACATTATGATTCTGCCCGCCTTTGGTATTGTCTCCGCCATTATTCCAACCTTTGCCCGTAAACGGCTGTTTGGATATGCTTCGATGGTCTATGCCACCGCCAGTATTGCCATATTGTCGTTTCTGGTCTGGGCGCACCATATGTTTACCACCGGGATGCCGGTATTTGCCACCTTGTTTTTTATGTACGCGACGATGTTAATTGCGGTACCTACCGGGGTTAAGGTGTTTAACTGGGTGGCGACCATGTGGCGAGGTGCCATGACTTTTGAAGTGCCAATGATGTTTGCTCTGGCTTTTATTGTACTGTTTACCATTGGCGGGTTTTCTGGCCTGATGTTGGCGATAACCCCGGCCGATTTTCAGTATCACGATACCTATTTTGTAGTGGCCCATTTTCATTACGTATTGGTAACCGGTTCGGTCTTTTCGATTATTGCCGCGGTGTACTATTGGTTACCAAAGTGGACCGGCAATATGTATGACGAAGCGCTTGGCCAGTGGCATTTCTGGTGCTCGTTAATTTCGGTTAATTTGTTATTTTTCCCTATGCACTTTGTCGGATTAGCCGGCATGCCGCGGCGGATCCCGGATTATGCGCTGCAATTTGCCGACTTTAATGCTTTTATTAGTATTGGTGGCTTGTTGTTTGGCTTGTCGCAATTGATCTTTGTCTGGGGACTGATTAAATGTGCCCGCGGCGGGGTTAAGGCAACTGCACAGGTGTGGGAAGGTGCAGAAGGCTTGGAGTGGGAAGTGCCATCGCCGGCACCATACCATACCTTTGATACTCCACCGGTAATCAAATAGGGAGTACACCATGGCGCAACATCAGTTTCTAATTGGTAAGCTGTGGCTGGTAACGCTGGCGATGTTTGGGTTTGGTTTCGCCTTGGTGCCGCTTTACGATATATTTTGTGAGGTAACCGGACTTAATGGCAAAACGTCGGAGGTAGCAGCAACCAGCGAAAACGCGGTTATTGATACCAGCCGCGCAATAACCATTGAGTTTTTGGCTCGGCCAAATAAAGACATGCCGTGGATATTTAAACCAGAAGTACATCGTATGACGGTGCATCCTGGTGAGATCCACATTATGAATTACTGGGCAGAGAATCCGACTGGCCAGATGATAGTGGGCCAAGCTGTTCCGTCAGTTTCTCCTGGCCAGGCTGCCTTGTATTTTAATAAAATTGAGTGTTTTTGCTTTAGCCAGCAGCAGCTTGCGGCAGGCAAAAATATGCTGATGCCGTTACAGTTTTATGTCGATCCGGCTTTGCCGGCACAGTTTCATACTATAACGCTGAATTACACTTTATATGACGTTACTCAGGCGTGGGCAGCGCAGCAACCAACACAAGATAATATTGGGGAATAAAATGACAACAAAAACCTATGAAAAATATTATGTTCCCGCGCAAAGTCCGTGGCCAATTGTTGGTGCCGTGGCACTGTTTTTTATTGCTTTTGGTGCAGCGCATTACGTTATAGATATTTCAAAGCAGCAAAGTGGCTTTGGCGGTTATTTACTATTACTAGGATTCGCTATTCTGGTATTTATGCTGGTTGGCTGGTTTAGAAACGTTATTGATGAATCAATGAGTGGCTTATACAGTGCGCAGATGGACCGATCGTTTCGCCAGGGTATGAGTTGGTTTATCGTATCGGAAGTTATGTTTTTTATGGCATTTTTTGGTGCATTATTTTATGGCCGGATAATTGCCATGCAGTGGTTGGGGGGCTCTAGTAATAATGCCATGACATTTGAATTACTGTGGCCTAACTTTGAACCCGTCTGGCCCTTGATAAAAACGCCGGGTGGTATAGAAACTCAAGCAATGCCGTGGACCGGATTACCGTTAATAAACACGATTATTTTGGTTATTTCTTCGGTCACGTTACATTTTGCCCATACCGGATTAGAGCAGCAGAAGCGGGGGCAGTTAAAGTTAATGTTATTACTGACACTGCTGCTTGGTGCGACTTTTATAAGCCTGCAGGTATATGAGTATATTCATGCATATCGTGATTTGGGCCTGCGGCTTGATTCCGGCTTTTACGGTAATACCTTTTTCTTACTAACGGGCTTTCACGGTTTGCATGTGACTTTGGGCGCCATTATTTTGTTATTTGTATTTTTCCGGGTGCTAAAGGGGCATTTTACCCCGGAAAAACACTTTGCATTTCAGGCAGCTGCCTGGTATTGGCATTTTGTTGATGTGGTTTGGATCTGCTTATTTGTTATCGTTTACATGTTGTAACGTTAACTTTTAATAAGGCCGAGGGTTGGGTGTTATCCAACCTAGTGCCATCGCCAGCATAATAATTAATAGTACTACCACAGAGTACAGTACCCGGCGCCCAAGCAAGCGTGACATCTGTTTTTGTTCAGGATCGTTGCGCACCATAACAATGCCGGCCCGAAACAGGTTAAATACAATAAATAGTAGTAGTGCAATGATGAAAAGCTTAAGCAACATACGTTTAAATCTCCGGTTCGCTCATTATGCAGATTAAGGTGTTTGGTCAGCACTTCGGTATTCACAAAGTGTGGCTGCTGATTACTCTGACGGTTTTTATTATTTTAAGCAAGTTAGGCTATTGGCAACTGCAACGTGCCACTGAAAAAACCATGCAAATCAGCCAGCTTGAGCAGCTGCAACAACAAGGTGCTATTAACTGGCAACAGTTAGCTTTACTAACGCCAGCTGCTGCTGATGGTGTTTTATTTGCCGGGTCTGGTCACTGGTTAGCGCCTTACATCTGGTTGCTGGATAACCGGATTGTGGCTGGGAAAGTAGGATACGATGTGATTATTCCAGTACAAAACAGCGAGACAAATTGGGTTTTGCTGGTGAACTTGGGGTGGGTTGCCGCTGGCGACAACAGAGCACTACTGCCAGAACTTGCGATTCCTGCTGAATTTCAGCTGCAGGGGCTGATCCGCAGCAAGGTGGGTAGTTTTCGGCTTGGGGCCAATACTGAAAGCGAAGGCTGGCCGCAGCGCATTCAGCAACCTGAACTAACAGAAATGGCAGCACAGCTGCCGCTTAAGTCATTTCTACTGTTGTTGTACCAACAGGATAACAGCCCTTTTTTACCGCATTACCAAGCAGTGGTAATGCCACCTGAAAAACATCATGGTTATGCCTTTCAATGGTTTATGCTGGCAATCGCCGTTTTAGCAGTAGCACTGGCTGCGGCCAGGCGCAGCGGGAGAGAAAATGAACAAAAATAAATTTATGCTGTTGTTTGTGCTGTGTTGTGTGTTGCCATTAGTTGGCGCCAAGTTGGTATTAGAAATGGGTTGGTTTAACCCCGGTACCTCCAGTAAAGGCCACTGGTTACAACAAGAAATTTTTCTGCTGGACGATATAAGCGGCCAGAAAAAACATTGGCGGATTGTTTTGCTAACGGATACGCCGTGCCAAGAGCGTTGTAATAACGCCTTGCATACCGTAAAGCAGTTATATATTGGCTTGGGTCGAAAACAAGAACAAGTACAGCCAATAGTGGTGGGGCTATTGAGTGAGCCGACGGCGTATCCGATGTTTATTCAACAGCAAGCAGAAAAGGTTGATGTTACATCGTTACGGCAGCAAATTTTACTGGTGGATCAAAAAGGCTTAGTGTTACTCAGTTACCCGATGCCACTTCAAGATTCTGAAATGGCTGATATTGCCCGGAATATCCGTTACGACCTATTAAAACTATTAAATTATGACAGGACCAGTGTATGACCAAACATAAATGGTTGGTGTCAATTACCCTATTGCTTACCATGGTAGTGATTATTTATGGTGCTTATACCCGCTTAACGGATGCAGGTTTGGGCTGCCCCGATTGGCCCGGTTGTTATGGCTTTTTGAAAGTGCCGGTGAACCCCGCCAGTATTGAAATTGCCGCTCAGGCGTTTCCAGAAAGGCCTTTGGAACCCCATAAAGCGTGGAATGAAATGATCCACCGATATTTGGCTGGCACACTTGGCCTGTTAATAGCGGCAATATTTATATCCAGCCTGGTCAGCAAAGTAAGGCAACCTCGCGGGTTACCGATGGCGTTGTTATTACTGGTTATTTTTCAGGCGGCCTTGGGAGCGTGGACGGTTACTCTGGGTTTGTTGCCGATAGTAGTGCTGGCACATTTAATTGGCGGTTTTAGTCTGTTTTGCTTATTAGCGCTTTACTGGATGCAGTTATCCCCGGAGCTAAGAGTAGTTGAACCAAAATTAATCCCATTAAAACCACTGGCAATTGTTGCGACAGTGATAGTGTTACTGCAGGTTGGTCTGGGCGGCTGGACCGCTGCCAACTATGCTGCGCTCGCCTGCATTGACCTGCCAATATGTGAAGCAGGTTGGGTAAGCCGGCTGGCATTGGACGAAGCATTTGATTTGCACCTGGGCTATAGTAATTACGAATACGGTGTTATGTCAGCCGAGGCGCGGCAAACGGTGCATGTATTTCACCGTTTTGGCGCGTTTATCACACTGGCTGTGGTAAGCCTGTTTGCGTTTAAATTGTATCAACATGCGCAGACAACCATAATGCAACGGTTTGCCATCGCTGTCGGTGTGGTGTTGTTAATACAGTTTGTGCTCGGGCTGTTAAATGTAATACTGCATTTACCGCTGGCTAATGCCGTGGCGCATAACTTTGTAGGGGCGAATTTACTGATGATTTTGGTTGTAGTGCTGTATCAGCTTTACCGCCCAGACAGCAAGGAGATATAGATGGCAACTATAACAGCAACACGGCAGGGTGTATCACGTTGGCGCGATTATCTGGAACTGACTAAACCGAAAGTGGTGGCGCTGTTGGTGTTAACAGCCTGGGTTGGCATGATGTTGGCCGCGCCGGGCTTGCCTGACTTGGCGGTGGTAGCCATAGCCACCGTCGGTATTGGTTTGTTATCTGGCGCTGCAGCGGCGCTGAATCATGTGGTTGATCAGCGTATTGATGCGCAGATGGCCCGCACGCACAGCCGGCCGATAGCGAAGGGCAGAGTAAGCTCGCAGCAAGGGATAACCTTTGCCTGTGCGCTGGCAGCAACTGGTTTTGTGTTACTGTATTTTGGTGTAAACCCACTTACTGCCTGGCTTACGCTACTGAGTTTGTTTGGTTATGCGGTGGTTTATACCATGTTTTTAAAACGAGCCACACCACAAAACATTGTAATAGGGGGCTTAGCGGGTGCTATGCCACCATTGTTGGGCTGGACAGCAGTGACGGGCGATATTCATGGTTATGCCCTATTGTTGGTAATGATTGTTTTTACGTGGACTCCACCGCATTTTTGGGCGCTGGCTATCCACCGTCGCGACGATTATGCCAAGGTTAACATGCCGATGCTGCCGGTTACTCATGGCATTGACTACACCAAAAGCGCCATTCTGCTCTACACCGTATTGTTATGTCTGGTCTGTTTGTTGCCTTATATTGTCGGTATGACGGGGGCGGTTTACCTGATAGGCAGTACGTTACTGAATTTACGTTTTTTACAGTATGCCTGGAAACTAAAGTTTTCGGCTGACAGCAAAACAGCAATGGCTACTTTTAAATTTTCTATTCTGCACCTAATGCTATTATTTTTAGTATTGTTAGTTGATCATTATTTTAAGGTAACCGCATTTTATGTTTCGTAATGTAATTGTGTTATTGCTATCCACTGGTGCTGTGGTTGCCGGGGTAATGTTGTATTTACTATGGCAACATCAACATCAACCGCTACCAGAGCAGGCGCTAGTTTACCCGCAGCCTCGTAATCTGGCAGAGTTTAAGCTAACAGATCAGGATAATCAGCCACGTGGCCGGGTCGACTTATTAGACAAATGGACCCTGGCTTTTGTTGGTTATACTTATTGTCCGGATATATGCCCGCTAACCCTGGCTAAATTGGCTGGGGTGCAGGCTGAATTAGCTGCGACACTGCAGCAACCGCTGCAAATTTGGTTTATCTCGGTTGATCCACAGCGTGATACTCCGCAACAACTTAAACAATATGTCGATTATTTTAAGCAACCGGCGCTAACCGGTTTAACCGCGGGTCACGATCGGTTATTTCCATTCGTCCGCCAGCTTGGCTTGATGTATGCGATGAGCAGCACTACCGAGCAGGATTATTTGGTTGACCATAGTGCATCTGTAGTACTGATTAACCCATTGGGTCAGGTTGCTGCCATATTTAAACCGGTTATGGCGGCAGGTGAGGTACCGCTGATTAATCGTGAACAATTATTGGCTGACTTTCCACTGGTGATTAATCAGCTGCAGCGGCGTTAATGTAACCATGGCTGAGAGTACCAGTAGAAATAACCTTTTTTACTAAGCGAGGGCGCTGTGCAATTATAACGACTGCGGCCACGATTAAGCGTTTTGCTGGCAGTAACTTCGAAGGTATTATCGTCAAGCCAGTGAGGTTTAAGTGTCTCAGTGCCGGCATAGCAGGTAAGTTGTTGTGGTAAGAAATCGTCAATTTTTAGCTGTAAGCGAAGCGTTGGTGGGTTATCTTTTATTTGTTGATCAGCCAGCAAATAGTCAGTGATATTAAACGCCAGCGTGTGCAGTTTTTGTGACAAGCTAGCTAAATTCGCATATTGGCCTGCTGCAGGATAGCGGGGTATCCGGGTTAACAGAGTGGCAGATCCGATAGCACCAGATTGCTGACCTATACCAATAAAACCGAGGTCTTTAACCAGCGCTTCCAATGCATTATTAAATTCACCATACGGATATGCCAGCCACTGGTGATTTTGTCCTGTTTCTTCTTTAATTCGCTGTTCGGCCTGCAAAATGCTTTGTTTCATGCGCGCCAGCCAATCTGCCTGGTTTTCACCTGGTTCAAGCTGTGTCATATACTCGTGGTTCATGGCGTGATTGGCAACTAATACGCCGTCTGCCGACATTTTTTTAATTTGTTGCCAGCTCAATACCGGACCCACCCGGTTGTCAATGCTACCGGGGCTGATAAAAATGGTATAAGGGTAGCCAAATTCCATCAGGATAGGATGGGCTGTAGTGTAGTTATTCTCAAAACTGTCATCGAAGGTTAGTACTACGGCGTTGTCTGCAATTGGCGTAGCGTGTTTCAAGTGGTTAATTAAAACATCCAGGCCAATTACCTTAAAGTTATTGTCTTTAAAATATTGCAGGTGCTGGCGTAATTCATTGGCAGTAACACTGGTTACGCGTGGGGTATTGTCGGCCACGTGATGGTAGATCAGCATTACCGCAGCCTTAACCGGCGCTATTACGCTAAAAAATAAAATTAACACAACAAATAAGCGCATGAAAACCCCGGTAATGTCGTTAAACTAAGGGTGTTATACCACAGCTTGGTGATGCGTTAATAGTAAGAGTGCTCGCCACGCTGGTGCTCAGTAATATCGCGCACACCGTTTAATTCACCGATAAAGCGGGCCAGTAATTCTTTTTCTATACCTTCTTTCAAGGTTAAATCGACTTGAGAACAGCCGTTACATCCGCCACCGAATTGCAGTACTGCCACGCCATCGTCGGTAAGCTCCATTACCGATACCCTGCCGCCATGATTTGCCAGCTGCGGGTTAATTTCGGCATCAATAACGTACTGCACACGTTCCATCAACGGCGCATTGTCATTCACCTTACGCACTTTGGCGTTCGGCGCTTTTAACGTAAGCTGCGAACCCATTTGATCGGTAACAAAATCAATTTCGGCATCAACCAGAAAGGGTTTGCTTTCAGCATCAACAATGGCATTTAAACCATTAAAGTTAATTTGAATGTCAGTGTCTTCCACGGCATCTGCCGGGCAATAAGATACGCCACATTCAGCCTGAGCCGTACCAGGGTTGACAACGAATACCCGAATGCTGGTACCGGCAGCTTGTTTTTCCAGCAGCTTTACAAAATGGGCTTGCGCCTGTTCTGAAATAGAAATCATCTTAATACCCGACTAAATTACTAGGTTAATGTTCATCATACTCTGAGTCAGGCGCTGTTGCCAGCCCTGCTTGAGTTTTGCCACGCTTTCTGGCTAACTGGGCGCGTAAAAACTTAAAGGAAACAGGCATGAAACTCAGTGTAGCAATTTTTTTTACACTCTGGGCTGCAATGGTGCAGGCACAGTATTTTAACGAGCCAGTAGACACAAAGCTACCTTCACCACAGCAAACATTGGGGCATGCAGTTGGAGAATGGCATGCCCGGCATGACCAAATTCAACGCTACTTTGAAACCTTGGCAGAGAGTTCTGATAACGCCATGTTAGAAGTTATTGGTTATAGTCATGAACAGCGACCTTTGTTACAACTGGTGATTTCATCACCTGAAAACTTAGCAAAACTTGATGAAATTCGCCAGCAACATCAGGCGCAAGCGAAACAACAACAAACTATTGCTAGCGATGCGCCAGTGGTTATTTGGTTAGGTTATGGTGTGCATGGTAATGAGCCTAGTGCTGCCAACGCTGCTCTGGTACTGGCACATTATTTAACTGCGGTTAAAACCGAAGAAGTTGCTGCCTGGCTAAGTCAGGCGGTTATTCTGATCCAACCCAGCTTAAACCCCGATGGCCATGATCGGTTTGCCCACTGGGCCAACATGCATAAAGGCAGTAAACCGGTTGCCGATCCGCAGCATCGAGAGCATATCGAGCCCTGGCCAAACGGCCGGCCAAACCATTACTGGTTCGATTTAAACCGTGACTGGTTATTGTTACAGCATCCGGAAAGCCAAGCTAGAATTGCCCAGTTTCAACAATGGCTTCCCAATGTTGTTGGTGATTTTCACGAGATGGGTACTAACAGCAGCTTTTTTTTCCAACCGGGTATTCCCAGCCGCAACTATCCTTTAACACCGAAGCGTAACTTTGAGCTTACTGCGGCAATAGCCCAATTTCATGCTGCCGCATTTGATGCACAAGGGCAGTTATATTACAGCGAAGAAAGTTTTGATGACTTTTATGTAGGGAAAGGCTCGACTTATCCAGATGTAAACGGCAGCGTAGGTATTTTGTTTGAGCAAGCCAGTAGTCGCGGTCATGTACAGGAGTCAATAAATGGGTTGCTGCGTTTTAGCGATACCATCAAAAACCAATTTACCGCATCGTTGTCAACTATTCGCGGTGCTATTGCAAAGCGAATGGATTTACTGCAATACCAACAAGAGTTTTACCAAAGCGCCCTGCAGCAGGCTAAGGTTTATAAATACAAAGGTTATATGTTAACTGATGATGGTGACTCGAGCCGGTTGCATACGTTATTAGATATTTTACAGCGACACCATATTGCAGTGTATCCGTTAAGTCGGGATTGGCAAGATGGTGATTATAAATATTTGGCTGGCCAAAGTTATTTTATCCCGTTACAACAAGTGCAGTATCGATTGATTAAAGCCGCCTTTTCTACCGAAAAAGAGTTTAAAGACAATACTTTTTATGACGTATCAAGCTGGACCTTGCCGTATGCTTTTAATATTGAATTTAAAGCGGTAAGTCGTGAGCCAGGCCGGGCATTGGCCAGTCAGCAGTGGCAAGCAGTACCCGGTTTCAGGCAGCCTTTACCGGCAGATGCTTATGCTTATATATTTAGCTGGCAGGATCAACAAGCGCCGTTACTATTACAAGCATTGCTGGAAGATGGCATGGTAGTCAGGACTGCCTTACAACGCTTTAGCGCGCAAACCAGCGACACCACCGTAACATTCCAGCCAGGAAGCATGATGGTAGCGGCAGGTTTACAGCAGAAAGCCGATTGGTTTACCCGGTTGCAGCAGCTGCAGCAGCAACATGGCGTTAAAGTGCATGCTATTCGTACAGGCCTCACCCCTGAGGGTAGCGACTTGGGCAGTCATAATTTTGCCGTGGTTAATAAACCAGAGGTATTGCTGATCGCCGGGCCTGGTATTAACTCAACTGAGGCAGGCGAAGTGTGGTACAACCTGGAGAGATTAGCCGGTATTTCACCCAGCATGGTAGAGCCTGACCGGTTAGCAAGAATAAACGTAAACCGCTACACCCATATCATTTTGCCCGATGGTAATTATGGACAATGGCAGGACAGCCAGATAAAAAAACTGAAGCAATGGACCGAACAGGGTGGCGTGCTGTGGGGCCATAAAGGTGGTGCTGCCTGGTTAGCCAAAGCGGGGTTATTACGCGCTGAGGTTTGGCAAAGTTCTGAGATGCAGCAGTTAATCCCAAGCCAAGATGTAGCTTATGGCGATCGGGAAGCTTTGGCGGCTAAGCAACGGATTGCCGGTGCTATTTTTAGTGCTGAACTTGATTTAACTCATCCGTTAACCTTTGGTGTACCCCGTGCCCGCTTACCATTATTTAAAAACAGCACCATGTTGTTGCAACCTAGCAGCTTACCTTTCGTCAATGTTGGATTGTACAGCGAAAATCCACATTTGGCAGGCTATGCAGCTAGTGAATATGTGCCCAGAATTGCTCTGGGTGCCGCATTAATAGCCCATAATCTTGGTCGTGGCCGGGTAATTGGTATGACTGATAATCCGGTTTTTCGAGGTTATTTTTACGGCTCCAGCCGCTTGTTGGTTAATGCGATGTTTTTGGGGAACAGCTTTAATGCACCCATTCAAAGCGAATAACCTGGTGCGGCGGTAACAGTAAGGGTCCAGACAGAAATGGTTTTAACCCCAGCCCGGCGTAACAGTCGGGCTAGGGCGTTTGCGGTGGCGCCAGTAGTAATAACATCGTCTACCAACGCAATATGTGCAGGTAATGGCTGAGCAAGTGTGGTTAAGCTAAATGATTGGCGCAGGTTTTTCCGTCGTTGCTGTCGGTTCAGGCCGCGCTGACTGTGGCTGGCCGTTTTACCGAATAATGCTAACACCGGCAGCTGTAACTGCTTACCAAGTGCTTCAGCCAACAGCTGAGACTGATTAAAACCGCGTTGCCTTTGTTTACGCCAATGCAGTGGTACAAAGGTAAGTGCCCCAGGCATTGGATGCCCGCCATCCTTATATGCTGCTAGTAACAAACAGAGTTGTTGTTGCAGCAGCTGGCCGGCAGCCAGATCAGTGTGGTATTTCCACAATGGTATCCAGTGCTGATAGGGCTGCTGGTAATGTGCCAAACAGAGCAACTGATCAAACTTGGCGTCAGCCAGACCACGCGCAACCGCCGGTAGCCATAGTAGATTGAAATGACACAATGCGTAAGGCAGAACCGGTAATGCCTGCTGACAATAAAGACAAAGTTGCCGGCCAGGCTGTGATAACGGTAAACTGCACCACATACAACTGCCTGGCAGCAGGTAGTGCCAACATTGCCGCAGCAGCGCAGAAACCGTGTGAATCATAAAATTAACACTAAGGATACATAGTAGCAGCATGGCAGAGATCCCGCACACTGGCAAACCTGTTCTGGTATTACTGCATGGCTGGGGGGTTAATCAGGGAGTTTGGCAAACTCTGCTGGCAGATATTCCGACCGGTTTTCACGTGCTTACCCCAGATATTCCGGGTTTTGGCTTGGCGCAGTCGCTACCTCAACCGTATAATTTTGACGCTGTTTTAGCTGGGCTGGCGCGAGAAATTCCGGATAACAGCTTGCTCTGTGGCTGGTCGCTTGGTGGCTTGTTCGCTATTGCGCTGGCCGCACGTTACCCGGCTAAAGTACGCCAGCTAGCTTTGGTTGCTGCAACACCCTTTTTTTTGCAGCATGCAGACTGGCCGGGCATGCAAGCATCAGTTATGCAGCAGTTTGCTCAGTCGTTGCAACGTGATTTACCACAAACTATTAATCGTTTCCTGGCTATTCAAGCTATGGGATCAGTTACTGCAAAACATGACGCCGCCATGCTTAAACAGGCAATAACCGTATTGCCACAGGCCAGTGCTGAAGCATTGAGGGCGGGCCTCTCTTTTCTGACAGAACAAGATTTACGCTGCACTTTTACTACGTTAACCCAGCCGATAGTAGGCTGTTTCGGCGCGCTTGACTCATTAGTGCCGGTAGCGGTGGTGCAACAGTTACAGCAGTTACAGCCTAAAGCCCGTTTTAGCGTGCTGGCTAAAGCATCACACGCGCCCTTTATTTCACATCGCCTGGAGTTTCTGAGTTGGCTAGTTAGCTGGTTAACATCAACTGAGTTGTCTTGTGACTAATGTGCTTTCTTTTTCGCTTTTTTTGGTCAATAATTAGACAGTATTTTTGGTTTTAGCGAGTAGAGGCAATTATGGAAATTCAATCAGCATTTAATGCTGGTCTACAAGGGTTTCAACGTGCTTCAAGTGGAGTAACCGAAGCCACCGTAAATATTAACCGACAAACCAGCGCTAATCGTGAGCAGGTTGCGGCAGCAGAAAATGAAGTACGACAGAACGAAGCCCCGGAGCAAACACGTTCAAGTCAATCACAAGTTCCGTCATTAGCGGAAAGTTTGACACAATTAAATACGGAATCGCGTAATGCCCAAGCCAATGTGCGTTCAATACAAGCCGCCGATGAAGCGCTGGGCACTATTATCGACGTAAGAGTGTAAGTGTCATGCAAATTACCTCTTACTATCCTAACGTTAGCATAAACACGGCAAATCCGGTTACCGAATTAGCCCGGCGTGATATGCAACGACGTGAACTGGTTGAGCCCGTACGCGATCTGGATAAAGGTAAAGCAGAACGAGCAGTCGTTACTGAAGATAAAGGCCGTAACAGCAATTCAGCTGCTAATGGTAACAATTACGACGCTAGTGGTAAAAATACTGAAACACAGCAGGCTATCGAAGGCCGGCCTGATCAATCTGATGAAAATAACCCTGAACAACAGCAAAAAGAGGCAGAGCAACAGCAGCAACAGCAAGCTGAACAGCAGGAAATAACAGAATTAAAAACCCGTGATCAGGAAGTGCGAAACCATGAGCAAGCCCACGCCAGTATCGGTGGCCGCTATGCCGGCGCGCCGAGTTACAGTATGCAGCTGGGGCCGGACGGCCGTCAGTATGCCGTAGGCGGTGAAGTACAAATTGATATTGCTATAGTGGCTGGCGATCCGCAGGCCACCATTCAAAAGATGCAGCAGGTAACGGCAGCCGCTCTGGCGCCGGCAGAGCCATCTTCTGCAGATCGGCGAATTGCAGCTGAAGCTAGTCAGCGGTTAATGCAAGCTCAAGCTGAACTGGTAGCAGCAAAAACAGCTCCGGCATTAGCTGCGGCTATCAGCGCCACCAGTGATACGCTTAGCAGTAGTGATGAAGCTAACTCTGCACCGCCAGGTGCTGCCATCGTTAACTCACAAATTCGTTATGATAACAACGCGTTAGCTGATGTAGCTCTTGCCGGGGGTTTGGTTTTTCCAGAGTTTGATACTCTAGCGCAAATGCAACGTCGCAGTATGGTGATTAGCCAGTTTTATCAATTGGCAACCGAGCCAGCGCAGCGGCCACTGCGCCAGCAAGCCTGAAAGCTGTTACTTTTTAAATTTAGCTAATGCATCAGCAAAGGCATTGCCCATTGCCGCATTGCCCGGTTCAGCTTTGGCTGTTTTGCCCGGCTGCCGGTTAGGCTTGTTAATGCCTGCCCCTTTTGTTACTGGTTTATCTTGAGCAGCTGCTTGAGGTTGTTCATCTAGTCGCATAGTTAGCGCTATGCGTTTTCTGCTAAGGTCGATATCTAACACCTTCACTTTGACAATATCGCCAGCTTTAACTATTTGGTGTGGGTCGCTGACAAACTTATCTGTCAACGATGAGATATGCACTAGACCGTCCTGATGCACACCAATATCCACAAAAGCGCCAAAGTTGGTAACGTTGGTAATAACGCCTTCCAGTAACATGCCAACTTTAAGATCCTGTAGGGTTTCCACGCCGTCTTTAAAACTGGCCGTTTTAAATTCTGGCCTTGGGTCGCGACCCGGTTTATCCAGCTCTTTTAAAATATCGTTGATGGTGGGTAAACCAAAATGTTCATCAACAAAGGCTGTCGCATCTATGCTATTTAAAAAACTGCTATTGCCAATAATATTCAGTACCGACTGTTGCTGGGTGCTGAGAATTTTTTCAACCAATGGATAGGCTTCCGGATGAACTGCTGAAGCGTCCAACGGGTTTTTACCGTTGTTAATGCGTAAAAACCCTGCGGCCTGCTCATAGGCTTTTGGTCCCAGGCGCGGCACTTTTAACAGCTCTTTACGCTCGTTAAAGCGGCCATGTTCGTCCCGGTATTGCACAATGTTTTGGGCCAGGGTTTTGTTTAAACCGGCTACCCGCGCTAATAACGCGGCAGACGCGGTATTTAAATCAACTCCTACTGCGGTAACGCAGTCTTCTACCACCGCATCTAATGAGCGGGTTAATAAGCTTTGATTAACGTCATGCTGATATTGGCCAACACCAATGGCCTTAGGTTCAATTTTAACCAGTTCAGCCAACGGATCCTGCAAGCGACGGCCAATAGACACGGCACCGCGCAGCGAAACGTCGAGATTAGGAAACTCTAAAGCCGCTAGCTCCGAGGCCGAATAAATTGAGGCACCGGCTTCAGACACCATCACTTTACTAAGCTGCTCATTATTGACCACTTTAATCACCTCGCCCGCAAGCTTGTCGGTTTCCCGTGAGGCGGTGCCATTACCAATAGCAATCAGTTCAATCTTATGTTGCTGGCACAACTGACTGAGCGTGCGCACTGATTTATCCCATAAGTTTTGCGGCGCATGTGGAAAAATGGTGGTATGGGTTAACAACTTACCGGTTTCGTCAATAAGGGTACATTTAACTCCGGTGCGTAAGCCAGGATCTAATGCAAGTGTGCGGCGCATGCCTGCCGGTGCGGCCATTAATAAATCGGCCATATTGCGGGCAAATACTTTAATGGCTTCCACTTCAGCACGCTCGCGCAGCTCACTGAGCAAGTCATTTTCCAGATGCAAATGCAGTTTTACTTTCCAGGTCCATTGCACTACGGTGCGTAAAAACGCATCGGCTGGCCGTTGTTGCATCTTAATGGCAAAGTGATCGGCGACCATTTGTTCACACAACGCATGTGCCGAAGTTTCATCACTGTCAGGCACTAACTGTAATTGCAGCACGCCTTCATTGCGGCCACGAAACATTGCCAGCGCCCGGTGTGACGGAATGTTTTTCCATTGTTCGGTGTGGCTGAAATAATCGCGGAACTTGGCGCCTGCCTGCTCTTTACCCGTAACAACCGTACTTTTTAATATGGCATCGCGACTGAGTTTAGTGCGTAACCGGGCCAGCAGAGCGGCGTCTTCGGCAAAACGTTCCATCAGAATAAACTTAACTCCATCCAGTACTGCTTTGGTATCGGTATAGCCAGCATCGCTATTTAAATAGGCTGCAGCCTGTTGTTCTGGATCGCACTCCGGGTTACCAACAATAGTCTCGGCCAGCGGCGCCAAGCCAGCTTCAATGGCCATCTGGCCTTTAGTGCGACGCTTTGCCTTGTATGGCAGGTATAAATCTTCTAATCGGGTTTTGTTATCGGCAGCCAGAATGTCGCGTTGCAGCTCGGGGGTTAGCTTGCCTTGCTCGTCGATGGTTTTTAAAATAACCTGACGCCGCTCTTCCAACTCGCGCAAATAATTTAGTCGTTGATCAAGTAAGCGTAATTGGGTGTCGTCCAGTGCGCCGGTAACCTCTTTGCGATAGCGGGCTATAAATGGCACCGTAGCGCCTTCATCTAACAAAGCAATGGCGGCTGCTACCTGTTCAGGACGTGCGGCAATTTCGCTGGCTATTTGTTTAACTATCATTGACATAACTATGGGATCCTTCGGCTTTGCGGCCCTAGTGGCAGGCAAAGTACGCTACGTAGTATAAAAACAGGTTGGATTGTCACCTTTCGGCACCAAAAAATCCAATCAGATTATACGCCAAAGTCACAACATTCTGCGGTAATAGCGTGGTCGCTTGGTTAAAAAATACGCTATACTGAATGTGGATTTTAGCATTACCGGAGGGTTTTAAAATGAAATCTCGTCCTCAGCTATACGTGTTGCTACCAACTATTGTCTTGCTTGCTGCCTGCAGTACTGTACCTCAATACCAAATTCAACCAGATTACGATTATATCCAACAAGTCGAAAACTCTTCAAAAGTCAGCTCGCATACTGCTACGGTATATTGGGTTAACCCACCAATAAAACGGCAACAACAGCAGGAAAATAAATAAGACTGAAAAATTTTGTAACATAGTTTAACCGCCATAGCAGTAACAGTGGCGGTTTTTTAGTTTATAGTGAGAAAAAATAACAGGATAGTGGGTTATGGCCAGCCAGGAAACTTTGAAAATTATTGTAGTAGATGATGATTTACGTTTGCGGGCTTTACTGGAGCGCTATCTGGCGGAGCAGGGTTATCAGGTTCGGGGTGTTGGCAATTTCGAGCAAATGCAGCGGCTGATGGAGCGCGAGCACTTTCATCTGGTGGTACTTGATTTAATGTTGCCAGGCGAAGATGGCTTGTCGATATGCCGCAAGTTACGCCAACAAAATAACGATGTACCTATTATTATGTTAACCGCTAAAGGTGATGAAGTTGACAGGATAATTGGCCTAGAAATGGGTGCCGACGATTATTTACCTAAACCTTTTAACCCCCGTGAGCTATTGGCAAGAATTCGCGCGGTGTTACGGCGTAAGAGTAAAGATTTACCCGGCGCGCCATCGCAGGAAGAAACCATAATTAGCTTTGGGCCTTTTACCTTTAATTTGGCCACCCGCGAAATGCGCAAGGGTGACCAGCCGCTGCCACTGACCAGTGGAGAATACGCCGTGTTAAAAGTACTTGTCAGTCACCCGCGTGAGCCCTTGTCACGCGATAAGCTGATGAACCAGGCTCGTGGGCGTGATTATTCTGCGATGGAGCGCAGCATTGACGTGCAGGTATCGCGTTTACGTCGCATGCTGGAGGACGATGCATCGAATCCGCGTTACATTCAAACCGTTTGGGGATTGGGGTATGTTTTTGTGCCCGACGGCAGTATTGTCTGATGCGGTTACTGCCACGCAGTGCCTTTGGCCAAACGGTATTTTTAATTGGTTTTTTATTACTGATTAACCAGCTGGTGTCGTATGTGTCAGTGGCGCTATACTTTATTAAACCTACTACTCAGCAAATTAATCACCTTATTGCCAAGCAAATAAAAGTAGTTTTTCTTGATACTAATCAGCATACACCACTGTTATCAGCCGAACTAACCCAGCGCTTCAGTGAGGCGACTGGTATTGCGGTTTACAACCAAGCTGAGGCAATGAAAAACGGTTTGGCTAATACTCGCTACTATGGCTATTTTTCAGAGCAAATGTCAGCTGAATTAGGCGGCGAAGCACTGGTGCATATTGAGCAAGGCGATACCTTTGCTTTTTGGGTGCAGCCGCCACAGGCGCCACAATACTGGGTAAAAGTACCGTTATCAGGCCTGGATGAAACAGACTTCTCGCCTTTAACATTTTATTTATTACTGATAGGCGTGTTAAGTGTGGGCGGCGCCTGGGTATTTGCCCGTCATTTAAACCGTCCCTTAAAGTTATTACAGCAAGCTGCTCTTCAAGTTGGACGAGGGGATATTCCGCCGCCACTAAGTGCCGACAAAGGTTCTACTGAAATTATTGCGGTGATCCGGGCGTTTAACTACATGGCAGAGGGCATTAAGCGGTTAGAGCAAGACCGGGCCTTGTTAATGGCCGGCGTGTCACATGACTTACGCACACCATTAACCCGAATTCGTTTGGCATCGGAAATGATGAGTGAGCCGGATAGCTGGATCCGTGATGGCATTATTAATGATATCGAAGATATGAATGCCATTATTGACCAGTTTATTGATTTTTTACGCCACCATAAACAAGAGGCCTTACAAAGCGTTAATTTGAACGAACTAATATACGAATTAGTGCAGGCTGAGCACGTGCAACAACGGCATTTTATTACCGAACTTGATCCGAAATTACCGACAATTATGCTACGTAAAATAGCTATAAAACGGATGCTGAACAATCTGTTAGAAAATGCTCTGCGCTACAGTGATGGTGATATTGCAATAACCACAGGCTATGAAAAAAGCCGCAAACAACTTTTCCTGGAAGTGCGCGATCATGGCCCGGGTATACCAGAACATAAAATGGAGGCTATGTTTGCGCCTTTTACCCAAGGTGATGAAGCGCGTGGCAGTGGTGGCTCTGGTTTAGGCTTGGCCATTATTAAAAAAATCGTCGATATGCATCAGGGCAGTATCAGATTATTTAATCATGCTCATGGGGGGTTGGTGGTAAGGGTATATTTTTCGGTTAAAGCTGCTAATTAAAACAATATGTAATTAAAGAAAGCCAAAAAGTTGCATGTGTCGCCAGCGAGTAGCTAAGTGAAATTTTTATAAAAGATGCTTGTTTGCAAGGCACTGTCAACTTTCGATAACGAAAATGATGCTTTTAACGGCAGTTTGTCGCACTCACTTACAAATTACTAATTACATCGGGTAACATCTGTGATAAAACGAATTGCAGTTCAAATAAGGCAAACTAACTTTTTGGCTGCTTACGCTGATGCGTGATCTGAACTGTCAGAAGAAAAAACAATGTTGTCTGTGCTTTTAGCTGAACCCTCTTTAGCTGCAAGACAATAATAAAAATAATATTAAAGTACAAAAGCAGTACA
The DNA here is from genome assembly GCF_000987765.1 of Arsukibacterium sp. MJ3. Lineage (GTDB taxonomy): Bacteria > Pseudomonadota > Gammaproteobacteria > Enterobacterales > Alteromonadaceae > Alishewanella. Next base: position 54,275 of record NZ_LAHP01000014.1, read on the forward strand.
AAAGGAGATTACCTTGGGAACTATGAATAAAGCCTTATTGGCAACGGCTGTCAGCTTAGCAATTGCTGGTTATGCCCATGCCGGTATTACAAAAATAAAGCCCGTCAGTCAGCAGAGTGTCCATGAGATATTCGGCGACGTTACTGTGAGTTTAGACGAGCAAGCCCCCGCGGCCTGGTATGTATTATTAAAAGCCCCAGCTGCCAGTGATGCATTGCAAGGCGATCAGTTCGATAAAGCAATGGCTCAGCAATACTCGCTGGATGCAGCAAATGCCCAGCAAAGCGTTAGTCAGGTATTATTCAGCCTGAACCCCGATGCTCAAATATTAACTAAAACTACCAAACTCGCTGCCGGCATGGTTATTATTGCCGACGCTGCAACACTTCAGGCGTTAAAACAAAACGCTCTGGTGGCCGACATTATGCCGCTGTATGACAGTGAATTACATGTTGCGGACAGTGCTGAATATATAAAAGCGGTTCAAACCGTGCAGTCAGGTAAAGCAACGGGTGCTGGTATCAAAGTTGCAATTTTAGACAGTGGAGTTGACTTTACCCATGCTATTTTTGGTGGGTTAGGTACTCCGGAAGCCTATGCTGCAGCGTTTGCTGACCAAACCACACCGGTGTGGCCACAAGGACAGGTTAAAGGCGGTTACGATTTTGTTAACAAAGATCCTAACCCGATTGACCCACCAACGGGTGGTCACGGTACTTCAGTAGCTCACTCGGTAACGGGTATTGCTCCTGACGTAGATTTATATGCTTACACGGTTTGTACCGGTACCTGTTCTGCAGCCAACCAGATCTCGGCACTTGAAGCGGCAATGGATCCCAATGGCGATGGCAATCTGGCAGATCGGGTTGATATTATTAATATGTCACTGGGTGGTCAGTTTGGTTCTTCATCAACGGTTTCAGGTACCCAGTTTCTGATCCAGCGCGCGGCACAGCTAGGCGTCAATATGGTTATCTCTGCCGGTAATGACGGTAATGTGCCATTTAGGGTGGGCGGTCCAAGTACCACACCTAATGCGTTATCTGTTGGTGCCATGACTCATCCGACAACCTTGGTCGGTGTTTTTGACAGTGCAGAGATAGAAGGCGACACGGTAGCGATGGTTGCTGCAGGTTTTAACCCTACTTTCAACTTTTCTTTTAACTCTACCAGTACCCCTTTAGTCCGGGTGCCTGGCGATTATACGGCTTGTAATACGCTGGCCGCAGATGCTGACCTAACGGGTAAAGCCGTTCTCCTTTCACGTGGTACTTGTGCATTCTCACTAAAAGTACTTAATGCTCAGGCCCGTGGTGCGGCTTTTGTTATTATCGCCAACAGTAACCCGGGCGAAGCGCCTATCTCCGCAGGTGGCGATGGTACTGGCGTGACTATTCCGGCGGTAATGATTACCAAAGAAGTAGGTGATGCCATCAATGCGATGTTGTTGGCGGGTTCAGAAGTTAGTTACGATATTACCTCTGAGGGCAAATCAGGTGCGGGTGCTATAGCTGGCTTTACGTCGCGTGGTCCGTCAATGGATGGTTTGTTAAAGCCAGAAATTACTGCTCCGGGCGTATCAATTGACGTAGCCCGAGTTGGAACCGGTACCGGTACGGCGCCAGTAAACGGCACTTCTTTCTCAGGTCCTATTACCGCAGGTGCAGCTGCGTTGTTGCGTGAAGCCTTGCCTGATCGTAATGCTGCTGAAATTAAAGCAACATTAATGAACTCTGCCAACCTAGATGTATTTATGGAACCACGAGCCATTAATCCAACAGCGGCAGCAGCTCCAATTAGTTTGATTGGCGCTGGTTTAGTGGATGTTGAAAAAGCAGTGAATTTACCGGTAGCAGCTTGGGTGCATGACGCTGCTTTTGCTACCCGTCAGGCGGCATTGTCGTTTGGGTTACAAACGTTAACTGCAGTAAGTAGCATGACCAAAACGGTTACTCTGAAAAATTTCAGCATGCAAGAGCGTATTTATCAGCTGACTATTAAAGATCGTTTTGCCGATAAAACGGCAACTGGCGCGACTAGTTGGCAACATCCTGCAACAGTTACCGTCCCTGCTGGCCAAACGGTGCACTTTGATGTGACCTTAACCGTTGATCCGTCGAAATTACCGGAATTTGGTTTAGTTAACGGATTAACCTGGACTAATGTTGGTGCCGCCGACGCATTAAGCCAGGCAGAGTTTGATGGTGCCTTGGTCTTTAATGACACCAGTACCAGTAGTCAGCATGACTTGCATATGGTTTATCATATTATTCCAAAACCTGCTGCCCAACTAACGCTGGCTAGCGAAATGGTCGAAGATGAGCTGGTTAATACCTTAACCAATACCGGCGTAATACCCGTTGAACCAGTAGCTTCAGCATTAGTTGCAACCTCACCCGTTAATGCTGCGTTAATGCCACAGCACGACATGCTGGCTGTTACTTTAAATGTTGAACCAGCACCGTTCTGTAGCAGTGGTTATGCACTTTACCCAACCTTTCATCTGGCGGGCGGCATTAACCATTTACTGCAAGGTAACTATGCAGTTGATTTAGATATTAATGGTGATGGTACACTAGATTACACCATGAATACCTTATTGATTACCCGTCTTGGCGCTACCTATGCGGCTTATCCAGGTGTCATGATATCGTTTAATACCCGTTTTGGAGTGTTATCGGGTGAACTGGGTGATGTCTATCATTATGCTGGTGGCAAGCAGGTTACACTGGAGTCTTGTTTTGAAGATATTGGCATGACAGCTGATGATATAGGCAGCGACATTGTTGCTCGTTTCAGAACTAATGCGAATGGCTTTGCACTTAATTCAGCCAATACAGCAGACGAATTAGTTAGCTTGGTTAGGGTTGATTTAACCCCGGCAATAAGCTTGTCGTCTGTTGCTATGCCACAAGCAGTTGAAGAGGGTGAAACACCTGTTGATACTACGGTTGAAATTTTAGCACCAGGTGAAAAAGCGTATGTTAAGCGTGATGCAAATGACAGCCGCAGCTTTGTAATGTTGTCAGCCCAGGCTGAAGCGGTTGCCATTGCTAACTTTAATGCCCCGGTAGCCGAACCAGTTATTGTGGCCGATCAGGTGGTTATGGTTGCAGAGAATACTGCTAACGGAACAGTGATTGGGCAAGTTACCGCAACGAGTGACTTTAGAACCGTGATTACTGAAATTGTTACTTTGGCTAGCAGCTCAAATGCGTTTAGCATTAGCAGTAGCGGTGCTATTACCGTAGCAAATGCTGCAGCGCTTGACTATGAAGCAGGAATGATGGAAGTAACGTTTGAAGTTGCGGCAATTGATGCCAATGGTGCTGTGTCTGCACCTGCAATGCTAACGGTAATGGTAAGCAACGTGCCAGACGAACAGCCTATAGTAACGGTGAACCTGACCAGCAGTGAAGTGCTAATTGGTAGCGCTGCGGGTGCTGTAATAGGCAATGTTACAGCTACAATCACTGAGGCAAATGCCAATCTGGTTAGCCTTACCAGCAACAATTCATTGTTCAGAGTAGACAATGGCCGACTTGTTTTAGCCAGGATGCCGGTTAAATCGGATGTTCGTGTTCAGACTGTGACGATTACTGCTACTGACAGTGCCGGCATGCAAGGCACTGCCAACGTTCAGGTAACTGTCAACAAAGGTTCTGGTGGCAGTCTAGGCTTGTTTGGCTTGCTGTTACTACCTTTAGTGTTATTACGTCGACGCTTTAACGCTAAATAGGTTATTGTAGATTGATAGCAAAAGCCCCGCAACAGCGGGGCTTTTTTTATAACGCATCACTTATTTGCTGCAGTTCAACCGGATTAAATTTATAGCACATATTGCAGTATTCACAGGTCATTTCGAGTGATCCTTCGGCAATATGTTCACTGAGTGCTTGCTTGCCGATGCTGTATAACGCGGTTTTACATTTTTCTTTTGAGCAACCACAGACAAAATGTATATCTTGCGCCGGAAATAACTCAACTTGTTCCTGATGAAACAACCGATACAACATTTGCTCAGCAGGTAAGGATAATAATTCGCTGCCCGTTATGGTATCGGCCAATATGACTAATTCGGCAAAATCGGCGGCAGCTTTTTCAGGTTCCACTGGCAGTACCTGCAACATAAAACCGGCTGCAGTATTTTTGCTGGCAATGTCAGTATAAATGTACAAGCGGGTGGGGAGTTGCTCAGATTGGGCAAAATAGCTCTCTAAGGTGCTGGTTAGGCCATCGCCGGTTAGCGGTATGATGCCCTGATAACGTTCACCTTGCTTCGGGGTAATGGTGACGATCATATAGCCTTCACCAATTAATTCCCGAAAGCTATCGCCGCTCAGTTCTGCCTGCAGTCGAACTACTGCCCGGAAGTTTTGCTTGTTGTCGCCGTTTACTGCGGCAAATTTTACCGGCCCATCACCTTGCAGTTGTACGGCAATTTCACCATCAAATTTAAGCGTAGCAGTAATTAAGCTGGTTGCGACGACCAGTTCAGCCAGTAATTGCTTTACCGGCAGCGGGTAATGATGGTTTTGCAGCATTTGATCCAAACTGTCAGCCACATGTACCAGCTCGCCTCGTACGTGTTTTTGTTGAAACAAAAAACGGTGTAATTTATCAGGGATCATAGTGTCTCTCTTACTGCTTGGATTTTAAAAGGAGTAACTGGCGGCGCATTTTTTTATCCGGCTTAGTATCGGGGTGCGGTGCAAACAAGCTATTCGTTTTGCGTAGCTCCGCTCGTGCCAGGCGCTGCTCAGTGCTCGCTGCGGTTTCATGGTATAACGCTTGGGCAAGTGCTGCAGCCAGGCGTTTTTCTGACAAACCCAGCACCTCTACCACTTTATCGTCAGTACCTTGGGCAAGTTTAATAATGGCGCCAACTTCTACCTGGCGGCTTGCTTTGCAGCGCTGGCCATTGTAGTGTACTTTGCCACCGTCGATCATGCTTTTAGCCAAGCCGCGGGTTTTATAAAAACGGCATGCCCACAGCCATTTATCCAGACGAATACTGTCATTCTGCTGCTGTTTGGCCTGAGGTGTTGTCATAATTAACCTATATGCTGAACTGAAAGTGCATTATAGTGCCAAACGAGCGGTGAAGCGTACACTAAGGATTATTTTTACTGTTAGTAAGTTGTGAAAATAACCGCTGGCTCTTGTTGGCTGCCCGACAACTGAGTAAGATGAAGCTGAAACTATTATAAGAAAGCTGAGATGAATCTGTCCTTGTCATTGCAACATTTTAATCGCTATAGCCAGCACTTGCCGGTCAACACCTTACGCAGGCTATTGAATGTGGCATTGGTGCTGCTGCTTGCCTGGTGGATAGCGCGGCTTAGCTGGCAATTACTTCCCTCTCCTGAATTAGCTGAACCAGCATTGCTGCAACAGCCGGCCGCGTTAGTAACGGGCAAGTCAGCCATTAACCTTGAACAACTGCTAGATTATGCGTTATTTGGCCAAGTTAGTGCAGCGCCAAAGCAGGTAGAAACAGTGGTAACTGAGGCACCTAAAACGCAGCTTAATGTCAAACTTACCGGTGTAGTTGCTCAGGCTAATCCCAATAACGGCAGTGCCATTATTGAAAGCCGTGGCAGTGAGGCCACTTATGCTATCGACGATACCATAGAAGGAACTAATGCGGTGTTAAAACAGGTATTAGACGACCGGGTACTCATTCAGCAAGCCGGTCGCTTTGAAACCTTAATGCTCGATGGTATCGAGTATACCAAAATGGCTCAGGCCAATGCGGGTTTAGGCCGGGTGGATAATCCTGATATAAATTATGACAACGATCAGGTTGTGGCACTTCAAGCTGAAGCCCCGGCACTTGACGCCAGCGATTTAGGCATCAGCAGAGATGAATTGCTGGCAGAGCCAATGAAGTTTTTCGATTTTGTCCGGGTATCGCCACAGCGCAATAATGGGGAACTGGTAGGCTACCGCTTAATGCCAGGCAAAGACCCTGCACTGTTTAACCAACTGGGTTTGCAGCAAAATGATCTCGCGGTAGAAATAAACGGTATTCCACTAAACGATTTGCAACAGGCAATGCGGGTTATTAATGACTTACGGGATGCCAGTGAAGCCGCCATTAAAATAGAACGGGACGGCGAAATCAGAGATATTCTGATTAGTCTGTCGCAATAACATTATTAGATAACAATTGGTTAAATTCTCATGATAGCAGGCCGTTTTTTCAGGATTTCTAAGCGTTCAATAGCGGGTTTACTGGCGGGCGCGGTGTTTAGTTTTGCCATACTGGCCGATACTGAGGTGCAGTATTCCCCTAATTTTAAAGGTACCGATATTAATGAGTTTATTAATATTGTCGGCATGAACCTTAAAAAGACCATTATTGTTGATCCACAGGTTCGGGGTCGCATTAATGTGCGCAGTTACGAAATGCTGAATGAAGAACAGTATTATCAGTTCTTTTTAAATGTGTTAGAAGTGTATAGCTTTGCTGTGGTTGAAATGCCAAGTGGCATTTTAAAAGTGGTGCGTAATAAAGATGCTAAAACCTCAAATATTCCGGTAGTAAGTGATGATGCTCCAGGCTACGGTGACGAAATGGTTACCCGGGTGGTGCAGGTGCGTAATGTGTCGGTCCGCGAGTTGGCGCCATTGTTGCGTCAGTTCAGCAATCAAGCCGGTGGTGGCCATGTCGTTAACTATGATCCGTCGAACGTTATTATGATGACCGGGCCGGCTGCCGTAGTGAACAGGTTGGTAGACATTATTCAGCGGGTAGATAAAGCTGGCGATCAAGAACTGGAAATTTTGAAACTAGAGTTTGCCTCTGCTGGTGAAATTGTCCGGATCTTAGAAAACATTTATAAGAGTCAGGGCCGGGCGGAACAGCCAGATTTTCTGATCCCGAAAATTGTCGCCGATGAGCGTACCAACAGTGTTATCGTTAGTGGTGAATTACAAGCGCGGCAACGGGTTATCGCGTTAGCCAAGCGGCTGGATGCTGAACTTAAAACCAGCGGTAACACCCGGGTATATTATTTAAAATATGCAAAAGCAGAAGAACTGGTACCGGTACTAAAAGGGGTTAGTGAGTCTATTGTGGCCGAAGTGCAAGGTGGCGCCACGGCAGCGGGTAGTCAGGGAGCAAGGCGCCAGAGCTCTGGCCGTGAAATAAGCATTGAAGCGCATGCCGGCAGCAACTCATTGGTATTAACAGCACAGCCTGACATGATGCGATCCTTAGAAGAGGTTATTCGGCAGCTGGATATTCGCCGGGCACAGGTACTGGTAGAGGCGATTATTGTTGAAGTATTTGAAGGTGATGGTACCGACTTTGGTGTGCAGTGGTTAAATAAAAATGGCGGTGGTACTAATTTTAACAGCGGTAATACTATCCCGATTATTGGTGTAGCCGGAGCAGCTTTAGCGGCAAGGCCTACGGCAAACCCACCTCGTGTAGAACAATCGACCATACCTGGTGTACCCAGTACCACTATCCCTGTTCCAGATACCGAGGGTGACTACAGCCTTGCCGGTCAGGTATTGGGAGGATTAAACGGTGCTATGGTTGGTTTTGTCAGGGGTGACTGGGCCGCTATTTTGCAGGCTGTACGCACCAGTACCAATTCTAATGTATTGGCCACACCGCATATCACCACTATGGATAATGAGGAAGCTTTTTTCCTGGTGGGGCAAGAAGTGCCGGTGATTACTGGCTCCACTACCGGTGCTAATAATACTAACCCTTTTCAGCAGGTGCAGCGTCAGGAAGTGGGTATAAAATTAAAAGTAACGCCACAAATTAACGAAGGTAATGCGGTGCTACTAACTATCGAGCAGGAAGTTTCCAGCATTGGTGGCGCTACCGCGGTAGATATCACCATTAATAAGCGTGAAATTAAAACTACCGTTATGACTGATGACGGCGCGACGGTAGTACTGGGTGGTTTAATTGATGAAGATGTACAGGAAAGTGAATCTAAAGTACCTATTCTGGGTGATATTCCGCTATTAGGCCATCTATTTAAATCGACCAGTGTGACCAAGCGAAAGCGGAATTTGATGGTATTTATTAAGGCGACCATTGTGCGTGATGGTTCAGCGATCAGCGGTATTAGTAAGCAAAAGTATAACTATATTCGTGCTGAGCAACTTAAGCGCGATGCAGAGGGTATTCGGTTAATGCCACTGACTAAACAGGCGGTATTGCCTGAATGGGATGATTCACTAACCTTGCCGCCAACTTTTGAGCGTTTTATGGAAGAGCAGCAGCTACCAAAAACTGACCAAGAACCTGCTATTGGAAATCGTGATTAATGGAAGGCCTGGTAGCAGAAGAAGATGTAAAGCCGGTAAGTAGCCGCATTCGCCTGCCATTTGGTTTTGCCAAGCGTCATGGTGTATTACTACAACAGCAGCAAGATGGCTGGTTGCTTTATGTGCAACCGACTACCCGGCCTGACTCGGTATTAGAAGTGCGCCGGCTATTAGCCGAGGGCTTCACAATAAAGTCGCTGTCTGCGAGTGAATTTGAAGCGCTGCTTGAGGCCAGTTATCAGCGTGACTCGTCTGAAGCACAGCAATTGATGGAAGATATTGGCAACGAGGTTAATCTGGCCTCGTTGGCCGATGACATTCCTGAAACCGAAGATTTGCTGGAAAACGAAGACGATGCGCCCATTATCAAGCTTATCAACGCTATGCTGGGTGAAGCCATTAAGTTAGGCGCCTCAGATATTCATATAGAAACCTTTGAAAAAGCCCTGATTATTCGCTTTAGGGTAGATGGTTTACTGCGTGAGGTACTTAGGCCGAACCGTCGTTTATCTAGCTTGCTGGTGTCGCGAATTAAAGTAATGTCAAAAATGGATATTGCCGAAAAACGAGTGCCGCAAGATGGCAGGATTAGCTTGCGAATTGCCGGGCGGGCTGTCGATGTGCGGGTATCGACTATGCCATCAAGCCATGGCGAGCGGGTGGTACTGCGTTTACTGGATAAAAACAACTCTCACTTAAATCTTGCTGACTTAGGCATGACACTAGCGGTACAACAGGCGGTTTCAAAGCTTATTTTAAAACCGCATGGCATTATTTTGGTGACCGGACCAACGGGGTCGGGTAAAAGTACTACTTTGTATGCGGGTCTTACCGAGATTAACACCAAAGATCGTAATATTCTAACGGTTGAAGACCCGATAGAGTACGAGCTGGAAGGCGTGGGTCAAACTCAGGTTAACACCAAAGTAAATATGACGTTTGCCCGAGGTTTAAGAGCCATTCTACGGCAGGATCCAGACGTGGTAATGGTGGGTGAAATACGTGATCTGGAAACCGCACAAATAGCGGTACAAGCCAGTTTAACCGGCCATTTAGTGTTATCTACCTTGCACACCAATACCGCTTCTGGTGCTATTACCCGCTTAGAAGATATGGGGGTAGAAGCCTTTTTACTGTCATCCAGTTTGCTTGGCGTGTTAGCTCAGCGCCTGGTGCGTACCTTATGCATCCACTGTAAAGAATCGCACGAGCCGGATAAAGAACAGCGTAATTTATTGGGTATCAGTAAAAAAGATGGCCAGGTTATTTTTCGGGCTAAGGGTTGTGAACACTGTAACTTTACTGGTTATCGTGGCCGTACCGGTATTCATGAGTTGCTGCAGGTTGATGAAACTATTCGCGAAATGATTCATAACGGTAAAGGTGAGCAGTCAATTGAGAAGTATGCCCGGGCGCACTGCCCTAGTATTAGGGTAGATGGGTTCAGTAAGGTCATTGCCGGCGAAACTACCCTGGAAGAGGTATTGCGGGTTACCCGCGAGGATGTGTAATGGCCGCATTTGAATATCAGGCGCTGGATTTACGCGGAAAAAAAAATAAAGGGGTGTTAGAAGCCGACAATGCTCGTCATGCCCGGCAATTATTGCGTGAGCAAAAGTTAACCCCGCTTAGTGTTGAACTGGCGTCGCAGCAAGAAAAATTGGTGGCGTCGGGTCGCAAATGGCTTAGCCGGAAAATTTCTGCTGCCGAATTAGCCTTACTTACCCGCCAACTGGCAACCTTAGTTGAAGCGGCCTTACCGATAGAAAGTGCCTTACTGGCTGTGGCTGAGCAGTGTGAAAAGCCGCGCTTACAAAATATGATGATGGGTGTTCGTTCAAAAGTGGTTGAAGGTTATACCCTGGCTGAGGGGCTAGCCGAGTTTCCACATGTGTTTGACCATTTATTTCGCTCGATGGTGGCCGCCGGTGAAAAGTCGGGCCATTTAGAGCAGGTGCTTAACCGGTTGGCGGATTATACCGAGCAACGGCAGTATATGCGTAGCCAGATATTGCAGGCGTTATTGTATCCGATAATTTTGACTTGCTTTGCTGTGCTGGTTATCAGCATTTTGCTGGCGGCCGTGGTACCTAAAATTATCGGTCAGTTTGAGCACATGGGGCAGTCGTTGCCAGGCAGTACGTTGTTTCTGATTGGTGCCAGTGATTTTATTCGACATTATGGCATTGTACTGGTGGTAGCGCTGATGATCTTAGCCGTGCTCTGGCAACGGGCACTGCGCAAACCCGCCCTGAAATATCGCTGGGACCGTTTTACCCTGCGCCTGGGCATGTTTGGTAAAGTAAGCCGCGGCTTAAATACAGCCCGCTTTGCCCGCACCTTAAGTATTTTGAATGCCAGTTCGGTGCCGTTACTCGAAGCCATGCGCATCAGTGCTGATGTGCTGAGTAACAGTTTTATGAAAGAAGCGGTTACGGCCGCAACTGGCCGGGTACGTGAAGGGACATCGCTGCGCAATGCGCTGGAACAAACCAAAATGTTTCCACCAATGATGCTGCACATGATAGCCAGTGGCGAAAAAAGTGGCCAGCTTGACGGCATGTTAGAGCGAGCTGCCAATGCTCAGGATAAAGAATTTGAGACCTTGGTAACAGTATCATTAAAGGTGTTTGAACCTGTGCTAGTGTCAGTAATGGCCGGCATGGTGTTGTTTATTGTGATGGCAATACTACAACCAATTTTAGCGTTAAATAATATGGTAGGTGGATAACATGTTAAGGCAAATACAAAAAGGTTTTACCTTGCTTGAAGTAATGGTGGTTATCGTTATTCTGGGTATTATAGCCAGTATGGTGGTACCCAACTTAATGGGTAATCAGGAGCAAGCGGCCCGGCAAAAAACCGTGGTAGATATTCAGCAATTGGAAAGTGCGCTGGATATGTACCGCCTGCGCAATGGCTTCTACCCTACCACTGAACAAACTATGCAAGCGCTGGTAACGGCACCCACCACGCAGCCAGCGCCACGGTCGTTTCCTGAAGGTGGCTTTGTAAGGCGCTTACCGAAAGATCCCTGGAACGAAGATTATATTCTGGTGAGTCCGGGGCAGTTAGGCCGGATAGACGTATACAGCAAAGGGCCTGATCGGGTTGCCGGCACTGAAGATGATATTGGTAACTGGAACCTGGATGAAGCAGAAAGTAGCAATAATTAATGCTTAATCAGCCATTTACCCGCCTGCATCAGCAGGGCTTTACCTTGTTGGAAGTTATGCTGGTGCTGCTGTTAATAGGCTTGCTCGCAACCACGGTCGTGCTGAATTTTTCTGGTGACTCCCCCGAGCAGCGGCTAAATAAAGAAACCGAGCGTTTTCAACAGGTGTTTCAGTTTGTTGCTGAAACGGCCATGTTAAAACAGCAAGAGTGGGGCCTAGTGTTGCAGGAAAATAGCTACAGTTTTGTGTATTTTGACGGTGAAAAATGGTTGCTTGCTGATGAGCCTAAAGCGGCGCAACGCTATGAGTTGGCGAAAAATTTTCTGTTGCAACTCGAGCTGGAGGGGTTACCTGGCAGTGAATTAAGTTTGCTAAGCCAGTTAAACTGGCAGGACGACGAAGCTGCCCAAGCTGATGTGGAGCAACCGCCGGTATTACCCCAGGTATTTATTTTATCATCGGGTGAAATCAGCCCATTTCAGCTAACGTTTCTGTTCGGTGAGCGGCTGGAACAAGTCAGCCAGACCGTCGGTACCGATTTTACTATTCCGCTTAACCGCACTGATGTGGTAACGGTGCGCTAATGGCCAACCGTGGTTTTACCTTATTAGAATTACTGGTGGCTATGGCTATTTTTGCCACGGCCGGCCTGGCAATTATGCAGGCAAGTTCCGGACATATCAGGGCGCTTAGCCAAATTGAAGAGCTGACTATCGCCAGCTACGTTGCTAATAACCAGCTGCAATTGGCCACGCTGGAGCCGAATTGGCCACCACGGGAAATAGTGCAAGGTGAAGTCGAGATGGCTAACCGGCAATGGTTTTGGCGCCAGCAAGCTACTACCGTACCCGACGCAGAGCTGCGCCAGCTAGTACTGAGCGTGAGTTTAGCGGAACAACCAGACGACGTGCTATATCAGCTTAAAACGTTTATAGGTAAACCAAGTGGGTAAGCAGCAGGGTTTTACCTTTATTGAAATGCTGCTAGCTACGGCAATTTTTGCCATGGTGGGGCTGGCGTCTATTGCGGTACTCACCAGCGTGACGGACAGTGATTCGGCGTCACAAGAAAGCACGGAGCGGATCCAACAATTACAGCGCACTATGTTAATGCTGGAGCGCGATATTATGCAAATAAGTGCGCGTTATGTCCGGCTAGAGGGTGAAGCTGCGGTTAAATATCGCTTGTATGGTGAGCAGTATTTGCTGGGTAGTGAAGATCACGGTGTAAGTTTTAGCCGCCAGGGTTGGCGTAATCCGGGTAATATTTTGCCCCGCAGTGAAGTGCAATTAGTGGCGTATCGCTTAGAGCAAGGCCAGTTGCAGCGTTTGTTCAGTTTATACCCAGACGCAGTAACCGGCACTGAGCCGCTAACGCAGGTGCTATTACAGGATTTAACGGCGTTTCGGGTCAGTTATTTACAAGGTGAAACTTGGCAGGAAAAATGGCAGGACAGCGTTATGCCCAAAGCATTAAAAATAACCTTAGTGCATGATTACCTTGGTGAAATAGAACGGGTGTTTGCTTTACCCTCAGGCTTAGTTGTTCAGGGCACAGTGGCTGCTCCTAACCCCAATGCAGCAGGGCAAAATAGCGGTGATACTAATCGCAACAGCTCGGCCAACCCAAATAACCCGAGGCAGCCGGGCGAGCCAAGACGAAGGCAACGTTAATGCGGACTTCACAGCGGGGTGCTGCGCTAATCACCGTGTTAATGATTTTGGCAATAGTGGTGGTAATAGCGGTTAACATGACCGGGCGTTTGCAGTTGCAATTACAACGGCAGCAAAACGTGCAACAGCAGCAGCAGGCCTTTTGGTATGCCTTGGGTGCCGAGCAATTTGCCAGGGTATTACTCAGTCGCAGTTTGAGTGGTCAGGATACCGTTAATTTGCAGCAAGACTGGGCACAAAGTGGTGCTAGCTTCCCGGTTGATGATGGTAATATTGCTGGCGAAATAATCGATTTACAAGCCTGTTTTAACCTCAATGCATTACAACAAGCTGGCCAGCGCGGGCCTTCAGGACGCATTGAACAAAGTGTAGCGCAGCGCGGCTTTACCCGGTTACTGGAGTTAGTTGCCAGCGATTTATCAATGCCTGCTGAATACTTAACGGCTCGTATTCATGACTGGCTGGATGAAGACAGTTTGCTTAGTACAGCAGGCAGTGCGGAAGAAGATGACTATGCTGCTTTACAGTTTCCATATTATAGCGCCAATTCATTAATGGCTTCGGCCAGTGAATTACGGGTAATATTAGACATTACCCCGGCTGATCTGCAGTTGTTGTTACCTTATATTTGTGTGCTGCCGGAAAACAGTCAACTGTTATTAAATATTAATACTTTAACCGAGCAGTCGGCCGTGTTACTGGCAGCACTTATTCCGGAATTAACCGAAGCCGACGCTATTGATATGATTGCCGAGCGGCCGGAAGCCGGCTTTACCAGTATTGATGAATTACTGGCACTGCCACAATTGGCTGGTATTGAAATGTCAGATGACGTAAAAGCGATATTAACAATAAAATCCAGTTACTTTCAGTTACTCGCTACGACATCTTATTTAGAAAGTGGTTTCGTGCTAACGTCAATATTCAGAGTCGATGATGATAATACAGTCAGGGTATTGGCCCGGCGATTTGGAGGCCAGGGGTGAGTGAACAGTTAATTATCAGGTTAGGTAGCCGCGCCGGCCAAACTATTAGTTGGCTGGTATGGGCCAGCCATAATGCTGAGGTTATTGCCTCAGGAGAAATCGGCAACGCCGGCGAACTTGAGCAGCTAGCAGTGCGTTTAGGTAGCCGTCCGGTTATTGCCTTGGTTCCGGCGTCTGATGTGGTATTAAAACACATTAGCCTGCCTACCCGGCCTACCCGGCAAATTTTGCAAGCGTTACCCTATATGCTGGAAGAAGAACAAGCGGAAGATATTGATCTGCTGTGGCTGGCACTGGGTGCTTTGGAGCAACATGATGGACATTACCTGCAACACGTTGCGGTAGTGCAACGTGAGCGGATGAACAGCTGGCTAAGCTGGCTTAATAATGCTGGTTTTAATGTGGTGCGGTTGTTGCCAGATGCGCTGTTGTTACCAGAAAATCCGTTACCAGCGTGTATTGAACTTAATCAACAATGGTTATTAAAGCAAGGTGCCTGGCAAGCAACCGCTATTGATAGCAGCTGGTGGTCGCAATATTTGGCATTGGCTGCAATACCTAATATTGCCAGCTATAGCCCCTGGCCGGCCGATATTATGCAGTCACAGCAAAACATGGAACCTGAATTGCCGTTGGCTTTACTGGCAAAACAGTTGCCAGAAATAAGTTTTACCTTGTTGCAGGGGCCTTATGCCCCGAAGCGTCAGCAAAATAAAGTCTGGCAGCAGTGGCGCAGTAGTGCTGTGTTAGCCGGGGTGTGCCTACTGACTTATTTACTGGTGCAAGGTTTATCTGTCTGGCAGCTGGAGCGTCAGTTACAACAATTACAGCAGCAAAGCTTGAGTGAATATCAACACGCTTTCCCCGGTGAAACTATTGTCAATTTGTCACGCCAGGTAAATCAAAAGCTGGCTGCAGTGGGAATGGCAGGGGAGACGGCTAATTTTTTAACCTTGCTCAGTGCTTTGCAACAGCAGTTAACTGAACTTGGTGACATAAAAGTAGACAGTTTACGGTTTGATGCCAGCCGTACTGAGTTACGTTTTTCTGCTAATGCTGCTGGTTTTCAATTATTTGAGCGCCTGAAAACTGCCTTAGAAGGTGCCGGCTATGTCATTGAGCAAGGCGCCTTAAGTAACGATGGCGCCAGAGTACAAGGTACAGTAACCATGCGGAGCAGAGCATGAAACAACAGGTTAATAACTGGTGGTCGAGTTTAGCAAGACGTGAGCAACGACTGGTTAGTATTGCAGCGGTGGTGCTTGGCATTGGAGTGCTTTATTGGTTTATCTGGCAGCCTTTGCATCAGGCAATAGTTACCAAAACCACGGCATTAAGTCGGGGGCAATTGCAATTGGCGCAATTGCAGCAAGCATTACCCCAATTGCAGCAAGCTAGTGCTAATCAGGGCAGAACCGGTGGTAGTCTGGCGCAAATAGTGTCTAATAGCTCACGTAGTTATAATATTACCGTTAGCCGAATGCAGCCACAAAACGACCAACTGCAACTGGTGTTGGAAGACTTACCTTTTGAGCAGTTATTACGTTGGCTTACCCAGTTACAAACCACTAACGGCGTTAAACTGGTTAGCCTGGATGTGTCTAATACTGACAGCAGCGGCATAGTGCGGGTCAGGCGGATGGTAATTGAATAGTATGACAAAGTATTGGAAGTTAAGTTTGTTGGCAGCCATCGCCTATGCGTTGTTTATGCTGTATTTGTTGCCAGCTGCCTGGTTGGTTAAATGGGCAGGATTGCCACCGGCAGTGGTTATAGGTCAGGTACAAGGCACCTTATGGCAGGGTACCGCCACGGTAGTACAATATCAGGGGTTGCAGTTTCAACAAGTACACTGGCGCTTTAATGGTTGGTCGCTACTGCGGCTTGCCCCTGAATTTCAGTTAACTGCGGGCAACGTTGCGGCGCGTCAGCAGCCTTACGCTACTGCCGGGTTAGGCTATAGTTTTAGTGGTATTGAGGTGAAGCAAGCTTTACTGCGGATACCGGTTAGCCAGTTATTGCCATTAATTGAACTGCCGCTGCCAGTAGCAGCCAGCGGTGAACTACTGGTAGAAATTCAGGACTATCAACAGGGCCAGCCTTGGTGCAGTCGATTAACCGGCAATGCCAGTTGGCTGGATGCCCAGTTGCAACCCCCCACCGGCACCTGGTTAGAATTAAACAGCATAGTAGCAGATTTACGCTGCGAGCAAGGAAGCCCGGTGCTAATCACTAATGGCAATAACAGTCTGGGGCTGGCTGTAACTGCTGCAGTAGATAATAACCGTTTAACCGTAAACGGCACCTTAAAACCTGACGCCAGCCTGCCGCAAGAAGTGCATCAGGCAATGCAATTTGTTGGCAGGCCCGATGCAGAAGGCCGCTACACCATCCGTTTTTAACTGGTGGGTTTACCGTTAATGGGTTGCCGCTGCCGGGCGCAGTTTAGAATGCGCCAGAATATCTGTTAGCAGCGGGGTGTAATCTGTAATAGCCGGAAAATCGCTGATGGTTTTGGCTGGAAGCTTGCTATCGGGGTTTGCTATTGCCAATAGGTGTTTAATACCAAAGTGTTGTGCTGCGGCCAGAATGGGCAAGCTGTCATCAACAAATAAGGTGGTACTTTTATCAAAACCGAGCCGCTGTTGCAGTTTTTGCCATAGCGTTTGGCTTTCTTTCGTTACCCCAAACTCATGAGTGGAGATAAGGGTACTGATATATTTAGCTAAGTCTGTTCGTTCCAGCTTTAATGATAAGCTGTCTGGGTGGGCGTTGGTTACTAACACAATATTGCGACCTGATTGCTTTAATGCTGTTAAAAATGCCGGCACATCGGGCCGCATCTGAATTTTATCCATCACCTCACGTTTTAACTCAGTGATCGGCAGTTGCAATCGTCTGCCCCAGTAATCCAGACAATACCATTCAAGTTTTCCCGTTAGTTGTGCGTATTCACTTTGCAACTGGGCTTTGGCACTGTCGAGGCTAATACCACTAATTTCTGCCCAGCGTAGCGGTAAATGTTCTAGCCAGAAGTGGTTATCAAAGTGTAAATCGAGCAAGGTGCCATCCATATCCAGCAATACAGTCTCGATTTCTGCCCAGTTCAGCATAGGTTTTTCCTGTTATTCGTTTTATAGTAACGCCCTAGAGTGTAACAGAGGGTAAGTGATGACGCAGCGCCATAGTCGCAAGCAGATACCGGAAATTTTGGCGCAGGAAATCGTTGCCCAAAGTAAACTGTTTAAAATTGAGCAGTTGCAGTTACGCTTTAGTAATGGTGAAGAACGCCTTTACGAGCGAATGTGTGGATCTGGCCGAGGCGCGGTAATGATAGTGGCCTGCCCTGATCCAGCGCATTTTTACCTGATCCGCGAATACAGTGCTGGCACCCATGATTATCAACTGGGTTTCCCCAAAGGCTTAATTGACCCAGGTGAAGATGTTATGGCTGCCGCTAATCGTGAATTAAAAGAAGAAATTGGCTTTGGTGCTGGCCGATTTGTGCCGTTAAAGTCGCTGGCACTCGCACCAGGATATTTTAATGCTACAATGCATGTAGTGCTAGCGTTCGACTTATATCCTGAGCAACTAGAAGGAGATGAGCCTGAACCGTTAGAACTGGTCAGTTGGGCACGCGCTGACAGCGATTTATTATTACAGCAAATCGATTTCACCGAGGCACGAAGCGTCGCCGCTTTATTACTGGCACAGCAATACCTGGAAGCAAACCCGGATGTTTTTAAGCAACCTGCTTGAGAGTGTAAAACAGACCGCCCGTGAAGCCGGCCAGCATTTATGGCAGCTTTACCAAAGTGGTGATTTTGTTGCCGAACAAAAAGCCGATGCCAGTCCGGTAACGACTGCCGATCTCGCCGCAAACGCGCTCATTATTAATCGGTTGTCAGAGTTAACACCCGACATCCCGATAATCTCTGAAGAAACCGCCATTATTCCGTTAGCGCAGCGTCAGCACTGGCCGCGTTACTGGCTAATCGATCCGATGGATGGCACTCAGGAATTTGTTGCCAGAAGTGGTGATTTTGCAGTAAGTATTGCCTTAGTCGAACATGGTTGGCCCGCATTAGGGGTTATTTACTGGCCCAAAGAAGACATACTGTATTACGCTACCCGTGGCCATGGTTCTTTTAAACAACAACGTAATTTAATTAACCGTATGCAGGTACATCAGCACCAACAGGGTGACGTATTGCGTATTGCAGTAAGCCGGCGCCAGCCGTTACAACCCATAGTCTCTTTGCTAAGTGAATACCAAACCGTTGAGTATATTCCACTTGGCAGTTGCTCATTAAAAAGTTGTCTGGTGGCAGAGGGCAAAGCCGATTGCTATTTAAGGCTGGGGCCGACCGGTGAATGGGATACTGGCGCGGTGCATATTATAGTAGAAGAAGCCGGCGGTAAAATTCTGGATAGTCAGTTTGCGCCGCTAAGTTATAATCAGCGTGAAACCTTAGCTAACCCCGACTTTATGGTCATAGGCCAGGCAGAATTACCCTGGCGTGACTTGATCCAGGCCAAGCCAACTACCCGGCGTTTATTGTCATAATTAGCCACATTTTTTGCATAACGTTGCTATAGGTCAAGCAGTGCAACGTTTCTCAGGCATTGGGGTTATTATCAACTATCTTTTTTTCAGCGAAAACGCTAAGATGTTGGAGTGTTTTTTGCGCAAAAATCAGGCCTTTGCGCAAAAAACAACTTAATGAATAAGTCCGCTAGAGACTGCACCCTTACCTACAGTACCCTTAGGAGTTACATCATGTCCGATCTGGATCTGGGCCAATACGGCATAACAGATGTCACGGAAATCGTTTATAACCCATCGTACGAGCTACTATTTGCCGAAGAAAGTCGCCATGATTTACACGGTTATGAGCAAGGCAAACAGACCAAGCTGGGCGCGGTTTCGGTTGATACCGGTATTTTTACTGGCCGTTCCCCAAAAGATAAATACATAGTGCGTGACGATACTACCCGCGATACCGTGTGGTGGTCTGACCAAGGTAAAAATGATAATAAGGCCATCAGTACTGCAGTATGGGCTGATTTAAAAGCACTGGTAACCACCCAGTTATCGGGCAAACGGCTATTTGTGGTCGACACCTACTGCGGTGCTAATGCCGATACCCGCTTAGCGGTGCGTTTTATTACCGAAGTGGCTTGGCAGGCACATTTTGTCAAAAATATGTTTATACGTCCTACCGACAGAGAACTTGTTAGCTATAAACCTGATTTTATCGTGATGAATGGCGCTAAATGCACAAACCCGAACTGGCAACAACAGGGTTTAAATTCTGAAAATTTTGTGGCGTTTAATCTTACTGAACGCATTCAGTTAATTGCTGGTACCTGGTATGGCGGCGAAATGAAAAAAGGTATGTTCTCGATGATGAACTACTTTTTGCCGCTGCAAGGTGTGGCGTCTATGCATTGCTCTGCTAACGTTGGTAAAGACGGCGATGTTGCGGTATTTTTTGGTTTATCGGGTACCGGTAAAACCACCTTATCTACTGATCCGAAGCGCCAGCTAATTGGCGATGACGAGCATGGTTGGGATGATGACGGGGTGTTTAACTTTGAAGGTGGTTGTTACGCGAAGACCATCAACTTATCGCAGGAAAATGAGCCGGATATTTATCAGGCTATTCGTCGTGATGCGCTGCTGGAAAATGTGAGCGTAGCTGACGATGGCACTATCGATTTTGATGATGGGTCGAAAACAGAAAATACCCGAGTGTCGTATCCGATTTATCATATTGATAATATCGTGACGCCGGTATCGAAGGCTGGCCATGCTAAAAAAGTGATTTTTTTAACTGCCGACGCCTTTGGTGTTTTGCCGCCAGTTTCTAAATTAACCAAAGAGCAGGCTAAATATCACTTTTTATCGGGCTTCACTGCCAAACTGGCGGGTACTGAGCGTGGCATTACTGAACCTGCGCCAACCTTTTCCAGTTGTTTTGGCGCGGCCTTTTTAAGCCTGCACCCAACCCAATATGCTGAAGTATTAGGTAAGCGCATGGCCGCATCTGGCGCAGAAGCTTATTTGGTTAATACGGGCTGGAATGGCACAGGTAAGCGTATTTCAATTAAAGCAACCCGCGCAATTATTGATGCTATTTTAGATGGCAGTATTGAAAACGCCGAGTTTGTGCAGCTACCTTATTTTAACCTGGCCATTCCTACCCATTTGCATGATGTACAGGACGGCATTCTCGACCCGCGCGCTACCTACAGCAACCCGGCAGAGTGGGATAGCAAAGCCGAAGACTTGGCCAAACGGTTTGTCGATAACTTTGCTAAGTTTACGGATAATGCCGAAGGCAAGGCACTGGTAGCAGCCGGCCCGCAACTGTAACAAGATAATAAATGTTAAAAAAGCCAACCCTCGGGTTGGTTTTTTTGTTATGGCTAATATTGACAACTTTAGTTGTCATCGCCAATTCATTTTTGTCTCAGTACCTTATCCCAGCGTGATAACGTTAGTATTTAAACTAAGCTAACTTAATTAATTGCACAGGAGGTGCTGATGAAATTATTTACAATAGTTACCATTGTAATTACTGGCCTGATGTTACTGGGCCTGACGCTGATATTCGTCCAGCCTGACGTTGACGATTTAACCAGCGGTAACTCAACCGCAGAGCAACAATATGCTCCCGGCTGGCAGCCGATAGCCGACACAGTCCTTACTGAACATTGTCCTGCTAATGATTTATACGATTATCCGTTCGCAGACTACTGCCACAATGTGGTGTTTGCCTGGGGTGGCGGTGACCTTGATCACAGCACCGGGCAGCTGTATCTATGGGGTGGAGGCCATAACGACTACTATGGTAATGAGGTTTATCAGCTGGATGCCATAACGGGTAAGCTGCAACGGCTAACCGAGCCCGCAGAACCGGCTGAACCAGTGCGTTCAGGGATAACCGAATTGGCCCCCTTTGATGGTACCCAACCCAATTCACGCCATACTTATGATGGCCTGGCGTTTATCAGTGAGGCAGGATTGTTATGGGCGTTTTCCGGTGCCTTGGCGGGCATTAATTCTGGTAGGGCTGACAATATTACCTGGTTGTTTGACCCTGCTACCCAGCGCTGGCATAAAGATCACGCCACCGGTGATATCCCTCGCGGTGCTTTTGGCGTGGTAGCGGCTTATGACAGCAAAACCGGCCTGGTTTTTCTGCATAACCGGGCAGCGTTATACAGTTATCAGTATCAGCGCGCGGGGGGGGTGTATAAGAGACTGAATGACGAAGGGGGGCTGGGACTGGGAGTGAATGCGGCGGTAGATCCAGTCAACCGCAAAATGCTGATAATTGGTCAGAAAAAGCAGATACTTTATGATTTAACCGCGGAATCGGGCTATCAACGCACCAGGCCACCTTTAAAGGGCGATGCAGAATTTATTCAGCAGTTTTCCGCGCCGGGTTTAACTTATAACAGCAAAGATGGCCATTTTTATGCCTGGCCGGGTGACGGCAAGTTGTATAAATTTGATTTAGCGACGTTAAGTTGGCAAGGCATGGCGATTGCAGGCGATCCCGGGCCGCAGGTGCGGCACGGTACCTTTGGTCGTTTTGCCTATGTAAAAGCGCTGGACGGTTTTGTGCTGCTAAATAACCCGCGACAGCCGGCTTATTTTTTAAAGCTCCCCGCACCTTAGATACTTTCTGTTTAATCATCCGACTGATTTTTCAGGCGCTGTCATAAAACTCCCATAGTGACGACATTAAACTGTCATGTTGTGGTAACGGCACTGTCACTCTTTTACTGTAACGTCACGGTCAATTATCATTACCATGGATATTTTGACCAATGAAATTGCAGAAAAAACCACTTTTTCCTCAGAAAGCAGTCGCCATGGCCGTCGCTCTGGCCTGTTGTGCACCCTTGCTGGCGCAAGCACAAGGAACCGATGTACCCTTAATAGTCAGCAGTACAGCCATCGATAGTCCAGCGGTACGTGGCCAGCTAGCAGATAATCGTCAGGTATTTTTGCAGGGTGCAATCGTACGCCTGCTCGGTACCAACCGGGAAACGACAACCGACGGCCAAGGCCGTTTTCGGTTTGATAAACTTGCTGCTGGCAACTATCAGCTTGAAGTCAGTTACCTGGGCTTTGCCGTTAAAACAGTTGAAGTCATGGTGAGCGCAGAGCAAGGTCAGGAATTAGCCTTACGGTTTGGTGGCGACGATGTTGAGGTGATCCATGTCGTCGGTAGTCGGGATGCGCAATCACGGGCGCTGAATATTCAGCGCGCGTCGGACAATTTAAAATCAGTGGTGTCATCAGATTACTTAGGTCGCTTTCCGGATGATAACGTGGCGGAAGCCATGCAACGCTTGGTAGGCGCTTCTATTCAACGCGATCAGGGTGAAGGTCGTTACGTTAACGTGCGTGGTGCGCCGTTGGAATTCACCAATGTGACTATTGACGGGGTTAATATTCCGTCGCCGGATGGCGGTACCCGCGCCGTCGATCTGGATACTATCCCATCTGACATTATTTCTATTCTGGAACTGACTAAGGCTATTACCCCGGAAATGGATGCCGATGCGATTGCCGGTAATATTAATATTATTACCCAGGGTGCGCTGGATACTAAAGGGCGCATTTTACGTGGCAAGCTGTCCGGCGGCAAGAATGAAAAAGGCAGTGGCGATGCCTATAAAGCCAGCCTGACTTTTGGCAACAAATTTGGCGACAACGAAAATGCCGGTTTTCTCTTTTCTGCTAAACAGAGCGAAACCAACCGGGTAACCGACAATATAGAACATTCCTGGATGCAGTTGGCCAGTGGCGCCTATGTACCAGAAGATACCGAATTTAAAGACTACGAAGTTAAGCGCATTCGCAGTGGGTTAAGTGGCCGCTTTGATGTTCGGTTAGATGATAACAAGCACCTGTATTTATCTCACAACTATTCGCGGTTTGAAGACGATGAATACCGCGATTCCCTGGTAGTAGAGTGGGAGCGTTTTACCGAGCAATCTGACCAAACTACAGGCGTGGCCGGCCGCGCAACCATTGAAAAAGAATTGCGGCACCGTACCGTGGTGAATACCATTAATACCTCGGTATTCGGGGGGCGCTTTATCATGGATACCTATACTGCAGATTTCCAGGCTTCTTATTCAGCGGCCGAGCAGGATTATCCAAGCCGCGATTATTTACTGTACCGCGAAGCATCCCGGCCACCGGTAGCTTATGATTTTAGTAACCCGGATTTACCCACTTTTCAGGTATTAAATTCTGCTGGTGATGTGGTGCGTACCGACTTTAACTTTGCCCCAACCGACATGAACTGGCGTCGTTATGAGCGTCGTACCGGTGGCGCCGAAGAAACTGAGCAGGCTTACTCGTTTAACATTACCCGGCCAGGCCAATGGGGTAATACTTATTCAGAACTGAAGTTTGGCGCTAAAGCCCGTTTAAAGGAGAAATCGAACGATGAAAACCGTTTCCGTAACTCGGTGGGTACCAATGCGCCGACTTATGCCGAACTGATCATTGATAAACAATCCTTGCCGTTTGCTGGCTTTTATAACAATGGCCCAAAACTGCAACGTAATTTTGTCGATGCCTATCGGGCTATTTTTGAAAATGCCGACTTCAAGGATCGTGGCGCGCCATCGATTACCGCGGATTATTCAGCTGAGGAAGATATTCTGGCTGCCTACGTGCAGAACAAATTGGAATGGGATAGTACTACGCTATTATTTGGTGCCCGGGTTGAACAAACTAAAAATTCAGGCGAAGCTTTTGAATATGATTTAGATACCGATAGCGCTACTTTGGTCGATGCCAGCAAAAGCTACACCAAATTTTTCCCTAGCGTGCACTTGCGCCAGGAGCTGGAAAACGGCCTTATCATCAAAGCCGCTTACAGCACGGGCTTAAGGCGCCCCAATTTCGAAGATTTAGTGCCCTATTTTATTATTGAAGACCGTGAATCAGGCCGTGGCGAGGTAGAAATTGGTAATATCGATTTAAAACCAACTTATGCCCATAACCTGGATTTCACCGGTGAGTTTTATATTGCGCCTACCGGTTTGGTTTCTGCCGGAGTGTTTTATAAAAAGCTGTCAGATCCGATTTTTAAAGCACGCAGTGAAATTGTTGGCGGCGAGTTCGATGGCTTTCGGATGGAGCGGCCAGAAAACGGCAACAGCGGCTACTTATATGGTGCCGAACTAAACTGGCAACAATCATTAAACTTCTTACCGGGTGCCTTAAGTGGCTTAGGCTTTATTGCCAACTACACCCACACCAAATCTGAAGCCGATTTACCCTTTGGTATTGGTAAAACCGAGCTTAATGGTACCAGCCGTCATACCTTTAACCTGGCGTTACAATATGACATCGCTAAATTCAGTAGCCAGTTGGCGTATAACTACCGCTCTGAATATATCGACGCTTTTGACACGGCTAACCCTGAACTCAACGTATACTGGGATGGCCGTGGCACCCTGGACTATACCGCCAGCTATATGCTGAGCAAAAACCTGTCATTGTTCGTTGAGGCGACCAACCTGACCGATAGTCAGGCCATTCGTTATCAGGGCGATCGCAGCCGGGTGTATGAGCACGAGCAATTTGGTCGTGCCTGGCAGCTGGGCGTTAGTGGCAAATTTTAAGCATTAATCTCCTTTTAAAGCGCCGAAGCCTTGTCTCCGGCCTTTGTATTTTACAATTTCATATTGAGTTAATTTTATGATGAAAACAGTTTTTTTGTGCTCTGCAATACTATGTTCAAGTATTGTTGGCTTAAGCAGCGTTAAGCTGGCAGCGCATCCAGTGCAGCAGGCCGAACATTATACTTTAGTGCCAGAGACCGCCTCGCCATATTTACCTTCAGTGTTTCCGGACAGGATAATAATGTTGCCCACCAGCACGCCACAGCATAGCCAAACGGTAAACTGGCGCACCAGTCATGCTATGCCAATTGCCATGGCTGAAATAGCCCTGGCCAGTGCCGGCCCGGGTTTTGCTATTGATGCCAGGCAGGCAAGAGGTGAAACCAGCCCAACCCTGACAGAAAATGGCGCGGCGATGCATCACAGAGTCACCTTTACTGAGCTGAAGAGCGACACGCTTTATACTTACCGGGTACAGGGCGCTGGCACTTGGAGTGAATGGTTGCAATTCAGAACCACCAGTACCGAGCTTAAACCCTTTAGTTTTATTTATTTTGGCGATGCCCAAAATCATGTGAAAGCCCATGTGTCGCGGGTGATGCGCGAAGCCTTTATGCAGCGGCCACGCGCCAGCCTGATGTTGCACGCGGGTGATTTGGTCAATAGCCGCGCCGGTAACCATGACAATGAATGGGGCGAGTGGTTTGCTGCCAGCGGTTGGCAAGCATCGATGATCAACCAATTTATTACCCCGGGAAATCATGAGTATATTGAGCAGGACGGCGATGTCCGCACGCTGGTGCCACAATTTTCTGCGCAGTTTTCGGCACTAAAAAACGGCCCACAACCTTTACAGGACACTGTGTACTTTACTGACTATCAGGGAGTGCGCTTTATCTCATTAAACTCAATGGAAGCGTTGCAAAATGAGGCGTTGGCAAAGTTGCAAGCTGACTGGCTGCAGCAGGTACTGGAAAATAATCCGAGCCGCTGGACAGTGGTCACTTACCATCATCCAATGTTTTCAGTATCCAGCGGCCGTGATAACGCGCGTTTACGCCAATACTGGCAGCCGTTATTAGAGCGCTTCCAGGTCGACTTAGTATTGCAGGGCCATGATCATGTCTATGGTCGGCTGGAAAATATCAGTAGTGGTTTAGGTGCGGCCAGTCCTAATAATGGCCCGGTATACGTGGTGTCGGTAACGGGGCCGAAAATGTACCTGACCTCAGCTGAATCACGGGCCAACATGGATCACAGCGCCGAAGATACCCAGTTATTTCAGCTGATTGATGTTGAGCAAGATAAGCTGATTTATCAGGCTTTGACCCCTAATGGTGAGTTATACGATGCGTTTGAGCTGCATAAAGACAGTCTGGGTAATAAGCAGTTGGTGTTAGCGCAGCCTTTACCACAGCAACGGCTTTGCACCACGCCGGAAGCGGAGCGTTTTCGTGCCTCACGCTGCTGGAATGGCACCGAATTTAATATCAACCGCGCTATTGTTAACGACGCTTTCGAACACAAGGCCAAATAATGAAATATTTATGGTTACCGTTGCTCTTCGTTTTAGGGCTAAATGGCTGTAACACGGCCGTGACCTCAGAGCCACAAGCTGGCCAACTGGCGCAGGTTGAGCTGTATCTGGCCAGCAAAACACCGTATCAGCCGCAGCAGCCTTGGCAGGACTACAGCCCACCGCCCGCAGGTTTCACACCGGTGATGGTGCAGCATGTCGCCCGGCATGGCTCCAGACTGTTGTCCAGTGCTGGCGACGATGATTTAGCACTGCAGTTATGGAACAAAGCGCAGCAACTGAATGGCTTGACGCCACTGGGCGAGCAGCTAGGCCCGGTATTAGAGCAACTGTATCAGGTGCATCAACACATAGGTTATGGCAGTATTTCTGGTTTGGGCATAGCAGAGCATCACCAGATGGCTGAGCGACTGCTGGCCAGGTATGCACCCTTGTTCAGCGAGGCGCCAGCCAGCGGCCAACGCATAGCCGTAACGCACTCTGGCCGTAAACGCGCCGCGCAAAGTGCTGACGCTTTTGTGCAACACCTGCTAACGCTGCAACCTGCTCTGCAACCGTTGATTGATGAGGCCAAAGCGGATGAACATACCCTGTACTTTAATAAAACCGAGGGCAGCGAAGGCTATGAGCATTATAAAGACAATGATCCCCGTTTATTGCAAGTGATGCAGCAACTGACTGAGCAGCCAAAAACTGAGCAAATGGCGCAATTAATGTTAGCGCGGTTATTTAGCGAAGCGTTTATTGCCAGGCTGGCACAGGGTGAGTTTAGTTTTACCCTGAGTTATGACGATGATGAAGTTAACAGCCCGACCGATGCGGCCATGTTGTTGTATAGTTTATACAACATTACCAGCAATATGCCTGCAGAGGGTGATTGGCAGTTTCAGCGGTTTGTGCTGCCCGAGCACGCCGCCTGGTTTGCTGAGTTGGACGATGCTGATTCTTTTTACGGTCGCGGCCCGGCGTTTGCCGGTGACGATATTACTTATCGCTTAGCGCGAAATCTGGTTGAAGACATGTTGGCGCGCATTGCTGAGCCGGCAAATTATGTGGCTGCGCTACGCTTTACCCATGCACAGGCGTTGATGCCCCTGGCCGCTTACTTAGGCATTAAAGATGCCAGTGAACCCTTGGCAGTAGGCACCGCTTATAGTTACCAGAGTAGCTCCTGGCGCAGTGCGCTGGTGTCGCCGATGGCAGCAAATGTGCAGTGGGATGCGTATCGCAATACTGAGGGTGAGGTAGTAGTGCGGATGCTGCATCAGGAGCGGGAAGTACTCTTTGGTCGACATTGTCAGCCAGTTACGCCCGGCTCCTATTTTTATCATTTTAAGGAGCTGCAACGTTGTCTGTTGTAAACTGAAGCCGCAGTGTTAAACATCGGGTTTGGCGCTACACTGCAGGCAGTAGTGCCTGGCCGGGGTGATTTATGAGCAACATTAATTTGATAATGTACAACACCATATTGGTTGTTGTGCTGTTGCACAGTATTGGTTTTTGTTATGCAGGACAGCTTCGGCTGCCTGATGGTGTTATTACCGAGACTGTTGTCGCCGGAAATGTTATTGAAGTATCACTGGCCAGTTTACGGCCGACCCAAAGTGTTATTGCTCACGAACAGGTTAACTACAGACTGGCGCTATACCGCGATAGCCGCCAGCAAATGTTTGCTGATCTGTGTAAAAACGCCGGCTGGGGCCTTCAGGTAAGTTTTACCGGGCAATCAGTGGCCAATAACGCTGATAGTTATGTTTGCACCGATGCCGGCAGTAACACGCGCAATATTAAACAGTTGAAAACGGTAGTCGTGGGTGCTGATAACCAGCTGTACCTGACCGACGGTCATCATGCTTTTTCTGCCTTTTATGATATGCCACAGGGCGGTCCTGAACTAAAGGTAACGGTGTTGGTTCAGGCAAAGCTGGAGGTACCAGAGTCAGCTGCATTCTGGCAGCAGATGGAGCGCAAGGGTAATGCCTGGTTATATGATGCTGAAGGTCGGCAAATAAGTTATCAGGCGTTGCCCACCAGCCTGGGCCGGGCACATTTACAGAACGACCCGTACCGGGCGGCGCTGTATTTTTTACGCGATGGCGTATGGGCTAAGCCCAAGCCGGCTATTCCCTTTGTGGAGTTTTACTGGGCGCAGTATTTACGGACGCACAGCGAGTTACAATTTCCGGGTTATTATAGTGCTGCTGAGTATTTACAGTGGCTGGAGCGGATCCACAGCCATTTACTGCACCTGAATAAAGACAGTATCATTTTTGGTGATTTTACGGCGGAGAAATTAGGTTGGCAGGGTAAAGCAGATTACGCCCGGCTTGATCAGTTATTGTGTCATCGTAAGCCAAAAGAGCATAATTGGGGGCCGCTCGGTATTGCCCTAAGTCAGCGTGGCGTACCATTGCAGTGTGATAAACGGCAATATTTAGATCGAGCTAAACTGGCAACCGGGTTGCAGCAACTGCCGCCGGCAATAAATACCGATGGCAGTGTTAATGTATTAATTGAAATCACTGCCGGCAGCAATGCGAAGTGGCAGCAAAATAAAGCTGCGCCGCTGCAGCTGGAGTGGGAGCAACAACAAGGCAAGCTGCGGCAAATTGATTATCTGGCTTACCCGGCCAACTACGGTATTGTTAGTAACACCCTGCTAGCAAAAGAGCGGGGCGGTGATGGTGACCCATTGGATGTGCTGGTGCTAGGGCAAGCCTTGCCGCAAGGCACGGTGCAGCAGGTGCGGATTGTAGCAGTAATGCGGATGCTGGATAACGGCGAGCAGGATGACAAACTGCTGGCCGTGCCGCTTAGCGGGGTGTTTTCTGAGATTACCGATCTGGCTGAATTACAACACCAGTTTCCGGGGGTAACCGAGCAGCTGCAACTCTGGTTTGAACACTACAAAGGCGCTACCGGCAATATTAGCGTGCAGCGTATTGACGGCGCAGCAACGGCAATAGAGTTACTAAAAGCCAGCCAGCTTTAGTGCTGGCTGTGTTGATCTTGCAAAAACTGCTGCTTAAGCATAAGATTTACAGTTTCATGCAGCTCTGAATACACTATTACTATGTCACCTGCTTTTAGCTGATGGGTCACAGCAGCTACTTTTTCAGGTAACGATACTTCTTGCTCGCCATAATCCGTGCCTTCACGCAACACATAGTATTCAATCAGATTGTGCAGTGTTTCCGGGTCAATCTCGGTGTAAGGAATAATCATAAGTTTAACTGCTGCTTAATAAAGGCGGGAATTCGCTGGTTTAGCCAGAATACTGGTTTAAACGGGCTGCTGCCAGTAACAAAACCGACATGGCCACCATGTTGGCTAAGCTCATACTGTACCGAGCAGCTTAATTCATTAGGGTTGGGGATGACAGCGTCACTTAAAAACGGGTCGTCCCTGGCATGAATAACGAGGGTGGGGATCTGAATATGCCGTAAAAAAGCTTTACCACTGGCCTGTCGATAATAATCCTGAGCGTCAATAAAACCGTGAATAGGCGCAGTATAGTGTTCATCGAACTGTTCGATACTGCTAAAACCCTGAATTTGTTGTGCGGTTAACGGCAGTGGAAAGTTAGCATGAGCGGCCAGTTTTTGCGTTGTACTGGCTTTTAAGCGGTTTAGTAAATAGCGTTGATATAATTTGCTGCCGCCACTATTAATTCTTTTCGCACTGGCTGCCAGCGCCAGAGGCGGGCATACGGCTACCGCTGCTTTTAGTAAATTAGCACTGCCTTGTTCACCGCAGTATTTAATTAAGACATTTGCACCGAGCGAAAAACCCACTGCACTAAGAGACATTGCTGGATAACGTTGATGAATATGTTGAATAACCGCAGCAAAGTCGCCAGTATCGCCACTATGGTAAGCACGTGGCAGTTTATTCGGTAGGCCGTTACAGCCACGAAAGTGCATCAGTACTGCTGGCCAGTTAGCTTGTTTTAATACGGTTAGTAATCCTTGAATATAATGACTATCGATATTGCCAGCCAGGCCATGCAGTAATACCACCAACGGCCGGGTGTCGTTAGCTGCGGGTAATTCGGTCCAGTTCAGCTGTATCTCATCACCGTCGGCTAGCCTTAATAATTCAGCCTGACTGCTAAGCTGTACTTTGGGGCTTAGGTACTTCGCAAAAATAGTTTGCAAATGGGCATTTTTAAGCCACCAGGGAGCTTTAAATGTACTGCAATATGCTGGTCTGATCTGAGCTTGCAAATGGGCGTATCCTGATAAACAATGCGTTAAGGTTTACTTAAGGTGCAGCACTATGCAACGACGGCAATTTATTTTATCTGGCATCGCCTTAGCCGCTACCGCCAGTTTAGGTGCCGGGCTTAGCATCTGGGGTTGGCAACAAAGCCAGACAGCGGACGATAGTAACCGTAGCGTAGTGCTGTCGGCCTTGCTACCGGCGCTATTGTACGGTGCTTTACCCGAAGATGCGACTTTAGCTGTTGCTGAACTGGAGCGAACCAAAACCGCCATTGATGATTTTTTGCCATTTTTACCGTTGCGCCAACAGCGAGAGCTACACCAGTTATTTAACCTATTAGCCAATCGTATCACTCAGCTTGGCCTGACGGGCCATCTCAGCAGCTTATCTGCGTTAACCATGCAACAGCGTTTTGCACTGCTTGACCGTTGGCGTGACAGCTACCTAGGTGTATTACAGCAAGCCTATCATGGCCTGCGCGAGTTATTGTATGGTGCTTATTATGGCCAGCCCGAGCACTGGCAGCCTATTTCTTATATAGCACCGAGGTTTCGTTAATGGCCACGCAGCATATTGATGCCAGTACCTTACTAAGCGATCAGCAGTTTGAAGCGGATATCGTTATTATTGGCTCTGGGGCCGGAGGTGGTATCGCGGCCGAGCAATTAACTGAAGCCGGATTTAGCGTGTTGTTGCTGGAAGAGGGCGCATATTATACCCGTGCCGATTTTGTCATGGAAGAGCGCTGGGCCTACCCGCAGTTGTATCAAGAGGGCGCGGCGCGTAAAACTCGGGATAAAGCCATTGGTATTTTGCAGGGGCGCACCGTTGGCGGCTCTACTACGGTGAACTGGACTACTTCTATTCGTACCCCGCCAGCCACGCTGGATTATTGGCAACGCGAGTTTGGCCTTAATTTCAGTGGCGACAACGATTTAACGCCCTATTTTGCCAAAGCAGAACAGCGCTTACATATTCAGCCATGGTCAGTAGCGCCCAACGCTAACAATGCCAAGTTACAGCAAGGCTGTGAGGCACTTGGCTGGCAGTACAGCGTTATTAATCGCAATGTAAACGGCTGTGCTAACCTGGGCTATTGCGGTATGGGCTGCCCGATTAATGCGAAGCAATCAATGCTGGTTAGTACTATTCCTGCTGCTATGGCCCTTGGCGCGACGCTAATTTCAAGGCTTTCGGTACGTAAACTGAATTGGCAAGGTAACAGCATCAGCAGCCTAGATGCGGTGCCGGTTGATCACTATTTTCAGCCCCGCAGTGATATTCGTATTCAAATTAAAGCCAAACACTATATTGTTGCTGCTGGTGCTATTGGCTCGCCAGCGTTGTTACTGCGCTCGAAAGTACCTAACCCGTCTGGTCGTTTAGGTAAACATACCTATTTACACCCCACCGTCATTTCGGGTGCCTTGTTTGCTGAAGACATTAACGGCCATAGCGGTGCGCCGCAAAGTATTTATTCTGATCAATTTGTCTGGCCAGAAAACCAAGATAAAGCAGGTTATAAACTGGAAGTACCGCCGTTGCATCCGGTGTTAATGGCCACCAAGTTAACGGGTACCGGTGAGCAGCATGCTGCTTTAATGGCGCAGTTTAACCAATTACAAGTTTGTATTGCGCTGCAGCGTGATGGCTTTCATCCGCAAAGTCAGGGCGGCAGTGTGTCGTTAGATGAGCAAGGTCAACCGGTACTGGATTACCCCATTACAGATTATATGTGGCAGGGCATGCGCGAAGCTCTATTATCCATGGCTCAGCTGCAATTTGCCGCGGGGGCCAGACAAGTACTGCCTATCCACCACGATGCCAAGCTATACAATAGCTGGCCTGAAGCTAAAACAGCGATATTACAGCTGCCTATGCAAACGTTGCGGCAAACTGTTGTTTCAGCCCATGTGATGGGTGGCTGCAATATGAGCATCAACCCGGCCAAAGGCGTGGTGGATCAAAATGGTCGTCATCATCAATTACACAATCTATCGGTATTTGATGGCTCTATTTTACCGACAAGTTTAGGGGCTAACCCGCAGTTGACTATCTTTGCTCTGGTGTGGCGAAATTGCCAGCAACTACTAACACAGCTTAAGCCATTCTCAGCGAACGTGAGTTAGTTGTTGCAGCGGGATCGGGGTATCCAGCCTGAAATCCTTGCTAATTCATGCTACTGTTAGTTGTCGTCTAGTTATGGTTATGTGATTTATGAACACCACTGGTTTTGAGGCGCTTAGCCAATATATTGATTTGCTGCTGGATGCCATTTGCGTAGTGGACAAAGCCGGACGTTTTGAATTTGTCAGTGCCGGCGCTGAACGCGTTTTCGGTTATACGCCGCAAGAAATGCTTGGTAGACAGATGTTGGAGTTGGTTCACCCAGAGGACCGGGCGCGGACTATTCAAGCGGCTAATGACGTTAATGCCGGCGCCTTAAAGGTAGATTTTAAAAACCGCTATATCCGTAAAGATGGCCAGATTGTGCATTTGTTGTGGTCGGCACGCTGGTCAGCAGCCGACCAGCGAAGAGTTGCGGTTGCCCGTGATATTACGACCAGCCAGCTGGCCAAGCAACGGCAAGAGGCGTTGTATGCGATTTCTCAAGCTTCATTTTCCAGCGAAGATTTGTCAGAGCTTTACCACAATATCCATCAAATTGTGGCCAACTTAATGCCGTTGCAGCGTTTTGCTATTGTGTTACAAGATAATGTTGATGAACTGTCATTTGCTTATGATGTTAGTGATAACGCGCTATTAGCAGCGCTTTCTGAAGATAGTTTTAGCCAGTTATGCCAGCAGGTTATTGATCATGCTGAAACCATTCTGATTACCCAAGATAACCTTAAAAAGCAGTCGCCAAGCGTTAGATTGCTTGTTAAAGATAAAAATCTTAACTGGCTTGGTGTGGCTTTAAAGTCACACACTGCAGTCATTGGGGCACTGGTATTGGAAAATAACTCGGGTACCGCCGTTTATGCCAGCGCTGAAGTAGAGGTGCTTGAGTTTGTGTCGGTGCAGGTGGCGGTAGCAATAGAGCGCAAGCAAATGTTACAGCGTTTACAACGTAGTGCACTGTATGATCATTTAACCCAGTTACCAAACCGCGAATTGTTTTATGATCGGTTCCAAATAGCCGTGTTGCGGGCACAGCGGGAACAAACTCAGTTTGCGCTGTTATACCTGGATTTAGATAACTTTAAACAAATAAATGACCAGTATGGCCACCGGTTTGGTGATGCGTTATTACAACAAAGCGCCCAGCGCATTCTCAGTTGTCTGCGACAGAGTGATACGGTAGCCCGGTTTGGCGGTGATGAGTTTGTGGTGTTATTGCCTCAAACAACGACTGAAAACTACGTTATGCAGCTAGCAGAAAAGATCCGAAAAGTGCTGAATCAGCCTTTTCAGTTGTCGGAGCAGCTAGTGCAGATAGCTGCCAGCATTGGTATTGCCAGCTATCCGCAACATGGCCAGAGCAAAGATACGTTATTATCTCATGCTGATAACGCCATGTATGCTGCCAAAAAAGCCGGCGGCAACCGCTTGGTTTACAGCGACGGTAACGTGGCTAAATCCTAACCCATAAATCAGAATGCACGTTTAGCGACTCAGGCTTTAGTGCTGTTGTTTAAGGCTTTGGCCCAAACCCTGAAAATAGCTGAGCCATAATTGGCTTAACTTATGGGTAATGAACTCGTCCGGATAGATCCCTTGCTTTGCTGCCGCACTTTTTAAGGTACCTGCCACTAAGAAACTGTTTTTAAGGTGTTGCCGTTGCAGTGTTTTTTCAAAGGCACGGGCAGCTATTTCCTCTGGCATAGCCCAATACAGCTGCTGCCGTTGTTGATCAAGTAGGCGGCAGTGCTGAAAAAATGCACTTTCGCTGTTACCATCAACAGACAAAAATAAGATACTAAATGCCTGATCAAGCAGCGCATTTAACGGGTGTTGACGCAGTGGCATATTCTCTAACCAACAGCGACTGGCAAACCGGTTGGCCGGCGGGCTGTCGGTAAACAGTTTACTGGCAATATAGTGATCAAACGCATGAAACCACTCGTGCGCTAAGCTGCCACCACCGGCATTTTTCGCCAGTGCTAAAATACGCCCCTGTGGCTGATAATGGGCACTCACTCCGGGCCTGCCACCAATACCATAGGTTAACGCTAAGCGGCCATTGAGGGAAATAACCTGCTCAGGTACTTGCAGTAATAGCTGCAAATCGCACAGCGCATCAAAAAAAAGATTAGCAGCTTGTTGTTGTTCGGCAGGCTTGACCCAGCGGCCGATATGAATACTGTTAAAACCGAAAATTTTTACCAGATCGCCAAAGCTGACGTCGGCGCCGCCACGATGTGGCGGGCCATTACGGTAATACTGACGTAGCAGGTGGTTATCGGCCACTAAGTGCTGGCTTAATCTGCCAACATGGCTAATGCCAGTGCTTCGGCTACTTTAATACCATCAATGCCGGCAGATAAAATACCACCTGCATACCCGGCTCCTTCGCCTGCCGGATACAAGCCTTTGATATTAATGCTTTGATAATTTGCCCCCCGTTTAATGCAAATAGGCGAGGAGGTACGTGTTTCTACCCCGGTCAGTAAACCATCGGCTTTAGCAAAGCCTTTGATCTGCCGATCAAACGCCGGAATAGCTTCCCGAATGGCGGCAATGGCAAAGTCAGGCAGTACCTGCGATAAATCCGTCAGGGTAATGCCTGGGGTATAAGACGGTTTTACCTCACCTAAATCGGTTGAGGGTTTACCACTTAAAAAATCACCAATTAACTGCGCCGGCGCGCTGTAATTTTCGCCCCCTACCTTAAATGCCAGTGTCTCTAATTGGCGCTGCAGTTCAATACCCGCTAGCGGGTGCCCCGGATAATCACGTTGGGGGTCAATACCTACCACTATCGCGCTGTTGGCATTACGTTCATGCCGTGAATATTGGCTCATGCCGTTGGTTACAACTCTACCTTGCTCTGAGGCCGCAGCAACAACGGTACCGCCCGGGCACATGCAGAAGCTGTAAACGGTGCGACCATTGTTACAGTGATGCACCAGTTTGTAATCGGCAGCGCCTAAAATGGGGTTGCCGGCATTCGTGCCAAAACGGCATTCATCTATCATAGACTGTTCGTGTTCTATCCTAAAACCAACCGAGAAGGGCTTGGCTTCAACGTAAACACCTTTGTCATACAACATATGAAAGGTATCACGAGCACTGTGGCCCACGGCCAGCACCACATGGTGGCTGTTTAGCCGCTCACCGCTGGCTAAGGTTAAGCCGGTTAGCTGACCGTCTTCGATATGCAAATCATCGACCCGGCTGCTAAACCGAACTTCACCACCAAGTTCGATAATTGTGGCGCGCATTTTTTCGACCATGCCAACCAGTTTATAGGTACCAATATGCGGCTTGCTGACATACATAATTTCGTCGGGCGCTCCGGCAGCCACAAATTCACTCATCACCTTACGGCCATAGTGCTTCGGATCTTTAACCTGGCTGTATAATTTTCCATCAGAGAATGTACCGGCGCCACCTTCACCATATTGTACATTCGACTCCGGATTTAATGCTTTGCCACGCCAGAAACCGAAGGTGTCTTTAGTGCGCTCGCGCACTTCTTTACCGCGTTCTAAAATAATCGGTTTAAAACCCATTTGCGCCAGTAACAGGCCAGCAAACAAACCGCAGGGGCCAAGCCCAATCACGATGGGGCGCTCTGGCAAATGTTCTGGTGCTTGCGCCACAAACTTATAACGGGTGTCGGGTGAGGGTTTAACGTGCTGATCGTTGGCAAAGGCCTGTAGCAAAGCCGCTTCGTTTTCTACTTCCATGTCGAGTGTATAAATAAGTTGAATATCGGATTTTTTACGGGCATCAAAGCCGCGTTTAAACACACTAAAGCTATGCAGTTGCTCAGGTTTTAATTGCAGTTTGCCAAGAATGGCAGCATGAATGGCATGTTCATCGTGGTTTAACGGGAGTTTTATTTCAGTCAGGCGCAGCATACAGTTTCCGTATCGGTGTCATTGCGGCCCGGCAACAGGCCAGCCGCTCACAAGATAGTGGTTATTTTACGCCAAGCCGGCCTGAATGTCCGTAATGGTTTTTGAGGTGTTTGATTTTTGTGGGCACTGCAGTATGATCGCTGGCCTGAAACAATAGGAAATAACGATACTATGGCCTTTGTGGTGCTGGATAATTGTATTAAATGCAAATACACCGACTGTGTGGCGGTATGCCCGGTAGATGCTTTTTTTGAAGGGCCAAATTTTTTGGCGATAGATCCGGCTATTTGCATCGATTGTGCGTTATGCGAACCGGAATGCTCGGCCAATGCCATAGTGCAGGAAGAAAAAGTACCGGCTGCTCAGCAGGGTTTTATCCAGCTAAATGCTGAGCTAGCCCAGTTATGGCCCAATATTCGTGAAGTGAAGGCCGCACCAACTGATGCCGATAAGTGGAATGGCATACCAGATAAACTGGCTTATCTTGAAACGTAAGCAAAACCTGATGCCAAGGCGCTAGTTAGAGTTAGGCTTGTCGTGGTCTATTTTATAAATAAAATAGACGGCGTAAAACAAACATAATCCAATCACGATAGCCAAACCGGTAAACGAAAAAAAGATTACTGGATCGTTAAAAAATTCATACCATAAGTTCATTGTTTTGCCCTCTTGCAAAGTGTATACGCAAAGTGTGGGCCTGAACGCCCGCGCTTAACCTGATACAGATCAAGGTTTGCCCGCACATTTAACCTAGTTGCTGCCAAGTTTGACGCAGATCAAGTATTTGGCTGGCTATTGCCAGATTACTGGCCTGAAGCTGTGCCAGATATAGCTCAATTAATGGTTGTGCTTGTGGGGTGAGAGTGGGGCAATGCTCAATCAGTAATTGCTGTTCCAACTGCTCTAGTGACAGTTCGGCTGCAAGCAATGTTTGTTTTAGTTGCTGCTGCGCTGCTGCGGATAAACTGGTGTGATTACTGTTGCGTCGCAGTGCGCGCAGCGGCTGGGTAAACTGGCGGTTGAAGTGTTCAAGCTTAGCAGAAAGCTGTTGTAGCTGCTTTGCAGTCAGGCTAATCCGTTGTTGTTCAAGATAACACAACAACAGCAATAAATTGATATTGACCCCGAAGCTGTCCTGCCAATCCAGACACCATTGCTGTATCTTGGGGTATAGCGCCAAGCTAAATTGCCACAGCTGCTGTTCAGTTGGTGGGTTAACCATGTTGTTGCCGCCGTTAGCTATTGTGCTGCCAGAACAGCTCGGTTTGCTGTTCCAGTTCATCCTGGGCCATAAACCAGTTCTCTTCAGTGCTGCTTAAGCTGCTACTGGCGCTGGCTTGTTTTGCCAGCAGCGCAGTAAGCTCTGTCTTGCGTTCAGCCTGATAAATATCGGCATCGGCTAGCCATTTTTCAATACTGGCAAGCTCTGTGGTCAGCTGTTCCTGTTGTTGTTCCAACTTTTCTACTTTTTGTTTCAGTGGCCGCAGCAAATTACGCAGCTCTGCTTGCAGCCGTTTCTGATCTTTTCGTACCACGTTATTGCTAGCGGCGCTGTCTACCTGGCTGGCACCGGCATTTTGCCGCGCATCCTGTTGCAGCCACTGATAATAATCAGTTAAATCGCCATCAAAGGGTACGACCTGGCCATTGGCCACTAAATAAAACTCGTCGGTACAACTGCTTAACAGGTGACGGTCGTGCGAGACAATAACGATGGCACCGGCAAATTCCTGTAGTGCCATGACAATGGCTTCGCGCATATCAAGGTCAAGATGGTTGGTGGGTTCATCCAATAATAACAGATTGGGGCGCTGATAAACTATCAGCGCTAATACCAGCCGGGCTTTTTCACCACCGGAAAAGGGACCGCAGGCTTCCAGCGCTTTGTCGCCATAAAAACCAAATCCACCTAAAAAATCACGCAGTTTTTGCTCTGGCACTAATGGATCGAGCCTGACAAGATGTTGCAGTGGTGAGTCTTGCAGACGAAGCGTCTCTAATTGATGCTGGGCAAAATAACCAAGACTCACACCATTGGCATACCACACATCGCCACTCTGCGGCTGCATACTGCCCGCCAGTAATTTGATAAGTGTGGATTTACCGGCGCCATTGCGACCAAGCAAACCTATGCGGCTGCCCGGCAGTAACTGAAATTTTATGTGACTCAGAATTACGTTATCCGCATAACCTGCCTGTACATTATCCATTTTAAGCAGTGGGTTAGGTAAGGCTTTTGGATCTCTGAAACTAAAGTTAAACGGTGAATCAACATGGGCGGGTGCAAGTACGGTCATCCGTTCCAGTGCTTTAATGCGGCTTTGCGCCTGACGAGCCTTGGTAGCCTGAGCTTTAAAGCGGTCAATAAACTGCTGCAGGTGTGCCACTTGCCGTTGCTGTTTATCAAAATTAGACTGATGTTGAGCCAGTTGTTCAGCGCGCTGGCGTTCAAACTGGCTGTAGTTACCTTTGTATAAGGTGAGAGTTTGCCGCTCTATATGCACAATATTGTCGGTGACAGCATCGAGAAAGTCACGGTCGTGACTAATTAACAGCAGCGTGCCCTGATAATTACTGAGGTATTTCTCTAACCACAGTACAGCATCTAAATCGAGGTGGTTAGTGGGTTCATCCAGCAGTAATAATTCAGCAGGTTGCATTAATGCCTTGGCAAGGTTTAAGCGCATGCGCCAGCCACCGGAAAATGATTTAACCGTATGTTGTTGCGCTT
The DNA here is from genome assembly GCF_000987765.1 of Arsukibacterium sp. MJ3. GTDB lineage: Bacteria > Pseudomonadota > Gammaproteobacteria > Enterobacterales > Alteromonadaceae > Alishewanella. Next base: position 93,594 of record NZ_LAHP01000014.1, read on the forward strand.
CGCCGCTAAAGCCAAGGCCGTCCAGTAAGATACCGGCTTTAGCTTCAGCGCGATAACCGTCCAGCGCTTCAATTTGTAGATGGACAGTGGCTAAATCACTTTCACTGCACTGGCTGCGGACCTTAAGCAGCAATGGAAACAATTTTTCATCACCCTGCAACACGTAATCCATAGCACTGCAATCCAATGCTGGGGTTTCTTGGGCAACCGTTGAGATAATCCAGCGCTCAGGCAGGTTAATATTGCCGGCATCGGCATGAAGTTTCCCCAGCAGCATGGCAAACAGACTGGATTTGCCGCAACCGTTAGCGCCAATTATTCCGACCTTTTGCCCCGGAAATACGGTAAGATCGGCATTGCTAAATAAAGCCTGCGGGCCACGGCGCAGTTCAACCTGTTGTAACTGAATCATGCTTTTACCTGTAATACTGAACTAGGGCGCCAATTTTACGCTATAACCAGCATAAACCAAGGCCTAAGCTAAAATAGCCGCTATTGAAATGAGATCACTATGACTGTTCGGAAAAAAAAACGCTTTATCGCCGGTGCCAGCTGCCCTAAATGTCATGCTATTGATACGATGATGCTGTTTATAGAAAATAATGTTGAAAAGGTAGAATGTGTCAGCTGTGGTCATCAGATGGTGCAGCCAGACCAGCAAGTGACTAAAGCCAGCCGTTCTCAGGAGCAGGTTATTGGGGTTTTTAAGCCCGAATAACGCTACTACCAATTTACTCTGCTGGTTCAAGTCGCCAGGTACTAGTAAGGAACTAGTAGTGAGGCGGCGGCGGTTCCTGCTCTACCGGCCCGTTACCATTATCATCGGGCAGTTGCCGTAGTTTGTCTGCCAGCAACATTACCTGATGTTGCAGCTTTTCTATGCGCTTTTGATGTTCATGCAATTCATTATTTAAGCTATTTACGGTGTCTTCCTGAAAAGCCAGTTTACTTTCCAGTTCAATTAGCTGTTGTTGCAATGTCTCGTTGTCACTCATAATTTATTTCCCATACCTCGGCATAGCCACTGGAGCTTTCGCTGATTATACGTGTTGGGCTTAAGAATGCTACTGCGTGCACCACTGCACCAGCTGGCCGGCTGCCGTCACGTGGCATAACCCGCCAGCGTTGCAGCTCTTTACCATCACTCACTCGCCATAATACAACATTGCGGGTTGGGGCACCTGTTAGCAGGTATTTACCATCAGCACTAAAACGAACCGCACTAAAAACCTGCTGGCGAGCGATAATTTGTAAGGAGCTGATCAGGGCGCCGGTTTGCACATCCCATATACGTGCCATGCTTTGACTGTCGGCGGTAAACGCAAAACGGCCTTGCGGGTCGAGGGCAACGGTGCTTACCCGGCTAGGATGGCTAAAGGTATGAATAATTTGGGCGCTATCGGTGTCCCATAGGTAAGCTTGGTAATCATTACTGCCTGTCAGCGCGTAGCGACCGTTTGGCGATAGCGCAACACTATTTATTTTTTCAGTGTGTCCCAGAAACTCGAGGCGACGGCCTGAGGCTAAAGTAATATGTTGCACAGCACCGTCGCTTTTGCCTATGAGTAAATGGGCGCCGTTGTTTGAAACGGCAATATCGCGAATACTTGATTGGTCTATCTGCCAGAAACCCACGTTTGCGCCATTGTCGGTGCGCCATAAGGCAAAGTTTTGTTGATCGGCACTCAGCACGTGGCTGTTGTCAGGGCTCAGTGCAAGGTTAAATACCAGATTTTCCTGGTCTTGTTGATGCTGCCACTGATACGTCAGTGCATTTTGTTGCAGGTCCCAAAAGGCAATACCATTTTGAACTGAAGAGACAACTGCAAATTTGCCATTGTCAGCTATTTCTGCCGCATAACTGCCCTGAGCAACGTGCTGCCATTGCTGAAGTGCCGTTGTTTCTACTTTTGTACAGGATACGATTAAAAAAACAAGAAAAAACACAGGATATTTCATTGTGGGTGTTAACCTCATTCGCACAAACCGTTAGTATAGATAAGAACCTGACAAATTATTAAAACACACTTTTGCAGCCCGACTGCTAAAAATTGGAGAAATGAATGCGCGTAACAACTAAATTATCATTAATTGCTATAACAGTACTTACTTTAAGCGCCTGTCAGAAAGAACCTCAAGTTGACATACCGGCATTAGATACTGATCAAGCCAAACAAGCTTATAGTTTGGGTGTATCTGCGGGTCGTTACCTGGAAAGTACCGTGCAAGAGTACGACAAAATTGCCGTTGAGTTGAACAGTGATTTAATTTTGCAAGGTGTTAAAGATGGCTTGGCGGGCACTTCAAGTGTCAGTGATGACGAAATTCAGCAACTGTTAGCCACGTTAGATGAGCAGTACCGCGCCAAGCAGGCTGAAATGGCTGCGGCAGAATCAGAAGCGGTGATTACTGCAGGTAAGTCTTATTTAGAGCAAAATGCCACTAAAGAAGGTGTCATGGTAACTGAGTCTGGTTTACAGTACGAAGTTTTGGTAGCAGCAGATGGCCCTAAGCCAGCAGAAACCGATATTGTAAAAGTACATTATACCGGCACACTGACTGACGGCACTAAATTTGACAGCTCATACGACCGTGACGCGCCTGCAGAGTTTCCATTAAATCGGGTTATTCCTGGTTGGACTGAAGGCGTGCAGCTGATGAACGTAGGCTCTAAATTTAAGTTTACAATTCCGTCTGAACTGGCTTACGGCGAGCGTGACATGGGCGTTATTACGCCGCATAGCGTGTTAGTCTTTGAAGTTGAATTGCTGGAAATTGTTGCCGGCGAATAAATTTTTGCTAGCGACCACAACATGTTGTGGTCGCTTACTTATTCGGTATGCAACTTTTAGGCTGATACACCGCTGTCAGTATGTTTAGCATGTAACGTATCAATTAATTCATCTTCCAATTCAAATCGTTCTTCTAATGCTTGTCCAAGATCAGACAATTCATGATCAAAGGCGGCACTGTCACGTGTGCTTAAATGGTCCGCATAAGAGTCGTTAAACGTTAGCGATAGATCAGTTGAAATGGCTATTTTTGGATACATGCTATCAGCGAGTTTTCGGGAATCAGTACCATTTACCGCGCATTGGTCAACAATTCGTTCATACACTTCAAAATGGCCCGCTGATAAATAATCCATGAGTAATTGACAGAATTCACGGACTTTTTCTTGAGAAGGCAATGTATGGCGATCTTTTTCAAAGGGAGGCAAGCCCGCTAGTCGACAATAGCTAACAATAAGCTGCTGGCGTTCGTCAAGCCAGTTATCAATTGCTGTTAACGACCCTCCCCATTTTTGTTGCGCTTGTTGCACACGACGGTACATTGCCTTCTCCTTAAGTGCAGTAAAAGTACTGCAGGCTCTAATTAAAAGAAATTCAGACGAAAGATCAACCATTTTTTTATTGGTCAGCTCAGTATACTCGCCGTATCATAGCAATAGTGAACTGATGTGCAACTGAATAAATCTCGCCGATAAAGGACTTTACCATGATCAAGCACAGTGTAACACTGACTAAACAGAGCCTAGGCTTTTGGTTTATTGTTAATAAAGGCAATGTATATTTAACAGAGGCTGGTAAAATACCAAGAGGAACGCTGGCAAGTTTGCAAGTCGCTGCCGAGCCTGAGCAGATATGCTGGCTTGGTGAGTATCAGCAACAACCCTGCTATTTGTTAGTTGATCATGATCAAGTAGCTGATCAGGCGATGTGGCATTCTGCGCGCAGTTTATTGTCTGAAGATGAACAGCTTTTTCAGTTAGCGGCCAGGGCGCTGCAGGTAGCATTATTTCTGCAAACACACCGTTTTTGCGGTCAATGCGGCAGTGCTATGCATCTGGTGAACTGGGAGCTTGCTGTTCTGTGCAACCGCTGCGGTCATCGCTGCTATCCCCGTATCGCGCCTTGTGTACTGGTAGGGATCACCCGGCCCGGACAAATACTTTTAGCTCGCTCCAGTCGGCATAAAACGGGTTCTTTCTCAATATTGGCAGGTTTTGTTGAATCAGCAGAAACGCTGGAGCAAGCTGCTGTACGGGAAGTAAAAGAAGAAGTGGGAGTAGATATTATTAACTTGAACTACATTGGTAGCCAACCCTGGCCATTTCCGCATTCGTTGATGACAGGTTTTACTGCCGACTATCAACAGGGAGATATTGTGTGTCAGCCGAATGAAATTGAAGAAGCAGCATGGTTTGATTTTAATAACCTTCCGCAAATACCGCCAGTAGAAACATTATCAGGCAGGATTATTCATCATTTGCAGCGTAAAAATGTAAAGTAGAAAAACAGCCAATAAAAAAGCCACAAATGTGGCTTAACGTAGTACTGCGTGGTCCCTTATAAAGGGCTTCTTAATTATAATTCTTCACTAGCGCCTGTATTTTATACCAGATAGTTTATCTACTGACAAGCCCCTGACTGAATAAACCTGAACTGTAGATTAATACTGAATATATAGAGTCTGGCTTTGACAAATGTTAAACTAATGCAGTTTATATTTAAGGCGAATGAATTATGCAATTACAAAACGACCGTTACCTGCGAGCACTTTTAAAGCAGCCAGTTGATCGTACGCCAATTTGGATGATGCGTCAGGCAGGTCGTTATTTGCCTGAGTACCGGGCAACCAGGGCTATAGCTGGCGACTTTATGTCGCTGTGTAAAAATCCTGAGTTGGCATGTGAAGTGACTATGCAACCCCTGCGACGTTACCCACTGGATGCAGCCATATTATTTAGTGATATTTTAACTATTCCTGATGCCATGGGTTTGGGTTTATATTTTGGCGAAGGTGAGGGCCCAAAGTTTCAAAGGCCCGTTCGCGATTTTAAAGATGTTGTTAATCTCCCTATTCCGGATCCCGAACAAGAATTGCGGTATGTGATGGACGCAGTGCGAACTATCAGGCGAGAGCTTAATGGTAGTGTGCCATTAATTGGTTTTTCCGGCAGTCCCTGGACACTGGCAACCTATATGGTCGAAGGTAGTGGCAGTAAAACGTTTAGTATTATTAAGAAGATGATGTATAGCGAGCCTGAAGTGGTGCATATGCTATTAGATAAACTGGCCCAAAGCGTTGTGTTGTATCTGAACGCTCAAATTGCAGCAGGTGCGCAGTCAGTCATGATATTTGATACCTGGGGCGGCATACTGACACCACGGGACTATAAAGAGTTTTCGTTAAGTTATATGCAAACTATTATAAATGGTTTAACTCGTGAAGCCGATGGCCGAAAAGTACCGGTTACCTTATTCACTAAGAATGGCGGCCAATGGCTAGAGGTAATAGCGGCAACAGGCTGTGATGGTGTAGGCTTAGATTGGACTACTGATATTGGTAATGCCCGTGCCAGAATAGGCGATAAAGTGGCTTTACAAGGTAATATGGATCCGTCTCTGTTGTTGGGCTCTCCTGAGCGGATAAGGCAGGAAGTACAGTCTATATTAGACAGTTTTGGACAGGGATCTGGCCATGTGTTTAATCTGGGCCATGGCATTACACCTGATGTTGATCCTGAAAAAGCGGGAATATTTATTGATGCGGTACAGTCATTAAGCCGCACTTACCATCTGGATATCTCAGCCGAATAACAAAGTAATGGCCATCAGATTGATGGCCATTTATCTAATTCATGTCAGCCACTGAAGTTTGATAATCAAGTAGTAAATCCTCGAAATTCGCCACTACCCAATTACGTTTCTGTGCTTCGTTTATAGCTTGTTGTAACATTGCTTCGCCACGGCTTTGTTGACCAAGCTCGATAAAAGCTACGCCTAAAGTTGCTAATAAGTCGGGATGATTCGGATCTATTGCACGTCCTTGTTCCGCCAGGCTAACCGCTTTATTTGGGTTACGTATTTGTGGATCATCTGACATAGCCAGCAAAGAAGCGTAGTCTGCAATGGCCGGCATATATTCCTTCAATGCGGCTAGCTCCAGATAACGCGCGGCTTTGCGTGGATCAAAATTAACATTATTGCTGTCTAGTAATTCTTGAGCTAATAAGTAAGCTGCTTTAGGGCTGCCACCTTCAGCTGCAAGTGCCAGCCAATTAACGGCTTTACTGCGATCTTTGTCGCAACCATTACCAGCAATTAAACATTGCGCTAAACGATACTGGGCCGTTTTATTACCATTTATTGCCGCTTTTTGATACCACTCTAGCGGGTTCTCGGTTTTGACAATATTACTTTCAGCAAGCACGGCATACAAATATTGGTATTCTGCAAATTCAGCACGAGCTGCCGCTGCTATAGCGTCAATATACTCTTGACTTTCCCTGTTAAAACGTCGGGTTTGCGTTCCTTGATTAGCTTTAATTTGAAAGGTATGCGATTGCATTTCAAGGCGCATAGTGTCGCCGTATAAGTCCTGCGGTGGTTCAAATCGCCAATTATTTACGGCTTTTAACACATATTCATTAATGCCATCAATTGGAAATGATGCAATAACCTTAGCATTTTCAACATTACCATCTTCATTAATATCATAGTGCACCACTGCCCACGCTGACACACCACCACGTTCAAAAAAGCTTGGATAATCTGGTTTGCTCTGGTTTATTACCTGCAATTTAACGGCATTACCCACTACAAACCTGTTAGCAATAGGATATAAACTGCCATAAAGCGCATCTTTGCCATATTTGCTGTTGAGTTCAGTAAAAGTATTTTTGCCATCACGGCGTGACTCAAGTTTGCTGCGCAATAATAAATACTGTTTTTCTGCTTCGGGGTGTTGACGCTCGCGAGCGATTAAACTCCAGGCATAAGCTTTGTTAATATCAATGTCGGTGCCTAAACCTTCAGCATAGATGCTGGACACCATAAATTGGGCTTGAAGATGGCCAAGCTCTGCTAGCTTTTCCAATCGAGGTTTCGCTAGTTGGTATTCTTGCTTCTCAAACAGCGATTTTGCGGTAGGAAAATCTGCAAGCGTCTGCCAAGAGAAGCAGATTGCAATCCAAGCCAGGCTAATACGAACTAATGGCATAACGGGTCTCCACGACATTCCCACTAAATATTATTCTTTCATTGAGTTTACAATGAATTATCAGCCAAAACAAAAATAAATATTTTGTTTATTTTCAAGATGTTGCGGCGTAAATTTTTTACTAATTATTAAAAAAGTCTGTTTAGACCGTTAAGAGCAGCTACCCGATACGCTTCGGCCATTGTCGGATAGTTGAAAGTAGTACGCACAAAATAGTTAAGAGTGTTGCCACCGTTAGTTTGCATCATAATTGCTTGACCGATATGGACAATTTCTGCAGCACGCTCTCCAAAACAATGAATGCCCAGAATTTCTAACGTATCACGATGAAATAATAATTTGAGGCTACCCACATTAGTATTCGCTATTTGCGCTCGTGCTAAATGCTTAAACTGTGCTCTGCCTACTTCGTAAGGAATTTTAGCGCTGGTCAGCTCCTGTTCTGTTTTACCAACTGAACTCATTTCCGGAATGGTATAAATACCAACAGGTATTTCCGCAATTAAATGAACGTCAAGATTGCCTTTAACAATGGCCTCACCGGCTAACCGGCCTTGATCATAGGCGGCACTGGCTAAGCTTGGATAACCAATTACATCGCCGACAGCGTAAATATTGTCTATGCTGGTTTGATAATGGGTATTCACTTTTATTAAACCACGACCATCTGCTTCTAAACCTATTGCATCAAAATTAAGCATTTCGGTATTGCCAGTGCGACCATTAGCGAACAAGAAGCAGTCGGCTTTCATTTTTTTACCAGACTTCAAGTTCAATACTACGCCGTCTGCTGTCCCTTCGATTCGTTCAAACTCTTCGCCATGACGAATAGTCATGCCTGAATTCCAAAAATGGTAACTTAGCGAGTCTGACACCTCTGCGTCCATAAAGGAGAGAAGCCGATCCCGGGTATTAACTAAATCAACACGCACACCCAGGCCGCGGAATATCGATGCGTATTCACAACCTATAACACCGGCGCCATAAATAATAATATGTTTTGGGTCATGAGCCAGTGATAAAATAGTGTCACTGTCATAGATGCGTGAATGGTTAAAATTAACTTCGGGCGGACGATAAGGTCGTGAACCGGTGGCTATAACAATGGTTTCAGCGCTTAGCGTGTAGCAGCTGCCATCTTCAGCCGTAACCTCCAGAGTATGGTTATCAATAAAACGTGCTTCACCCTGATGAATTTTAACCACATTCCGGTCGTAAAAACCGGCTCTGAGCTTTACCTGCTTGCGGATAACGCCTGCGGCATGCTTTAGAATTTGTGAGAAAGTCAGGTGTGTATGTTGTTCGTCTAGCTGAAATAGTGGGTTCTCATTAAACTCTATTAGTCGGCTCACCGAGTGACGTAATGCTTTAGAAGGAATTGTACCCCAATGGGTACAGCCACCACCCACTGACTTATAACGCTCAATGGCTGCAACTCGTTTACCGCTTTTTGCCAGATACATCGCTGCCCCTTCGCCGCCAGGGCCGGTGCCAATAATTATCGCGTCATAATCATAAGTTATATTTTTGTTTTTTTCGGTCACTAGCGCAATCCTGCTTGATAAAACCCGTCATTTTCCAGCATAGCAGTTCTTAGTAACAAAAAAAGAGGCCGCAGCCTCTTTTTAAAGATTAATGAAATGCTGCGGTTAGCCTTTGCCAATGTTGCTGTTGTTGTTGCAGGTGAAATTTAAACTCACGATAGCGCTGTTTAAATGCTGCAGTTTGACACTGTTCTATCAAGGCCTGTTTTTTCTGCACCATAAATTGTTTTTTTAACTGATAGTAATCTTGAATTCTGGCTAGCAATAATTCGTATTCACGCTCAAGCATTTGTAAAAGTTGCTCAGCATTAGGTAGCAGCTGTGCTTTTTCTTTGGCCCGCTGCAATTGCATTTTTATTTTTGCAATCGCTATTCTCTCTTCAGGCACCGTGCGTAAATTTCGGGTTAACCCAATAAAACTGGCAGATTTAATTAACCACTTCGTTGGGTCAAATTGCCACCATCTGATGCCATTACGATAATCGTATTCAAATATGTGGTGGTAATTATGATAACCTTCACCATAAGTCAAAAAGGCCAGCAAACCATTATCACGCGCCGAATTGCTGTCTGTGTAAGGTTGCTTACCCCAGATATGAGCTAAAGAATTTATAAAGAAAGTAAAGTGATGGCTTAAGACTAGTCTTAGTACCCCAACGCTTAAAATCATACCCAGCATATTACCGCTTAACCAGCCCAAAAACAGTGGAATGCCAAAGTTGGTTGCTATGGCTAATAATAAATAGTGTTTGTGTTGCCATGCCAAAATATGGTTTTTTTGCAAATCACGAACATTAGCGTAGTCGTTGTATACCTCGCCCTGGTAATCACGAAGCATCCAGCCGATATGACTGTACCAAAAACCACGCCCAGCAGAGTAGGGGTCTTTGTCGTTGTTATCAACATGGCGATGATGGTCCCGATGATCAGAAGCCCAGTGTAATGCACTATTTTGCAATGCAAAGGCGCCACCGATGGCGAAAACCCATTGTAAAATAGGATGAGCATCGTAGGTTTTGTGCGCCCACAACCGATGATAGCCCGCGGTAATAGACATACCACAGTAGCCAAGCGCTAAAATTGTAGCAATAATCTCAAACCAGCCAAATCCTACTGCAATGGCGTACCAGGGTACGGCGACGGCTGCTACAAGAAATGTCAGGCTAAATAAGATTGTCGTTGACCAAATAATAGGTGCTTTTTTCATATTAGGGTACTTTGAGCTTACAACTGTAAGCCAATTTAACTAGCCAGCAGCGTTAGGTCAAGGTATAAAATAGCTATTTTATCGATAGGATGTGCCGTGAGCAGAGCGCAACAAAAAGAACGAACTCGTAAGGCTATAATAGAAGCTGCTTTTTCTCAGTTGAGTGCAGAAAAAAGTTTCGCCAGTTTAAGTTTGCGAGAAGTAGCGCGAGAAGCGGGGATCGCCCCAACTTCGTTTTATCGTCACTTTGCTGATATGGATGAATTAGGTTTAACGCTGGTAGACGAAGCGGGTTTAATGTTACGCCAGTTAATGCGGCAGGCCCGGCAGAGAATTGAAAAAAACGGCAGTGTTATTAGCACTTCGATAGAGACCTTTATGGAGTTTGTCACCGGAAACAGTAATGTATTCCGTTTATTATTACGCGAGCGTTCCGGTACTTCTGCTGCTTTTCGAGCTGCGGTGGCCCGCGAAATTCAGCATTTCTCCGCAGAGCTTGCCCATTACCTCCGAAAAGAAACGGCCTGTCCCGACGACTTGGCACAGTTGCAGGCAGAGGCAATGGTAACGTTGGTGTTTCATACTGGTGCTGATGCACTTGATGCACCACCAGAGCAATATGCCAAACTCAGCAACCGTACTATTATGCAATTACGCTGGCTGGCACATGGTGCTGCCAGTTATGGTAGGCATAAGCTGAAAGATTGACGTTTTTGCAGCCAAACTCCGGTTTCTACATGATGGCTATAGGGGAATTGATCAAACAAGGCTGTTTTAACAATACAGTGTGTTTCATTAAGGGTCTGCAGGTTGTCAGCCAATGTTTCAGGATTGCATGAAATATAAATAATATCATTAAAACGACTGATCAGCTTAATAGTATCCGTATCTAAACCGGCGCGCGGTGGGTCGACTAAAACCGTATTAAGTGCCATATTTGCCAGCTCGATCTGCTTGAGCGCAGTGCTGTTAAATAGCGTTTTCGCTACATCTTCAGCAGACATTTGCAGTACCTGAACATTCATAATATTATTCAGTGCAATATTATATTGTGCTGATTTAATCGATGTACGTGAAATTTCTGTTGCGACAACCTGGTCAAAATAGCTAGCCAGTGCTAGAGAGAAATTTGCATTACCACAATATAACTCTAATAAGTCGCCACTGAGTTGCCGTGCAATGCTGGCTGTCCAGTTTAGCATATGCTGGTTAACCCCGGCGTTGGGTTGAGTAAAGCTGCCTTCTACTTGTTGGTAAGCTAGTGTTTTACCGTCAACAGTAAAGTGTTCAGTAACATAGTCATCTTGTAATACTACTTTTTGTTTACGGGCGCGACCGATAACTTTTATTGGCCATTCTGGCAGTAAGTCTGCAATTAATGCAGTGGCAGCGTCTTGCCAGCTCTGATCGAGTTGTCGTTTGTAAATTAAGCTGACGAGTAGTTCACCTGATATAGTAGCCAGATAATCTACCTGATACAGTTTATAACGCAGAGCGTGATTATACTGAATTTTATTGAGTAACACCGGCATGAAATCGGCAATTATCCGACATGCTATCGGGAAATAATCGATTCGTACTTTTTGTTTAGTATCTGGGTCAAACATCGCATGATAAATATCATCACCGTCATGCCATATGCGAAACTCAGCTCGTTGCCGAAAGTGGCTTGCTTCAGAGCGAAACACCTCGATGTCTGGTTTGATATAGACCGCAAGTAATTGTTGTAACCGTGTCTGTTTGTTGATTAATTGGGTGTCGTACTCGGCGGGAAATACCTGACCTATTGGCATAATCATCTCTGCTTAAAATAAAGAGGAGTATTTTATGTTTTTTTGCTAATGCCGCCAACCTAAGTGAGCTCTAGTTAACAGGTATTGAACTAAAAGTGTAAATAAAAGCCGACTAAGCGCCGACTTTTATTTATTAGCTATTAAATATTTCAAAGCTTACTCAGCACTGTCTTCCTCTTGACGTTCTTTTGCCTCACGAACTTTTAACGTTCTTTCCTGAAACTCGAAGTCATTAAGTTTGCTGATCATCTTAGCGGCATCTTTAGCGGCTACTTCAACAAAACCGAACCCACGCCGCCGGCCCGTTTGTCGATCTTTCATTAAGCGAACATTTTTAACGGTACCACAGCTTTCAAATAATTCTTTTACGGCTTCTTCATTGGCACGATACGGTAGGTTGCCAACATATAATGTTGCACTGTCACCGCTAAATTCTTTTGTGCTAGAGTTGGTATTAACAGTGGCGCCTTTAACATCGACTAAAATGGGCACCAGTATTCCCGCAAGTAAAATGCCAATTACAACAGACAAAGCCTGATCAAAATCTAAAGTAAAGAATGCAAAAACAAAAACCAGCACAGCTAATGCCAGTGTGTAAGCTAGTGAAGCACGTAAAGTTGGTAACATAATCAATTCCTAAAGACAGAAGATAAAATACACATACAGTTTATACAGCAATTCCATCTTAACGGTTAGATCTTAAGCAGCCAACAGAAAAAATTCCAAACTTACAAAAAAGCTGTAATAAATTTAAGCGAAAAGTGTGATTTATAGGCAGTTAGCATCAAAATTAATAAAATAGTCATATAACTGCTTGCAGCTAGCAATAAACACCCTATAATGCGCGCCATGCCAAGGGGTACTGCGGGTTGGGTACGCTGGGTGAGATAAGCCGGGTAGCAAAAATCTTCTAAAAAGACGCTTGACACTGAGGTTTAAATCACTAAAATGGCGCCCTCGCTTGAAGGTAGCAACGA
>NZ_LAHP01000015.1 GCF_000987765.1 Arsukibacterium sp. MJ3
TTTTATGCATTTTAAACATAACAAGTGCAGTCACAATCTGCCACTGCGTGGCCTGGACCTCAACCGCTGCGCGAGTTTCGGCCTGTGCTGCAAGCGTTAGGCTAAATATTTCGACCATCGCACTCCGAGGATAAACATGACTGAAAAGCAGTTCGAAAAATTAAAATACTACGTGATTGCAATTACCATATTATTCGTAGTTGGACATCTGTTGTGGGAGCATTTGAATGGTGGAATATTGGGCCATCACTTGATGCACCATTCTGATTATCCTTTAATATCAAACTGGTGGGGGTTATTAATCCTCCCATTTTTGGCTTGGCTTTCTACAGTACGGATAGAGAAGCGTGTAACTCTTCAGTCTGGTGACGCGCCAGTAAGGACAAAGATTTTACGAGTCGTACTCATCGGTTTTTTCGGCATGCTGGTCTTGAGTCTTGTACAGTCACTCAGTTTTAGTATTGGCTACGAGAACGTTGCAATTTACTTGTCTTTAGGTTTGGTAGTAGTCGGTTTATTCCTGCCTATATACAGAGCGGAGTGTATTTTTGGTTATGTATTTGGCTCAATAGTTTTTACTGGAGCAGTAATTCCGCTTATAGGTATATTGGTAATTGCGGGGATTTCATGGTTTTCTCACGTATGTATAAAGCCATTAGTTTTTCGAGTTATTAGGGCGCAACCGCAGTAGTCTAGCCTAACAATCCGCGTCATTCGGGGCCTCCGGCCCCTGCGACGCTCACAAGTTCGCGCGCATGCGCGGGGCGTTAGCTAGAAAAGAGGTCTTCTGCCTACATGAGTGACAATGAAATACGACCAATATTCAGATTGTTGACACTAGCCCTTTCTATTGCGGCTTGGTATGCAGTTATTATATTTGTCCATGGTGAGGTTGCGTCGTTTAATTCAACGGTTGTTCCTTTCAAGTGGTATGTATTTTTCGTCACCGTTTTGGTCACGATTTTATTTTTTATTGCAGCGGTGGCGTTCACTTTTACAACGGTATTTGGTTATATGCCTAGAATGCTTTTTAGAGTTTTAACAGGCAAAACTATTAAAAATTAGTATGTTGAAGAGCGTAGCTAACAATCGCCATCAAAAACGCGCCCGTTGGGCGCTCGACTCGCAACAAGTTGCTCGCGTTTGTGGCGGGCGTTATGTGCTTAAAGGAAGCTCCTAGATGATTTCCAAGATAAGTATTCAGAATATCGCTAGCTACAAAACTGCAACCATTTTGGCCACTGACAAAAAAGTGAATGTTGTTTACGGACTAAACGGTTCAGGTAAGAGCACACTTTCTAACTATTTGTACCAACCAGAAGCCCCCGAATATCACGGTTGCTCTGTTGATATGGCTAACGATGCATCGCTCTATGTCTACAATCAGAGGTTCATCGAAGAAAACTTTTACGACGCCGATGATCTAAAAGGGATATTCAGTCTCTCCAAAGAAAATAAAGATATTGAGAAAGCCATCAATGAAGCTCACGCTGAACTCAGCGCACAGGCTCTTGTGGAAGAGAAAGAGCAACAAATTGCTAGTGATGAAAGGGCTGAACTTTCAGCTAAACGATCAAGTGCATGTAGCGTTACTTGGAAAATTAAGCAGGAATTTACAGGTGGAGACCGAGTTCTAGAAGGCTTTCTGGATGGCCTCAAGGGCAACAAAGAGACCTTATATTCTCATTTGTCGTCTTTACCCAAACCTGCTGATAAGCCGGATACGGATATCCCTCAGTTAAAGGCTGGTGTTGAGGCTTTAAGGGGAGATTCCGCTCAACAGTATTCCACTCTGAATCTTTTGGAGCTTGATGAACATGAAATCGAATTCGATCCTATCTTTGAGCAAGTGATAGTTGGTAATACCAACAGCTCTGTATCGGCGCTAATCGAAAAAATGAAAAATTCTGATTGGGTAAAAAAGGGATTAGTTTACCTAGAACCACCTTCTGAAAACGAGGCTAGCGCTTGTCCATTTTGTCAAGAAAGTACAATATCTCAGGAACTCGTCCAGCAAATCGAGAACTATTTCGATGAGTCTTATAGCAGTTCAATTGATCAAATTGAGGGTCTTTTGTCCCGTTACTCCACTGCACTCGAACAACTCACTTCGCTCGACATCTACAAGTCAAACCCATTCTCTATTGAAGAGCTACCTGCACTGACAGAGCAACATGGAAAATTAGCAAAAAAATTGGAGAAGAACGCAAGTCTAATAACAGCCAAGAATAATTCACCAAGCATGAGAGTATCTCTTGAAAGTACTCGAAACGAAGTTGCGAACTTTAACGAGTTGTTAGAAAAAATAAATGCAAAAATCTCAAAGCACAACGAAAAACTTGAGAATATTGATGCTGAATTAAACAAGTTGAAGCGATTGTTTTGGGATTTGATGCGCTGGGATTACGACCAAACTATCTCGGCTTTAGAAGTTCAGGTAACAACGTCCAATCAGAAACTGACTGAATCAAACGAGCGAGAAAAAGTCGCTACAGGCATTGTCGCATCAAAGAAAAGCGAAATTTCAATACTGCAAAAATCTACCGTCAACATTGAAGAAGCTATAGATAACATAAATATAGGTCTGGTTCAGATCGGCATATCCGATTTTTCAATAGCAAAACACAATGACACGCTTTACAAAATCGTGCGTCTAGGAAATTCAACAGCCGATTTTTCGTCTCTCAGCGAAGGTGAGAAGATGATCATAAGCTTTCTATACTTTTGCGAGTTATGTAAAGGCAAGCGGAACGCTTCAGAAGTTCCAGGAAAGAAAGTGGTGGTCATTGATGACCCAATATCGAGTCTATCTCATATATTTGTTTTCAATATTGGACGGCTAATTAAAAGCGAATTTTTTGATTCAGCGAATTTTGAGCAAGTTTTTGTGCTTACGCATAGTTTGTACTTTTTCTACGAATTAGCAGACTCAAACCACAAAAGAAGAAATGAACAGCAGAAACTGTTTCGGTTGTTTAAAAATGATGCAGGTAGCCAGATACTTAAAATGAGCTACGAAGAAGTTCAGAACGATTACCACTCCTACTGGTCTGTAGTCACTGATTCCGCGCAGCCCCCCGCTCTCATAGCTAATTGCATGAGAAATATCGTAGAGTATTTTTTCAATTTTGTTCAAAAACAAGACTTGAGCAACGTAATCCAAATGCCAGAGTTACAGGGGAATAAGCACCAGGCATTTTGCAGATACATTAATCGGGAGTCTCATTCGCTTGGGCAGAATATTTTCGATTACAAAGAGTTTGACTATGAGTCTTTTCGAGAGGGCTTAAAGCTCGTTTTCGAAGTAACGGGCTATATTGAGCATCATAACAAAATGATACAGGTACTGGGGAAATAACTTGTCAGCACATAACAAACGCAGGCACAGCGACGGCTTTTCCGTTGCGGCTTCGCCTTCACTACAAAGCCGCGCGTGCTGCGGGCGTTAGCACTAAAGGGAATTACTCATGAGCCGGCCAATTATTTTCACAATTCTATTTGCTTTCGCATTCGCTGTAAGAGCTGACTGTGACTCATTGTTAATGAATGGATTAAGCAATAATTTGAAACTCACTTATGAAGAGTTTGATCAAACTCCAGGGAATGGTTGGCGAGCTTTGGAAGCGAGGAAGTGCTACAGAGAAGCCGCTCTTCTGATTGATAAATATATTCTTAGCAACAATGCTAACCAAACATCGCTTAAATGGCATTTGTTGCAAATGTACGCTTTTTCTGGTGAAAGTAATAAAGCTCTTGAAATCGTTTCAGCTGTGCTGTTACCTGACGAGCAGCAAAGTAATTCGCCTTTTCTCTGGAACGATTATGTTTTGGCTACAGCTGGGTTTTTGGCAAAGGATCTTGCCAAACTAAAGCTTCATAGAGATAACGTTGCTAAGTACGGTAAAGGCTTTAAACCTAATGAAATGAACTTGGCAACTCTGGATCGATTAATTGAAAACTTTGACCAAACATACCAAATTGCGTACATCGGTGGCTAAGTGCTAACAAGCGCCATCAAAAACGCGCCCTCTGGGCGCTCGACTCGCAACAAGTTGCTCGCGTTTGTGGCGGGCGTTAGCTTGCAAAAGCAAAGTCGGTGCAATTGCGATGTAATCTTTAGATGTGGATATTAAATGACCAAATTCAGTGTGTTTGCTTTACTTTATTTGTTATCTCTTTGTACTGCATGTACTCAACAGTCAACTATCGATAACAGTGATGCAATTGATGCTCAATTGGTTGAAAATGCGCAAAAACACGGAATTCCCGGTCAAGCCGTGCTTGTGCTGCACAACAGCGATATTTTGTACCGAAATGCCATCGGTGTCACAGCGATCGAAGATGGTGTACTTGTAACGCCGAAGACGGTCTTTCCTGTCTACTCCATCACTAAGCTGTTCACCATCACGCTCGCTATGCAGTTACAGGAAGAAGGAAAACTTGATTTTTCTGCTCCAGCTTCACAATATGTCGACAATCTACCCCTTTCCTGGCGTAGTATACGAATCGAGCAGTTTCTTAATCATGCTTCGGGTATTCCTGAGTATTTTGACAGCAATGATTTTTCGCGCCCGTTTCCAGCTAGCTTAGATGCCGTATTTGCAAAGTTACACAAATTACCGCTTGTATCAGCACCGGGTGAGCGTACGAGCTATACCAACACCAATAATCTGGTGATTGCTGCTGTACTTGAGGTCATAACAGACACGCCTTATCGCGAGCTACTGCGCCAGCGAATCATCGAACCGCTTAACCTTCACGAGACGTGGCTCAATCTTGCTGATGTGCCTGAAGCTCGCCTTGTTAAAAGCTATCGGGCGGGGGCAGGTCAGATTGAGCCTGCTCTGTCTATCTCATGGCCGGATTACAGCATCGCACATGTAGGCGCGTATATGACACTGGATGATTTAGGCAAATTCATGTCTGCCTTAGCGCATGGGCGTCTTGTTTCAAAGGTTGAGCTGCTGCGCCTATGGCAGCCCTATAGACTTGCTAACGGTGCTACAGGCTTTTTTGCAAACGGTTGGGACTATGGTGAGTGGGGGCGTTGGCACGAAGTTAGTCATGATGGTGGCACCAAGGTCCGGGCGCGTATACTGTTCGATGACAATCTCGATGATCATTATATTGTAGTCTATTTGACCAATGGCAATAAGGATGGAGTTTGGTCGCACACGCTTGTCCGTTCGGTCCAGACCATTATATTGCCGAATTAGCTGTCGCACAGAAAAGTCGGCGCCCTTATCGCTAAGCACAAGCAAGTTTTAACTGTGTCAGTAAGTAACTTTATTCCGGCATTGTTTGCGTGTGGTTTTCTTAGCTCAAGATAGCCATGATACAAATGATTATGGCGTTAACCCTAAGTCTGGTGTGCCAACATAAAACCTATCCTGTTGTTGGACAAGCTCGGGTATACATATGTCCTACTCGCTGTACATGTCTCTGTAGCTAGACTATACTTGTCTTGTCTAACGTACAGGTGGAGGTTTTATGAGAATTGTGTCTTTTACAGAAGCAAGAAACAGTTTAAAAGCGGTGTTAGATGCAGTGGTGAATGATGCTGATACAACAGTGATTACTCGTCGTGATTCAGAAGATGCCGTTGTTATGTCACTGGACTACTATAACAGCCTGATGGAAACGGTGCATTTACTTCGTTCACCATCAAATGCAGAGCATTTGAGTCGCTCAATTGCACAATTCAAGGCTGGTAACGTCACTCAAAAAGACTTAATTGATGAGTAATCGTTTACTTTCCTGGACTGATGAAGCTTGGAGCGATTACTTATATTGGCAGACTCAAGACAAAAAAACGCTTAAGCGTATAAACAAACTGATAAACGATGTTAAACGTTCGCCTTTCGAAGGTATTGGTAAACCAGAGCCGTTAAAAGAAAACTTAGCTGGTTTTTGGTCTCGGCGCATCGATGATATAAATCGGTTAGTCTATGCAGTTGATGATAATGTAACGACGATAATCTCGTGCCGTTATCACTACTAAACTCAGACAATCAAAAAAATTCAAAGGTAGTTTTGGCTGCAACTTGCGGATTTAGAGCTTTTGAATAAGCGGTTATAAAATACAAGGCGAGCTCACTTGAATATTAATGCTACGTTGGTCGGCGAGATCATTTTCGTATTCGTACTGCTAGTCGTTGCTGGTGCTTAAAAAAGAGGTAAGTTCAGCTGCTGCGACCTATCCTGTTGTTGGACAAGCCCGGGTGTGTTTGGGCCTGTTTCTAGCGCCATATTTGCTCGCTTGCTCAATCCACGGTGATAGCAACTTCTATGGCAATACGCTCGCCGTCCACTGAATTGACCTCTCTGGGTTTTAGCAGGCGCACTCGGTTAGCTGCGATACCTGTATCCTCATCTTGGTTGATTAGGGCGTCCCGTGCTGCTGATGCGCGGGCGTTGGCGATGGCTTCGAGCTCAACGTTGGTAACAGTTTGTGCGGCGATAACCCGTTCGGCCAGGTGGTTGCGATAGGCCAGGGCGTCAAATCCGGTTCCATTGGATGACGCATTTTGTTTTTCAGTGAAACGCGCCTTTGCATCCGCCAGGCCAGCCGCTTGGTAATACGTGGTGAACATTGTCTCTACCATATCTTGATTGGACTCGGTCGTCAGGCTGGGAGCGGCGACGTTGAGGCCCACCTCAGCAAGGCGTTGCCGCAAGGCGTCGATGGCTTTCTGACGTTGCAGGGCAGGACCATCGAACACCCTGCTGAAAGGGCCGGCGAGCTCCAGGACCAGTGCTGGGCGCTGATTGAGGGCCTTGCGGAGCTTGGCAATGCGCTCGCGTTGGGGAGGAAGTAGGTCGGCACGGCCCTGCGGGAACTCAATCTGGCCAAGATCTTCTGGATCAGCGCCGACCAGGCTTGCCAGAAAACTGAAAGGTGCTTGAATGGCAGACATAATAGCGTTTCCCAGTGCCTGTCGAATAACCTTGTCGAAGTTGAATTTTGGATCGCCAACATTTCCGGTTACCGGTAATGTTAGCTCAATGACACCATTGCTGTCTTGGAGTAGGGCTATGGCGAGGTTTAGTGGCAGGTCCATGGCGTCGCTGGACGCCATCTTTTCGCCGAGTATCAGATCACGAAGTACAAGATTGTTTTGGCCGTCGAGTTGCTTGTTATCGATGGTATAGTCAAGATCAAGGTCCATGGTACCCCCCGCAATCTTGCGGCCGGCGAAATTCACGGTATAAGGAGAGTATTCCGGGACCTGAAGGTTGCGAAACCTCAGGTTTACATTGGTCTGGCTTGTCGGATGCCAGGCGTGGACGGCACCGTCAACGTGCGCCAGGCCGAACTCTGCGACCTGGCCTTCCAGCTTAACCCGCGCCGGCTCGGCCGAGGTAGAGCTTAACGTCGATATCGCTCCGTTCAACGTGTGGATGCTTGTCGAGAAGGGCAGCGGCAGGGAGTCATCTGCAAACCGGAGGGCGCCGTCGGTCAGCTCAATACTTTCAATGGTGATACTGAATGGGGCTAGCTCCTCGTCTGTGTCGTTTTTACGCGCACTATTGTTACTGTTTTTGGCGTCGGCTGGCGGCTTTGCCACGAGCTGTCCGAAGTTGGTGCTCTGGTCTTCGTGGATCACAACCCGGCCGAACAGACCTTCAACGGCGATGGAGTGGGTCTCAATCTGTTTTTCTTTGAGGCGCAAATCGAGCTGTTCGGTCTGAAGGCGGCGCAAGCCGATGAGTGGCTCGTCATTGGGCCCTTCACTGATGCTTAGCGCGCCAATGCCGGCGGAGCCCTTAAAAGCAAAGGGTTGCTGTGCATCGGAATGAATTTGGCCGCTCAGGGTTAGTGTTCCGCTGTTAAGTCGCACATCAGCGAACTGCCTTAGGTAGGGTTCAACCTGAAATAGCGCCAGTTCATCAATAGTGGCATTGCCCTCCAGGGCGGTAGTCGGTAGTAGTTGAAGCGTACCGTCGAAAGCGAGCTTACCGCCTTGCGCGAGCTGCCCCGCCAGCTGCACCGGGAAGCGCGTAGATTTCTGCAACGTTAAATCCTTTATGGTTAGTCCAATGTCCTGCAGTGTCAGCGATACCTGTTTCGCTTTACCCGCGCCAGCAGCCGTAGTGTCCTTTAGGTTGTCAGCGAAGTGCAGAACACCGTCCTCCAGCTGCAGTATGGCGATCCGCAGCGCAGGCAGCGGTGCAGGTTTATCTTTTCTTGACGCTTGGTCAGGCGGCAGGGCGGCTAGCCGCGAGAAGCGGGTTTCGCCAGAAGCGAAGCGTTCTTCCTGAATGATCGGCTTGTTGAATCTGATTGTTTTAAAAGTCCAGGCCCTGTTGATGATGCTCGACCAGCCAAGATCAATAAACAACCTGTCCCAGCTAAGCAGCTGTTGGTTGTCGATGTCGTCAAGAGCAACCCCATCAATCCGCAGCGTCAGTGTGAAGGGGTTGGCCTGTACCGACGCTATGCGAAGTTCGCGGCCAAAGTCTTCCTGAACGGTGTTCACTGCGAGGTACCGGACCAACCAGGGCAAAACCAAAAAGCCCAGCAAGGTGTACGCGATGACCAGCGCGAGCAGCCAGAATCGAATTCGGCGCGGGGAGCCCCAGTGGGTTTGCAGATAGCCGCCGAACTGACGGAGTGAACTGCTGTACATAAGTCAGCCTCCATTGGAATAAGTAGCAATGCAAAGTGTAGACGTGTCTGTGCCAAGCGTCACTTTTGAGTTTTTTGTCGCGAAATTCGTTGTGCGAACTTTTCTTGCTTATCTCAGCGGCTAATAAATAAAGGTATTTCGCTAGGCAAAGGTCACTATGCATTGAATGGTCTTAATTTATGGGTGTAGTGTCTTCATAGCATGAAAATCTTACATGCTTTAATAACATTATTACGATGCCTGCCCATTTATTGAGCTTAATAATTCTCGCATTCCCTGATTTTATTGGCCTGCACCGATATTTTTAAACTGGTATCGATATTGCTGCGTTACCAACAGGCTAAACAGCCATATCGCTTAAATTAAGGATAACCACTATGCAGAATGAAAAAATAGTACTGATTACCGGAGCCTCTAGCGGCATAGGTGCTGCCACCGTCGATAAGGTAATAGAAGCCGGACACAAAGCCGTTATTACGGCGAGACGGTCCGATAAGCTGAATGAAATAGTAAAGCGGTGGGGGGAAGATAAAGTGTTGGCAGTAACGGCAGACGTATCAAAACTGGACGAGATTAAACACGTGGTTAAAAAAGCTAAAGAAAAATTTGGCCGAATAGACGTTGTTTTCGCTAATGCGGGCACCGGTGTAAACGCCGCCGGCATTGAAAAGGGTGATGCGGCTGAATGGAAAACCATGCTGGATGTTAATATTAATGCGTTATTGTTTACGGCTAAAGCCAGCTTACCCTCATTAAAAGAAACGCAGGGACATTTCATTATTACCAGTTCAATTGCTGGCAAGATAACCCTGAAAGGGTCAGTGTATGGCGCCTCTAAATGGTTTGCTTACGGTTTTGGACAAAATTTAGCCGCTGAAATGGCTGAATGGAACGGTCGTTGCACCACCATATGTCCTGGCATGGTCAACACGCCATTTTTTGACGAAGCCAAACCAGACAAGTTAGATCCTGGCGATATAGCAGATGCGGTGTTGTATGCTATTTCTGCCAATACAAGATGCGCTATACGTGAAATTACCCTAATGCCAACGCAGTAACAGCGAATATAATTTTAATGTAAAGGAGTGAGAAATGACTAAGACACTAATTATTGGCGCGAGCGGACAAATTGGTAAAATGACTACTAAGCTTTTACTTAACGCTAAACAACACGTGGTTGCACTGGTACGTGATAAAGCTAAATTGAGCGATGTTGACAGCCCGTTTTTGAGCATTACCGAGCAAGATCTGGAAGGTAATTTTAACATGGCATTTCAAGACTGCGAGCAAGTGATTTTTGTCGCTGGTTCAGGCGGCAGTACCGGGGCTGACAAAACGATGCTTATTGACTTATGGGCGGCAGTAAAAGCGGTTAAATACGCCAAAGCGCATAACGTAAAACACTTTATACTGGTTAGCTCAATTGGTGCTGACGACCCGGAAGCTATTAGCGGTGATATGAAACCTTATCTGGTAGCCAAGCACATGGCAGACCAACAGCTTATTAATAGCGGCGTAGCCTATACCATTGTTCGTCCTGGCAGCTTGACTAACCATAGTGCTTCCATTCAGGTAACTACCAACAGGCCTGCTAATAATTCAGATGCTAAAATTAGTCGGGAAAACGTAGCTAACGCACTACTGCATATTGCTACAAATGCCGTCAATAATAGCCGCATTTTTGAATTATTTGATGGCAGTACACCGATTGCAGCTGCGGTTAAATAGCGTTTTTTTACACTAGCGCAATGTTGCTTTTGTGCTGGTGTATTTTTCTCCTTGTTCTCTTTGCTCTCCTTTTTTCTACCCGGTAAACATCAACACGCTTTAAATACCCCCTTACGATAAATATAAATTATTTGATTGCTTGCTTTTATACTGTGTGGCGCCTAGTATTGTAACTGTGCATCACACAGTATGTGTTACACAGTATAAAAGGATGGCTTATGACAACGGCTCAATTAGACAAAATGCGTTTGGAGCTGCGCCGGGGGGTGCTGGTATTAGCGGTATTAGGGTCGTTACGCCAGCGGCACTATGGCTACTCGCTGCGCCGGCACTTACAAGACGCGGGTATAGATATTGATGAAGGTACTTTGTATCCACTGGTGCGGCGCCTGGCGGATCAGGGCTTACTTGAAAGCGAATGGCAGCAGGGTGAAGGGCGTGAGCGGCGTTATTATCAGTTATCTGAATTAGGTGCTGAACTGCTGCAACAACTTACCCAGGAATGGAGCACCTTAAACAATGCTTTGTTGCCGCTGTTGCAACCTGAGCAAGCAAAACCGACAGAGGAGCAAGGTTAATGGACTTAGTTAAACGCTATATCGCGGCGGTGCAGCGCGAATTACCCGAGCAAAAACGCCAGGAAATAGGCCGGGAACTTAATGCTAATATTATGGACGAGCTGGATGCCCTGGCTGAACAGCAAGGTAGTCAGCTTAATGAGCAGCAAGTTGCTGTTGTACTGAAAAAAATGGGGCACCCAACGCTAGTGGCCCGGCAGTTTTACCCTGCTGTACCGTTGATTCCGTTGCAGGTTATGCCGCTGTATAAACATACCCTGTTTATGGTATTAGGGGTGCTATTTGTACTGCAGGTGGTGTTTGTAACCAAAAACTGGTTAGCGGGCGCTGACATGGGGCTGCTACTATTTATCATGGGGGTGGCATCTGGTTTTATTGAGGATGCGGTTTTTGGATTTACCGCCATTACCTTGGGGTTTGCGCTGATGCCGGAAAATACTCAGTCAGGCCCTTGTAAAGGCTATAGCCAATGGCAACCGCTAGAGCTACCTGCTGTTGGCGAAAGCTGGCAGCATATTAGCCTCAGTGATATCTTCAGCGATTTGACCACCTATGCGTTCTTATTACTGCTTATTTGGTTTCCGCTATGGCAACAATATTTTAGCGAGGCGGCAACGGATGGTTCTGTATTTAGTGAACATTCGTTGCAGTTATTTATGTGGTTTAGCCCGTTTATTGTGCTGGGTGTGTTGAGCAGTTTGTGGCAATTACGCCGTCGAATCTGGAGCCGGCAATCATTAACGCTAAATGTGCTGGTTAATCTGGCTTTCTTTACAATGTTTTTACTACTTGCTGCGGCTGGGCCTTTACTGCAGCTGGATACCGAGCGCTGGGCCGTTTATTTCAGCCCGGACACGCTGCAGCAAAGCATTAGGATAGGTTTGGTTTTCTTTGCGCTTATCCCAGGCTATGAGGTAGTGCGGGATGTGCTGCGGTTGCGCCGATTTTTAAAGCAATAATCTTGTTTTGTAATATGACACCTCTGCCATTGTTTACGTAATAGCAGAGGTGTCATTGCCTATTAATACTGACGTTGCTTGCGGTTGTCACGCACTAACCACCACACCAGCCACCCAAACAATAATAATGGTGCCAGGGTAAATACAGCGGTAATGCCAAGGGCCAATACGGCGGCTACCAGGCCAAGCAGAATGCCAAATACTGAGCCGATAATAGCCAGAATGGTTGGCAGGCAGTAAATGCCAAGTAATACGGCGAGAATAATAATGACAGTGTTGTTCATGAGCATAGTTCCTTATGTTGTATTAACAAACATACTTCAAGAGCTATGCCATGATTAAATTGCTATATAAAACAATGGTTTATTTTTATGGCGTTGCGAAAATACCCGTTGCAAGAACTTGTAATAGTGTTTTTGACTAAATAGTGGTTAAATTTTTATGAGTGGGAATTATGAGCTGCCAGTGGGTTTGGCAGCCGTTGATAGTCTAATCGGTGGTTTTTACAGCTTATTAATTTGATCTTTAAGTTGATAAGCTTTGTCGGTGACAATCGTTTCCAGCGTACTCACCCGCTGTTTTAATTTGTCGAGCTGCGCTTTTAATTCGGTGACTTCCTGGCTTTTACCTTTACCTTTATTTTTGTTATATGAATCGAATGCTGAGTAACTTAAGCCGCCAATAATGGCCAGTGCGGCAATTTCAAATGGTCCCATGGTGTTCTTCCTTTTTTTATTCGGTAACAAGCAAAAGCAAGCTTAATGCCATTTTATTAATAATGATATAAAACATAAGCATACTTTATTTAGGTTATGCAGGGTGTAGTATAAACCACAAAAGTGTAGTCAATATCAGCAGATAGTAGTGGTAAACTGCATACAGGTGTTCGAAAAAATTGTAAGAGTGTATGACCGACCAACAATGGATGACCAAAGCGCTGGAACTCGCTGTAAAAGCCGAGCAGGCCGGTGAAGTGCCGGTTGGGGCTGTAATAGTGAAAGACGGCCAGCTTATTGGTGAAGGGTATAATCAGATGATTAGCCTAAATGATCCGTCGGCCCATGCTGAAATGCAGGCAGTGCGACTGGCAGGTGGTCGTTTACAGAACTACCGCTTAACCGACTGTACCTTGTATGTCACGCTTGAGCCTTGCAGCATGTGTGCGGGTATGCTGGTGCACAGCAGGGTGGCGCGGCTGGTATACGGCGCCAGCGATTATAAAACCGGGGCTGCCGGCTCCATTATGAATGTAGTGCAGCACCCTGATCTTAACCATCAACTTGAAGTAACCGGCGGGGTATTACACGAGCAATGTGCGGCCATGTTATCGGCATTTTTCAAAAAACGACGTCAAGAAAAGAAAGCGTTAAAGCAAACTAATTTGCAGCAGGGTCTTGCGGTGGATGATCCTGCAGGCCAGGATGATCCTGCATAATAGTCTGGAAATTACGTCGTCTGCGATGCAGTTTCAATAAGTCGGTATTGCGCTTTACCCGCCGCCGGCTGGAGCTAATGGCGAAGGCACTAAGCTTACGGCGTTTTAATGGTGGTTTTTTTCGTTTTAGCATGCCACACCTGGTTACTTACATCTTATTAAACCTATATGCCACTACTATAGGGCTGCCGCCGCCCGACAACAAGCGCTTGTGCTTAAATGTTGCAACTTTATGGTTCAATCGGTGGTTAAGGTTGGGCGTAGGGTGCTAATGCGGTGGGGTCGGCCAGTAGCTCTTCAGTTAACCGCTGTCGTTGTTGCTCAAGCCGTTGTTCAGCTTGTTGTTTTTCGTCGGTCCAGACTAGTGTGTCATAATAACGGCGAATATTTTCAACATACATGACGGCTTCATCTCCACGGGCATAGCCGTAACGGGTATGTTGATACACTGCTTTTTGCCGCAGTAACGGCAGCCGTTGTTTTACTTCAAGCCATTTGTCTGGGTCTACACCGTCTTTTTGGGTAAGAATTCGGGCATCTTCAACATGACCCCAGCCAACATTATAGGAGGCCAGTGCAAACCATAATCGGTCTGGCATAGCAATCCGCTCTGGGATCCGGCTCACTAGTCGGTGCAAATAACGGCTGCCACCGCGAATACTTTGCTCAGGATCGAGCCTGCTGTTAACGCCCATTTGCTGAGCTGTAGGCAGTGTTAACATCATCAGGCCGCGCACCCCGGTGGGGCTGCGGGCTTTAGGATCCCAATGTGACTCCTGATATGCTAATGCTGCCAATAAACGCCAGTCAAGTTCCCCGGCATATTGCATAAATAAGGGTTTAAAAGCAGGTAAGCTTGCCGTTATGGCTTCAATATACTTTAAGGTATCAACATAATCGAATTGGCTGACATGACCAAAATAACGGTCTTCCAACGTAATAAGCTCACCACTTTGGTAAATAGCGCCAAAAAATTCAATCAGTACTGTCAGCAGTGAATCATCGCTATTATCGGCTAACAGCCAGCCAACCGGCTGATTGTCGCTGACAGTAAAACCAATACTTAAATTAGGATAAAAACGCCGGTTAATCGCCAACTGGTTAGAGTCAGTCAGAGTATAAGGAATTTTGCCATCAACCACTAATTGCAGCACGTCGTCAGCATCAAGATCCTTTTGTTCTGACCAGCGTAAGTTTGGGTAATCATGGCTAAGCAGAGTCAGTGTTTGCGCATGACTGCTGTTTTCTATTACCACGATGGGCTCAGTAATATCAGCCATGGAACGCGGCCAGTCATTACCCTGGCGAAAGACTAACAGTTCGCTGATCCAGCGATAAGCCGGCGCGGCCCGATAACGACTAAGCCGCTGCGGGGTAAGCGTAAGGCCGCCGGCAATAAAATCGACCTGGCCGGTGTCCAGTTTTTGCAGCAGTTCGTCCAGATGGTAACTAGGAAACAACTCTAGTTCGACATCCAGTTTAGTCGCCAACGTTTGCGCCAACTCATATTCAAAACCGGTTGGGCCATCAACCCCAATAAAATAACTGGTGGGGCCATGCAATAGGCCAACCCGCAGGCTGTTGCGCTGATAAATGTTGTCGAGCTGAGAGGTGTTTTCTGCCACTGGCGCACATGCGCTAAGCAGGCAAACAGCCAGCCAGAAAAACGCCTTTAGTTGCATGCAAAACCTGCTATTTACGTCGTTGTGTGCTGTTATATCAAACTTAAGCGGGGTAGTCAGTTTTTTCACATACCACTTAGCGTGAAATGTCTTTATAATAGCGCACTAAAATCAGCTTCCCCCGACGCTCAACCAACGGAAACCTAGCCTATGTTGATCCTGCGTGGTGCACCTGCACTGTCCGAATTTCGAATTGCCAAGTTACTTGACCATTGTACAGAGCGGGCCTTACCAGTAACGACAATTTACGCCGAATATATGCACTTTGCTAACAATCGCGCGGCACTAAGCAGCGATGAGCAAAGTAAGCTGGATAAACTACTAACCTATGGTCCAGCCATTGCCAGCCACGAACCTGCTGGCCAGTTATTCTTAGTGACGCCTAGGCCAGGCACCATTTCGCCGTGGTCGTCAAAGGCCAGTGACATAGCGCACAATTGTGGCCTTAGTAAAATAACTCGCTTAGAGCGTGGTATGGCTTATTACGTGCAAAGCAGCCGGCCGTTAGATGCCACTGAACTGGTAACGCTTTGTAGCGCATTGCACGACAGAATGATGGAAGTGGTGTTTAGTGAATTTAGCCAGGCTAGTGCGTTATTTTGCCAGGCTGAACCTGCTAGCTTAAGCTCAGTAGATATTATGCACAGTGGTCGACAAGCACTGGCCGATGCCAACATGGCGATGGGCCTGGCGCTGGCTGATGATGAAATTGATTATCTGGTGACTAACTTTCAGCAAATGGGCCGTAACCCAAACGACATTGAGCTGTATATGTTTGCTCAGGCGAACTCTGAGCATTGCCGCCATAAAATTTTCAATGCCGACTGGACTATCGACGGTGTAGTGCAGCCAAAATCGTTGTTCAAGATGATTAAAAACACCTATGAACACACTCCGGATTATGTGTTATCAGCGTATAAAGACAATGCAGCGGTAATGACCGGCTCAGTGGCCGGGCGCTTTTTCCCGGTACCGGGCAGCGGTGAATATCATTATCATCACGAAGATATTCATATTTTAATGAAAGTTGAAACCCATAACCACCCAACGGCTATTTCCCCTTACCCTGGTGCAGCTACCGGCTCGGGTGGCGAAATTCGGGATGAGGGCGCTACTGGCGTGGGCTCGAAGCCGAAAGCCGGCCTGGTCGGTTTTTCGGTGTCTAACTTACGTATTCCGGGTTTTGAGCAGCCTTGGGAAACAGATTTTGGTAAGCCGGCGCGTATCGTCAGTGCGCTGGATATTATGTTGGAAGGCCCACTAGGTGGCGCGGCCTTTAATAACGAATTTGGTCGGCCAGCCATTAATGGCTATTTCCGTACTTACGAAGAAAAAGTCACCAGCCATAACGGCGAGGAAGTAAGGGGTTACCATAAACCCATTATGATCGCGGGTGGTTTAGGTAATATTCGGGCAGACCATGTGCAAAAAGGCCTGTTACCCCCTGGCGCCAAGCTCGTGGTGTTAGGTGGCCCGGCCATGAATATCGGCTTGGGTGGTAGTGCTGCGTCATCAATGGCGTCAGGCCAGTCGGCAGAAGACTTAGACTTTGCCTCAGTGCAGCGGGAAAACCCCGAAATTGAACGACGTTGTCAGGAAGTTATTGACCGTTGCTGGCAGCTGGGTAAGGACAACCCCATTTGTTTTATTCATGATGTTGGCGCGGGTGGTTTGTCGAATGCCTTTCCTGAGCTGGTAAATGATGGCGGTGTCGGGGGCAAATTTGAGCTGCGTAATGTGCCAAACGATGAACCCGGTATGTCGCCGTTACAAATTTGGTGTAATGAGTCGCAAGAGCGCTATGTTATGGCCATTCCGCCAGAAAAGCTGGCGTTGTTTGAACAAATTTGTCAGCGAGAACGTGCACCTTATGCGGTAGTAGGCGAAGCCACCAGCGATAAGCACTTAACCTTAACCGATCAGCACTTTGGCACCACGCCCATTGACTTGCCGTTAAGTGTGCTGCTGGGTAAGGCGCCGAAAATGCACCGCGACGTACAAAGTGCTCAGGCTGCTGGCCAGCCATTTAAGCGTGATGGTATTAGCATTGCCGATGCCGTTGAGCGCTTACTGCGCTTACCAACTATTGCTGAAAAAACCTTTTTGGTTACTATTGGCGATCGCACGGTTACTGGTCTGGTAGCTCGGGATCAGATGGTTGGCCCCTGGCAGGTGCCGGTAGCTAACTGCGGTATTACTGCTGCCAGCTATGACACTTATCATGGTGAAGCCATGGCCATGGGTGAGCGCACGCCGGTAGCCTTGCTGGATTTTGCTGCCTCAGCCCGTTTAGCGGTAGCCGAAGCCATTACCAATATTGCCTGTAGTGATATCAGTGATTTAAAGCGTATAAAACTATCGGCCAACTGGATGTCGGCTGCGGGGCACCCGGGTGAAGACGCCGGTTTATATGCGGCAGTAAAAGCCATTGGCGAAGAGTTATGCCCGGCACTACAAGTAACCATCCCGGTGGGTAAAGACTCGATGTCGATGAAAACCACCTGGCAACAACATGGTGCAGAGCACGCGGTTACCTCGCCTATGTCACTGGTGATCACAGCGTTTGGCCGGGTAGAAGATATTCGTAAAACGGTCACGCCACAACTGCGCACCGATAAAGGCGACAGCAGCGTGTTGTTAATCGACTTAGGCCAGGGTGCTAACCGTTTAGGTGCATCATGTTTAACTCAGGTGTATAAGCAGCTGGGTGAAACGCCGGCCGATTTAGACAGCCCACAGTTATTGCTGAATTTGTTTGCTGCAGTGCAGCAATTAGTTCGCGAACAAAAATTACTGGCTTACCACGACCGCTCAGACGGCGGTTTATTTGTAACGCTGGCTGAAATGGCATTTGCCGGTAAAGCTGGTTTTAAAGTGGATATTAGCAACCTTGGCCAGGACGATTTAGCGGTACTATTTAGTGAAGAACCCGGCGTGGTTATTCAGGTAGCGAATAGCGAACTGGCTTATGTGCAGCAGTTGTTGGCCCAGCACCAGCTGGCAAGCTGCAGCCATACTTTGGGTATGGTAAGCCAAAGCGATAAGCTGGAATTTGTCCGCGGCACAAACAATGTATACAGCGACAGTCGCAGCCGCTTGCGCAGTATCTGGGCCGAAACCAGCTATCAGATGCAGGCACTGCGTGATAACCCGGCCAGTGCTGCAGAAGAGTTTGCGGCTAAAGCTGATGCCGCCGATCCTGGTTTAAATGTAAAACTACGCTTTGATGTAAATGAGGACATAGCTGCACCTTTTATTTTAAAAGGAGCGGCCCCGAAAGTGGCCATATTGCGTGAGCAGGGAGTTAACTCGCATCTGGAAATGGCGGCTGCCTTTAACCGCGCAGGTTTTAATGCCATTGACGTGCATATGAGCGACATTTTGGCCGGCCGGGTTAAGTTAAGCGACTTTAACGGTTTAGCTGCCTGTGGGGGGTTCTCGTACGGTGATGTACTGGGTGCCGGTGAAGGCTGGGCTAAGTCGGTGTTGTTTAACGACCTTGCCCGGGCGCAATTTGCTGCCTTTTTTGAACGGCCAACTACTTTCTCGTTAGGGGTGTGTAATGGTTGTCAAATGATGTCGAATTTGAAAAGCTTGATCCCGGGTGCCGATTTATGGCCACATTTTGTGCGCAATAAATCAGAGCGTTTTGAAGCCCGTTTTAGCCTGGTAGAAATTCAGCAAAGTCCGTCACTGTTTTTCAGTGGTATGGTTGGTTCACGCATGCCAATCGCGGTTTCTCATGGTGAAGGCCATGCCGAGTTTGCCAGTAGCGACGCCTTTGCCAAGGCCAACCACAGTGGCACGGTAGCAATGCGCTTTGTTAATAACGTGGGTAAAGTAACCGAACAGTATCCGGCTAACCCTAATGGCTCGCCCGCGGGTATTACGGCACTGACGACTAAAGATGGCCGGGTCAGTATTATGATGCCGCACCCTGAACGGGTATTTCGTACTGTTGCAAATTCCTGGCACCCGGATGACTGGCAGGAAGACAGCCCCTGGATGCGGATGTTCCGTAACGCTCGGGTCTGGCTGGGGTAAACCCGTTTGGTCTTTATGAAAAACCCTGCTGTTGCAGGGTTTTTGTTAGCTATGCGCTTGCCTTACGATAACTATAGTGTCCAGCGCAGGCCTATCATTGCCACATAAGGGTCGATATTAATATCAACACTTTGCACGGTGTTGCCATTTACCTGAACCCGGCCGGTGGTATCAATATCCATTTTACTCAGCATCAAATGCAGGCCCAGATTATCGCTAAATTTAATGTTTACACCGGCTTGCAGCGCTAAACCAATCGAGTTTTTTGCCTTTAACGTTACGCTGTCGTTAGCACTGGTTACGCCCAGTGCCTGCAGCGCTGTTGTTAATTCATTGTCGACCTGTTCATCAAAGAAAAGCGTGTAATTCAGGCCAACACCAACAAACGGATCAAATGTCTGGTTTGCTGGCATAAAGTGATACTGCGCCAGCAGGGTAGGTGGTAAGTGTTTGGTTTTACCCACTTTAAGGCCGTCGATGGCAGAACCTTGCACCGTCATTTCATGGCTAAACGGCGTAGCAGCGATTAACTGTATGGCCCAGTTTGATTGAAACCGATAATCCATTGTCAGGCCTAATTGCGTGTTGCTGTTTACCGCTACCGCAGTTGAGCCGCTGGTTAAGCCGGCAACTTGTTCAATCACATTTAAGCTGGAACTGCTGTCGTTTGGTGCAACACTGATAGCACCAACATTAATAGCAAAATCAGCAACAGCCGGTGCGGCTGCCAACGCGGAAATAAGCGGGATAATAATTAACGATGTTTTCATAAAATGCTCCACAGATAAGTTCTGCGGTCATTGTGAGTGATAGCAAGATTAGAATATTGGCCTAGATCAATAAAAAAACCGGCGGCAGTCTATTCCGCCGGTTACTTTGTTCTAAATCAATGAAACCACAGCAAAGTGGCTGTTTGGTTAGCTGATTTTGTTACATTAGCCCTTTTAAAAAAGCCACGACACTGCGCCCCAGTGCACTTAGCGAGTACCCGCCCTCCAGCATCGCAACTACCCGGCCCTGACAATGTCTGGTTGCTAACTGTTTTAATTCAGTAGCCAGCCAGTGGTAGTCTTCTTCGCGCAGCATAAAATGCGCCATGTCGTCCTCGGCGTGGCCATCGAAGCCAGCAGACACTAAAATAAGCTCGGGTGCAAAAGCATCTAGCGCCGGTAACCAGTGTTGGCTTACTTCTTGGCGCCACTGGCTGGCTTTGCAGCCACCGGCTAGTGGTAAATTAATAATATGATCAGACACCGTATCGGCACCGGTATGCGGGTACAACGGATATTCAAATGATGAGCAAAACAATACTCTGGGCTCATGTTTAAATATATCTTCAGTGCCATTGCCATGATGAACATCAAAATCAACAATAGCCACCCGTTTTAGCTGATAGTGATTAAGCGCATATTCGGCAGCAATAGCAATATTATTGAAAAAGCAAAAGCCCATTGCCTGATCGTGTGTGGCATGGTGGCCTGGCGGGCGAATAGCGCAAAATGCTTGTTTATCGCTGGCTTGCATTACTTCATCAACAGCATTAATGCCACTGCCGGCGGCATAAAGCGCTGCCGGCAGCGTTTTATTCATCATCTGGGTGTCTGGGTCTAGCCAGATATGGCCACTGGCGGGTGCTTTGGCATAAAGCTCGCTAACATAAAGGGTACTGTGCGCCCGGCACAAATCGGCTTTGCTGGCGGGCGTGGCATCTTTTTGTTGTATTACGTAATCGAGCCCGGAGCGAATTAACTGATCGTTTATGGCATCTAACCGCTGTGGGCTTTCCGGGTGATCATCGCCGGCACTATGCTGGCGACAAATTGCATGACTAAAAACAGTAATGGCCATCAGCTGGCTCCTTTGGCTGGTGCAAGGCTTAAATCAAGTTCCAGATAAACTTCAGAAGGGTCGTCATAGCCTTTACGTTTAAAGCCTGCTTTGGTAAAAACGCTTAGCATCGGTTTATTTTCAGCCCGGACATAGGCCATCATTTTGCTAAGCTTACGGCTGGTAGCAATGTCGATCATTTGTTGCAATAACCGTTTTGCCATGCCTTTTCCTTGATGTTTTTCGCGGGTAACAAAGGCTACTTCACAGCTATTGTGTTCTTTAATCAGGTAATAGCGGCCAACGGCCTGAATTTCAACTATCGAGCCTTTTTGTTTAACAATGCACAGTGCTAAATCCTCGGTTTGATCAACACTGACTAACGTACACGACTTTTCCCGACTCATTTGCGTTGGCACGGTGTTATAGCGCATTTGCAGCGTTTCTTTGGTATGGGAGTAAAAAAACTCTTGCAACCGTCGTTCATCCGATGGGTTTAATGGCCGTAAGTCAAAACTTTCACCGTTAATTTGTAGTTCTTTAAAACCAACAGCGCCCAGTTCGGCCACTTCTACCGGTGTTTGTAATTGATAATGCGGTACCCAGAAAAACTTGCGTACCTCGGCTAACAATTGACTGCGAAATTTTGGGTGTGCTACCCGAATTAACTCCAGCGCCCGTTCCCGAACACTTTTTCCGCGCAGTGATGCTACGCCAAATTCGGTCACTACATAGTGCACATGGCCGCGGCTGGTGACCACGCCGGCCCCTTGTTGAATGTGCGGCACAATACGTGAAATAGTGCCATTTTTGGCAGTAGAGGGCAGGGCGATAATGGGTTTACCACCATTACTCATCGACGCGCCGCGGCTAAAGTCGACCTGGCCACCAATACCACTATAAAACTGATGACCAATGGAGTCAGACACCACCTGCCCGGTTAAGTCGACTTCGATGGCGCTATTTATTGCCACCATTTTGTCGTTGCGGGCAATATTGGCCGGCGAATTAACATACTCGCTGGGGTAAAAGCCAATGTGTGGGTTTTTATCAACAAACTGATACAGCGCCTTACTACCAATACAACAACTTACAACGCTTTTACCCGGATGAAAGGTTTTACGGCGGTTATTAATCACGCCTTTTTTTATCAGCTCCAGCACACTATCCGTGATCATTTCACTGTGCAGACCTAAATCTTTATGGTTGCTAAGATACTGCGTTACTGCGGCACAAATGCGGCCTACACCCAATTGCACCGTGGCGCCATCTTCAACTAACAATGAAACGTATTGACCAATTCGTTCGGTGCGCGGATCAAGCTCTGGCATGGCAACTTCAGGCAGTGCCTGATCGGCATAAAAAAACGTATCAATGTCATCACGGTGAATAAATGACTGGCCATAAGTAATGGGCATTTGCAGGTTAACCTGAGCAATAACTATTTTCGCAGCTTTGGCGGCGGCAGAGACCACATCAACCGAGACGCCCAGCGAATGATAGCCATATTCGTCGGCCGGGCTTACCATAATCAGGGCCGCGTCTAGTGGCAACACGCCCTCGGTAAATAAAGCCGGTATGTCGGTCATAAAACAAGGGGTATAGTCAGCCCGGCCTTCAGCTACAGCCTGTCGAATAGTTTCTCCACCAATAAAAAACGTGTTTACTTTAAATACATGCTGATACTGCGGCTCTGCCCATTTGTTATCGGAAAGCGTAACCAGCTGCACTATTTCAATATCGAGCAGGTTGTGGGCATTGTTAATTAGGTTGTCGATAAGCGCTACCGGCACGGCGGCGTGCGAGCCAATAAAAATCCGGTTACCGGACTTCAGCAACTGCTGCCAGTTTAATGGAGAGTCGGCCATAAGGGCGTTGCCTGAATAGTAATGAATACGAATACTGTAAAGCACTGACCAGACAAGTGCCAGCCCCCACTTTAGTCGCAGCCAGCGCGTAAAAGCGTGTCAGTAGGCCAGTAAAGGCTATCAGGCAGTTACTAAAAAACCAGCCCTGCTTGTTTAGCAGGGCAGGTTTGCGCGGGTAGCGGGTAGCGAAATCGCGAGTTACTCTATACGGCGGCTAGCACGTTCACCGCGAACCTCCCGGCTAACGCTTACTTCTTGGCGTTGTACTTGCGGCCGCTGCATTTGTTGCATTTGGCGCTGCGGCTGAGCTTGAGGCATCGGTTGAGCTTGACGCTGTACTTGTGGTACCTGCTGTGCTTGGTGCTGCGGTTGTTTTTGTGACTGCACTTGCGGTTGTTGCCGTGGTACAGGCGTTATTCTTTGCTCCGGTCTCGTTTGCTGTACTCGCTCACCGTTTTGGCGAGTGTAAGTGTCAGCTGGACGAACTACCGTTGTATTTAATTGCTGTTCCCGTTGCTGGATAACTTTAGTGTCACGGTTGTTCTCGCGGCTATCGCGAAGCTCCCGTTCCGGTCTTTGTGCGCGTTGTTGCTCGTTTAGCTGACGGCTGGACGTTACCGCTGGCGCTTGGCGCAAATTTACCTGATCTGCAGTGCGACGCTGATAGTCCGGCTGATTTCGTTCGCGACTATTGCTAACCTGATTATTGCTAACCTGTCTGTCGTTGGCATAATCACGACGATTGGCCGGCTGAGCCCGGTATTCTTTAGTGACCTGGCGGGCATAACCAAAATTATGCTGGCGGTTTAACACCTCGTGCCGGTAATGCACACCTCGTCTGTGATAGCTATCATGCTGCCAACGACTGGCATCGGTGTAGTGTTTATTGCGCCGCGGATAATAACGTGGCGGGTTATGATAGTAATGCTGATTTATCACAATATGGTGTTGGTGCCAGTCGAAAATACTGAAGTAAAATGATGGCCGCACATTGAAGCTTGGTCCCCAATAAAAGTAACTGCTGGTATGAAAACCACGTGGTGCGTGCCAGTAAACCGGCGGGTAAGCAGACCAGCGCCAATTACCATACACCACCCGGGTATCATAGTAGGGCACATATATTACTTCTGGTTGGCGGGGTTCAATAACAATGATCTGACGTTCGCGCTGTACATTCAGATGCTTCATTTTATCTAATGAACCCTGTTGATAGGCACGCTCACGTAATTGTTGAATACTGGCCAGAACGGCTGCTTCATCTGTTAAAAACATTTCACCCAGTTGCTGCGTCCAGGCTAAGTCATCACTGAGTCGCTGCAGCAGATCAGGAAATGCGACTAATGCTTTAACGCTAGGCTCCCAATCTTCTGATTCAACAGCTTGTACTGCGGCATCACCACTTAAACCGGCATGACGTTCCGACCAGCGGGCTGCCTGCACTACTTCCAATGGGTAGGTTGCGGCAATCAGTACATGAGTTAATACCGTGTCAGGGTATAACGCCACGGGGGCCAATATTTGGTCCAGTTCTGCCTGAGACAGCGAATCGTTAGCTTTAAGGCTAAAGCTACATACCAACAGAACACTCAGGAATAGCGCTTTTAAGCTTAAACTGCGGCTATACATGATGGTTACCTCCACGTGATTCGGTTTGTCGCCAACGAGAATGGCGACACTTAACAGACGACACTTAACACAAGTACAGTAGTTATAGTCAGGTCAGACTTAATGCTGACTGAACTTCGCTTATTCTTTATTCTGCCGGACATTTTTTATAGCCGCGTGCCATGTTATCTTTACAGTCTATCTGGCTGTCAGCTAACAGTAGTTATCACTTCGGAATTTCCTATGAGTATAGCCCTGATCATTCCCGACCGAAAACTGGATGATTTATGCCAGCAACTGCAGCATGCTTTGCCCGATACCCGAATTGAAATCTGGCCAGAGCTAAATGAACCTGCTGACGTCGAATTTGCTGTGGTATGGAAGCAACCTTTTGGTTGTTTAAATGGCTTGGTTAATTTAAAAGCCATACAGTGTTTTGGTGCTGGAGTCGATGCCATATTAGCCGATCCGACCTTACCAGATTTACCGGTAAGCCGAATTGTTGACCCGGCATTAACCGAAGCCATGGTGCGTTATTTAGATGGTGTGGTCAGTTACTACCGTTTGCAGTTGGATGTTTTTAGCCGCCAGCAGCAACAGGCATTGTGGCGGCCCAAAAGCCCACGCAAGCTTAGGCAGCTGACTATTTTAGGTTTGGGTGAGCTGGGCAGTGCTGCTGCCCGGCATTTTACACAACGTGGGTATCAAGTATCGGGGTGGGCACGAAGTGCTAAATCGTTACCTGGGGTGCAATGTTTTGCCGGTGACGAGCAATTATCGCCGGCGGTAGCCGCTGCAGACGTTATCATCTGTTTATTGCCATTAACGCCAGCAACGGATAACCGCTTAGGCCAACACTTTTTTCAGCTATTAAAACCCGGCGCCATTTTTATAAATGTGGCCAGAGGCGCTATTGTTGACGAGACTGCATTATTATTGGCCTTGCAGCATGGCCCGCTCGCTGCGGCTTGTCTTGATGTGTTTCGACAGGAACCACTACCAGCGGACAGCCCGTTATGGCAACAACCGGCACTGCTGATTACGCCGCATGTTTCTGCGGTAACTAACGTTAGTAGTGTAGTAAGTCAGATTGCTGAAAACTATCGGCGCAGCCAGCAAGGGCTGAACCTAATTAACCCGGTTAATCGGGTAAAAGGCTATTAACTGGTTAAAAACCCAGTTATTGTAAATTTGTTACAAGTTAACTACACTCTGCAGCGGTTTAGGGTAACTTAAGCCGAAGACCTAATAAAAATAATAAAATGTGTTACTGAGGTATGTTATGAGTAAAGCGTCCAATCGTGGTTTTGGCTTTACTTCAATCGCCGTTGTGGTTTGTTTGATGGCACTGTCGGCGTTGCTGACCAAAGCCGAAGCAGCCTGCTGGTTAATGTGAGCGGGTAATGATTGAGTAAGGTTACAGGAAATAATTCGGTCAAGTGGAATGACCAACTATCAAGGGGTTAGCAGCGTTATCGGATTTAACCGCTTAACATTGCTAGCCCCTTGATGCTTTAGTTTTTAGTATGGCGCTCGCGGTTTTGTCTTTTTTGTTCAGCATTTTTCTGTAGTAACACATAGGTAGCACTGTAACTACCATGCTGACGTTGCGCCGTATGGGCAGCCAGCACCGCAGGAAGTTGCGGTAACCATTTAAAAACGTAACTGCGAAGAATGGCCGGGTGAGGCTTACTGTTACGCCCCATGCCGTGATGAATTAACACCGTACGAATACCCCGTTGATGGCAGTCTTCGATAAAAAGTAATAATTGGCTGCGGGCTGCAACCAAGGTTTTACCTAATAGGTTTAAGGTGGCATCGAGCTGGTATTTACCCAGCCGCAAATTGCGATATACGCCTTGCTGTACACCGTCTTTACAAAAAGCAAACGGGTCATCCGGCTTTACCAAGTCAACATATTCCATGCTGAGGTAATTAGGGTCGTACTCCATTTGCTGTTCAGCCGCTTTACGCCTGGCTTGTTGTGCTAGGGTGGGACAGAATTCAGTTTGCTGTCGCACTTCATCCTGAGATAACGGCTTTACGTCAGCCATTTCCTGAAGAAACAGGTCAAGTTCATTATCTTGCATATGCCGGCTCCAACTGCTGCGGGAAACAAGTATAACGTGTCACCCGACAGGAAAAAAGTCTGAGCAGCTTACTCTGGTAACGCGTTCATTTTTGCAGGAGTTAGCGATGTAACCGCAGGCTCTGCTGTGTTACTGGCCTGTAACGCTTTTTTACGGGCGCGGGCAAACCGTAACAGATAGTAGGCATTAATTAACAATACCAATAAGTTAGATATCACCCCTTGTGGAATAGCAATATGGCTGTAATAGACAAACAGCAAGCTGCAACCTATTAGGGTGGCTAATCTAAGCCAGAAGACATCTTTAATAAAAAATGCGCCTATACAGATGGTTAAACCAATCCAGCTGATAATGTCATATACCATATTTTCCATGATGTGCCGCCGCCAAGCTACCTAAGATGGCGCGCATTATGCTCAGTGACGAAGCCTTCATCAACTGAGGAATTTTGTTGTTAGAGGATTAGATAAACTAATGTATATACTGGTAGAATAGCAGCAGTGAACGCTTAAGTATTTGTTAAATAACAAGTAGTAATTTTAAATGTGACAGTAAAGCTAATCTTACTTTGTTAAACATTGTACTTTGTTGAAAAAGCAAGCAAAACACGCTCGGCCTTCTATACTTAAGATGTTGTTAAGTTTATGCATTTAAGGGTGATGTAATGATACCAGCTAAAATTTATGAGCCTTTGCCTTACAGTTATATGTTGGCAGGTTTAGTTAGTATGGCATTTTTGCCATCGTTGTTTGGAGTGCTATCAGGGGGGCTATTATTTATGGCGGGCGCGTTAGTGTGGATTGTACGCTCTGAACATCGGCGCGAAGATAACGTGTTTGCTGAGCGAAAAAACGGGCCGCTACCTTTTTGGGGCTATGAGTTATTACCCTTTGCCTGTTTACTGCTGGCACTGACTATTTTTATGTTACCTTTTAGTCAGTTTTATTACCCCTCGGCAGTAATTTTATTGGTCGTCGGGTTGCAGTTGTGGCTTACCAGAACGATGCAGCGCCGACATAGATCGGCGCTGCTAGAGTAACAAAAAAGCGGCGGCTACTTACGTAGATCAACGCTACTGTTAGCAATAACTCGGGTCATAATCAGCCAGGCTTGCAAGTTTTGCTGCAGCGCAGCGGGGTCTATTTTATCAAGCGTGTCATTGGGCGTATGGTGATAATCAAAGTAGTCTGTGCCATCTTGTTGCAAAGTGGCAACCGGCACGCCTAAGGCTTTTAACACCGAAACGTCAGGCCCACCAGTTGCGGTGTTGGTGCCGGCTTCAATATCAAGATGTTTCAGTTGTTGCTGAATTTCGGTACCGAAACTTAACGCTTGCTCACCAAAACCGGTATCAAAACGCCATACCCGGCCAGCGCCAAAGTCAGATTCAGATGCGAACACATGATTCTTTAAATTAGCAGCGTGGCGAGCGGCATAGGCTCTGGCCCCAATCAGGCCACCTTCTTCATTACCAAATAATACTACCCGAATTGTCCGCTCTGGCCGCTGTTGTTTCAGCAAGGCTGCAGTAGCCATAACGATGCCAACGCCAGCACCATCATCCAGTGCGCCGGTACCTTCATCCCAGGAATCGATATGAGCGCTGATCAGTACGATTTCATCAGGACGCTTGCTGCCGGTAATTTCAGCGATGACGTTATGGCTGGTTACCTCACCCGGCAAGTTGTTTTGCATTTGTAAGCTGAGGTTGGTTTCTGGATTAATGGCGAGCATTTTGGCGAGTTGCAACGCATCGGGTACCGAAATTGCCGCCGCAGGGATCCTGGTTACATCGTCCTGATAACGCATAATGCCAGTATGGGCAAAACGGTTATTACTGGTGCCTACCGAACGAATAATAACGGCTTTAGCGCCTAGTTTGGCGGCTTCTACTGCACCTTGGGCGCGAGCACCGACCACCTGGCCATAAAAGCCACCGCGAATATCTTTACGCAGTTTTTGATTAATAAAAACAATTTTATCTTTAACAATGGCCGGATCGGCCTGTTGTAGCTGTTGCAGATTATCAAACATTACAACCTGGCTGGTAATGCCATCAAAAGGCGTACCCACTGAGCCACCTAATGCCGTTAATACCAATGACTGATTAAAAGGGGCTTCAACCCGCAAGCTGGCATTGCCGCGCTCCCAGTATTGCATAGTAAAGGGTTCGCTCCAGACTTTATCAAACCCCAATTCTTTAAATTTTTGTTCAGCCCATGCTACCGCGCGGGCATCCGCTTCACTGCCGGCCAGTCGCGGGCCTACTTCCACGGTTAACGACTCTACCAACTTATAAGGCAGATCGTTATTTAGCTGCAGTTGCCCGGCTTGGGCATTACAGGCTACGGCAAACGTTGCTGCCGTTACTATTGTTATTAACCACAATTTCATCTTTTCATTCTGCCTTAGTATTGTTACATTATCGGGACTTTAGCACGCTTTTTAAACTACCTCATAGCAATGGGCGCTGAAATGCAGGGTGCTCAGGTTAAAACTTGCTTAATAAGCATTTATTATAATATTTTCAACATAGAGGCTTCAAGGATGCAAGCTGAACTACCTT
The DNA here is from genome assembly GCF_000987765.1 of Arsukibacterium sp. MJ3. GTDB lineage: Bacteria > Pseudomonadota > Gammaproteobacteria > Enterobacterales > Alteromonadaceae > Alishewanella. The sequence continues at coordinate 29,013 of NZ_LAHP01000015.1, forward strand.
ACACCTCAGCATTGTTGGTGGATGATACCAGCACGGTGCGCGATTATTTACGGCAGATTTTAGGTAAGCTTGGTGTAACAACAATATACGAAGCAGCTGACGGTGCGAGTGCCGACCAACTATTTACTGCCCATCATCCGCAGTTAGTCTTTCTTGATATTCAGCTACCAGACATTAATGGCAAGGTATTATTACGCCGCTTTAAGCAGCAGGATCAGCAGGCCCATGTTTTTATGGTGTCAGCTCATTCCAGTGTAGAAAACCTGAAGGATGCGATGGCCGGTGGTGCTCACGCTTTTGTGATTAAACCGTTTTCGGCAAAACGAATATGTAATTTAGTGCAGTCACTGCAGCATTAAGGTTAACAGTTTATTCTGCTTATTTAATGTTCGTTTAATGTTTAATCTTGTTAAACAAGAATGATTATCTTGTCGCATTCTGCTTTAATCGGTCATAATCAGCCAAATACAGATAGCCAGAGAAATGAAAATGAACTTGAATGAGATGTTAGAGAACTCAGCACAAGCCGTTAAATTGTTAAAAGCGGTGTCGAATGAGCGACGTTTATTAATTTTATGCCACTTACTCGAAGGTGAAATGTCGGTGGGTGATATTAATGATAAGCTGGATTTAAGCCAATCTGCTTTATCACAGCATTTAGCATTGCTACGCCGGCATAAGTTAGTAAAAACCCGTAAAGTAGCGCAAACCGTTTATTACCGGCTAAACAGTAGTGAGGCAGAGCAACTTATTGCCTTATTGCACAAAATGTATTGTAGCTAACGGCATAAACGGAACCAACAAAAAAGCCAGCTTGCGCTGGCTTTTTTGTTGGTACAAACCATTAAGCTGTTGCTAATGCCTTAACATGCGCATTTAAACGAGCTTTATGACGTGCTGCTTTGTTCTTATGGATCAGGCCTTTAGCCGCCATACGATCAATTACAGGTACCATTTTGTTAAACGCTTCAGTAGAAGCGGTTACGTCAGCAGTTAATACTGCTGCGTAGGTTTTCTTGATGAAGGTACGCATCATAGAACGTTGACTGGCGTTTTGCTGACGACGTTTTTCTGATTGAATTGCGCGCTTCTTAGCAGACTTAATGTTAGCCAAGGTAACACTCCTAAAAACTAAAATTGGACTCTTTAAAGGCCGCATAATATGCCTATTTAATGCCCCGCTGTCAAATGCTTTCATACTAAAGAGTCATAATTAAATTGTGCTAACTACTGGTAATCGGTATCGATAACAAGCCAAAATACCGCTGGCGCGAATTAAGGAGCAGCAGGTGTCGGGAAAATTATTAAAATCTGGCTTAATTGTTAGTGCTATGACGCTGATTTCACGAGTATTAGGCTTAGTCCGTGATGTGGTAGTGGCGAACTTTGTTGGTGCTGGCGCGGCAGCTGATGTGTTTTTTTTCGCGAACCGTATTCCCAATTTTTTACGTCGCTTATTCGCCGAGGGCGCTTTTTCACAAGCCTTTGTGCCGGTATTAAGTGAAGTAAAAGCTCAGCATGGTGATGATGCGGTGCGGGAACTTATTGCTAAAGTGGCCGGTACGCTTGGGGTTATTGTAACGGTAGTCACTTTATTTGGCGTAATAGCGTCACCGCTTATAGCCATGCTGTTTGGTATGGGGTGGTTTATTGAATGGCTGAACGACGGCCCGGATGCTCAGAAATTCGAGCAAGCCAGCCTGATGTTAAAAATTACTTTTCCGTATTTGTGGTTTATTAGTTTGGTAGCGCTAAGCGGAGCCGTACTCAATACCTATAATCGTTTTGCGGTCGCAGCTTTTACCCCGGTGTTCCTAAACATTGCTATTATTGGCTCGACATTGTATTTAGCACCACAACTTAATGAGCCCTCAATGGCACTAGCCTGGGGAGTTTTTATCGGTGGCGTGGTGCAGCTGCTATTCCAAATACCCTTTTTAGCCAAAGCTGGTTTATTAGTTATGCCGAAATGGGGCTGGCGTGACCCCAATGTGACGAAAATCCGCCAGCTAATGCTGCCTGCATTGTTCGGCGTATCGGTAAGCCAGATTAATCTATTACTTGATACCGTCATTGCCTCTTTTTTACTTACTGGCGCGGTAAGCTGGTTGTATTATTCTGATCGGCTAATTGAGTTTCCGCTCGGGCTATTTGGTATCGCAATAGCTACGGTTATTTTACCTAATTTATCACGGCATCATGCTACGGCGAGTGCCGCCAAGTTCCGGCGAACGCTCGACTGGGCCATTCGCTTTGTTGTGATGTTTGGCTTGCCGGCGATGGCCGCGCTGATTGTGCTGGCAAAACCGATTATTATGTTGTTATTTATGCGCGGCGCTTTTAGTCAGAACGACGTGATGATGGTGTCATACAGCCTGATGGCCTATGCCACAGGTTTAGTAAGCTTTATGCTGATCAAAGTGTTGGCTCCGGGTTTTTATGCCCGGCAAGATATTAAAACGCCGGTACGGATTGGCATTATTGCCATGGTTACCAATATGGGGCTTAACCTACTGCTCGCGCCTTGGCTTAGCTATGTAGGCCTGGCATTGGCTACCGCCTTGTCAGCCAGTTTAAATGCTTTTTTATTATACCGGGGGCTGGCACTGGCCGGGGTATTTTGTTTTAGTAAATCCAGTGGGTACTTTTTGGCAAAAATTGCATTAGCCAGTGTGCTGATGGCCTCAGGTTTATACTGGTTCAGTCCGCCATTTGTGGTCTGGTTGGCACTTGATTTCTGGGCTCAGGCCGGGCGTCTTGCGCTATTATGTTTATTGGGTATTGTCAGTTATTTTCTCATGTTATGGTTGTTAGGGGTGCGTTTATCCCATTTTCGAATGCAAACTGTTGCTGAAAGCAATTAAGTTAGTGGTTATAATGCCGCGTTTATATGCAGTAACAGCAACTTTAAGGCAGGCATGGAGTTAATTCGCGGCTTACATAATATTCAACCACAGCATCATGGCTGTGTGTTGACCATAGGTAATTTTGATGGCGTTCACCTGGGGCATCAGGCTGTGCTGCAAAAGGTGCAGGCCATCGCTGCGCAGTTGAGGTTGCCATCCTGTGTTATGGTATTTGAACCTCAACCGCTTGAGTTATTTGCTGGTAGCGCTGCCCCGGCCCGTTTGAGTCGTTTTCGGGAAAAATATATCGACCTGGCGCGGTTAGGCGTTGATCGCTTGCTTTGCGTGGCGTTTAACCCACGTTTTGCCGCGATGCAGCCTCAGGCTTTTATTGAGCAATTGCTGCTAAAACAACTTGGTAGCCAACAGCTTATTGTCGGCGATGACTTTCGGTTTGGCAATAACCGTGCTGGTGATTTTGCTATGCTGGCAGAAGCAGCCGAACGTTATCAGTTTGGTCTTACCAGCACCTCGAGTTTAAAGCTGGGGCAACAGCGCGTTAGCAGCACCTTGATCCGTCAGGCTTTACAACAAGACGATTTAGCGGGGGCCGCCGCTATGCTCGGGCGCCCTTTTAGTTTAACGGGCAGGGTACGGCATGGCCGTAAACTTGGCCGCAGCTTAGGTTTCCCTACTGCAAATGTCTGGTTGTACCGGCGTAAATTGCCTGTGCGTGGCGTTTACGCCATTACTGCTGAAACTAAATATGGCTGTTTTCAGGGCGTAGCCAATATCGGCAATCGCCCTACGGTGCAAGGTCAGCGTGAACAGCTTGAAGCGCACCTTTTTAATTTTAAATCAGATTTATATGGCAGCCAAATAGCGGTTACCCTGCAGCACAAGCTGCGAAGCGAGCAACGTTTTGTCGATTTGTCGGCGTTACAACAACAAATTACGGCAGATATGCATGCTGCCAAAGCCTATTTTAGTCGCCTGGTCGATGCGACCAGTAGCGTAAGCTAACTTTTAAAACGGAATAAAACGGATGAGCGATTATAAGCATACCCTTAACCTGCCTGAAACGGCCTTTGCCATGCGTGGTAATTTGGCTCAGCGCGAGCCACAAATGCTGGCAGAGTGGACGGCAGATGGCCTGTATCAGCAGATCCGTGAGGCCAAAAAAGGCAAAAAGAGCTTTATTTTGCATGATGGCCCGCCCTACGCCAATGGCAATATTCATATTGGCCATGCCGTTAATAAAATTTTAAAAGACATTATTGTTAAAGCGAAAACGCTGGCCGATTTTGATGCGCCTTATGTGCCGGGTTGGGATTGTCATGGCTTACCCATTGAATTAGTGGTGGAAAAAAAACATGGCAAACCGGGTGGCAAGTTAACTGTAGCTGAGTTTCGGCAGCATTGCCGCGATTATGCTCAAACCCAAATTGAAGCGCAGAAAATTGACTTTATTCGATTAGGGGTATTAGGCGACTGGGATAATCCTTATCGCACCATGGATTTCAGCTCTGAAGCCAATATTATCCGGGTGCTGGGGCGGATTATTGACAATGGTCACCTGCAGCAGGGGTTTAAACCGGTACATTGGTGTACCGATTGCGGCTCGGCACTAGCGGAAGCAGAAGTAGAATATCAAGACAAAATATCGCCAGCTATTGATGTTCGTTTTGCAGTGGTTGATGAGCAACTGGTGGATAAGTTTGATCATCCTGAGCAGCATCGCGGGCATGGCCCGGTGTCGGTGGTTATCTGGACTACCACGCCCTGGACTATTCCTGCCAACCGCGCGGTGGCTGTAAATGCCAAGCTTGATTACAGCCTGGTGCAGGTTGAGCAAGGTGCTAATGGTCCGGAGCGGTTAATTATTGCCACCGACTTAGTAAACGAGGTAATGGCCCGTGCAAACATTGAGCATTACCATGCGTTAGGCTTTTGTAAAGGCCAGCAACTGGAGTTGGCGCAATTACGTCATCCGCTGTACGATTTTAGTGTACCGGTGGTGTTGGGCGAGCATGTTACTACTGAATCAGGTACCGGCTGTGTGCATACTGCACCAGGTCATGGTCAGGAAGACTTTATAGTAGGTAAACAGTATGGCCTGGAAGTGGCCAACCCGGTAGGCGCCAATGGTGTCTATTTACCCGATACGCCAATGTTTGCCGGTCAGCATGTTTTCAAAGCCAATGATAGCGTGGTTGACGCCTTAAAAACCGCTGGTGCTTTACTGGTACACAAAGCTTATAAACACAGCTACCCCCATTGTTGGCGCCATAAAACGCCTATTATTTTTCGTGCTACGCCGCAATGGTTTATTAGTATGGATAAACAGGGTTTGCGCCAGAAGTCACTGGAAGAGATTAAAAATACCCGCTGGATCCCGGACTGGGGCCAGCAACGGATCGAAAAAATGGTAGCAGGGCGCCCTGACTGGTGTATTTCACGCCAGCGAACCTGGGGTGTGCCAATAGCCTTGTTTGTTGATAAAGATACCGGCGCTTTGCACCCTGATACTCAGGGCTTGTTAGAGCAGGTCGCACAAAAGGTTGAGCAGTCGGGTATTCAGGCCTGGTTTGACTTAGAGGCCGCCGAGCTGCTGGGTAATGATGCACAGCGCTATGTCAAGGTAACAGACACGCTGGACGTCTGGTTTGATTCTGGTGTAACGCATGCTTTTGTGGTGGATAAACGGCCAGAGTTTAACCATGCTACGCAGGCTGATTTATATCTGGAAGGGTCTGATCAGCACCGTGGTTGGTTTATGTCATCTTTAATGACGGGGGTTGCCAGTAAGCAGCATGCACCGTATCGTCAGGTGCTAACCCATGGTTTTACCGTAGATGGTGAAGGCCGTAAAATGTCTAAGTCATTAGGTAATGTGGTCTCGCCACAAGATGTTATGAATAAACTGGGCGCTGATATTTTGCGTTTATGGGTAGCCACTACCGATTATACGTCTGAGATGACTGTATCCGACGAGATTTTAAATCGGGCTGCCGATAAATACCGGCGAATTCGCAATACAGCGCGTTTTTTACTGGCTAATTTAAACGGCTTTAATCCAGCTACTGATTTAGTACCTTTTGAGCAAATGGTAGAGCTGGATTTATGGATGGTTAGCCGGGCGGCTAAACTGCAACAAGAAATTATTGATGCTTATGACAACTACCAGTTTCATCAGGTAAGTCAGAAGCTGATGAATTTTTGTACGGTTGAGCTTGGCAGTTTTTATCTGGATGTGATTAAAGACCGTCAATATACCGCTCATCAAGCTGGCGTGGCACGTAAATCGTGTCAGACTGCGTTATATCATATTGCTGAGGCAATGGTTCGCTGGATGTCACCAATCATGAGCTTTACTGCGCAGGAAATATGGCAGGCATTGCCTGGAGAGCGCAGTAAATACGTGTTTACAGATATCTGGTACCCGGCGTTAGATGCAATGCCAGCTGGTCAGTTTGACGATAATTACTGGCAGCAAGTGTTGCTGGTGCGCGATGAAGTAAACAAAGTGCTAGAAGCGGCGCGGCGTGAAGAGCGAATTGGCGCGTCATTGCAGGCTGAGGTAACGCTGTATGCCGATGCAACGCTTACTGCTGCACTGAGCAAACTAGGCGACGAGTTACGTTTTGCTTTAATTACTTCAACAGCACAAGTATCAGCAGATACACCTCCAGAGCATGCTGTTGCCACAGATATTGCCGGTTTAAAAGTACTGGTTACTGCCTCTGCTGCCCCTAAATGTGAGCGCTGTTGGCATCATCGGCACGATGTTGGCGCCGATAGTGCTCATCCCGGCATTTGCTTGCGTTGTGTCAGTAATGTTGCTGGTGCCGGTGAACAAAGGAAATTTGCCTGATGCAATTGTTTAAAGAGACTGGCTGGCGCTGGTGGTGGCTTATTCTGGCATTTATTGTGCTGGACCAGCTCACCAAACAATTGGTGCACCAGCAAATGGCGTTATATGATTCTATAGCGTTATTACCATTTTTTAATCTGACGTATGTGCGGAATTACGGTGCAGCTTTTTCATTTTTGAGTGATGCCGGTGGCTGGCAGCGGTGGTTCTTTACTATTATTGCCGTGGTGATTAGCATGGTTATTGCCGTTTGGTTAAGCCGGGTTAGCCGGCACCAGCTAAAGCTAAACCTGGCGTTGGCGTTAGTATTGGCCGGTGCCATTGGTAATTTAATTGATAGGCTGGTTTTTGGTTACGTAATTGATTTTTTTCATTTGTTTTATCAAAACTGGCATTATCCGGCGTTTAATATTGCTGATTCGGTGATCTGTATCGGTGCCGGCCTGCTAATTTGGGACAGTTTTAGCAGTCAACCAGAGGATAAAGCATGACACAGGCGCAAATTGTGGCAAACAGCACGGTTATATTTCATTTTGATATTACCTTAAGCGACGGGAGCGCGGCTGAAAGTACCCGGGTGCATAATAAACCGGCTAAACTTCAAATGGGCGATAACAGCATTTCGCCAGCGTTTGAAGCCAATATTATGGGCATGGAGGCCGGGGCAAAAAAAACCTTTACCCTGGCGCCACTTGACGCTTATGGTATGCCAAACCCCGACAATATTTATTATGTCGACCGCAGTAAATTTTCCGGCGATGCGCCAGCCACAGTAGGTAGCATTATCGGTTTTGCCATGCCCGATGGCTCTGAACTACCAGGCTTGGTGCGTGATGTCGTAGGCGACTCGGTTACTGTTGATTTTAATCATCCGCTGGCCGGCCAGACCCTAACCTTTAACGTTGAAATAGTAAAAGTGAGTTAATTACATGGATATTTTGTTAGCCAATCCGCGTGGTTTTTGTGCCGGGGTCGACCGGGCCATTAGCATAGTAGAACGGGCGTTGGAGATTTACGATCATCCGATATACGTGCGGCACGAGGTAGTGCATAACAAGTATGTAGTCGATGGCTTGCGCCGCAGTGGCGCGGTGTTTGTAGATGAATTAGATGAAGTGCCTGACGGTAATATCGTCATTTTCAGTGCTCATGGCGTGTCGCAGGCAGTGCGCGAGACGGCTAAGCAGCGCGGTTTAAAGGTATTTGATGCCACTTGCCCACTGGTAACAAAAGTGCATATGGAAGTTACCCGGGCCAGCCGCAAAGGCATTGAGTGTATTTTAATTGGCCATGCCGGGCATCCGGAAGTAGAAGGCACCATGGGGCAGTACGATAACCCCGCTGGTGGTATTTATCTGGTTGAGTCAGTGGAAGATGTGGCCAGCTTGCAGGTGAAAAACCCGGCTCAGTTGTGTTACTCCAGCCAAACCACCTTATCAGTGGATGATACTGCCGATGTTATTCAAGCGTTACGCCAGCGCTTTACCGATATCGATGGGCCGCGCAAAGACGATATTTGTTATGCAACCCAAAACCGTCAGGACTCGGTGCGTGATTTAGCGGCTAAAGCTGATTTGTTGCTAGTGGTAGGGGCTAAAAACAGCAGTAATTCAAACCGCTTACGTGAACTGGCAGAGAAAATGGGTTGTACGGCGTATTTAATTGATACCGCCAATGATATTCAGCAAAGCTGGCTTGATAATATTACTGCTGTTGGTGTTACCGCGGGAGCCTCGGCGCCCGAGGTGTTGGTGCAGCAGGTGGTAGCACAGCTAAAAATGTGGGGTGGTAAAACCGTTAATGAAAACCCCGGGCGTCCGGAAAATGTGGTGTTCGCCATTCCGGCTGAATTGCGTTAGCCACTAACTAATACAGGAGGTCGGGTGAATAACGCAGTTACTGCTAAATCTTACCCGTTATTTCCTTTACCTGACGTGTGCCATGGCCGCATGGTTATGCGGGTACTGGTGCTGGCTCAAGCCGTGGCTATTTTGCTGGCTTTTGCACCAGGTACCGCAGAAAGCCCCTGGCAACGTTTAGGTTTAATCAGCTTATTTGTGCACTGGATAGCGCTACTGTGGGGCTATAGCTATTGTAAGCTGCGACCTCTACTGGCAAAGCTGCGGCCTTTACACATTGCGCTGGGTTGTATTACGCTGCTTTTTTTGATGACGGCACTGGTAAGTAGCCTAGCGTGGTTATGGTTGCATGACACCAGTGTTTTACGCTCACATACTTTTCTGCATTTTATTTTGGCAAATCTGATGATTGCGCTGATTGTGGGGTTAATGGCTATTCAACTAGGGCTAATGCATGCCGAACGTAATCAGCAACTTGCGGCCCAAAGCCGGGCTGAACTGGGGGCATTGCAAGCCAGGATCCAGCCGCATTTTTTATTTAATAGTTTAAATACGGCGGCCGAGTTAACCCAACAAGACAGTAAAGCCGCCGAGCAGGCATTGTTAAATCTGGCTGATTTATTTCGGGCGGCTATGCATGCCGGTGAACACATTAGTTTAACCGACGAAATAACCCTGGCGCGGCAGTATTTAACGCTGGAAAAATGGCGCTTAGGAGAGCGGTTAAAGCTTAACTGGCAGCTCCCTGAGGTACTGCCAAAAATGCAAGTGCCGGCGCTAACCATTCAACCCTTGCTGGAAAATGCGGTACGCCATGGTATAGAAAGCTGGCAGCAGGGCGGCGTTATTGACATTGAATTGATTAATAGCAGCCAGTCGGTGACTATTCTTATTACGAATCCGTTTGCGCCAGCCATAGATAACAGCCGCAGCAATGGTGTGGCATTAGTAAATATCAGGCAACGTTTACAGCTTTATTTCGGAGAAAGTGCCAGTTTACACCGTAGTGTGGTGAACGGTAAGTTTCGGGTAAAGCTGGTGCTGCCAAAAAACCGGCCCGGCAGTTACGGATGAAAGTATTAATTGTTGACGATGAGCCACTAGCCCGCGCCCGCCTAATGCGATTACTCAGTGCTATTAACGGTTTTAGCTGCGTAGGTGAGGCACAAAACAGCCAGCAGGCGCTGGCATTGTGTCAGCAGTTGCAACCCGATGTTTTATTATTAGATATTGCCATGCCCGGCGGAGATGGCCTGCAGCTGGCCGCTAAGTTAGCCAGCCAGCCGGTGCCGCCGGCGATTATTTTTGTTACTGCTCATCCACAACATGCGCTTGATGCTTATCAGGTTTGCCCGGCAGATTATATTTTAAAGCCAGTATCGGCAGAGCGGTTAAGTGCGGCTCTGGCCCGGCTGGGTAATCGTACTCGTGCGCATTTGGAGCGCCAGCAAAACTCAGCTGACATTATTAGTTATCAGCTAGGGGCCACCACCCGCCAAATTTCCCTTAATAAGGTGCAGTATTTTAGTGCCGACAGTAAATATGTGCGAATGGTGTTTACCGGCGGTGAGGCGTTGTTAGAGCTTTCGCTTAGTCAGTTACAGCAGCGTTATCCTCTGCAGTTATTGCGCATTCACCGCGGCACCTTAATCAATAAGCACTATTTTAGTGCCCTACGTGCTGCCGCCGACGGCAAGCACTATATTGAGCTAACCGGCCTTGATAGCCGGCTGGAAGTTAGTCGCCGCGCGCTAAGCCAGGTAAAGCATGCATTACAACTTGCGACGGGTTAGCCGCGCTCTGGCTACACACTTACCGTTTATCGGCTAATTACACCTTTAATCCTGCTTAACATGGGAATAGCCAGCGGCATTTGTTAGGTTAACGCTGTCAAAAACCTTTTTAATTATTAAAAAAATGGGAAACACTATGGCATTAGTGGATGCAAATAGCAGGTTAAACCGGCTGCGGGGTTTTACCTTAATCGAGCTGATGGTAACAGTAGCTGTATTAGCGATAGTGCTAACCGTGGCAGTGCCAAGTTTTGCTAATTTGGTAAATGGTAACCGGCTAACTGCACAGGCTAACGATATATTGGCTGCGGTTGAATACGCCAAAACAGAAGCAGTAAAAAATAATGCGACCGTCACTTTTTGTCACTCCAGCGATGGCACTAGTTGCAGTGAAGCGCCTGCCGGTGGTTGGCGAGGTTGGTTAATTGGTATGTCTGCTGCGCCTACTGGGATAACCGCGGGTAGTGTTATGCGGGCTGGTATTGTTGAGTCAGCTCAATTAGTTATTCGGGCAAGTGCTCCACTTACTGGTTCAGACGACGAGATCAGAATTACCCCTCAGGGATTGTTACGAACGAATAATCGCTTACCCATGGTGGCAACACTTAGGGTTTGTCATCCAACAACGTCGTCTAATCCGAATAGTCGTAATCTGCGGATCCGCTCAGGCGGCCAGCTATCTGTTATAAGTGAACAGCATGCGGGCTGTCCAGCGCCTTAGGAGTTGTAAAATGAAATTAATCAACGGTTTTACCAAACAACAGGGCACTAGTTTGTTAGAGGTGTTAATAGCGGTATTGGTTCTGGCAATTGGCATATTGGGTGTTGTTGGTTTGCAGTCGGTTAGTTTAAGAAGTACCAATACTGCACATGAGCGGGCCATGGCGGTGATTTTGTCAGAAACGTTATTTGAAGTGATGCGTGCTAACGGACCAATCGCAAGAACAGGTGCTTTTCAAATGGACTCTTGTGCTGGTGTGGTCGGTATTCCTGTTACAGCGGATTGGCAGCAAGATGTTAAGCAAGCAACATCAGAGTGTGCTGATGTTGCATGGAATGACGGAGTTTACACAATAACCATGGATTGGTCTGATCAAAGGCTTAATGCCAGTTCCGTTGTTGTGATGGAGGTAAGGCCATGAGGAAATTCAAAGCGAGCAAGGGTTTCACATTAGTGGAGTTAATGATTGCTTTGGTATTGGGTTTGGTTTTGTTAGGCGGCGTTATCGGTGTATTTTTGTCTAATCAAACCACCAACAGAGTTAACAATGAATTGGCTTCACTCCAAAGTAGTGCTCGCTTGGCATTTCAATTGATGTCTCAAGATATTCGAAGCGCAGGTTTTGCCGGTTGCAATAATTCTGGCCGGGTAGTCAGTATTATTGCCGGTGCGCCAGCATGGTCACAATGGAGTGGTGGTTTAGAGGGTTTTGCTATCGCAGCAAACGGGGTAAGCGAATCTATTCGTTTAATGTATGGTGCTGATGCTTCTGTTTCAGTAAGTAGCCATGTGCCGCCACTCATTAATCTTAATGCTGACTCTACTCTTGAAGTTGGCGATATTGCTATGTTGTGTGATGACTCATTGGCCAGTGTTTTTCAAGTGTCAGCCACAGGCGTCAATACCATTAATCATGCTGTCGCTGCCCCTTTAAATTGTGCTACAGATTTAGGATTTCAATTTCCATTTGTTTGTACCGATGCCCGGCCCCGCATATATCCTGGCGGAGCTATGCTAATGCGCTTCGAGTCTGCACTGTGGTTAGTTGCGCCAAGTACTGATAATCCAGCAATAAATTCGTTATTCAGAGAAATAATTATTGGTGGCAATGTAATACGAGAAGAAGTGTTGTTTGGTGTAAGTAGTCTTACTTTTTCTTATCAAGACGGTGGTTTACCCTTTAATCCGGTGGCGTTTTCGCCAGCCGTTGCCATGGGCAACGTTACAGGTGTAGCAGTATCATTGTTAATGGACGCTGATGCTTTTACCAATGCGGATTTGCCATTAGAAATGCGTACCATTGAATTTTTTGCCTCCGTGCGAAACAGGTTGAGGTAGTAATATGCAAAATTATAATCGTCAAACAGGTGCGGTGTTGGTGGTGTCATTGCTACTACTGCTGGTTATTACTCTGGTGTCTGTTGCCAGTATGCAACGTTCAGTATTACAAGAAAGAATGACCGCAAACTTGTATGAGCGGCAATTAGCGGTACAGCAGGTTGAAGCCGCATTACGTTCTGCTGAAGTGTGGGTCGCAGCTCAGCTGCCAGATCCTAGAAACAGCATTCCTGCCAATAACTGGTTTTATGATGTGCCGGTAACAGCATTAACCGACCGTTGGCGCGACCCCTTAACCGATTGGCGAGCTGCACCAGCAATAAATACTGATATGGCTAATGCCGCACAATATTTTATTGAATATCTGGGGGAATGGCCGTCACCAATTAATCCTGATTGCGCCAGCGCCACAACAATTGAAGCCGATTGTTTGTCGCCCACTTTTCGTATTACCGCTCGAAACATTGTAACGCCGGGTACGCCGGAAGTGCAGATGCAAACCATTTGGCGTTTGTAAGGTTATGAGGAATTTAAAATGAGCACTATGAACATAAAATCGAATAAGGTTTTACTAATGCTAAGCTTCGGTATGCTGTTTGGCGCATCAATCGCCCATGCCGCCACAACGCTTGCCATACCTCAGGTACCACTGCAAACAGGCAGTGATGTACCCCCGAACATTCTATTTATGCTGGACGATTCAGGCTCTATGGCCTGGTCTTACATGCCAGATGATATCAGCGGCATCTGTAATGACGGCACTAACGCTGCTAACAGGGCTCGTGGTAGATCGCCCAATGTTAATAAAGCTTACTTTGACCCAGCAATTACTTATCAGCCGCCATTAGCAGCAGATGGAACACCTTATACACCCTCTGATTTCACATCAGCCAAAACGAATGGTTACGACAGTAGTTCTGGTACGGTGAATTTAAGGACAAATTATAGAGCTACTTGGCATTATCAGTCTGGCAGTGTCAACCGTTATTGTGGTGAGTCGGGTGCGGCAGATTATTATTTATTTGACACGACGTTGTGTACCAATGCTAGTAATAACAGCTGTTACAAACGCTACATTGTTGATGAACAAACTGCCGTAGTAAAAACCAATTTTGCTAATTGGTACTCATTCTACCGTACCCGATTAATGTCTTCAAAAGCGGGTATAGGTAGAGCATTCCAAACCTTGCCAGAGACAATGCGGGTAGGCTATGGCCGGCTTAATCGAAGCCCAGAAGTAGAGCGTGGGGTAAGGGCATTTGAGGGTGTGGGTAAAAATCAATTTTATAATTGGCTTTATGGCCGCCCAGATACCACTTCCGGTACGCCTTTAAAAGCAACGTTGCAAGCAGCTGGAGAATACTTTAAAACTGCAGAACCATACCGGGCTGAGCCGGAAAACAGCAGTAGTGGTTTAGTTTCTTGTCGGCAAAATTTTACTGTGTTAATGACCGATGGTTTTTATACTAACCAAAATCGTGGTTTTAGTGATTCTGATGGCGATGGCAGAAGTGACACCCTGGCTGACATTGCCCATTTTTATTGGAAAACTGATTTACGTACAGATTTAGATAATAATGTGCCTAGCGGCTCACTTGACCCCGCTGATTGGCAACATATGGTGACTTATGGCGTTGGTTTGGGTGTTGACGGCTCACTTGATCCAGTTGTTGCCAAAAATTGGCCAATTAATGATAGCCGTTGGCCTACACCTAATACTAACCCACGGAAAATTGATGACTTATTGCATGCTGGGGTGAATAGTCGTGGTGGCTTTTTTAGCGCCAAAGATCCCGATACCTTTAATAGTGAATTAACTAATACGCTGCGCAATATCGTTAATCGCGTGGCGTCAGCTTCCAACCTTGCTGCAACGACAACGTCATTACAAGAAGACAACAGTGTTTTTCAGGCATCGTTTAATACCTCCTCTTGGAGTGGTGATCTAGTCAGCCGCGATGTTGCAACATTAGGTGTGCAGTGGACCGCTAACTTCCCCGTTTGGAGCACACGTAAAATTCAAACTACCCGTGGCGCTGGTGCCAACCCCAGTACATTTGATTTTACCTGGAGTAATTTAAATAGCAGCGAAAGGGCGTTACTAAATAATGAGGATACTGTTGATTATCTGCGAGGATTGAGAACTAAAGAGCAAACAGCCACGAATCCAACGGGTACTTTTCGGGAAAGAACCTCTGTATTAGGTGATATTGCCCACTCTGCGCCGGTATATATTGGCGAGTCTCAAAATAGAAATTACCAACGCTATAACTGGGACGGCGCTGACAGTTATCAGGCATTTGTTACCGCAACTAAAACCCGAAGCCCTAGGTTATATGTTGGCGCCAACGATGGCATGTTGCATTCGTTTAATGCAGATGCATCAGCACCGACGGCAGGTATAGAAACTTTTGCATATGTACCGCAAGCAATGATGGCAACGGGTTCTCGTTTAGCTGATTTTGCTAACCTTGACTATGAACATCGTTTTTATGTTGATGGCTCACCGACAGTAGCTGATGTTTATATTAATGGTAGTTGGAAATCAGTGTTGGTTAGTACCTTAGGTCGCGGTGGCGAATGGATGTTTGCTTTAGATGTCACTAACCCTAACGATATAAAAATATTGTGGGATATAAAAGTTCCTGAAGTAGGTATTATGCCACATAAGCCTTTAATTACCCGCTTAAATAATGGTCGTTGGTCTGTGGTGACTGGCTATGGTTATAACAATACTGCAAGCAAATCAGGTTTAATGGTCATCGATTTGGAAAGAGGAGCGGATTTACCTATTATTAAGATGGAAACTTCTGGAACTGAAGCAATTGGTCTTGCTCAGATAGAAGGTTGGGATCAGAATAAGAACGGTAATACAGATTGGATATTTGCTGGTGATATTAATGGCAACGTTTGGAAATTTGATCTAAGTGCAACGTCTACTAGTGCTTGGGCCTTAGCTTATTCTGCTTCTCCACTATTCGTTGCTAAAGATACTGACGGTAATCGGCAACCCATTACCGGTGGCGTAACACTGCAAAGTCACCCGGATACCGCAGAGTTATGGGTATTCTTTGGTACGGGTAAATTTATAGAAACTGGTGACAGTGTTAATGCTGATAGCCAAAGCTGGTATGGTATTAAAGACGGCTCTCCTATTACTGATAGAAGTTTGCTGGCGTCTCGTACCTTGAGTAACGTAACCTATGTAAACCCAGACACGGGTGAAAATCGACCCGCGCGCAGTGTACCCATTGCTGCAGCAAATGATATGGATGGTAAGCGGGGTTGGGTAATGGATTTACCAGATATTCGTGAGCGCATTAATTCAAAACCAAGATTTGTTGGCGGAAATTTGATAATGAATACTATTATTCCGGATACCGACCTTTGTAATCCTCAAGGTGATGGCTGGATCATGGCGGTGGACCCGTTTAAAGGGAGCCGATTATCAGGACCTCCATTCTTCGATGTTGATAGGGACGATGCGTTTGACGAGGGTGACGAGCTGCCTGATGGTTCATCCCCGAGTGGGCTTAGATTTTCTGGTATGCCAGGCGAGCCAGTCTTTGTTGGTGATGAAATGTTGGTAGGTGACTCCAGAGTCGCTATAGATTCTAGTCGAGTTAACCTACAAGTTCGTCGGGGACGTTTATCATGGCGTGAGGTGATTAACTAATGGTTGCATATTCGACTAAACAACAAGGTATGACCTTAATTGAAATTATGATCGTGGTAGCAATCGTTGGCATACTGGCCTCGATTGCTTACCCTTCTTATCAGAACTATGTTTTACGCAGTCATCGGGCGGCAGCTACCGGTTGTTTACTGGAGTTATCACAATTTATGGAGCGTAATTACACGCAGAATATGCGCTATGATTCTGTTGGGTTTGCTTTGCCTAATTTGCAGTGCAGTACAGAAGCAGCAAATAGATATACTTTTGGCAGTGTACAGGCGCAGCGAACCTATACAGTAACGGCAACGGCTATCGGGCCACAAGTAAATGATACTGACTGTGCAACGCTGGGTATCAACCAGGCCGGTACTAAGCTGGTCAACAATGACAGTGTTGCAGCAGCAGTTGCCGCATGCTGGTAATTTATTGCATTTAAGTTTGATCTTTTGAAATAATGTTGTAACTTTATAGTTAAGTAAAATAACTATGGCATAGGGACATGCAGTTACAACGCGGCTTTAGCCTGTTAGAAGTGTTAATTACCTTACTGATCTTAAAACTGGGGTTGCTTGGCGTACTGGCCGGGCAAACCCTGGCGCTGCAATATGTTATTGATGCTACGCAACGCACCACTGCGGTTGCGCTAACAGCAACCCTGCTACACGAACTTGGCGCGAGTATTACTAACCACCCCGATTTTAGCCTGGAGCTCACTGTTGATAGTGCGGCAGAATTGCCTGTTTGTAATGCTACCACGCGCTGTACTAATGCTGAGCTGCGGCATTATCAATTAGCCCGTTGGCAGCAATTATGGCAACACCACCCGGAAATGGGCAGAGCTGCACCGTTGTTTACGCCACAGTTTTGCTTACAATTTGCGGATAATAGCCTGCAGTTACAAGCCAGTTGGCAGCAGCGCGCTCATGCTGAAGCTAGCCACACCGCAAGTTGCGCTGCTGGGCCGGGGCGTTCGGCTATAAGCTTGACTGCACGGATACCCTGATGATAATTAATCGCGGCTTTTCATTAGTTGAGCTGTTAATTGCCATGTTACTTGGTGCGGTATTATTGGGTTTTACCGTACAAATTTTTGCCAGCTTAACTGCATCGAGCAGGCAAAGTCAGCAATTGGCGCAGCTGCAGCAAAATGGTCAGCTGGCCCTAAACTTATTGCATAACGAATTACAAAATACCGGCTTTTGGGGCGGTATTAGCCATAACGATATTAGTGAAGCATTGGTTGATATGCCGCCGCCACTGCCCGATTGCAAAGAGGGTGATATTGACAGCGGTAGCTTTCCGATAGCCGGTCAGGCTTTTACCAGTATTTATGCTATAACCGCCGCGCCGGGTCGCCAGCTTAATTGCCTGACATCGTTAGTAAGCAATAGCGAAGTGCTGCAATTAAAACGAGCAATTGGCTTAGCGGTTTTGCGCGCAGAGCTGCGGCCTAATCGTTTTTATATTGCACCGCACTGGCAACAAAGCCGCTTTATTAGCCATGACAGCGCAGATCTTGCCGACGATAGTGTGTTTTATCCTTATCAGCATTTATTGTTTTACATACAACATCAGCGTGTTGATGAGCAAATTGTACCGGTTTTAATGCGTAAAAGACTGGTGCGTAGTAGTAGTGGTGTGGCCCGTATTGCAACCGATTCAATAATAGATGGTGTAGAACGCCTGCATTTTGAATTTGGCATAGATGCCAATCTCGATGGCAGTTTAAATTATACGTTACCCACTGCTTTAATGACTAACCTGCATTGGCAGCAGCAACACGGCCGTATCGTCAGTATCCGTTTTTATGTTTTGTTACGCAGCATCTTGCCAGACCGTCGTTATGTAAATCAGCAGACTTATCAAATGGGTGCCAGTCGCTTTGTCGCGCCGGATGATCATTATCGACGTTTATTATTGGTGGGCAGTGTCTATTTTAACAATGCCACTTATGAGTAACAGGTATTCATATAACCTATTTACAACAACCTAAAACAGGGAGGTTTTATGCGACAGAGCGGTATGGCGCTGATAAGCGCTTTAATCTTTCTGCTGGTAATGCTGTTAATTGTCAGTGCCAATTTATTTATTAGTCAAATGAGCATTAAATCAGCTCAGGCGGCACAACAGCAGTTGCTGTTTGAGCAGCAAGCACTGGCTGCGCATCTTAGCTCAGTTAGTGCTGCTACCAGTGACAGTAGCGAAGTAGAATTAGCTGAAGTTAGCCGTTGCCCTGCCAGTTATGCAATTTGGTCAGACAGCATCATACAGTGCGACGTACTTACACTGGCTACCCGTTTGCTGTCTGACGATAGTCGGTTTGCCACCAGTTACAGTAGCATGTTGTTACGCCAGCGGCTGGTGCCCGGGGAGGTGCTAGATGTCGAGTAATAAGCTAATGCCTGGTGTCAGGCAAAATGGCAGGACACGGATGCCCGCCAGTCAGCTGGCAAAGTTTGGCCCCTTGCTGGCGATTATAGTGCTTACCCTGTTAGCGGCTGTTGTGCTGAGTTTTAGCGCGCTAGCCACAGTAGCTGCTTGTTGGCGGCAAGCGGCAGTGCCGCAATTGCTGGAATTAGAAGATAGCAGCAGTGCAGGCCCAAGGCAGCGCTTTTTACAGCATAACGACACAGCAGAAAGCGGCCAGTTGGCGCTTTATGCCTTAGACAGTACCCTGCCGTTTTCTTCACTAACAGCATGGCCATTATCAGAAGGTGTTGGGCCGGCCGCGCCTTTTTATGCCAGCCCACAGCCGTTCGACAGTAATTATGATGGGGTAGTGGATCATCTATTTAGTATCGACTTTACCGGCCGGGTTTGGTTAACCGGAATTACTGCAGCGGGGTTTGGTAGCACCTTGCTACTGGCCGACTTAGCCAGCCGTGAGTGGCGTTTTATTGGCAGTCTGGGTGTTTTTGAGGTGAGTTTGCCGTTATTACTGCGCCCATCAGGCTTGCAAGGGCGACATAAGCTGTTGTTATTAATTGCCCGTAATATTAGTAACGGTGAAGATGCCATAGTATCACTGCGTTTACCCGCGGATATTACTGCAGCCAGTTTGCTGCGTTTTGACACCTTAGTTGACCGCTCAGTGCTATCTGCAACCGAGCGGGAATATGGGCTAAGTAACGAGCAGTGGTTTAGTTTACTTAATGGTGCAGGCTGGTGGGCACGGTTATCAGGTCAACTTACCCAGCCGCCACAGGTAGTTGCTGGAGTGATCTACAGTGCTGTCGCCACGAGTGATTTCAGTGCGCTGGAGTGTGCCACTGAACATGCTGAACATAGTCTAGTGGCAATGCATTTGCACAGTGCTGGTTTGGTTTATAACCAACGGCGGTTTCTCCTGGCAAGCGGCGTAGGGAAGTTAACCTTGCAGCTGCAACCTGATGGTACGGCGGCGTTGATTTTAAACAGTGTTACTGAGCAGCACACCGCGTTAACAGAATTAGTTAGCCTATCGCCAGATTGTCTGGAGTGTACTGCACCATTACGGCTAGATCAGTTTCCACGGTGGTTAAAGTTAGCCACCTATCGCCAGGAAACCGGAGCTCACTAATGAAAAACCAAGGTTTTAGTTTAATTGAATTAATGGTAACCGTGGCGATAGTCGGCATTCTTAGTGCTATCGCTTACCCTTCATATCAGCACTATGTGCTGAAAACTCATCGGGCAGAAGCCAGCAGGCTGCTGTTAACTACAGCCAATTTACAGGAGCGGCAATTAGCTGATTATGGTCGATATACCGATGATCTGGCCTTACTCGGTCTGGCCGCTGATGGTATTAGCGCCAGTGGCCGTTATCAGTTGCAGGTAAATTTAGCTGATGCCAGTAGCTATGTGCTGGAAGCACGGGCTCAGGGCGCGCAAGCCGCTGATCTGGATTGTCTGGTATTTACCCTAGACCATACCGGACAGCGAAACCATAGCATACCTGAAGCACGTTATTGTTGGGATTAACAGAAATTAACTGGGGCAGGGTGCATCCTGAAAGGTTAAGCGGTTTCGTCCTGCCTGGTTTAGTACTAACGTATAATGCCAACGAAACGAAGCTTGCGGGCAATAGTAAAAGGTACCATTTTCTAACGCATTTAAACTGCCATCGCGGCGAAACTGTAGTTGGCTGCGGTTGTATTTTAACCGATGCTGGCTAAAAACAGGGGAGAGTTGTCGCAATACATATTCGGTGTCGTTATGTGGATTAAGCAAACTCATCACCAGTGGATAGCTATGCCAGCTGCTTTGGCATTCGGTGCCTGACAGCGGACATAACCGTACGGGCTGCTGGCTGCTTGCCGCCTGAATGCGGGCATACCCCAGGTGGCGGCTTAACTGCTGCATATAACTGCCGGCCCGTTGTTTGTTAATTAGTTCTGACAGCGCAGGTAGGGCAATTTGCAATAAAATAGCCATTATCGCTAATGCCAGCATCAGCTCGAGTAAGGTTAGGCCTCGTTGTTTCATCTTTGCTCCTTGCTAAAATTAGCAATAAAGGTAAGCAAAGTGTAGCAAATATATTTAATAATAGTTTTTATGTTTAACGCCAGCCATGCCTGGCGTTAAACATTACTAATCGTAAATAGTGGCAATAGGCTGTCGTTTATGTTGTGTTTTTAGGTAAATACTGATTAAGCGTGCAACTACCTTTGGCGCTACGGCTTTGCCTTCCAAAAAGTCATCAATTTGCTCGTAGCTTAAACCCAGTGCTGCTTCATCGGCTTTTTGCGGGCTTAAGCACTCTAAATCAGCGGTGGGGGTTTTAACCACGAGTTGCTCGGGTGCACCCAGCTTAGCGGCTACAGCTCTTACCTGGCGCTTACTTAAACCAAATAGCGGTGCTAAATCGCAGGCACCATCACCCCACTTGGTGTAAAAACCGGTAATGTTTTCTGCCGAATGGTCGGTGCCTAACACCAGGCCATTATTTAGTGCAGCAATATGATATTGCGCTATCATCCGGCTGCGGGCTTTAATATTGCCTTTGGCAAAATCGGCTTTAGCCTCAGTAATATCTGCCTTACCATCGCCAGCAAGCGCCTGCAGCGTAGCACCATGTAAGGCATCGGTTGCCGCTTTAATATTGACACTAATGGCGGTAGTGGGCGCAATAAAGCTAAGCGCTAACTGTGCTTCCTCTTCATCGCGCTGGCTACCATAGGGTAGTCTAACCGCAATAAACTGGTAGCCACCACCCTGTTCCTCATTTAATTCATTAACGGCTAGTTGAGCCAGTCGACCACAAGTGGTGGAATCAACGCCGCCACTGATCCCCAAAACCAGGCATGTCATGCCTGAGCTTCGTAATTGCTGTTTAATGAAATTAACCCGGCGGCTAATTTCAACATTGGTATCTATTTCTGGTAATACCCGCATCTGGGCAATAATGTGTGCTGCTTGCATGCTAGTTAGCCCTTAGTTAAAAAATGCAAATTATTTTAACGTATCTGAGCGAAATAGGATCAACTAATTGCCGCTAAATAGCTGAAGCGGGCGGCGGCTTGTATTATACTCATGCCATCTTCTGGCCCAACACTCTGGAAATCCTGATGAAAAAAATTGAAGCCATTATTAAGCCTTTTAAATTAGATGATGTGCGAGAGGCATTGGCCGAAATCAACATAACCGGTATGACAGTAACCGAAGTTAAAGGCTTTGGCCGGCAAAAAGGCCATACCGAGTTGTACCGAGGGGCAGAATACATGGTTGATTTTCTGCCTAAAGTTAAATTAGAAATTGTGGTGGGCGATGAGCTAGTGGAACGTTGTATCGACGCCATTATGAAAACAGCGCAAACCGGCCGCATTGGCGATGGTAAGATTTTTGTATTTGAAGTAGAACGGGTTATTCGAATTCGGACTGGCGAAGAAGATGAAGATGCGATATAACAATGTTAATGTTTAATTAACGTTAAGACGTTATGCCAAATTATAAATTGAAATTACTCACTACCGCCTTATTAAGCTTAACCCTGTTTATTGGCTGTAATACTGCACGCTTACCGGCTAATGTCTTAGCCCCGCTGCCCTATTCAGCTGCATTAGCCACTGCAGAGGCTAAAGTACCTACTCTTGAAGATATATTCACACTCTCTGTCGAGCAGCAGGCTGAATTTTTAGCTTACTTTACCGCTCCCGAGCGACAAACCATTGCTGCTCATGAGCGGTTATATCAGTTTTTAGAAAGAAAAATATCGGGGTTTGATTATCAGGGAAAAAATCATACGGCATCACAAGCTTATGCACTAAATAGTGGCAACTGCATGTCGTTAGCGGTATTGACGAAAGCGTTGGCAGACATAGCAGGGATTGAAGTAAAGTTTCAAAGTATTGTCTCTGCCCCAGTGTACAGCATAGAGAACGATCTAATGCTGACATCAGATCATGTACGTACTTTTTTATACGATCCCGCTGCGTTGTCACCAGAAGGGAAGCATTATCAGGCGCAATCGATAATTATTGTCGATTATATGCCTACTGCCGGTTATCGCATGACTGGTCCCCGAATTTCAAATGATACGTTTTTTGCCATGTTTTATCGTAATCTTGCTGCAGATGCGCTGTTAGCAGAGCAATATGAGCAAGCTCTGGCCTTAATGCGCACGGCGTTAGCACTAGCGCCGACTTATGGTGCAGCTATTAACCTGACCGCTGTAGTGCATCGGCGCTTAGATTACCCGGCTTTAGCGCAGCAGTTTTATCAGTATGGCTTGGATGTGTCTGAAAGTAAGGCCGCATTAATAAGCAATTTTGCAGTATTAAAGCAGAGTATCGGTGATAAAGTGGGCGCCGACGCATTATTTGAGTATTTAGCAACTTTGGATGAACATGATCCTTATCAATGGTATGTATTAGGTAAAACGGCATCGCAACAGCAAAATTATTCTGAGGCGTTAACGTATTTTAAAAAGGCCACTCAACAAGCCCCTTATATCCACCAGTTACAATTAGAACTAGCGTTAGCCTATTTCCAAAATAACCAGCTTAAGTTAGCGTATCAGACGATGATTAAAGCTACTGAGCTGGCTGCTGGAAACGGTATGCAACTTCGCTATTATGCCAAACTTGAAGCGATAAAATTGCAGCAATAAGCTAACCAACTATGCCAGCCATTATTTTGTTGTGTTTAATGTTATGCGCTGGTAGCGCTCAAGCTCAATGGCTAGTAGATATACAAACGCTTAGCTCTGCTGCTATGCAAGGCCGTCAAACCGGTACGGCAGGCGCTGAGCTGGCTCGGCAGTTTATTCAGGAACGTTACGTAAATCTATCCCTGGCAGGGTTTACCCCAAACTACCAACACAGATTTAACTATGGTTTTGGGCAAAATAAAGTTGCTATTAATATGGTGGGTTATAGGCAAGGTTGCACTTATCCCGAACACTTCATTGTAGTTACTGCACACTACGATCATCTGGGCACACAAGGGCGCAAAGTATTTTATGGTGCAGACGATAATGCCTCTGGCGTAGCCACCATGCTAGAGCTAGCCGCCAGGCTTAGTGTAGTTTGCCCAGCGTATTCCTATTTGTTTGTTGCTACTGACGCTGAAGAAGACGGCTTATATGGCAGTAAGGCGTTTGTTGCTGCACCGCCAGTACCGTTAAATCGCATAGTATTAAATTTGAATCTGGATATGCTTAGCCACCCTGATCAGCGCGGCAAACTTTATCTTACCGGTGCCAGACATTTTCCTGAGCTAATAGCTGAGTTGGAGGCTGACTTTAGCAATATTCGGTTTTTGCATCATCGTGGCCCGCCGGGCAAGCTGCGCGATATACGGCGCCTCGATTGGCCAAATGCCAGTGATCATGGTCCCTTTCATCAGGCGGGTATAGCTTATTTGTTTTTCGGTGGTCAGGAACACGCTTACTATCATACAACGGCAGATACCTGGCAGCGCATTAAGCCAGAGTTTCCTCAAAAGGCAATGCAGGCAATTTGGCAAACGGTGCAGTGGTTGGAACATCAACCGCCAACGGTGTTACAACGTATTGTTGAATAAACGCCTATTGATGCTTAACTACCAGTCAAAACTTAACTGATCTTTCGATGGCAACTTTTTGCGTGTTACTGGCCGCTTGCGGCTGGCATGGCGGCCAATAACCGCTTTTTTCTGCTGTTGCCATGCTCCTCGCTGCTGACTATGCAGCCAATGGCTAAGTTTTGCTCTGGCCTGTTGCTGCGCTTGCTGTAAATCTACTATCGGCGCCGGATAATTACTGCCTATGATACAACCATATTGCTGTTGCAACGTTAGCGGCATTAACCACGGGCTATGCAGCCAACCATTAGGTACTTGCCTCAGTTCAGGCAACCACTGGCGAATAAACTGGCCATCAGGATCCTTTAACTGACTTTGTTTTAACGGGTTATACATGCGGTTGGGGTTAATACCCGTGGTGCCGGCTTGCATTTGAATTTGCGGGTAATGAATGCCCGGTTCATAGTCAACAAAACATTGGGCTAAATGCAGTGCTACCGGCCGCCAGTGTAACCACAAATGGTAACTGGCAAAAGCGACTAACATAGCGCGGCCACGAAAGTGCAGCCAGCCAGTAGCCAGCAAACAACGCATTGCCGCGTCAATAAGCGGATAGCCGGTATGACCGCTTTGCCAAGCGGCAAATAGCGCGGGGTTAAAATCGGCTTCGCGCATGCCATCAAAGCCACGATGCATATTGCAAAACTCAATGGCCGGTTCGTCTTCCAGTTTTTGGATAAAATGACAATGCCAGCGTAAGCGGCTAAAAAACGCCTGTAAACCTTGTTTATGTATAGTATTAGTTTGTTGTTTTGTTGCTAGCAGGCTGTGCTGTTGCAACTGGCGCAAACTAAGCTGGCCATAACTAATGTGCGGGCTTAACCTGGAGCAGCTGTTAGTTGCTTTGGCTGGTAGTGAAATATGCTGCCGGTAATAGCGGCTGCGCTGCATAATAAAACCGCTGAAAGTCGCTGCTGCCTCAATAGGCTGCTGCAGTCGGGAAATTGGCGGTAAGTCCCGCTTACGCTGCGGTACTATCGACGTCAAATTGACGGTGGCCAAGTTGATTGACGTGACATTGGTTGGTGCCGCAATGAGCCAGGGCAACGATGTTGGTGTCGGGCAAAGTGGTGACTTTAACCAGCTATCGGCTAACTCAAACCAGTTATCCCGATTGGCTAACTGTCGAAACACGGCAAATTGGCGATACTGCTGCCAGGGAATTTGTAGGTTTTGCAGTAGTTTAGCTACCGCAAGGTCACGCTGGTACGTCCATAAATTACCCGTTTCTTCATGGCTATATACCGCCGTAATCGAAAACTGCTGACAAAGTTGGCGCAGCACCGAGGTAGCTGCTCCTTTTATCACTATCAACGGTTGACCCAGTTTATTAAGCTGCTGCTCAAGTTGCTGCAGGGCTGGCGCAATATACTGCCAATGGCGCAACGAGGCATCGGGTTGCTGCCAATAATCGGGTTCAATAATATAAATGGGCAGCACGGCACCTTGTTGTGCGGCATGCCATAATGGCTGATGATCGTCTACGCGCAGGTCACGCTTAAACCATACCAGGCTGGTCATTAATGCTTATTGTCCCGGGCCGGTTAGTTTTGCCAGCCAGTTATGCCAATGTCCGGGTACAGTAACGTGTGCTGCCGGTCGATGAATTAAACTGCCACTGGCGCTTAATTCTGGCAGCATAGCACGCACAAAATCACCATTACTATCATAAGAAATGGCTTGTTTTATAACATTAAACTGGCGCTCACCGCTGTTGCCACTGCCGGCAATATAGGACCAGTTCCCCCAGTTACTGGCCACATCATAATCCAGTAGCCGCTGCTCAAAATAAGCCGCGCCCAGCCGCCAGTCTATGCCAAGATCGTGAATAAGATAACTTGCCACATTCTGGCGGCCGCGGTTACTCATTAAACCGCTGGCATTTAGCAACCGCATATTGGCATCAATAAAAGGCACGCCACTCTGCCCGGCACACCAATTGTTAAACTTAAGTTGCTGCTTGTTATTCAGGCTGGGTTTACTGAAATCCAGCGGACCTTTAATAGCATTTTTACTAAACCAGGATTTACCGTATTTACGAAATTGCCAGCGGAAGAACTCGCGCCACAGCAACTCGAATTTCAACCAGTAGGTAGATTCATTAGTAAGCTGTTGTTGTTCAAACTGCACAATTTGTTGCCAACAAAAACGTACTGAAAGACTGCCGGTAGCCAGCGCGGCTGAAAACTTACTGGCGTAGTAGTCACCTAGCAAGCCGTTACGACTGGTTTTGTAATGACTAATGGCCGCATGCTGCCAGATATAATCGTTAAGTCGCTGTAGCGCCTGCTGCTCTGAGCTACCTGCTGACAAAGACGTTTGGCGAAAAGGCGCCAGCTGCATAAAACTTTCGCTAAAGGGTGCTGTTTCAACCGGCGTAAGCCACTGCTGACCAGGCTGAGGCTGGAATGGCGGCAGTGCAGCAGTAACAAGCAGTAGTGGTTCACGTTGTTTACGAAATGCACTAAAACTGTCTGGCAAACGGGGTAATTCTGGCGCCAATTCAGCACTGCCCAGCAGGCTGTTGATATCAAGAGTTGTTACTGCAAAGCGTTCGCTTAGCAAAGCAATTGTTTGCTGTTCGCGATAACCATGCGGTGTGGCAGCTAAAATGTCAGTTACCTGCAGCGACCTAGCCAGGGTACTTATTTCAGTGGCAGGCTCGCCAAACAAGGTTATAAGGCCTATATCGAATTGTTCAAGCGCCTGGGCAGTGTGGTCAATTAACTGTAATTGTTGCTGCAACCGCTGTAAATTAGCGCGCTGCAGGCCATATTGGCGACTAAAGTACGCGGCTTTGTCCAGACACACCACCGCAACTAACTGCTGAGGATTTTGCCCTGTCGCATCACCATTATTATTATCAGCAGTGCCACTGAACAGTAGTGGGTTATCATGTAAACGAAGTGCCTGATCTAGCAACACTAAACGGGTCATAGTTGCTCCAGCTTAATCAGATACTCAGCGGCTTTATCACGCAGTGCCTGTTGTTGTTGCTTGTCTTTGTTGAACCAGTTTTTGTAAGATAGCTGCATTCTGGCATTACCACCTAGTTTATCTTCGTTGCGAGCCAAAAAATCCCAATACAACACATTAAAAGGACAGGCTTTATCGCCAGTACTTTCTTTAACCTTATAATGGCAATGTTGGCAATAGTTGCTCATGCGATTTATATAAGCACCACTAGCGGCGTAAGGTTTAGACGCTAGCACGCCATCGTCAGCAAATAAGGCCATGCCCAAAGTGTTAGGTAATTCTACCCATTCGTAGGCATCGGCATAAACGGCCAGATACCAGTCGGTAACTGCACTAACATCTAAGCCGCTGAGTAAAGCAAAATTACCGGTTATCATTAGTCGTTGAATATGGTGTGAGTAAGCGTGGGTCATGGTATGGCTTATAGCTTGTTGCATGCAGCGCATGTTGGTGTCGCCATGCCAGTAATAGCCGGGTAAGGGCCGGGTGGCATTTAAAAAATTACGCTCTTTATATTCGGGCATCAGTAACCAGTACAAGCCACGCACATATTCACGCCAGCCAATCAATTGTCTGATAAACCCTTCGGCCGCATTAATAGCCACCTTGTCTTGCTGGTAGGCAGCTTCCACTTTCTGGCACATCCAGCGCACGTCGAGTAGCCCACAATTAAGGTAAATAGAACAAATGCTATGAAATAAGAATGGCTCATTCATTACCATGGCATCCTGGTAGTCACCAAACTTGACCAGTTGCTCGGCCACAAAATGATTAAATGCCTCTCTTGCCTGCTTGCCTGTTACCGCATAACAAAAATTGTCTGTTGCGCCAGGGTGCTCAGCAAAATGTTCACTGACCAGGGCCATAACCTCAAGGGTAATTGCATCCGGCGTAAAGTGCAGTGGCGCTATAGCTTTCAAGTTTGCCGGTGCGCTTTTGCGGTTGGCCTTGTCAAAATTCCATTGGCCACCAACGGGTTGCTGTTTACTGTCAAGTAATAAACCGGTGTAGCGGCGCATTTCGCGGTAAAAATATTCCATGCGCAGTTGTTTTCGACCATCAGCCCACTGAGCAAACATGGCCTTGCTACATAAAAACCTGTCGTCATCAAGAATATGCACTGGCAGTTCAAATGTTTGCTGCCAGCAAGTTATTTCTTGTTGTAGGCGATATTCGCCACATTCGGTTAGCATAATAGCGTTTAGGTGCGGCTGTTGCTTAAGGGTATGTTCAACTGCTGCGGTGATAGAGGCCATTGCGGGTTGCTGGTCGTAATGGTAATAACAAACCGTATAGCCTTGTTGGCGCAATACCTCTGCAAAGTGGCGCATAGCACTAAACAATAAAATAATTTTATGTTTATGGTGTTTAACGTAGCTGGCTTCTTGCTTAACTTCGGCGATTAAAATGACATCATCAGTTTTTGCTTCACGCAACGCGGAAAGGGCTGGGCTGAGCTGATCCCCTAAAATAACGATAAGCTTGGCCATAAAACCTTTCTCCTCATACTGGTATTGTGCTGTACGCGAAGTTTTTCGCCTCAGATCAATGTTTTCAGTCTTTGCCAGGGTATTGCCGTTGTCAGATATTGCGCAGTTTTAACAAGCAGGTATGATAAGGAAAATTATTATTATCAGGATTTAAACTATGTCACTATTTCGCCTAACTACTTTAGCTTATTACTGCGCTAATGCCCTGGTCGTAGGGGGGGTGTTACTCGCGTCGCCAACCTTGATAGCTCACCAAAAAGACCAGCCTCATCAGCATGAGCATCAGCATGAGCATGACGATGACTTTACCAGCCCTGGTACGCATGTGCATGGCTTGGCAACTTTAACCATAGTGCTGGAGGGCAACGAGGCGATGGTGGCGCTGCAGTCGGCTGCTTACAACATTGTGGGTTTTGAACATGCGCCTAATAATAACGAACAACACCAGGAAATAGCCGCTGCGCTAGACATATTGCGCGAGGGCAATTGGTTTACCATTAACCCGGAGGCGGGCTGTGAGTTAAGTGAAGCGGATGCTAATACCGACTTAACGGCTAAAGTTAGCAGCAAACATGCTGACTTTTACGCAAATATTAGTTTAATTTGTCAGCAGCCAGCACGTTTTAATGAACTGACAGTCGGGTTGTTTAATTTGGTGCCGAGCTTAGAAAAAATCACAGTGCAATGGGTTATTAATGGCCAGCAGGGCGCAACTGAACTGAGTTTGGCGGGTAATGCTGTTATCTTTTAAACTCATTATTTCTTATAAAAAAGCCCCAGCGGCCTGTGGCATAGCGGGGGCTTTTTTTATAATAACTACCGGTAATAATTAGTAGGTGTATTCTTCAATAACATCCGCTTTTAAACTATAGGCGGCATTAGCAAGATCATGACTCATCGACTGAGTAGTAATGGTGCCAATTATCCAAAAGGGTGAGTAAATCATGTCGGCTTTCAGATTTTTAGCGCCGCTGACAAAAATAATCTGGTTCGGTGGTGGTGGTGGTACATGAATACAGGCCCCAAAGTAGGGTACCAGGAAAAAACTGGTTACATTTTGCTCATCGTCAAATTCCAGCGGCACAATAAAGCCTGGAATACGTACTTTGGTGTTATTAAATTCTTCTTTCACTTTGGCTGATTGTAAAATTTGTTCCCACTGTCCAGCTGCAGGATCGTCACCGTTGTAGTTATCATCAAACGGCGAAGACTGACTATAATCATGCTGCACTTCTGGCATCGCCATCAGCAACGCTAAATCCTCTTCCGGCATTAAATCAGTCCATTCGATAGTTTTTACTTCGTTGGCACTAAGTAACAAGCTAAAACTTGCGACCAACAGCATAGATAACGTAACAGATAACTTATTAAGCATTGGAGCTTACCTTCTTTATTTTGCATAATAGACACCAACTGATTTTGTGATCATAACATGACCGGGAATAAACCTGTGACTGACAAGCCGAAAATTCCTGCTATTGAACTCAAAAACGTGCTGTTTTATTACCAGCCGACGGCTTGGCAACTTAGTCTGCCACAGCTGATATTACAGCCCGGGCAGCATTTGTTTATCAAAGGCGCATCGGGCAGCGGAAAAACCACCTTACTTAACTTACTGGCGGGTATTATTGCCCCCAAGCAAGGCGACATTA
This sequence comes from Arsukibacterium sp. MJ3, assembly GCF_000987765.1. Lineage (GTDB taxonomy): Bacteria > Pseudomonadota > Gammaproteobacteria > Enterobacterales > Alteromonadaceae > Alishewanella. The sequence goes on from NZ_LAHP01000015.1 coordinate 59,278, forward strand.
TACTTGGTGGTGCGCCATTTAGTCGTTTATCCGCAGCTAAACGCGACACGTTACGAGCAAAAAATATTGGCGTGGTCTTTCAGCAGCTCAATCTGATTTCATATTTATCGGTATTGGATAATGTGCTGCTAAGTGCCCATTTCGCCGGTATCAAGCCAGCAAAAAGCCGGCAACGTGCCAAGGTTTTATTGCAAAGCTTGGGATTAACAGCAGACATGCTTACTCAAAAAGCCGCATTACTTAGTGTAGGACAGCAGCAACGGGTTGCTATTGCCCGTGCGTTGCTAACGCAACCGGCCTTGTTAATAGCAGACGAGCCAACCTCTGCGCTGGATGCAGATAATCGGGATAGCTTTATGCGAATATTACTGGAGCAAGCTAATGCTTGTCAGACTACCGTGATTTTTGTCAGTCATGATGCCAATTTACGTCACTATTTTAACTTACAACTGGATATGCAAAATCTGGCAGCAGGAGCACAGCCATGTTGATGAAACTTGCTCGGCAAAGTTTGTTAAATCGCCGTGGCACGGCGTTGATGACTATATTTTCATTGGCAATCAGTTTGGTATTGTTATTTGGGATAGACCACTTGCGCAAAGAGGCCCGGCAAAGCTTTACCAGTACTATTGCTGGCACAGACTTAATTGTCGGCGCCCGTTCTGGTCAGCTTAATTTATTACTGTACTCGGTATTTCGCATAGGGAATGCTACCGCCAATGTTAGTTGGGATACTTATCAGCGTATTAGCAAACATCCGCAAATTAGCTGGACTATTCCGTTATCGCTGGGCGATTCACACCGGGGGTACCGGGTACTGGGTACCAATCAGGATTACTTTGAGCATTATCGTTATGCCAATAAGCAAACGTTACAGTTTGCTCAAGGCCAGCCTTTTAGCCACGTTTATGACACCGTGCTTGGCGCAGAGGTTGCCAGTAAACTAGGCTACCAGTTAGGTGACAATATTACATTGGCCCACGGTATAGGTGTAGTGAGCTTTAGTGAACATAAAGATAAACCTTTTACGGTTACCGGTATTTTAGCGCCGACGGGTACTCCGCTTGATCAAACTGTTCACGTTAGCTTAGAGGGAATTGAAGCTATTCATCTGGATTGGCAGCAAGGTGCACCCATGCCCGGGCGAAAAGTAAGTGCAGAACAAGCGTTAACGCAAGATTTAACCCCTAAAGCCATTACCGCTTTTATGGTTGGGCTGCAATCCCGGATGGCAACTTTTGTAGTGCAACGGCAAATCAACGAGTTTCGTGGCGAGGCGTTATCGGCAATTTTACCGGGTGTGGCATTAGCTGAACTGTGGCAAATGCTTAGTATGGTAGAGAATTTATTGTTATTAATAACCTTGTTGGTATTGGTAGCCGGCTTAGTGGGTATGATGACAACATTACTGGCATCGATGAAAGAGCGGCAACGTGAAATGGCCATTTTACGTGCGGTAGGGGCGCATCCCTGGTATTTGTTTGTGCTTATCCAGTTAGAAGTATTGCTCTTAACGCTAACCGCTATGTTGCTGGCAGCCATTACCTTAGTGATCGCGTTATGGGGGTTGCAAGATACCCTGGCCAGCCAATATGGTTTGTTTATTAAAATTAATCCGTTTAGTTTGCAAACTCTTTACTGGGCCGGCGCTATTGTATTAGCCAGTGCGGTAATGGCTTGTATTCCGGCGTTTACTGCCTATCGGCGGGCACTAAATGATGGTTTAGCTATTCGGTTGTAAGCAAGGTTAATGGCCGCTAGCCGGTCATGATCAGTTGTTGCTGCATCCAGCGTAAGGTAGTGCCCATGTCATAAGCGCGTGGCAACGCTTTTGCAGGCATACTAGCATCGGCGGTTACCTGAAAAGTAAAGGCATAATTTTCGCGCAGTCCCATTCGCAAATCACTAAGGATTAAGTTGTCTCCTTGTTGCTCTAAACCATAGAAACCATGACTAAACGCGGCAATGCGCGCTATATCAGGGTGTGACGCATGGCGCTGCCGCAACTCGATGTTTTGTGGATAAAACTGATACTGAATATCCCGTGTACCATTAAGTAAACTGTAAAAACCTTCATAGTATCCGTGCTCCGTCATAATCAAAATACGCCACAGTAGCGTGTTGAAAGGGGTCGGCGTTACCAGCACACGCTGTGTTATGGGTAAGTTCTGAGAACTCTGCACTGTCGGCGCTGGCAGCAACGCCTTGGCGCGTTGCAGTACCATTTGCTGGGCACTAAAACTCCACAGTAAATACAGTGATGACACGGTAAGGCCCCATGCCGACGCTTTAATGCTCCGTTTGGGTTTGCTCATAGCGAAAATCAGGCCAGCCAATAGCGGTAAGGTGTATAACGGGTCAATAATAAAAATACTGCCAATCCCAAATGGGGTGTCAGTAAATGGCAAGCCAAGCCTTGTGCCATAAATGGTCATAACATCCAATAACGGGTGAGTGATTAGTACCAGGCTAATAGCCAGTAACCAACGCGGATAAAGTTGTTGTTGCCGCTGAAGAATACAGACTAACCAGGCAAGTAGCGGGCTGAACAAGGCTAAGTAAAAAGGGGCGTGGGTATGAGCACGATGGCTAACCATGTTAGCTATTGCATCACCAGCGTCGAACAAGACATCGAGATCAGGTAAGGTGCCAGCAACGGCTCCCCACAGCATTGCTTGTTTCAGCGGTACGCTACGACCCATAAACAATGTGCTTACTGCTGCACCTAAACAAATCTGACTTAATGAATCCATAACAGCTATCTGTTAATAAAAGATCAATAGTATACGCTGTGTATCAGGCGCTGGCCCACTGTACATCGGCATCGTCATTTAACTGTTTGGTTATAATCGCTTGTTCGGGCACAGTTAACAACTGGAGACTTAAGGTTTGCATAAGTTGCCGGTATTCAGGTTGTAAATTGGCAATAACTTGCCGGCCATCTAAATAATAAGGGGCTCGCTTACCATTAAACTCGATTATTTCACCAATAAGGGTAAAGTTAATACCAATTCGTTGCAGTATTCTGGCAAGGCTCGGCTCAATGCTGACAAAACCATGGTAATAACCTTTTTCTAAGCATAGTGCAGTTGCCATCAAATAAAGGCCTATAGCAATAAAACGGTTAAAAGGTTGACTGATACTATTTAAAGCGGGCAAATCTTTAGCTGTGGCGTCTTTCAGGCGGCGCCTAAACTTGGCAGCCACCGCTAATCGTGATATTTCACAGACATGTTGCCGTGGAAAACATTGCGGCATTAAATGGGGGGCAGTAAAGCGACCAGCAAAGTACTGTTCAATGGGCAACGGTGCCGGTTCTTGCTCTTGTTCGCAATGAATTAGCCTGACAGTGCCGGCTATTTCTCCGCTATGAGCTTCCGCCAGACTGCAATGTAATGCCCGTGTGTCAAAAGCATCCTGCTCCAAGCCGGAAGGTTGGCAAGGTTCAAAGCGAAGTTCTTCACAATACACTTTGTGGCGTAATTGAAAAACTTTATGCTTTTCCTGATGGCAAATGGCTTGAGAGGCTTTAAAAAAAGTACTGAACTCAGATAAGTCATGTTGTTGAACCGGACGCTCTGGTGATATTTTTGGTACAAAAATTTCTTGCTCCGGCTTTTTAGACGTCGGATTAAACCCTGTCATCGTTATGCCCTAAAAGTGATAGTGTTTTTAAGCCTATCAACTAAAGTTACGGTTTATGTTTATTTATGCTTTGCCTGATAAGACATAACAGTCCGTGCTAAAGTATCAGGGCACTTCATTGTGCTCAGGTGTAATAACTATGCAGATGATAAAGCGATGCGTCAAATCTGAAATACGCCAATTTGTTTCAATTACAGCTAATTTCGTAATAGTTATTTGATTTTACAGATGTTAATTTTGAATTTTTTTTTATTCATTCTAGGGTAATAAACTAAGTTTTAGCGTATCAAACATTACTTTAAGCAATAAATGGTAGGAAAACGTGGCAATTACAATATCAAGCAGTGTCAGCATCGCGGACAGCGAATTGGAGTGGCAATTTATCCGTGCCTCAGGCGCTGGCGGTCAGCATGTTAATAAGGTGGCGACTGCAGTGCAAATTATATTTGATATTGTGGCGTCTACACTGCCTGAATTTTATAAGCATCGGCTGCTAAACCGGAGTGATCACCGTATCAGCAAAAGCGGCAAAGTAATTATTAAGTGCCAGCAAAGCCGCAGCCAGGAGATGAACCGCGAGATGGCGCTGGCGCAATTTATTGAGTTGGTGCAGTCGGTTGCCAAGGTTCAGAAAAAACGGGTAGCAACTAAGCCCACCTTCGGCAGTATGCAACGCCGTTTAGAAGGAAAAAAACAGCGCAGTAAAACCAAAGCGTTGCGCCAAGGCAAGCCAGAGCAGTAAATTGCGTCTCATTTTTTAAAGCAGAAAAGACAAAGGCTACCTCGCAGTGGCCTATGGCTTTGTGTGGTGGCGCTATATGACTTGCGTAATTTAAAATGTTGTTAGTTGGCTTGATGCACAAATGGCACATCAGTGAAGGGTTTAATGCCAAATTCAGGATAAACTTGAGACGGAAAATAAATCTGTCCATCTTTAGATACCATTGATACGCTTTTAATTGCGCGTAAGTCGTCTAATGGATTGCCCGGTACTAAGAAAAAATCGGCTAGTTTGCCTACTTCAATACTACCTAATTGCTCACCGTAAGCTAAGTAGTTAGCCATGTCGTAAGAAGCTCGGCGTAAAACCTGCGCATTTGACATACCTATCTTTGAGAACAATTCTAACTCACGATGTAGCTCAAATGCGCCGCCTAAATCTGTGCCGGGAACGATAAAAATACCGCGTTTGTGCATTAGGCTTAAAGTAGCCAGGATTTTATCAAAAGCTGCTTTATAGGCTTTGTCTTCTGAGTCATCCGCTACATTCAACAGTGCTTGTTTGGCTGAGCGCTGCACACCAATAGGCATGTTATCAACGTAATCAACCATGCCAATTCTCGTTTCGCCGTTTCGGCCGGTGAGCCCAAATTCATGTATCACCATAGTTGGGTCGATGGCAATTTTTTTATCGACCATAATATCAAGAGAGGTTTTAACCGCTTCGCTATCAAGATCTAAATCTGCAAAGCGTTTCATGCCGGTGATCCGAAATAAGGTACGGGTGTCTTCTTCTCTATCCAGAACCCAGCTCAACATAAGCTGATTAATATGCGTTATTTCGTCGTAGCCGCTGAGCATCATTTCATCAACTTTGGAAAATGCTGGAATGTGACCTGCCACCCGCATGCCGTGTTTTTTAGCTTCAGCCACCATTGCTGGCACCCACTCACCTTTAATGGAGCTATAAATTTTAATCTGATGATAGCCGCCGCGTTCAGCATACATTTTAATTAGATCTACCGCTTCTTGTTCGGTTGAAGCCAGCTCGCCAGTGGCGTTAGAAAATGGGCTTTTACCTTCGATAAATGCACTTTTTGTGATGCGGGGACCAATTAAAATATGGCGTTCGATTTTATCTTCTAAGGCTTCAAGTACTTCCTTTTCATTGCCCATATCACGGACGGAGGTAATGCCGGCCATTACATTTAGCAATGCGTCATCGTCACTCATGTGAGCGTGCATTTCAAACAAACCTGGAATAAGTGTGCCACCATTGCCTTCAATTACTACTTCGTCCGGAGAAGGTGTTTGCACTATTGCCTCAATTGCAGCAATTTTGTTTTGGTTTAACAGCACTGATTTAGGCGGGGAAAGCGATAACGTCTGTGGTTCAAAAATCCGTACATTATTGATGCGCACCGGTTTATCAAATATATTGGTGGCGCGCTTTGCAATCTTTTCAAAGCGAGATGCATTTAAGTCTGCTGCCAGTTCACGTAGTTTCTGGTCTTCACTGAGCAAGTCATTTTGAAGAAGCGTGAAGCGAGGAGTCAAATATGCAAGCATTTGCCCTTCGCTATTAAGTGCAATATAGCTGGGGTCTAAGTTAATACCTGAAATTGCATAAATGCTGGCGTCGATAGGCGTGTCTGTTTTTGTGCTTTGTAAAGCAATCGTATCAAGTTTATCTATTCTAAGCTCTCCGCCAGGTAACGCTGGCAATGTATTGTCCTGTCTATTTAGCAGGGCATTCGCATAAATATAAAGCGAATAAGGGCTTGCATTTTGTGCGACATAAATCGAGTTACCTGAGAAGGTTGCTTTACCACCGCCAGCTGCATCTTGCCAGGATGCGCTAGCGTCACTGGCAACAAAAAATTCATCAACGGTATTACCAAACACGGTTTTGCCAGTAATTTTCCATTCTAAAGGTAATCCGTCGTCAGAAAGCCGAAGGGTCTCTACGCTACTGGCACCGCGACCGTTGTTGCTAAATCCATAATCAATACTTAGTTCATTATTCAATCTTTCTATTTTGAGTGCACCAACATTGTTGCCGCCAATTAACACAGCATAGTGTTCACTGCTTTGTTTTGACACTTGCGCACTGTCTTGCGCTACCGGCTTATTTGAAGGTGAGCAGCCAAATAAGCTAAAACACAATATGCTTAGCATAATGTACTTAAACATAAGAACAGCCTGTAGTAATGTTTATAATTGTCCAGTATTGCACAGCTTTTCAAAAAGACAATAAGCAGAATTAGCAATAAATTCACTACGATTCAATGCTTAAGCTATTTTTAGTTAGCAGATAATCGCTTGCTAAAATGGTTTTTTAAAAGCAGAAAAGCAAAGGCCACCTTGCGGTGGCCTTTGCTTTGTGTGGTGGAGCTGGGGGGAGTTGAACCCCCGTCCGAAAAACCTACATCGTCGGTACTACATGCTTAGCACATTCATTTAGTTAACCCTCTGAGCGCCGAATGGCAGGCTATCGTCGGGCGAGCCTGATTGGTTTTAACGTGTTGTCTCCAGGCGAAGACGCTACGCGATTCTGTTAGGGGTGATCTTCCAGAGTCTCAGCTTACAGACATGCATAAGGGGAAGAGCTCTCTACTGCCTATTAAGCAGCGAGTGCGTAGTTTTCGTCGTTTGCGACTAGTTTTTTGCGGTTTTTTTACGAGGCCTACCGCACCTCGGCATGCACCTAGGAGTTCGTGAATCCCGTCGAATCCAGTATCAGCCCCGAATTCTTTGGTGTTACACTTACACATTAGTGTTTCAAGATTATACGCTTGTTACCTGTTTATCACAAGGACCTATCGCATGGAACTGTTAAAAAGGTAAAAGCACTTTTACTCGTTATAATGTCATTAACACTGTAACACAGCCATTAGATGGGGTGGGGCAATAATAGTTTCAACCATAATATAAAAAATGTTTAACGCTTACTGTGTTTCATCATCCGTTCTTTTTCACGCGACCAATCACGGTCTTTAATATCATCGCGTTTATCATGCTGCTTTTTACCTTTGGCCAGATGAAACTCTACTTTAACCCAACAGGCTTTCCAATACATAGCAGTAGCAATCAGGGTGTAGCCATCACGTTCTTTCAAACCGATAAGCTTCATTAATTCACGTTTGTTAAGCAGTAGTTTGCGACTGCGATCCGGATCACAAATGACATGGCTGGAAGCGCTTTTTAACGCTTGAATTTGTGCACCAAACAGAAAGGCTTCGCCATCTTTAAGAATAACGTAAGCGTCAGACAAATTTACTTTGCCTTCGCGGATACTTTTTACTTCCCAGCCCTGCAAACTAATACCTGCCTCGTACCTGTCTTCCAGGAAATATTCATGGCGGGCTTTTTTGTTTTGCGCGATGGTGCCGTCTTTATTACTTGATTTTTTTTTGCTCATAATTCGCTATTTCTGCTCAGGCTAAAACCGGGTACGCTGCTCTATATCCCGATACGGCCATGCAATGCCGGCCTTGTTGCCTCGCGTTATTCTGTTACAATCAGCAGCGAGTTTAAGGGGAGTGAGTATGCCACAAATTGAGCGCAGTTCCTTGGTTTTTTACAGTGCGCAGCAAATGTTTGACCTGGTAAATGCCATACCAGATTACCCACAGTTTTTGCCTGGCTGTACATCAGCTGATATTTTAAGCCAGTCAGATAATGAGATGGTGGCGAAGTTGCAGGTTTCCAAGGCGGGTATTGGCCAATCTTTTACTACCCGCAATATTTTATACCCCCATGAACGAATTGAGTTACAGCTGGTCGATGGTCCTTTTAAGCGATTGCAGGGTAACTGGCACTTTTCGCCAATTAACGAACATTCTTGTAAAGTAATATTGCGTCTTGAATTTGAATTTACCAATGGGCTGGTGCAGTTTGCTTTTGGTAAAGTGTTTTCTGAACTGGCGGCGGCCATGGTGAATGCTTTTTCACAACGGGCGAAAGTGGTTTACGGGGCCAATCATGGCTGAACCGCTAACAATAGAAGTGGCTTACGCTCTGCCTGCACAGCAAAGTTTGCTTACCCTGGCAGTAATGCCTGGTAGCACGGTGCAGCAGGTTATTGAGCAGTCTGGTATTTGCCAGCAGTATCCTGAGATAGATTTAACCAGCCAGAAGGTGGGGGTGTGGAGCCGGCCGGTTAAGCTTGATGAGCAGGTTAAAGACGGTGATAGGATTGAAATTTACCGACCGTTAATTGCTGATCCAAAAGACTTACGTCGCCGCCGGGCTGAAAAAGCGAAAGATGAAGGCCGGGCAGACAAAGTGACGGGTGGGCGTAAGCAAGAACATTAATAAAGTTTACTAAATCAGATTACCCATAACGACACGTCTTAAGCCTTTCTATGGCGGCTCGCTTCAGCCCGTCAGCGGCTTCAACGGTCGTTTTAGGGTAAACTTATTCTTTGTTAGTGTTTTTGTAACGTAGATTTATTAAATGTCCAGTGGCGTGCTGAAATCGGCAGACTTTTCAAAATCACCAGATATATCAAGTAATTTATCGTCTTTAAACTCAACAACTAATTGTTTTTTGAAGTTATTACCACGGCCGCCTTTTAAAGAATAAAAATAATGCCAGGTATCATTATCAAAGGCATTTTCAGCAACCGGGCTACCTAGTACAAACTTAACTTGCTCTTTGGTCATCGCAACCCGCAATTTATTGATATCTTTTTGCTCCAGAAAATTACCCTGAGGCACATCAATCCGGTAAATCACGTTAGAGCATGCGCTTAGGCTGGTTAGCAAGCCTATTACTACTAAAAATTGTACTACTGTTTTCATCGTTTTCGTCTGTTAAGTCCGGTTATCGCTATCATACCCTATGACAGCCTTGCTGAAAAATCTTCTTTCAGACTGCCGGGGCGCATAAAAGTTCGCGGGCATTTGCTAACGCGCTGGCACTAATATTCTCTCCAGCCAGTAGGCGGGCTATTTCGCCAATACGTTGTTCATCATTTAAGCAGCGCATCCGGGTTTCGGTTGCCTGGCCATCGGTATATTTTTCAACGAATAACTGCTGATGACCCTGGCTGGCAACCTGAGGTAAATGTGTAACACAAATGATCTGGGTAGACTCACCTAGTTGGCGCAATAACTTACCTACTCCGGCTGCCACCGGGCCGCTGATGCCCACATCCACTTCATCAAAAATCAGCGTGGGCGTGGTAATTTTATCAGCCAGAATAACCTGTACTGCCAGGCTGATGCGTGACAGCTCTCCGCCTGAGGCCACTTTAGCCAGCGGCTGTAATGGTTGGCCCGGGTTAGTTGAAACACTAAAACTAATGTGGTCTGCGCCATGGCTACTGGCTTGCTCTAAGCTAAGCGCTTGCACGCTAATTTCAAAGCGGGAATTGGCCATGCTTAGCTCATGCATACTGCTAACAATTAACTGGCTCAGCTTAGTGGCCGCTACTTGCCGTTGCTGGTGTAGCTCAGCAGCAAACTGTTGGTAATGTTGCTCAGCTTCGGTTAACTCTGCTTCCAGTTGCACCAGTCGTTGGTCATTGCCAGTTAATTCGGCCAGTTGGGCAGATAATTGCTGATGAAACCCAGGCAGTTGTTCAAACGTAACCTGATGTTTGCGGCTAAGGTTTAGCCATTGGCCCATCCGCTCATCAATTGCTTCTAGCCGCTCCGGGTCAAGTTCAACTTTTTCGGCATAGCGGCGCAATTCACGGCTGGCTTCTTCGGTTTGCATTAATGCATCAGCCAGCATTAACTGTAGTGGGGTTAAGCTGGTATCCAGCAGGCATAGCTGCTGCAATTGTTGGTTAACCGCTGACAACGCCTGATAAATTGAACCGTCGTCATTGTCATATAGTTGATCAATACACTGTTGGCTCTGGCTAAGCAAAGTCTGGCCATGGCTTAAGCGGCTTTGCTCGACTTCAAGTTGGGCAAATTCATCGGTTACCGGTGCAAACTGATCCAGTTCTGCTACCTGATATTCCAGTAATTGGCGCTGTGCATCGCGTTGCTGCTGGCTTGTCTCAAGCTGCAGGTATTCCTGCTTTAATGTCTGCCATTGCTGATACTGCTGTTTTATGTTGCTGCGCAGCGGCGCATTGTCAGCAAAGGCATCCAGTAATTGACGTTGATAATCAGATTTTAATAGTTGCTGGTGGGCATGCTGGCCATGAATGCTCAGTAAATATTGCCCCAGTGCTTTTAATTGCTGCGCCGGAACCTGTACACCATTAATATAACCGCGCGAGCGACCTTCATTGTTGATTACCCGGCGCACTATACATTCGCTACCCATAGCTAAATCTTGTTGTTCAAGCCAGAGCTGTGCCTGTGGTAGCTTAGCAATATCAAAGGTGGCAACAATATCGGCTTTGTCTGCACCGGGGCGAACTACCGTGGCGTCGGCGCGTTCGCCTAAGCAAAGCGATAGGGCATCAATAGCGATAGACTTGCCGGCACCGGTTTCGCCGGTAATCGTTGACATACCGGTTTGCCAATCTATTTCTAATGCCCGCACAATAGCAAAATTACTGATATGAAGGTGGCTTAGCATGCTGTAACTCCTGTCAGGAAAAAGTACTGCTTAAACTGTTTTTATATACAGTGTAAATTTATACAGTAATTGTCCATTTTGCAAGCCTCGTTTTTATGTAAGGAAATATACCCTAGTAGAGTTTTGCGCCCCAACCGAGTTTATTGCGCAGCACATGGAAGTAACTGTAACCGGGGGGGTGCACTAATCGTAGTGGTGTCGGGTGTTTACGAATGTAAATTTCATCGCCAGGCATTACAGCCAGAATGACATGGCTGTCACAGCTGATCTGTAGTTGTGCATCATTACTTTCTGCTACTTTTAAACAAATTTCGCTATTACCAGCTACCACTAGCGGCCTGCTACTTAACGTATGAGGAAACATGGGCACCAGGCACATGGCGTCAAGATCCGGGGTAAGAATAGGCCCGCCACCGGATAACGAGTAAGCAGTAGAGCCGGTTGGCGTGCTAACAATTAACCCATCTGAGCGCTGGCTGTAGACAAACTCATTGTTGATGTAAGCTTCAAATTCAATCATATGAGCAACTTTGTCGGCGTGCAGTACCGCCTCGTTTACCGCACTGTTACTGCTTTTTATGCTGCCATGACGATGGACGGATATTTCCAGCAGGTTTCTTTTTTCTGTAACAAAATTTCCGTCTAACACATCGGCTAAAGGTTGTTCAAAAAACTCCGGCGCTAAATCGGTTAAAAAACCAAGATTGCCCCGGTTTACTCCCAGTACGGCAACGTCGAAGCGGGCCAATACTCTAGCGGCACCTAGCATATTGCCATCGCCGCCTACTACAATGGCGAGATCGCAGGTTTTACCCAGGTCAACTAAGTCGAGTATCTTAGCATCGGCCAGCGCCAGCGATTGCGCTACCCGTTCTTCAACAAATACGTCGAGGCCTTTGGCCGTAAGAAAATGATACAGACTTACCAGGGTATGATTAGCGCCTTGGTGGTTAGGTTTACCGATCAGTCCAATTTTCGTGAATGCATGGCTCATAGTGAGCTCCTTGGCTGGCATTGTTTGAGTATAGCGGTGTCGCAAGCTGGCGACCAGCATCTGCGCTATTTTACTGAGGTATCAACTTGATATTACTATTTTAACCCCCAGATCATTTAACAACACTGGACAAGGTATTACGCAGTATGGCGGTGGCGCTAAGCAGGGCAGAACTGATATTAAAGCTGATAGTAGAACAATACCTGGCCGATGGCTTGCCGGTATCCAGTAAACTTATTGCTGAAAATCAGGCGTTAGCCGTTAGCTCAGCGACGGTACGTAACACCATGGTGCAGTTAGAGCAGCGGGGTTTTATTCGTTCTCCTCATACTTCTGCCGGTCGGGTACCTACTACCAGCGGAATTAGATTGTTTATTGACAAAATGCTTACCATGCAGCCATTAAGTAGCCGCTGGCAAGCTGAAATACAGCGCCGCTTGGTACCTACTTTGCCGGTGTCATTGCTTTGCCAGCAAGCGGGCCAGTTGTTAACTAATCTTACCGGTTGTGTCGCTATTATCAGCCCGCCAAAAGCCAGCGGCCGTGAAGTGCGGCAAATTGATTTGGTTCGCCTTGCCAGCGACCGTTTATTATTAGTGGTTATTGATGAAGACGGCGATATTTTGCATCGGGTAATCGACTGCGCTCAAAGCATCGACAGCGCCACGCTGGGCAAGGTACTGTGTTTATTAAATGCGGCGTTGGCGAATGGCCAATGGCAAGACGGCATTGCCCGCCTAGCCAGTATTGTTAGAAGCGAAAGTGGCTGTAGCCAACTACTAATTAACACTGTGTTGGGGCAGCTTAGTCTGGATGAATTTCAGCAGCATCAACCGCTTATATTCGGTCAGCATCAATTGTTATTAAGCCCTGAGTATCAGAATAGCACAGCATTACAACAGGTTTCCCAGCTACTGGAGCAGCCAGCTGGCCTAATCAATTTGCTGCAGCAAGTGACTACCGATGATCACCCTAAACTTATTCTGGGTAAAGAGTCTGGTTTTGTTGAACTGGCACCGGTGAGCCTTATCAGTCAGCGTTATCAAACTCAGCCGCACCGTTTTATTGCGTTGTTAGGGCCGCGCCGGATGAACTATGCTAAATTAGTACCTCTGGTAGAAGCATGCGCTCATCGTTTAAATTTAAACTTGAATCGACAGAATCTATCCCCATAATAGTCCTACTTTCATTTGGAGTAGTTAGCATGACAGAGCAAGCAAAGCCGAACGAGCAGGCAGAAGATAGCAAACAAGATAATTCTTCAGCACAGCAGCATAACAACCATGCCGACACCGTTGAATTATCGGGTGAGCAGGCCATTATTTCGAAACTTGAAACAGAGTTAACCCAAGCTCAGGCTAAACTTGCTGAGCAGCAAGACGTAATGCTGCGCGTCAAAGCGGAAGCGGATAATGCCAGGCGACGTGCCAGTCAGGATGTAGAAAAAGCCCATAAATTTGCGCTGGAAAAATTCGCCGGTGATTTATTGCCGGTAGTAGACAACCTAGAGCGGGCACTGGCCTTTATTAACCGTGACGATGACGCTTTTACCGGCATTATTGAAGGGGTTGAATTAACCATGAAGAGCTTCCTGGATACGGTAGCTAAATATGGTGTGCAGCAAATTGATCCCCAAGGTCAACCATTTAATCCTGATCAGCATCAGGCAATGACTATTCAGCCATCGGCTGATGTGCCACCTAATACGGTTACTTTTGTGATGCAAAAAGGCTATGAATTAAATGGGCGTTTATTACGTCCGGCGATGGTGGGTGTGTCAAAAGTTCCTGAATAAGCTTATTGTGTAATACTAAAACCGGCGTAACGCCGGTTTTAGTATTTTAAGCAATGCATCCTCTGGCAGCAGGCATAGCCAAAACCCCTAAAATCTGTTACTACATAGCCATAGTCGTATCTTCAGGAAACCATGCCGTGACGTTACCTGTTGCCTTTAGTCAACGTGCCCGCCAGCTTATACCCACCGAGCGCTACTTTGACGACCCCATTGCTACGTTGGCCTATGGTAGCGACGCCAGCTTTTATCGTTTACTGCCTAAATTGGTACTTAGGGTAGAAAGCGAGGCAGAGGTGGTAGCACTGCTTAAATTAGCTAATCAGTACCACGTTGCCATTACTTTTCGGGCTGCCGGTACCAGTTTGTCAGGCCAAGCGGTAACCGATTCGGTATTGCTAATGCTAGGCGAGAACTGGCAACAACGTGAAGTGCGCGGTTTAGGTGAGCAAATCCGGCTGCAACCCGGCGTTATCGGTGCGGCCGCTAACAGCGTGCTAACAAAGTTTCAGCGAAAAATTGGCCCGGATCCGGCCTCTATTAATAGCTGCAAAATTGGCGGTATCGTTGCCAACAATGCCAGTGGCATGTGCTGCGGTACTGCCCACAATAGTTTTAATACCCTGGCGGCGATGCGGCTGGTGTTATTTGACGGCACGGTATTGGATACAGAAGATACAGAAAATGTGGCCGCTTTTCGGCAAAGCCATGCTTTACTGCTGGCAGAATTAGAACTGATTGGTCAGCAAACCCGCAATAACCTAGAACTTAGCGAAAAAATCCGCCATAAATATCGTTTAAAAAATACCACTGGTTTTTCGCTAAACGCCTTAACCGAATTTACCGATCCTATTGATATCCTAAGCCATTTAATGGTGGGTTCTGAAGGCTGTTTAGGCTTTATCAGCGCAATAACCTATAATACGGTTCCCGATTACCCACACCGGGCCAGTGGTTTACTGGTGTTTCCATCGGTGCAAAGCTGTTGTCAGGCCGTTACCTTGTTAAAACAGTTACCGGTATCAGCAGTGGAGTTACTAGACCGGCGCAGCCTGCGCTCGGTAGAGCATAAAACCGGTATGCCGGCTTGGGTAAAGCAAGTATCGGTAAACGCCTGCGCCTTGCTGATTGAGACCACGGCGGTGTCTGCCAGTGTCTTGCAACAGCAATTGGCTATGCTTCGTGCAGTGGTACAAGGTTTTACTTTAGAGCAACAGGTCGATTTTAGTACCGATCCTGTGGTATATAACCAGTTGTGGGCTATACGCAAAGGCACTTTCCCCGCGGTGGGTGCGCTGCGAAAAACCGGCACAACAGTAATCATAGAAGACGTGACTTTTCCGCTGGCGCAACTGGCCGAGGGCGTGGCACGGCTGCAACAACTTTTCAGTAAATATGCTTATGATGAAGCCATTATTTTTGGCCATGCGCTGGAAGGTAACCTGCATTTTGTCTTTACCCAGGGCTTTGACCAACCGGCTGAGGTTAGGCGCTACGATCATTTTATGCAGGACGTTGCACACTTGGTGGCGGTGGAGTTTGGTGGTTCATTAAAAGCAGAGCATGGCACTGGCCGCAATATGGCCCCCTTTGTTGAGCTGGAGTGGGGGGCTGAGGCTTACCAGCTAATGTGGCGCTTGAAAAAACTGCTTGATCCAAAACATATTTTAAACCCCGAGGTGGTGTTAAGCCATAACTCGCAGTTGCATTTGCAAAATTTGAAACCGCTGCCAGCGACTAACCCGTTGGTAGATAAATGCATTGAGTGTGGCTACTGTGAGCCGGTTTGCCCGTCCCGCACGTTAACGCTAACTCCGCGCCAGCGTATTGTTACCATGCGCGAAATTTCCCGTTTAAGTGCAAGTGCTGAGGATCCAAAACGGCTTAAAGCTCTTAACAACGCCTATCAGTATGCTGGCAATGATACCTGTGCGGCCTGCGGTATGTGCAGTACCGCCTGCCCGGTTGGCATAAATACCGGTGATTTAACCCGGCAGCTTCGGGCAGTAAATAATCAGCGTTGGCAGGGGCTGGCTGCTTTTACGGCGCGCCATTTCGCCGCAATAAGTGCCATGGCGCGTTTTGGTTTGAGTATGGGCCAGCGGTTTAGCAAGGTGTTACCAGGCTGGCATAGCGCTATGCCTACAGCCAACCGAGCCACGTTAACCGCTGCTGATATTACGTTAACCCCCATCATCTATCTGGCTAGCTGCAGCAGTCGGGTAATGGCACCACAGGCCAATAGCCATGATAGCCGCAGCGTATTGCAGGTAAGTACTGCTTTACTGGCTAAAGCGGGGTACCGTCTTATTGTGCCTGAGGGGATAGAGCACCAGTGCTGCGGTATGCCGTTTCAATCGAAAGGCCAGTTTGCGGCAGCTGATCAAAAACAACATGAATTAACACGTTGGTTGCTTAAAGTTAGTAATAATGGCCAAATCCCCATTTACTCTGATAGCAGCCCGTGCAGTTTAACTGTGAGCGGCAAGCTCGATCCGCGGCTGACGATTATCGACAGTGTCGATTTTTTGCATGACCACATTTTGCCAAAACTTATCTTTACTCCACTTAAGCAGCCCGTTGCTTTGCATGTTACCTGCAGTGCCAGCCAATTAGGCCAGAGCACTAAGTTGTCACGTTTAGCCAGCGCCTGCACTAAGCAGGTGGTGCGTCCAGAGGGCATAAGCTGTTGTGGTTTTGCCGGTGATAAAGGATTTATGCTGCCAGAGCTAAATGCTGCGGCGTTATCGGGTTTAAAAGCCCAGGTAAGTGGTTGTGTGCAGGGCATATCGACCAGCCGTACCTGTGAAATAGGTTTGTCGCACCACAGTGGCATTGAGTACCAGCATGTGGTGTATTTATTGGACCAATGCAGTACTAGCGTTGGCTAACCGGGCTGGCAGTAAACCATTTGGTTTGCTCCAGACTCGTGGGTTCAAGTGGTTTACTAAAATAATAGCCTTGAAAATACTGACATTTTTCTTGCTGAAGCAGCGCAAATTGCTGCGGTTGCTCAACGCCTTCGGCAGTAATCTGCAGGTTCAATTCGTGCGCCAGATGAATGATCGCCAAGGTCAGCCGGCGGGCCTTGGCATCATCCAGTTTATTGATAAAGCTGCGATCAATTTTCAGAATGTCTACCGGGTAGCGGTCTAAATAACTCAGCGATGAAAAGCCGGTTCCAAAGTCGTCCAGCGCAATGCTGGCGCCAAGCGCTTTTAGCCGGTTTAGTTGCTGGATCACCATCACGCTGTGTTCAAGCAAAATGCTTTCTGTAATTTCAATGGTTAAAGCTTGTGGTGGTAACTGATGTTGCAATAGCAAAGCTGTTAATTGGCCTATTAAGTCGGGGTTAGCAATATCGGGGGCGCTAAAATTTACGCTAAGCCGAAGCCGGGGCAGAGTGCGGCGCCATTTTGCTAATTGTGCAATACCTAATTCCAGCATTTGCTTGGTTAATAAGGTGATTAAGCCTTCTTCTTCTAACATGGGTATAAAAACAGTGGGGCTAATAAATCCTTGTACCGGGTGTTGCCAGCGGCTGAGCAGTTCAACACTGTATATTTCACCATTAGCATCAACAATGGGCTGATAAACCGGATAAAAGGTATTTTGTTGTAAGCCTTGCTTAATACTTTGCTGCAATTGATAACGTTGGCTTAGTGCAAATTGCATAGCGCTGTTATAACAACGGATCTGATAGCCGACCGCTTTTTTAGCGTCGTGTAACGCAATGTTGGCCTGTTGCATCAACGTATCGGCTGACTCCAGGTGTGTTTGCGGTTTACAAATACCAATACTGGCAGACAGCGCAATGTCAGTTTCTAAGGTTCTGGATTGTTTTAGTACTTGAGCGATAAGCCTTTCAGCCAGTTTTTGCACATGGTCAGCGTCGGTGTTTTGTAATAGTAACCAGAATTCATCGCCATTTTGCCGATAAAGTTTATCGGTTGCTTCCAGTTGCTGCGCCAAGGTCCAGGCAACAGTTTGTAATAACAAATCGCCGGTGCTGTGGCCATACACATCATTTACCAGGTGAAACTTATTTAAGTCCAACTTAAGCAGATAAAAAGATCGTGCTGTTTGTTGCAATGTGTTGATGTCATTATGCAGTTGCCACAGTGTGGGTAATGCCGTCAGGGTGTCTAAGTGTTGAACCAGTTCTGGCTGGCGCATCAATTGCTGCCGTTGCTGGTGCAACATTCTGCTGCGTTTTACTCGGGCCTCAACCACCATTAGTAAACGCCAGGGCGCAATAGGTTTATGAATAAACTCATCCCCGGCTAACCTTACTGCGGCTAGCTTTGCATCGATTCGTTCATCGGCTGACATAAATACCATGGGAGTATCAATCAACTCACTGTGCTGGCGAATAATTTGACCAAGTTCAAGGCCATGGCAATCGGGCATATCTAAATCAATCAGCACCAGTTCTGGTTGATGCTGCAACATCATCTGTAATGCTTGTTGGGGGTTGTTGCAGCAGTAAACCTGATAGCCGGCCATTTGCAATGCCTGACGATAAAAACGCAGCACGTCGTTGTCATTATCTATCAGCATTACCCGATAAGGGTCTTGTTCCGACTTTTGCAAAAAAGTTGACAAGATTTGACAAAGCATTTTTGAGCTAACCGGCTTAGCCAGAAAATGACTACTGCCCGCGCGCACTGCCGCCAGCCGGTTCTTAAAGCTATCTATAGTGGAAATAAACAACACTGGGAAAGCGGCGCCTTGCTGTTGTCTTACTTGTTGTAAAAAGTCAGCGCCGGCGGTTTCACCTTCAGGAAAGGCCATATCGCAAATTGCCGCCAGCGGTTGATGTTCAGCGACAGTGCTAGCTAAGGCTTTAATATCTTGTAACGGAATAACATCATAGCCTGCCTCTCGCAGTGCTTCGCTGTAATACAACAGCAAGTCAGCATCGTCATCGACAAACACAATTTTGTGTTTGGCGCTGGCAGATGCTATTGCCTTAATAGCAGTGTGTCGCAACGGTTGCGGCGTAGCGTGTTTTTTCCCAAGTTCATTTAGCAATGCGGTTAACGCAGACTGGATTGCCTCGTTGTGGGGCCCGTGCCGTGGCTCGTCAGTTTTTAACAGATAACTTAACATCCGGGCCAGTCGGGATACTTCCGGAAAACCATAAATGGCGCCAGAGCCGCTTAATTGATGACAAATTCGTGTAAATTCAGCAATGGCATCGGCATGGGTATCGTGGCAGAAAAGTAACCACAGTTGCTGCAATACCGATGCTTTATGGCTTAAATTCTGTCGATATTGCAATTGCATTGCACGCCATTTGTTGGTATCAGTGTTTTTCATTGCGCAAGGCTTACATAAGAACAGTATAGTGGAGTTACAGTAGCAAAAAACCGTAACATTTATAAGCGTCTTGATTAAATAAAGGAACATGGCAACGTCTTGAAAAGTTAGTACTGTCGGTAATAAAAGTCGTATAACAACTGAAGTGCTGGCAAGATGCCTAATATTATACAGTGATAACCATGGGGATATCTGATGCCATTGCAACGTATTATGCACGTAGAAGACGATGAATCGATTAGAGCTGTAGCTGAAATTGCCCTTACCGATGTTGCCGGGTTTGAATTGCTTAGCTGCGGCAGCGGCCAAAGTGCCATTAACCAGGTAGAAGCCTTTGCCCCGCAGCTTATTTTGCTGGATGTGATGATGCCGCAAATGGACGGTTTGCAAACCCTGGCGGCATTAAGGCAGTTGCCTGGAGTAAAAACTATACCTGTCGTATTTATGACGGCAAGGATCCAACAAGCAGAAAAGCAGCATTATCTGGATGCCGGTGCTATTGCGGTAATTGATAAACCATTTGATCCAATGCAACTTGGCGATACATTACACCGTTTGTATCAGCAACAATTAGACAATAACTAGTGTTGCATTACTGCACTTTGCAAAGCCAATAGGTTACATCAGAATTATAATTTGTGGAGAGTGTATGCAGCAGCCTTTAACCCCCGAAAATGAGGCAGAGCGTTTGCAGGCTTTGCTCGATACTGCCTTGCTTGATACGGCTGCTGAACCACGATTTGACCGCCTGACGTCTCTGGTGCAGCAATGTTTAAGCACTGACATTGTGCTGGTGTCACTTATCGACAGCAATCGGCAGTGGTTTAAATCACGCCAAGGTTTAAGCGCCTGCGAAACCGGTCGGGACATTTCCTTTTGTGGCCATGCCATTTTAGGCGCTGATATTTTTGAAATTTGTGATGCCAGTACAGATGCACGCTTTGCCGATAACCCGCTGGTAACCAGTGCGCCCTATATTCGTTTCTATGCCGGTGCACCGTTAACCATTGCCGGCCAACGAATTGGTACTTTGTGCCTTATCGACCCTAAGCCCAGACAGTTAGATAACAGAGAACGTCAGATATTGCGCCAGTTTGCGGATGCCATTGAGCAAGAAATTACTGACCGGTTACAGCAACAGGCTGAACGAGAACTTAAAGCCAGCCAAGATCAATTTCAAACGCTGGTGGCTAATATTCCGGGTATTACTTATCGTTGTAAGGCAGATAGTAACTGGACCATGCTGTACATGAGCAGCAGTATAGATCCCTTATCCGGTTATCCGGCCAGTGATTTTATAAATAATAGCGTGCGCAGCTACGCCAGTGTTATTCATCCTGACGATCGTGACTGGTTAGATAAGGACGTAGCCACATCGATTGAAACCAAGCAAAGCTGGCAGCTGAAATATCGGGTAATACATAAAAATGGTAACTTACGTTGGGTGGAGGAGCGAGGCCGGGCTCAGTATAACGATTTCGGCGAGGTTACCTTTTTAGACGGTTTTGTTCTGGACATTACGGAAGAGAAAAAACTGCGGCAACAGTTACTGACGTTAACATCGCAGTTACCCGGAGTGGTCTACCAATATCAGCAATGGCCAGACGGTCGGGCTGCTTTCCCTTATGCCAGTAATGCTTTTGAAAAAATTTACGGTGTAACAGCAGAGCAGGTGAAAGAACATGCCGGCGCGGCATTTGCCACCATTTACCCGGAAGATTTACCTGCCCTGGCTGAGAGTATTGCGGCATCCGCAAAAAACCTGTCGCTGTGGCAGCATCAGTACCGGGTGCAGCGTGATAATCAATTAGCCTGGCTGTCAGGCCGGGCGACGCCTGAGGCTATGCTAGACGGAAGCACCTTATGGCACGGTTATATCGAAGATATTACCAGTTCTAAACATTACTATCTTGAACTGGAGCGGGTGAATAAAACGCTGAAATTAACCCAGCAGCGGCTGGACATGGCCAGTGAAAATGCTTTAATAGGTTTTTGGCAGGCATCTTTAAAAAGTGGTGAGTTGTCATGGTCGCCGGTTATTTATCAGATTTTTGGTTTTAATGACAGTATTACTCCCAGTGTGGCTTTGTTTAAAAGCACTATTCATCCACTAGACCGGTTACTCGTTCAGCAAAGCGAACAACGCGCGATTGAAACCGGTTTACATGACGTGGTGCACCGGATAATTCGGCCCGATGGCAGTATTCGCTGGGTGCACGAACTGGCCAGAATGTTACCCGAGGCAGAAAACCCGGAGCAGGTGTTGATTGGTTCAGTACAGGATGTTACCGAACGCATGCAGCTGTCACAAATGAAAGATCAGTTTATCGCCACGGTCAGCCATGAGCTGCGCACCCCGCTTACCTCAATTAATGGCGCACTTGCCTTATTAAACTCCACTGCTTTAGGCCAGGTTCCTGCCAATATGCAACGCTTGTTACAGGTGGCTTTAAGTAACAGTGAGCGATTAACCCAGCTGGTAAATGACTTACTGGATATCGAAAAACTCAGTGCCGGCAAAATGCCATTTACTATTCAGCCACTGCCAGTAGAGGCAGAACTTTATAAAGCGGTTGAGAACCTGCAAGTTTTTGCCAACCAACATCAGGTGCAATTGCAGATTGTGCCGCCTGAAGCCCCGTTGGTGGTGCTGGCCGACAGTTTGCGTTTACAGCAAGTACTCACTAATTTGTTATCGAACGCGATTAAGTTTTCGATTAAAGACGGCATGGTCAGCCTTGGCGTCTGGCAAAAAGATAAGATGATTCGAATTGAGGTAAAAGATACCGGTAACGGCATACCGCTGCAATTTCAAAGTCGGGTGTTTGAACGATTTGCTCAGGCCGATGATTCAAATCAACGACAAAACCGTGGTACGGGTTTAGGCTTGGCGATTAGTAAGGAATTGTTGGAACAAATGCAAGGCGACATCGGCTTTACCAGCGAAGTAGGGCGAGGTACCACGTTTTATTTTGATTTGCCGCTTGCCTCAGTTATTATCGATAACAGTTAGCGCTAATATGCACATTAAGCTTATTAAAATAGTTGGTATGTGAACGTAATTCATTTTTTTTGTATTTGATGTATTTGATGTATTTGACGGTGACATAATGGAAAACAGCAAACTTAAAGTGAATTTGCCTGCGGCTTTTGGTGCAATAAGGCAACGCTTTGAACAAAACCTGGCCCAGCGCGTTATTGGCTTGCAACAAATACAAACGGTTGCTGATGTAAAAGCTTTAAGTTTACTGCCTGAGATTATCAGAGAAACCCATAAACTGGCGGGGGCTTGTGGCACTTTTGGCTTTGCCACACTGGGCACCATGGCAAGGCAAATTGAGCAGCTGACATCAGCAATACTGAATAAACCCGTGACAGAGCAACTGCACACCCTTACTGAATTAAAGCGTTTGCTGCAAGAATTTGACAGCGCGGTGAACGTGGTACTCAGTTCTGCTGATGCAACGCCAGCTGAGCAAATGCTACCGCAGCCTGAAAGTAACAGTGTGTGGTTGCTGTTAAATAATATGCCGTTAACCGCTGAGTTAACTGCGCAGTTAGCCGCATTTGGGCATGACGTAGTGCAGTTTACCGATTTTGACTCTTGCCTGAAAAAACTGCAGTTTACTGCACCAAAACTATTATTCAGCGCTACACAGCTTAGCAACGGCAGCGCGTTATTTAAACAGAAATTACTATTAGATTTGTTGATTAAAAAACACATCAGTTTAATGGTGTTTTCAGAAATCGATAACTTCGAGCTACGCATTCAGGCATCACAGTACCGGGCGCGGGAATTTTTTATTTCGCCGCTTGACGTGCCGAATATGCTTACTGCCAGCAGTGAACTGTTGGAGCAGCGTACGGGAAAGTCTGGCCGGGTATTTATTGTTGATGATGACAGATTACTGGCAGAGCATTACGCCTTAGTGCTAAACAGCGTTGGCATCGAGACCCAAATTATTGGTCGGATCCACAATATTATTGACGAGCTAACCCGCTTCCAGCCTGATCTAATTTTAATGGACATGTATATGCCTGAGTTCTCAGGCGCTGAGGTTGCGGGTTTAATCAGGCAGTACAAATCATTAAAACGGTTGCCCATAGTGTTTTTATCATCTGAAACCAATAAAACACTGCAAATAAGAGCAATGGCTCATGGTGCTGATGACTTTATTACTAAGCCTATCGATGATATTCAGCTAATTCAGGCGATAAAAATTCGGCTGGCTCGTAGTTTACAAATTAAAAACTTAATTGAAAAAGACAGTTTAACCTCGTTAATAAAACACAGTGCTATAAAAGAAGCGGCAGATCTGGAATATGAACGTAGTGAACGAACGGGCACCCCGCTTAGCGTGGTAATGTTGGATATTGACCATTTTAAAAACGTTAATGATAAATATGGTCATGCAGTCGGCGATTTGGTGATTACTTCGCTCGCAACCTTATTACGTAAGCGTATTCGTAAAACCGATCGGGCCGGGCGTTATGGCGGTGAAGAATTTATGCTGGTGTTGCCAGAGTGCTCGGCGGCGCAGTCTAGGTTGCTGGTAGAAAAAATACTGGCGGCATTTGCCAGTTTACAGTTTCAGGCAAATGACGCCCCCTTTGCCTGCACATTCTCGGCTGGAGTTGCCTGCACCGTGGATAACCACTTTACCAGCTCCACTCAATTAATTAACGCTGCTGATGGTGCATTATACCGCGCTAAGCATGCTGGACGAAACCAGGTTTGCTAATTTAGGCCGCAGGTTTGGTTTTTCAGCCGCCCTTCTTAAAATTTTTTAACTAATAACCTTGAATCGATTAGGGCTTATCCCCATTAATTGCTCAACGCAATTGTTAATTGTTCAGAATATAAGTGGAGAGCCGTAATGGGTAGAATAATCGGTATTGATTTGGGTACCACCAATTCATGTGTTGCTGTATTAGATGGTAACAAACCTCGGGTTTTAGAAAATGCAGAAGGTACACGTACCACGCCTTCAATTATTGCTTATGCTGAAGATGGCGAAGTATTAGTAGGTCAGCCGGCAAAACGGCAGGCGGTAACTAACCCTAAAAATACCCTGTATGCGATTAAGCGTTTAATTGGCCGTCGCTTTGAAGACGAAGAAGTACAGCGTGATATTAAAATTATGCCGTTTAAGATAATTAAAGCGGATAATGGCGATGCCTGGGTTGAAGTAAAAGACAAAAAACTGGCTGCACCACAAATTTCAGCTGAAGTGCTGAAGAAAATGAAGAAAACTGCTGAAGATTTCTTAGGCGAGCCGGTAACTGCTGCGGTAATTACCGTACCTGCCTATTTTAATGATGCGCAGCGCCAAGCCACTAAAGATGCAGGCCGCATTGCTGGTTTAGACGTAAAGCGTATTATTAACGAGCCAACCGCTGCGGCACTGGCTTATGGTATGGATAAAAAGAAAGGCGACACCAAGATTGCGGTATATGACTTGGGTGGTGGTACTTTTGATATCTCTATTATTGAAATTGATGATGTAGATGGCGAGCAAACATTTGAAGTGTTATCTACCAATGGTGATACTCATTTAGGTGGTGAAGACTTCGATAACCGGGTAATTAATTATTTGGTTGAAGAGTTTAAAAAAGAGCAAGGCATGGATCTGCGTAATGATCCATTAGCTATGCAACGGTTAAAAGAAGCAGCTGAAAAAGCCAAGATTGAGCTGTCATCTGCTTCGCAAACTGAAGTAAACCTGCCTTATATTACGGCAGATGCTTCAGGGCCAAAACACTTAAATATTAAAGTTACCCGCGCCAAACTTGAGGCGTTAGTAGAAGACTTAGTACAGCGTACCTTAGAGCCGCTGAAAAAAGCGTTAGCTGATGCTGATTTAAAAGTAACCGACATTGATGAAATTATTTTGGTAGGTGGGCAGACTCGGATGCCAAAAGTACAGGAAGCGGTAACGGCTTTCTTTGGCAAAGAACCTCGTAAAGACGTTAATCCTGATGAAGCGGTAGCGGTAGGTGCAGCAATTCAGGCTGGCGTACTGTCGGGCGAAGTGAAAGACGTCTTGTTGCTGGACGTAACGCCATTGTCTTTGGGTATTGAAACCATGGGTAGCGTGATGACCGCCCTTATTGAGCGTAACACCACGATACCAACTAAAAAGTCGCAAGTGTTTTCAACTGCGGATGACAACCAATCGGCAGTTACCATTCACGTGCTGCAAGGTGAGCGTAAACGCGCCACTGATAATAAATCGCTGGGCCAGTTTAATTTAGAAGGTATTCGCGGTGGTCGTCGTGGTGAGCCGCAAATTGAAGTGACTTTCGATTTAGACGCTGATGGTATTTTACATGTGTCTGCAAAAGATAAAGATACCGGTAAAGAGCAGAAAATTACCATTAAAGCGTCTTCAGGTTTGTCAGAAGATGAAATTTCGGCCATGGTGCGTGACGCTGAAGCCCATGCTGAAGATGACAAAAAGTTTGAAGAGCTGGTGCAAACCCGTAATCAGGCTGATGCCATGGTGCATGCCACCCGCAAGCAGTTAGAAGAAGTGGGTGACAGTTTAGCCAGCGAAGACAAAGTAGCCATCGAAACGGCGATTAACGAGCTGGAAACAGCGTTGAAAACCAGTGATAAAGCAGAAATTGATGCAAAATCACAGGCGTTAGTACAAGCGTCGCAAAAGCTGATGGAAGCAGCACAGGCTAAATCCCAACAGGGTGGTGCTGATGCTGGTCAGCAGCAAGCAGCTGGTGCAGATGATGTTGTCGACGCTGAGTTTGAAGAAGTAAAAGACGACAACAAATAAAATAGGCCCGGGCTGTAGTATACTGCAGCCCTTTGATTAAGAAGTAAGCACTAAATTTATGTCAAAGCGTGACTACTATGAAGTATTGGGTGTCGCTAAAGGCGCCGATGATAAAGACATCAAAAAGGCTTATAAACGCCTCGCTATGAAATTTCACCCTGACCGAACGCAGGGTGACAAAGGCATGGAAGAGAAGTTTAAAGAAGTCCAGGAAGCCTATGAGGTTTTATCAGACGAGCAAAAACGCGCTGCCTACGATCGTTTTGGCCATGCCGGGGTTGATCCTAACCGTGGTGGTGGCGGTGGTGCAGGCGGAGCGGGTGCTGGCGACTTTGGTGATATTTTCGGCGATGTATTTGGTGATATCTTTGGTGGCAACGGCCGCGGTGGTCAATCGCGGGCGCAGCGTGGCTCAGACTTACGTTATAATCTGGAATTACACTTAGAAGAAGCAGTGAAAGGTAAGTCGGTTGATATTAAAGTGCCTACTTATGTTAGCTGTGACAGTTGCGACGGTTCAGGTGCTAAAAAAGGCACTTCGGCAAAAAGCTGTAACACTTGTCGCGGTGCTGGGCAGGTAACCATGCGTCAAGGTTTCTTTGCAGTGCAACAAACCTGCCCAACCTGTAATGGTCGTGGCAAAATTATTCCAGAGCCGTGCAGTAAGTGTCATGGTGAAGGCCGGGTTGAAAAAACCAAAACCTTGTCGGTAAAAATTCCAGCAGGAGTCGACACCGGTGATCGTATTCGTTTAACCGGCGAAGGTGAAGCCGGTATGCATGGTGCGCCGGCGGGCGACCTTTATGTGCAGGTAAATGTAAAAGCGCACGCTATTTTTCAACGCGACGGCAATAACCTGTACTGCGATGTACCACTAAGTTTTGCCACCGCTGCACTGGGTGGTGAGATTGCTGTGCCAACGCTTGATGGCAGAATAAAACTGAAAATACCTGCCGAGACGCAAACTGAAAAAATGTTTCGTTTGCGTGGTAAAGGGGTGCAGTCGGTGCGTGGTGGCGGTGTTGGCGATCTGGTGTGTAAGGTTGTTATTGAAACCCCGGTTAACCTAAGCGATAAACAAAAAGAGTTGTTGCGTCAGCTGGATGACAGCATGGCTGGCGAAAGTGAAGCTAAGCATCGACCAAAGTCGAAAGGTTTTTTTGATGGTGTTAAAAAGTTCTTTGATGATTTAACCGGTTAAATACCTTAAAAACCACCTTCGGGTGGTTTTTTTTTCAGTTCCCGATACAATTAACCGCAAGGTTTTTCCTCCGTGGATTTATATTAATAAGGATTTTGTTATGCTGAAGACGTTTTCACTGGCGGCGGTTGCTGCAATGGTTTTAGTAGCGTGTGCGCAATCTCCCACCGGGCGCAATCAGATAATGCTATTTGATGATAGCCAACTAAGCAGCATGGGCGAGAAAACGTTCGACATCATGAAAGCTGAAACGCCCATTAGCAAAGATGCTAAAACCAATAATTACGTGCAATGCATAGCCAGTGCATTGCTCAGAGTAACCCCGGAGAAATACCTGACTAACCCTTGGGAAGTTGTGGTGTTTGATAGTGAGCAAGTAAATGCGTTTGCTTTGCCCGGTGGTAAGATAGGCGTGTACACTGGCCTGTTAAACGTAGCTGAAAATCAAGAGCAATTAGCCGCCGTAATTGGCCATGAAATTGCGCATGTGATTGCCGGTCACAGCAATGAGCGTTTATCCACTAACCAGTTTGTGCAGTCTGCTTTAGCGCTGGGTGATGCGGGTACCAAAGCCTATGGAGTACAGTATCAGCAAGAAATAATGACCGCGCTGGGATTAGGCGCTCAGTTAGGGGTAACACTGCCTTTTAGCCGTACGCATGAATCTGAAGCAGATATTGTAGGTTTAGATTTAATGGCAAAAGCTGGTTTCGAACCACGCCAGGCGGTGAACCTGTGGCAAAATATGGCGGCTGCTAGCAGCAATAGCATGCCACAATTTTTATCCAGTCACCCGATACCGCAAAACCGAATTACTGATTTACGGGCCAAAATGCCAGAGGCGATGGCCACGTTTAACGAGCGAAAAAAAGCTGGCCGTTTACCAAATTGTAGTCGATAATTAGTATAAATTATGGTGGTTGACGTCAGATTAATTTACAATTTTGCATTTTTTTGATGGTTTTACTTCTATATAATGTATTATTTCAATCGATTACAGCTTTGGTTTAAAATTTGCATATCATATTCATAATGCCTAGCAGTAAGCTGAACCAACAGGACAAGGGTGATAAAATTTATGGACAATAAGGATATTAATGCAACCAGTGGTCGCCGTAAATTTTTAGTGCGAGCGGGCATGGGCTCTTTACCCGTACTAATGGCGTTAAAAAGTAAAGGTGCCTGGGGCTATAGCACTCAAAACTGTAATTTAAGTGCCTCCATGTCAAAAATGCAATCGGTGCAAGCAGAGCAATTTGAAACCTGCCGGGCTGGTTTTTTATCGCATGGTGGAGGCAAACAATATTTTGATCTTGGCTCTGGTAACGAGCGCAAAGGTTATTTTAATTCAACGTCTACCAAATATCATAAGAATGGTGTTGAGACTTTCACCTATGCTGGCATAGTGATTAATGAAAATACCCGGTTTAATGATATTTTCGCTGGTGGTTATGGCGGTACTCTTAAAGAGGCTGTTAATCAGGGCGGAGATAACAATTTAATCCGAAATATTGCCAGCTCATTTCTGCATTCAATGTTTTACTATGGTCAGGGTTTATACCCGGATCCTGCTGCTTTTGTTGACGCATACAATACGGCAATGTTGAACGGTCAAACCGTCCAGTTGTCGAAGGTATTGAAAATGTATATAGACGGCACTAGCAACTAGTGTCTTTATTACTTACCTCTGGTTATGCAGCCTGGCTTAGCAAGGCCAGGCAAGCGCTTAGCATGCAGCAGCAGTATAATAGTTATGTATTTTTGACTGATAATACTACTGTGTGTTTCGATAACATCAGTTATGCTACTTCCAAAATTTTACCGGAAAACCTGACTAAGCCGGAGTAACGTTGTCGCTTATTTCATTACATACGCCGCCCTTTACCGTGCGTATTGCCACCGATAGCTCCACCTTATTTAATAATTTAGCGGCCTTGTATCCGCTTACAATATTGCAAAAAGCCCCTGTTGCTGAGCATATTTACGATTTTCATATCGATTACACCCGACGTTTTAGCGGCAAAAGTCGACCTTATCATTTTCGTACCGGTACTGAACATTTTCGAATGGCTGATGCTCATCAACTGATCCCAACCTTTGAATGGGGCTTAAATTGGTGTGTGTCTGCTTATCAGCAACAGTATTTGGCTATTCATGCTGCGGTACTGGAGAAAGACGGTAAGGCACTGATTATGCCGGCGCCGCCCGGAAGTGGTAAAAGTACCTTGTGTGCGTTGTTAATGTTACAAGGCTGGCGCTTATTGTCGGATGAAATGTGTCTGATCGATCCTCTTAGCGGCAGGTTACAGCCCTATGTGCGGCCAGTCAGCTTAAAAAACGCCTCAATTGATGTTATTCAGCACTATTATCCCGACGTGGCAGTATTGCATCGCACCCCTGATACAGAAAAAGGTACTGTTGCCTATTTACGACCAACAGACAGTAGCTGGCAGCAAGCGAATAGTAGCGCCAAACCGTATTGGATAATTTTTCCAGCTTACCAGGCCAGTAGTGAGCCGGTAGCGGCATTTACCATGCCAAAAGCAGATACCTTGCTTTATTTGGCGCAGAACAGTTTTAATTATGCGGTATTTGGCGCTGATGGCTTTAACTTGTTGTGTCAGTTAGTGGAGAACACCCAAAATTATCGGTTGGAATACAGTGATACTAAACAAATGCTGCAATTACTGGAGCAGTTATTATGTTAATACCGCTGCCCATTCGTTGTTTTGCTAACCCGCAAGCGTTTTTAGCCAGTGCCAGTGCTGCTGATTGGACTGATTTGTTACAACAGGCGCGAAGCCTTGGTTTAACGGCGCAGCTACGGGCGTTATTTGTTCGCCATTCGTTATTCCAGCAGTTGCCAGCGACGGTGCAGCGACATTGTGACTGGGGCTGGCGCTATTATCAGAAACAGCAAGCCAGCTTATTTAACGAATTATTACAATTGGAACCTTGCTTAGCGCAAGCCAGCTATCCTTGTGTATTATTAAAAGGCGCCGCTTATCAGGCGTTAGGTTTGGCCGTTAGCGAAGGTCGGCTTTATTCTGATATCGACTTACTGGTAAACCGGCAACAGTTAAATGACTGCAAGGCTAAATTATTTTTCGCGGGTTTTTTTGAACCCGTAATGTCAGCTTACGATAAACACTTTTATCTGGAATTGTCGCATGAAAATCCGCCGCTTTATCATGTTAAACGCGGCACGGCGATAGATCTACATTTTGCACTTTTTCCGCTGGCCGGCCAAAAAAAATTGGCCACCGAGCAGGTGTTTCAACACGCTAACCCCATTGCCGGTTCTTGTCTGCAGACGCCAAGCCTCAGCTATTTATATATCCATGCCGCTATTCATTTTTTCTGGCAGGAAGAACAGCACAAGCTGGTAAAAGACTTAATTGATCTGGACTTACTCTGCAGCGAACTTGCCGGGCAACAGCGATTAACGCAATTACTCTGTGACAGTGAGCAGTTTGGTGCGCTAGAGCCAGTAGTGAATACGTTGCTGCTAGTTCAGCGCTTGTTTGGTCGGGAGTTTCCAGTTGATATTGCAGCAATATTAGCACACAGCTCTAAGCGGCGAACGGTAGCCAGGGCATTGGTGCTGGCCCAGTTACATTTTGGCATTAAAGCCAGGCTGGCCGGGGCCCTTTGGTACTTGCGTGGTTACCGTCATAAAATGCATTGGCGGGCGCTAACCCGCCATGTCTGGGTGAAAAGCAAGCTAGCCTGGCAACAACGTAGCAAAAAATACACTAGCTAAATTCGTTGGCAGGTATTGCTTGCTCTGGCCGGCGCAACAGAATAATGCTGCTGGCAACGACTAATAAAATTAAACAATAGTAGCTATGGCTAACCACCTGCCAGGGTGAAATACCAAAGCTGGCGCCTAACAACAATGCCTGCGCGCCATAGGGCACCAAACCCTGGCTAATGCAGGCAAAAATGTCTAATAAGCTGGCACTGCGCCTGGGGGTGATCTGGTGTTGTTGAGCCAAGGTTTTGCTGACGTCACCGGTTAATACTATCGCCACGGTATTATTGGCAATACACAGGTTACTGAAAAAAGCGAGTGCGGCTATCGCCAATTGCTGAGCTTTGTTCCCTGCCAGTGCTAATTTACCAGTGATGTTTTGAATTTTAGCGGCAATCCAGCTTAGGCCGCCTTGTTGCTTAATAAACTCACTTAAGCCACTGACCAGCATAGCCAACAGAAAAATTTCCTGCACACTGGCAAAACCTGCGGCAATATCCTGGCCAATGCCGGTGAGTTGATAGTCGGCAAACAGGCTGCCTTGCAGTGCTGCCAGCACTATGCCCAGTAACAGCACAACAAACACATTTAAGCCCATTACCGCCAGCACTAAAATTGCTGCATAGGGCAGTACGCCACTCCAGCTAAAGTCGGCGGCTGTTACCGGCGTAGTAGCGCTGGTTAACAAGCTGTACAGCAGTAAAGTAAGCAAAGCTGCTGGCAAAGCAATTTTTATATTTTCTTTAAACTTATCTGCCATCTTTGCCCCCTGGGTGCGGGTTGCGGCAATAGTAGTATCAGAAATAATAGACAGGTTGTCACCAAACATCGCGCCGCTTAGCAACACTCCGGCCACCAGCGCATTATCCAGGCTAGCCTGAGAGGCTAAGCCGGCTGCTATGGGGGCCAGCGCGCCAATGGTGCCCATTGACGTGCCCATTGCAGTAGAAATGAGTGCGGCAATAATAAACAAGCCGGGTAACAGCCAGGCCGCAGGTACGATGCTCAGGCCGGCATTCACTGCGGCATCTACGCCGCCGGTAGCGGTTGCTACACTGGCAAATGCGCCAGCCAGCAAGTAAATCATACACATGGTAATAATATTGTGGTTGCCGGCCCCTTTAATTAGCACCTCAATTGATTGTTGTAATGGTGCACGGTGCAGCCAGATAGCCAGGATGAGTGCCGGAATAATCGCCACATGCCCCGGTAATTGATAAAAAGCATAATCAACATTCTGGGCTTGAAAATATAAGCCACTGCCTAAAAACAATAGCACGAACAGCCCCAGTGGCAGCAGTGAACGCTTGGCGCCGGGTGGGCTTGCAGAATTTAGCATGGTTAACCTCATTTAAATGGGGTGCAAACTATATAGATGGCCAGACGGCCTGTCAATGAGTGCACTATTTGCTGGCGTCAAGCCACTAACTTAGGGTAGTTTGTGGGAAAATCCTATCGTTTTAACAGGCTAAGGTTTTGCACTTAGCTAAAATAAGTTGGTTAAGCAGGAATAACTATGTCAAACCGCAACATTATTTCCAGTCGCCGTTTTTTACCCTTTTTTTTGACGCAGGCGCTGGGCGCTTTTAACGATAATGTCTTTAAAAACTCACTAATGCTACTGCTGGCATTTACCGCTGCCAGCGCTTTACCCTGGAGTACCGATTTAACCATGAACCTGGCAGCAGGTTTGTTTATTTTGCCGTTTTTATTGTTTTCAGCCACAGCAGGCGCGCTGGCCGACAGCATGTGTAAAACCCGCTTGATCCGGCTGTTAAAGTTAACCGAAATTGTATTAATGCTCGGCGCGGCGTTAGCCTTTTATTTTCAGCAGTACCTGTTGCTGCTGGGCTTGTTGTTTTTAATGGGTAGCCAGTCGGCTTTTTTTGGTCCGGCAAAATATGCCATTTTACCGCAATTACTTAGTGATAAAGCGCTGTTATCCGGCAATGCCTGGGTAGAAATGGGCACCTTTGTTGCTATTTTACTCGGTACTATTGTCGGTGGTTTACTGGCAGGAAACGCGCATGCTCCATTATGGATTGGCGCCCTGGTGGTGTTTTTTGCTGTACTGGGTTATCTGAGTAGCCGGGCTATTCCTGAAGTAGGCCAGGTTCAGCAGGCTGAACCCTTTACCTTTGCACCGGTAAAACAAACGCTGCAAACCATTAAAATTAGTTACGCCAACCGCACCTTGTATTTAGCCATTATGGCCATTAGTTGGTTTTGGTTTTTGGGTGCAAGTTATTTAACACAATTTCCTAATTTCACTAAAACCATGCTGGCAGGCGACAATACCGTGGTTACCGCTCTGCTGGTGGCTTTTTCGGTCGGGGTGGGGCTTGGCTCAATGCTCTGTGAGCGTTTGTCTGGTAACCAGGTCGAGTTGGGGTTGGTGCCGTTGGGCTCTATTGGGTTAACCGTGTTTGGTTGTAGTTTGTATTTTAGTACGCCAGAGAGTGCGCCAGCTCAACTGCAGGCAATAGGGGCCTTTTTACAAACCAGCTATGGTTGGTGGATTTTACTTGATTTGACCCTAATTGGGGTGTCGGGTGGTTTATTTATTGTGCCATTGTATGCCTTGTTACAAAAGCGTGCACAGCCAAGCCAGCGCGCCAGAATGATCGCTGCTAATAATATTTTTAATGCCTTGTTTATGGTGGTTAGTGCCATTGCCGGCATCGTGTTTTTAGCGGTACTGGGGTTAACTATTCCACAGTATTTTTTAATTTTGGCCATTATGAATGCGGTAGTCGCCTTATATGTTTACAGTCAGGTACCAGAGTTTGCGCTGCGCTTTGTTATTTACCTGCTTAGCCATACTTTATATCGGGTGCAAAGCCTTGGCCTGGATAACATTCCAGAGCAGGGCGCTGCGGTGCTGGTGGCCAACCATGTTAGCTATGTAGATGCTATGCTGATCGCCGGTGCCGTGCGCCGTCCGGTGCGGTTTGTTATGGAAAAAGCCATTTACGATATGCCGGTAGCTAATTGGTTATTTCGCGCCGCTCGCACTATTCCTATTTGCAGCAAACAAAAAAATGAACAGGTGTATGACGCAGCGTTTGCCGCTATTCGCCGTGAACTGGCTGACGGTAACTTGGTGTGTATTTTTCCGGAGGGCCGTTTGACCAAAACCGGCGACATCGACAGTTTTCGGCCAGGCATAGAGCGGATAATTGCAGAATACCCGGTACCGGTGGTGCCAATGGCTTTGCAAGGTCTGTGGGGATCATTTTTTAGTCATTACGGTAAAGGTGCGTTTAAAGTAAAAAGCCGCTGGTGGTCTAAGGTATCGTTAATTGCCGAAACACCGATAGCGGCAACCGCCGTCAGTGCTGCTGATTTGGAATTACGGGTTCGCGCCTTGCGGGGCGAGCATCGTTGATGGCTGCTAAAGCGTCAGGTTTATTTACAAATACTAAATTGGTAATAGCGAGGCGTATTTTAGCTTAGCAAGCATTGCCGTTCTGGCACTGGCTTGGCTGTTGCGGTTTAATAATAGGCATATATATTGCTTTTGATTTTGTTGTGACCAGCCCTGGTTGCTAACAACAATAACAAAAGACAAGGATAATCCTATGACAATTGTTCAACCAATGCGTTGGCTAAAGTATGTTGTGCTGAGTTTAAGTTTTACTCTACTTGCTTTACCTGCTTCGGCATCACTTTTTTCTAATATTTATATTTTTGGCGATAGCCTATCTGACACCGGTAATACTGCACAAGCAACGGGTAATCTTCTTGGTGGTCCAGTCGGTTACGGCAATAACCGGCGGTTCTCGAATGGCATTTTGTGGCACGAGTATTTGTCGAATGAACTTGAGTTACCCACGACAAGTTCGGCTTTTGGCGGCAATAATTACGCTTTTGGTGGTGCTCAAATTAATAATACGGGTGGCTTTTCTGCAGGAGTTTTAACCCAATATGACCAATATCTGGGTCAGCTTGGCGCTAATCCTTTTGATGCTGATGCGCTTTATATAGCCTGGGCAGGGGGTAACGATATGCGGGGATTGGTTCGTACGGCTAATCCGTTAACAGCCATCGCCAATGTTATCTCAGTATTTCAAGGTGTGCTCAGTGATATGATTTACCGCGGAGCGACAACGTTATTAGTGCCCAACTTACCAAATTTGGGTGCAATCCCTGAGTTTCGCACTACAATTAATGCCTCAAATGCTGTTTTTGTAAGTGTTACCTGGA
Source organism: Arsukibacterium sp. MJ3 (assembly GCF_000987765.1). Classification (GTDB taxonomy): domain Bacteria; phylum Pseudomonadota; class Gammaproteobacteria; order Enterobacterales; family Alteromonadaceae; genus Alishewanella. Next base: position 94,250 of record NZ_LAHP01000015.1, read on the forward strand.
ACCAGTTACTTGAACAAATGTTGGTTGATTTAGCCAGACAAACTCGCGCTGATATATACATGTTAGATGTATTTGGCTTATTTACTGATATTTTGGCTGATCCGCAGTCTGAAGGTTTTACTAACACCACCGGCCAGTGCCGCTCGTTGCTTTTTGGCATTATCGAACGCTCTTGTGCTCAGCCTGGTCAGTTTGTGTTTTGGGATAATATTCACCCTACCACGGCTGCTCACGCCGTATTAGGCCGGGAAGCGGCATTGTTGCTGCAAAGTGGTCAAACGGTATATCAGCAAGTGCCAGAGCCTGCGACGCTGGCGTTATTTTTGTTGGCATCACTTTGGTTTGTCCGGCGGCGGCGCGCGTTATAATTTACGTCGGTAGGTTGTTGTAACACCAGACAACATGAATATTGTCTGGTGTTTTTGTTGGATCGTCTGATGTTTTACCATAAGTAACTTGAACTAGCCAAGGTTGCCCTCATAACCAGATACTGCCTGTGAATTAGCAGTGGCTTACTTTGGAGTTGTAGATGCTTAACTTTTCTTTTCAAAATCCTACCCGAATTGTCTTTGGTAAAGGCCAACTGCAGCAGTTGGCTACCTTAATTCCGGCCGGTAGCAAGGTATTGTTGCTATATGGTGGCGGCTCTATTAAGCAAAATGGTGTTTATCAGCAAGTCGTTGCTGCGCTGGACGGTTTTGATTGGCAGGAATTTAAAGGCATTGAGCCCAACCCCAGTTTTGAAACGCTGATGCGCGCTGCTGATTTAGTGCGCCAGAAAAAAATTGATTTCTTGCTACCCGTTGGTGGCGGCAGCGTGATTGATGGTGCTAAATTTGTGGCCGCAGCGGCAGTATACTCAGGTGATGCCTGGGATATTCTGGCGAACGGTGGCAAGGTAGAATCGGCAGTGGCGCTGGGTTGTGTGCTAACTTTGCCGGCAACCGGCACTGAAAGTAACGGCAACTCGGTTGTTACCCGCTATGAAACTCAGCAAAAACTGGCGTTTTCCAGCCCACAGGTGTTCCCGCAATTTGCCATTTTAGACCCTAGCGTTACCTTTAGTTTGCCGCCACGGCAAGTGGCCAATGGCGTGGTCGATGCCTTTGTGCATGTAATAGAGCAATATTTAACGTATCCGGTAAATGCACCGGTACAAGACCGCTTTGCAGAAGGCTTGTTGCAAACGTTAATAGAGCAGGGCCCTAAGGCGCTGAGTGATCCTGACGACTACGACGTGCGGGCCAATATTATGTGGGCTGCTACCATGGCGCTGAATGGCCTGATTGGCCAGGGTGTGCCACAAGACTGGGCTACTCATATGATTGGCCATGAAATAACCGCGTTATATGGCCTGGATCATGCGCAAACGCTGGCCATAGTATTACCCGCGTTGATGCAACAGCAACGCCAGCAAAAACGGGAAAAGTTGCTGCAGTTTGGCCGGCGGGTGTGGCAATTACATCATCAGGACGAAGAGCGCCTAATTGATGACACCATTGCTCACACCCGGGGGTTTTTTGAACAAATGGGCGTGCCTACCCGGCTAGCCGATTATGGCATTGCTGCCGATGCTGTGGAGCAACTGCTGGCCAAGCTGGAAGCGCATGGTATGGTTAAGTTGGGCGAGCATGGCGACATTACCCTCGACGTGTCACGGCAGATTTTGCAAAAAGCGATTTAAGACACTAATAACACTTAGAAAGAAAGGTTATGGCGTCTGTTGTTAATTATGGTAAACAAATAGCCATTAAGATGGCTATTTTGCTTCCACCTATTGGCTGCTTTTGCTTTAATAGCCGCCATCGTTATTTATACAGGGTAAGCTTATGCCTGCTATCGGAATATTCGGCGCTAACGGCCGTATGGGTCGTGCTTTAACCACTGTTGCCAAAGAGCAACAGTTAAACCTTACCGCTGCCACAGTGCGGCCAGGCTCGGCATTGCTGGGGGTTGATGCCGGCGAGCTGGCTGGTTGCGGTAAACTGGGGCTGGCGTTGACGGCCACCGGCAGTGCCAGCATTAGCAGCGCCGATATTTGGGTTGACTTTACTATGCCCGAGCCGATGCTGGCGCATGTAGCGTTGGCGGTGGCAGCCAAAAAAGCCATGGTAATTGGGGTAACCGGTTTAACCGACAGCCAATATCAACAGCTGCAGCAAGCCAGCAAGCACATTGCTATTGTTTGGGCACCTAATATGAGTGTCGGTATAAATTTAATGCTGCATTTGGTGCAAACTGCCGCCAAAGTAATGGGGCAAACCGCCGATATTGAAATAATTGAAGCGCATCATCGCTTTAAAAAAGACGCCCCCTCAGGCACCGCTATGGCCATTGGTGCCAGTATTGCCAAAGTACTAGAGCGCAATTTGGCGGAAGTGGCGGTGTATGGCCGTGAGGGAATAACGGGTGAGCGACCCGCGCAAACTATAGGCTTTGCTACGGTGCGCGGCGGTGATATTGTTGGTGATCATACCGCCTTGTTTGCAGATTTAGGCGAAAGACTGGAAATAACCCACAAAGCCTCCAGCAGAAACACCTTCGCCCAAGGCGCCATGCGTGCTGCTTTGTGGTTGCAAAATAAACAGCCCGGACTTTATTCTATGCAGCAAGTGCTAGGTTTAGCTGACTTAACCTAAGCTTTTAAGCAACTAAACTCAATAACCAGCGAAAGCAGCTAAATCTGAATAAAACCAAATTAGCCGTAGCCAAAATTGTGCTTTTCGCCTAGAATATGCAGGTTTGCCCGGTTACTAACTTGGGCGAATACGCAGATTAGAATTTTGGGTCAAAACGGGAGGTAAAATACAGTTGGTTTTTCCCCGTTTTTTGCTGTTTGGAGGTTATTTTGACTAAGTCCGCCCTGCTCGTACTGGAAGACGGCACCGTATTTCACGGTACAGCCATTGGCGCTGAAGGAGTGTCTGTAGGTGAGGTGGTGTTTAACACCTCGATGACCGGGTATCAGGAAATATTAACTGATCCCTCATATGCAGAGCAAATAGTAACACTCACTTACCCCCATATTGGTAACACCGGCACCAATAGCGAAGACGAAGAATCTGGACAAGTTTGGGCCAAGGGCCTGATTATTCGCGATCTGCCGCTGTTAGCGAGTAATTTTCGTAATCAACTTTCACTTTCTGACTATCTTTCGCAGCATAATATTTTGGGCATCGCCGATATTGATACCCGTAAGTTAACCCGTATTTTACGGCAAAAAGGCGCCCAGAACGGTTGCATCATGGCCGGTGATAAGCTGGATCAGGCAAAGGCGTTGCAGCTGGCAAAAGATTTTACGGGCTTAGCGGGCATGGATTTAGCCAAAGAAGTCAGCGTAAAAGCGCCTTATCAATGGACTGAAGGCAGCTGGGTACTGGGCGAAGGCTATCAGCCTGCTGCACCACAGCAGTTTCATGTAGTAGCATACGATTTTGGTGTTAAGCGCAATATTCTGCGCATGTTAGCAGACCGTGGTTGCAAGCTAACCGTGGTGCCGGCACAAACACCGGCCAGTGAGGTATTGGCACTGCAACCCGACGGCATCTTTTTATCCAATGGCCCGGGCGATCCAGCACCCTGCACCTATGCGATTGCTGCCATTAAAAGCTTTCTTGAAACAGACATTCCGCTGTTTGGCATTTGTTTGGGCCATCAGTTACTGGCGTTGGCCAGTGGTGCCAACACCTTAAAAATGAAGTTTGGCCATCATGGTGCTAACCACCCGGTACAAAATCTTGACACTTCAAAAGTGCTGATCACCGCCCAGAACCATGGCTTTGCCGTAGACGAAGCCACCTTGCCTGCCACATTACGTGTTACCCATAAGTCGTTGTTTGATGGTTCATTGCAGGGCATTCATCGTACTGACAAGCCGGCATTTAGCTTTCAGGGCCACCCTGAAGCCAGCCCCGGCCCGCATGAAGCCTCTGAGCTATTCGACCACTTTATTACGCTGATGCAACAGCATAAAGCCTAAAACACGAATTACGGAGAGACTGACCCAATGCCAAAACGTACCGACATAAAAAGCATTCTGATTATAGGCGCCGGCCCCATCGTGATTGGCCAGGCGTGTGAATTCGACTATTCAGGCGCGCAGGCGTGTAAAGCGCTGCGCGAGGAAGGCTACCGGGTTATTCTGGTAAATTCTAATCCGGCGACCATAATGACCGATCCGGATATGGCCGATGCCACTTATATCGAGCCTATACATTGGCAGGTAGTAGAGAAAATTATTCAAAAAGAGCGGCCGTGTGCGGTGCTGCCAACCATGGGCGGCCAAACTGCACTGAACTGTGCGCTGGAACTAGAGCGCCATGGCGTGTTGGCGAAATACAATGTTGAAATGATTGGCGCCACCGCCGATGCTATTGACAAGGCAGAAGACAGAAGCCGCTTTGATAAAGCCATGCGCTCTATTGGTTTAGCGTGTCCGCGCGCGGGCTTTGCGCACTCGATGGAAGAAGCGTATCAGGTACTGGACGACATTGGCTTTCCGTGTATTATCCGGCCGTCTTTTACCATGGGAGGCTCGGGTGGCGGCATTGCTTATAACCGCGAAGAGTTTGAAGAAATTTGTACCGGTGGCCTCGATTTGTCGCCAACCAAAGAGTTGTTAATTGATGAGTCGTTAATTGGCTGGAAAGAATATGAAATGGAAGTGGTGCGCGATAAAAACGATAACTGCATTATCGTTTGTGCCATTGAAAACTTTGATCCGATGGGCGTGCACACCGGTGACTCTATTACCGTGGCCCCGGCGCAAACCTTAACCGACAAAGAATACCAGATTATGCGTAATGCCTCTTTGGCGATACTGCGTGAAATTGGGGTTGAAACCGGCGGCTCAAATGTGCAATTCGGTATTAATCCGGTTGACGGCCGGATGGTAATCATCGAAATGAACCCACGGGTATCACGCTCTTCTGCACTAGCCTCTAAAGCCACTGGTTTTCCGATTGCTAAAGTGGCAGCAAAGTTAGCAGTGGGGTATACCCTAGACGAGCTGGCAAATGACATTACCGGTGGCCGCACACCAGCCTCGTTTGAGCCAAGTATCGACTATGTAGTTACTAAGGTGCCGCGTTTTAATTTTGAAAAGTTTGCCGGTGCCAACGATCGTCTTACTACCCAGATGAAATCGGTGGGCGAGGTAATGGCCATTGGCCGTAACCAGCAGGAGTCGTTGCAAAAAGCACTGCGTGGCCTGGAAATTGGCGTGTCTGGTCTGGATCCGATTATTGATATTAACCAGCCGGAAGCCAAAGATAAACTTACCCGCGAATTGCGTGAGCCAGGTTCACACCGTATTTGGTACATTGCCGATGCTTTCCGTTTTGGTATGAGCATGGACGATATCTATACCCTTACCAACATCGACCGCTGGTTCTTAGCGCAAATTGAAGACTTAGTAAAAGAAGAGCAAGCACTGGCAAAAGATGGTTTTGCGGCCTTAGATGAAGCCCGTTTGAAAAGGCTAAAACGCAAAGGTTTTGCCGATAGCCGTATTGCTGACGTATTAGGTGTTAGTGAAAACGAAGTACGCAAAAAACGTTATGGCTATAAATTGCACCCGGTGTATAAGCGGGTTGATACCTGCGCCGCCGAATTTGCCTCAGACACGGCCTACCTTTACAGCACCTATGATGAAGAGTGTGAAGCGGCGCCGACTACTCGCGATAAAATTATGATTATTGGCGGTGGCCCAAACCGAATTGGTCAGGGTATCGAGTTTGATTACTGTTGTGTACATGCAGCACTGGCGCTGCGTGAAGACGGTTATGAAACCATTATGGTTAACTGTAACCCTGAAACTGTATCAACCGATTACGACACGTCTGACCGTTTATACTTTGAACCGATAACGCTAGAAGACGTGCTAGAAATTGTGCGGATAGAACAACCTAAAGGCGTAATTGTACAATACGGTGGCCAAACCCCATTAAAATTAGCGCGGGCGCTGGAAGCAAATGGCGTGCCAATTATAGGCACGTCGCCAGATGCCATTGACCGCGCAGAAGACCGTGAGCGCTTTCAACAGGCGGTAGACCGCTTAGGCTTAAAACAGCCGCAAAATGCTACGGTAACCAGTGTAGAAGAAGCCTTAGCGCGCGCCCATGAAATTGGTTTTCCCATGGTGGTTCGTCCGTCCTATGTGCTGGGTGGCCGCGCCATGGAAATTGTTTATGATGACCAAGATTTACGCCGTTACATGACCGAAGCGGTAAGCGTGTCAAACGACTCACCCGTGCTACTAGATAACTTCCTCGATGATGCCATTGAAGTTGATATTGACGCTATATGTGATGGCAAAGAGGTAATTATCGGCGGCATTATGGAGCATATTGAGCAAGCCGGTGTTCACTCAGGCGACTCTGCTTGTTCTTTACCACCGCACAGCCTAAGCAAAGAAATTCAGGATGTAATGCGTGAGCAAGTGAAAAAGCTGGCATTAGAGCTTGGGGTAGTAGGCTTAATGAACACCCAGTTTGCGGTAAAAGATAACGAAGTGTATTTAATTGAAGTAAACCCGCGTGCAGCCCGAACCGTACCCTTTGTGTCTAAAGCAACCGGTGTGGCGATAGCCAAAGTAGGTGCCCGCTGCATGGTTGGTCAGTCGCTGGCCTCGCAGGGCATTACCCGCGAAATTATTCCACCGTACTTTTCGGTAAAAGAAGTGGTGATCCCGTTTAACAAGTTCCCGGGCGTTGACCCAATTCTTGGCCCGGAAATGCGTTCAACCGGTGAAGTAATGGGTATTGCCGACACCTTTGAAGAAGCGTTTGCTAAAGGTGAGTTAGGTGCAGGTAGCGTGATCCCAACCGGTGGCAGAGCCTTGCTTTCGGTACGAGACAGCGATAAAGTGCGGGTTGTGGCGTTGGCAAAAGAAATGGTGGCAATCGGTTTCGAACTGGATGCCACTGGTGGCACCGCTAGGGCCTTGGCTGCTGCCGGCGTACCATGTCGTACTGTTAACAAAGTATTCGAAGGCCGGCCACATATTTTGGATCGGATTAAAAATGGCGAATACAGTTACATTGTTAACACTACCGAAGGGCGCCAGGCTATTGAAGACTCTAAAGTTTTACGCCGTGGTGCACTGCAACATAAAGCCAACTATACTACAACGCTAAACGCAGCATTCGCTACCTGTAAGGCGAATACTGCCAGTGCTTTTAACAACGTCAATTCTATTCAAGAATTACATAAGAGAGTGAACGGATGAGTCCAATTCCGATGACAATTCAAGGCGCAGAAGCATTGCGTGTTGAACTGCATGAGCTTAAATCGGTAAAACGGCCTGTCATTATCCAGGCTATCGCTGAGGCCCGTGCCCATGGCGATTTAAAAGAAAATGCGGAATACCATGCTGCTCGCGAGCAGCAAGGATTTTGTGAAGGCCGTATTCAGGATATCGAAGGCAAATTGTCTAATGTGCAAATTATCGATATCAGTAAAATGCCTAACAACGGCAAAGTGATATTTGGTGCCACGGTGTCTATTTTAAACCTGGTTACTGAAGAAGAAGTAACCTACCGTATCGTAGGCGATGACGAAGCTGACATTAAAAACAATTTAATTTCGGTTAATTCACCCATTGCCCGCGGTTTAATCGGTAAATCAGTAGATGACGTGGCTAATATTACAACTCCAAAAGGCGTGGTTGAGTTTGAAATTATTAACGTTAAATACATTTAGTTGCTAGCCTTTATCTAATCTAAAAACGCCAGGCTAGCCTTGGCGTTTTTTTTAGCCCCAAAACCAGCGGCTACTGCGCATCAAACCGATGATTAAGCCACCAAAACCGGCCATGGCGCCACCCAGTGTACCAATCCAACACCACAACCGGTTGCGTTGATAGCGTTTTTTTGCCTGGGTGTCATGTTTTGCTTTAGCCAGCAATCGCGGTTTAATGGTTTGCCATACCCCATGCTGCAGGTAGCCAAGCCCGGCCATAAACAGGCTAAAAGCCAATATCGGCGCCACCGCACCGGCGGTAAACTGATAAGCCAGCGCCAACAGGATACCGCTTAGCAGCACCCAGCCAATGCTTATATTGCGGTATTTCAATAATTGCTGGCGCTCCTGGATGCTTTCGGCCCGCTTCAATGGCTGGCGCATACCCAAAATAACCCCAAGCACTCCACCCAAAGCACCTAACATCGCGCCACCCAATAACCAGCTTATTTTGGCCAGACCCGTGCTGTTTGCCGCCAATGCACTGGCTGAGGCTGCGGCCACTGGCGGGCTGGCGAGGGTCAGAGCGCTGCAAATGGCGGTGGTTAACCCCAGCCCCGGTGCGGTGCTTAAAATAAGCTTGCCATATTTGGCCAGCAACTGCTGTTTTAACAGCTCACGCACCCGCTGCAGTTTTTTCCTGACATTGCTCTCGTTTAAGCCGAGTAGTTGTGCGACATGCTGGCTATTTTGCTCTTCCCGGTAAAACAACAGCACTATTTCGCGGCTTTCAGCGGGCAGCTCTGCTAAAAACTCGCGTATAATCGCAATGTGCTCTGCGCGTATAAAATCGGTGACAGGATCACTGTCGCTGGCAAAGGTAGCCAGTAAGGCTTCGGCGTGCTCTCCGCGCTCCGTGAGTTTTTCATGGCTGTCTCGTAAATAGTTATAAGCACGGTAGCGGGTAATTTGCCGCACCCAGGGTAAAAAGCTGTCGGGGTTTTGCAGGCTATGCAGTTGCTGCCAGGCGGCTATAAACACTTGCTGGCAAATTTCTTCACTGGCATCCAAATCTTTAACAATCGCCAGTGCAATACTGCTAACACTATTCTGGCAACGCCGGATAAGCCGGCTAAAAGCTTGCATATCACCGGCCATTGCCGCGCTTACATCAGGTTGTATTTGCTGGGCAATAGTAAAGGTGACATTGGCTGTTAACGAGTGGCTTGGCATAGCGGCGTTACTCCTGTAATGCCAAGCGAAGCGTAGTAATAAACCATTCGGGTTCATCCAGCATCATAAAATGGCGGCTGTTAGTATTCATTAGCAAGTGGGCATTAGCAATAGTGGTAATTTGCTGCTGATACAAGGCTTCAGCTTGCGGCTGTTGTGCCTCTGGCAGTGCACCGCTGGCGCCGAGCAACCATACTTTACTTTTAATAGCGCCAACCTGTGGCCGTAAGTCAGTGGTTAATAGTTCATACAGTGCTTGCCCTACGCTGTGGCTATCCGATGCTGCAGCCATCGCTAACACCAATTGCTGATGTTCGGCCGAGCGTGCCTGAATGTAAATACCCTGGGTTGCTGTTGCAAGCAGCTGCTCACGATTTAAACGTTGATAATATTGCTTTAACTGTAGCGCCTGTTGCTGCATATCACTGACCTGGGTTGCGTTATTGCGGCTAAATAGTGGCGCAATATACGGCAGGCCATCTACGGCTACCACCGTGCCTATCTGCTTTGGCGCAGCGCTTGCTAAAGCAAAAGCCAGAAACGCCCCTAAACTGTGTCCCACAATGGCCGGTTGCTGCAATTGCTGCTGTTGAATATAACGTAGTAAGTCTTGCTTAACGGTAGGTAGCAATTCGCCCGCAATAGCGGGGGTGCCAGCAAAACCAGCAATGCTAATTACATGCAGCTGATAATCGTTTTGCAGTGCGGTGACGGTGTCTTGCCAAATGCGGCTATCTGACATTAGGCCAGGGATAACTATAACCGGCTTACCCGCACCAACCACGTCCACATTAAAGCTTTGGTATGTTTCAGTTTTAGGCGCAGCGTTTAATTGCGGCACAATAACACCGACTACCAAGGTTAAGCTGATGGCCAGATAAGTCCAGCAGCTGGGTTTGGTTTTTTTCGGCGTGCTGTTTATGT
>NZ_LAHP01000016.1 GCF_000987765.1 Arsukibacterium sp. MJ3
AAACAACACGAAGCCAAGCTGCGTTTTTTACAACAAGAAGCTGAATTAAAGCAGCGCCGTAATGCTGCCAAAAGTAGTTAAGTATAGTGGACAGAGGGGTCCACTATAATCTCGTTGGCGCAGGTATTGCTGCGTTAGTCGCTGGCAGTATGATTGCTGTATTACCACTTGCTGCTGCAGTATTTGTGGCGATTGGCGTGGCTTATGTGTTAAACGAAGTGGATGCTAAATATGGTATTACCAGGGCATTAATTGATCGTTTAGAGCATGTTGAGTCTGAAATGAAGCAGGATGCAGTCGATGGGATATATTACTTGTTTTTAGTTACAGGTAAGGTAGTGAGAAGACGTTTGGTTAGTAGAACACAGCAATATATAAACCGTTTAATCAGGCGCTTTATTCAGTTTCCGGCTTTACGATGAGCGTCAGCAATACTAAAGCTATCGCTGCCGGGTTTGCGCTGCTGATTTTTATCTCGTTGCTACTGGTGGCCATTATTATGCTGCTGGTGCCTTCGTGGTTAAGCCAGCTAAACGAACTTGCATCAGAGCGGCCGCTAATTGTTATAAGTTATTCGGGTAACCTGATGCCTGGGGTTGTACTAAGTTTGATGGTGATGCTGGTGTTTATCATATTCCAGCTAACAGTACGCCTTCGTGGAGAAGTAGCTCTGTCAGTTATTGAAAAGGTAAATAACCTAAGCGGTAAGCTAATGGTTGTATCTTTAGTATTAATGTTTGTTGGTAGTTTTGCATTAGGTAACTGGTTGGACAATAAAGCTGAGCAAGCTGGCTATCAACCCTGCCCGACATCTACTTTACTATCTAATAGAGTAACTTATACCGCTTGGGTTAAAAACGAAGCGTTATGTTATGACCGTGATGTACGACGGATCATTAGCCGGGGCACACCAGACGAAACTGCTCAGGTGGAGCAACATTTACAAGCAAGACAAAAGCAACACGAAGCCAAGCAGCATTTTTTACAACAAGAAGCTGAATTAAAGCAGCGCCGTAATGCGACACAAAATGAATAAGTTACACGTATTAGTTAGGCCGGTAGTTGAGTTAGTCGCATTCACATGTTAAAAACGGCTAACTTAATCGATAAGAACCGCCATTATGTGGACTATTGTTGTTGCCTCGGCCAACCCGGCCAAAATTACTGCGGCTAAGCAGTGCTTTCAAGCTAACTTTCCTGAGCACGCCATTACGGTAACTGGCACCGCCGTGCCCTCAGGCGTGGCCGAGCAGCCATTAACCAGTGCTGAAACTTTACGGGGTGCTGAAAATCGCTTGCAGGCCTTAAAGCAGCAATGCCAGGCCGATTTTTATGTCGCAATAGAAGCCGGGCTGGATAATGACCTGACCTTCGCCTGGATGCTGATAGAGCATAACGGAAAGCAGGGCAAAGCCCGCTCTGCCAGCTTGATGTTACCGCCAACCGCATTGCAACTGCTGGCAGAAGGAGTGCAATTAGGTGATGCCATGGACCAGTTATTTGGTACCAGCAACATTAAGCAAGCCGGTGGCGCTATTGGCTTGCTTACCCACAACCGTTTAAGCCGGGCCAGTGTGTATCAGCAAGCACTGACGCTGGCGCTGATCCCCTTTTTAAACCCTGAACGTTTTTAATCAGCTGCCCGTCCGGCCTGCCAGCGCGCCAGAAAATATAACACGGTACCCAGTATTACAAATAGCGCCGTAGCCAGCACCGAAGACCAACTTACTTGCATTGCCAGCCAGATACAGGCGGCAATACCCAGCAGCGGTATGGTGTAACCTAATGGCAGTACAAAGCTGCTGCTGTTGGCCAGCTTTGGCCTAAGCACTGGCACGGCGGCGCAGGTAAGGCTATATAACAGCAAACGTGATACCACGGTTGCGGCGGCCAGCCACAGGAATGAGCCATATAAGGTGAGTAACAGGGCCAATACACCAAAAAACGCAATAGAGTTTGCGGGTGTTAAAAAGCGTGGCTGTACTACTGCAAACCAGGCCGGCAGGCTGCCATCTTCGGCTAAGGCAAAGCTGGCTCGTGGGGTTGAAAATATTGCACCGAGCAAGTTAGCCGCTACCGAGGAGACGACACCCAGCATTAGTACCGCCGCGCCAATAGGGCCAAATAACATCGCGGCAACGTCTAGCAGCGGGCTGGTTGAATTAGCAATATCGGGCACCGCGGCCACGCTAACCAGCTGAATGGCAATATACAGCAAGGTAACCAGCAGCAAACCAAGGATCAGCGCCCGCGGCATATCCCGCGCCGGGTTTTTTGCTTCACCCGCCGGTATTATTACCGATTCAAACCCGACAAAGGCATATATTAGCAATAAGGTGGCTGCGCCAATATCATAGCCGCTACTAAATACGTTAGCAGGGTTAAAGGTTGGTAGCAGCTGACCGCCCAAATAGCCGGCGCCGGCAATCACCAGCAATAATAGTGCGGTAAATTTAACCACCGTTAGCAAGGCTAACGAGCGAATAGCGCGCACTGAACCCAGTACATTAACCAAGGTCAGGCTGGCGATTATCATGCTGAGCAACACCCCCCGGTAAATTCCCGCGGTCGCCTCGGGCCAGAAATAGCCAATGCTATCAACCAGCAATACCGTGTTAGCCGCAAAAGAGACTAAGCGCGCAATATAATACAGCCAACCGGCCTGAAAGCCGATAAAGGAGCCAAACGCTGCTGTGCCATAACGCACCGGACCCCCACTGCTACTAAAATAACTAGACAGCTCTGCCATGCAAAGCAAAATAGGTAATATTAACAACGCACAAAATAGGTAAATAAGCGGGCTGTACTCGCCCGCCAGTTTGGCTGCACCGCCGGGCAAACCAAAAATGCCGGCACCAATTAAACCATTTACCACCAGTAACCACAGGCCAAATAAACCCAAATGGCGTGGCAGGCTACGCCCAGTTATGGCCAGTTTCACTTCAGACATACATTGTTTATTCCAGACATAAAAGCTATCCGCTGATCCCAGTGCTTTACTATAAAGTGAATGGGCGTGTTATGCACCCTATGCGCGCTAGCGCACCGAACTTAGTTGATCATTAGACTACAGTGGGCTGCTTGTTAGTACATTTCTGTACTGGCGGTAGCAACAACGAGGTATATATGAATAAGTTCAGCACACAGAAAAAATACCCCACTGAGCAAGCGAACCACCTTCAGTTAACAGACAAAAAGCCAACCAAGTCGGCTAAACAGCACGCTGACATAAAAACTGACCAGGTTATACCCATTACTTAGTAGGGAGTGTTATGGACGATCCTCAATTTGTTAATCCGTTTGTTCTGCCAAATAGCGCTTTGCAATTACACTTTGAAGCACTGAGTGCTGAGATGGTACGCATACGCTGTGAAGTGTTATTGCAACATAATATTTGGTACCAACAGCAGCAGCAGTTGCAACAAGATAAAGCACTGCTGTCAGTCGCACTGCTACAAACCAGCGCCTTGCATGCCAGTACTCAGGATAAATTACAACGGCTTGAAGAGCATGGCGAACGGGACGTGCTGACCCAAACCCTTAACCGCGATATTATGCTAGACCGAATTAGCCACGCCATCAGCTTGGCAAAAAGGGAACAAAGCCAGTTTGCGCTGTTATTTATTGATCTGGACAATTTTAAACCAATTAATGATCAATTTGGTCATGCCGCAGGTGATGCGGTATTGCAGCAGGTGAGTGCCCGCTTAACTTCGGCCATTCGTGACAGCGATGCGCTTAGCCGCCATGGCGGTGATGAGTTTTTATTACTGCTGAATAATACCAAATCCCCGCAGGATATTAGCGCCTTCACTGCAAAAATAGTGCACATGCTGGCAGAACCCTATCAGCTTGTTTGTACTACCGTTTCGTCATCAGCCAGTGTCGGTGTGGCGGTATTTCCTGCTGATGGAGACAACGCGGCAGCCCTGATTAACGTTGCCGATGCGGCTATGTACCGGGCCAAGCAACAAGGCGGTAACCGGGCTTGCTAAGGCGGGTCCTGTTATTGCTGCTATGCGCGCTAACGTACCGACGCCGATAAAATTAAAGGCTATTACTAACGTAGGGTGCACCTTTGTTGCCGCCCGCATGTGTCAGGAGCTACAGATGAAAACAACGACCACCGATTCTATATTCACCACTTTGCGTTTATACCGGCTGGGCTTGGGTAAAAACTGCTTATTACTGGCAGGCGCCATGGTAATGCTAACGGCTTGCGCAACAGCACCTAGGCCACCATTGGCCGAGTTGCAGGCGGCAGAGCGCGCTATTAGCGAAGCTGAACAAGCGCAGGTTGTGCGCTATACCACAACTGAATTAAATACTGCCCGTACCGAACTAACGGCAGCCCGCAACGCGGTGACTGCAGAAAATATGCCGCAGGCACAACGTTTGGCACTGCAAGCCGAGTTAAGTGCTGAGTTGGCAGTCGCCCGGGCGGAACTATTAAAAGCAGAAGCCATTAATAAAGATATGCAACAAAGTATTGAGGCGTTACGTCAGGAAACACAGCGTAATGTGTCGGGAGTAAGACCATGAATAAAATTAATATTCAGTTATGCCGTAAAACGCTGCTTAACCTAAGTGTAGCGAGCGTTTTTCTGGCCGGATGCGCTAGCGGCCCTAAAAGCCCTGATGCTGCGGCTAATGTCCGGCAACAACTAACGCAATTACAAAGTGACTCGCAACTGGCGGTACTGGCACCACTGGCAATAAAAGAAGCCGAGCAGGCGGTTATGCTGGCAGAACAAGCAGAAAAAAATACCGTTCTAGTTGAGCACCGGCTCGTAATGGCTGAACGCAAAATCAGTATGGCCAGAACACAAGCTCAAACCCGCCAGTTAGAGCTGCAGCGAGATGGCTTAAATCAGCAACGCGACGACGTAAGATTAAACGCTCGCACCCGTGAGACGGCGAACGCCCGCGCTGACGCCAGTGCTGCACGTAGCGACGCAGAGCGAGCAAGAATGCAAGCCAGCAATGCCCAGGCTGATGCCGCAACGGCACGTGATGAAGCCCGCACTGCTCGCGAGCGAGCCGCTGAGTCAACCGCAACTGCAGCAGACTTACGAGCGCAAATTGCCGAACTTAACGCCCGGCCAACCGACCGTGGCTTAGTCGTGACCTTGGGTGATGTGCTGTTTGATACTGCTCAGGCCAGCCTGAAAAACAGCAACAGTAACCATTTAGATAAACTGGCTATGTTTTTAAATGCTTACCCGATGCGTACCGCCCAAATAGAAGGCCATACCGACAACGTCGGCTCTGATGGCGCCAATATGCTGTTGTCGCAGCGCCGCGCCGATACTGTTAAAGCTTTTTTAGTAGCCAAGGGTATTGCCGGCAGCCGGTTGGAGGTGTCGGGTAAAGGTGAAAGTGTGCCGCTAAGCAGCAATATTACCGCCGATGGCCGGCAGCAAAACCGCCGGGTTGAAGTGATTATAGCCAATATAAAAGAATAACCTGATGCTGCTTAATAAGCGTGCTGGCGCACTGAGCAGGCTGGAAGCATCCATTATATTTGAGACAAGGCAATGGCAATTATGCTGGTGTCGCACTGAACGGAGTAATTATGAATAAGCCAATAGAAACATTTACTGATACTGCTAATAATGCGTTCAACTATGGTATTGATGCAGCATCCGGTACCATGCACAAGGCTATTGACAGTGCTCATGGCGCTGTAAATAAAATGGCTAATGGTGCCAACCACGCTGCCGATGCTATTGCAGCAAAGGGTGTGCAATTGCAACACATGCAACGGCAACTTACTCACAGCGCTAAGACACAAGCTCGCACGCATCCGCTGTTAACACTGGGTATCGTGCTGGCCGGTGGTGCCTTGCTGAGCTATTGGTTTAGCCGGCGTAACAACGGTAATGACGCTGGCTAAAATCAATAAAATAACCGCTGCGGCGGTTTTTTTATTGGTAAGGTTACCAATTATGACGGTTATGGTGTGCCCTGCTCGGTTAATTTCCGGCGAACGGTATCAGCGGTGAGCTTACCCAATAGGCGTTGATATTCGTCTAACTCAATCTGATAACATTCGCATGCTGCACGCTGCACCGCGTTACGGTTTAGAATGGTAATTGCGCCTCTGGTATAACTAATTAAGCCTTGTTTTTGCATAACGCCGGCGGCTACCGTTACGCCGCTACGCCGCACGCCAAGCATATCGGCCAAAAACTGATGAGTCAGATGAAAACGATTGCTGTGGGCGCGGTCCTGGCTCATCAGTAGCCAGCGCGCCAGCCGGCAATCCAGTTCATGAAAATGAACGCAGGCTGCGCTTTGTGACAGCTGGGCCATCAACACAAATAAGTATTGCTGCAGCACATGTTGCAATTGCGGGCATTGTTCCAGCAACTGCTGCAAGGTAGCAATATCTATACGCCAGGCTGTGCCTTTGCCTTGTACCACCGCTTGCGTGGGTGCGG
The DNA here is from genome assembly GCF_000987765.1 of Arsukibacterium sp. MJ3. Classification (GTDB taxonomy): domain Bacteria; phylum Pseudomonadota; class Gammaproteobacteria; order Enterobacterales; family Alteromonadaceae; genus Alishewanella. Next base: position 6,444 of record NZ_LAHP01000016.1, read on the forward strand.
CAGTTATACCTAATGCCAAGGTAACCCCCAGCATCCCTTCATTACCAATTAAGCCCATTTCCAGTGGTTTATGGCCGTCCAGTTTAGTGACGAGTGAAATAAAACCACTCAGTGGAAAATACAAATAGCGGTAACGTTGATGTGGCTCGCAAAGGATGGTACCAAACTCCAACTCTACTATTTCACAATGTTGAAATAGCAAGGTGCGTTCTTGCTCTGGCAGTAAATCGATCAAATGATTGGTAATGAGTGGAAAGTTTACAACGGACATAACACTGACCTCTAGCACGAGCGTTGGAGTAACAGCACAAGACAGGTGCCGTGCAGCCTTGATTCGCAAGTGTAACGGCTGGCAAGCAGTTGTTCTGTACGTTACGCCACGCAGTTGCTGTGTTATTTACCCTGCTGTTCGTTGGCCAGCAGATGCCAGCTGAGTACATGCTGTTGCTGATCTAAGGCCAATGTGATGCAGCGTTCGCTAATAAATAGCGGCGAGTCTGCTGCGATAACGTTATCGTCTAGGGTAAGTATGGCCTGTTCAGGTTGTAGCACTCTATGCTGGCTAATGTCGATGTTATAACAGCTGCTGCCAATATTAATGCTGGCGCTAAAGCCAGGCCAGGCTGCGGGTATGCAGGGTGCGATCTGAATGTGGTCACCACAGCAGGTCAGGCCCAGCAGGCTTTCCACCCCGGCCCGGTACATCCAGCCGGCGGCGCCGGTATACCAGCTCCAGCCACCACGGCCACTATGTGGCGCCACTGAATACACATCAGCCGCCACCACATAAGGTTCTAGCTTATAGCGGGCAACATCAGTAGGGTTTAACGCATGGTTTAGTGGGTTTAACATGCCAAAAAGTTGATGCGCTTTTTCTGCCTGACCCAACTTGGCAAAAGCCATTATTACCCACATGGCCGCATGGCTGTACTGGCCACCGTTTTCTCTCAGCCCCGGTGGATAACCTTTAATGTAACCCGGATTATGCTCGCCCTGGTCAAAGGGGGGCGTAAACAACAGCAATAATTGTTGTTGGCGTTTTACCAGCCGCTGATCAACCGCCGCCATGGCGGTGGTTGCACGTTGGCTGTCGGCGGCACCGGACAGTACCGCCCAGGACTGGGCAATCGAGTCCAGCTGGCACTCGTCGCTATACTGGCTGCCCAGCCAGCTGCCATCGTCATACGTGGCGCGTTTATACCAGTTGCCGTCCCAGCCATACTGCTCTATCGCGTTAAGCAAGATGTCATAATGTGTTTGCCATAACGCCGCCCGTGGATCATTTCGCACCGCTGCCAGCGGAATAAACTGGCGCAAGGTGGTTAATAACAGCCAGCCCAGCCAGATACTTTCACCTTTACCGCCACTGCCAACCTGATCCATGCCGTCGTTCCAGTCACCACAACCTATCAGCGGTAAGCCGCGTTCACTGCTAAGCGTTATAGCCTGATCCAGGCCGCGGGCACAGTGCTCAAATAAGGGTGCTGTCACGTCGCTTGGCATCGGCTGGAAAAACGCATCATGTTGATCTGCGCCCAGCAGCGGGCCTTGCAAAAAGTTGACGTTTTCATCTAACACCGCGAGATCGCCAGAGGTGGCAATATAGCGGGCGCAGGCAAAACCCAGCCATACTCTGTCATCAGAAATACGGCTGCGTACGCCCTGGCCACTGTGCGGTAGCCACCAATGCTGCACATCACCCTCAACAAACTGGCGCTGCGACGCACGCAGTAACTGGGCACGGGTAAGCTCTGGTGCGGCAAAACTCAGTGCCATAGTGTCTTGCAGCTGGTCGCGAAAGCCGTAAGCGCCACTGGCCTGATAAAACGCCGCGCGGGCATATAAGCGGCAAGCAATGGTTTGATACAACAACCAGCCGTTAAGCATAATATCCATGGCGCGGTCGGGTGTTTTAACCTGCACGGCTTGTAACAATTTTTGCCAATGCTGCTGCACTTGCTCAAGCTCGTCGTCTAAATTGGCCTGGCGGTAGCGCTGCACCAGCGCCAGGGCGCTGGTGTGGTCGGCAGTTTGACCAAGCAAGAACACCAGTTCTATTTGCTCGCCGGGCGCCAGGCTAATGCTGTGTTGTAACGCGGCACAGGGGTCTAGCGCTGCGCCATCGCTACCACTTAGTGCCAGTTGCTGCACTAACGCCAACGGGCTTTGGCTGCTGCGATTACGGCCAATAAATTCGGTACGATCGGCGGTCCAACCGGCTAATTCCGAATTATTACCAAACGCCGCAAAGGCGACCTTGCCGGCAAAGGCCGTTTGCCAGGGGTTTTGCGCCAACAGCACGTTGTTAGCACGATCAAATTCACTGATGACATAGGGTGCACTGGCTGCGCGATTACGGCCCAATACCCATTCAGCATAAGCTGTTACCCGTAATTTGCGCGGGGTAGCGCCGGTATTGTGCAGGGTAAGTCGTGAAATTTTAATCGGCTGTTCCAGCGCCACATATTGCAGCAAGCTCAGCGTAATGCCCGCTGCCTGATGCTCGAAACGACTGTAACCAAAACCATGACAAGCGCGGTAATGACCGCCATCGTTTATTGGTGAGCTGGTGGCGCAAAAGAGCTGGCCGCTGTCTTCGTCTTGCACATAAATGGCTTCGGCACAGGGATCGATTACCGGATCATTTGACCAGGGCGTTAGCTGGTTTTCACGACTACTTTCGGCCCAGGTATAACCACTACCGCTAGCCGACACTTGAAAACCAAAGTGCGGGTTAGCAATAACATTAAGCCAGGGCATTGGCGTACGCTGATGGTTATGCAGCAAAATGACGTATTCGCGGCCTTGTTTGGCAAAGCCTCCCAGGCCGTTAAAAAACTCTAAATCAGTACTGTTATAGCGGCTTTCTGCACTGGCATCGGCCACTGCCGGCACTAATGGCTTACTGTACGCCGGCGGCTGTTGTTGGGCGGGTACCGCGGCAATGCGCTGTAGTTGCCGTTGCAGTGGCCCCCGCCTGGCGAATAACACGACGCTGGCAATCGAGGCCAGTAACGCCCGGCTCGGTACCGTCATTAAATCGGCACGCAAGGTATAAACATTACCACTGGCCAGGCGCATTGCGGGTGAAAGTAGCGCGCTGGGACGGCTTTGGCTGCTACGTACCAGAGTTTCTATCGCCTGTTGCAAATCCTGCACATAGGAGCTGGCGCGCTCATTAATGATAACTAAATCAACCGGTAACTGCTTTAAGCGCCAATATTCGTGGGCCCGTAATAACTGACGCAGGCTGTCTACATCTTCGATGTCGTCAATGTGCAGCAGCACAATCGGTAAGTCACCGGAAATGCCATGTTGCCAAATACCCGACTGTGGGCCTGCACCGCGGCTAATGGTGGCTGGCGGCGCACGAAAGCGGCTGTCGCTATACAGTAACGGCCCGGTAAGGCGTTGAAATAGTGCCGCTTCAGCTACGGTTATTGCCAGATAACGCAATTGTACCTGGGCCAATGTCCAGGCCAATGTTGCCGCACGCTCAAAAGCACTGTCTTCGTTATGTTGGCTAACCAGTTCTAATAGCGCTTCGCGTGAGTTGGCTATTAAGGTCCAAAAAGCCACTTTTAGCTGTTTGCCAGCAGCCAGAGTTACCGTGGGCCGTAAACATATAATTGGATCAAGCACCGTGCCGCTGCTGTTACTTAACGCCTGATATTGCTGCATGGCATGGGCTTGCTGCAAGCAGCTACCACTGCCAAAAAATGCCGCACGATCAGTCTCATATTGCAGTGGACTATTTTTCAGCGGCCCAGGTTGTAACACGCCGGTGCTGTGGCCTTCCACCACCACAAAATGGGCCAGCCACAAGGGCTGTTCTTTAGCAGAGCGCCGCCGCCGCGTGGCAATAATAGCGCCGTACTCACTGAGAAACTCGGTTTGCACAAATAATTTAGAAAATGCCGGGTGGGCGTTATCGCTGGCGGCATTACCAAGTACCAGCTCGGCATAAGACGTAAGCTCAAGCTGTTGTTCGTGGCGGCTGTGGTTGTATAAGGTGACGCAGCGCACTTCGCCATTATGCTCGGACGACACTACCACGGTAACTTTGGCGTTTATGTCTTGTTGTGTTACGGCAAATTCTGCACTGTCTTCACTAAACGTCACGCTGTGGCGATGCATGGCCTCAGACTTACTTGCTGCCAGCGGTTGCAAGCTGGCTGCCCAGAACGTTTTACTGTCGAGGGTACGCAATAAAATATAACTGCCGCAATTATCCAGACTATTGTCGGCGCGCCAACGGGTAATGGCTACGCCTTGCCAGTGGCTATAACCGCCGCCTGCTGCGCTAAGCATCACACTATAACTACCGTTACTTAAAATGTGGCTATGCGGTGCGCCCGTTGCAGTCGGGTCAAGGCTGCGCTCGGTAAGTGATTCGCTGACACTGCCGGCGGCAACGGTTACCGCTTCTGCTTTGGGATGCGCATTTAGCACATCACGTGGCACGCGCTCCTGCAACAATAGTTCGCAAGCGCTGATCATCGGTTCGCGATGGAAGCGGCTGCGCATCAGGCCATGTTGCAACGTGTTAAGAATGGCAATCAGCGTCATGCCCTGATGGTGCGCCATAAAACTTTGCACCAGCACCGGCTGGTCTGGATCTGGCAGGCGTTCCTTGGTGTAATCAATGGCCTCAAAAAAACCATAGTCAGCCAGCGCACCTAATTGCGCTAGTGTGGCGAAGTTGGCGCAAGCGGCTGGCGCATCGACCATGCTAGCTAATGCCGTAGCATAAGGGGCAATAACCAAATTTTGCGCCAGGCCACGTTTTAAGCCAAGTCCTGGCACGCCAAAATTAGAATACTGATAGGTTAGGTGTAAATCGCGGGCATTATAGGCTGACTCAGAAATGCCCCAGGGTATGTTGTGTTGCCCGGCATAACTGATTTGCCGTGCCACTATTAGCCGGTTACTTTGCTCTAGCAAACTGCCCACGGCAGCGCGCATGACCAAGGATGGCATTAAGTATTCAAACATGGAACCAGACCAAGAAAATAAGGCAGCACCAGCACCTAGTGGGGTGGCGCTGCGGCCAAGCCTGAACCAATGCTTGCTGTCGACATCACCTTTAGCAATGGCAAACAAGCTGGCCAGACGGGCCTCTGAGGCTAGCAAATCGTAGCAGCTGTGGTCGAGTTGGTTTTCATTTACGGCATAGCCAATAGCCAGTAAATTACGTTCAGTATTGAGCAAAAAAGCAAAGTTCATTTGCAGTGCCATTTCGCGACTACGCGCCGCCAGGGCAGCTAAACGTTGGTGTAGGCGGCGCTGTGCCGTGGGGTTTGCTTCAGCGTCTTGCTGGTGCTGGTTTACGGTTTGTAAAAATGCTTGCAGGTAATAGTGTAGGTTGTCGGTATTAAGGGGGGGCGTGTGCTGGTCCGGTTCATCTGCTGCACTGCTGCTAAAATACAGTTTAAGTGCAGTACTGGCCTGCTTAATTAATTCGCTATACTGCGGCGCTGTGGCATTCGGGGCTAAAAGTAACTGCAATATGCTCGCCAACGTGGCTGATAATGATTGTTGATGCGGCGGTGGGTTATCCTGCTGTGTCAGGCTTAGTCGTGCTAAGGCCAGCGTATCGGCCAGCCCTTGCATGGCCAGTGGTGCCTGCAGCTGTTGTTGCCAGTCTTCTAGGCTGTTAGCCAGCGCAATAAGATGCCCGGCCAGATTGCCGCTGTCTACCGATGAGATATAAACTGGTGCTAATGGTTGTAAGCTCTGGGTATCGTACCAGTTAAAAAAGTGTCCCTGATGGCGGCTAAGTTGCTGCAAGGTGGCAAAGGTTTGCTCCAGTTTTTCGATACTGGCTTTGGTACCCAGCCAGCCAAAGTCCCGCGCGGTGACAACCGACAATAAATACACGCCAATATTGGTCGGTGAGGTGCGATGGGCGATCACCGGTTCTGGCAGCTGCTGAAAATTATCGGGCGGCAGCCAATTATCATCAGCGCTAACAAAGCGTTCAAAAAAGCGCCAGGTACGCCGCGCAATTAAACGCAGACTGTGCGCGTCTGCAGCGGAAAGCGTGACGGTTTTTTGTTGGCTGGTTGGTAAACTAAGCCAATACATTAGCGCTGGTGCCAGGTTCCATGCGGTTAAAAATGGCAGCAGCAACAGCAGGTTTTGCGGTGCCAACCACACCACCAGGCCAGCACTTAACCAAGCCAGTACTAAGCCTGGTGCCATTTGTCGATAGTAGCCGACAACATTAAGCCGTTGCTGCGCCCCGCTGTGTGCTGCGGTAACCCATTGCAACAAGTGTTTACGGCTAACCAGCAAACGCCAGAGAGTGATGCCAACGGCATGGCTCATACGCCAGGCTTGATCGGCCAGTAACATAATATTTAGCAAGCTTTGGCTGGCGGTTTGTTGCACATCACTCAGCAGATTGCTGTATAAGCTGCGTAACTGAATGGCGCCGCCATTTTGCAGAATACTGTGGCGGGGCAGCAGGGCAAAACGGCGCATTAACCAATTGGGCAAAAGGAGTATGGCAAGCAGTAGCATGGTGGCATTGGCCGACAGTGGCCAGGGTAGCAGCAACACTGCTAACAGGGCCATAAAGCCGGTGGGGGCCAGTAAAGAACGGCGTAGGTTATCCAACATTTTCCAGCGGCCAAGCAATGGGATCTGCTCGGCTTGCGGCAGTCTGCGACTAAACAGTGCCGTGCTAAGCCAGGGTAATAACTGCCAGTCGCCTCGGGTCCAGCGATGCTGCCTTTTTACCGCTACATCATAACGGCTGGGGAAATCTTCTACTACTTCAATATCGGATACCAGCCCGGCACGGGCAAATACGCCTTCAAATAAGTCGTGGCTTAGCATGGTGTTTTCCGGCACCCGGCCGTCTAAGGCGGCGCTAAAAGCGGCAACATCATAAATGCCTTTTCCGGTAAAGGAGCCTTCGGTAAACAGATCCTGATACATATCAGACACTGCGCTGGCGTAAGGGTCGATGCCGGCAGGGCCTGAACTTAAACGCAAATAGCGTGATCCCTGGCCGGTTAACGCCAACGCCGGGGTAACCCGTGGCTGCAAGATGCCATAGCCGGCTATTACCCGCCGTTGCTCTGCACAAAACTGCGGCTGGTTAAGCGGATGGGCTATTTTACCCACCAGTTTAATGGCGGCGTTACGGGGTAAGCGGGTATCGGCATCAAGGGTAATAACATAGCGCACCCGGTCTGGTACTGCGTCTGATAACAGGGGGTACTCGGTGCTACTGCCACAGAAACGGCTGCTGCCAGTGCCCAGTAATAATTGGTTTAAATCGGCTAGTTTACCGCGCTTACGCTCGCGGCCAAGCCAGGCTTGCTGGCTGGGGTTAAACTCGCGTTGGCGGTGCAGCAATAAAAATCGAGGGCCTGCAGGGCCTGCCGCGTAATGTTGGTTTAAGACGACAATACCGTCAATGGCCTGTTGCAGCAGGGCATGATCGGCCGGCAAATGTTGTTGGTCGGCATCGGTAAAATCAGACAGTAGTACAAAGCTGATATCGCCATGGCCAGCGGCCAGATAATGCTCTTCCAGTTGTTGTAAATGGTGGCTGATTTCTGTGCGGTTGCTCAGTAATATTGGCACCGCGATCAGGGTTCGTAGCTCGGTTGGTATGCCTTGAGTTAACGCCAGTGCCGGCAGCAGTTTAGCGCCATTAAACCGCCCCGCCAGGCTTTGTAATAAAGCACTGCTTAGTTCGCTGACCGGAATTATCCAGAGCATTAGCAGCCACAGCCAATGAAAACCGCGAATGCCTAACAGTGTGCCAGCCGATAGCAATAATCCGCTACTAAGCAATATAAACAGGCAGATATAACCGGTAATACCACTTTTATGCAGCCGCTGGTGCAACCAACGAGTGGCGCCATATTTAATGCCAAGCTGTTGCTCAAAAGCCGCTCTGCCGCTGCCAATTAAATAATAGCCGCAGTCTGCTTCGCGTGCTGCCTGCACCGGGTTGTTGCCCGTGTCATGGCTTAGTTGAGCCTTACTCTGTAGCGTTTTAATAACGTTAGCAACGATGGCTAACTCGGCGCATCCCGCTTTGCGGGCCAGCTGTTCAATGGCACTGCGATACAGATTACGGCTGGCAAAATCCATGTCATTAAAGCGACAGGCCGTTGCTAATTGGTGATCAACCAGACTAATGCTTTCAAATAGTTCGGTCCAGTCGATATCGGAGATGCGGCGCATGCTGGTAATGACATTACGCACACTGACATTAGATGACCCCAACTGTTGCTGCATGCGTAATACAACATTATCGATAGTGTCGTGTTGGCTGGCCATTTGCTCGGTTAGCCATTGCAACGCCGGGGTAACGCCAGGGTCTTGATCACGTAGTCGTTTGGTTAACTGAGCGGCAAAGCTGTCATTTAAGGGCGTGCTACATTGCTGCACTTCATGCTGCCAATGTGCCCCGGCTAACAGGTTGTCGACGAGCTGGTCGGCAGCCGCCCGCTGCTGTAAGTCATTGCTTATCTGGTCGGTTAAGCGCCGCAGGTTTTCAACCAGCACAATACGCAAGGTAATGGCTACCGCCCATAACTCACCAATGCTCAGTGGCTGCACCTGCTGATAAGCCGTTAAAAAACGAATTAAAATTGCCGGGTCAAAATGGCTGTCGGTATGCGCAACATAGGCCCAGGCAATGCCCAGCACTCTGGGGTAGCCACGAAAAGGGCCTTCGGCCAGTTTGGGCAATTGATTATAATAGCCTGCTGGCAGATCGTCGCGAATTTCCCGCACTTGCTGTTCAACAATATGATAGTTGTCTAGCAGCCATTCTGCGGCTGGCACAATGCTATGGCCATGTTGTAACTCTTTGGCACTAACGTGGTATGCCGCCAGCAAAATCTTGGCATTAGCAGTTAGTCGGCGCTGTAAAGCAGGCTGAAAATATTGGCGTAGCTGTTGTATTGCCGAAGTTTCAGTGACAATTGGTTGTGCCACGGCCAAGCTATGGGCATGTTGCTCTAAGCGCTCAACACTGAATAACTCGGCACGTATCGGCGTGGTGTGCTGCCAAAGCTCGGCTGAAAACCAGCTTCTGGAGCGCTGGCGCAGGGCAATAGACGGGTAACGCATAACACGCGAAAATAAAGACATAGTAACCTGCGGCAGGTAGCAAAACAGAAGATTACAGAGCGTAACCTGTCGTTAGTAGGTTGTCAGTGCGCTGTCGTACATAGGTTGAAGGGGTGCAGTTTAAATGGGCCGCTAACGGCCGCAATTAATGACAAGTTGCAGTTTTTTTGCTGGCCGGTTTATCCTTGCTATAAGGTAACAACCGGTCAGTTTCTGCTTTTACCACCGCGTAGCATTCGCAGCTAAGCTGCTCTAGCTTGTGGCGGTCGGTCACCGTGATATGGCCGCGGCTGTAATCTATTACGCCGTGTTTATGCAAACGGCAAGCGGCTTCTGTTACGCCTTCACGGCGTACCCCGAGCATATTCGCTATAAGCTCCTGAGTCATCAGCAAATGGTTGTCATGTAAACGGTCCAGTGACAATAACAACCAGCGGCATAGTTGCTGCTCAATACTGTGATGGCGGTTACATACGGCCGTTTGCGCCATTTGGGTAATAAGCGCTTGCGAGTACCGAAGCATTAAATGCAGCAGTTCGCCATGGCGGTTAAATTCGTCTTTCATTCGCTGGCTCCGCAGGCGGTAACCCCAACCAGCACTTTGCACCACGGCGCGGCTGGTAGTGCTTTCGCCGCCCATAAACAATGCCACGCCAATCAGGCCGTCATAACCTACAACAGCAATTTCTGCTGACGCGCCATTTTCCATCACATATAGTAACGACACAATGCTATCGGTAGGAAAGTAAACATAGCGCAACACATCGCCAGATTCATACAACACTTTACCCAGCGGCATTTCTATTAGTTCCATGTGCGGAAATAGCCGTTGCTGCACCTCAGGCGACAAGGCATTAAGTAAATGATTATGCGTTGGCTGATGAGATGATGCGGTTTTAGTTTGCGGTTGCGCCGAATGAATCATATATATCCCTATGTTTGTAACAATATATTAGCCGCTACAAATTACAGCGGCGAATGAATATTATGAATTGTAATTGAAAAAAATGTTAACTCTGTGCGGTACCGCACAGAGAGGTGTGATAACATAACATTATTAAAACGGCACCAGGTTATTTGACCCGCATCGCGTTTTTAACCGAGGTCACGCCGGTTACTTCCCGTGCCACCCGAATTGCGGTGTCAATGTCTGCTGCAGAGTTTACAAAACCACTTAGTTGCACCACACCTTTAAAGGTTTCTACATTAATTTCAGCAACTTTAAGCGATGACGTATTAAAAATAGCGGCCTTTACCTTGGTGGTTATCACGGTATCGTCGACATACTCACCAGCACCCTCGCGAGTATCAGTAGCACCACAGCCCAATAATGTCAGGCTAAATAAGCTCAGAAAAAATAGGGCGTAGATATTTCGCATCTTCATGATGGTTATTCCTAGTTAGTGATATTTAATTTGATATGGATGGCGTAATAATGTTCAGGTTATTTTTTACTGCCTTTACCCCTGTCACTTTTTCGGCAACAACACCTGCGCGGCTTTTATCTTCGGTTGAGTTAACTGTACCGTTAAGACTGATTTCACCTTGCTCTGAGGTAACGGTAATAGTACTGTTGTTAAAAAACGCTTCACGTTTTAGTGCATCAGACACGGCGACGTTCAGACTGGTATCCTCCATCTGTATGGTTTTAGTTTGGTTTGCCGGAGTGTTGTCGCAGCCAGTTAATGCCAGTAACGGCAACAGCAGAAACAAGATAAAAATAGTAGGGCGAAGGGTCATATTCAGATTCTCAGTAAGTTTACTATAATGGTAACTTTCAACTTAAAACACCTTGCAGTGGGGATCTGTGCGCTAGCGCACTTTTGTTTGAAATAATAGTCGCCCTCCGATGATAGTCCGACTATAGTTATATTAATTGCGTTATGTTGCATACCGTACATACAACTCTGGCAGTACTGTTGCATAGTTATAGCCCATAAATCGTTAATAGGTAGAACGCAATGTTAGAAACAATAATTGTATTGCTGATTATTCTTTGGGCGCTCGGCCTGGTGTCTTCTTACACCATGGGTGGGTTTATTCATATTTTGTTGGTTGTGGCATTGGTGATGGTGGCGATAAGGCTTCTTCGTGGTCGCAGGATCTGATGTCAGCTGGTCGGAGACAGTATGCAAAGCAAACCCAATACTATTAATCATATTTATGGTGTTTGGCCGATTTTGCGCCATAAAATTTTGTTAACGCCCAGGCGCAGCTATGCTGAATTACAGCAAGCACTGCAGCAGGCGGAAAAAGTAACCGAGCATACGCTGGGCGAATTGTTGGCACTCAGGCAAAGCTTGCAGTTGGGTAACCCTAGCGACACAACAGACCAGCTGCAAATGCAACAGCGTATTCAGTTTATGATTAAGCAGGTGCAGCGCCAGGGCAGTGGCTTTGCTACGCTGTCTGTGCAATTAGATAATTACCAGGAAATATATGTTAATTATGGCGCGACGACCGCTAAGCAGGTTAGCGAGCTGGCCATGACTCGTTTGGCTGAGGCCGTGCGTGAGTGCGATGTAATTAGCCAGCAGGCCGACGACAAGTTTTTACTACTGATAACCGACGTCTCACGCATTTATGATGCGGTACTGGTAGCCGAAAAATTGATGCAAAAGCTGGCATTGCCAAATGGCTTGTGTCAGCCACCACTGGAGTTGTCGGCCAGTATTGGCATTAGCCGTTGTCCTGAAGACGGTATTGACGCAGAGTTATTAATGGAAAGGGCGGCAGCTGCCATGTTACACGCCCAAAGTCGTGGCGGTAATCAGTTTTCTTTATTACGTTAATCTGTTGGTTGCGTTTTAACAGTAAGTTACTTGCTCTGTTTGATAATAGGGGGCTTTAGGCCCCCTCTTGGTTCATTATAAATGTTGCTGTAAAAATGTCAGGTATGTCTGCTGCGCAGTAATGCGGTTAGCTTTTTTCAAGAAGCCGTGGCCTTCATCTGGGAACAGCACATACTCTACTGGTACGCCGTTGGCTCGAATGGCGGCGACCATTTCATCGCTTTCTACCTGCAAAACCCTTGGGTCGTTAGCACCTTGCACCACCAGTACCGGTTTTTTTACTTTGTCACCATGAAATACCGGTGAAATGCGGCGCAGTCGATCGCCATCTACTGCCGGATCACCCAGTTCAGCATACAGCGATTCACGATACGCTTCCCACCACGGTGGAATACTTTCCAGGGTGCGTACCCAGTTAGTTACTCCAAAAATATTGATACCTACCTTAAACTCATCGGTAAAGGCCATGGCGGCCATAGTCAGGTAGCCGCCGTAACTGCCGCCGATCACGCCAATGCGGTCGGTTGCTACCCAGTCCAGTTGCTGCAGATATTTTTTACCGTAAACAATGTCCTGTAAATCATCCTCACCGTGGCGCAGGTCATCCAGGTGATAAAAGGTTTTACCATAGCCAGATGAGCCACGGTTATTGACCGACAAAATGGCATAGCCATGATTCAACAAATGTTGGATCATCGGGCTGTAGCCAGTGCGGGACTGCCCACCGGGGCCACCGTGGATCCAAATTAGTGCCGGTACCTTAGCGTTAGGGTTAGCCTGATGCGGCTTATACAGTAGGGCTGGAATCGTTAGGTCGTCAAAGCTGTTAAAACGAATTACCTCACTTTGTACCAGATGTTGCTCGTTAATGCTGCTGTCGAGTGCTTGAGTGAGTCGTGTGACTTCTGGGCTACCTACTTGCCAGACATATAAATTAGACGGGCTATTATCGGCATTTAAGTAAAAACTCAGGTAGTTACTATCATCAGAAAAGGTTACGCCACGTAAGTCACCGGCAGGTAGTTCGGGTAGTTGCAGCGCGTTACCGTTTTTAAGGTTGGTAATACTGATCACGGTAGACGCGTCGGCATTCACGCCCTGCACCTGGTACTGTTTGTCATCGCTAAAGTAAATAAAGCTGATATCCCAGTCGGCCTGGCTATAAGGCACCGTGCTGGCGTTTTGCAAGTTGTAACTATAGGCGGCAACAAATTCACTGCTGCCATTGGCACCAAACAACAGCGCACTGCTATCCGGCGTAAAGCCGTATACCTGGTGGGAAATATTGCCCTGATGTTCGGTAATTAATTGTGGGTCAGTACTGCTGCCTAGCGTATGCAAAAACAGGTTATTATCGGCATTAGTGCGCTCTTTGCTTAGCGCCAGGTAACGGCCATCTTTACTTACGGCATCTATGCCATAACCATCGTTGTTTTCATACACCAACTTACGGCTGTAGTCGGTTGCATTATAGCGATACAAGTCAAAGAAACGGGCATCACGCTCATTGCTGGCAATAAAAAAACTGCCGTCATCGTGCCAACCAGCAAAATAGGCTTTCAGCTTGTCGCCGGGGGTAAGGTCGCGCACGCTACCGTCGGTTTCGCGCAGATAAACGTGGTTTAGCTCATTGCCGCCTTGATCCGCGGTATAGAGTAAGCGGTTATCATTGGGAAACCAACTAATTGGAAACGCCGGATCAGTAGTCGACTGTGTTAACGGTTGCCAGTCTTTACCGTCAAGGCTAACACGGTACAGGTTAAACACGCCACTTTCATCAGATGCTACCAGCAACGCGCTGGCATCATGGTTAATGTCATTGCCCATATAGCTTTTGGTGGCAAAGAATTGTTCAGCACTGTACTGAGCAATGCTACTACTAGCGCGACTGGCATTGCTACTCAGGTTAGCACTGACAGCTGGATCGGTGGCTTTATTACAAGCACTAAGTAAAAATGCAGCACTTAGCAGTAACGCTACAGTGCTTATGCGGCGTGATAACATAGTCGTTCCCTCTTTTAATCAATATCTGTCATCACGACTGCCTTACCTGTGATGGGTTATCCACTCTTTTTTGGTGTTTTCGCTGCTGCGGTAACCGGTTATTGCTAGCCTAAAAACTTTTTTACATACCAGCAACTGGCATAAATAGTTAAATTCTGCTGTTTAGCCCACGCCAGACCGTGGCGCACCAGCTTTTCAGCTAACCCCTTACCACGCAGTTCGGGTGGTACAAAGGTGTTGGTGAAATTAATGGTGCTGCCCGCCAGTTGATAATCTAGCTGGGCTTGCTCGCCATCATTTGCCAGCACAAAACGCTGCCGCCAGGCTTGATGAATAATCTCCTCTGCTGCCATTATTATTACTCCTCTAACCAGGGGGTTTGTGGCAATAAATTTAAGTGGCTGGTATAGCGGGCTAAATTAAAGCTTTGCTGATGCTCTATCACGTCAACCATTTCCGGCGCCAATGCGCAGGCTATTAGGGCAATGGCATCATCATAGCTGCTGCCGGTCATCCGTAGCCGCATTAATGTGGCTTTAACGTCAGTCGGGTAGTTGTCGGCTAACTGGTTTTCTACCACTTCAAATAGCATGGCCTGGTCAAGTTGTTCATCTTGCATGGTGTTACCTTTTTGCTCGGCGCAGTAACGCTGTTGCTGCATGATTAAGGTGCTTAGGCTAAGCTAGCCAACAATAAATAACAATAAATAACAATAAGCAGTGTAGACTATGCAAGCTCAGCAACAAGGTTTAAATAAAGGTTGGCGCGGCCGCATTCAGGCCCTGGGCCCGGGAATGTTAATGGCTACCGCTGCCATTGGTGGCTCGCACCTGGTGGCGTCCACTCAGGCAGGGGCCTTATTTGGCTGGCAACTTATCTGGCTGATATTGCTAGTTAATATACTAAAATATCCGTTTTTCCGCTTTGGTGTGCAGTATACATTGCAGCATAATGAAAGTTTGTTGCAGGGCTATCAGCGCAAGGGTAAGGCTTACTTTTATAGCTTTATTGGCTTAACTATTATTGCTGCAGTAGTCAATACCGCCGGGGTGCTATTGCTCACCGCCAGCCTGTTACAGTATGCGCTGCCGGGGACGGTATCAATCACCTTGTTGTGTTGGCTTATTCTGGCGGTGTGCTTGCTGATTTTACTGCTCGGCCATTACCGAGCGCTGGATACGGTATCCAAGCTGATTATGCTGCTGCTGACCATAACGACTGTAGTTGCAGTGGCTATTGCCTGGCAAAATGGTGCGCAGGCACCGGCTGACTATATTGGCCCCACGCCCTGGACTCTGGCGGGGTTAGGTTTTTTAGTGGCGTTAATGGGCTGGATGCCGGCGCCTATTGAAATTTCAGCCATCAGCTCGTTATGGTTAAAAGCCAAGCAGCGCCATACCCACATTACCCGCGCGCAGGGGCTGTTCGATTTTAACCTGGGTTACTGGCTGACCGCGACGCTGGCCTTAGTATTTTTATCGTTAGGTGCTTTGGTGCAATACGGTAGTGAGCAACCGATTGCGCTGGCCGGCAGTGCTTTTGCCCAGCAACTAATGAATATGTATGTCAGCACTATTGGCGACTGGTCGCGGCCGTTGGTGGCACTTATTGCTTTTTTATGCATGTTTGGCACCACCATTACCGTATTAGATGGCTATGCCCGCACCCTGAATGAGTCGTTTATTTTAGTAGGCTGGCAACAGCCAACCAATCGCCGTAGCCTAAGTCTCTGGCTGTTAGCGCAGGCAGCCAGTGGTATGGCACTTATTTTATTTTTTAGCTCGGCGCTTGGCCCCTTACTCACTTTTGCCATGACGCTGGCCTTTTTAACCACGCCAGTATTTGCCTGGCTAAATTTCAGTTTAATGCGCGGTAACGGCGCCATAGCATTAAGCTGGCCGCTGCAATGGCTAAGCTGGGTTGGCCTAGTTTATCTTAGCGGCTTTGCATTGCTGTTTCTGGCCTGGTTTAGTGGCTTGTTGTCATAGACTAAAATCGGCTTACAACGCCAGCGCTTTTCACTGCAGGCAATACCCGACACGCCGCCACCAACCGTTTTCAATATAACAATCATCTAACTGGCGTAGGATATTAATCTGATGAGCGATGGCGTCTTCCAAATTATTTTTTCTAAAGTCAGGATCTATCCAACCCTATCACTACCGTTGCCCATGCAGTAACACCTAGCACAAGCAGGCCGGTAACTATTTCAATACTTATAACTGCCCGTAGGCGTTGCAAGGCCAGCGGCTTTGGCAGTTGTGGTACTAGCAGCAATTTATTGATGGCACCCAGTCCCAGCAGTAGCAGCACCAGGCTAAACTTAACCAACAACGTTTGGCCATACGCGGTTTGCCACAGCTGGCGCAAATCTTCGAGCAATAGCAATAGCATCAGGCCGCCCGCTAACAATAATAAGCCAACAAAAAACAGTGCCAGCACGCCAAACTGCTGCATCAGTCGGGCAGTTAGCGCTGGTGTGGCAATTCGGCTTATTTGCCACAATGGCAGCAGTGAACCCATCCAGAGCGATACTGCGATAAGATGAAGCAACAGTGCTAACTGCCCATACCATGGGCTATGAACTAAATGACCATTAAAGGTATAGGCTAAAACAATGCTGAGGCAGGCAACAGGCGCAACCATGCGCAGCAGCGGTTGGCGCCAGATAACAACGTGGCTAATGGCAAAAAGGAAAAAACCGCAAAATGCCAAGCCCCAACTGAGGCCCATATTGCCCGCCAATAGCATACCGTAAAGCTCCCAATCAGCGAAACTGGCCCAGCCCTGGCCACTGAATTGTAGTAATTGCAGCATAAATGCCAGCATTACGCTGCATAGCCCCAGCAGCGCCGCCGCCAAACCGTAATAACGCAACCAAGCCATTACCGCGTTATCCTGTTTGCTAAGCAGGGTAATATAATAGCCACCTATTACGCCTGCGCTGGCAAGGTACAGCAGCACTTTTGCCAGCCAGCTGCCAAGGTTAAATACATCCACAAGTAATTCCTCTAACAGGGCTGAACCCTGCAGTACTCAGTGTACTATTTTGACCAATGAATATGGCTAACCTGCCAATTATCGTTACTCAGTTGTAGGTGCTGTGGTTACGGCAACTGCAGTGGGGTTAACAATAAAACTAAAGTTGCCTTCAATTTTATGGCCATCGTCACCCATGCCCATCCAAAAAACCTGATATGACGCCGCGGCTAATGGGGCGTTAGTTGGCACGACAAAACGGGCTTTAGCCGTGTTACTGCGTTTAAAGTTCAGCGCAACATCCTGTCCTGCATCATCTTTTAAACTCACGCTCATTAAACGTAGCGGCGCGCCAAACTCCAGGTTTAGCTGGTTCACTGCAGTAACCGTCTGACCATTTGCTGGTGCAGAGGCGGTTAAACTGGTGTGAGCCCAGACTTGGGTTGGCGTAACTAACGTCAGTAGCGCCGCTAAAGCGAGCAGCGCAGCAGAATAAACGGCGTTGCTATTTACAAGGGGGAAACGTGTAATAACGCTCATTTTTGTTCTCCTTCATGTGCGCTGGGCGCTGTTTTTTCAATGGCGGTTACCACTAGCTTTGTGCCTATCTTCTTAACTTGGAATTGCACGTTATCACCTGGTGCTAAGCCCTCGAACAAGGTTTTATCGTCAATTTGAAACACCATTGTCATGCCGGGCATTGCCAGGCTTTTTATTGCTTCATGTTTCAGGGTGATTTTGCCGTATTCAACGTCTATCTTACGTACCGTGGCTACGGTCATATCTTCCGCCGCAGCCGCAGGTAGCGTTTCGGCGTTCTGGTGATGTTCAGCATGAGCTTGCTGTGCCAAGGTTGCACACGATGCTAATGCCGCGAATAACACAGTAATACTTACAGTTAATAATTTCATCATTCACCTGTTGTTAGTTATGCCCATTATGGCCTTGAGGTTTACGTACTGTTACTTCCAGCTCTTTTGCCGCTGGTTGCTCTACTGACATAAGCTGGCCGCCATGCTCTGCCGAGCGTTTTGGCGCAGTTATATCGCCGTTCCACTCGCTGGCGACTGTGCCTTCCGGGTGTTTAAACCAACCCGGATCAGCATAATCATTCGGCGCCTGATCTTCTCTAACTTTAATAACACTGAACATACCGCCCATTTCCACCGAGCCAAAGGGGCCGTCGCCGGTCATCATTGGTAAGGTATTGTCTGGAAGTGGCATGGTCATTTCGGTCATATCGGCCATGCCACGCTCGCCCATTACCATATAATCAGGCACCAGGGTCTGGATTTTTTTAGTCATGCCACTATGGTCAACACCTATCATGGTTGGCACATCATGGCCCATTGCATTCATGGTATGGTGCGACTTGTGACAGTGGAATGCCCAGTCACCTAATTCATCCGCCACAAATTCAATTTGGCGCATTTGGCCTACCGCAATGTCGGTGGTGACTTCTGGCCAGCGACTGCCCGGTGGTGTGGGGCCGCCGTCAGTACCGGTAACTGTAAACTCATGGCCATGAATGTGGATGGGGTGGTTAGTCATGGTCAGGTTACCAATGCGGATCCGCACCTTGTCGTTTTTACGCACCACCAAAGGGTCAATTCCCGGAAAGGCCCGGCTATTCCAGGTCCACAGGTTAAAATCCAGCATCGTCATGATTTTTGGTGTGTAGGCGCCTGGCGCTATATCATAGGCATTAAGCAAAAACACAAAATCGCGGTCTACTTCTTCAATATACGGGTGAGCGTCTTTTGGATGCGTTACCCAAAAGCCCATCATGCCCATGGCCATTTGCACCATCTCATCGGCATGAGGGTGATACATAAAGGTGCCGGGACGCCTGGCAACAAACTCGTAAACGTAGGTTTTACCTACCGGGATAGCCGGCTGGTTTAAGCCTGACACGCCATCCATGCCATTGGGCAAACGTTGCCCATGCCAGTGAATAGAGGTATGTTCTGGCAGTTTATTGGTGACAAAAATTCTTACTCTGTCCCCTTCCACCACCTCAATAGTGGGTCCCGGTGACTGACCGTTATAGCCCCATAAATGCGCCTTCATGCCTGGCGCTATTTCCCTGATTACCGGCTCCGCCACCAAATGGAATTCTTTAACGCCATTATTCATGCGCCAGGGCAAGGTCCAGCCATTTAGCGTGACAACTGGGTTGTAGGGTCGGCCTGAGGTGGGCAACGAGGGTGTCATAGTGTCTGCCGAGCTTTGGCTCACCACTTCTGGAATACCCGCCAGTGCCGCTCTACTGACCGACGCGACGCCAACACCTGCGGTAATTGCCCCGATGCTTTTTAGTAACTCACGACGTGAAAACATAATAACTCCTTAATGTTCGGCGCCAGCAGCGCTACTAACAGACGGCAATTCGGTGCTGCTGTTTATCGTGACCGGTACCCCAATCATCACTAAATCTAATTGCGATTTAGCCAGCCAAAAATCCCGGTTAGCATTAACATAACCGGTTACTGCATTAATTTGGTTGCGGGCGTCGGCAATAAGCTCAAACACGCTGATAAACATACCGTTGTAGCGCAATTGATTTTCTTCGGCAATTTGCTGTTGAATTGGCAACATGGCGTTTTTGTAATGTTGCGCTATTTCATGCATGGCGCTGTACTGATAATAGCTTTGTCTTAATGCTGAGCGGGCGCTAATACCAGTAGCAAAAGCGTGGTTAAATGCTTGTTTATACTGATACTCTGCTTTTTTCACCCGATACGAGCCCCAATCGAAAAGTGGCAACTCTAATACGGCTTTATAGCTTCGCTCTGAACGGTCTTGCAGATTACCGCCAACTTCTAATTCAAAGGCATTAATAAAGCGGGTGGCTTTAGTCAGGCCTGCGCTATTGGCAATAAACGCCAGCTGTAATGTTGCCAGCCTGACATCCAGTCGCTGGTCTAGCCCATCTTGTGCAACACTTTGCCACTGTGCTATCTGAGTTGGCATGTCGGGTAAGCGCTCTGGTAAAATTAACTGCTCTGACTGCTGCCACAAGCCCAACTGGCTTTGCAGAGTCTCTTTACTGCTATAGGCTGCCTGCCGTGCTTTCACTAAGTTAAGGGTAGCATCCGTTAACAGGCTTTGTTCACGTAAATAGTCTAGTTTATTAAAGTTACCTGCCTGCAGCATACGTGTTGCCAATTCAGCACCGGCTGCCGTGGTGGTATGCACCTGCTCGATGTAACGCAGTACCTCCTGCGCCGCTACGGCGTTCCAATAGGCGTGTCGGGTGTCGGCAATCATGCTGGCAATACGTTGCGCGGTGGCTAAGCGGGCCTGCTCAAAGCGGTTTGTTGCTAACTGCCGTATTTTGGGCAAGGTAAGCAAGGCCAGAATGTTAAAGCCAAACTCCAGCTCTGTTGCATAATCACCATCAGACACACTGCGGGTTAGCATAATGGCCGGGTTTGGTAGTTGCGATGCCTGTTGCAGTTGCGTAGCCGATACGCCCAGCGCAAATAACTCAGCTTGCAACGTTTTACTGTTAAGAACGGTTATTTCTACTGCGGTATCTAAGGTTAACGGCGTCAGTAATAACTGCTGCACCCGTTGCTGTATTTGTTGCTGCTGCTCATCGCTGTCAATACGTTGCAGTGGTGTCGGATTGATGGCCGCAATATCAGCCTGTACTGCACTTATCGGGTTACCCGGATTAATCGCACATGCTGTCAGGCTGACCATTACTGTTGCTAGCGTAACAAGCTTAGCCATTGCCGTAAATGACGTTTTGCTACACTGCTGTTTGGGCATGGCCATAATCAATGCCCCTCATGCTTATTGGCTTTAGGTTCAGACATCTGGTGCTGCCTATGCTGCTCATGCTGGCCGCTGCCTTCAGTGGCATAAAACATCCAGCCGCCAATCTGGTGTACCCGCTGGTTTACTTCAGCCCAGTTACCCAGGGCAGGAATGGTCGCTTGTGGTGTAGTAACCGACATATAAGGTGGCGCCAGCATTGCAGCGTTTTGTTGCAGTGATGCGGGTAGTGTCAGCTCAGTTGCTGACAGCGTATGGGCAAACAAAATGCTGATGATTGAACATCCGGCACCTGCCAGCACGGTTAGGATTTTACGGCTGAACATAACAATATCCTTAATTAATTTACAGGAAAATGTATACATAATAGACAAGCGGCAGTGTTCAGACACTGGCTCGAGTAGTTTCGTTACCTAAAAGGGACGTTTTAGAGGATTAAGCAGACTTTGGTGGTCGTTCTTGGGGTATAACCACACCAGCGGTAGGGAAGTAGGCAAACTGCAAGGCTTTATCATGATAATGGGCTTGCGCCACAGTAAATAGTGCCGGCAAAGGCGCGCAATGTATCGAACAACAATGGTCGCATGCTTCGCAGGGCTCAGCATTGGCGGCACTTTCATGCGCGTGACTAGCTGCAGTGCTATCTAATGAGTTTTTTGCAACATGCTGATGCTGGGCGTGTGACGTTAGATCAGCTGCAGAGTTAGAAACGGAGAGTGTTGGGTTGATATGCTGTTGTTGTCCTTGGCAATGTACCATGGCGTACGCCCCTGTTCCCTTTAAGAGAAACAGAAAGCATAGTGCCATAATGAACCAATTGTTGCAGCGCATGTGTTATCCAACGATTGTATTGTCTATAGGATAGGCGTTATTACTTAAAAGTTCAAATTCGTTTGTGGTATTGAACAGGGCTGGAATGAAGTTCCAGCCCTTACTAAATGAAGTGAGCTACAACGCCAGTGTTTTTTCCCCACGGGCAATACCCGACACGCCGCTGCGGACCACCTCTAAAATTATGGTGGTGCTTAGCGCCTGAATAAAGGCGTCTAGTTTGTCGCTGGTGCCCACCAATTGCACGGTGTAGGTGCTGGTGGTAACGTCGATAATTTGGCCGCGAAAAATATCGGCACAGCGTTTTACTTCATCGCGCGCCGCGCCGCTGGCTTTTACTTTTACCAGCATTAACTCGCGCTCCAGATGTGGTGACTCGTTTAAGTCAGTCAGTTTTACCACTTCAATCAGCTTATGCAGCTGTTTAGTAATTTGCTCAATGACCTGGTCGTTACCATGGGTTACCAGCGTTAGGCGCGATAAGGTGGCGTCTTCGGTGGGGGCCACAGTTAACGAGTCAATGTTGTAACCACGTTGGGCAAATAAGCCGACCAGCCTGGCTAAGGCGCCCGATTCATTCTCCAGCAGAACAGAAATAATATGCCGCATGTTAAGTCCTCTCTGTTTTGCTTAAGAACATGTCATTCATTGCACCGCCAGGAATGTGCATCGGGTACACGTGTTCTTTCGGGTCTATATGAATGTCGAGGAACACCAGCTGATCTTTTAAGGCAAACGCCCGCTCCAGTGCCGGAATTAACTGTTCAGGTTCGGTTACCCGAATACCCACATGGCCATAAGCTTCCGCTAATTTAACAAAGTCGGGTAATGAATCCATATATGAGCTGGCATAGCGCGACTCATAGTTCATATCCTGCCATTGTTTAACCATGCCTAAATAGCCATTGTTCAGGTTAATAATTTTTACCGCCAGGCCGTATTGCTTGCAGGTTGAGAGTTCCTGAATATTCATTTGAATAGAACCCTCACCCGTCACACAAACGACATCTTCGTCGGGATAATTTAGTTTGACCCCCATGGCTGCCGGCAAACCAAAGCCCATGGTGCCGAGGCCGCCAGAGTTAATCCAGCGGTTGGGTTTGTTAAAACCATAATACTGCGCGGCAAACATCTGGTGCTGGCCTACGTCGCTGCAGACATAGGCATTACCTTTAGTTATTTTACTTAGCTGTTCAATAACATACTGTGGTTTTAGCATCGGGGCTGCGTTGTCGTAACGGCCACCGTGCAATGCGCGCCAGTCGTCAATTTGTTGCCACCATTTTTTCAAGGCAGCAGTGTCCAGTTTTTTCTTTTTCTGCGCCAACAGCTCCAGCATGTCTTCCAGCACCGGTTTCACTAGGCCCACTATTGGAATGTGGGCATTAACGGTTTTAGAAATACTGGCCGGGTCAATATCAATATGAATAATAGTGGCGTCTGGGCAGAATTTTTTGGTGTTATTGGTTACCCGGTCATCAAAGCGGGCACCCACTGCTAGAATTAAATCAGCGTTATGCATGGTTTGGTTTGCTTCATAGCTGCCATGCATACCCAACATGCCAATAAATTGCTTATCGCCAGAAGGGTAACATCCCAACCCCATCAGCGTATTGGTGACCGGTAAATTCAGTAGCTGCGCCAGTTCCGTTAGCTCTTTTGACGCACCGCCCATAATAACGCCACCGCCAGCATATAAAATGGGCCGTTTTGCTGCCAGCAGCGCCGTAACCGCTTTTTTAATCTGACCACTGTGGCCTTTTAATTTTGGCTGATACGAGCGCAGCTTCACTTCGCTGGGGTAGTGGTAGGGAAAGGTTTGGCTGGGGATAGTCATGTCTTTTGGAATATCGATTACCACTGGCCCGGGGCGACCACTTTGGGCAATATAAAAGGCTTTTTTGATGATGGCCGGAATATCTTCTGGCCGGCGCACCGACATATTGTGCTTACAAATGGGCCGGGAAATGCCAAGCATATCGGTTTCCTGAAAGGCATCTTCGCCAATTAAATGGCTCATTACCTGGCCGGTTAATACCACCATTGGAATGGAATCCATATAAGCGGTGGCAATACCCGTAACGGCATTGGTGGCACCCGGCCCCGACGTAACCAGCACGGCGCCGGCTTTACCACTGGCGCGGGCATAGGCGTCGGCCATGTGAGTTGCCGCCTGCTCGTGACGCACCAATACATGTTTTACTTTGGTTTGTTGAAATAAGGCATCATAGATATGTAGCACAGCGCCACCCGGGTAGCCGTAAAGATACTCTACCCCTTCATCGGCCAGTGCTCTGATAATCATCGCGGCGCCCGATAGCATCTCGGTTTGTTTAGTTTGGCTTGTCATGGTGTCGTCTCATCGTTTATGTAGCAAAAATATAGAACCAACGCTGATTGCTCAGTACTGGTTTAACACTGCGGTGCACTAATGGCACTGCCGGTTTGCTACGTGGACGGGTTGGCAACTGACGTTCTTGTTGTTGCTTCTTATGAAGTCATATTATATGAACGCGTAATCAATTTACGGGATGTCATAACGAATGTCGATGGTTTTTTCTGATTTGCCGCTAGCGGCTGGACGCTTGTAAAATAGCAAGCCTGGCCACATAGTATGGCCAATACTGCAAAATACAGGACTGGTTAGTTATGCAAAGCCCCATTATTGAAGTAAGTGTAGAAAATGCCCGTGAGGTGCTGGAACAATCGAAACAGCAGCTGGTGGTGTTTCAGTTTCATTCGGCTCGCAGCGAAGGCTGTCAGCAGTTAACGCCTATTCTAATGGCGATAGTGCAGCGCTATCCGCAGCAGCTGTTACTGGCCAGGGTAGATTGCGATCAGCAGCAAGATTTAGCCACGCAATTTGGGGTGCAATCGTTGCCTACGGTTATGCTGATTAAAGATGGCAGGCCGGTAGATGGTTTTGCCGGGGTAGAAACCGAGCAGGCCATTATGGCCAGGTTACAGCCGTATTTACCCAAACCAGAAGATGAGCTGATTGCCCGCGCGCAGCAGTTTCTGGCCGAAAAAAACCCTAAAGAAGCCTACACGCTATTTAAACAAGCGGTCGATTTAGCCCCCGAGCGGGCTGAACTAAAAGTATGGCTGGCTGATACCGCGGTCAGTCTTGGCCAATTGCCGCAGGCACAGGCCTTGTTAGCTGACGTAAAACTAGCCGATCAGGACAGTGTTTTTAAAGCAGTAACCGCTAAGTTAGAACTGGCCCTGGAAGCCGCTGATACCCCGGAAATTCAGGCACTGGAGCAGCAATTGGCTGCCAAGCCAGATGATAACAGCCTTAAAGAGCAGTTAGCGGTGCAGTATCAGGCGGTGCAACGTAGTGAAGAAGCGCTGGGGCTATTGCTGGGTATTTTACGGCAAGATTTAAATTACGGTGGCAGCAAAAAGCTGTATTTAGATATTCTGGCGGCGCTACCAAAAGGCGATGTGGTGGCCAGTCAATATCGGCGTAAGCTCTACAGCTTGTTGTATTAGTGGCTGAAGTATCGACACTGCAGCAAGCCTTTATACGCTGCAGTGCGCTATTGCAACAATACCGGGACTACTGGCAGTTAATGCCTTTTTCTTGTCAGCAGCTACCATGGCATAACCCCGCATTACAACAACGTTTGCTAAGCATACCAGAAGAGCAGCTTGCGGCTATTGACCAGAGCCCGGCGTTGCAGCAACACCATTTTGGCGACCTGTTTGCGGGTTTAGATAGTGTGGCCAATTATCGCCATGTGGCAACGGCTAAAACGCCGCCAGACTCAGCCGGAATGTTAAAGCCGGTCCCATTTTGGTTGACCAATGGTATTGCGGGTCGAAAAGTGGCGCAAATTACCGCGTTTGCCAGCCAGTTACCGCAAACCAGTCTGCCTCTGCTGGAATGGTGTGCTGGGAAAGGCCACCTTGGCCGCTTGTTGTCCTGGCAGTTTGAGCGGCCGGTAACCAGTATCGAATGGCAACAACCGTTATGTGTTGCTGGCCGCCATTTGGCCGCGCAGTTTCATATTCCACAACGTTTTGTGCATGCCGATGTACTTACCCCGCAGGGTAGCGCAGAACTGGCAGCGCAGCAGCAGGTCGTCGCATTGCATGCCTGTGGCCAGCTGCATATTCAGTTGTTACAGCAGGCGGTAGCTGTGGGCTGTCAGCAATTGCATGTGGTGCCATGTTGTTATCATTTAATTGATAGTGAGCAATATCAGCCGTTATCAGCTTTGGGGCAACAACACGATTTAGCGCTAAGTCAGCATGATTTAAAATTGGCGGTGCAAGGCCAGGTAACGGCCGGTGCCCGTACTGAAAAACTGCGACATACCGAAGTGCAGTGGCGTTTGGCTTATCAGGCACTGCGTGCTGCATTGACTGGCGATAGCAACTACCGGCCGTTATCGTCGGTGGCAAAGCATTGGTTTGCTGGCGATTTTGCTCACTTTGCCTGTTGGGCTGCGGCAGAGCATCAGCTAAGCCTGCCGGCGAAACCCGATTGGCCATATTATTTACAACGTGGCACTACGCATGCCGCACTGGTGCGGCGAATTGAATTGGTACGGCATTTATTTCGCCGGCCATTAGAATTATGGCTGGTGCTGGATCGTGCTCTTTATCTGGAACAACAGGGGTATCAGGTACAATTAAGCGCTTTTTGTGATTACCAGGTTACACCGCGCAACTTGTTGCTGCAGGCAGTACGACAGCCCGCTGCGGTATCACAGCATATATAAAAAAGTGTCTAGCACGCCACTTGCTGTTCGGTACTGGCCGGTAGGTCTTGCTGATAAAACGCTTGTATTTGCAGGTCTTTAGTTTGCCATCGTTGGTTTAACCATTGCTGAAAACCTTCCCGAAACAGCGCATCGTTAAAATAATCACCCATCACCTGCTCATCTACTGCCAGTATATCAGCCTGAATCACAATCCGTTTTAAACGGCCCATTAACATGTCCAGTGCTACATGCTGCCGGTTGTCCGGATAAATTAAGGTTAGGTCTAAAATGGCATTAAACTGCTCGCCCATACTGGCCAGCGTAAAGGCAATACCACCGGCTTTTGGCGGCAGTAAGTGTTGAAACGGACTGTTTTTTGCCTGTTTTTTGTGCTCAGTACAGCGACTTCCTTCGACAAAGTTAATGATGGTGGTCGGCACGGTTAAAAATTTAGCGCAGGACTGCCGGGTCGTTTCAATATCTTTACCTTTAAGATGCGGGTACTTGGTTAGGGTTGCCGGGTTATAGCGTTTCATAAACGGCATATCCAAGGCCCAGCAGCTACTACCTAAAAATGGCACCCATTTCAGCTGGTCTTTTAAGAAAAATTTAGGCTCCGGGATAAGCCGGTGTGCAAAACTACTGACCACCGGAATATCTAACCAACTCTGGTGATTAGCAATCAACAAGTACCAGTTATCACTAGTTAGGCTGGTTTCGCCAGATATTTGCCATTCAACGTCATTAAACAGATTGATCAGGCCGGTATTTACATTAGTCCAGCCACGAAAACAACTACGGCCTGCCATCGCCAGTAATTTTTGAGCGGGGTGAAAGGGTAACAGCAGTTTAAGAATACCTAACGGCGTCACCAAGATGCCCCAAAACGCTAAATTCAGCGCAAAGCCGCTAAAACTGAAGGGTACCAGCAACCAGCCCGGTAAAAAACTTAACATCAGCCTACTCCTTTTTGCGCTAATGCAGCTAACTCCTGATCTTTTTGCCGCCATAACTGATTAACCCACTGCTGAAACCGTTCCCGGTGCTCAGGGTCGTTATAGTCACCCATTACATCACTTGTTATTGGCAATACCTTAATGTTAACCGTTATAGCACGAACTTTACCGGAAATATAATCCCAATAGGTTGGAATACCCTGTGGATAGTGAATAGTAACATCAAGCATTTTGTGCAGTTGACTGCCCATCGCGGCCAACACAAAGGCTACACCGCCCGCTTTAGGTTTTAATAAGCGGTTAAACGGAGATTGTTGCAGATCATGTTTTTCTTTAGTGAAGCGGGTGCCTTCCACAAAATTCATAATGGTGGTGGGTTTATATTGAAACTTGCGACACGCTTTGCGGGTGGTTTCAATATCTTTACCCTGTAAATGGGGGTGTTTTGCTAAGAAGCTTTTGCTGTAACGTTTCATAAAGGGAAAATCCAGCGCCCACCAACAAATGCCTAATAAAGGCACGTAAATCAGCTCTTTTTTCAGAAAAAACTTAATAAAGGGAATTTTGCGGTTAAACACTTTTTGCAATACCAAAATGTCGGCCCATGACTGGTGGTTGGCTAAAATAAGATACCAATCTTTACGCGACAGTTGCTCTAAGCCATTAACATTCCAATGAATGTTGGTGAATATCGCCGTGGTAACATTATTCAGGCTAATCCAGGCCACAGCACAAGCGTTAAGTAATTGGCTAATAAAGGCTTGCCAGCGGGTAATGGGGGGAAGTTTTAGCAGCGCTAACAACACTATTGGCACAAACCAGAACAAGGTATTGATAAAGTACAATAACACCGACAACACGCCAATTAATGGCTTAGGTAAAAATGATAACATAGCGCACCTGGTTATTTAGTGCTGCCGCTGTGGCAACAGGAAATAAGCTTAAGACCAACAGAGCAGCCATTGGCTGCTCTGTTGACGTCCGATCAAATGCTATTCTAGCTTAATCTTCGAAGTAGGTATAACCATAAACACCGGATTTAAGTTCATCCAGTAAGGCGTCTTTTTGGGCATCACTCATGTCTAGTTTAGCCAGCTGTTTAGTGTACGATGCCAGCAACTTAATGGCATCAAACTGCACATAACGTAGCACGTCGGCCACGGTATCGCCTTTGATAATGTTGGTTAGCTTATAACCGCCATCTTCAGTCAGCTCGACATGCACCGAGTCAGTGTCGCCAAACAGGTTATGTAAGTCGCCCAGAATTTCCTGATAGGCACCCACCATAAACATGCCCAGTAAGTACTGTTCATCTTCTTTATAAATGGGTAGTGGCAGGCTTGATTCAATACCATTTCCATCGGCATAGCTTTTTAACTGGCCGTCGGAGTCGCAGGTTATATCCTGAATAATAGCCCGATGATCCAGTGGCTCCAGCATCCGCTCCAGCGGCATTACCGGGAAAAGCTGGTCAATACCCCAGGCATCTGGCATTGACTGAAATAACGAGAAGTTAACGAATAACTTGTCTGCCAGTTTCTCGTTAAGTTCATCATGAATAGCGCGGTGCGAGCGCGCCGATAAATCTAAATTAGCCCGAACTTTGTTAATGGTGGCAAAGTAAATTTGTTCCAGTAATGACCAGTCTTTTAGTGTCAGTAAGCCGTGCACATATTGGGCATGCGCGTCGGTAAAGTAGTGAATGGCATCATGATACGCTTCCACGGCTGAGCGTGGCGTAACATTCTGATACGCTTCCCATAAACCTAATATAACGGTGGGGGCATCATCACTGGGCTCGGGTAAGTTTACCAGCCCTGGTGCCCGCTCAATATCAATAGCATCGGTTACCAGTACCGCATGGTGAGCCGTCATGGCTCGGCCAGACTCAGTTATAATGTCCGGATGCGGTAAATTGTATTCGTCACACACTTCTTTTAAGCCATTTACCACATTCCGGGCATATTCCATCATGGTGTAGTTCATTGAACAGGCCGAGCGTGATTTTGAGCCCTCGTAATCTACCCCTAAGCCACCACCTACGTCTACCGTGGTAATCGGCACGCCTAAGGTGCGCAGTTCTGCATAGTGGCGGGCACATTCACGAATAGCATTGTGAATATCACGGATATTGGCAATTTGTGAACCAATATGAAAATGCACCAGCTGCAGTAAGTCGAGCTTGCCGGCGCTGCGTAATACTTCAATAGCTTGCAATACCTGGGTAGCGGTTAAACCAAACTTACCCTTTTCGCCGCCGGTATTTTGCCATTTACCTTTGCCAACAGAGTTTAAGCGAATGCGAATACCAATGCGCGGTGCGGCACCCAGGTTATCAATTTCCCGCAATAGCGTTTTTAATTCAGACAGTTTTTCAACCACCACGTATACCGTGTGGCCCATCATGTGGCCAATGGTGGCCAGGCGCAAAAATTCGCTGTCTTTGTAGCCATTACAGACAATTTGCAGCGGTTTTTCAGTGACCCCTAAAATGGCCATCAGCTCTGGTTTGCTGCCTGCTTCTAGGCCAACTTTGCCACTTTCGTGGCTAATTAAGCGTTTTACTACTGAAAACTGCTGGTTAACCTTAATGGGGTAAACTGCAGTGTACTGACCCTGATAGTCTTTTTCAGCTTTAGCCGTTTGAAAAGACGTGATCAGAGTATCGACCCGGTGCTGTAAAATGTCGGTAAATCGCACCAGTACGGGTAAAGTCAGGCCCTCTTCTTTAAAGCGCTGGGTCAGCTCCGGAAAGCTTATCCCCGCTTTACTGTGATCTTGATCCGGGTAGGCAATAAGATTGCCCTCCTGGTTCACATCAAAATAGCCTTCACTCCACACGGCAACGTTATAAATTGAACGCGCCTTTTCAATACCCCAATCAGCCATTATGGTTCCTTAAAAAGTTTTTAGTCAGATAGTGTAAAGCCTATGCCCGGAAGCTGCAGCAAAAAACGATAAAAATTTGTTTGTTGCTGCTCATACAGGCAAAATATGCCACCTATACGTTTAAAGGGAAAAAAGATGTCAGTATTTGATGACAAAAAGTGGCTAACCGAAGTGTTTGCCGACAGCGGTAGTGTTTTCGGGTTGGCTATTACTAAAAAACTGGATGAGGTTCAGTCGCCATTCCAAAAAATAGCCATGTACGAAACCAGCCATTTCGGTAATTTAATGGTTATTGACGACGTGATTATGCTCAGTAGCCGCGATAACTTTTTGTACCATGAAATGCTTAGCCATCCGGTACTGTTTACCCATCCTAACCCAAAAAATGTGGTAATTATTGGTGGTGGCGATTGCGGCACCCTACGTGAAGTATTAAAGCACCCTGGGGTAGAAAGCGTTATTCAGATTGATATTGATGAGCAAGTTACCCGCATGGCAGAAAAATACTTTCCGGAATTATGTGCCTCTAATAATGATCCGCGGGCCACGTTGCAATTTGCCGATGGTATTCAGTTTATGCGCGATGCACCAGCCGCGTCGGTTGATATTATTATTGTTGATTCAACCGATCCTATCGGCCCGGGTGAAGGTTTATTTAACCAGGCTTTTTATGCCAGTTGCTTGCAAGCGTTAAGGTCGGGTGGTTTTTTAGTACAACAAAGTGAGTCGCCGTTAATTCATATGCCGTTATTATCGGCGATGCGCCAGGCAATGAGTAATGCTGGCTTTGCTGCGTTGCAAACCCTTAATTTTCCGCAAATGGTTTACCCGTCTGGTTGGTGGACCTGCACTTTAGCCCGCAAAGGCGCGGCATTTAATGGTTTTCGCGAAGCTGATGCGCAGCAAGCGCCTTTTAGCACGGAATATTACAACGTCGACATTCATAAAGCGGCCAGTGCTTTGCCTAACTTTATGAAAAAGGCCCTGGAAACATAGTAAATTAATAACCAGAGCCGATAAGCCAGCTAGCGGTAAGCTAAAATGAATTTGAAACAAAGCTTGCCTAATTGGCAAGCTTTTTGTACATTTATTACTCATAACAAGGGTGAAGTACTATGAGATACGTGTCGTTATTATTTTTTTTGGCTTTTTCAGTACAGGCAACGGTATATAAATGCGAAACAAATGGTGTAGTTGAATTTAGTCAGTTCTCCTGTGCCAAGGATGCCGAGGCTCTGGATATGCGACCTGTAGGCACGGCTTTATCTGGTACCCCTGGTGAATTCCGGCAGCAGGTTGATGCGGTGAAACGAAAAAGTCGCTTTGTCGAATTTAAAATAGCCAAGCTAGAGCAGGAAAAAACACTGGCTATCGACGCGCTTAAATCTGAGCAATATAAGCTTAGACGTAGTTTCCCCCGGACAGAAGAAGTTGCTGCAGTGGCTCAGAAAATAGCCCGCGCTGAACAACGCTATGCTGAGCAAATTAGTACTGAACGGGCTACCTTGCGTGGACTGCAGGCGCAGGTAGTCACTCTGGAGCGTCAATACGCTAATACCAATAATTAATAGTGTAATTATAGTCGATATTAACATTTAACCCTACTTTAGAAACCTGTCAGCCCCGCATGCGGGGCTTTTTTGTGCCAGCAAATGTTAAGAAATGGCTCCAAATTAACTGATGAGTTAATTAAATATCCTTATGTTAATTTATAAATTTATATGCTAATAATTGTTCGCAGTTTAAGCAGTTAATGACAACGCAAATAACAAAAAGGAAGCATATGAACATGTCATTTAAATATTCACTTTGTGCGCTGGCGGTTAGTTCGCTTGGTTATAGCAATTTTAGTGCGGCCCAGCAAAATGCAGATCAAGCGACCACACAGCAGCTTGAAAGAATTGAAGTAACCGGGTCTCGTATTAAACGGAATGATATGGAAGGTGCATCGCCAATTGATATCATTAGCCGTGATGAAATTGCTAAGTCTGGCTTTTCAAATTTACAGCAACTGTTAGAGCGCACGCCAGTTGCAGGAACCGGTACTTTTTCTACCCGCGGCAATAACCAGGATTCAACGGCTAACGGTGGTGCAGCTATCAGTTTGCGCGGCTTCGGATCTGACGCCACCTTGGTGTTAATTA
This sequence comes from Arsukibacterium sp. MJ3, assembly GCF_000987765.1. GTDB lineage: Bacteria > Pseudomonadota > Gammaproteobacteria > Enterobacterales > Alteromonadaceae > Alishewanella. The sequence continues at coordinate 38,636 of NZ_LAHP01000016.1, forward strand.
ACGGTCGTCGGGTGGCGGTGAGTGCCTTTGCTGAAAATATTGCTAACTCGTTTGTCGATATTAACTCGATACCCGTGGCGGCTATTGAGCGAATTGAAATATTAAAAGACGGTGCTTCGGCAGTGTACGGCTCAGATGCCGTTGCCGGTGTCGTGAATATTATAATGCGTAAAGACTTTGATGGCGCTGAGTTAAGTGTCAGTCATGGCGGCACTACGGGCCCGTCTTACGATGAAACGTCGGCAAGTTTGGTTTGGGGTACCGATACCGATGATGCTAACGCCACATTAATTCTGGATTACTTTAAAAATACCGTTATAACTGGTGCAGAGATGGGCCGCTTTGGAACGGCCAACCAGGCTCCCTATGGTGGTATGGATTTACGTTCGTCGCGTGGTTTTCCTGGCAATTTTATTGTTAATGGTCAAACGCGGATTGATCCGGGATGCCCAACAGACCGTGCATTTGGCCAAACCTGTGTGTTTGACTATGGTCCTTTTGGTATGGTGGTGCCTGCAGCAGAACGTGTTGGGGCAATTTTTCAAGGTAGTCAGCAATTTACGCCGGGTTTGCAAGGGTACGTTGAATTGGCGGTGCAGCATAACAGCTCGCAGGCCGCAGGTGCCCCTACACCGCTGGATCGTGATGCTGGCTTAACCGTTCCCGCGTCGCATCCATATAACCCTTTTGGTGAAGATATTGCGATAAATCGTTTTCGTACCGTAGATGCCGGCCCGCGCACCTGGGATATCGAATCTGATTCAATGCGAATAGTAGTAGGTTTACGCGGCCAGTTACAAGACTGGGACTGGGATATTGCTGCACAAAAAGGTCGCAGCGAATCGATGCAAACCGGCAGTAAACAGCAAGGCTGGGTCCGCACTGACTTTTTACAACAACAAATTAATTTAGGTAATTATAATCCGTTTGGTGGTGTTATTAACTCGCCAGAGGTTATTGACGCTATTACCACTTCATTGGTGCGCCGTGGTGAATCGCATATTACTGCATACGATGCCAGCATCAGCGGTGAAGCCTTCGCCTTAGGTGAGCAAGTGGTATCGATGGCAGCCGGTGTTGAATACCGGGAAGAAGATGCTTTTGACCAGCCAGATGACCAGTTTCAGCGCGGTTTAATTTTCGGTACAGAATCGGTGTCAGCGCAAGCTAAGCGCGATCAGTATGCGGCCTATGTTGAGTTTTTAGTGCCATTATCTGATGAGCTGGAGTTCACGGTAGCCGGGCGTTACGATAATTATAGCGATTTTGGTTCTACTACCAACCCGCAGTTTACGATGAAATGGCGGCCACTGGATAACTTTACCCTGCGCGCTTCATTTGGTCAGGGTTTTAGAGCACCATCACTGGCCCAAATTGGCCTGGGGCCGTCGCAAGAGTCGGTTTTTTTTACCGATACCTTTCGTTGTCCAACGCCTGATACCGCCAACCCAGCTTGTGCTGCAACCGACTACACCATCGTATTTGAAGGCAGTGAAGGCTTGCAACCAGAAGAATCAGAAACCTTTAACCTGGGTGCCGTGTGGCAGGTTAGCGATGAATTTGATGTCACCATGGATATCTGGAGTATCACTCAGGACAACAAAATTGATAAAAACGATTATCAAAATGTTTATAACGCCGAGTGTAATAATCAGAACAGTACCATTTGTCAGCGCCTAGCGCCGTTACCAGGCCAAACATTGGGCGAATTTTCCCGCTTGTTTAACAGCTATGTAAATATTAGCTCGCAGGAAGCAACCGGCTTGGATCTGTCTACTTCATATCTGCTGTCGTTACAGGATATGGGGCAAGTAAGGCTTAACCTGGATTGGTCTTATATCAATAAATTTGAGAAAAATGGTATTGATTACGCTGGCGAGTATAACTATCCACAACACCGTTGGTTGGCCGCTGCTGATTGGAATTATGGTGATTGGGGCGTAGTAACCAGCTTGAGCTATATTGGCGAGTTTGAAGATTATGCGCCGCCAAGCGAAGTAGAAAACACCAGTACTCGGGCTATTAGTGCCCAAATGTTATTGGATGTTCAGCTGCGTTATAGTCTGAATGATAAAACGCAGTTGGTGCTCGGCATGAATAATGCGCTGGATGAAGATCCGCCATTTGCGATTGGCGATGGTGATAGCGATCTTTATGGTTATGCGTCACGGGTGCATAACCCACGTGGTCAATATGTATACGGTAAAGTGAGCTATCGTTTTTAACTGAAGGCACAAATAGAAACAGCGCCTTTTGGCGCTGTTTCTATTTGTGGCAGGTGGTTATTCCACAACAGGTTCAATATGAATTTCTACCCGGCGATTTTGCGCACGGTTAGCCTCAGAGGTGTTGGCTACTGCTGGGTAATTAGGGCCATAGCCCTGAGTTTCTAATCGGATTGATTGCACGTTTTGCGCCATCAGATAGTTTTTTACCGCATCAGCCCGCGCCATTGATAAGTTCATATTATATTGATAAGGCCCGGTATCATCAGTGTGGCCGGCTATAACCAGCATGGTTTTCGGATAGTCGCGCAGCACTTTGGCAATATCATTGAATGCTGGAAACAGGTTGGGCTTGATATCAGAGCGGTTGATATCAAAGGTAAGCTGGGCCGGAATATCTAGGCGTAACTTATCGCCATCACGGATTACTTTTACTCCGGTGCCGCTCAATTCTTCGTTTAAGGCTTTTTCTTGATTATCCATATAACTACCAACGGCGGCACCGGCTAAAGCGCCGACTGCGGCACCAATAATCAACCGCTTATCTTTATTGTTGCCGGTGGCTTTGCCAGCAATGGCACCAGCTACCGCGCCAATGGCGGCGCCACGTGTAGTGTTAGATTGATTGGCACAGCCTGCTAAAACAAGGCTGGCAGCAAGTGTAGCAACAGCAAAAGACGTTAATTTCATAATGTATTCCCTTATTAAGATAAGTACAGCTTAGCACTGCTCTCTGAATTACTGCTGAACTTAAGCATTATATTAACGGTAATGAGCCATGCTTTGATGTAGATTTAATGTGAATAGAATTCCCTTTCGCAGTTTTTTTGGGTAAGGTAAGCTGGTTTTGGGCAGTACAAGTGTTGCTCGCAATTGAAAAACAACCAGGGCTTGTCTAATGATAATTATAATTCGTTGTTTTTGTTTGTTATTTTTTTTAGGGTTTAGTCAGGTAGTCAGTGCCAGTGTGTTTAAATGTACGGCAGCAGATGGCAGCGTAGTGTTTCAGGGCGCCGCCTGCATCTCGGGTAACGAGGCACGCATTGACATGCTGTTTGGCGAGCAGACGATTAATGAACCGATGGCGCTGTTAAATGGTAGCTGGTGTGAACTGGGGAAGTCTAAAGTGCTGGGCGGTACGGTGTATCGGGATGAGGCGTTAAGTAGAACCTGGATCTTCGATAAGCATGAAATGACCCAGCATATTCAGCAAGGCCAGCGGCAAGACACTTTTAACTATAATATTCGTCAACGTACTGGTCAATTTGTAATTGATCATCCGGCTTTTGGCAGCGGCCAGGTTAACTGGCATGTCAGGCGACATACCGAACAGGAACTGGTTATTGCCGCCTATGGCAGCTTTACTCACCTGACTGCAGGTGAATGCGACATTACTGTGGTCAGTACTAAAAACTAATAGACATATAGACGCCCAAACCTTAAGCTGCTGGCAATAATCAGCGGGAGTGTATTATGGCCTTTGTGTCCTGGCGTCGTATCGTTATTAAAGTGGGCAGTGCCTTAATTGCGCCAACCGCACAAGGTTGCTCTACCCGTTATTTGCTTACCATTGCCCGTTTTATTGCCGAATGTCGCCTGGCAGGTAAAGAGGTAGTATTAGTATCCTCTGGTAGCGTAGCGGCAGGGCGCAATGCTATTATCGCTAAGCAGCAGCCGCTGCCCATCAATATTAAACAAGCCATGGCAGCTGTTGGCCAAAGCCGCATGATGGCCAGTTGGAGCCAGTTATTTGATTTTAACTGCGCCCAAATTTTACTGACTCATGCTGATCTGCAAGACCGACGCCGTTATCTGAATATCGACAATACCCTGCGTACCTTACTGGCTAACCAAGTGTTACCTATCGTTAATGAAAATGACAGTGTGGCCACCGCCGAACTACGAGTGGGCGACAATGACAACTTAGCGGCTTTGGTGGCCATAGTGGTCGATGCGGATGTACTGCTAATTTGCTCTGACATTGATGGTCTATATACTGCTAATCCGCGGTTAGAACCTGGCGCCCGGCATCTTGCTGAAGTGGCCGAGATCACCAACGCTATTTATGCTATGGCGGGTGGCAGCCACCATGCCATAGGTACTGGTGGTATGCTAACTAAAATTCAAGCTGCTGATAAAGCGACCAAAGCGGGTATTGATACGCTGATCATAAATGGTCAGGATGCGGCCAGTTTCGAGCGTTTACTGAGCGGTACCGCGGTGGGTACTTATTTTGTTCGCCAGCAAGACCGGCGTAGTGCCAAAAAGCATTGGTTGTTAAATACCTTAACCCAGCAAGGAGTGGTGCAAATAGACGTTGGCGCCAGTGCTGCGCTCCAAAGCAAAGGTGCTTCACTGTTAGCCAGTGGTATTGTTGCCAGTAGCGGCCATTTTGAGAAAGGTGATGCCGTGCTGATAGTTAACGCGGCGCAAAAGCCGCTGGCTAAAGGGATAAGCCAGTACAGCGCACACGAGTTATCAAAAATTAAAGGGCTGCACAGTAAGCAAATCGATGCCGTGCTAGGCTATTGCCCGAGTGAAGAAGTGGTGCATCGCAACGATTTAGTGTTACTGAGCTAACCTTAAGGTGCAACTCGCACACTACAAACGGTTAAGGAATGTTGATGAAACTGGCAATAGTAGGGGGCGGCATTAATGGCTTATCCAGTGCCTGGCAACTAGCCTTGGCTGGCCATCAGGTAACTTTGTTTGAACGCGACAAGCTAATGCAGGCTACCAGTAGCGCGTCTTCTAAGCTACTGCATGGTGGTTTACGCTATTTAGAGCAAGGCGAGTTTCGCTTAGTACATGAAGCATTGCAAGAGCGGCGCTGGTGGCTAAAAAAAGCGCCACAATTAACCCGACGTCTGCCTATTCTTTACCCGTTTTACCCCGACTCCCGCCGTGCCCGCTGGCAGTTAAAAATAGGTTTGTGGCTATACGATACCTTTGCCGGGCGCAAAGGCATTGGCCGCCACCGTTGGTTAACGGCTAAACAGGCGTTGCGTTGCTCACCGCAACTAAAAGCCGAAGGGTTAAGCGGTGCTTACCTGTTTTTTGATGGCCAGATGGACGATCAGAAATTGGGTTTATGGATGGCTGAGCAATGCAGCAAGGCCGGAGTAAAGATCATTGAACACAGCCCGGTGCAGCAGGTAACGACCGAAGGCAAAGTACTATTAGCCAGTGGTTGGCAACAATTTGAGCGGGTAATAAATGTTGCCGGGCCTTGGAGCCAGCAGTTATTAAAGCAATCAGGCTTAGCACAACAACCACTGGATTTAGTACGGGGCAGTCACTTGCTGCTGCCGTCGATCAGTCGCTATGGCCATATGCTGGAAGTACCGGGCGAAGCGCGTATTGTGTTTGTGTTACCGTATCAGGGTAATACGCTGCTGGGTACCACCGAGGTGCGCCAGCAACTGGATGAAACTATTACCTGCTCAGCAGCGGAGCGTGATTATTTGTTAGCGGTATATAATCACTACTTCCAACCGGGTGCTGACAAGACTACGGTATTAGCCAGTTTTTCTGGTGTACGGCCGCTACTGGGCGGTACCGCCAATGCTAGCAAAGCCAGCCGCGAATATCAGCTAAGCTGGCAAGGTCAGTTATTAACGGTATCTGGCGGTAAATGGACTACGGCCAGGGCACTGGGCAAGCAGGTTAGTCAATCAGTAGGGAAAAGCTAAATCTTCCGGCAATGCCTGGTCCGGCATGGTGTAATCACAGACCCCCTGGGGGAACGTCGTTTGCAGCTGCTCAGCATAGGGTTGCATATCAACCGGCAGGTAGCTACCCCTGGCAATTGCCTGATCGGCGCTAATTAAGGCACAACTAAACATTAAGCCATGGGCCGGTGCGCCCGCCTGCAGCCGACTGTTACTTAATGGTGGATAACGGGCAGTGCAATGGCCATTGTCTTGCCAAACGTCATTTCCTTTCGCGATGAGGCTACCATCTGCCTTAAAACACTGGTCAACCGCCTGCGTCGGTTTTTCTGCATGACTCAGCCACAAATCCATTATTTCAATGGCCTCGTCCAGTGGCGTATAGTCGGGGTGGCTGACCCAGATTAACTGGTTATTGGCATCTCCGTTGCGAAGGATTAAACGCTGACGTGCGGCAAAAGACGGTTCCAGATGATGCATATCTAGTTCAGGATCCAAATAATGCCGCAGGTCAATGATCGGTTTATCAGTCATCCCCAAAAACAGTTGGCCATAACGATAGGCCTGGGCAATCGCTAAACTATTTGCACGATAACGTGCTGCTGGGGCAGCGCTGGTGCTGCTGATAATATTTTGCCGGCCAAAGGCACTGCGCCATATCGGGGTACCCGCAAATGGCAGGTAGTTTATTTGCTCTGGTTGCATTTCAGGTTGTGGCCGCCAGCTACCGATGGCGGCATTAAGGGCAATAAATTCTTCGGCCGTGAGTTGGCCTGTGGTTAATGCTGTCAGGCCGTATTGCACACCAAAGTTATCCCACAGGCTATGCCCAAAACCTTGGCTATCGCGGCCGTATATATCGGCCATACTTCCCCAGTAACTCCAGTTTACCTGTGTCAGTAATGGATCTGTAGTCAGCCGTTTCAGCTTACCCTGATGGGGGTTGTGAATTAGTGACGACAAGCCAAGCCAGGCATTGTGACACTGCGTCGCGCCGCGCGGTAAGCTTGGCCAAACCCCTGCGCCTAGTTGGGCCAGCACCACTTGCAGAGCAAATTTCAGCGGGTACTCAGTAGAAACACTCAGGCCTTCCAGCAACTGGCGCTGCTGCAGATCCTGCCAGCGGGCTTTGTCGGGCGCTGTAAAGTGGTAAAAGTTGTGCAGCAAATCGCAATCCAGCGCATACAGGGTTTGGCTTAACATATCCGGATAACTGTAGAGCGCTATACCACCGTCAAGCAGATCGGGGCTGTTCTGCAGCAGTAAATATTGCGCTATGCCACCACCTGAGCCGCCGATCCCAAGGGTGTAGCGTGGCTGACCGTACAGGCTGACAAACTGGCGTTTTACCCGGTTGGCAGTATCTTCAGCTAACAAAAAGTTATATCCAAAGCTGGTTTTATTAATGCTGGCACTGGCGATGGCGAAACCCTGCCGTAGCTGGGGTAGCCGCTCGCTGATCAACCGTTCCAATCGCAAATAACCCTGGCGGTAACCAATGCCTACGCCACCGTGAAACTGATAAATCAGTTTGCCATTCCACAGTGCTGTACTATTGCGCTCAGTGATATCGGTTGGTTGCACTGGCATCAGCAGGTAATAGAAAAACCGATTAATTGTGCCCAGTTCCAACCTCACCAGCAACTCATCGGCGGTAAGCGATTGCTGCTGATAGCGGCTGATGGTGCCATCAGCCGAAATATAAAAATACTGCAGCCCGGCCGGATGCAGGCAGTCTTTGCTGTACCCCAGCGTTTTACCGTACTGTTGAACCGCCACCCCATAGCCTTGTTGGTTGTCGACGAGCGGCGGTGGCAGCTGTTGCTGGCTGAAGTCACAATACAACGGATAACTGAGGCCGCCGCTGTATAACGGCATAACCGGGCCGGGCTGGCCCAGCGGTATAGGGTAGGGATAGGGGTCCGGCGGGCGGGGGCTGTAACGAATGTGCGAGCTTACCTGCAACATAGGTCCGGCTTGCTGCGGTGCTATATCCTGTATCGGGTTAGGTTCACGCCAGCGCTGGCCCGGGTTTAGGCTGCTAAGGTATAGTAAAAACAGCATAACGCTTATTAGCATCGCCAGGCTAAGCGCTTTATAACGTTTAAACAAAAAGAGCATCGCCTACTCAGCTATCAGTTATGGTTAAGTAAGCTTAGCTAACAGACCTGGTATTTACAGTGAAAACGCGTGAAAACTGGCTGTTTACAAGGTAATCGCCAGAATTTTTGAGCGACGTTGATAGTTATACAGCTGCTTTTTCTGGCTGGGTAAATCATCAACGGTAACCAGTTCAAAGCCTTGCTCTAAAAACCAGTGAATACTGCGGGTGGTCAGTGCAAACACTTTTTCATAGCGGCGCTGGCGGGCCTGCTGAATAATATGCTTTAGCAACAGGTAGCCCCGATCGGCATCGCGATAATCGGGGTGTACCGCTAAGCAGGCAAACTCACCCACGTTGTCATCAACAAACGGGTATAACGCGGCGCAGCCAATTACCAGGCCGTCGCGTTCAATTAAGGTAAAATAATCAATTTCCATTTCCAGCTGTTCACGCGAGCGACGCACCAGCAGCCCTTGTTGTTCTAACGGCCGGATTAAATCTAAAATACCGCCAATATCTCTTATCGTTGCCCGGCGCAGTTTCTCGGCCGACTCCGTTACTATTTGGGTACCAATACCATCGCGCGAGAACAGCTCTTGCAGTAAGGCACCGTCTTCATCGTAACTTACCAGGTGGCACCGTGGCACGCCGCCACGGGTGGCCGTAATAGCCGCATGCAAAAACGCCAGCGTACCGGGGCAGGCCGCATTATTTTGTGCTAGCGTCTGTAAGGTTTTTTCCGCTTCGTTGGGCATCAACTCCGCAATAATATCGCCAATTTCATCGGTTATACCACCCACTTCACTAAAGCCAATCATTTTGTCAGCTTTAAGCTTAATGGCCACTTGGGTGGCAATATCTTCGGCGGTTAAGTTAAAGCTTTCGCCGGTAACCGAGGCGGCTATCGGCCCCATTAATACTATGCCATTGTTATCTAACTGGCGGCGGATACCGCTTACATCTATACGCCGCACTTTGCCGCTATGGTGATAATCTATGCCTTCATCTACGCCAAGCGGCTGGGCAATAACAAAGTTACCGCTTACTACGTTAATTTGTGCACCCTGCATTGGGGTGTTGCTTAAGCTCATCGATAAACGCGCGGTAATATCCAGCTGTAAGGCACCGGCTACCTGCTTAATTAAACGAAAAGAGTCATCATCGGTTACCCGTACCCTGTTGTGATAGGTAGGTTCCAACCCCGCCAAAACTAATGCCTGATTAATTTGTGGCCTGGCGCCATACACCAGCACAATTTTAATACCCAGGCTATTTAGCAGGGCAACGTCATTAATAATGCTGCGAAAGCCAGTTTGAGCAATAGCTTCGCCACCTAACATCACCACAAAGGTTTTACCTCGGTGGGCATTAACATAAGGTGCTGATTGGCGAAAACCGGATACAAGTTCAGTAGTGCGCACGGATTAAAGGCTTCCTTTTGCGATATTGGTAACGTTGTAAGGTATAAAGATGGCAGCCATATGGCAAAACGCCAACTTTAGCTGCAGTAAAGTCGGCATTTTAAGCGGTTTATGGGTTTATATCCAACTTTTAAGCATATTTATGCCGCTTTGGCAGTGTGTAGCAGCGCTAAAATCACTCTGACCCTTTTTTATGGTTATGTTAATCAACAATAATATGCGGTAAAAAGCGTGAGCTGTCTTTGGTGATCAGGCTGTTGTCTTCACGAATACAAATGCCAGCAGCGCTATCGCCGACGACCCAGCTGCCAATTAAGGTGTAGTTATCACCAAACTTAGGCAGTGGTGCCAAGGCCTGACGAATAAAGCCATTGTCGGTGTAGGGGCCGTCTTCGGTTAAACGCTGACCACTGCTGGTTACCAATTCAATATTGGCTCCTTCACGCGAGAACAGCGGCTTTTTAACCCAGCCGGCAGTAATCGGTTGCTTATCGTCAAAAAAAGCCGGCAGCAAATTCGGGTGTCCCTGATGCTTTTGCCATAGCAGCGGTAAAATACCTTTGTTCGATAACAACAACTTCCAACTGGGTTCCAGCCACTGAGTTTTACTGGTTAAAATGGTGCTGGCAAAATCTTCCTGCAGCATAAACTCCCATGGATACAACTTAAACAGGCCGTTAATGGGGAAACCGTCCATATCGACCAGCTGGCCATCGATATCACCAAGTTGCTCCAGCTGAATATAGCGACAATCTAGGCCAGCTTGCAGGGCAATATCCATCAGGTAATCAACCGTGCCTTTATCTTCAACACTGTTGGTAACGCTGCTAAAGTAAAATGGCCGGGCCAGGGGCAGCTGGGCAAAGGCTTGCTCCAGTTTGTCTTGCAGCGAATTAAATTGATCGGCGCCTGTTGGCAGTTGGCCACGCATTAGCTGGTCTTCCAGCCACACCCATTGGAAAAAGCCGGTTTCAAATAATGAAGTTGGCGTGTCGTAATTCAGCTCTAGCAATTTGGCCGGGCTGTTGCCATCGTAGCTAAAATCCATACGGCCATAAAGGTGTGGCTCGCCATTGCGCCAACTGGCGGCAATAAAATCCCAAAAACGCTCAGGAATGGCCAGTTGTTGCAGGTATTGCTCGTTAGCCAAAATGTCTGGCACCAAATCTATCGCCATTTGGTGCAGTTCTTCAGTCGGCGCTTCCAGCTGCTGTTCAATTTGCTGCAGACTGAATTGATAATAAGCACTTTCATCCCAGTAAGGCTCGTTATCTATGGTATGAAAACCAAAGCCAACACTTTTTGCAAAATCCTGCCAGCCGGGCCTGGGTTCAATACTGTGCCGTTTCATTGTTGCTTAGCCTCCATAGCTACGAGTTGCGCTGCGCTGGGTAGCCTGAGCGCCAAAACCTCCACGCCGGGCTAATGATGCCGCTTTTGGCTGCACTGCAGAAGGCCGAATGTTAGTAGTACCCGGTTGGCTGGCTACGGCAGTATTGCTGGCAGTACGAAAGGTATTGCGATCGTCCCGTGATTTATACAACGGTTGGGTGGGTACGCTATTGCGGCCACTGGCAGTAGCTTGCTGGCTGGCTTGTTGGCCACCACCTGGTGCTAAGCCGCCACGGTTTAACATTTGGCCGGCCATAAAGCCCATCATCATCGGCATAAAAAAGCTGCCTTGCTGATTACTCTGCGGTGCGGTTTCACACTGGCCGCTGCCAAAATCAGTTTCACATTCCTGCTTATTGGCATAACGTGGCGCAACCTGAGGATGCAATTGCTCGGCTTCGGCAAAGGCGGCCTGACACTGTGCTGGCGGGTTATAAAAAGCAGTACATTCGTCTGGGGTACTGAATACCTGAGCCTGAACTTGTTTCTCGGCGCAGCCGCCTAATACCAGACCGGCTGCTGGTAACATAAAAATTAAGGCGGCTTTCTGGCTGCGTTTGCTGTTAGATAACTTCATGCGGTGCTCCTTAATAACTCATGCAAGCGGCATTTAACATACCAATGGTAATGGAACAGCCTGCTGAAAATAAGCCGGCAGCCAATTCACCTTCTGTAATACGTTTCGGTAACTGTTTTAAGGCAATGCTACTGATTAAAAAGGTTAGTATTTGCACTACTAATGCTACTGCGCCCCAAATTGCACAATCGAGTAACGACAGTGAGTGGGTAATAGCGCTACTTAGTGGCCAGGAAAAACCAATTAATGCACCGGCAAAAGCAATAGCGGCAGCCGGGTTATTGGCGCGGATTAGAGCAAATTCATCATGCGGCGTAACCCAGGTGTAAATCCGGATAAATAGCACTAGCAATAGCACTGCTAAAGCGAAATAAGCTAAAAAAGACGGTATTCCAGCTAAGGATGAAAGCGCGGTGTTTAACATAAGGTGTTCCTGCGATTAAGAGCCAGTGCTGATCCTGCGCAAAAAGCCGGCGTAATTCAAGTAAAACCGCTTTAACGTTATTTGTTTTGCTTTTTGTCGCAGCCTGGCAGCGAGCTAACCTGCACCGCTTTACAACCGGGGCAGAGCTTTTACACTCAAACGTTAATAAAATAATAGCAGTAGTCACTGAAGGAATTACTATGAATAAAGTATCCGCCCTAGCATTAGGTGTGGCGCTATCGCTAGGCTTAGCTGCTTGTAGCAGCCAACCGACCGGCAGCAACACCGTGCAGCAGCAACCACAACTTAGCTCAGGCATTAGCCCAACCAATATGGACACCACGGTAGCGCCGCAGCAAGATTTTTTCCGTTATGTTAATGGCAACTGGTTAAGCAGCACCGATATTCCGGCCGACAAAGCACGCTGGGGTAGCTTTGATGAACTGCGCGAAAACGCAGATAAGCAAGTGCTGGCGATTATTCAGGAACTTGCGGCAACCGCGCATGCAAAGGGCACTGATGGCCAAAAAATGGCTGACTTATATCGCTCTTATCTTAATGAAGAATTAATTAACGTATTAGGCTTAAACCCGCTGCGTGGTGAAATTGCCCGTATTGATAATTTAAATAATGCAGCAGACTTAAGCCGGTATTGGGGTGAAAACCAACAGTTTCGGGTTGGCACACCGCTAGCACTTTATGTTGGCCAGGATCAGCGGCAGTCTGATCAGTATATTACTGGTGCCAGCCAGGCAGGCCTTGGTATGCCCGACCGTGACTATTACTTAAAAGACGATGAGCGCAGCAAAGTACTGATGGCGCAATACGCCAGCTTTATTGAAACATTGTGGCAACTGGCGGGTTGGGATAACGCCAAACAGGCCGCAGCCAACGTACTGGCTATTGAAACCCGGCTGGCCGAAGCGCAGTGGAGCCGTATTCAAAATAGGGATCGCAACGCCACTTATAACAAGTTAAGCAAAGCTGAGTTAGCCGAACTGGCGCCGGGTTTTGACTGGCCAGGCTTTTTAACCGCGGCCAAGCTGAACGATATAGAACATATTGTGGTTCGCCAACCCAGTTATTTTACTGCCTTTGCTAAAATTCAGGCCGAGGTGCCGCTGGCACAGTGGCAACAGTATTTAAAATTTCATTTATTGCGAGCCAATGCCAGTAATTTAAGCGAGCCTTTTGCTAATGCCAGTTTCGATTTTTATGGCCGTACCTTAAGTGGTTTGCAGCAGCAACGCTCACGTGAAAAACGGGCAGTTAGCACCGTGGAAAGCAACCTGGGATTTATGGTCGGAAAAAAGTATGTTGAGCGGCATTTTCAGCCCGCCGCGAAAGAACGCATGGATGAAATGATTGAAAACCTGCGGCTGGCGTTTAAAGAGGCCATTAACGAACTGGAATGGATGAGCCCGCAAACAAAAGTAGAAGCACAGGCTAAGCTGGCACAATTTAATACCAAAATTGGTTATCCGGATGTCTGGCGTGATTATCAGTGCTTAACTATTGTTGCTGACGACTTAATTGGTAACCTGCAACGCAGTGGCGAATGTGAATATCAGCGAATGATCAACCGCCTGGGCCAGCCGGTGAATCGCGACGAATGGGGCATGACACCACAAACGGTGAATGCGTATTATAGCTCTACCATGAACGAAATTGTTTTTCCGGCCGCTATTTTGCAACCACCGTTTTTTAATGTAGCCGCCGATGATGCGGTAAATTACGGCGCTATAGGTGGGGTTATCGGCCATGAATTTACGCATGGTTTTGATGATCAGGGCCGCCGTTCAGACGGTAATGGTAACCTGCGTGACTGGTGGACTAACCAGGATGAGAGCCAGTTCCGCGAGCGGGCGCAGCGGATGATCGACCAGTACAGTAACTTTAATCCTATTGATGACTTACGGCTGCAAGGTGCCTTAGGCCTGGGTGAGAATATTGCCGATTTAGGCGGTTTAACGGTAGCGTACAAAGCCTATCAAAATGCCACTAAAGACCAGCCAGCGGCGACAATCGACGGTTTTACCCCAGAGCAGCGGTTTTTTATGGGCTGGGCGCAGGTATGGCGCATTAAGTTCCGTGACGAAGCGTTGCGCCAGCAAGTGATCACCGGGCCACACTCACCTGGCATGTACCGGGTATTAGGTGTGTTATCGAATATGCCGGAATTTTATCAGGCATTTGAGGTAAAACCAGGCGATGCCATGTATCGTGAAGAAGATGTACGGGTAAAAATCTGGTAGCAGCTGCTAAGTTAGCTGTGAACGACAGGCCAGCGCTGCTGGTCTGGTTCTTCCTTTAAAAGCATCGTGCTTTAGGAACTCAGGGAACAGGATGATGAAAAAAACGCTATTAGTTACAATAAGTTTAGGCTTTTTGTTGGTCTGTACACTGGCCAACGCCACAGCAGTAACAACCGGTTATCGCGAGCCGGTTGATGCAATAACCGCTATTGTTGATGCCGCGCCTACCCCAGGTGCCAGCTTAAGCCCGGATGGCACTACTTTATTACGCTTACAGTATCCGGCGTTACCTAGCCTGGCCGACTTAGCCGCGCCAGAACACCGCCTGGCAGGCGTGCGCTTAAACCCTGCTAATAATGGCCCCAGCCAACCGCGCTATATTGCCGGTGTAACCCTAATAGATATTGCCAGCGGCCAACGCCGAGACATTAAAGGCCTACCTGCTACCCTAAAAGTAATAGCTGCAGAGTGGTCGGCCAATAGCCGTTATATCGCAGTGGTACAACTGGACGATAACCAAAGCAGCTTATGGCGTATTGATACTAAAAATGCCACGGCCAAGCGCTGGGGTAAGCTGCAACCCAATGCGGTACAGGGTGCCCGGTTAGAATGGGCGGCCAGTAATGACGCCGTGTATTTGCTGGCAGTAGCGGCAAAACACCCGGCAGCACCGCTGGCTACTATTGTACCGGCTGGACCTGTAGTTACCGAAGCACGTAATCGCACGGCGCCAGCCCGTACCTATCAGGATTTACTGCAAAACCAGCACGATGAAGCGCTGTTCGGCCATTATTTCAGTAGTCAGCTACTAAAAATAACGCTGAACAATAAAGTAACGAACATTGGTCAGCCGGCGTTAATTCGCAGCTTTAGTTTGTCGCCCGACAACCAACATATTTTGGTAAACCAGATTGAACCACCGTTTTCTTATGCGGTACCCATTTTTCGTTTTGCAAACAGTACCGAGGTGTGGAA
Source organism: Arsukibacterium sp. MJ3 (assembly GCF_000987765.1). Taxonomy (GTDB): domain Bacteria; phylum Pseudomonadota; class Gammaproteobacteria; order Enterobacterales; family Alteromonadaceae; genus Alishewanella. Next base: position 53,680 of record NZ_LAHP01000016.1, read on the forward strand.
CCTGCGGGGCGAGGTAAACTACAGTGTGGCGAAACAGCCAGTGGCTGACAACCTGCCTATTTCTTTTGATGCGGTAGTGACCGGGCCTCGCAGCGTTAGCTGGCGCAACGATGCGCCAGCCACTTTACATTGGGCGCAAGCAGCTGATGCCGGCGATCCGGCTAATCAGGCTGAGGTACGTGATCAGTTGTGGCAACTGGCGGCACCGTTTAGTGCTGAACCGGTAAAACTACTGGATATGGCGTTCCGGTTTCGTAATTTACTGGCCGCTAACGCCAGCACAGCGTTGGTGTATGAAGGGTGGTGGCAAGATCGGCAGGAAAAAGTCTGGCTAATTAGCCCCGATGGCAGTGCCGAGCCAAAATTACTGTGGCAACGCTCTACAGAAGATCGCTATGCCGATCCGGGCCAGCCACTAATGACTACCGCCGCCAATGGCCAACGGTTATTGCGCCTTGAACAAGGCCAGTTGTTGTTAATTGCCGAGGGTGCATCTGAGCAAGGTAACCGGCCGTTTATCGATAAGTATGACCTGGCCACCGGCGATAATGAACGGTTGTGGCGCTCAGAAGCGCCGTACTATGAGTATCCGATCACGTTACTCGCCAGCGGCAAGTTACTAACCCAACGCGAAGCACCGACTGAGCCGGCCGACTTTTACCTGCGCGATTTGCAAACTGACGAGCTTACTGCGCTAACCGACACGCCACATCCGATGCCGCACACACTCGGTATTAGCCGCGAGCTAATTAATTATCAGCGCGGCGATGGAGTGCCCATGTCGGCAAACCTGATTTTACCGGCGGGTTATGATGCTAAGCGTGACGGCCCGTTACCCACCATAATTTGGGCTTACCCGCGTGAGTTTAGAAATGCCGCTGCAGCCGGCCAGGTAGCCGACTCACCGTACCGCTTTAACCGCATAAGCTACTGGACGCCACAGTTTTTGGCTACCCAGGGTTATGCAGTGCTAGACAACGCCACTATGCCCATAGTGGGTGAGGGCGAAACCCTGCCAAACGACAACTTTATTGCTCAGCTGGTATTAAATGCCAAAGCCGCCATTGCTGCCGGGGTAAGCCGTGGCGTTACCGATGCCGGGCGGGTAGCCATTGGCGGCCATTCATACGGTGCCTTTATGACCGCCAACTTGTTGGCGCATACCAATCTATTTCAAGCCGGTATTGCCAGAAGTGGTGCTTATAATCGCAGTTTAACACCGTTTGGTTTTCAACGTGAGCAACGTACCTTATGGGATGATCCTGCATTATATCTTGCCATGTCACCGTTTTTTCATGCCGATAAACTGAAAACTCCATTGCTACTGATCCACGGCACCGATGATAACAACTCGGGCACCTTCCCGATGCAAAGTGAGCGCTTATATCAAGCAGTAAAAGGCCACGGTGGTACTACCCGCTTAGTGATGCTGCCACTGGAGTCGCACGGTTACCGGGCGCGTGAATCAGTACTGCATATGCTGTGGGAAACGCAAAGCTGGCTGGATGAGTTTGTAAAAAACGCCGTCCCGCCAGCAGCACCTTAAATCCACCAGCAGCTATAAGCTTAGGGTCAGGTTTCTGATCCTAAGTTTGCTGTTATAAAAAGGATTAATCTGCCATGTGTAATGTTAAAATAATCTTTGCCGGCGTTTTAGCGTTGTTGCTGAACTTAAGCAGTGTCAACGCAGCAGGAGCGCAGGCCGCTGCACCAGACTATCGCCATGCGGCTGAACCTATTGGCACGGTACGTCAGATATATGATGGCAAGTTGTATCCCGATATTCAGGTTAATACCTTTCGTAACATCGACCGCTTGTTTCCGACGCGCACGGTACGCCGTGGTAACACGTTAAGCGAATTGCCTGTTAGCGCCACGCCGTTGCAAGCGTTCTCGTATGTTGTTGATGATCAAACTTATGATCTTTATGACGTGCTGTCGATGAACCGGGTTAGCGCTATGCTGATCATCCGTAACGGTGAAATTTTATTTGAGCAATACCTGTTAGGCAATGACCAGCATACCCGCTGGATGTCAATGTCGGTGGTAAAGTCTATTACTGCAACATTAATTGGCGCCGCCATTCATGATGGCTATATCAACAGTATCGACGACCCAATTGTTAACTATTTGCCGCGTTTTAAGGGTTCAGCTTATGATGGCGTTAGCGTCAGGCACTTACTGCAAATGAGCTCTGGCGTGGCATGGAATGAAACGTACACTGATCCGGCATCGGACCGGCGCCGCATGCTGGAAGCGCAAATTAGCCAGCAACCCGATGCTATTCTGGCGCTTATGGCAACCTTACCCCGGGCTGCTGAGCCTGGCACCGTCTGGAATTACAGTACCGGTGAAACTCAACTGGCCGGTGCACTAGTGCTGGCCGCTACCGGTAAACCCGTTGCTAAGTACCTGTCAGAAAAAATATGGTCGAAGGTAGGCATGCAAGCCGACGCCAACTGGTGGCTACAATCTCCTAATGGTCTTGAGATAGGCGGCAGCGGCTTGTCTGCTACGCTGCGTGATTATGCGCGTTTCGGGTTGTTCCTACTAAATGACGGCGTTATTCAAAGCGCAGGTAAAAAAGAGCGGGTATTACCAGTAGGCTGGATTGAAGCTGCCAGCAGCCGTAAAGTGGTTGCGGGTGAGACGGTTAATTATGGCTATATGTTATGGCCTATGCACGGCAGAAGTTATGCCGCAGAGGGCATTTTTGGTCAGTACGTGTTTGTTGATCCCGATAAAAAGCTGGTAGTAGTCATGTTAAGTGCGCAACCTAAACCGCTGTATCGGGCTGGTTTGGATGAATACACGTTTCTTAAAGCACTTTCAGATTTTTTTCACTAAATTCAGTATTAAGTAGCAGTGTGGTGGTAATCTGGCACTAAAAAGGTGTAACTATGGAACCCGATTTTTGGCTGCAAAAGTGGCAAGATAAAGAAATTGCCTTTCATCAGGTGGCCGGCAACCCGTTATTAGTCAAAAATTTTAACGCACTGTTGTTGGCGCCAGGCAGCCGGGTGTTTGTGCCGTTATGTGGTAAAACAGGTGATATTGCCTGGCTACTCGCTAATGGCTATCGGGTGGTTGGCGCAGAGCTTAGCAATATTGCCGTTGAAGAACTTTTTGCCGAACTTTCTTTTAAGCTCTCTGCAGAATGGGGTATTACACCTACTGTCAGTAGCGTTGGCAAATTGCAGCAGTACATCGCGGTTAATATTGATATTTTTGTTGGCAATATTTTTGATTTAACGGCCGATATGCTTGGTGCGGTTGATGCTATCTACGACCGGGCTGCGCTGGTGGCATTGCCCGCTGACATGCGACCAGCCTATACCCGTCACCTTATAAAAATTAGTCACTGTGTACAACAGCTGGTTATTTGTTTTGACTATGAACAAGCGCTGCTAGCCGGGCCGCCTTTTGCCATAAATGCCAACGAAATGCAGCAGCATTATGCTAGCGCGTATCAGTTAGGTTGCATTGATAGTGCAGAGGTTGTTGGTGGTTTAAAACGAAAATGCCCGGCAGAAGAACAGGTTTGGCTGCTAGTAAACAAGTAGCCTGTATTACTAATACAACATACTCAGTGGCGATATAGCATTGGATATATCGCCACTGAGCCTGTTTTGTGTCAGTGCTGTTGGCGCTGATTCGCCATGGCAGTGATAAGTTCGCGCACGTCACTCTGCATAAGCGCTTGCTCAAACTCAATTGGTAATTTACGCCGCCAGTTGGGGTATTCGGTACTTGTGCCCGGAATGTTAACCGGGGTAGCCACCAGCAATAAATCTTCCAGCTGATAAGCCATTAAACGGGCCGCGGTGCCCGCTAAGTACACATGGCTATGGTAGACCAGTTGCTGCATATTACCGTGCTCTAGTTGTAGCTGGTGGCAAAGGGTGTGCTTTTCATCCAGCCGCAACTGTTGCAGGTTGGCGGCAATTTGCGGGCTGGGGAATAAATCCAGTTTATGGCGCAGTGCCAAATCATGCTCTTGCCAGTAACCTACCAGCGTAGGCATATCATGGGTGGTAACGGTTGCCAGCGCTAAGGCCGGATAGGTTTGCTCGCTATGCTGATAACTACCGGCTTTTTGCTCCAGCATAAATACCCGGTACGACAATACCTGATATTTCGCCATCAGCTGGCTTATTGCTACTGGTACGGTGCCTAAATCTTCACCAATCACCACACAGTGGTTACGCTGGCTTTCCAGCGCTAAAATAGCAAATAAGTCGTCGGCTGGCAGGCTAATATAACCGCCTGCGGTAGCATCAGCGCCCGGTGGGCAGCACCATAAACGCAGCAACGCCATCACGTGATCTAGTCGTAGTGCCCCGGCATAACGCATATTGGCGCGGATCAGCTGAATAAACGGCTGATAGGCTTTTTGGCGCAGAGTTTTTGGATTATAGGCCAGTAAGCCCCAGTTTTGGCCTTTTGGTGCCATAATATCGGGCGGTGCACCAACGCTAAGCTGCAACAGAAAATCTTCCGGCGCACTCCAGCTCTCGGCGCTATTGCTATTGGCGCCCACGGCCACATCGCAGTACAAACCAATGGCCATTCCCTGACGTTGACACTCGGCTTTAACCTCAGCCAGTTGTAGCTGCGCCAGCCATTGTAAATACAGTTGCTGGTTAATGGCATCGTTGTGTTCTTTAGCAAATTGCTGCACGGCGGCGCTGTGTGGGTTTTGATATTCTGGCGGGAAATTTTGCCAGCAGGCCATCTGGATATCGCGACTAAACAGCACTGCCTGCAATACCTGATAGCGCGCCAAGTTAAGCAGGCTGGCGTCACTTTGCGCAATAAATTGATGAAACTGTAGCGCCCGTTCGCTGTTACTGCGCAGGTGCTGTTGTTTAAAATGCTGATAAAGCAAACCGGCTATTTCCGCTTTCAGACTGCTGACCGCATCATAGTCAACATCTGCCGCCGCTCTGCAATCGCGTAATCTGGATTGAAACTGCGGACTGTGGAATAGCTGCTGAGCCGCCAGGCATTCTGCATATTCGGGGCTGTGCTCCAGTGCAACATACAAAGTATTTAGCCATAAACGACTGTTTGGGCTATACGGGCTGCAATCTTGGGGTAAACCAGGATACAGCGCATGTAAGGGGTTTAAACCAATAAAATCATTTCCCAGTGCTGCTAATGGCGCCACTAGGTTTTTTAAGTCGACAAAGTCGCCAATACCCCAGTTACGGCTAGAGCGCAGCGCGTAAAGCTGTACTGCCGGCCCCATGGTTTTATGTAATATGGCGTTATCTTGTAATTGAAAACAGCGGCTTGGCGTAACAATAAGCTGTTGCTGATACTGCTGTTGGCCGTCTGATAACAGCAACTGGTGATAGCCCTGCTCTAACACCATATCAATGCTTAGGGTAAAAGCCAGGTACTCGGTATTGGCCAGTTGCTGGCGGCCGACAATGTCACTGATAGCAATCTGTTGCTGGCCAGAAAATGTCTGCTGTTGCTCAGTAATAATTTGCCAGTGCCAGTTGCTGCTGGCGAGAGCTTTTTGCTGCTGCAACCGCACGGTAATACTGGTGTGCTCGGCTATAACCTGCACGGGTGCTACCGCCTCGGTCCAGGGTTGCTGCTGTAACAGGGTTATTTGGCTGGCTATGGCGTCGCTGCTGCTTAAATCAAAGCCCATCGCGGCCAGAATAGCCTGCTGATCAGCCAGTGCTATCTGCTCTGTATGGCCGTTGGCATGCACATAACTGTCTTGCAAGCCTGCTAGCGCAGCAAGTTGCTTAATTGATTCCATACATCACCTGTCGGCTGGCTGTACCCTTGATAAGGTCGGCTTAGTGTTTTGTTGCTGTTCTGGCGATAAACACCGGGTGAGCAACCTTGCCAGCTTTTAAATGCTTTTTGAAAACTACTCTGTTCTTCAAAACCTAGCTGGGTAGCAATTTGTTGAATACTGATAACATTTTCTTGTAAAAACTGCTGAGCAAGCCGGTGGCGGCATTCATTCGCCAGTTGCCTGAAGCTGGTATGGCTGCTCTGCAAATGGCGCTGCAGTGAGCGGCTACTCATGTTAAGCGCCTTAGCAACAGTGCCTAATTTCGGCAGCTGTGGTAATTGCTGGCAAATTTGCTGACGAATGAGCAACAATTGGCTAGTGTGCCAGTTGTTATGCTGTTTATATTCAATGCTATAGCGTTGAAACCCTAATGCTGCAATGGTCATAGTGCTGTGCTCCCAAGTGGCAGCAAAGCAAAATCCCGAGCTTTGCCTACAGCTGCCATTAATTGGTGCAAGCATAAAACATCGGTGGACTATAGTTAAACCTGCTGCATACGTATGCAGCGAAAATAGCTGAAAATGCGCTATTAAAATGCTCTGCTACACGGTGTGTTTTTGCATAAAACCGACCATAAAGACCAAAACAGCAAACAAAGCTGATGGCTTATTGCACAAGGCTTGCACCGTAACTGTGCGCACATTAAGCGCGTTGCTCTGTCATTGTGCAATAAGTAGCTTATGAATACGTATTCATGTTGAGCTTAGGCGCGAATAAGTTTAATAAATGACCATAGTAAAAGTTGGTAGGTAAGCTTTCACCACGCTAAAGTGATATTTAGCAACATGGCTTGTTAAAAAGCCAGGTGCCAGCAACTGCCGCAAAATAATAATCTGACCGGGGATGTGGGTAATGAAAAACTTTAAATTAAATATGCTGACTGTCGCGCTGATTGCAGCCGGTGCCAGTTCGGCCGCCGTAGCCCAGCAAACTGCTGCCGCTAACGAGCAAGCCAAAGAAGATGCCATCGAAGTTATTGCGGTAACAGGTTATCGCGGCAGCTTACAAAGAGCTCAGGCCATTAAAATGAGCGAAAGTTCAGTGGTCGAAGTATTGTCGGCAGAAGACATTGGTAAATTGCCCGACACCAGTATTGCTGAATCACTGGCGCGCTTACCTGGTTTAGCCGGTGAGCGGCGGAACGGCCGTACCAGCGGTTTGTCGGTACGGGGTTTTAATGAAAACTACGTAGGCACCTCATTAAATGGCCGTGAGCTGTTAGGTATGGGCGACAACCGTGGCGTAGAGTACGACTTATACCCGTCAGAAATTGTTTCTACTGCTGTGGTATATAAAACGCCAGACGCTACTGTTATGGCGCAGGGCATTGGTGGCACCATCGATTTGCAAACTATCCGGCCGTTAACGGCTGAGTCTACTCTTACCTTCAATGCTAATTTTGAGCAAAATGGTAAATCGTCAGGTAACCCTGATTTTGACAACAACGGCCACCGTTTCTCGGTAAACTTTGTTGATAAATTTTTAGACGATACGCTTGGCGTCGCTTTAGTAGTGTCATCAATGGAAACGCCACGCCAGGAAGAGCAATTACGGGTGTGGGGTTTTGCCGACGTTAACCTGAGTCGCGATACAAATGGTAATTTCAATAACCCACGACGCAATACCGATACCGTAGCAGTGCCAGCAGGTACTGTGGTATCAGGCGGTCACGACTCGTTTACCCGCTCTGCCATGCTGGAGCGTGACTCGTTTGCCGCCATTTTTGAATATATGGCCAGCGACAAACTTACTGTTAAGTTCGATGCCTTATACATAGACTTTACTGAAAACGATGTGCGTCGTGGTTTAGAAGAGGGTGGCGCTGAATGGGGCACTGGTAATTACACCATTACCGGAGTCGAAAACGGCCTGGTAACCTCAGGGTACTATGATGGTTTTCATTCGGTAGTGCGCAACGATGCCCGCAGCCAAGAAGCCGACTTACTCACCTTTGGCTTAAATCTGGAGTATGAGCTAAGCGACGATTGGACCGCACAACTGGATTTATCCAGCGGTAAAGTAGATAAAACTATTACCGACGTTGAAAGTTATTCTGGTGTTGGTCGTGCCGGCACACCAGGCCGGCCTTTAGCGGCCCGCTCATGGAATTTAACCTCTACCGGTGTGGTATTTAGCGATCACCCAACGCTGCCATCAGTAGATTATACCAACGCCAGCCTAATGCGTTTAGCCGGCCCACAAGGTTGGGGTGGTGCGCTAAATCCAATATCACGTTTTCAGGGTGTACCTGGGTTTGGCCCGGATACTGCGCAGGACGGTTTTGTAAACCAGCCGGTATTTGAAGAAACACTTGACAGCATTCGCCTGCAATTTAACGGCTTTGTTAACTGGGGCGTTGTTACCGGCGTTGAAACCGGCCTGGTGTATCAGGAACGGTCAAAAACCAAAATTAACAACGGTGCCTTTTTAACCGCCCCAGCGTGGCCTGGCGATGTGGCCATTCCAAACCCACTGGGTGTGGCCGATTTAAGCTTTATTGGCATTGCCGGCGTAACGGCTTACGACAGTTTAGGCTTATATAACAGCGGTTACTATATTGAAACCGATGCTGCCTTACTGGAAAACGGCCGCTTTGGCGATACCTATAAAATTGATGAAGAACTGACGACCCTATTTGCCAAGTTAGATTTAAACACCGAAGTAGCGGGCATGATGGTGCAGGGTAATGTTGGCCTGCAAGTGGTTAACGCCAAGCAAAGCGGTCAGGGTTTTAGTACTACCAGCAACGCACAGGGCTTTACCGTGGCTACACCGGTGAGTGACAGCGACGATTACACCGATATTCTGCCTACCTTAAACCTGAGTGTCGAAGTAGTAGATCGCCAATACGTGCGTACTGCGCTGTCTAAAGTGATCAGCCGGCCACGGATGGACGATTTACGTCCCAACGCCCAGGTAAGCTTTCAGTTTAATGACGGCAATATTTTAAGTAATGATCCGGCCAACAGCCCCTGGGGTGGCAATGCTGGCAATACTAAGCTAAAGCCGTTAGAAGCCAACCAGTTTGACTTAGCCTACGAGAATTATTATCACGATAATGGTTTTTTTTCCGCCAGCTTTTTCTTTAAAGATTTGAAAAACTGGCATCGCAATGAAACGGTTATTGCTGATTTCTCTAACGTGTATATTCCGGGTTTTCACCAGTCATCTGATGCGACCGGCAACCAGCCACCAGCATTATTTGTGGGCGGAATTTCACAGGTTACCGATGGCCTGCAAGGCTTTGTTCGTGGTTATGAGTTCCAAGCCAGTGTACCGTTTGAAATAGTGCATGCAGCCTTAGACGGCTTAGGCATTGTCGCCAGTGCTACCTTTATGGATGGCAAGCTGGATAACGGTACTCCTCAAGGCGGCAAGGTGCCGGGCTTATCGAATGAAATCTACACCTTAACCGCCTACTACGAGTATAAAGGCTTTGAGTTCCGTATTTCCGGTACTAAGCGTGATGCGTTCTTAAGTGAAACCCGTGGTTTAAGTTTGTCACTGGCCACGGTAGAAGACCGCGGTGCTGAACTGTGGGATGCGCAACTTGGTTATGACTTTAGTGAATCAAATATTGATGCCTTAGACGGCCTGCGGGTAACGTTCCAGGTGCAGAATATTACTGATGAGCCAACCTTAAAAACCAACGGTGCTGATGCCCGTCAGGTTGTTGAGTACCAGAGCTTCGGTACTAACTATATGTTAGGTTTGAACTACAAGTTCTAATAATTCTGCTAGGCTAAGCCTGTTGTAACCGTAACAGGTTGGCTACAGGCAGCGCAGGTTTTCCCTGGTAAAAGCCCAACCTGATTATAGGGTTGGGTTTTTTTTGAGTAGTAGACTATGAACAATGTCGTAAAAAATGCAGTAAAAAAAGTAGTAGTGTTAGGCGGCGGTACCGCCGGTTGGATGGCCGCGGCCTTGCTGAAAAAAGTGTTAGCTGGTGCGGTTGAAATTACGCTGGTCGAATCAGAAGATATTGGTACTGTTGGAGTGGGTGAAGCCACTATTCCGCCTATCCGGCTGTTTAATAATGTAATGGGCATTAACGAAGCCGAGTTTTTACGGGAAACCAAAGCCACCATTAAATTGGCGATTAAATTTGATAATTGGCGGGTGCCGGGCGAAGGCTATTTTCATACTTTTGGTGCGCCGGGTAAAAGCCTGGCGTTCTGTCATTTTCATCATTTATGGCTGCGGGCCCGCCAGCAAGGCGATACCACCAGTTTATGGCAATACGATTTAAACTATTTGTGTGCCACAACAGGTAAATTTGCGCCAATTAACGCCAAAGACAGCATTTTAGAGCTGCCCTATGCTTATCACTTTGACGCAGGCCTTTATGCCCGTTATCTACGCAAACTTAGTGAGCAAATGGGCGTGCTGCGCCATGAAGGTAAGGTGCAGCAGGTCTTTCAGCACCCCAATGGCGACATTAAATGCCTGGTATTAGAAAATGGCCATGAGCTGGCCGGTGATTTATTTATCGATTGCTCTGGTTTTCGAGGGTTGCTGATTCAAGAACAATTGAATGCCGGTTACGATGACTGGGGCCATTTTTTACCGTGCGATAGGGCAGTAGCGGTACCGTCAGAGCGCTTTGAAAAAACCGTACCCTATACCCGTTCTATTGCTCACAGCGCCGGCTGGCAGTGGCGTATTCCGCTGCAGCATCGCAATGGTAACGGTCTGGTATATAGCAGCGCTCATTATAGCGATGAGCAAGCCAGCGATTTATTACTGGCTAATTTAGAGCGTAAGGCGCTGGCTGATCCAAAATTTATTCGTTTTAGAACAGGCCGTCGCCGCCAACAATGGCAGCGTAATGTAGTGGCCGTGGGCCTGGCCAGTGGTTTTTTAGAGCCATTAGAATCTACCAGTATTCACCTGATCCAATCGGCGGTAGTGCGGTTAATTCAGCTATTTCCGCATAATGGCATTTGCCAAAGCGCTATTAAGGAATACAACCAGCAGTCGCAATTGGAATACGAACAAATTCGCGATTTTCTGATTTTGCATTACCACGCTAACCAGCGAAGCGACAGCCCGTTCTGGCGGGATATGCAGCAAATGGCTATTCCGGATAGCTTACGCCAAAAAATGGCCATATTTGCCGATAACGGCCAGCTGTTTCGCGAGCAAAATGATTTATTCCTGGAAAGCTCTTGGTTGCAAGTTATGTTAGGCCAGGGTATTGAGCCAAAAGACTACCACCCAATTGCCAACAACTTTAGCGCGGAAAAATTGCGCGAGATGCTGGCTAATATTCAAGCCATTAAGCAAGAGCCTCTGGCTAAACTACCCGATCATGATACGTATATTCAAACCATGATTAATCGAGGTTAACTTTAGAAGGACGACATTATGCAAAGCATTCAACCCACCGCGCCAATATGGCTGCTGGCCTTATTGCTGCTAAGTGGCTGCGCTAGCACCAGCACTGTGACAAATGACACCAACTCTGCAACAAAGACGATTGTAGACCAACGTTATCAGCCTGAGCCTTACGTTAAACTCACCCACCCACAGTGGAGCAGAGATGCGGTTATTTACCAAATTAATACCCGCCAGTTTACCCAAGAAGGTACGTTTGTCGCAGCGCAACAACAGTTACCACGTTTAAAGAAATTGGGTGTGGATATTTTGTGGTTAATGCCTATTCAACCAATTGGCGAGGTTAATCGCAAAGGCAGCTTGGGTAGCCCTTATTCCATTAAAGACTTCTATGGCGTTAATCCGGAGTTTGGTAATAAGCAGGATATTAAAGCCTTTATCGCAGCGGCACATCAGCAGGGCATGTACGTTATTCTGGACTGGGTAGCTAATCATACGGCCTGGGATAATGCTTTGGTACAGCAGCATCCTGATTGGTACATTCGCGACTGGAAAGGCGATTTTCGGCCCACGCCATGGTGGGACTGGAGTGATATTATCGAGTTAGATTACAACAAACCTGCACTGCGCCATTATATGACCGACGCGATGAAATACTGGGTGCGGGAAATTGGCTTTGACGGTTTTCGAGCCGATGTTGCTGGTTTTGTGCCGCTGGATTTCTGGAACAACGTACGCCAGGAGCTGGACGAAATAAAGCCGGTATTTATGTTGGCTGAGTTTGAAGGCCGTGACTTCCACGCCCAAGCGTTTGATGCTACTTACAGCTGGACCTGGCATCAGGCAGTACATGCCATTGCCAGTGGCCATGCCGATGTTAATAAGTTATACGTTTACTATTCGTGGAACGAAAAATATTTTCCACAGCAAGTCATGCGGATGTTGGGTACCAGTAATCATGATCAGAATGCCTGGGAAGGCACTGAATTTGAAATGTTTGGCGAGGCGTTACCGGCAGCAACAGTATTGTCTTTCGTCAGTGAAGGTATTCCAATGCTGTACAACGGCCAAGAGGCCGCGAATGAAAAGCGGCTGGAATTCTTTGAGAAAGATCCTATCGTCTGGCGCGAGCATGTCAATGGCGTGTTATATCAAAAACTGAGTCAGCTGAAAAAATCTCAATCGGCGCTCTGGAATTCCAATTGGGGCGCCCGGATGATCCCGGTGCATAACAGCCGGCCAAAACAGATACTGAGTTTTGTGCGCCAGAACGACAATAGTAAGGTGTTTGCGGTATTTAACTTATCAGCTGAACCACAACAAGTAAGTTTTAAAGAACACTTATTCCATGGCCTTTATAGTGAATATTTTTCTAACGACAGTGCTGAATTTAGCGATAATTCCATGCTTACTTTGCCAGCCTGGAGTTATCGGGTTTACATAGGGCGGTAAGTATCTGGCTGGCTTTTGGTATTTAAAGCGCTGCTATGCTGGCGTTAAGCTGGTTAAGCGCATCGACAGAAAACCCTCTATCGTAAAAATATTTGACGATACCGGTTTTGTCTATTAGCAATACTCTGGCATTTTTAGGGACGATATTACCTGTATAACGTTGTATTTTGTCGCCATCGGTATAAACGGTAATAACGTAACGCCATAGCTCTTTTGGAATACCATCGCGCATAGCATCATCAAATCTGTTGCTAAATAATCCAGCAATCGGGCTCTTAATAGCCGGTAATTCGTAAATGGCAATGTTAACTTTTGTCATATCCAATCCAATTAGCCAACGGTCAATATCAAACTGGGATTTATGCACATAGCCGAATATTAATAGCGCTGGCTGGCCTAGTAAATCAGCAGGAATAGTCATCGCTGTGCCATCAAGCGTTTTACCTGTTGCTGTAATGAGCGGCTTATCAAGTTCAACCTGACTTGGATAACGGTAGCTTGCGCAGCCACTCAGCAAATGTAGCGCCAGTGCAATAAGCCCCAACTTGATAAAAAATACACTGTTAAACATAAATTAACTCGCGGGTAAGCTGTTAAATTTTACTTTATACTTTCAGAGGCTACAACAAGATTAGAAGCACAGTAAATTACTAATACCAATATGTCAGTCAATAGCGTGTTGGTTAGGGTTGTGGCTTGCAAAAACCATGCGGCTACTTTATGTTTTGCTGCTGGCAACGGTGTCATTTATTTTGTTAAGGGCGAAGGCTGTGTATAAAACTTTTTTAGCAATGTCGACGGTCTTGTTGTTAACAACCGGTTGTGGCGACAGCCAGTCATTAACCGAAGCCGAACAAGTAGACCGCACTATCCGGCAGGAAGTTAGCCGCGATCTTAAAGGCTTAAATGCCTTAACCACAGCGGCAGAAGCGACCACCTATGATGGTTTTGCCTGGCGTCGCGGCGAACGGATACAAATTCGTCAACGCGACGAGCAAGGGTTAACGCTGTTGGCGCAAGCTGAAGCCCCGGCGATAATTGCCATTGCCGTGGCGCACAACATCCCCAGTTTTAGTGTGGTGCGCTACCAGCAGGGCTGGCTAGTGGTATTTCGTACCTATGTCAGTAGCCAATGCCAGGTAGTGTACGCTTATGCCTATCGGGGAACACTGGCCGATACCCCGCAATGCTCCAATGAACTGTTTGCCGAGCAGGCTAATGGTAAGTGTCAAAGTCCAATTAATGCCCAGTGGCAGATATTTAAAGAGTGGTTTTTTGCAGAATCACTGTTAAATGAAGGTAACCCGCTGTGTGTAAATAAAGCCGCACACCCGCCGTCTGACACTAACGTCTAAAACGGCGGGCAACTAGCGAGACTTTCCAAACTTAGTCTGAATATTTTACGCTGTGTGCTTTAAATTTAGCTGAGGAGGCAAAACGCTCTAACCATCGCGTAAATTTTACATTATCTGCGCTTTGCTCATGGTAAAACGGCTGAGGTACCTCTGCGGTAGCGAAGGCGTTTGTTAAAATAGTGTGGATATTTCCGCTGCCAATATAGTATTGATAGTTGTTTGTTGTTTCAGATAAAAAAGATAACGATGCTTCCATCCTGGCATTCCACTCGGCAAAGTACAGATAATCATACTCGGTTATCCCCCAAGTGAAGGGGTTGCTGTTACCCTGATCATTTTGATCCATAATTTTCAAAAACTGCACTTGCACAATATCGAATTGCGTAGTGTATTGGGCAAAACGACTGTCCGGATAGGCTTCGCTTAGTTTTGTAAAAATTTCAGCGTTAAATTCCGTTGCGGAATAGGTGGTTAATGCTTCGCTAAACAGCAAAGGCAGACTTGTTTCAACATTCCATACTTTATCGAAACCAAACACGCTATCAATAAAGCCCTGGGTTACTATAGCCTCAGACGCATCGGCAAATAACGCGCTATCTGCTTTAGGGAAAGCAGCCTGTAAATAAGGAAAATTCAAGGTTGCACCATAACCACCGGCGCTTGAACCCGTTACCAATAATTTCTTAATTTTATGCTGCTTTTTATTATCCAGCTGGTTTTTTAACCACTCTCTAACGGCCATAAAATTGTCAAAACCACGGTGTTTGACGGTTACCGGAGCACCTGGATAACCGGTTATCGAGCCGTCCACATCGGTATAGGTGGTATCAGTCGAGCCCACGTGAATATCCCCGGTACAATAAGGAATGAATACCTTGCTCCAGTCTTTGAAGGGGTTGGCTTTTTGGCTGTCGTCAAAAATTCCGCCAGCGTTTTGCGGCGAATTTTCAGCCAGTATTGAGGGGTTATAAGCGGGGCGAGCGGCTGGCACACTTGCTAGGGCCAGTGACGCAATACAGGTTGCATCGTTCCAGCAAGCACCACCACCATTGAAATAGACCAAGAGGTTTTTACTTTTTCCTTGTTTAAAGTAGAAGTGAAACGCGTTGTCTAAGGGTTCGCCAGTTTCTGGGTTTGCCACTGTATCAAAAGCACAACTGGGATTAATGGTTCTTGTGGTGCCTTGGTCATCTACAATGTCCATTTGTGCCTCTACCGGGATCACTTCCCATTCAGACACCGCTGCTTTGCCGTGAGCGTTAGCCGTTAAGGTGCTAAACAGCAGTACTGTACCAAGCCATAATATTCTGTTCATATGAGGGTCCATTTCAACGTTTAAGAGTTGCTAGGCGTTATTGCCGTTGTCAAAAAAATAAATCACTTTTGTAATTAACTAT
The DNA here is from genome assembly GCF_000987765.1 of Arsukibacterium sp. MJ3. Taxonomy (GTDB): domain Bacteria; phylum Pseudomonadota; class Gammaproteobacteria; order Enterobacterales; family Alteromonadaceae; genus Alishewanella. The sequence goes on from NZ_LAHP01000016.1 coordinate 69,042, forward strand.
ACAGCAGTTAGTAAACAGCTTAAGTGCGTTAGCGGACATTACAGTTTAATTATTGTCATTAACCGGCTTGGCCCCATGTTGCTCTTGCAAATACCCCATGTTGCTCTTACAAATAGTAGTTCGTTAAAAAGGCACTATGTTGGTTACCGCGGATGACAACGAGCAACAGGACCGCGAAATGCCCATGCAAAGCCTGAAATAATAACATCCGGCAATTTTTACAATTTTTGCCTTAAACCATGAAGACCTTACCGTATAAAACCACGAATATGGTGGTTACAGCGCGCTGCTGTCGCGGGTTTGCCAAGGTGGAACAGTGCTTGCAGCGGTTAGTTACAGTGAGTAAACGTTAGCAATTAAGGAGTAACAAATGGCGATTATTAATTGGGCAACGGCAAAATATGAAGGCTTAGGTAAAGAAGGCAAAGGCCATGTTTCAACTGAATCGGGAGCACTTAAAGATCAGCCATACGGCTTTAATACCCGATTCGAAGACAAGGTCGGCACCAACCCTGAGGAGCAAATCGCGGCAGCGCACGCCTCGTGCTTTACCATGGCACTGTCGTTTGGATTGGCAGAGCAAGGCTTTAAGAAAGGCACCTTAGCGTCTAAGGCACAAATTACCCTGGTAAAGGAGGGTGATGGCTTTATCATAACAAAATCTGAAATAACGTTAGACGCCAAAGTACCCGGTATGAATGGCCAGGATTTTGAGAAAGCAGCAGTAGTGGCAAAGTTAAACTGCCCCATCTCAAAATTATTAAACTGTGATGTCACCCTGGACATAACCTCATTTGAAGGTAACTAGTTGTAGCTGACCGCTTGTGTCTTGATTTAGATCAGACTGTGCGTGTTGTCGTTGCTTTAAGGTAATTGCAACACAAACCAATACCGTTAGAGGTTCCGTCAATTTTGCTTTAGCATGGCGTTCTGCCATAAATTCTGGTGCGCTGGCTCGTGGAAAAACTGCTCTGGCTGCCAGCAGCGCGGCAGCAACTTTCGCAGGTAACGTGCTTCGCCATCTTGATACAACGCATTAAGTAAGGCTTTTAAACGATGCTCAGGCAGTACTTCCAGTTGCTCGCGGGCCACCTTGAAGTACAGGTTGTAATCGGTTTGCAGGCTGATGTCCATGCCAGTGTTGCGATACTGTTGCTGGCGGCTGACCACCCGGCAATTAGGGTGCTCTGGTTTTTGTGGGTACAGGCCATTTACAATGGCAAACTCGTAGCGGTCTTGCGGTTGTAGGTCGGCCCCTAGCGGGATAAACACTACACCATAGCCTTGTGGAAATAAGCCGGTTATGCGCAGCAGCTGATCAACCAGTAAGCCGTTGTATTCATTGCGTCTCGCGCCATCACGCATTAACAATGCCGCCTTGGGCAGTAAGGCATAATTAAAGCGTTGCCGGCCGGGCAATACAATAGAGGCATACACCTGCGGTACTTTTAACAGGCTGCCAAACAGCGTTTTATCGGCCGGGTTTAATTGCAATAGCTGGCTAAGCCACTGCAACCGTTGTTGCTGGGCAATAAAGTACAGTTCGCGCTCGGCTTTGTCATTGCCCTTATATGGTGCTATGCCAAAACCTTGTTGCAGCAATACCAGGCTGGCATCGGTGCTGATACTAAGCAAACGCTGGCGCTCTGCTGTACTTAACGCCCGGCCAGAATCAAACTGCGCCAGTTCACCTTGAATAATGTCCATGGCCTGTGGATGCAGTAAGCCAATATCTTGCAGTAATATCGCCATAACCAGTGGTAGTTGCACATGCTGGCGATACGGGCAATCGTCTGGGGACTGGCGGTTACGCAGCTGATAATGGCTAAGCAATGCCGGTTCGTCCAGCAACTGCTGCGCCAGTAAGTGGTCAAGCAGGCGCAGGCTTAACACTATCCGGTACAACGGTTTATAAGCAAATTGCACCAGTTCGCGCTGGCCTTTGGCCGTGGGCACCATAATTTGCAGGCACCCGAGCAGGCGGGCACTAAATGCCAGCGTTTCGTTGTGGTTGTCGCCTTCAGACAGTTGCAACAGCTGTTCGGCCAGCAATTGTAAATCGGCCCAGCGCATTAAGCGGGCTTTCTCATCCTGATATTGTAATTCAGTGTAGTGTTGGCGGGCTTGTTGCCGCGCTGCCTGGTTGGCTTTGGCTGAGTCTTGCAGATGCTGCCAGCGCTGCCCTGCTTGCTCAAGTTCAGTTTGTTGCTGGCGATAGCTGGCAAAGAACACTTTGCTGCGTTGATAAAAGCAGGTGGCCTCGCTGGAATACAGCGAGCTAAGCAAACGTTCCAGCCGGTACACCAGTACCGAACTTTTAGCGGTTTTTTTCAACGAGCGGGTTCCTTCTTTTTAAGCCCTTTAGCCTGACGCTTTAAGGCTTAACATAGCCTGAGTTGGGCTGAATGAAAAGCATTGCTCTGCTACTCAATGCCACTGCACCAGTTTGGTTACCAGAAAATGAACACTGCGCCATTTTAGCGCTTGTGAATACGTATTCATATTGCCAGTTGCCCCAAATAGGTTAATAACTAACCTAGAATAATTATGGCTGCTTAATTTCGTGTCCGAGTCGCATGGCCCGCGTCGCATGGAAAGCGCAACCAACAATAATAACAAAACGGGGACGAAGGTATGAATAAGTTTAAGCTTAGTCTGCTTAGCCTTGCTGTAAGTACAGCAGGGCTTAGTTCGATGGTAGTTGCCCAGCAGCAACCACCGGCAGACGAACCAACAGTAGAAGAACAGCAAGTTGAAGTGATACAGGTGCGGGGCTTTGCCAGTAGCTTGTTTCGCTCACTCGACAGCAAACGCTTTGGCGATGTGGTGTCAGAAACCATTTCGGCAGATGACTTGGGCGCACTGCCCGACGTGTCAATTGCCGATGCACTAACCCGCTTGCCGGGCATATCAGCGGTGCGCACCGGTGGCCAGGCAGCCGAAATTAACATACGGGGTATGTCAGGTGGTTTTGTTTTTTCCACCTTAAATGGCCGCGAGCAGGTGTCTACCAGTGGTAAGCGTAACATTGAGTTTGACCAGTATCCGTCAGAGTTAATTAACTCGGCGGCGGTGTATAAATCACCAAAAGCGTCATTAATTGAAGGCGGTGTGGCCGGTACGGTTGAGCTTAAAACCGCCAGTGTATTGCAAAACGACAAAGACCATAGCTTTAACGTTAACCTGCGCGGCATGTTTAACGACCGGGCAAGCGATGTACCAGACGGTAAAGATACCGGCCATCGTTTTAGTTTCTCCTACCAGGGGAAATTTCTGGATAACACCCTGGGCCTGGCATTGGGCTATGCCCGGTTATATCAGCCAAGTGTCGCTACCCAGTTTGTCGGTTTTGCTTACAATACCAGCCGGGATCTCAACAATGACAATCAATTGGAGTACCTCAGTGAGGGCTTTGAAATTCAACACCGGGGTGGTGAAGAAACCCGTAATGGCTTTATGGGGTCGATTGAGTGGCAGCCGCATGATGCCTTTAGCTTAAAAGCCGATGCGTTTATCTCAAAGTTTGATAAAGAAGCCTTTGCCCGTGGCTTCCGGGTGAAGTTCGAAAGTGATACAGCAAGTATTGGCAATCCACTTTATAACGGTTCATCTGTTATAGGGGGTAATATTGGCCGTACCACTAACGGTTTTACCCGGGTAGAAATTGTTAATGACGATAACCGCGATTATGACGAAGTAAAAAGCTTTGGTATTGCGGCGAATTGGGACATTAATGACAGAACCAAGCTGGTATTTGATGTGTCACATTCAGCGGCCAGCAGCGACTTTAGAAACGGCCTGCTATGGGCGTTGGTGGCAGAGGATGCCACTGTCGCTAACCCGGTTCTGGATACCAATGTGTCGATTAACTATCAGCTAAATGGCCTTAATTTGCCAGGTATTGGCTTGAACCAGGCCGACGCATTTTCAGATATTAACCGTTTAATGGTCAGTAAATACGGCATTTACCCTTATGTTAACTCTGATGAAGTTAACGCTGCCAAGCTGGATTTAACCTTTGATCTGGATTTACCGCTGGTGCGCTCGCTGGAGATGGGAGTGCGCTACTCTGCCCGCCGTTACTCTAATGACCGCTCAGTATTTGAGTATGGTAGTGATGGCATGTTTTTAACCTCGCAGCCACCACTGCGCTTAACCGCAGACATGACCAAAGTGGTCGATTTTAAAGGCGACTTTGCCAGCTACCCTAGTTATCTGGCAATCGACCTGGACAAGGCATTAGCCGCCTGGTTCCCGCAAGGCGTACCGCAACCCGTGCAATCCTGGGGTGCGGGTAACCCCGATGTTATTAATCGCGATGCTAATTCTAACGTTTCAACAGCGTGGTCTGTACTGGAAAGCGGCAATGTATATGAAGATGTGCTGGCCAGTTACCTGATGGCTAATCTGGATACTGAACTGTTCGGCTTACCACTTACTGGTAATATCGGTATCCGGCGGGTGACCACAGATCAACGTGCGACTAACTTGTCTGATGTTAACAAGGAGCCGGAACAAGGTGCCCAGAATATTGCCGATGAAACCGGGCTGATTAATACACGCTACGCTTCGGGGATTGTCGGCGAAAAATATACTAAACACTTACCCAGCCTTAACTTGAATTTAGCGTTAACCGATCAGTGGTTGTTGCGATTTGCGTCGGCCAAAGTTATTTCCAGAGCTCCTATTAATCGATTGGCATCAACTACTTCTTTTAATATCAGTGATTTAGGTGTTGTAACCGGCAATAGTTCGAATAGCCCTTTTTTGCGGCCATTTGAAGCCAACCAGTATGATTTATCGTTGGAATACTACTTTAGCTCTGGTGCCATCGCCGCAGCGTTGTTTTATAAAGATATAAAGTCTTTCATTCAGGATGATGAGATACCTGAGTTTGATTTTTCCACATTGGGCTTCAATGTTCCGGAAACTTTTATACCTGATCCAGAGTCCGGTGTGCCGGTTGCTACGCGGAATGGCTCGTTATTTACCGCGGTAAATAACGACAATGGTGGTTATATCCGTGGAGTGGAAATTGCCTGGACCCAGGTATTTAACACCCTACCAGGCGCATTCGCTGGCTTGGGCGCCCAACTTAGTTATTCCTATACCGAGAGCGAAATAACTCGTGAAAATAACTTAGGTGGCGAGCTAGTTTCTTCGCCGTTTGAAGGCTTATCAAAAAATGTGGTAAACGCCACGTTGTTCTGGGAATACGAAGGTATAGATACCCGGATTAATGGCCGTTATCGTTCGCCCTTTGTGTCGAGCCAGGTGGGCATAGACGAGCAAATTACCAATTTTCACAGTGAGCTGGTCGTGGATTTTCAGGCAGGTTATCAGTTTAACGACAACCTGAAGCTGTTGTTCCAGGTGAATAACCTGACCGACGAACCCACCAAAAGCTATTTTGGTGATAAAGCGCAAACCGGCACCATCCAGTTTTTTGGTCGTCAGTACTTTGTCGGTGCGGTGTACTCGTTTTAACCCAGCATAACGTTGCAGCATAGGCCTGGCCTGCTGCAGCGAGTAACAGAATAATCTGGAGTAAAAGAATAATGTTTAATTTTAAATGGTTTTACCCATCACTGTTTAACCCAAAAGGCCTGCTCAGGCTAAGCGCACTGACTATAACGGTTAGTGTGTTAGCGGCGTGTGGCGGCGACTCAACCGCACCCGGCGAAGAGCTGTTAACTTGCAGTGTGCCGCAAATACCTAACGCCAGTGGCACCAGCTGTATTGATCCTCCGCCGATACAATGTAGAAAACCCTCCTTTCCCAGCGCAAATAATGAGTCTTGCATTATTGGTTATGACCCAAATGCTCCCACTCCGGTAGTTATGGCTGGAGAGAATCAGGCGGTGCTATTTTACAAGCGGCCCGATGGGAATTATACCGGCTGGCTGTTGCATACCTGGAACAACGAAAGCTGTGATGCTTATCAACAGTCTTCAGTGGCACCTTCATGGGAAAATGGTTTGGTTCACACCGCTGTGGATCAAAATTATGGTGCTTATTGGCTACTGAATTTAAAACCTGGTTATGCTGGAACCGAAGGTGCATGCGGTAATTTTATTGTTCATAAAGGCGATGAAAAAGATTTAAGCCAGGGCGACTTAAAAATGCCGCTGACACAGCAGCAACCTGAAGGAGAACCTAATTTCTCTACGATGAACTGGACATTCTCCGGAACTGCCGATATTTATCAATACCCGGTAGTTTCACTTGGCGTGAACATTAGCGGCGCGGCTGCCCATTGGCTAGATACCAATACTTTTGTATGGAATTCAGTTTTTGCTGAAACAGCCAATGAGGTCAAACTTCACTACGCTGCTGATGCAAGTTTGGAAGTGGATTTCAGTGAACAAATTGTTGGTACGGCGGTAGAGCTAACCCCTGTCGCGCTAAGCGAAGCACAACAAACCCTGGTGCCGCATATGGCCAATGCTGCAGCTTTTAGCGTTGATTTTACTGCAGATGAAGCCAAAGCTATGGCGAAAAACCAGTTAGCGCTGGGGGCATTTAATAGCGACGGTGAATTAATAGCTGCCAGTTATGTTCAGGTAGCCAAGGTGCTGGACGATTTATACGCCAGTGGCGAAGAGAGCGCATTGGATGCCAACCTGGGCATTCAATACGAGGGCGGTAATATTACTGCTGCAGTGTGGGGCCCCACTGCCCGCAGCATGGCCTTAAAAGTGTATAACAGCGACAAAACCGTTGCGGCCAGCCACCCGATGAGCATGGACCCGCAAACCGGCGTTTGGTCCTACACCGGGGCACAAAGTGCATTAGACCGTAAATTCTACCGTTATGAAGTGACGGTATACCATCCGTTAACCCGGGCGATTGAAACCATTGAAAGCACCGATCCCTATTCACTCAGTGTGTCTACTAACGGCGCTTACAGCCAGTTTGTTAACCTGGCGGATGCCGATTTGGCGCCAGAGGGCTGGAGCGAGCGCACGGTGCCGGTGGTAACAACCCCGGAAGATATTGTTATTTACGAAGGCCATGTGCGCGACTTTAGCGTGCGCGATATGAGCACCACTGCGGCTAATCGTGGTAAGTATCTGGCGTTCACTGAAATGGAAGCCTTGCCCGTCCAGCATTTGAAAAAGCTGGCATACAACGGTTTAACCCATTTTCATGTGTTGCCGTTAAACGACCAGGCCAATATTGAAGAGCGTGCCAACCGCCGCATTAATTTAACTGACACCGTAGCGCAGCTATGTGCCTTAAATGCCACGGCCCCGGTCTGTGGTGTAGCAAGTGCCAGTGCCACGCTTATGTCCTTACTTGAAGGCTACCTGCCATACAGCGATGATGCGCAGGCACTGATTGAATCTATCCGGCGGATTGACGCCTTTAACTGGGGCTACGACCCGCACCACTTTATTGCGGTAGAAGGCAGTTACGCCTCAAACCCTGAAGGCGAAGTACGAATTAAAGAAGTACGTGCCATGGTAAAAGCCTTGAATGACCTTGGCCTGCGGGTAGCACTGGACGTGGTGTACAACCACACTAGCAGCTCTGGCCTGTTTGCCAACTCGGTATTTGATAAACTGGTGCCGGGTTATTACCACCGTTATAACGAAACCACCGGTACTGTCGAGCGCTCTACCTGTTGTGAAAATACCGCAACCGAGCACAAAATGTTCGATAAGTTTATTAAAGATTCGTTAGTGATTTTAGCCCGTGACTTTGGCTTTAACGACTTCCGCTTCGACATTATGGGCCATCACCCGAAAGACAACCTGTTGGCCGCGCGGGAAGCGGTAAGAGCGGTTGACCCTAATACCTACTTTTATGGCGAGGGTTGGAATTTTGGTGAAGTGGCAGACAACCGCTTATTTACCCAGGCCAAGCAGCAAGATATGGCCGGCACCGAAGTGGGCAGCTTTAACGACCGGATGCGCGAGGGTGTGCGCAGTGCCGCTATTTTTAGTGGGGTGAATAACGACGGTAACCTGGCCGAGCAGGATATTATCCGCATCAGCTTAGCGGGTACCTTAAAAGATTACGTGCTGAAGAACTATCGTGATATTACCGGCCCGGCTTCCAGTGCCAACTGGAATGGTCAGGCAGCGGGGTATGCTGAAGATCCAGCTGATATTATCAACTATGTCTCAAAACACGATAATGAAACGCTATGGGATATACTGCAAAGCCGTTTGCCGCAAGCGTTCAGTGCGACAGAGCGGGTGCGGGCTCAGAATGTGTCTATTGCCATTCCATTAATGAGCCAGGGCATTCCATTTTTACAAATGGGTGGCGACTTCCTGCGCTCAAAATCGATGGACCGCGACAGCTATGATTCCGGCGATTGGTTTAACTATGTAGATTTCACCATGCAAACCAACAACTGGGCCGTCGGTTTACCTAATGCTGAGAAAAATCGCGATAACTGGGACAGTATTGCCGCGTTATTCCTAAACCCAAATACCCAGGTTGGCAGCAACGATATTATGTTTGCCTCTGATGTGTTTACCGAGTTTCTGGCCATTCGTAGCGCCAGCCCACTATTCCGTTTAACCACGGCGCAAGATGTAATGGACCGGCTGGGCTTTCATAATATTGGCAGTAATCAAACTCAGGGCGTAATTGTTATGTCAATTGACGACGGTATCGGCCTGGCTGACTTGGACCCAAGGCACGATGCCTTAGTGGTAATGATTAACGGTACCGCCCAGGAGCAAGCGCATGCTGTGCCTACCGCGGCGGGTTTCGACTTACACCCTATGCAGCAAGCGTCTGTAGATGCCACAGTGGCAATGGCGAGCTTTACCGGCGGCACTGATGAGGGCACCTTTACCGTGCCAGCATATAGCATGGCGGTATTTGTTAAATCACAAATGGGTGAGCAAGGCACTGGTTTATCTGCCGATGCGACATCAGGCGCACCGGATATTCCACCGTATCAAGCCACCACTGTGTTTGTGCGCGGTGCTATGAATGGTTGGGGAGAAAGTGATGCCTTTAACTATGCCGGCGCAGGCATTTACAATGCTACCTTAAATATTAATGCTGGCAGCTACGAGTTTAAAGTGGCGTCTGCCGATTGGTCTTCGGTTAACCTGGGCGCGGGCTCCGCCGGTAATCAGGTGGTAGTTGATACGCCTATTGTTATTGCACCCAGTAACGATAACCTGCGCATCGACATTGCGACTAGCTCTGCTTACGTGTTTACCTTAAACGCGCTTAACCCGGCGGCGCCCACGCTGACCGTGCGCGAATATGTGCCTTACGGCGCCACCACCGTATTTTTACGTGGCGGTATGAACGGCTGGGGCGAAGCCGATGCCTTTGAATATTTGGGTGCTAACTTGTACAGCGTGGATATTAGTATAACTGCCGGCAGCTACGAGTTTAAAGTAGCCTCCAGCGACTGGGCCACAGTAAATATGGGTGCAGGTGCCGCCGGTGGCACAGTAACAGAGGGCAGCCCACTGCAAATAGAAGCCAGCAACGACAACCTGAATATGAGCTTTGCCGAAAACGCAGTATATAAATTCCTGTTAGATGCCACGTTAACCGCAACGCCAGAGCTAACGGTTACCAAGCAATAAGGTGGTAATAAAATGGAAAAAGCTGCAGCCAGTCTGCAGCTTTTTTTATGGCAGCGACAAAGACTAAGCCGGTGTTATTCTATCGGGGTTGTTAGGGTACTTAGTAGCTGCTGCGCCTGTTGCCTTGTTGCCTGCTGCGCCTCAGTCACCGGAGCCGGGGTTAATATAGCCCGCTGCAAATAGCCCTTCGCTTCGGCTTTACGGCCAGCTTTTAGTAATATTTGCGCAGCTTGCATATTGGCATTAGCGTCATGGGGTAAGGCATCTGCCATAATTTTTAAGGTTTTTAATAGCATATCGCCATCACCCTGCTGATGATAAACCTGTGCATTGCGGTTTTGCAGGCTAAGCCAGTCTAGTTTTCCTTCGACATACGCCTGGCCCCATTGCTGCTGCAAGGTTTCTGCTACAGGAAACTGCACCGGCTTTGGCGAATGGCTAAACGGGTAGTCGGCTTTTAGCTGTAAAATACGTAAATAGCCGGCATGTTCTTCCGCTGGCGTAATGGGGCGTTCTTGCCAGGCAACGCTTGCCGGTACAATATTGGCTGCTACCGCCTGTCGCCAACTCCCCAATGCCTGGTTGCGGGCCAGTGCATTATAAAAACTGTCGGCCAGTAAAAAATAGCCTTGTACGTTGGGGTGAACATGCTCCAGCAATAAGCTGTTACCAACAATGCCGGCAGGTGAATTAGCTATAAAGGCCGCTTCAGTATCTACCACTGTCGCGTTATAACGCTTGGCCAGTTGGCGAATATGCTGGTTAATAGCCTCTGGCGCCCGAAAGCGCAGTAAGTCGTGCTCTTTAGCTAACATAAAATGCTGTTTTGCTGGCACTGCCATACCTCGGTGCTGGTATTGCTGGCCTAGCTGATAATGAAAGGCGGCTGAGTTGGCCGTTTCTGCCTGGCTAGTAAGTGCGGCCAGCAAGGTTAACTCGGCGGCTGACACTGCGGCTTCGGTTGTTGCAGCCAGTTGAGCCAGCGGCTTTAGCGCCTGCGCGGGGATGGGTTTACTGTTAAAAGGCGGCTGGTCGGCTAAATTACTGACCAGCGTGCTGATATACACCGGAATGCCAGCGTGTTGATACTTTGCCAGTAAGCGGCTGATGTTAGATTGAAACTGCGCCAGCCCAGCCTGATACTGGGCCGAGCCAAGGGCAATATCTTTGTCCCGTGCAACCCGCGCCATAAAGGTGCGGCTGCTTTCATCGGTTGCTTGTGGCGCCGGACTAAGTTGCTGATACAGTTGCTCCAGTACCTGAAAGCTGTGTAATTGACGTAAGCGGATCATTAGCCTGGTCACTGCTGGGCTTTGCCCGGCAATATAATTTGAACCTACCCCCAGTAAGCCTAAATACTCATTGTGACCAGCGTAAATAAGCACGGCAGCAGGTTTAACGGCAATAATGTCATCGGCTAAATCTAGCAGGGTGTAGCTGTTTACTGCCGCTAAGGCAGTATTTAACACCTCTACCCGCTGCGTGGGAAAGGTGCGGCTTAAGCGTTGCTCCAGCATCGCCGCCAGTGAGGCGCCTGCGCCATAAGGGTAACCGGCGGCACTGGAACCACCTTGCACTACCAGCCGGATGCCGTTTTCGGGTTTATTAACCAGCAAAAAGCCGGGCTCCATTTTCACCGTTGGCAGCGCGGTATTATTGGCAAAATAGCGTTTTACAAGGTCGGTTTCGGTTACCCAATATGCCGGGTTAGCCGGGTTAGGTTTAAGCAATGGCCAGTGTTGGCCTGTGCCGCTAAGCCTTAAGGCTAGCTCCACCAGCAGCAATAGCAGTAGCGGTAATGCCAGGGCAATAGCCCTGAAAAGCCAAATTCGCATTAGGTTAGCCTCCTGCTGCTAATTGTTGCTGTAATTGCCGCTGCTGACGCAGTGCAATCGGGTGCTGTGGCTCAAGTGACAAAATGTGCTCTACTTCGCTAAGGGCCCGGCTACGTTGTTGCTGATAATAATAACTGCGCGCCAGCATTAAGCGGTAGTCGATATTCTCTGGTGCGCTGGCCACGGCTTTACGCTGATAATAGGCTGCCAGCGGCACGTCCTGGCTGTCGAAATACAGTTGGCCGGCCACAAAAGCTAAGTGGTGCTCGTGTGGCAGTGCATCGGCCAATAGCCCGGCCACTTTAGCCGCATCGCCAATGCGGCCCTGCTGTTGATACAGTGTCACTACCCGTTGGCTGGCTTCAAGCCAACTTAGGCCGTTACTGCGCTCGCGCGCCAGTTCGTTAAACGGGTTAGTGCTGCTGGCAAAGCTTACCGGCTGTGGTGTTGATACAAACGGATAGTCGGCTGTCAGCTGGCGCACTTTAAAGTCTGCCAGTGCCAGATCCACTTCTGTCAATGGTATATCGGCCAGCGCTTGCTGTAGGTTGCTGGCTGGTAAAGTCAAGCCGAGTTGCTGTTGTACCAGCGGCAAAAATGCTTCGGCTATCCAAAAGTAACCGCGCTGGTTCGGGTGTAAGTGTTCCAGGATGAGCTCGTTGCCAATGATCTGCTGTGGGCTGTATTGACGCAGTAGCGCTTCGGCATCAACCAATGGTAGCTTAAAGGCGGTGCTCAGTTCGCGAATACTCTGGTTAATGGCAAGTGGCGCCCGAAAGCGCAGTAAGTCGTGCTCGCGGGCTAATTGGTAATGCTGTAGCGCCAGTGCAGCGTGCGTTGTTTGCCGGTATAGCGTGGCTAACTGATAGTGCCAACTGGCAACATCCGGCTGCCTTGCTAACGCCTGCTGCAGTTGTTGCTGATTAGCATTATTAATGGCGGGCGCGGTTGAAACAAACGGTGGCTGATCGGCTTCATTACTGGCAACCGTGCTTAGTAGTACCGGAATGCCGGCGGCCTGATAACGTTGCAGCATGTCGCGCATGTTGGCATTAAACTGCTGAATACCGGCATTAAATAACGCGCTGTCTAGGCTAATTTCTGTTTGGCGGGCAATATTTGCCATTAAAGTGCGGTTTTGCTCGGGTAGCGCTGGGGTATTAAACTGGGCGGCTATGCGTTGCAGTACCTGAAATAACGCTAATTTTCGTAGCGTTAAATAGCATAACTTACTGCTATGGCTGTATTGCCCGGCAAAGGCAGAACCTACTCCCATTACCCCTAAAAACTCATTATGGCCGGCATATACCAGCAGTAAATCAGGTTTAAGGGCAATAATTTCCTGGCTAAAATCGAGCAGGCTATAAGAATTAATGGCGGCCATCGCCAGGTTAATTACTTCAATATTTTGCTCGGGGTACAGCCGTTTTAAACGCTGCTGTAGCATAGCTGCGGGTGCGCCCCAGCGCCCATAAGGAAAGCCTGCGGCGCTAGAGCCACCAATAAAAATAAGCCGTTTTTGGCCGCTGGCTTTGTTGGCGCGAAAATACTGGGTATCGGGGCTAACGGCAGGGGCTAAGCCGGGTGCGTTAAAGTAGCGGTTAATAAGGTGCGGGTTAGGCTGCAAATAGCCTGGCATGCCTGTTACCGGCACGGTTAAAGGGTAAGGTTGATACCAGCGAGTTTGGCGCAGCAGCAGCTCTGCCAATAGCAGTAATAATAACGGTATTACCAAGGCAATAAGGTAGAACAGCGCTTTTTTGCCAGTGCTGGTTTTTGAGTGTGGTGTGCGTGCAGCAGCAGATGAGTTGGGCATCGGGCTTTACAAAACAGACTGAATAAAACGACGTTAACCTATGTTAAATGCGCCAGCAAGTTTTGGCGCATTTGAACTACCGGTAGAACTGAATTAAGGTTACTTTAGTTACGTATTCAGTTATTAAGGGCAGCAACCGAGCCAGCTTATGCGTTATATTCTTGGTATTTCCTGTTTTTATCACGACAGTGCGGCGTGTTTACTAGCCGATGGTGTTATTGTCGCTGCTGCGCAGCAAGAGCGCTTTAGCCGGCTAAAACACGATGCCGCGTTCCCGGCAGATGCCATTGGCTATTGTCTGGCCGAGGCGGGCATTAGTGTTACTGAGCTTAGTGCCGTGGTGTTTTATGACAAACCGCTGCTAAAGTTTGAGCGGTTACTGGAAACCTATTTGGCCCATGTACCGCGCGGTTTTCGCTCTTTTCTGGCGGCGATGCCGGTATGGCTGAAAGAAAAACTGTATTTAAAAACCGTGCTGCGCCGTGAACTGCGTGCTTTAGCTGGCTTAAGCAGCAACACAACGCTACCGCAGCTGCTGTTTAGCCAGCATCATCAGGCGCATGCTGCCTCGGCGTTTTACCCCAGCCCGTATCAGGAAGCCGCGGTAATTTGCCTCGACGGTGTGGGTGAATGGGCTACCTCTACTATCTGGCATGGCAAAGGTAATACCCTAACGCCGCTGTTTGAGCTGCAGTTTCCGCATTCACTTGGCTTGTTATATTCAGCATTTACTTATTATTGTGGTTTTAAGGTTAATTCTGGTGAATATAAGCTGATGGGGCTGGCACCTTATGGCGAGCCGCGCTTTGTTGAGACTATTTACCGTCAGCTGATTACCGTGAAAGCCGATGGCAGCTTTGCCCTGAATATGGAGTATTTTGATTATCCGGTGGGGTCGTGCATGACCAGCCGCAAGTTTACCCGGTTATTTGGCGCTCCACCGCTTAGCCCCGATGCCACTCCCAGTCAATTATATTTAGATATAGCCTGCTCGGTGCAGCAGGTTACCGAAGACATTGTACTAAAAATTGCTCAGCATGCTCAACGACTGACCGGTACCACCAAGGTGTGTTTAGCCGGTGGGGTGGCGCTAAATTGTGTGGCGAATGGCCGCTTGCTGCGCGAAGGCCCTTTTACTGACATTTGGGTGCAGCCGGCAGCCGGTGATGCGGGTGGTGCGTTAGGTGCGGCAATGCTGGCCTGGCATCAGTATTACCAGCAGCCTAGGGCCGCCAATGAGCAGCAGGACCAAATGCAAGGCAGCTTTTTGGGGCCGGCGTATAGCGAGGCAGCCATAAAGCAGTTGTTAGACAGTCAGCAAATACCGTATCAGCAGCTTACTGACGACATGCTGTTTCACAGCACGGCCGGCCTGTTGGCAGCAGGGCAGGTGGTGGGCTGGTTTCAGGGGCGAATGGAGTTTGGCCCCAGGGCGCTGGGTAACCGCTCTATTCTGGGGGATGCCAGAAGCGCCACTATGCAGCGCCTTCTTAATGTAAAAATTAAACAGCGTGAGTCATTCCGGCCTTTTGCGCCAGCGGTGTTGGCCGAACGTGCCAGTGAGTACTTTGATATTAGCTGCGCCAGCCCGTATATGTTACTGGTAGCAAAAGTAAACCCGAAGCTGTGTATTAGCCAGCCGCCAGTCGTGCACGGTTTAGCCCAGTTGGCGCAGCAACGCTCTAGCCTGCCGGCCATTACCCATATTGACTATACCGCCCGGGTGCAAACGGTTAGCCAGCAAACTAACCCGGTGTTTTATCATTTACTGCAAACCTTTAACGAGCTAACCGCCACGCCGTTGTTAATTAATACCTCGTTTAATGTGCGCGGCGAGCCACCGGTGTGTAGCCCGGCTGATGCCTTGCAGGGCTTTCTGGCCACCGACATGGATTACTTGGTAATGGGTAATTGTTTACTGAGCAAAGCAGAGCAGGCTGCAGCAAAGCTTACCGCGGCCAGGCAGCGCAGCTTTGCCGCAGATTAAGCCGATACCTTTATTAAGTCTATTTTTAGCAGGAGCGTTAAGCACAGTATGATGCCATTATTATTAAAAACTGACCGCGCCGGGTTGCGCGCCTTTGGCTGGCAAATGAGTATTGCTGTGCTACTTATTTTTATGTTGCTGCTGCCCTGGCTATTTGGCTCGCTGGTAAATGGAGGGTTACCGTTATGGCCGGGGGGTATCTCAGCAATATTACTGCTGCTGGCCTGGTTTTATCCACTGGGGTTATATTACCCGTATCGGGCTTGGATGGCTTTTGCCACGGTAATGGCCTGGTTCAATACCCGTTTGCTGCTGGGCCTGGTATTTTACCTGATGTTATTGCCAATGGGCCTGGTGTTACGGTTATTGAGTAAGCTGCAGTATAACCGTAAACCAACGGCTGACAGTTATTGGCTGGCACCGGACAAAATACCTACCGCGAAAGATTTAGAGGATCCGTTTTAATGCAGGAATTTATCACTGATTTATGGGCTTTTTTACGGGTGCGCAAAAAAATCTGGTTGTTACCGGTTATTTTGGTGCTAGCCTTGCTGGGTGGCCTGGTAATAGTAAGCCAGCAATCGGCCTTGGCGGGGTTTATATATACGTTGTTTTAAGCAGTTCTTTAGCCAGTACTTTACGGCTGTGTGCGTCACTATTGGCTAACTGGCGTCAGATCCTGTAAGCTGCACGCCCTTCAAAACGAGGGCCACTGCAGCTGCGGCAGATTTTTCTCGCAGCCTTTATTGCGGGATAACGCATGCAATTTACCGATTTAAACCTCTCGAACGACATTTTAAAAGCCATTAGCGACAAAGGGTACACTACGCCGTCGCCTATTCAGCAACAAGCCATACCGGCGGTATTATCTGGCAAAGATCTTATGGCTGCTGCACAAACTGGTACCGGTAAAACGGCAGGCTTTACCCTGCCATTATTACAAATGTTAAGTGAAGGCAGTAGCCAGGGCCGTAAAGTGCAGGCTAACCAGGTGCGGGCGCTTATTTTAACCCCTACCCGCGAGCTGGCCGCGCAAATTGCTGAAAGCGTTAAAGTGTATGGTAAATACCTGCCACTGCGCTCAGCGGTAGTATTTGGCGGGGTAAGCATTAACCCGCAACTAATGGCACTGCGTAAAGGTGTCGATATTTTGATCGCAACCCCAGGCCGTTTGCTGGATTTATATCAGCAAAACGCCATGCGTTTTACTCAGCTGGAAGTGTTGGTTCTGGACGAAGCTGACCGGATGCTGGATATGGGCTTTATTCGCGACATTAAAAAAATTCTGGCGTTGTTGCCAGCAAAACGGCAAAACCTGCTGTTTTCCGCTACCTTCTCTAATGAAATTCGTACCCTGGCTAAAGGCCTGCTGCATAACCCGGCTGAAGTTACGGTAACGCCGCCTAACAGCACGGTAGAAAAAATAGAGCAGTGGATTTATCCGGTAGATAAAAACCAAAAAGCGGCGGCGTTAATTTCTTTAGCGAAACAGCATAACTGGCGCCAGGTGTTGGTGTTTACCCGCACCAAACATGGTGCCAATAAACTGAGTTTACAGCTGGAGAAAGCCGGTATTAGCGCTTTAGCCATTCATGGCAATAAAAGCCAGAATGCCCGCACCAAAGCCCTGGCCGAATTTAAAGCCGGTACTATCCGGGTGCTGGTGGCCACCGATATTGCTGCCCGCGGCTTAGACATTGATATGCTACCGCATGTAGTGAATTTTGATTTACCGCATGTCGCAGAAGATTACGTACACCGTATTGGTCGTACCGGCCGTGCCGGCGCTTCTGGTCAGGCTATTTCATTAGTGTGTGCTGATGAGTCAAAAGAACTGGCCGGCATTGAACGCTTAACCAAACAGATAATTCCACGCCAGGTTATTGCCGGCTTTGAACCAGTGCAACAACTGCCAGACAGCAACCCGAACAGCAAACCCGACCGGCCAAAAAGACCAAGAACCGAACATCGGGACGGCCGCCGTTCACCACGCAGTTAAGTGCATAAATTAGCTAATCGCACGGCTGCGATTAGCCAGCCTGTTAGGTTGTTACGTTGTTATTACAGCAAATCTGAATATACTAAGTTACAGGAAGTTTAGGAGCAGCATAAATATGTACGGTTATATTGCTCGTCAGCCCATTTTC
Organism: Arsukibacterium sp. MJ3; assembly: GCF_000987765.1. Lineage (GTDB taxonomy): Bacteria > Pseudomonadota > Gammaproteobacteria > Enterobacterales > Alteromonadaceae > Alishewanella. Next base: position 86,396 of record NZ_LAHP01000016.1, read on the forward strand.
TCTGCTGATAAAACGGTATATGGTTATGAGTTGTTATTTCGTGATGGTGAGCTAAACAGTTTCCCCAATATCGATGCTGACGAAGCGACCAGTAAGTTGTTATTGCAGCATCATTTGTTATTAGGTGTTGAAAGAATAACCGGCAATAAGCCGGCTTTTATAAACTTTTCTGCTGATACTCTGCTGCATCGTTTTCCCACCTCGATAAACCCGGCCAGTACCGTAATAGAAATATTAGAAACGGTGCCGGCTACTGCTGAATTGTTAGCGGTGTGCCAAAGCTTGCACAGTCAAGGCTATAAACTGGCGCTGGATGACCACGACTTTGACCCAAAGTGGGATGAATTTCTACCTTACATTACCTATGTAAAAGTAGATGTATTGCAGTTTAATATGCTGCAAATTAGCCGTTATTTGCGGCGTATTGCCAGTTATTCGTTGGTGCTGCTGGCAGAAAAAGTTGAAACTGCTGAGCAATTTGAAAAGCTTAAAATGCTGGGGTTTCATCTGTTTCAGGGGTATTTATTTGCCCGGCCGGAAATGATGAAACAAAAGCAATTAAACTCCAGCAAGGCTAATTTGCTACTGTTGATCGCGGAAGCATCAAAAGTAGAATTAGATTTTGAGTTGCTGGCCGGTATTTGCCAGCGCGATGTCGGTTTATCCTACAAATTAATGCGCTTTGTTAATAACAGCCAGTTTGCTGCCCGCCAGCCCATTAGCTCACTTAAGTTGGCGATGGTGTCGATGGGCGAGCCGGAACTTAAAAAATTTATTGCGCTGTTAGCGTTGGCAAATTTAGCCGATGGCGTGCAGGACGACCGGCTAACCGTAGCATTAACCCGTGCCCGTTTTTGCGATTTATTAGCAGTACAAAAACGGTTATCGAATAACCCGCCCAGTGCTTTTTTAACCGGCTTGTTTTCCAACGTACATGAAATTATTGAGCAACCGCAACAGCTAATGCTAGAGCAACTGCCACTGCAAACTGAAATAAAGCAGGCTTTACTGACGCACACTGGTTTGCTCGGCCAGATTTTGCAATTAACGCTGGCCTTTGAGCGCGGCGATTGGCAGCTTACCATCAATTTAGAGCAGCAAATAAGCGGTATTGCTGAATTAGCCGAGGTGTATCAGGACGCGGTGCGCTGGGCCGATAGTATTTTGGTTAGCTAGCTGCCTTGGCATAGCGTCTTTGTAAAACACGCTGCATACGTATGCAGCAAAAAAAGCCAGCCATTACGGTTTATTCTGCGCTAACTTAAGCGGTTAATATAGCGACAGGGTAAACAGCCATGATTAAACATTTTCAAAAAAACCACCGCCTTTCTCCCCAGAATATCAATATGTTGCTGGCAGGGGTTTTTGCCTTTAGTGTAACCAGCTGCGGCCAGCCGCCCTTAGAGCAAGGCCCGTTAGCACAGGCCACGCCAGCACAAGCTGAAACTCGGCCTTTACCTGAACTTACCAGTGATGGTAAGCCGGTGGTGTATCAGGTATTTACCCGCTTATTTGGCAACACTAACACCAATAATTCCCCCTGGGGCACACTGCAAGAAAACGGCGTGGGTAAGTTTAATGACTTTACCGATGAGGCCCTTACGGGCATTAGGGCACTTGGCACCAGCCATATCTGGTATACCGGCGTGCCGCATCATGCGTTAATTAATGATTACACGGCCTACGGTATTAGCCTGGACGATCCGGATGTGGTTAAAGGCCGTGCCGGCTCGCCCTATGCGGTAAAAGATTATTACAGTGTAAGCCCCGATTTAGCCGTTAACCCGGCTAACCGGTTGGCCGAATTTAAAGCGTTAATCGAGCGCACGCATCGGCACGGTATGCAGGTAGTAATAGATATTGTGCCAAACCACGTGGCGCGCGATTATCAGTCGCTGGCAAAACCAGCGGGCGTAACCGATTTTGCTGCCAGTGACGATAATAGTGTCGACTATGCCCGCGATAATAATTTTTATTATGTACCGGGCCAGCCGTTTCAGGTGCCTGAGTGGCCTTCTACTTATCAGGTATTGGGCGGCGAGCCGCACCCCGGCGCTGACGGTAAATTTGCTGAAAACCCGGCTAAATGGACCGGTAATGGTGCCCGCGCTGCTAAACCAGCCTTTGACGACTGGTACGAAACGGTAAAAATTAACTATGGCGTGCGGCCGGACGGCAGCCTCGATTTCGATAGCCTGCCGGCTAGCTACGCTGAAAAAGACTGGCAAGCGCATTATCAGTTCTGGCAGGGAAAGGACGTGCCGGACTCCTGGCAGAAATTTCGTGACATTACACTGTACTGGCTCGATTTCGGCGTAGATGGCTTTCGCTATGATATGGCTGAAATGGTGCCGGTTGAATTCTGGAGCTATTTAAACTCGCATATTAAACAGCGGAACCCCAATGCATTTTTGCTGGCGGAAGTGTATCAACCGGCGTTATATCGTGATTACATAAAACTGGGGTTAATGGATTACCTGTACGACAAGGTCGAATTTTACGACAGCTTAAAGCTGGTAATGCAGGGTAAGGGGCCTACCTCAGCGTTAGTGGAAACTCAGCAACGCATGACCGATATTGAACAGCATATGTTGCACTTTTTGGAAAACCATGACGAGCAGCGTATTGCTAGCCCCGAATTTGCCGGTGATGCCCGCAAAGGCATGCCCGCCATGGTGGTGTCGGCGCTAATTAGTACCTCGCCCACCATGCTGTATTTTGGTCAGGACGTGGGTGAGCCGGGTGCCGACAATGCCGGTTTTGGTAAGCCAAGCCGTACTAGTATTTTTGATTACATTGGTGTGCCGCACCATCAGCGCTGGATGAATGGTGGTAAATTTGATGGCGGCGCGCTAACGGCTAACGAGGCGGCGCTGCGCGATTTTTATCTGCGGTTAATGCGCTTCAGTGCCAGTGCGCCGGCGTTACTGGGTGATTACTATCAGCTGCATAGCGCTAACCTGGCCAATAATACGGCTTATGGCGAGCAGCAACTGGCTTTTGCCCGCTATAGCAGTTCCAGGCAGCAAGCTAGCCAGCAATTAATTGTGGTCAGTAATTTTAACGCGCAACACCCCAGCCAGTTTGAGTTGATACTACCGGCAGAGCTGATCAGTAAGTGGCAACTGGCAGAGGGGCAGTATGCTCTGGTAAATCAGTTAGCCGCTGAGTTAACAGAGCATACGGCAGAGCTGCGGGTTACAAATGGCGTAGGGCGGGTTACTATTGCGCTGGCGCCGCTGGCTTCAGTGGTGTATCAGTTGCCGTATCAGGAGTAAACATGCGCTATTTTCTATCATTAGGCCGCTTACTAACCGCCTTTAGCTTGCTGGCCATGTTTAGCCTGGCTGCTGCTGATTATCAGTCACATCGCCAGCTGGGTAATCAGCTATTATTGACCACCAGCGAGGGTGAGCTGGCTATAACTTTTTTTCAGCCACAAGTGGCCGAAGTGCATTATCAACCAGCGGGTTATCAGCAACTGCCCTCGTTTGCTATTGGCAGCCAGCCAGTGCCATTAACCCTTACTGTAGCCGATAACGGTGATCACTTACTGTATCGTTCGGCTGAAATGCGCATTAAGGTGGCGAAATCGCCGCTTAAACTCAGTTTTTATAAAGGCGAGCAGCTAATTACCGAAGAGCAACCTGGTTTTTTCCGTGAGAACGGCCAGTTGGGCTTTAAATTTGCGTTAACGGCGCAAGAAAAGCTGTTTGGTGCCGGCCAGCGGGTGCTGGGGATGGACCGTCGTGGTCACCGGCTGCCGTTATATAACAAAGCACACTACGGTTACAGTACGCAGTCTACGCAAATGTATTTTAGTTTGGCTGGGGTTATGTCCAGTAACAAATATATGCTGTTATTTGACAACTCGGCCAGTGGTCATATTGATTTAGGTAAAACCGCCGCCAATACGCTGGAATTTAGTGCAATGGGTGGCCGCAGTGCCTATATCGTGGTGGCGGGCGACAGCTTCCCCGAGCTTATCGACAACTACCTGAGTGTTAGCGGTAAGCCACCACTGCCAGCACGCTGGACGCTGGGCAGTTATGCTTCACGGTTTGGGTATCGTAGTGAAGCAGAAGCGCGGGCAGTGGTTAAAAAATACCGCGAGCTGGGCCTGCCGCTCGATGCCATCGTGCTGGATTTATACTGGTTCGGCCCGGATATTAAAGGCCATATGGGTAACCTTGACTGGGACCGAGAAGCGTTTCCTGAGCCTGAGCAAATGCTGGCCGATTTTAAAGCCGATGGCGTCAACACAATTTTAGTGACCGAGCCGTTTGTGCTTACCAGTTCAACACGCTGGCAAGAAGCAGTAGCCGCCGGTGTATTAGCCACGGCGCCCGATGGCTCGCCAAAAACCTTTGATTTTTACTTTGGTAATACCGGCTTAATTGACGTGTTTAACCCGGTAGCGGCCGATTGGTTTTGGCAAATATACAAAGACTTAGCCGAGCAAGGTGTGGCCGGGGTATGGGGCGACTTAGGCGAGCCAGAAGTTCACCCTGCCGACACCCAGCATATGCTGGGCAGTGCCGATGAAATACATAATGCCTATGGCCATCGCTGGGCAGAGCTGGTGTACCGTGGCTATAAGCGCAACTTTGCTGACACCCGGCCGTTTATTATGATGCGTGCCGGCAGTCTGGGCTCGCAGCGTTACGGCATGGTGCCCTGGACCGGCGATGTTGAACGCAGCTGGGGTGGTTTGCAGCCGCAGGTAGAATTAGCGCTGCAAATGAGCTTGTTCGGCTTTGGTTATATTCATTCTGACTTAGGTGGCTTTGCCGGTGGCGAAGAATTTGATGCCGAGTTATACATTCGCTGGCTGCAATATGGGGTGTTTCAGCCGGTGTATCGGCCTCATGCGCAGGAGCATATTGCACCAGAGCCGGTGTTTCATAGCAAGCAGGTTATTGACACTCTGCGGCCTTACCTTAACTTGCGTTATCAGCTGCTACCCTATTTGTATACCATGGCCTGGCAGCACAGCCAAACGGGCATGCCACTAATGCGGCCGCTGTTTTTCCTCGATGAAAGCAACACCGATTTTATGGATGAAACCAACAGTTATCTGTGGGGCGATGCCTTTTTAGTGGCACCGGTAACCAAACCGGGTGTAACACGCTGGCCGGTAAATATGCCTGCAGGGGTCTGGTTCGACTTTTTTAGCGGTAAGCGTTATGTCGGCGGCCAGAAAACAGACATACCGGTAACGCTTGATACGCTGCCGGTATTGGTAAAAGCCGGTAGTTTTCTGCCAATGGTGGCGCCAATGGCCAGCACCCGTGATTACAGCTCAAAAGCGTTAACGGTACATTATTATGACGATAGTTCAGTAAGTTGCAGTAAAGGCTACATGTATGAAGACGATGGTATTAGCGCTAACAGCACTGAAAACAGCAACTATGAGCTGCTGAATTTCTATTCGCTGGCTGATGATAATGGCCTGAAACTGGAGTTTAGTCGCAGTGGCGGCGATTACGCCGGCAAGCCGGCAAGCCGCGAGCTAACCGTAGTGCTGCATAATCAGCCAGTTAAAGCCCGCCGGGTAACGGTAAATGGCCAGTTTATTGCCATTGTCGCCCAGCCACAGCGTTTTGCCCGCCAGCAAAATGTGGCGTACTACGATAAAGCCAGCCAGCAATTACACATTAAAACGCACTGGCAGGGCGAAAAGCTACAATTAGCGGTGCGCTAGCACCGCTAGAGCCTGGCCGTTAACAGGTACAGTTAATAATTGTAACAATTTGATCTAACCCTTAAGGTTCCCTAGGGGTAATTGCTCGGACGGTTACGGAATACGCATGGATTGCGCTTCATCATTCTAAGTGAAACGCCCTGTGCGGAGTCGTCTGGGCCGACATTTCGGTGCAGGGTGTTGTGGGGGCTGGAGGCTAGATACCTCTGGCTACCCGATTAGGCCTTTATTCACTGAAAAACCCAAGATAATTGAGTAATACTAATAAAGCGCCTGATAGCCCCGAAATTGTTAATAACCAATAAAACACAAAACCTAAAACCTGATCGAGTTTAGTTGTATTTTCAAATAATATAGTTGCATTAGCATACATAAATGAAAACCTGCTATTTTCAATCTTTTTTGTCCAAGACCTTGGAAGCGAAAACGCTTGAGCAACATTAATAATATCCCAACCACTCGCATACTCTAAACCAAGAGCGTCTTTTGTCTTTGGATTTTTTCTTAATTTTCTAACAGTTACTTGACCAAATACTACATATAAAATACACGCAATAAGCATGAAAATAGCAACAAAGCCTAATAATTGAGAAAATATACTCACAATACACCTATTGATTTCATGATAGTGTCGTACCAATCACCACTATTATTTTTTACAGCATAATTCATACCTATGGAAGCGACGGCAGCAGTACCTGCAACGGCAACACCTCCCACAATTAAACCAACCCAACCGATCGGCGTAGCCACCATTAAAAACATTAAGGCAGCCCCACCTGCATTAACAACTGCAGTACCAGTCACAGCACTCAAAGCAAAACTACTCGATTCAATAAACATTTCACGCTCCCAGTTACCACCTGCTTTATAGCTATTCTGAATACTACCTACACGACTACCAAAGTCGATAACAGCAATACCGTCACCTAAGAATTTTGCATGTTTAGTAAATTTAACAATTTTGTCGGCTTGAACAGGTGTCATAATGTCTAATTTAGCCATGTTTCTACTACTTTTAGCGATATTAGCGCCTCGGTCAAAGTTTGTTAGTGGTGTGCCTCGGCTAGATTTAACTTGGCTAGTTACCACCCTTACTTCGTGTCTAAAGCTATTTTGCATTTTATCAAAAGTCATTTTTGCTTTTTGTTTAGCGGCTATTTTAAGAGGTGATTTACTTTTTGCTGCTTGGCTATATTCCATTAAAGCAGATTGGTAGTTTTTGACTGAGCCAAAAAAGCCTCCCATTCTTTTTGCGTAGACACTGGTAGATGCGCCCATTAACCCAACATTGTACTCTTGCAACGTGAGCGTAACACCAACCGCACATTCCAGCTTTAGCTAAATCTGCTTACCCTGTCTGGATCTACAACCAGGCAGAGGTTTCACATGAACCGCAGAACA
>NZ_LAHP01000017.1 GCF_000987765.1 Arsukibacterium sp. MJ3
GTTTTGTCACTACGCAAAAATTTACGCCTGGCAGGGGTATTGAAAAACAAATCTACCACTTCAATACTAGTGCCATCTGGGTGGGCAGCCGGTTTTACCGTGACATCCATGTTGCGCCCTTCAGCCTGAGCTTGCCAGGCAGCAGGTTGTTGTGCCGGCTTTGAAGTAAGGGTCAACCGCGACACTGAACTGATACTGGCTAAAGCTTCGCCGCGAAATCCTAAACTGGTTATCTGGGCTAAGTCATCAAGTTCACTGATTTTACTGGTAGCATGCCGGCTTAAGGCTAACGTTAACTCTTGCTCAGCGATACCGGCACCATTGTCCCGTATTCGGATAAGCTTGCTGCCGCCTTTTTCAATATCAATGTCAATGTGGCTGGCACCCGCATCAAGGCTGTTTTCAACCAGCTCTTTAACGACCGAAGCCGGTCTTTCTACCACTTCGCCAGCGGCAATCTGGTTCGCCAGCTGTGGTGGCAGTATTTTGATGGTCATGTTCAGGGGATCCGTAATACCTGACCAATCCGAATGCTGTCATTCGCCAATTGGTTATGGTTACGCAGCGCATCAACCGACACTTCATAGCGCTGTGCCAGCAATGACAATGATTCGCCAGCTTGTACTTTATGCTCACGGGATCGCTGCTGTGCAAATAAAGAGTCGGCCGGTGGCGCAAGTTCAAAGTGCCGCTTCAGTGCGCGTTGCAGCGATTGCGCTAAACGAGCCTGATGACCAGCCGATTTTAAATTCTTCTCTTCCTGTGGATTAGAAATAAAACCTACTTCAACCAGAATTGATGGTATATCCGGCGATCGTAATACCCCCAGGCTGGCAGCCTGAGGTTTTGCCTGATGTAAGGATGTAATTTTACCCAGTTCAGCCAACACCTGATTAGCCGCCTGATACGCCGTTACCATTGAATGATTCATGGATAAATCCAGTACCGTTTGCGCCAGATAACGCTCATTAGCAGAATCGCGAATCACTTCTGCCACCCCACCTAATAATTCAGAATGGCGTTCAGTTTGCTCCAGCATACGGCCCACTTCGGTGGTTGCCCGGCGTAAAGATAACACCCAAACTGAGGCACCTTTAGGCTGTGGTGAAGTAAAGGCATCGGCATGAATTGACACAAGTAAATCAGCTTGCTGGCTACGGGCCAATTCAGTGCGACGATTCACATGAATAAAATAATCGCCGGTGCGCACCATTACAGCCCTCATACCGGGCTCTTTATTAATAAGCTCGGCTAAACGATTAGCGATGGGCAGCGTCAGGTTTTTTTCATAATAACCGCTAGGGCCAATAGAGCCGGGGTCTTCACCACCATGGCCAGCATCAATAGCAATAATAATATCGCGGGCAGCTCTGATACTCGGTGGGGGCCGATTTACTACGCGTTGCTTGTCGGGTAAATCTATTACCAAGCGGTGACCATAAGGGGCGGTAGGCGTTAACGAAAAAACCGTCGGTTTTAGTGGGCTGCTTAAGTCGAGCACTATTCGCATACTGTTATTATCGCCGCTGCTGCGAATAGATTTAATCAGTGGTGAATCGCCCTTTATTTTGGGTAATGCAGCGCCGCCAACAATATTACTTAGGTCAATAACCAGTCGATCCGGATTGTCCAGACTAAAACTTTTATATTGTGGTGCGGCCGATAAATCAAATACCACCCTGGTGTTATCCGGTGAAGGCCAAATACGGATACTTTGCACCTGATTACTGGCATAACTTAACGCTGAAAAAAACCATAAAATGGTTAAACCGGCGCAGCTAAGAAATTTATTATTATTTTTCATCATCTCTTATTGCATCTAGTATGGCGCGGCCAGCTGCTGTACCTGCGCTTATGGTTACTTGACGCTGTGCATCAAGATACGTTAAGTGTATGTCGAGATCAGGTTCAGGTAAATATCCCTGACCTTGTTCTGGCCATTCCAGCAGGCATACACTTTGGGCGTTAAAATAATCGCGGATCCCCATAAACTCGAGCTCTTCCGGATCGGCCAATCGATATAAATCAAAATGGTACACCGCAAAATTGGCTACCTGATAAGGCTCCACTAAAGTATAAGTGGGACTTTTTACCTTACCCTGATGGCCCAGCGCGTGCAAAACTCCACGGCTAAACGTGGTTTTTCCCGCGCCTAGACTACCGCGTAAAAATATTACCTGGCCACCCTGTAGCCTTGTGGCTAATTGGCCAGCTAAAGCCAATGTTGCCGCTTCATCTGCCAGAACTGATATATAGTTGCTTGTCACGAGACTCCGGGTAAATCGCTTAATTTGCCGTTACTGGTGTTATCGGTGCTCATGTTAACAAACAATGGCAAAGCCGGGCCAGTAAAACCATTGCTTTGGTAACAGTATTCACTGTTAGATCTGACCAGAAAATGAATATCGGGTTCCCGCCAATTACAGCGCTATGATAAAGTGATATGGCTTTTTAGAACACATTTAAGACAATAACTGGCTGCAGCATCCCATTTTATGAAACGTGGAACAACGAACATGGCTATCGATTATCAGCTTCTTGCCACCCAAATTAAACAGTGGGCGTTAGAGCTGGGCTTTCAGCAACTGGGCATTACTGGTACCGATATCAGTAGCGAAGAGCCCCGTTTAGCGGCGTGGTTGGCGCAGGGCTTTCATGGCGACATGCAATATATGGCTGAACATGGCATGTTGCGCGCCCGCCCGGCAGAACTGCTGCCTGGTACCCTTAGGGTATTAAGTGTTCGTATGGATTACCTGCCCGGTCAGGCCGGTTTTGCCACTAACCTGGCCGACCCCACTAAAGCCTATATTAGCCGCTACGCGCTGGGCCGTGATTATCACAAGCTGGTACGCAAGCGCTTAAAACAACTGGCAGAAAAGATAAAACTCGCTGTTCCTGAGCTCGGTTTTCGGCCCTTTGTGGACTCAGCGCCGGTGCTGGAGCGGCCGCTGGCACAGCGTGCTGGCCTGGGCTGGGTGGGTAAACACAGTTTGTTACTTAACCATGGCAGCGGTTCCTGGTTTTTTTTAGGTGAATTGTTAGTCGATATTCCACTGCCGGTTGATGAACCTCATCAAGGCGATTGTGGCAGTTGTGTCGCCTGTATTACCAGTTGCCCGACCGGCGCTATTGTGGCGCCCTATGTAGTGGATGGCCGGCGCTGCATTTCCTACCTAACCATAGAATTAAAAACCGCTATTCCAGAGGAACTACGGCCCTTAATCGGCAACCGTATTTACGGATGCGACGACTGTCAGCTGGTGTGTCCACAAAACCGCGATGCGCCGCTCAGTATTGAAAGTGATTTTCAGCGCCGAGAGCAGTGGCAAGATCAAGGCTTGTTGCAACTGTTTGCCTGGGATGAAACCACGTTTTTACGCCATACCGAAGGGAGTGCCATTCGGCGAATTGGCTTCGAGCGCTGGCAACGTAATATTGCGGTAGCGCTGGGCAATGCACCTTATGAGGCTAATATAGTAGCGTCGTTGCAAGCGGCAAAAGCCACAAGCACTGCTTTAGTACTGGAACACATTAACTGGGCAGTAGCGCAACAACAACGCAAAAGCTGGCAGGCAGCAAATTTGTTACCCCGGGCAACCGAGCGATTGGTAAGAATTATTCAGAAGGGCTTGCCACGGGATGCGTAAAACTCGTTGATCTTGCGTCTAAACGCTGTTGTGCCAATGACACAATTTGCTGTTGACGCGCGGTACCAGCCTGCTGCCACTCCAGAATTTCTGCAAGTAACCGGCCACAGCCTAAACAGCAGTCTTGTTGGTCAAGACAGCAATTGCGCACACAAGGAGATCCCACCATATTTACTACTATTGATCAGTTTGTCTGAGTGTAGCAAAGTTAAATAACAAAAAAACCGCTTATAAGCGGTTTTTTGTTCGAATTTGGAGCGAGTAACGAGATTCGAACTCGTGACCTCGACCTTGGCAAGGTCGCGCTCTACCAGCTGAGCTATACTCGCATCTACTAACGCTATTGCGTTGTGATGGCGCGCATTTTACAAAATCAGCGCGCTTATGCAAGTACTTTATTAAGGTAATTTAAAAAAATACTGACGATAGGTTACTAATTCAGCAATCGACTCACGAATATCGTCCAGCGCTAAATGGCTACCGGCTTTTTGTACGTTGTTTAACACTTCAGGGTGCCAGCGGCGGGCTAATTCTTTTACGGTACTAACATCCAGGTTACGATAATGAAAGTAGCCTTCCAGCTCTGGCGCATATTCTGCTAAAAAGCGCCGGTCCTGACCAATACTATTACCACACATTGGTGATTTACCTTTAGCCACATACTGGCTTAAAAATTCAATGGTCTGCTTGGCAGCATCTTCCAGGCTGGTGTTACTGGCCAGACAACGGGCGGTTAAGCCACTTTTACCGTGCTGCTCTACACACCAGGCATTCATATTGTCCAGCACCGTGGCAGCGGTTTTAATTGCAAACACTGGCCCTTCAGCCAAAACGTTTAACTGACTGTCAGTAACAATGGTTGCCATCTCTAAAATTACATCGGTTTTTGGCTCTAAACCAGTCATTTCCAAATCCAGCCAGATCAAATTACTGTCATTTGTTGCCATAAAGATTCCTCTGCTGCGTGCTGCTTTGTTCAAATTAAGATTACAGGTATGATACACGCCTTAAGCCTAACACTGAAAGCGCCTGAATGCGCAAAACGGTATAAACAGCACGTGACCAAAAAAAAACACCTGACTAAACGCCAAACAGATCGAATTGCCCAAAATGAGCAAAAGCGACTACGCGGTACAAAAAAAACCACCACCGTGCAATGGGATGAAGATGTACTGCTGGCGCCGGAGCCCGGCCTAGTAATTAGCCGTTTTGGCCAGCATGCCGATATTGAAGATAACAGCGGTAAAATTGTGCGTTGCAGCATGCGCCGTACCATCAGCTCGGTAGTAACCGGCGATAAGGTGCTCTGGCGCCGCGCGAAGCAAGGCACCGGCAGTATTGATGGCGTAATTGAGGCCGTAGAAGACCGAAGCTCGGTACTGCTGCGACCAGACTTTTATGATGGCTTAAAACCGGTAGCCGCCAATATCGATTTAATGATTATTGTCTCGGCCATATTACCGGCACTCTCATTAAATATTATCGACCGTTACCTGGTAGCGGCCGAAATAACCCATATTAAACCACTACTGGTGATTAATAAGGTCGATTTGCTGACAGAGCAGCAGCATCAACAACTGGTAGAGCAATTAAGTTTGTACCAAAAAGTTGGCTATGATTATTTGCTGGTGAGTGCTAAATCTGGCCAAGGCATGCCTGAACTTTTGCAACAAATCCACAGTGGCACCAGTATTTTTGTCGGCCAGTCAGGTGTGGGTAAATCGTCATTAATGAATAACCTGATGCCAGGTCTTACTGCCGCCACCCGAGAGGTGTCTGAAAATTCTGGATTAGGCCAGCACACCACTACGGTATCCAGACTGTATCATTTGCCAGAGGGCGGTGATTTAATTGACTCGCCCGGTATTCGGGAATTTGCCTTATGGCACTTATCAGCCCAAGAAGTGACTGAAGGCTTTATCGAATTTCAACCCTGGCTTGGTCGCTGCAAGTTTCGGGATTGTAAGCATATTAGTGATCCTGGCTGCGCCATTGTGCATGGCGTGCAGCAAAACGACATTAGCATTGAGCGCTATGACAGTTATTTAAAAATTCTCGCCAGCATGGCGCAGGATAAACCCAATTATTTTTAAATTAAGGTTAGTGCCATTATGGATAAAGTTAAAATTACCCTGCAGTACCTGATGCCAAAACATTTACTGTCACGCTTAGTCGGCAAGTTGGCCGCCGCCGAACTCGGCTGGTTTAGCCATTTCCTAATTAAACGGTTTATTAGCGCCTATAACATTGACATGACCGAAGCGCAGTTTGAGCGACCAGAAGACTACGCTAGCTTTAATCAGTTTTTCACCCGGCCATTAAAAGATGGCATCCGGCCGCTGGCCATTGAGACCAATGTGGTTGCGCATCCGGTAGATGGCGCTATTAGCCAACTAGGCCCCATTGTTGATGGCCAGCTAGTGCAGGCTAAAAACCACAGTTACTCATTACAAAGTTTGCTTGGTGGCTTAAAACAAACCGCTGCCCCATTTGCTGGCGGCGGTTTTGCGACTATTTACCTGGCACCAAAAGACTATCACCGTATTCATATGCCGGTAAGTGGCACCTTGCGCGAGATGATCTATATCCCGGGCGAGCTGTTTTCGGTTAATCCGTTAACCGCTGCCAATGTACCGGATTTATTTGCCCGTAATGAGCGGGTAGTAACTATTTTTGATACCGCGTTCGGGCCAATGGCGCTGGTATTGGTAGGCGCCACCATAGTGGCGAGCATTGAAACCGTGTGGGCGGGCACCATTACCCCGCCTACCGGTAAAAGTATTTTTCGCTGGCGCTACCCGGCAACCGGCCATACCGCTATTACGCTGGAAAAAGGCGCTGAAATGGGTCGCTTTAAACTGGGCTCTACCATAGTACTGGCCTTCCCGGCTGGTAAAGTAGACTTTCTGGCCGATCAGCAACCCGGCACCGTCACCCGCATGGGCGCGCCTTTTGCAGAATTGACGTAAGTTAATAACCATACCTGACGGACACGTATGTACTTTTTGCGGTAACCGTTGAAGCCCAGCACGGGCGAAAACGAGCCCTATGTATGGGTTCACGGCGTGTCACAGCAAAAAGTACGAAGTGGCCGTCAGTGTTCGGAGAAATGGAGAACGCGTTATGCAAATCATTGCCCACCGTGGCGCCAGCGGCGAATTTCCCGAAAATACCTTGCTGGCGTTTGAGCACGCACTGGCACAGAGCGCTGATGCGATTGAGCTGGATGTCTTTGCCGTGGCCGGCGAGTTAATTGTTATTCACGACCACCATTTAGCGCGTACCACCAATGGCACCGGCAGTATATATCAATATTCGCTGGCACAATTGCAGCAATTGGATGCCGGCCAGGGCCAACGTATTCCTACCTTGTGGCAAGTGCTTAAACTTATTCAGGGTAAATGTTGGCTAAATATTGAATTAAAAGGCCCGGATACTGCGGCACCGTTGTTAGCGCTGCTGAACAAAGCAGAGCAGCAACTCGGTTTTGATTGTCAGCAGCTGCTTATCTCTTCGTTTAATCATCATTTGCTTGCCGCAATTAAGCTCAAACGGCCCGACTTAAAGCTCGGAGCGCTAACCGCCAGCCTGCCACTAGACTACGCCGCATTTGCCACAATGTTACAGGCTTACTCAGTGCATTGTGATGTTAGCTTTATTAATCAGGCCATGGTTGATGATGCCAAAGCGCGCGGCTTAAAAGTGTTTGTCTATACAGTAGATGAGCCAGATGATATTAAACGATTAACCGGCTATGGCGTAGATGGGATTTTTTGCAACTTTCCGGCTCGTAGCCGCGGCGTGCTGAATAAAAAACCCGCTATTTAAGCGGGCTTGTCGGCGTGGTGTTCGGTATCGCAACTTTCACACTGATTACATAATCGCATATTCAGGATATGAGCCAGCACCACTAAGGCCGCACCTATAAACAGAATAGTATGTTCATACTCTGGGCCCCAACCATCTTTCTGCCAATAAATAAAGCCACCCAGAAACAGTGAATAAAAAGGATACAACTTACGGTGATAGCGATGAAAGCCAATAAACAGTGTGATAAAGCCCAATGCCATGGTGATCAGCAGCACAATTCGCTCAAAGGCGTGGTTGTGGTTAACGGTTAAACCCAATAATGGCAGTATTGGCAATAACACCGGCAGCATTATGCAGTGAATGGCACAAAGCGACGTTACGGTAATACCCACTTTATCGAATAACACCCTAGCTTTAGCTAACACAATTTAAACCCGCCGTGCTGAAGTTAAAAAACGATATAATATAACAAATCAAAACACAAAGAAACGGCTTGTCATAAATTAGTTTTATCACCGCGGTACTATCGTTTATTGTCCTTGCTGATTCAGTACACAGCCTATGGCATAATAACGCCATAAACATTTGACCAGGCCTGTTATGGATACCTTATTAAACCAACTTGATGAAAACCTGAAAGAGTTATACCGCAAAGCGTTAGACGCCGATGCCGTATTAGAGCAACTGCAACAACAGGGACATGTGAAATATCAGAGTATTTTCCCTGCGAGTGCCGAGTTTAACGTTAACAGCAACCGCTTTATACCTTATTTAAGCGAGGCAGCAGAGCAGGTTGCCGCTATCCGGCTAAGTCAGCAGTTTAATACTGCTACCTTGGCCCGGGTGGTTAAACAATTACAACTTTTACATAAAACCTTAGCCGAGTTTCGACAAGTCGTCATTAAATAGCCATAGTGTAAAAGTGAGCAAGCATTGGAGATTTATCGCAACGTTGCTCGCTTTTTGGAATGACAAGCTTAACGTATTACAGCAACTTTAACGCTCTGGCTGGCTTACTTTGGCAGGTAACGCCGCGTGCTGGCTAACTTTCGGTTGTAACTCTTTGTCAAACCAGTCTTGTAACATCTGCCGTTCAAACGAAAACTCCGGTGTATTGCCACGTGGCGATAGCCGGCTCATAAAGCCCATATCGCGTAATCGTTCTTCGCCACCCACCACTTCTTCACCAAACTGATCACGTAACAGGTGGTTAAAGCGAATAGCGGGCGAGTGAATTTCTCTAATTACCCGAATCGCCTGACCGGTACCCATGGCGAAATAATCAACTTGCCCTGCCAGGTCAACATCAGTTATGGTTGCTTGCCAGGTGTAGCCTTCAGGTAATTCGCTAGCCATCTCCTGAAAAAACGTCTCAATATTGCGCTTTACTCTTTCTTCAAAACGACTGCGAGAATCGTTCGCCGCGCGAATATCACTAAATTTATCGACATCTTGCCAGTTTAGTTCTAATGCCGCGCCGGCATCGGTGTTACTTAGTGCCGGGGCTGACAATGCCAGGGCAAAGCTTGCTATCAGAACTGTTTTCATCATTACCTCTCAATCGTTCACTCGGCTTAATATTGCTATTAAATTACGTTGTACAATTTAACCACGATCATCGCAGTTAGTTTGGCGCTTAATTATACTATAGAGCATAACCAGCCAGCGGTGCTTGGCTAAAGTGTATTAATACTAGAGCCATTTTGTGAAAAAATGTACAAAAAAAAGCCCCCGCTGTTACCCGGGAGCTTTTTTAGCAGCAATAATGCTATTACATCATGCCGCCCATACCACCCATGCCGCCCATATCAGGCATGCCTGGGCTGTCATCTTTTGGCATTTCAGTGATCATTGCTTCAGTAGTGATCATTAATGAACCAATTGACGCAGCAAATTGCAGTGCTGAACGGGTTACTTTGGTTGGATCCAAAATACCCATTTCTAACATGTCACCGTAAACGTCGGTAGCCGCATTGTAACCGTAGTTACCAGTACCTTCTTTCACTTTATTAACCACTACTGACGGCTCTTCACCGGCATTCGCTACAATTTGACGCAGTGGCGACTCCATCGCGCGCAGAGCAATTTTAATACCGTGCGTTTGATCTTCATTTGCACCGGTTAAGCTAATTAACTTGGCTGCAACACGTACCAGAGCAACACCGCCGCCAGGTACTACGCCTTCTTCTACTGCGGCACGAGTAGCATGTAATGCATCTTCAACGCGGGCTTTCTTCTCTTTCATTTCCATCTCAGTGGTTGCGCCCACTTTGATAACTGCAACACCGCCGGCCAGTTTAGCCAAGCGCTCTTGCAGTTTTTCTTTATCGTAATCTGAAGTCGCTTCTTCAATTTGCTGACGAATTTGCTTAACACGACCATCAATTGCGCCTTGCTCACCAGCACCATCAATAATGGTGGTGTTGTCTTTGGTGATCACTACGCGCTTGGCCGTACCTAAATCTTCCAGCGTAGCTTTTTCAAGCTCCATACCGATTTCTTCAGAAATAACCGTACCGCCAGCTAAGGTAGCAATGTCTTGCAGCATGGCTTTGCGACGATCACCAAAACCTGGGGCTTTAACAGCAGACA
Source organism: Arsukibacterium sp. MJ3 (assembly GCF_000987765.1). GTDB lineage: Bacteria > Pseudomonadota > Gammaproteobacteria > Enterobacterales > Alteromonadaceae > Alishewanella. The sequence continues at coordinate 10,053 of NZ_LAHP01000017.1, forward strand.
CTTTCACAATGCCGCGCATGTTGTTAACGACCAGTGTGGCTAAGGCTTCACCTTCTAAATCTTCAGCAATAATTAGCAATGGCTTGCCTGATTTTGCAACACCTTCTAATACCGGTAATAACTCACGGATATTAGAAATTTTCTTATCAACCGTTAGAATAAACGGGCTGTCCAGTTCTACCTGGCCAGCTTCCTGGTTGTTGATGAAGTAAGGGGACAAGTAACCACGGTCAAATTGCATACCTTCAACCACGTCCAGCTCGTTGGCTAAACCCTGGCCTTCTTCAACGGTAATAACACCTTCTTTACCCACTTTATCCATGGCATCGGCAATGATTTTGCCAATTTCTTCGTCAGAGTTAGCTGAAATGGTACCAACCTGAGCAATCGCTTTGGTGTCGGCACAAGGTTGTGACAATTTCTTCAGCTCTTCCACCGCAGCAATAACAGCTTTGTCGATACCACGCTTTAAATCCATTGGATTCATGCCGGCCGCAACCGCTTTAACACCTTCATTAATAATGGTTTGCGCTAATACGGTCGCGGTAGTCGTACCATCACCGGCTTCATCATTGGCTTTAGAGGCAACCTCTTTCACCATTTGTGCGCCCATGTTTTCGAACTTGTCTTCCAGTTCAATTTCTTTTGCAACCGACACACCATCTTTGGTGATAATGGGTGAGCCAAATGATTTGTCCAGAATAACGTTACGGCCTTTCGGACCCAGAGTTACCCGTACCGCATTTGCCAGAATATTTACGCCTTTGAGCATCTTATTGCGAGCTTCGTCGCCAAAACGTACGTCTTTTGCAGCCATTTTAAAAATTCCTTAATTCAGTTTAAAGTTAAACGATGATGCTAAGTGCAACTTATATAATGCAGCTTATATAGTGCAGCTTAATCAAGGATCACACCTAAGATATTGTCTTCTTTAGTGATCACAAATTCCTGACCGTCTACTTTTTCAGTGCGTTCAACATAGGCACCAAATAATACTTTGTCGCCTACTTTTACGTCTAACGGCTTCACGTCACCGCTATCCAAAATGCGACCATTGCCAACTGCAACCACTTCGCCACGGCTAGATTTTTCGGCAGAAGCGCCGGTTAAAACGATGCCGCCAGCAGACTTACTTTCTGCTTCTAAGCGTTTAATGATGACACGATCATGTAAAGGACGAATATTCATGCTCTAATCTCCTAAAGCGTTTTTGAGTTTTAACATGGGTGTTAAAATGCGTGTTCGGTATATGGGGTAGCAGCAAAATAAATCCAAGGGGTAAACTGAAATTTTCTTGGTAACCCGCCTAAATTGTTTTGCTTCGCCGTATTTCTTAAGCAGTAATTAAGTATGTAGTGAAATAATATATTGTTGCAGCAGGTCTGTTGCTACCAGGGTTTGGTCGCAAGCAAAAAGACTACTAAGCCGACATTAACGTACAATGCCGTTGTTACAAGCCAAGGTTCAGCGTATTAATAAGAAGGTTTAACTGATGTCTAACGTGTTTTTATTGCCATTTCTGTTGTGGTTTACCCTTATGGGACTGGGGCTTAGCACTTTGCCGGTGCAGGCGCAGCAAACGTCAGTGCTCAAAAGTCTGCTGCAGGCTGAAGATAGTTTTTTACCCGTAGAGCAAGCGTTTGAAATGGATTTTCGGCAACAAGACGACGAATTAATCGTTAGTTGGACCATTGCCGATGGCTATTATTTATATCGTGATAAATTTAAATTTGGTGGAGTAGCGGTAAGTTTTTCTCATCCGACCTACCCGGCCAGCATGCAAATTGAAGATGAGTTTTTTGGCGTTAGCGAGGTTTACTACCATCAGCTTACGTTGAAAATCCCGTTGGCCGATATTGCCGAAGATGCCTTTTTACGTATTCAATATATGGGCTGTGCTGAAGCAGGCCTGTGCTATCCACCGGTAAATAAAGAAATTCCTTTATCTGTAACCAGTCAAACGCCTACATCAGCTGGGCAACCCACTACAACAAATGTTCCTACCTCTAGCCAGTTTGGCCTGGCAGAACGGCTTAGCAGTGGTTCAATCTGGCTAAACATGGGGGTGTTTTTCCTGCTGGGCCTAGGCCTGGCTTTTACCCCCTGTGTTTTCCCAATGTACCCTATTTTAAGCAGTATTATTGTTGGCCAAGGTAAACAACTGAGCACTCGCCGCGCTTTTGGTTTGTCGTTTAGTTATATCCAGGGTATGGCATTAATGTATTCTGCGCTGGGGTTAGTAGTCGCTAGCCTAGGCGTTAAATTTCAGGCATGGATGCAGCATCCGGCAGTGTTAATTGTTGCCAGTATTATTTTTGTGTTGCTGGCACTCGCCATGTTTGGCCGCATTAATTTTCAATTACCCGCCAGCTGGCAGGCTAAAGTCAGTGCCATCAGTAATAAGCAGCAAGGCGGCAGTTTAAAAGGTGCTTTTATCATGGGGGCTTTGTCAGGCCTTATCGCCTCGCCCTGCACCACCGCGCCACTATCTGCCGCCCTGTTGTATGTAGCGCAAAGCGGTGACTTAATGCTCGGCGCACTCACACTGTATATTTTAAGCTTGGGCATGGGCTTGCCACTGCTATTGCTAGGCACTTCTGGTGGCAAGCTGCTGCCTAAAGCGGGTGCCTGGATGAATATTGTGAAAACCGCTTTTGGTTTTATCCTGCTGCTGGTACCGATCATTCTATTAGAACGACTACTGCCCTTTTGGCAGGTTATTCTGCTGGCGTCATTACTGAGCCTGCTGGTAACCGGTTATTTATTTAAACTACTGTTCGAACAAACAGGCTCAACGGTCAAAGCCAGCCTATTGATTAGCGGTCAGTTGTTACTACTGGTGACCTTATTGTTTAACTGGCAGTATTTTGGTCCGGGTCAAGCATCGTCTCAACTAACCGGGGCAGCCAGCAGCAATCAAAGCGATAAGGTGCAATTTATTGATGTAGCAGACTTAGCCGGGCTTGAGCAGCAACTGGCAATAGCAAAAGCAGCAAATGAATATACGCTGGTCGATTTATACGCCGACTGGTGTATAGCCTGTAAAGAGTTTGAGCAATTTACTTTTCCTGCTGCTCAAGTACAGGCACAAACCAGTAAAATGCGGCTGATTAAAATTGATGTAACGAAAATGAGTCGCTCTGATGAAAAGCTACTGAATCACTTTCAGGTGTTGGGCTTACCCACCTTGTTGTTTTTCAGCCCTGCGGGTGAGGAACTGACCAGTGCCCGGGTAACCGGTTTTATGGCCGCTACGCCTTTTGCCGAGCATTTAGCGGCACTGACCACACCGTAAGGTAACCGTTTTCTGGCCAGCTACCCGCCGTTGAGCTCGGTGCTGGCCAGCGTTTCAACTGCTATATTGGTTTATTTCACCAACCTCGTTTTAGCCACTCTGGCTGATAAGACCAGTATTTTGCTGCCATTTGTCACGATTTCACTATAATAAGGCGCTTATCGGCTGTTCACGGGTGCAGTAATGTTTGGAATTCAGCAAACAGGTGCATTTTTGCTTCAGCTCTCGTAAGATAAAGTTCATTCATTACATTTAGCGGAAATACAGCACAAATGGCGGCAAATTACCGAATTTTATTGTTAAATGGCCCAAACCTAAACATGCTTGGTGTGCGTGAGCCATCGGTATACGGGACCGCCAGCCTGAGCGATATAGTCCAGGAGTTGCAAAGCCAAGCGACTACACTGAATGTTAACCTTAGCCATTTTCAATCAAATGCCGAACACGAACTAATAAACGCTATACAACAAAGCCTGGGGCAACAAGATTATATTTTAATTAATCCTGGCGCCTTTACTCACACCAGCATAGCCATGCGGGATGCATTGTTAGCAGTGGCTATTCCTTTTATTGAAATTCATTTATCCAACGTGCATGCCCGGGAAGCATTCCGGCGACACTCTTATTTAGCTGATATTGCAAAAGGTGTGATCTGCGGCCTGGGTGCCAAAGGTTACCACTACGCGCTCGATGCCGCAGTAGCAGCATTACATACAACCAAATAAATTCACTAACATCAGGCGACAGACATGGATATTAGAAAAATTAAAAAATTAATTGAATTGCTGGAAGAATCTGGCATTTCTGAGCTAGAAATTACCGAAGGTGAAGAGTCAGTGCGTATTAGCCGCCATAGCCCGGTACAGCATTTTGCGCCAATGCAACCAATGCACTATGCCCAACCACAAATGCAAGCCCCAGCGGCAGCTCCAGCCGCAATAGCCACTGAACCGGCTAAACCGGTTTTCAATGGGCAAGTGGTTAAATCGCCGATGGTTGGCTCTTTTTACCGGGCAGCATCGCCTACCTCTAAAAACTTTGTTGAAGTAGGCCAGACCGTACAAGTGGGTGATACCCTGTGTATTGTTGAAGCCATGAAAATGATGAACCAAATCCAGTCGGATAAAGCTGGCGTGGTAAAAGAAATTCTGGTTGAAAACGGCGACCCAGTCGAATTTGATCAGCCGTTATTTATTCTCGAATAACCGAAAAAGGCTGACCGATGCTAGAAAAAGTATTAATTGCCAACCGGGGCGAAATTGCGCTGCGTATCTTGCGCGCCTGCAAAGAACTCGGTATTAAAACGGTGGCGGTACACTCCACTGTCGATCGTAATTTAAAGCACGTGTTATTGGCCGATGAGACAATTTGTATTGGCCCGGCACCTTCACCGCAAAGTTACTTAAATATTCCGGCGTTAATTGCTGCTGCTGAAGTAACCAATGCCCAAGCTATTCACCCGGGTTATGGTTTTTTAGCCGAACGGGCTGATTTTGCGCAGCAGGTTGAAGAAAGTGGCTTAGTGTTTATTGGCCCGCACCCCGATTCTATTCGGCTAATGGGCGATAAAGTATCGGCCATTGAAGCAATGAAAAAAGCCGGTGTGCCTTGTGTACCTGGCTCAGACGGCGCAGTAGGCGACGATGCTGAACTGAATAAAGTCATTGCTAATCGCATTGGTTATCCGATTATTGTTAAAGCCGCCGGCGGCGGCGGCGGCCGCGGCATGCGCGTGGTGCGAAGCGAAGCAGAGTTAGTAAGCTCGATTGAAATGACCAAAGCCGAAGCAAAAGCGGCTTTTGGTAATGACATGGTGTACATGGAGAAATTCCTGGAAAACCCACGGCACATCGAAATTCAGGTATTAGCTGACGGCCAGGGCCATGCTATTCACCTTGGCGAGCGCGATTGCTCTATGCAACGCCGTCACCAAAAAGTAGTAGAAGAAGCACCGGCTCCAGGTATTACTCCTGAATTGCGGGCCTTTATCGGTGGTCGCTGTGTTGATGCCTGTAAAGTTATGAATTATCGCGGCGCCGGCACCTTTGAATTTTTGTTTGAAGATGGCGAGTTTTTCTTTATTGAAATGAATACCCGGATTCAGGTTGAACATCCGGTAACTGAAATGATCAGTGGTGTCGACTTAATTAAAGAGCAGCTACGCATTGCATCTGGTATGCCATTAACTCTGAAACAAGAAGACATTGTGATCCGCGGTCATGCAGTAGAATGCCGGATTAATGCTGAAGATCCGGTTACTTTTATCCCTTCACCGGGTAAAATTACCCGTTTCCATCCAGCCGGTGGTAATGGTGTGCGCTGGGATTCACATATCTATGCTGATTACACGGTACCGCCTAACTACGACTCAATGGTAGGTAAACTGATTACTTACGGTGAAAATCGCGAGATTGCTATCGCCAGAATGCGCAATGCGCTAGATGAGCTAGTGGTCGAAGGCATCAAAACCAATATTCCGCTGCACAAAGATATTATGCGCGATACGGAGTTTTGCAAAGGTGGCACCAATATTCATTACCTGGAGAAAAAACTGGCAATGAAGTAAGCACCGCGTCTAAGGTGTTTATACAGATTAAAGGCCGCAATTGCGGCCTTTTTGCTATAATGCGGCAAATTTTCTGTGAGAGATAACACATGCCCTGGATCCAGCTACGTATAAACACCACTGAAAAGAAAGCCGAGCAGGTCAGCGATATGCTAATGAGTTGGGGCGCGCAAGCCGTCAGCTTTATTGATGCCCATGACACGCCTATTTATGAGCCACTGCCTGGCGAGGTTATTTACTGGACCAATACCATTGTAGTTGGCCTGTTTGATGCCGAGCACCCCATGGATAATGTGCTAAGTGAGCTACATAAAGTGGCGTTATTTAAAGACGGTGTAACCTACAAACTAGAGCAATTAGAAGATAAAGACTGGGTGCGGGAATGGATGGACAGCTTCCACCCGATTAAATTTGGCCAACGGCTATGGGTTTGCCCTAGCTGGTGCGACATTCCCGACCCGACAGCGGTTAATGTTATGCTTGACCCGGGTTTAGCCTTTGGTACCGGCACCCACCCTACCACCGCCTTATGCATGCAGTGGCTAGATCAGCACATTACATTGGGGCAAACCGTGGTCGATTTTGGTTGTGGCTCAGGTATTTTGGGCATTGCCGCGCTAAAACTGGGCGCAAAGAGAGTGATTGGCATTGATATTGACCCGCAGGCGATAGAAGCCAGCACAGCCAACGCTGCCCGCAATGAGGTGAGCGGTCAAATAGAGCTGTACTTAGCCAAAGATCAGCCCAACTTACAAGCCGATGTCGTCGTCGCTAATATTCTGGCTGGGCCACTGGCTGAACTTAGTCAGGTGATCAGTAGCTATGTAAAACCTGGCGGACTGCTGGCATTATCCGGTATTTTACAAAGCCAGGCGCAACACGTTATTGCTGCCTACCAGCATCAATTTAGCTTTGATCCGGTTGCTGAGCAAGACGAATGGGTCAGATTAAGTGCGCGTAAAAACCGATCTTAAGTGGCAAATTAGCTGGTGATAAAACAAACAGCCTTGCAATTATCTTTTTTGCCAAGCCATTGTTTACGGACATGCAGCAACAGGAAAACACATCTTTTCAGCCTTTTAGCGAATGTCAATCCCTGAAAGGCCAGATTAATTGCTGTTTTGTTTAAATAATAACCTTTGCTTTGTTGGCAAAAATCCGTAAACTTAGCGCCCCTTATGGGTAGAGCCTTGGATTACACGGTGCGCATAGGTCCTTATCAGTTAGCGAACAAGGTAATTTGTGCACCGATGGCTGGCGTAACTGATCACACTTTTCGTGAACTTTGCCGCCGGTTTGGTGCTGCGTTAGCGGTATCTGAGATGCTTTCGAGCAACCCTCAGGTCTGGCAAAGCGAAAAGTCACAAAACCGCATGGGCCACCGACAGGAGTCGGGCATTCGTTCGGTACAAATTGCCGGTAGTGATCCGGCTCAAATGGCCGCTGCTGCGCAATACAATGTAGATATTGGTGCTGATATTATTGATATCAACATGGGTTGCCCGGCAAAAAAGGTCAATAAAAAACTGGCCGGTTCAGCGTTACTGCAATACCCGGAACTGGTAGAGCAGATTATTCGCGCTGTGGTTAACGCCGTGAACGTGCCGGTAACCTTAAAAATTCGTACAGGTTGGGACCCCGAGCATCGCAACGGGGTGCAGATTGCCCGGATTGCAGAAGACAACGGCATTCAGGCATTGGCTGTGCACGGCAGAACAAAGGCCTGCATGTACAAAGGCGAGGCCGAATACGACACCATAAAAGCCATTAAACAGGCGGTGTTATTACCGGTTATTGCCAATGGCGATATCTCTACACCGGAAAAAGCACAGTTTGTGCTCGAGTATACCGGTGCCGACGCCATAATGATTGGCCGCGCGGCACAGGGTCGTCCCTGGATTTTCAGGGAAGTAACCCATTATCTGGCGACAGGTAAAAAACTGGCTGCACCGGCCATTGCCGAAGTGCAGCAAATCATGCTGGAGCATGTGCAGGGTTTACATCAGCTATACGGCGTGCATTTAGGGCCTCGAATAGCCCGCAAGCACGTTGGCTGGTATTTAGCTGAGCATGATGCCCAGGGTGTGTTTCGCAGCGAATTCAATGCCATTGAACAGGCCGAGCGCCAATTTGAGGCATTAAACGACTATTTTCATCAACTAGCAGCAACCTAACGCAAAAGAGATAAGCAATGTTTAATTCGAACGTTACTTCGCCATTTATTACTAATGCCCATGTTCAAACTCAGGAAAAGCCACAAGCGTTAAGCAACGCCGTGCAAAAAGCCGTCGCCAACTACCTGCAACAGTTAAACGGTCAAGATGTTAACGACCTTTATGAACTGGTATTGTCAGAGTTAGAGCGTCCATTACTGGAGGAGGTGATGAAATACACCCGCGGCAATCAAACCCGCGCGGCCAACCTGATGGGCATCAACCGCGGTACGCTGCGCAAGAAGCTAAAACAATACGGCATGAGTTAATGCCACCGCGAGGCCCCGGTCTCGCCACTAAGCACCTTCGGGTGCTTTTTTATTGGTTTAATTAAAATTTGTTATTAGCAAGCGACAAGAGAGTATAAACATGACGACACTACGCCCTATTCGCCGCGCACTGTTAAGTGTGTCTGATAAAACCGGTATCGTGGAATTTGCAAGGGCCTTAGCCGCCCGGCACGTTGATATTTTGTCTACTGGCGGCACCGCTAAACTATTGGCCGAGCATGGTATTCAGGTAACTGAAGTGTCTGATTACACTGGCCACCCGGAAATTATGGATGGCCGGGTAAAAACCCTGCACCCGAAAATTCATGGCGGTATTTTAGCCCGGCGTGGGGTTGATGAAAATGTGATGGCTGATCACAACATTGAACCTATCGACTTAGTCGTCGTAAACCTGTATCCGTTTGCCCGCACCGTAGCCAAGCCAGGCTGCTCGCTAGAAGACGCCATTGAAAACATCGATATTGGTGGCCCAACCATGGTGCGTGCCGCTGCAAAAAATTACAAAGATGTCACTATTGTAGTTAATGCCAAAGATTATGACATTGTAATGGCCGAAATGCAGGCCAACGGCGGCGCCACCAGACATGCTACCCGCTTTAGCCTGGCTATTAGTGCCTTTGAACACACGGCGCAGTATGATGGCATGATTGCCAACTACTTTGGCGCCATGTTGCCGGCCTATGACACGCCGACAGAACCTGCCAGCCCATTTCCACGCACCTTTAATAGTCAGTTCGTTAAAAAACAAGACTTACGCTATGGCGAAAACAGCCATCAGAGTGCGGCGTTTTATGTGCAAGATGGCACAGTCGAAGCTTCAGTAGCAACAGCTACTCAGCTGCAGGGCAAGGCTTTATCTTATAACAATATTGCCGATACGGATGCCGCGCTGGAATGTGTAAAAGAATTCAGTGAACCGGCCTGCGTTATCGTTAAGCATGCTAATCCTTGCGGTGTCGCTATTGGTGATAGTATTTTGGTTGCTTATAACCGCGCTTATCAGACCGACCCAACCTCAGCCTTTGGTGGCATTATTGCCTTTAACCGCGAACTGGATGACACCACTGCCAAAGACATCATCAGCCGCCAGTTTGTAGAAGTGATTATTGCGCCTTCGGCTTCTGATGCGGCAGTTGCCGTGGTTGGTACTAAGCCAAACGTTCGCCTGTTAGTTTGTGGTGAATTGAGCGCGGCATCAGCAGCACTGGATATGAAACAGGTTAACGGCGGTATGCTACTGCAAGACCGCGATCAGGCAAAAATCATCGCTGCTGATTTACAGGTAGTCACCAAGCGCCAGCCAAATGAGCAAGAATTAACAGACTTACTGTTCTGCTGGAAAGTAGCCAAGTTCGTTAAATCTAACGCCATTGTTTATGTCAAAAACAGCATGACCATTGGCGTTGGTGCCGGCCAAATGAGCCGGGTATACAGCGCAAAAATCGCTGGTATTAAAGCAGCCGACGAAAACTTAGAAGTAGCAGGCTCCGTAATGGCTTCCGACGCCTTCTTTCCGTTTCGCGACGGTATTGATGCTGCCGCTGCCGCAGGCATTACTGCAGTAATTCAGCCGGGTGGCTCTATGCGCGACGGCGAAGTGATTGCCGCCGCCGACGAACACGGTATGGCCATGGTGTTTACCGGCGTAAGGCACTTTAAACATTAAAGCTGGCGCCATTAAGTTTTTGCTTTAGTGGTATGTTCTTTAGAATACAATAAGGCCGCTTTGCGGCCTTATTGTATTACTCTGCTAGCCCAGCTTAGCACCATTCGGCACCGGGCTATCTACCGTTACCAGCACAATAGCGCCATCTTTTCGGGCAAAGCCGGTTACTAAACACTCCGACTGCATCGGTCCAATTTGTTTGAGTGGGAAATTGACTACGGCCATCACCTGCTTACCCACTAGCTGCTCTTTACTGTATAGCGTGGTGATTTGCGCACTAGATTTTTTAATGCCAATTTCGCTGCCAAAATCCAATTGCAGTTTATAGGCGGGCTTGCGGGCTTGTGGGAAATCCTCTACCGCGATGATAGTGCCTACCCGTAATTCTACTTTGGCAAAATCTTGCCAGCTGATCGTTTCCATTACGCCCTCTGTACTAAGCTGCTATGATGTTAAAATTAAGGTAAACCGGAGAACCCTATGGCGCAATGGTTAAACGCTACCGTCGCTGAAACAATTCATTGGACTAGCAGTTTATTTAGTATTAAAGCCAAAACCGGGCCATTGCCATTTATTGCCGGACAGTTTGTCAGGCTGGCACTTGAAGGCCCAGAGGGTCGGCTGCAGCGGGCGTACTCACTGGTAAACCCACCGGATAGCGACTATCAGGAGTTTTTAATCAGCACCGTGGCCGATGGCCTGTTATCGCCACTGTTACAACAACTTACACCGGGTGATACGCTGGGTATTAGCCACCCTCCTACGGGGTTTTTTATTCTGGATGAAATACCAGATGGCGACAATTTGTGGCTGATAGCAACGGGTACCGGCATAGGTCCCTATTTGTCAATGCTGGCAACCAGCGAGCCTTATCAACGCTTTGCCAAAATTATCTTAATTCACAGTGTGCGCAGCGCGGCTGATCTGGCTTATCAAGAATTAATTGCGGGTTTTGCCAAGCAGTATCCTGGCCAACTACATTACCAACCCATTGTTACCCGTGAGCCACACCCAGGCGCTTTACAAGATCGCATCCCAAACTTAATCACTTCACAGCAATTGCAGCAACACTGTGGTCAGGGGCTTAATGAAAAGTCACAAGTAATGCTCTGTGGTAACCCACAGATGATTACTGATACTAAAGCAGTTCTGGAAAGTATGGGTTTAAAGAAAAATTTACGGCGAACCCCCGGCAATATCACCGTAGAGCAATATTGGAAATAACGCCTAACGTTAGCACAGTAGTACTTAAAAAATACCGGCCAGCGAGCGCAGCAAGCCATCATGTAATGGCTGCTCAGCATCGTCCCAGCTAAGGTTAGCTTTATTGGCAAAACTTACTACCTTTATTTGGTACTTGCGCCGGTCAGTCGAAAGCTCCCACAACAGTTCAGTATTGCCGCTATCGCCTTGCTCTAAATTCTGGCGGCTTACTTCCTGCACTCTGCCAATACTGTCCGGAGCAATGCGCTCAGCCAGCTGAATGTCGGTTAGCATAGTAAAATACTTATCCTGCACCAACTGATTTCCCATGTATTCGGCCCCCGCCCAGGCAGCGAGCACCACTAAAGTCCTGGCAATATCTTTGCCATCAATATTGGTACCATAGCTGGCATCGGCATACACGGCCACATTACTAGCACGGCGCTGTGCATTGCGGCTTTGTTGTGTCGCCGCAGGCAGGGCGATACCCGGATATAACAGCTGATGAATTTGCTCCGGGCTCATATTATATTCGCCACTGGCTAACACCACTTCTGGCCGCTCTTTTAACACGGTTCGCACGTTTACCTGCAGCCAGTACTGCGCTTGCTGAGGTGAATCAACCAGTTTATAGCCCCTGCTCAGCAGCAGGTTACGAACATCTGCTGCCAGTGGTAGCCGGTACTCGGCCGCCGTCTGGCGAATATCAATAAAAACCGTTCTGAATTCAGCTTCTACCGGATCTAAATATACGGTTTCGCTCATGCGGGTTTGTACGTCAAGTTTGCCCTTTGCCACTGAGGTATGCAGTGCCATACAGCCAGTTAATGGCAACAACAGCAGCAGCGTCAGTAACAAACGCATTTAGAACAGCCCTGCCAATGAGCGTGCTACGCCATCAGTAAGCTGTGGTGCCGCTTCTGGCCACTTTAAATTGGCTTGATTAGCATAACTTAACACTCTGCTCTGATATTTTCGCATATCGGTCTGTCGCTGATACGTTGAGCTAGTGCTACCACTGTCACCTTGCAATAATTGGTGGTCTGAGCGCTCACTTACCGTGCCGCTAAAGCGCTCCATAATCTGAATATCGGTTATAGCGGTGTAGTACACATCTTCAACCAGTGCATCAACAATAGTACCCGCTGTCGCACCAGCCACAGCAGCACCCAAACCTGCTGCGCCTGAACCCCCAGTTGCCCGGTGAATGGCATAACCGGTTACCGCACCGCCTGCCATGCCGGGGCCGGCAGCGAATGCACGATTGGCTTCACGGCCATTAGTACGCCCTACTTGCAATACATTTGCCTGCAACCAATAATGCGCTTGCCCCGGGCTATCTATCACCTGATATCCCCTGGCCAGCAAGTTAGCGACTACTTGCGGTTTAATATCAAATTCTGGTTTATCAGAGGTATTGCGCACATCAACAAAAATAGTGCGCTTGCCCGGCTCTACCGGATCCAGAAAAATACTAGATGACATTTTAGTTTGCACATCCAGATTGCGCTTGGCGACCGAAGTGTGAAGCGCACCACAGCCTGCGAGACTAATGATTAACGCGCCTGCCAGTACCAGTTTAGTTATATTCATAACACCCTCACCGAATTAGTATGTCTTGATGTTTTATATTGTGCGTAACTCAGCTGAATATTATATGAATAGTTAGCGTAGCGTTAACGCTTTCAGGTAAAACAATGTAACAGGAATAAGTAAGCGATTGACTTTATACTTTCGGCGCCAATTATCTTTACTTTTTGGCTGTAACCGCTACACTACGCGCCGCTCTTTTGTTTGTTCTTTATACAGTTATTTTTAAACGCTCTTTTTAAAATAAGGTAATCGCTATGCATCCGATGTTAAACATCGCTATTCGTGCTGCCCGTAGTGCCGGCAACATTATTGCCCGTGCCTGTGGCCAACTAGATATGGTACAAAAGCAACAAAAAGGCAGCAATGACTTTGTCACTAACGTCGATAAAGAAGCTGAACAAGCTATAGTTGCAATTTTGAAGAAATCTTTTCCTACTCACGGTATTGTGGGTGAAGAACATGGCGATTACGGCAACAGCGACAGCGAGTTCCAGTGGATCATTGACCCATTGGACGGCACAACCAACTTTATTAAAGGCATTCCGCACTTCGCCGTGTCTATCGCCTTAAAACACCAGGGTAAACTAGACCAGGCAGTGATCTTTGATCCACTGCGCGGTGAGCTATTTACTGCCTCACGTGGTCGCGGTGCACAGCTAAACGGCACCCGTATCCGGGTCACTGCCCTGCCTGATATGACCGGCGCTATTCTCGCTACTGGCTTTCCGTTTAAAGCGAAACATCATTTAGACAGCTATAGCAAAATATTCAACAGTTTTTTTGCTGACTGTGCCGATATGCGTCGCACCGGCTCTGCTGCGCTGGATCTAGCCTATGTCGCTGCCGGCCGCTTTGACGGTTTCTTTGAAATTGGTTTAAAACCTTGGGATATTGCTGCAGGTGAGCTAATTGTGCGTGAAGCCGGCGGCATGGTCTGCGATTTTATTGGCGGCTCTAACCAGATGAAAAGCGGCAATATCGTTGCTGCCAGCCCTAAAGTACTGCAAGCGATGGTAAAGGGCATGCGACCTCATTTATCCGAAACCTTAGCAAAATAATACCGCCGTTTAGCGCTTTGCGGGTAACCGTCAAGCGCTAAACCGGTACCTCTACCGTCAATCCTTGCTCAGTCCACTGCCGATAACCTCCTGCTAAGCTAAATACCTGCTGATACCCCATATTTTTTAAGGTTTGTGCTGATAGCGCAGAGCGATAACCACCACCACAATACAATACTATTTTCTGTTTTTTATCTGGTACTGTCTGCTCAATGTCCCGTTCAATAATGCCTTTACCTAAATGCATTGCTTCCGGTAAATGACCTTTAGCCCACTCATGGTCTTCCCGAATATCCAGTAGCACAAAGGGTTGATTATGCTGCTGCAATTCAGTAATGCTAATTTCATTGATTTCAGCTTTTGCCTGATTAACCAAGGCAATAAAACCTGGTGCATGTTGGGCCGTCATAATGATACCTCAGTTAAAAAAAATGCCAGTCATAGACTGGCATTTGTAACATATAAATGTCGATATTACAGCAAAGGTTCGGTACCTTCGCCTTCTTTTTCCGGCGGTGGTGGCGGCAACATATCATCGCGGCTAATACCCAGCTGTGCCGCAACAGCGCTGGCCACAAACACCGACGAGTAAGTACCAATGGCAATACCAAACAACAGCGCCGTAGCAAAATTATGAATAAGTGCGCCGCCCATGGTAAACAACACGATCAACACAATAATAGTGGTTAATGAGGTAATGACCGTACGGTTTAACGTTGCGGTAACCGCATCATTAATAGTTTCGTTAACAGTGGCGTCGCGCAATTTTCGGAAACTTTCTCTGATGCGGTCAAACACCACTATGGTATCGTTTATCGAGTAACCTATCAGCGCCAGAATTGCCGCCAGTACCGTTAAGTCAAACTCCAGTTGCAATAATGAAAACAGGCCCAGCGTTATAATAACGTCGTGTGCCAAAGACACGACTGCACCCACCGACAAACGCCATTCAAAGCGCATGGTTACGTACAGTAAAATACCTATTAAGGCAGCCAGCATGGCTAAACCACCTTGCTCTTTTAGCTCATCACCCACGCTTGGCCCGACAAACTCTACCCGGCGCATTTCAATTGGCTCGCTTGAAGTCACCGTTAGTGCACGAAGTATTTCATTAGAAATTGTTGACTGCTCAACGCCCTCGCGTGGCGATATTCTAATCGCCACGTCTTCACTAGAGCCAAAGTACTGCACTACAGCATCCGGGTAACCACTGTCAGCTAACACCTGCCGGACCTGAGATAAATCGGCTCCGCCGTTGTAACCTACTTCAATAACCGTACCGCCCGTAAAATCCAAGCCCCAGTTCATGCCTTTGACACCAATTGTCACCAGCGACGCAATTACTAAGAGCATTGATAACATCAACGCGGGTATTTTTAACCGCATAAAATTAAGCGGTTCAGTAAAGCGAAATATTCTCACACTGCCTCCTTACATCGGCAGTGACTGCGTGCGGCGGCCACCCCAGAATAAATTAACCAGTAATCGGGTTCCGACCACTGAGGTGAAAATTGAGGTTAAAATACCAATCGCCAGGGTAATGGCGAAACCTTTTACCGGACCAGTACCAATACCAAACAGGATCAGCGCAACCAACAAAGTGGTAATATTGGAGTCGGCAATAGTAGCAAAAGCCCTGTCATAACCATGATGAATAGCCTGCTGCACACTTCGCCCTTCAGCCAGTTCTTCACGGATCCGTTCGAAAATAAGCACGTTGGCATCTACTGCCATACCCACTGTCAGTACAATACCCGCCATACCAGGTAAGGTTAACGTTGCACCTGGGATCATTGACATAAAGCCGGTAATCAAAATCAGGTTAGCAATCAATGCACAGTTAGCCACTAAGCCAAAAGCCTTGTAGTACAGCACCATGAAAATCAGTACGAATACCATACCCCACATAATGGCTTTCATACCCAAATCAATGTTTTCCTTACCCAGGCTTGGGCCTATGGTACGTTCTTCAATGATTTGCGTGGGTGCAATTAACGCACCCGCCCGTAACAACAATGCCAGGTTTTGCGCTTCTGCCGGGTTATCTATACCCGTAATGCGGAAACTGCGGCCTAAGCGTGCCTGAATAGTAGCAGCATTGATAACTTCTTCATATTTCACTAACACAGGTGTGCCATCAGCGGCGCGTTCTTCACCTGGCTTGTATTCAATAAACACCGTAGCCATTTGCCGGCCAATAGTGCTGCGGGTGGCGTTAGACAATAAGTTACCGCCCTGTGCATCCAGTGAAATACTCACTTGTGGCCGCGAGTACTCATCATAACTCGAGGTAGCTCCGGTAATATGATCACCGGTCAACATGGTACGGTTTTCCAGTAAATAGGGTTGACCATTGCGATCACGGTATAAACTAGCACCGGCTGGCAGACGCCCGTCTAAAGCAGCACCTAAATCAGCATCCGTATCAACCAACCTGAATTCCAGTGTGGCGGTTGCACCGAGTATTTCTTTAGCTTGTGCCGGGTCCTGCACACCAGGCAACTGGACAATAATCCGGTCGGCACCTTGTCGCTGCACTAGCGGTTCTGCCACACCAATCTCATTTACCCGGTTACGAATAATAGTAATATTTTGTTCCAGTGCGTATTCACGAATTTCACGAATACGGTTTTCGCTGAGGCTAACCAACAGGCTGTGTTCAACCGCGCCCTCAGTGAACAATAACTCGCGATCGTTTTTACCCAGTGCATCACGTGCCGCGGCCACATCTTCAGCGTTTCGTAGCAAAATCTGCACCTGGCCGGCGTCTAAGTCAGCCTGAACGGCCCGATAGCGCACCCGCTCTTCGCGCAAGTCAACCCGAAAAGCCTGCACTAAATCGTTAATATTTTTATCGACAGCGGCTTTCATGTCCACTGCCATTAAAAAGTGCACCCCACCACGTAAATCCAGCCCTAACTTCATCGGGCTAGCGCCAATAGCGCGTAGCCATGCCGGTGTGGTAGGCACCATATTAAGCGCCGTAATGTAACTGCCACCTAAAAAGCGCTCAGCCACTTCCCGGGCGCGCAGCTGATCTTCAGCACTGCCAAATCGGGCTAATAGCTGTCCTTCCTGCAATGTTACCGCTTTGGCAGTAATATTAGCGGCAAGGAAAGCCTGTTCAAGTTCAGTGCGGGTAGTTTCGCTAACCACCCCGCCGCGACTGGCATTTATATTTAATGCCGGATCTTCCGGGTACACATTTGGTAATGCATAAAGGAATGCTGCAAGCAACACTCCTATTACCACCAAATACCGCCAGAGAGGATTTTTGTTTAACACAAGTTGATCCTTTTTCTAAGCTCAGTCGCTTACAGCGACTTTAACGTGCCTTTTGGTAAAACAGCACTAATTGCTGATTTCTGAACTGTTACTTCAGTAGTGTCGTTTACAGCAACAGTGACGAAGTCTTTATCATCTGCAATTTTGCTGATACGTCCAACAATACCGCCCTGAGTTAGTACTTCGTCGCCTTTACCCAGTGCCGTCATCAGATTGCGGTGCTCTTTTACCCGCTTGGCCTGTGGCCGGTAAATTAAAAAATAGAAAATCAGGCCAAACGCCAGCAACATAATAATTAAATCCCAACCACCACCTTGTGGTGCAGCGGCAGCGCTGTCGGCATAGGCATTGCTGATAAATAAACTCATGGTTATCCCCTTAGTAATGTATAAAATAGTAATGTTTTAATTTATGTATTTAGTTAGTGGTAACAGGTGTTTCGGTGTTATCAACAGCAACTGCAGGGTGCTCCAGTGCAGGTACCGGTAAATCGCGCTTCGCATAAAACTCACTGACAAACTGCTCCAAGGTACCAGCGGCTATAGCCTCGCGCAATCCCTGCATCAGTTTTTGATAATGATGCAAATTATGCATAGTATTCAGTCTGGCGCCAAGAATTTCATTGCAGCGATCCAGATGATGTAGATATGACCTAGAATAATTTTTACAAGTGTAACAATCACAATCTACATCTAATGGCGCAATATCATCTTTGTGCTTGGCATTACGAATTTTAATCACGCCAGAATGGACGAATAAGTGACCATTCCGGGCGTTGCGGGTGGGCATCACGCAATCGAACATATCAATACCACGGCGCACAGCTTCAACGATATCTTCCGGCTTACCCACCCCCATCAAATAGCGGGGTTTATGGCTGGGCATCTGGCCGGTGGTGTGATTAAGAATAGTAATCATATCCTGTTTCGGCTCACCCACCGATAAGCCACCGATGGCATAGCCATCAAAACCAATGTCTTCCAAGCCCTGCAGTGATACGTCACGCAAATTAGGGTACATGCCGCCCTGAATAATACCGAATAACGCGGCCGGATTGTCAGCATGGGCATCTTTACTGCGTTTAGCCCAGCGCAGTGACATTTCCATCGATTTTTTCGCCTGCTGCTCTGTCGCGGGGTATGGCGTACATTCATCAAAAATCATTACCACGTCGGAACCTAAATCACGCTGTACTTCCATTGAACGCTCTGGCGTTAACATAATTCGCTCACCATTTAATGGTGAACGGAATTTAACACCCTCTTCGGTAATTTTTCTAAGCTCGCCCAGGCTAAATACCTGAAAGCCGCCAGAGTCGGTCAGAATTGGTTTATGCCAGTGCATAAAATCGTGTAAATCACCGTGCTTTTTAATAATATCAGTGCCGGGGCGCAGCATTAAATGAAAGGTATTACCCAAACAAATTTGCGCCCCGCTGGCATCAAGCTCTTCTGGCGTCATCGCTTTTACCGTGCCGTAGGTACCTACCGGCATAAAAGCCGGCGTTTCCACAATGCCACGCTCAAAAATCAGCCGGCCTCGACGGGCTCTGCCATCGGTAGTATCTAGTTCAAACTTCATCACTATCCTTATATACCAGAAAAACAGTCTGGCTTTTTCGCGCCAAGATTATAACAGCATACTGCTGATAAGCTAAACGGAACTCAACTGATAAACATGGCATCGCCATAAGAGTAAAACCGATACTCTTCATTAATTGCCGTTTGGTAGGCGTTCATTACATGTTCGCGGCAACTAAACGCTGATACCAGCATTATTAGCGTTGACTCTGGCAAATGAAAGTTCGTAATTAGCGCATCAATAACCTTAAATTCGTAACCAGGGTAGATAAAAATTTGTGTATCACCGTTATAGGCAATAAGTTTACCACCACCTTGCTGCGCCGCCGACTCCAGCGAGCGCACCGACGTCGTGCCAACAGCAACAACCTTATTGCCACGGGCTTTACAAGCCGCAACCGCAGCAACAACCTGTTGTGGTACCTCGATATACTCGGCGTGCATCTTGTGCTCCAGCACATTATCTACCCGCACCGGCTGAAAGGTACCTGCACCAACATGTAACGTAATAAAGGCAAACTCAACCCCTTTCGCTTGCAGCTTATCCAGCAGCGGCTGGTCGAAGTGTAACCCTGCTGTAGGTGCGGCTACCGCGCCGGGTTTTTCGTTATACACGGTCTGATATCGCGCTTTATCTTCTGCTGTATCAGGCCGGTCAATATAAGGCGGCAGTGGCATATGGCCTAAGCGCTCCAGCATCGCCAGTACTGGCTCATCACTTACCATTTCAAGCTCAAATAGCTCATCATGGCGCTGGATCATTTTTACTTCCGCGGCATTTTCCAGCAACAAAATAGTGCCCGCTTTAGGGGCTTTACTGGCGCGAACATGCGCTAAAAAGCGTTTATCATCCAACATCCTTTCTACCAGCACTTCCACTTTACCGCCAGACACTTTCTGGCCAAATAAGCGTGCGGGTATCACTTTGGTATTGTTAAATACCAGTAAGTCACCGGGCTGTAATAAATCGACCAGCTCTTTAAAAATATGCTGGCTTAACACACCACTGTGTTTATCCATTGCCAATAAGCGGCTGGTTGAACGTTCGGCTTTCGGAAAATGAGCAATAAGCTGCTCGGGTAATTCGAAGGAGAAATCTTTAACGTGCATAATATGTCTCTGTTTGGCTTTACCGACCAAAAGGTACCGGCTTAAAGTGGGCTATTCTAGCAGAACAACGCCGGATATTACTGGCATTTTTGCAGTAATACTTCGCTGATAAGGCTAGTCATTAAACGATAGCTTCGTGCTTTACTCGACGTTGGCCGCCAGGCTACACCGATATCACGATAAGCGTTACCACTGGTTGGCGGCTGAGTTATTAACTCGGTGCCATCAAGTAAGCCGGTATTTATCGCCATTTGCGGCATAAAAGTTACACCCAGTTTATTATTCACCATTTGCGTTAGGGTATGCAGGCTGGTGGCAAAAAACGGGTTAACCTTGCGGCTATCCTGCAGCTCACAGGCTTTTACGGCATGGCCGGTTAAGCAATGCTCCCGTTCCAGTAAAAAAATACTTTCGTCCGGCCACTGACTAATATCCTGATTAAAGCCCCGGCCTAGCCAATCTTTGTGCAACACCAGTTTAAAGGCGTCCTGCGCCAGTATTTCAGTATGAAACGCCCCTGTTTCGTAGGGTAACGCCAACAGCACCATATCCAGCCGGCCTTCTGCCAGTGCATGTAATGAATTGTCGGAGGTATCTTCGCGCAATAGCAGTTGCAAGTCAGGGTATCGTTCGCGGCATAGCGCCATTACTTCACTTAATACAAAAGGCGCTATGGTTGGAATACAGCCCAATCGGAATGGTCCGGCCATCGGTTTACCCTGAGACTTGGCAAATTCAGTCAACTCTTCACACTGCTCGATAATATGGCGGGCCTGGCGCACCACATCCTCGCCTAAGGAAGTAAAAATAAAGGTTTTATGATCCCGCTCTAACAGCTGGGTATGCATGGTTTCTTCCAGATTGGCAATAGCCGCACTTAAGGTTGACTGACCAATAAAGCACGCCTCGGCAGCACGGCCAAAATGCTGGTACTCATGTAACGCCAGCAAATACTGTAATTGTTTAATACTGGGCAGTCTTTTCATTAAAAATTCCGATTAATAAAAACAAATCACTCAATTATTTTAATCAATATAAAGCATTGAACGCCTCAGGTCGAGCGGCTAGCTTAATTAACATTTGTCTTTTTTTTAGCTAAAAACAACAAGCCATTATTACTCATTTATTTAAATTAGACGTTTCTCAGCCGCTTAAACTTATTATTTGTTTTATTTGTAAATTACAAATTGAAACAATTATGCAATTGTTATAGCTTGGTCTTATCATTGTGTGCAATGTCAGCAGTACTGCTTTGACGACTCGGTATAAAAACCCTCTTAGCAACGGGCAGCAGGCACATACATGACCACTGGTGACGAGTTGGGCAGTCCGTCACCAAGCCTGAAGGATCAACTTATTATAACAAATCACCTTGGAGGGTGAACTATGTCCAAACTAACTAAACCATTAATCATGGCCAGCTGCAGCTTACTGGCACTGGCGGTAAACTATGCGCTGGCAGCCCCTGCAAGCCCGTCCTCTGATGACAATCGTTATATTATTAAATACAAAGACAGTAGTTTAGGGCTTAATAAACAACAAAATTATGTGCTAAGCCAACATAAGCAGGCCAAAGACGCGATTTTGGCTCAACTGGAAGCAAACAGCAGTAAGTTGCAACGTCAGGGCGCGCGCATACATCATTTGTTGTCTGAACAACGGGCTATTGCGGTTGAATTGCGGCCTGGCCTGATTAACCTGCTTAAAGCCGATCCCAATATAGAATTAATTGAAGTTGACCCCCGCCGTTATCCGATGATGCAACAAATACCCTATGGCTTTACCATGGTGCAAGCTGATTTGGTCAGTGATGCATTTGCCAGTAATCAGACCGTTTGCGTAATCGATTCTGGCTTAGACTTGCCGCATGAAGATTTTGCCTCAGGCAATATCAGTGGTACAAACGATAGCGGCACCGGTAACTGGTTTGATGCCGGCGGTCCACATGGTACCCATGTTGCCGGCACCATAGGCGCACTGAACAATGACACCGGCGTAGTAGGCGTAATGCCAAACGGTCAGCTCAATATGCACATTATTAAAGTCTTTAATGCCGCTGGTTGGGGGTATTCTTCGTCCCTGGCCAGTGCAGTAAACGCTTGTGCTGCAGCCGGCGCTACTGTGGTCAATATGAGTTTAGGCGGTGCAGCACCAAGTGCTACCGAAAGCAATGCCATGCAGGCCGCCTTCGATGCGGGCTTATTACTGATAGCGGCAGCAGGTAATGATGGCAATACAGCCTTGTCTTACCCGGCGTCATATGACTCAGTCGTCTCCGTTGCGGCAGTAGACAACACTAAAACGCTGGCTGACTTCTCGCAGCGCAACATTCAGGTAGAATTGGCCGGCCCTGGGGTCGATGTTCGCTCTACTTATCCTGAAGGCACCGCTCTGGAAGCGCAGCTTAATGTAAACGGACTATTTTATGATGCCAATCCAATGTCCGGCTCAGTCAGTGGTAACGTCGATGCTGAGTTTTCGGATTGTGGTCTGGCACTTGAAGCCTGTACTGATGTTGCAGGCAAAGTGTGTTTAATTTCTCGCGGTGAAGTGACTTTCTCCCAAAAAGTAGAATCGTGTCAGGCCGGTGGTGGCTTGGCTGCCATTATTTATAATAATGTGCCGGGCAGTTTCAGTGGAACCGTTGAGGGCACTACTGCCACTATACCAGCGGTAAGCATAGCGCAAGAAGATGGCCAGCTGCTGCTGACACAGCAGGGTAGCATCGCCAATCTTGTATCGGGTTCCAGTAACTACGGCCTGATGAGCGGCACCTCAATGGCATCACCTCATGTCGCCGGTGTTGCGGCGCTGGTTTGGAGTTACTTCCCGACGTGTACCAATGCTGAAATACGCTCAGCACTGGCCGCTAGCGCCGAAGATTTAGGCGCTGCAGGTCGCGATACCTCCTATGGCTTTGGTTTAGTTCAAGCGAAAGATGCGGTGGATTACCTGGCTGAGTATGGATGCAGCGGCTCAGGTGATGGGCCGGACGAACCCACGCCGCCAACAACAACGGCGCTGGAAAATGGCGTTACTGTAGCCAATTTAGCCGGCGGTTTAGGTGCAGAGTTAGTGTTCACTCTTGCTGTGTCCCCAATGGCAACTGAGCTGACTTTTGTAATGAGTGGTGGTACTGGTGATGCTGATATGTATGTGAAGTTTGGTGCAGAACCAACAGCAGCAGATTGGGATTGCCGGCCTTATTTATTCGGCAACAATGAAACCTGCAATATCGACTCAACTCAGGAAGGGACCTATTATGTAAAAATGATCGGTTTTAGCGCCTTTGCTGATGTCAGTCTGACCGGCAGTTTTACCGCAGCAGATGAACCTGATTTACCCGATGCAGGTGGTGAAACTATCACCAATATCAATGTAGCTCGCCGCAGCTGGCAACATTATACGCTGGAGGTTCCGGCAGGCATGAATGGATTAAGCGTAACCATTAGTGGCGGCCGTGGCGATGCCGATTTATATTTGAAGTATGGCAGCATGCCCAGCGCTGGCAACTATGACTGCCGACCAAACCGAAACGGTAATGATGAAAGCTGTGTTATTGCTAACCCACAAGCTGGCGTCTGGCATATGTCAGTATATGGCTTTAGAGCCGTATCGGGTTTAACGTTGGTCAGTGAATACCAGCCGTAAGCTTACATAAAAAGACGTTTCAACAACGTAAGATTGTAATTAATGCTGTAAATAATGCACTAAATAAAAAACGGGCTGAATTTCAGCCCGTTTTTAGCTCACTGCGGCGGCCATTACAGGCTAAATAAGAACCGCAAGATATAGAAAAATATAATAGCCAGGCCAGCGCCAACAGGTAGGGTAATAACCCAGGAAATAAAGATATTCCGCACTACCCCTAAATTGAGTGCAGCAATACCGCGAGCTAAGCCAACACCTAATACTGCGCCCACCAGAGTTTGCGTAGTCGATATCGGCAAACCGGCACCTGAGGCTATAACTACTGTAGAAGCAGCCGATAGCTCAGCAGCAAAACCGCGGCTAGGGGTTAAATGCGTTATCGCAGTACCCACGGTTTTAATAACCCGGGCACCCAAAGTAGCCAAGCCAATAACAATACCAATACCGCCTAATGGCAAGATCCACCAGGCTAAAGACGCATTATTGGTTATCACACCACCCGAACTCACCACACTTACTACTGCAGCAAGCGGGCCAATGGCATTTGCAACATCGTTAGAACCATGAGCAAACGCCATACAACAGGCGGTGGTAATCATCAATACACTGAAAATTCGCTCAACATTATTAAACTGCATTTTTTTGTCAGCCGCAGGATCAATCTTAATCCGGCTAATAACCAGTTTACCTATTAACCCTATTATTGCGCCAAGCGACAGTGCCAGGTAATAACCATGCAGTGTGCTTAAATCAAGCCCAATGTGCTTTAAGCCCTTTTGCACGGTTACCAGCGACATAATAAAGGCAGCAAACGCCATATAAAACGGCACATACTTTTTAGCATTAACGATGGGGTTATCGGTATCAAAAATTAGCTTTTGTGCACTCATAAAAAACAAGTACGCCATAATACCGGCTATTACAGGTGTTACTACCCAGCTGCCGACAATACCGCCTACCTTGTCCCAATGCACCGCATCAACACCAACGCCAACTGCGGCAAAACCAATGATAGAACCCACAATTGAGTGAGTCGTCGACACCGGCCAACCATAATAAGAAGCAACAATTAGCCAGGTCGCTGCGGCTAACAAAGCGGCAATCATGCCGTATACCATCAGCTCAGGGGTATCAACAAAAAATGCGGCATCGGTAATGCCGCCACGAATAGTTGAAGTTACCGAACCACCCGCCAGGTAAGCCCCGGCAAATTCAAAAATGGCGGCAATAAAAATAGCCTGTTTAATGGTCAGCGCTTTTGAGCCAACCGAAGTGCCCATGGCATTGGCAACATCATTAGCACCGACCCCATAAGCCATCAAAAAACCAAACACTGCAGCCAATATAATCAAGATGAGGCCGTATGATTGAATTATGTCCATCAGTAATACCTTTTTTAATTAACGGGCGAGCATAATTTCAAGGCGGGCACCTACTTTCTGAGCAATATCCGCCAGGTCGCCGATCCACTCTACCGTGCGATATAAGAACATAACATCGACCGGATTTAATTGGGATTCGACTGCCCTAACCGCCTTACGTAATTTAATTTGCATTTCATCGGTGTCATTTTCTATGGCGTCAAGCTTTTCAACCATTTTAATAACCAGTTCTACCTCACGACCGCGGAAACCCGTTTCCAACAATTCATCAAGCTCGTTAATTACTTCAGAAGCCATTGCGGTAGCGTCGATGCAACGCTGAATATAGGCATAAAAATCGGTTTGAATAGCCTCCGGAATTTCCAGCTCACGCCCCAACACCCGGCCAGAAATATCTTTGGCTTTATTGGCGATTTTGTCTTGTTGGGACACTAACTCCAGAATATCCGTCCGATCAACCGGCAAAAACAGACCACGAGGTAAATTAATGCGAATTTCCCGCTTTAATCTGTCGGCTTCTTTTTCCAAATCGACAATACTCTTGCGCACCTCGGCGGCTTTAATCCAGTCTTTTTGATAAACCGCAGCAAAAAATGGCAGTAAATATTCACTTGCTTCGTGCACTTTACGAATATGGTCTTCGATAGGCTTAATTGGTGATTTAGCAAACACGGATAAAAAAGTATTACCTGGCATAACGTGGCCCCATAATAGTCAGGGTTAATAAGGTCGGCGCGCATTGTAACTGCAATCAAACTGCAATAAAAATGAAATATTAGCAGATAAAATAAAACACCTCAGCCAGAAGTCTGGTTGAGGCGTTATTAAAAAGCGAGCGGCAAAGCGAAAAGTTAGCTACGTGCCTCTTTTTCTAAAATTTCTTCGGAGCTATGTCGTACTACTTTACCTTTAACAAAAAAGATAATGTATTCAGATAAATTCTTACAACGATCGCCAATTCGCTCCAGTGATCGCGCCGACCAGAGCACGTTCATAATTTTTGGTATTGAGCGTGGATCTTCAATCATATAGGTCATTAGCTGCCGGGTAATCGCTTCGTATTCCCGATCGACTTTTTTATCTTCTTTGTGCACAGTTAGCGCGGCTTCTACATCCATTCTGGCAAAGGCATCTAATACATCATGCAACATCTGCCCAACATGGCGTCCTAAATTATCCAAATTAACCAGTAAATCTTGCTGAGTACTATTAAACGATTCTAATGCTACCTTAGCGATACGCCGGGTTTCATCGCCAATCCGCTCTAAATCGGCAATGGTTTTTAAAATGGCCATAATTAAACGTAAATCACTGGCCGCAGGCTGGCGCTTGGCAATTATCCGGGTGCACTCTTGATCAATTTGCAGCTCCCAGTCATTTACTTTTAGATCATTAGCAATGACTAGCTGCGCCAGTTCAGCGTCACTGTTGGCTATAGCGGCCAAGGCATCAAACAGTTGACGCTCAATCAACCCACCCATCGCCATAACATGATTGCGAACTTGCTCTATCTCGTCGTTAAACTGGCTAGAGATATGCTTTGATAAATTTAACTTATCCATGAACTGACCCTTGCTACTAGTAAATGTTCTGTTTGCTGCCGATT
Organism: Arsukibacterium sp. MJ3; assembly: GCF_000987765.1. GTDB lineage: Bacteria > Pseudomonadota > Gammaproteobacteria > Enterobacterales > Alteromonadaceae > Alishewanella. The sequence goes on from NZ_LAHP01000017.1 coordinate 36,551, forward strand.
AACCAAAACGCCCGGTGATATAATCTTCGGTGGCGCGCTGGCTTGGATCAGTAAACATCTTGTTCGTTTCATCAAACTCTATCAGTTGCCCCATATTTAAAAAGGCGGTGAAATCAGACACCCGGGCAGCTTGTTGCATATTATGCGTCACAATCACTATGGTATAGTGTTGCTTTAAATCATACATTAGTTCTTCAATTTTTAATGTCGAAATTGGATCTAACGCTGAAGCGGGTTCATCCAGTAATAATACTTCCGGTTCAATCGCTATAGCGCGGGCAATCACTAATCGTTGCTGCTGGCCGCCAGACAAATTAACAGCACTCGCATGCAAACGATCGCGCACCTCATTCCACAGCGCTGCTTTTTTTAGTGCCGACTCCACCAGCTCATCCAGTTTACGTTCCTGCTTAATACCTTGTAAGCGCAAACCAAATGCCACGTTCTCATACACGCTGTGCGGAAATGGATTGGGTTTCTGAAATACAATACCGACTCTGCGGCGTAATTCAGCTACCTCGACATCAGGCTGATAGACATTCTTGCCATCCAACAGTACCCGGCCAGTCGTTGTTGTGTCTTCCAGCAGCTCATTCATTCGGTTAAAACTGCGTAACAAACTCGACTTACCGCAGCCTGACGGACCAATAAACGCGGTAATTTTGTGCTCAGGGATCCGTAAATTAATCCGTTGCAACACCGTTTTGTCAGCAAATTTAACCGATAAATCCTGCACGTCCAGTTTAGCGACAATTTCCATGTTCATATACTATCCTGCCATTGTTACATTTTTATGACTCAGCTGCAGCCCGGTTTCGATAACGTAAATTGAGTCGCTTCCGAAAACGATAAGCAGCAAAATTCAACATAAAAATAAGCACAATTAACACCAGGGCTGAAGCGAACACTAACGGTTCAGCACTTTGCGCAGCAGGGCTTTGCATACCGGCATCGTATATGTGCATGCCCAGACTCATTATTTGCTGCTGCAGCTGCAAATAAGGAAATTCTGTACTTATCGGCAAAGCCGGAGCAGAACCAACCACACCAACAAACACCAATGGTGCCACTTCACCTGCGGCTCTGGCAATGGCTAGCATTAATGCCGTTACCATCGCCGGTGACGCCTGGGGCAATACAATTCGCCACATAACTTCCGCTTTGGTTGCCCCTAAAGCAAAGCAACCTAAGCGCAGGCTTTTTGGAATACCCGCCAAACCTTGCTCAGTGGCAACAATAACTACCGGCAGTGTTAGCAACGCCAAAGTTAACGACACCCATAATAGCCCTGGGGTGCCAAAGGTAGGTGTCGGCAAGCGGTCACTGTAAAACAGGTTATCAATGCTACCACCAAGAAAATAAACAAAAAATCCCAGGCCAAATACCCCATAAACAATAGATGGTACGCCCGCCAGATTATGCACCGCAACCCGGATCAATCGAATAAAGGGGCCATCTTTGGCATACTCATGCATATACACGGCGGCAAACACCCCAAGGGGCGTAACCAAGATTGACATCAGCAACACCATCAGTACGGTGCCCAGTATGGCAGGAAAAATACCCCCTTCAACCGAAGAGCCACTTAAAAATTGCCACCAGTTTTGCAGATATAGCCACACTTTATGGCCAAAGTGCCCCGACGCTTCTGACGGCCAGAATACTCCGATACTTTGCACCATAATAAAAGCCAGTAAACTGCCCACCAATAATAAACTAAGGGCAACGGCAGCAGCGTTTAACCAAATCCAGGGCGTACCCTTACGAGACCAATTTTGCTGCATCGCTACAACCTCTGATATTTTTTGCGCAGTCGCTGACGGACAATTTCAGCAGCAGTATTAGCCAAAAAGGTAAACAACAACAACAACAACGCTGCTACAAACAGCACCCGAAAATGGCTACTGCCTACCGTCGCCTCAGGCAGCTCGATAGCCAGAGTTGCAGTCAAGCTGCGTAAACCTTCAAACAGGTTAAAGTTGGTGATAGGGCTATTACCGGTGGCCATCAGAATGATCATGGTTTCGCCCATGGCCCGCCCAAAGCCAACCAGGCATGCGGCGATAAGACCAGGTGCCGCCAAAGGTAAACTAATCCGTATAACAGCCTGCCATGGCGTAGCTCCTAATGCCAAGGCACCACGAGTTAACTGCGGTGGTACCTGATGTAGCACATCATCTGCGATGGCAAATATACCCGGCACAACAGCAAAACCCATCGCGATACCAATAACCAGTGCATTACGCTGCTCATAATATACCCCCAGTTTATCCAGATAAAAACGAAAGCCATCGGTAAATAGCCAGCTGTCCAAATACTGCGCCGCAAAAAAAACGATGCCGCTAACTACCATTAGCCACACCATTAACACTATAACTTCGCTACCACCACTGCATCGATGTTGCCAGCTTGATGGCAATCGGGGCCACACGGCCGCCAGTGCTAGCACACTTAATGGCAATACCAACACCCACAGCAATAACCCCAGTAAATTACTTTCTATTACCGGTGCCAGCCACACTGCCGCAATAAAGCCCAAAATAACCGTTGGAAACGCAGCCATTAGCTCTATTAACGCTTTAATGCGCTGTCGCGGCCCGGCGGGTAAAAAGCACGCCGTATAAATTGCCGCCATAATAGCTAGCGGCGCAGCAAACAACATGGCGTAAAAGGCCGCTTTTAGCGTACCAATCGTTAACGGGATTAAGGAAAATTTAGGTTGGTAATCGTCACTAGCCGAAGACGTTTGCCACACATAGTCAGGCTGGCTAAAACCCTCATACCACACGCTGTGCCATAAGGTTTGCCAGTTTACTTCCGGATGCGGATTATCCAATGTAAAACGATATTGCTGATTAGCGCTGTAAACACTGAGCAGCTTATTATCTGCTGAAAACTCAACGGCCTTAATATCCGTTTCATCAGCCGTTAAGCCCGTAGCACGTTGCCACAGTGGCCGGCCAGCAGCAGAATAATACAATGCCAGTTGGCCAGCGGCGTTTAGCGTAGCAAAACCGCGTCTATTTTGCTCTGGCGCAATGTGAAGAATTGCCGAAGATTGCGCAGGTAACTCTCTTACCAACTGCAATTTAACAATACCACTGTTGTCAGGCACTAAAAACCATTGCTGCAAGCGACCACTTTTATACCCCGCCAGCAATGCCTGCTCTGCCGACAACCAGCTGATACTGGTTAATGTATCCACGCTTTCGGTCAGCCACCATTGCTGCTGACAACCACTTACTTGCTGACGGGTATAAAAACAAGCCTGCCCCTCTGAACTTGCCACGAGTTGATAATAGCCACTTACAGAAATAGCATATAGCGCCGGGGTCACTGGCCAACCAAGACGATTGCCGGCCACATCAGGGGTAACCACCTGCTCCGGTAACGACAACGGCGCCAGCGGTTCGCCCGTTACCGGCCGCAACAACGGCACTACCTCACTGAATAGATATATAAACAGCGCTGCCAGCATTAATAATACGCTAACCCCTGACAAGCCTATTAAGGCTTTAAATAATCGATTATACCAGCGCCGGCGGCGCTGCAGTAGTAGCGACTTACTCATGGTTGTGCTAACTCAGCCGGCAAGCCCAAAAGAGCCCGCCAGTGCTCAATTGTTGCCACCGGCAGGGGCAAAAACCCGTCCTGACCAACCAGCTTTTGACCGTTTCGTGACAGCACCAGGCTTAAAAACGCCTGTTCATTTGCCGCTAATGGCTTACCGGGTTCATAATTGACATAAATATACAATTGTCGAGCCAGTGGATAGTTACCTGCCAGGGCGTTGGCAACCGTGGGCGCAACTACCGACCCATTGGCCAGCAGCAAAGGCAGCACTTTAACGCCGACATTTGCATAACCGATCCCGGAATAACCTATGCCCGACTCAGACTGACTAATCGCCTTAAGCATGGCCGATGAACCTGCCAACTGGTTAGTGCGGGCTTTAATATCACCATTACACAATACAAATTGTTTAAAATAACCATAGGTACCCGACACGGAGTTGCGGCTATACAAATTGATAAAACGCGATTGCCAACGCCCTGGTAAGCCAAGATCACCCCATTGTTGAATATCGTTAACACCACCACAGCGGCGGTTTATTGAAAACATCGCATCTAATTGCGGCAAACTGATCTGCTTTAGCGGATTAGCCGGATGAACATATACTGCCAGCAAATCGATAGCTACCGGCACCGCAGTCGGCGGATAACCAAAACGTTGAGTAAATTGCTGTAATTCCGTTTCGCGCATCATCCTGCTCATGGGCCCCAGCCCTGCCGTTCCCTCAATTAACGCAACAGGCGCAGTAGACGAGCCATTACTTTGTAACTGAAAATTCACCTCTGGAAAGCGGCGATTATATTCCTCGCCCCATAATTGCATCACCTGATGCAGGGTATCCGAGCCGACACTCGACAGGTTGCCGCTGGGTGCTGCAGCAAGCTGAGGCAAACTACTGGCAATCAGCAAAAAAAAAGTGAGAACACTACGTTGTGCCCAAGGTTTGCTGCTTTCGTTTGCTCGCGGTATTATTGGCAGCATTGTCACTCGTTTTTCTCCTGCACCTAGCCTTTGACCGCATTATCTTATAACAGCAGACAATGACAAGACAGTGACAAGGCAGTAAACGAAAAATAAATAGTTAACGGGCGTTTGAAAAACAGAAAGTTGCGTCTACACTCTAAACACTTTTGACATATGTATTTAACGGCTCGTGCAACGCGTGTATTAACCGTAGATGAAAGTAAGGGAATTTTAATATGAAGCAGTTAGTCCTTACCGTTATAGGTAAAGATAAAGCAGGTTTAGTAGAACAATTAGCCCGAGTTATTAACGAATATAACGGTAACTGGATGGCCAGCAACCTCAGTCACCTGGCAGGTTATTTTGCCGGTATCGTGCAAATTGAAGTGGCAGAGCCGGAACTTGGCGCTTTAGTCACTGCCCTAAGCGCTATCAGCGATTTAGATATAAAAATACAACAAGGTGAGCACAGCGAGCTGAATAAGCAACAACAACTGCGCTTTGTGATTACCGGTAATGACCGGCCTGGCATAGTACGGGAATTGTCATCGGTTATTAAGCACAAAGGCACCAACATTGTGCACTTCGCCAGTAATAAACAAAGTGCACCCAACTGGGGCGTGCCGCTGTTTCATGCAGAAGCTACCGTGCAACTGCCAGCCGGTTTAAGCCGCGATGAAGTAATAAAAGCACTTGAAGCTATAGCGGCCGATATTGTGGTTGATGTAGAAGGCTAAGCTGCCACTGCACCACGATGACTAGCCTGCCATCTGAAATACTCCACCCATCCAACCCCAGCCAAGCTGGGGTATTATGTTTCATCATTTTGTCACAAAAATGCCATAGTGTGCTTTGCAGGCAGTAAGCAGGAGCAATCAGAATGGATCAAGCAGTATCAACCCAGGCATCAAGCGGTAAAAGCAACGACTTCCCATTGTTTCCACGTGAGCTTAGCTGGCTGGCATTTAATGGCAGAGTATTACAAGAAGCGGCTGACACCCGCAACCCGCCTATTGAGCGGCTTCGGTTTCTAGGTATTTACTCCAACAATCTTGATGAATTTTTCCGGGTACGGGTTGCCGACGTAAAACGACGTATTTTGCTGAAAAAATACCAGACATGGGAACATGAGGATGCGGAAACGCTATTACAGCAAATTCAACTGCAGGTAATGGAGCTGGGTAAACAATTTAATAAGATTTATCTGGATATTCAGCTGGAACTGCGCAAACACAATATCGAATTAATAGACGATAGCAAACTGACCGACGCCCAGTCTATGTGGGTAAAAGCGTTTTTTAGACGCGAAGTAAAACGGCATATTTCACCTATTATTTTATCCAGCACTGATACCTCTTTAGGTAAAACTCTGGAGGATAATACCACTTACCTAATGGTAGAAATGACCGGCAGTGGCAAACCCGATTATGCCATTATAGAAGTACCTACCGCTGAGGTATCGCGTTTTATCGAGCTACCACTGCAGTTGAACACCCGTAAAAAAAATGGCCACTACCGCCGGCAAATTTTGTTGTTAGACGACATTATCAACCACTGCGCCAGCGATTTGTTTAATGGTTTCTTCCAATTCGATACTATTTGCAGCTTTTCCCTCAAGCTGACCCGTGATGCCGAATACAATATAAGTGATACGCTGGACCAAAGCCTGATAGATAAAATGTCCAAAGGGATCCGCCAGCGCTTAAAATCAGAACCAACCCGATTGGTGTACGATGCAGCGATGCCTGAACAAATGTTAAAAGTATTGACCAAACAGTTAGGGACCAGCTCTGCTGATGCGCTGATTGCCGGTAGTCGTTATCGCAATTTTAAAGATTTTATCGGTTTCCCCAATCTTGGCCACCAGAGCATGGAATTCCCGCCAATGGAGCCTCTGCAAAGCCCCGATTTTGAGCGTTACTCGACCAGTTTTAATGCTATTCGTGCCACCGATATCATGCTGTATTACCCCTATCATAATTTTAGTTATTTTACCGAGTGGGTTCGCCAGGCCTCGTTCGACCCTAAGGTCAGCCATATTAAAATGACCATGTACCGGGTAGCGAAACACTCACGGGTTATCCACTCGCTACTTGATGCGGTGCGTAATGGCAAAAAAGTGACGGTGGTGGTGGAATTAAAAGCGCGCTTTGATGAGGAGAATAATATTAACTGGGCCCGGCGGATGACCGAAGCCGGTATTGAAGTAATTTTTGGACAAACCACTTTAAAAATTCATTCTAAGTTATGCCTGATCACGCGTCAGGAGAAAGGTAAGGCCATACGCTATGGCCATATTGGTACCGGTAATTTTAATGAGAAAACGGCCCGTATTTACACCGACATGAGCTTGTTTACCTGTCATAACGAAATTACCGCCGAAATTGATCAGGTTTTTGAGTTTATTCAGTACTCGTATCGTCCCTTTAATTTTCAACACCTGATCGTTTCACCGACTTGGAGCCGTCCCAGGCTACTGAGTTTAATTCAACGCGAAATAGACTTTGCGGTAGCCGGGCGTAAAGCGGAAATTTTCTTAAAAATAAATAATCTGGTCGACGAAGAGATTGTCCAGCTACTTTATAAAGCCAGCCAGGCCGGGGTTAAAATTCGTATGATTATCCGGGGTATGTGCTCGTTATTACCGGGTCTGGCCGGTATTAGCCAGAATATTAAGATTATCAGCGTACTAGACCGTTATCTAGAGCATGCCCGGGTGTATTTATTTCATAATGGCGGCGATACTGCCTTGTATATATCCTCAGCAGACTGGATGACCCGTAATATCGACCAGCGGGTCGAAGTGGGAGTTCCTGTTTATGACAGTCGCATCAAGCAGCAAATTATCAGCACCTTAGATATCCAGTGGCGAGATAACGTTAAGGCGCGTATTATCGACGCTAAACATTCTAATGCCTATGTTAAACGCGGCAATAAGCGTAATGTACGCTCCCAGCAGGAAATTTATGATTTCTTGGCGCGACAACAGGCGGTACAGGTAGATACAGACAATTGATACACTCTGAACACGAAGCCTCTTCAGACGCTGGTTATATGGCGGCGGTTGACCTTGGCTCAAATAGTTTCCATATGGTGATTGCCAGGGTAGTTGACGGCTCACTACAGCTGCTGCATCGCGAAAAACAAAAAGTGCAGCTGGCTGAAGGCCTGAATGATGAATTGGTGCTAAGTGAGGAGGCCATAGAGCGCGGCTTACAGGTGCTGGCCCAATTTGCTGACACGTTGCAGCCCTTTGCTCCAAACGCGGTAAGGGTTATTGCCACCTACACCTTACGCCGAGCCAGAAACTCGTCCACCTTTTTACGCCGCGCCAAAGTGGTGTTCCCATTTCCCATTGAAGTTATTTCCGGTCAGGAAGAAGCGCGCTATATTTATCAGGGAGTGGCCCACTTTGAGCATTTCAGTGCCAAACGGCTGGTCATCGATATTGGCGGTGGCAGTACTGAATTTGCTATTGGTGAGGGCTTACAACCGCTGCGATTAAGCAGCCGCAACATGGGCTGTGTTAGTTATGGCCTCAGCCATTTTCAGCAGGGTAAAATTAGCTTACGCCGCTTTGAGCGCGCCATATTACAAGCCGAGCAGGAATTAGAGCCTATTGTTAGTAGTTTTCGCAGCGCCGGCTGGCAGCAGGCAGTGGGTACCTCTGGCACGGTGAAAACCATTAAAGATGTTATTACTGGGTTTGGCGGGAACAACAACAGTTTGCGCCTAAACGATTTAACGGCATTAAAGCAACATTTACTGCAATATGAACACGCCAGCGAGCTGGATTTATCTGGCCTGACCGAGGATCGTAAAATACTGCTTTGCCCTGGCCTGGCGATTTTAATAGCCGCTTTTAAGATGTTACAAATTGACGAAATGGTCTATGTCGATGCGGCACTGCGCGAAGGCGTGTTGTATGAAATGAGCGAGCGCCTGCAGCATCACGATACCCGCGAACACACCATCAGCAGCATGATGCGCCGTTATACCGTTGATGAAGCGCAAACTCAACGAGTGCAACACACGGCAAACGCCTTGTTTACTCAGGTGCAGCTAGCCTGGGGCCTTACTGATGACGATGGCCTGCTATTACAATTTGCTTGCAGGGTTTATGAAATTGGCCTGCATATTAATTCTTCAGGCATTCAAAAACACTCTGCCTACATACTACAAAACGCCAACCTGCCGGGCTTTAATCAGGAACAGCAGCAGTTGCTGGCCTGTTTGGTGCGCTTTCATCGCCGGAAAATCCGGGCCGACGAATTTCCAATGTTCAGCCTTTATCAGTTGCCACAAGTAGTAAATTTGTTGGTGTTACTGCGCCTTGCCGTATTGCTTAACCAAAAACGCCGAGACGATTTTGTACCGGATTTTACCACCAGCGCCAACGCTCAACAGCTACAACTACTGTTACCGGCGCCTTGGCTGGCACAGCAAAGCGTGTTGGCTGCTGATTTACAACTAGAACAAAAATCCTTAAAAAGAATTGCCTTTCGGCTCGATTGCCCCGGTGCAATGGAGCTGGTTATCTGAACTAATAAGGAGCTGCCATGCGTTGGTCATTGTTAAATTTAAGTCTAAGTTTAAGTTTATTGCCTTTTTTATATGCGCCATTTGCTATTGCCCAGCAGCGTATAGCACAGCCGCGGCCAGAAGCAGAACAGCAGCTAAATGCAGAGCAGCGGCCAGCGCTAAGCCTGCAAATTGAAAAAGTAATGCCAAAGGTCATTGAATGGCGGCGCGACATTCACCAGCACCCAGAGCTGTCGAACCGTGAAGTGCGCACCGCGGCCAAAGTTGCCGCGCATTTAGAAAAACTTGGCTTAGAGGTACGTACCGGCATTGCCCACACCGGCGTGGTAGGCATTTTAACAGGTGCTAAACCCGGCCCGGTAGTTGCGCTACGCGCCGACATGGACGCACTGCCAGTAACCGAGCAAACAGGTTTATCCTTTGCATCCAAAGTAGTTAGTGAGTTTAACGGCCAGCAAACCGGTGTTATGCATGCCTGTGGGCATGACGCCCACGTGGCCATACTCATGGGCGCCGCAGAAGTACTAAGCCAACAACAAGCTGAACTGGCTGGCACGATTATGTTTATCTTCCAACCGGCAGAAGAAGGCCCGCCAGCCGGTGAGGAAGGCGGCGCCAAAATGATGCTGGCTGAGGGTTTGTTTGCTAATCCAACGCCGTCGGCTATTTTTGGCTTGCATGTCTGGCCGGGCAACCCGGGGCAGTTGCAGGTAAAAACTGAAGGCATTATGGCCGCCGCCGACAGCTTTCAAATTACGGTAAAAGGCAAACAAGTGCATGGCTCCAGCCCCTGGCGCGGCATCGATCCGATAAACGTTACGGGCCAACTCATTAACGCCATTAACCTGATACCAGCACGACAGATTGACGTCACTAAAGCCCCTGCCGTAGTGTCTTTTGGTCAGGTACATGGCGGCATTCGTTGGAACATTATTCCTGATGAGGTGAAACTGGAAGGCACCATTCGTACTTTTGACAGCGACATGCGCGAGGACTTAATTGCCCGCATGGCGCATACCAGCAAACATATTGCCAAAGCCAGCGGCGCAGAGGCTGAATTTCATGTACATAACTTTGCTGCGGTTACCTGGAACGACCCAACATTAACCCACTGGGCCATGCCAAGCCTGCAATGGGCGGCTGGTAAGCATGGTGTAGCATCAATAAAGCCAATTACCGGCGCTGAAGATTTCTCGTTTTACCAACAGCAAATACCAGGAATGTTTTTCTTTCTGGGCATTTCACCTGAAGGTAAAGCTCTTAGCGACGTGCCACCCAATCACTCGCCAATGTTTGATGTGAATGAAGACGCGTTAGTAAACGGGGTACGAGCATTAACCGGACTGGCTTTAGACTACCTGGCCCAGCCGCCAAAACATAGCCAGTAACCAGGACAACCACATGCCTGCACCGTGCCGCTGTCATTGGGTAGATTTAAGCAAACCGGATTATATTGCCTACCACGACACCGAATGGGGCGTTCCGGTGTATGACGATAACACGCTGTTTGAGTTTTTAACCTTAGAAGCGGCTCAAGCCGGGCTTAGCTGGTATACGGTACTTAAAAAGCGCGATAATTATCGCGCGGCTTTTGCCTATTTTGACCCAGCTAAGGTTGCGGCTTTTAATAAAACTAAAGCCGCCGAGTTGTTGCAAAATTCTGGTATTATCCGTAATCGCCTGAAAATAGCTGCCGCGATTAATAACGCGGCACGATTTTTAGAGGTGCAGGCAGCATTTGGCAGTTTCAGTGCCTATCAATGGCGTTTTGTTAACGGTACACCGCAGCAAAACTACATCGTAAGCCCAGCAGATAACCGCGCAACCAGCCCCGAGTCAGAGGCCATGAGCAAAGATTTAAAAAAGCGCGGTTTTACCTTTATCGGTTCAACAATTATTTACGCCCATATGCAGGCCTGCGGCATGGTGAACGATCATCATGTTGATTGCTTCAGGTATCAACAAGTTTAAGCAATTAACGTTGATCGGATAATAGCCTACTTCACTTTAAACTTGGCTTTCTTAATAGGGGCGCTCTTAGTATTGCCCAGCACCAGCTCGGCGGGTATGGTAAATGAGAAACTACTGCCGCGGCCAGGTTCGCTAAAGATCATCAGCTGGCTGTTGTGGCGTGATAATACGTGCTTAACAATGGCTAAGCCCAGGCCAGTACCACCGGTATTGCGCGCTCGCGACGGGTCAACGCGGTAAAAACGTTCGGTTAAGCGCTTTACATGATGCGAGGCAATACCCACACCATTATCATTCACGGCGAACACCGCCCGTTGATGCTGTCGCTGCCAGCTAACGCTTATTTCACCCCCTGTTGGCGTGTATTTAATAGCATTGGTGACCAAATTAGAAAATACACTACGTAGCTCTTCTGTTACGCCGGTGACGTTTAGCTCAGTATCGATATTAAAGCTGATGTTATGCTGCTTTTCACGGTTTAGCGCCTGCGCTTCCTGCTCCAGCGTATGCAACATGGCAGGAACATCAATCACATCATCAAACTGCACCCGCGACGAGGCTTCAATTCGTGACAGCGTTAGCAATTGCTGCACCAAACCATCCATCCTTCGGGTTTGTTCCAGCATCACTTTATGGGCTTTTTGCCACATAGCGGGGTCAGGTAAATGCTCGGCATCAATCACTTCCAGATAGCCTTGCAATACCGTTAATGGTGTTCGTAGTTCATGCGATACGTTGGCAACAAAATCTTTGCGAATTTGCTCTAATTGCTTTAGCTGGGTGATATCCCTAATAATCAGTAAGTATTGTTCACTACCATATGGCATCATTTTACATTCCAGCACCAGATTACTGCTGCCGCTGGCACTGATTTCTAACGGCTGTTGAAACTGTTTTTGCTTTAAAAAATGTTGAAACTCAGGATTACGTACCAGGTTATCAATGCGCTGCCCCTCGTCACTGGGCCAGCGTAACCCAACCAACATTTGCGCCAGTTTATTACACCAGACAATGCTCCAATCGCTGGTTAACACCACCACAGCCTCAGGTAGGGCTTCGGCGCCATCTCGAAAACGGCGCACTAAATTACGTAACTCTTTGCGCTTTTTACGCTCACGCCGCTGCTGGTAGTAAATTCCGTCGAAAATTTGCTGCCAAAAGCCGTTGCCTTCCGGTGGCGTGAGCTTACGGTCATGCCATAACCATTTCGTAATTAAATACAGATGCTTATAATTAGATGCCAGCAAAATCAGGCTTAGCAGCAGCATAAATAACGTGCTCTGGCCAAAAGGCCAACCAATTAGCCCTGCCAGGGTATAAAAAACCAGGATTTTGCTAAAGATCTTCCCTTTAGAAAGCTGTGGCCGCATAACACCTACTTAGCAGAGAAGCGATAGCCGGAGCCCCGCACTGTTTGTACCAGTTTATCATGCCCCACCAGAGAAATCGCTTTGCGTAAACGGCGAATATGCACATCTACTGTGCGATCTTCTACATAAACATTGGTGCCCCACACATGATCAAGCAGTTGCTCACGGCTATAAACCCGCTCTTGGTGCGTCATAAAAAAATGCAGCAACCGAAACTCGGTCGGGCCCATATCCAATGACTGCTCTTCGGCCGTCACCCGATGCGATACCGGGTCCAGTTTTAAACCATGCACCTCAATAACTTCATCCAGACTGGTAGGGGCTACCCGACGGATCACCGCTTTAATTCGCGCCATTAACTCTTTTGGTGAAAAGGGTTTGGTAACATAATCATCGGCACCCACTTCTAAACCGCGTATTTTGTCTTCTTCCTCGCCGCGGGCGGTAATCATAATAATAGGAATAGCACGGGTTAGCTCATGCTGCTTCATTTTTTTAGCCAGTTGAATACCGCTGCCGCCCGGGATCATCCAGTCAAGCAGAACTAAATCAGGATAGGGCTCAATCAGCTGATTTAGCGCCGAATCAAAGTCTTCTGCCGTGCTGGCCTGATAGCCGTTTTGCTCTAACACAAAACACAACATATCCCGAATTGGCGCTTCATCTTCTACTACCAATATTCTTCTTGACGACATAGGATCCCACCAAAGGCTACATAGGTTAACTAATTTAAGGTTATGCCGGCTAGTATTACCGCTAAGTATGACATTTTTATGAAAAGCTGTATTCAGCTAGTTTTATCACTACTGCATTACACTTAATCAGCAATCATAACTTCGCGCTCACCCCATAAAAAACAAATAATATACATATTAAAAACAATAAATACACTTTCTCCCGAGTCTTATATATGACAGTTGCGTGAATTATTTTTGACACCCTACCTGCTAAACCGCGTCATTACTGTCCCTGCCATATCGTTATGTTATTACAGTGCGCACTGTAATAAAAACGTCACGACGCAAGGTTAGTGTTCAGCCAACTTTTTCGCACTAGCTAAATTAATTGATACGGAGAAACAGTAATGGCTTTACGCAACTTATTAAAACTAAGCGCAGTAGCATCAGCATTAATGCTGGCGGGCTGTGGCGGCGATCTGGTAGTGAATGCTGCCGGAAGCACCCCTACGCCGCCTCCAACTGGCACCCCTACCCCGCCACCAGTAACTAGTGCCTGCCCAGCCTTTGCCACCGTAGGTAGCAGCTTAGCCGGTGTTGAGCTGCCCGTGTGTGAAATTAGCGGTAACATTACCAGCGATACCCGCCTGAGTAACGATATTGCCTGGGCTCTGAGCGGCAAAGTGACTGTCGGTAACGACAATGCGAACAGCGCTACCCTGACTATCGAGCCAGGTACCTTTGTTTATGGCAAAAGCGGTGCCGATTATTTGGTTGTTGCACGCGGCTCAAAAATTCAAGCCATTGGCACCGTGTCTAACCCTATCGTGATGACCTCAGTTAATGACATGCTAGGTTTGTCAGATGAAAACTCGCATGCCGAATGGGGCGGTTTGGTTATTTTAGGTAATGCACCAAGCAATAAATGTGATCAGGCTAGTCTGGCCACGTGTGAAATTCAAGCAGAAGGCGAAGCCGGCCCATACGGCGGTGCAAATCCAGAAGATGACAGCGGTGCACTGCGTTATGTGCAGGTGCGTTATGCAGGCTTTGAAGTTATTCCGGATAACGAATTAAACGGTATTACCTTTGCCGGCGTGGGCAGTGGCACTGACGTCGAGTACATTCAGGTACACAACAACCTGGACGACGGCGTTGAATTTTTCGGCGGAACGGTAGATGCCAAATATGTAGTATTAACCGGTAATCGCGATGACTCGTTAGATTGGGCTGATGGCTGGAGTGGCCGCATGCAGCACGTGTTGGTGGTTCACAACCAAAATGGCACTAAAGCTAACCGTGGCATTGAGGCCGATAATCAATCAGGTAACTTTACCGCTCAGCCAGTAAGTAACCCCCGTATTGCTAACATGACCATTATTGGTAATAACTTCGATGGTGATGACGACTCAGAAGGTATTTTACTGCGTGCCGGCACGGCGGGCGAATTATACAACATTATCGTTACCGGCCCGACTGGCATGGGCGAGTGTTTTGAAATCAACTCTGCTGAGACAATAACCAATGCTACCAGCGGTAGTATTGTATTTCGAAACTCCATTATTGATTGTGCTGAACCCTTTAAAAATAGTGTTGATGGCAATGGCAACGTTACCTTAGATGCACAAGCCTGGTTCCTGGCACAGCCAGGTAATATCGTAGGTGATGCCTTACTAGGTGGCTATATTCCGGCGCCAAACTCACCGGCACTGGGAAATGGCTATAACGTGTCAAACAATGTTGACTCATGGTTTGACAATGTCACTTATATTGGTGCTTTCAATGGCAGCACCGACTGGACTGAAGGCTGGACATTTGGCTTACATGCAGATGACGACTTAGCAGCTTGTCCCGCTGGCACCTCTGAAGTAAACAGCTTAACCGGTCGAATTAACTGTCAATTAAGCGGTGACATTACCACTAACGTCACGCTAGCGGCTGGCGCTGACTATGTGTTAAACGGTCGGGTACGGGTGGGTGTGGATAACAGCACAGCAGCAACATTAACGGTACAGCCTGGCGTGACGATTTATGGTAAATCGGGTGCCGACTTCCTGGTAGTAACCCGCGGCTCGAAAATCGAAGCTAACGGCACAGCGGCTAACCCTATTACCATGACATCAGTACAAGACGTAATAGGCTCACCCACTGCAGCGGGTCAATGGGGCGGTTTGGTATTGCTGGGTAAAGCACCATCGAACAAATGTGACCAGGCTAACCTGGCCGCATGTGAAATTCAGGCAGAAGGTGAAGCAGGCCCTTATGGTGGCCCTAATACCACCGATAATAGCGGAACATTAAACTACGTAGTGGTTAAGCATGCCGGTTTCGAAGTTATCCCGGATAACGAATTAAACGGTATTACCTTTGCCGGTGTAGGTTCAGGTACTAAATGCAGCAATATTCAGGTACACCAGAACGTCGATGATGGTATCGAAATGTTCGGTGGCAGCGTGAGTTGTAAAAACGTGGTGTTAACAGCCAACGGCGACGACTCAGTAGATTGGGCTGATGGCTGGAACGGCAAACTGCAATTTGTACTGGTAAAGCATGCCGCTGACGGCGCTAAAGCTAACCGTGGTATTGAAGGCGACAACCAGTCAGGTAACTTCACTGCGCTGCCGGTTTCTAACCCAATGATCGCCAACATGACCATAATCGGCAACAGCTTCGATGGCGATGACGACTCTGAAGGCGTATTGCTGCGTGCCGGCACTAACGCCCAGTTAGCCAACTTTGTTATTACCGGCCCAACCACTATGGGCGAATGTCTGGAATTTGACTCAGCTGAAACAAAAGCCTTAGCGGCAGCCGGTTCATTAACCATGACACATTCGGTCATTGCCTGTGCAGAGCCCTTTAAAGGCGACTTGGGTAACGGCACCACTACCGAGCAGTGGTTCCTGGGTCAACAAAGTAACAGTGTAGCTGCCAACCAGGCCGCGGTACTGAACGGAATATTTACTATCGATGCTACTGCACCAAAAGATATGTCTGCGCTTGATAACTTTTTCGAAGCCGTCAACTTTATTGGTGCAGTGGGCGCCAGCAATGACTGGACTGCAGGCTGGACCGTTGGTTTAGAAGACTAACAGCAACACACACTGCCAGCTAAGCCTGGCAGTGTTGTTTTATACCAACGCATTGTACTGCCCTAAGTAAGTGCAATGCGACACAGATGTAATAGCAAAAGCTGATAGGACACGTTCAGATGAGCAGCATACAAAAGTTTAATTTCAGTCGTGTTGGCCGCAGCGTGTTGCTGGCGCTTAGCACGGCAACCGCACTGGTATCGCTGAGCACCATCGCTCAGCAAACCCCAGCCGCACCGCTACAAGATGAAGCCGATGTTGAACGTATTTCTGTATCGGGCCGTCTACTCAGTTCCGCCGCTTCCGCTGCGGCAGAGCGCCGCGAGCAGCCCTATGTTGCCGAGGTGCTCGGTATGGAACAAATTTCTCGTGCAGGTGACAGCAATGCCGCCGCCGCCCTGCGTCGGGTAACAGGCTTAACCCTGGTAAAAGATAAGTTTATTTACGTTCGTGGTTTAGGGGAGCGCTACTCCAGCACGCTATTAAATGGTGCCATGGTGCCAAGTCCCGATCCAACCCGTAACGTTATTCCATTAGATATGTTCCCGGCCGGTATTATTGAAAGCCTGGTGGTGCAAAAGGCTTACTCACCTGAGCTACCTGCCGCTTTTGGCGGTGGTAATGTCAACATCCGCACCACCGCTATTCCCTTGCAAACCAGTTTTAATATCGCCGTTGGTACCAGTTACAACAGCCTGAACAGCGATGATGGCTTTAACTATAACGGCGGTGGTGATGACTGGCGCGGTAAAGATGACGGTTTGCGCGGTATTTCAGCCGAGCTGGCAGCGGCACAGCAGCAGTTTGGGGTGTTAACACCGGTTAATATTGCCGAAGCGTTAGGCGGCATTAATGCGGTTAATCTGGCACAAGCTGAAACAATTGTCCGAGAACTGGGTACAGCGTTTAATCGTGATATTGATATCAGCCGCAGCAGCGTTAAACCCGATTTTGATGGCAGTGTCTCGTTCGGAACCCGTTTTGACCTGGCAAAAAATGTGGTATTTGGGGTGATGACAGGCCTGAGTTACGATCGTTCGACCCAAAATATTGAAGAGCAGGAGCGATATTACTCGGTGTCAGGTGACAACCTGGTGCCGTTAAACCTGTACGATGATATTAAAGGCACTGAACATCAGGTAAAGCTGTCGGGTATGGTGAACTTTGGCCTGGAGCTTGGGGTAGATCACCGCCTGGAAACGTCAACCATTTACCTGCGTGACACCAAAGATGAGATAAAAATTAAAAACGGTGACAGTATCGAAACCATCAACGAAACTAACCGTTTTAATACCGATACCAGCATTTTATACGAAGAGCGCAGCATGCTAAGTAACCAGTTGCGTGGCAAGCATAACTTCCCCTATTTAATGGACCTGGCCGTTGACTGGCAATATACCGATGCTAAAGCACGCCGTTATGCCCCGGGTGAAGTAGAGTTTCGTTATCTGAATGAAACACAGGCTGATGGCAGCGTATTCTCTTTTTTGCGTCGTAACCAGAATGGGGTAAATTACAGTTTCAGTGATATGAGCGATAACACGGAAAACCTTAGCTGGAACGCCTCGCTACCACTGACGTTGGGTAAAACCGAACTAACCCTGACCGGCGGCTATGCGTACTTTGAGCGCAGCCGTAATGCGCAAACTGACCGTTTTAACTTTGATACCGTCGGCTTCAGCTTGCAGCAACTGTCTGGTCGTTTCTCAGAAATTTTCGCTGACAGTAGCATAGTAAACCCTGCCAACCGTTTTAAAATTTCTAATGTCACCACTCAGGCAGACGATTATCTGGCCGCCCAGATGATTGACGCCGGCTACGCCGCACTGGAACTTATTTATGATTACCAGTTCCGGTTGAATGTAGGGGTGCGGTACGAAGACTTTAAACAGCTATCACTCCCCTTAAAAGCGGATGGTGCTATTAGTGGCACTATTACAGACTCAGTTCTACTGGAAGACGGCTTCTACCCAGCATTATCGTTTACCTGGTTTGTTAACGATGATTTGCAAGCACGGTTTGGTTACAGCCAAACCGTAGTTCGGCCTGACTTACGTGAAGTAACGCCGGTGTTGTACGTTGACCCATTAACTGACTTTAAAGTGACGGGCTTTACCGGCTTAAAGAGCACCGACATCAGCAGTTTTGATGCCCGTCTTGAATGGTACTATGACAACCGTAACTACAGTTTCGGTCTGTTCTATAAAGACCTGGAAAATCCGATTGAAGCGATTGAACTGTCTGGCTCTGACGGTAACCTGTTAATGTCTTTTCGTAACGCGCAAAGTGGCAAGGTGTATGGCGCCGAAGCAGAGTTTTTGCAACAGCTCAATATGTTTGGTGGTGAGTTCTGGCAAGTGACCAATAACTTCTTTGTTGCTGGCAATTTAACCCTAAGCGAATCGGAAATCAGCATTCAGCCTTTTCCTGGTGCTGATTTAACCAATTTAACCCGCGGTTTAAGCGGCCATTCCAAATACGTTGCTAACCTGCAACTGGGGTTTGACTCAGACAACAATCAGCACAATGCCACTGTTACTTACAACGTGTTTGGCAAACGGATAGCCTTTGCCGGGGTTAATGACAAAGACGACGCTTTTGAGCAGCCGTTTCATTCACTGGATTTCACTTATGGTTATACACCAGTGGAGAACATGACGCTGAAATTGAGCTTGAAAAATCTGCTGGATAAGGATGTTGAAATACTGCAGCAAGGGCAAATCTTGCAAAAACGGGTTGAAGGCCAGAGCGCTAGCTTAAGTTTTTCCTATAAATACTAAACTGGTTTCTACAGTATACTTTTGCTAAAAACAATAACGCCGGTCAATGACCGGCGTTATTGTTTAACCTATTAGATTAAAATTTATGTTTAATGCCTACAGCAAGATAGTCACGATCTGGTGCAGTAATGTCAAAGTTAAAACTACTGTACCAAGCGAACAACGTGGTATTTTTACCCGCTTTATAATCTACGCCAACACTAACGGCATCGTTATCCTCCAGTGTTTGATACTGGGCTTTTAGTTCAGTTTTACCCATCGGGTAAGCGGCACTTAACAACCAGCCATCCTGCTCCAGGCCACTAACAATATTTTCCTGGCTATGGTAAATAGCACCCAGCTTAACTGCAGCCACTTTACCCTGTGCTTGCACACGCATGGCATCAAAGCCTGCCACATCAGAATCCATTGATACCGCGGCATAATAAGCAGTGTTTTTCAGGTTTTCATCACCGTAATACACTGAAGCAGAAAACGCATCTTCAGCGTCAGCAGCATCTTCCATAATATAGGTTAAATGCACACCAAAGTTATTGTAAGTTGGGGTGTAATAGGTTACTGAGTCATTGGCACGAACTTCGCCACGCCACAGGTTTTTAACGTCAGCTTCGTAATCACTGAATAAATCAATTTTACCTTGGGCGTCTTTTAGTGCCGTGTCATGGCGGCCTAGACGTACTTCACCAAAGTTACCTTTTACACCAACATACTGATTACGTGAAGTAATATTGTCACCACCACCAACATCAGCCATGTCCACACCCCACTCTAACTGGTAAACCAGTGTTAGGTCATTGTCCAGCGCATAATCACCTTTCAAACCAAACCGTGAGCTATTGCTCTTTAACTCAGAAAATCGGCCATCGCCTTCGTCACTAGACTGGGCTGATACATTTAACTGCCCATACACGGTCACCGGATCAGCCTGAACAGTGGCAGCCCCTGCCAACGCCATTGCCAAAACTAAAGTTGATTTTTTCATCATCTGTTCCTGAGTTAATTCTGATTAAAGCTGCCGCAGCCGCTACCACCATTGCCATCGACCGCCATGATAGGGTTATTGTATGACACTTAAATGACAGCATGGCATTTTTATGACTATTAAATGATGCTTTTATGACGTGCCGCAATATCTTAACCATAGCGGCCGGTAATGTAGTCTTCTGTTCTTTTCAGTTTTGGGTTGGTAAACACTTCGTTGGTAGAACCAATTTCAATTAGGTCGCCCAGATGAAAAAACGCCGTGCGATCAGATACCCGTGCTGCCTGCTGCATATTGTGAGTAACAATAACAATCGTAAAGTTTTGCTTTAACTCATCAATCAGCTCTTCGATAATCGAGGTGGCGATTGGGTCTAATGCTGAGCAGGGTTCATCCATCAAAATAACATCAGGGCTTACCGCAATGCTTCGGGCAATACATAATCGTTGCTGCTGGCCACCCGATAACCCGGTACCTGGCTGATCGAGCCGATCTTTAACTTCATTCCACAAACCCGCCCGGCGCAGGCTTGACTCGACCACGTCGTTCAATTCAGACTTACGTGAAGCCAGGCCATGTAAGCGCGGACCGTAAGCAATATTTTCATAAATTGATTTTGGGAAGGGGTTGGGTTTCTGAAATACCATACCGACTTGTGCACGTAATTGCACCACGTCCAATGATGGGTCATAAATATCACGGCCATCCATTTTAATACTGCCGGTAACCCGACAAATATCAATGGTATCGTTCATACGATTAAAACAGCGTAAAAAAGTCGATTTGCCACAACCTGATGGACCAATGAAAGCAATAACTTCGTTTTCAATAATATCCATATTGACACCGTGTATGGCTTCATTATCACCATAAAACACCTTGACATCACGCGCTGTCATTTTCACTTTGCCGCTGCTAGTAGTATCAATTTCTGTCATCGCTAATTCCGCCGTAGTTACAACTTGTTCGGTTAATATTCTTAAGTAGGCTGGGTTGTAATTGCTTACCAGCGTTTTTCATACTTTTTGCGTAGCCAAATAGCCAGGGCGTTTAACGACAACATTAACGCCAGCAGCACAATAATGGCAGCAGAGGTTCGGGCTTCAAAAAAGTTTCGTAACTCGTTTCCCTGCCACAGAAAAATTTGTACCGGTAATGCTGTTGATTGCTCAAACGGCCCGGTTGGCACCTGCGCCACAAACGCTTTCATACCAATAAGTAGCAATGGGGCTGCCTCGCCCAGTGCTTGCGCCACGCCAAGAATAGCGCCGGTTAAAATACCCGGTATCGCCAGCGGCAGCACATGGTGGAAAATGGCTTGCATTTTTGACGCCCCCAAACCCAGCGCTGCCTGCCGAATAGACGGTGGTATGGCTTTTAACGTAGAACGGGTAGCAATAATAACAGTAGGCAAGGTCATTAGGCTTAGCACCAGGCCGCCGACAATGGGCGCCGATATTGGCAATTTAAACCAGCCAATAAACACCGCCGCACCAAGTAAACCAAACACGATAGACGGCACCGCCGCCAGGTTATTAATATTTACTTCGACTAAATCTGTTAGCTTGTTTTTCGGCGCAAATTCTTCCAAATAAATTGCCGCAGCAACACCCATAGGCACAGCCAGAAAAATAACCACCAACATCATATATAACGAGCCCATAAAGGCACCGGCCAAACCAGCTGAGGCCAGTGAGCTGCGAGAGTCTGGGTTCATAAACAAAGCAAAACTGAAACGGTTTTGAATAATACCTTGCTCTGACAGTAACGCCACCCACTCCCGTACTTTAGGGCTTAATTGCTGTTGTGAATCTGGCAGACTGCGGTCGATATTACCTTTTAGCCACACATCAATATTGGCATCGGTTAACAAGTGTAAACGTTGTGTCTGACCAATAATATCTGGATTATCTATCACCATCTGGCGCAGTGCAAAACGCTCGCCCGAGGTAACAATTCGCGCGGCATCACGCCGATGCGCACTGGCATCGGGCAACACCTTTTTTAAACCTTCTGTTATTAGCCGATTAAAGTTAATCAGGCCCACTTCAGATTGCCATTCAATGTCACGCTGAAAAAATAAATTATCTAATTCGTCAGGCTGTTGCTGAGGTTTCTCACTAATTTGAATAATGGCCGGATCAAAATAAATATCCAAGGTAATAGCCGACTGCCAGAATGCCGGTAACCCTTTTGAAAAAATATTAATAAACAAAATAGCCACCAGGGTCAGGCTGATGACCACGGCGCTTAAACCAATACCTTTGAACAATTTTTCCTGACGATGGCGGCGATTAAGCGACGCGGCCACTTTTTGTTGCGTTTTACTCAATGCGGCCGGGCTAGTGGTAGCAGAGTCATTGGCTGGGGTCATTTTCATCTCAGTCATAAGTTACTCGTATTGCTCACGGTATTTACGCACTATTACCAGCGCGACAACATTCAACAGCAGGGTAATCACGAACAGGGTTAAACCCAGGGCAAACGCGACTAACGACTGCGGGCTGGCAAAATCATTGTCACCGGTTAACTGGTTTACAATGGTAACCGTTACGGTTGATACTGCTTCAAATGGGTTAGCCGACAGTGAAGGACTATTACCTGCGGCTAATACGACTATCATGGTTTCACCAATAGCCCGGCTGGCCGCCAGTAATATTGCGCCAACAATACCCGGCAAGGCTGCGGGTAACACCACTTTACGCACCGTTTCAGATTTAGTTGCCCCCAAGCCAAGCGACGCATCACGCAAGGCTTTCGGTACTTGGGTAATAATATCGTCAGATAACGACGAAATAAACGGGATGATCATAATACCCATCACTACCCCCGCCGTTAGCGCAGATGTAGCCCGAATGGTTAAACCAATACTGGCACCAAAGTCGGCTAAAAAGGGGCCCACCGTTACCAGTGCAAAAAACCCGTAAACAATAGTTGGAATTCCCGCCAATACTTCAATAATGGGTTTAGCCGTGGTACGAAAACCCACTGGTGCATATTCAGCCAGATAAATCGCCACCATTAAGCCCAGCGGAATGGCCACCAGCAAGGCAATTGCCGCCACCATCATGGTGCCCGATAACAACGGTAATATACCGAAACTTCCCTGACTACCAGTGAGTGAGCCTTCAGTTAGGCCAGTTGTTGAGAACCGCGGGTTCCAGGTGGTACCGAAGAAGAAATCGGCTGGCGGAATAAAGCTGAAAAAATTGATGGTTTCAGTAACCATCGATAGCACAATACCAATAGTGGTTAAAATAGCCACGGTAGAACAAATGATTAATACCGCTTTTACCGTGCGCTCAATTTGATGCCGGGCCCGCAACTGCGGTTGAATACGCTTATAACTAAAAAACAGGCCGGCTGCAGCAATTGACGCCAGTAATCCAGTGAGCAAGACCGCACTGCTGGTTTTTAGCTGCTGCATATAAGCCGCTGCCGCTAATTCCCAAGACTCTGCCTCGGCAACAATGCCAAAATTATTGGCCAGGTTGCTAATGCGGCGCATAATAACATCGGCACTCATGCCCTCCGCCGCCAGTGCGTCAGCAGGTAATTGTGCAGACACCATACTACTGATGACCCCTGGTGCCAGCAGCGACCACAGCAATAAAATGAAGAAAGCAGGTATAAAGGCCCACAACCCCACCATCATGCCGTAATGATGGGGCCTTGAGTGCATTGTCTGCACTGCCGCCACCCGACGACTGCGCACCATGCCAAGCTGATAGCCAATTGCCATCAATGCCAGCAACAGTGCTATTAACGAAAGATTACTCATGCTTGCTCCATTCGCCGATACTGGTTACCCACGCGGGATAATAACCTCTGTTATAAGCCGCGCAAGCTTAATGCTTACATATTGCAGTTTTATTACAGCCGCTGTCATATTACTGAAATAAAAAAGAGGACCTATTGGTCCTCATTATCACACACTTATAATAACCGCCTACCTAAAACCGCTTACAACGATTTTTTGCCGCGAATATCAGCTAGTATCGCAGCGCGCTCTGCGTCATCCAACGGAATTAAACCAGCCGCTTCCAATGGGCTACCGAAACCTGAAGCAAGGTCAGATACAAAGTACTCGGTAAATTGTTGTAAACCTGGGATCACACCGATATGCTCGCCTTTAACATAGAAATATAAAGGCCGCGACACCGGATAAGTCCCGGCAATAATGTTTTCAACAGTGGGTTCAATATCATCTACTGTAGCAACTTTAATCCGATCACGGTTGGCTTCATAAAAACTTAATCCAAATACCCCAAGCGCATTTTTTTGCGCTTGTAAACGCGCCAAGGTTTCGGTGTAGTCACCAGCAATTTCTACAACATTGCCATCGGTACGCATGGCTAAGCAGAAATTATTCAGCTCTTCTTTTGGTAATGCCTGTACTTCAGCAAAGGTTTTACAACCTTCAATAATTACTTTTTCTTCGTATACTTCACGGGTGCCATGGTTAGAGCCCGGAATGGCTAAAAGAATAGCTTGATCGGGCAGCGACTTATCAATTTGCTGCCAGTTGGTATAAGGGTTGTCAATCATCTTACCGTTTTGTGGTACTTGAGCAGCCTGGGCAAGAAACACATGTTTTGGTTTTAATTTGAAAATACCAGCATCAATGCGTGAGGCAAATACGATACCGTCATAACCAATTTTAACTTCGATAATTTGGTTTACGCCGTTAGCGTTACAGGCTTCTATTTCGGCCGGGCGCATAGGGCGTGATGAGTTAGCAATATCAATGGTATTGGTACCCACACCCTGGCAAAACTGGCGCAGGCCACCAGATGAGCCGCCTGAACCTACTACCGGCGTTCGAAATTGCGCAAAAGTATTGCCAAACTCTTCAGCCGCAATGGAAGAAAACGGTAACACAGTAGACGAACCAGCAACCTGAATAGTATCACGATTAGCATGGGCCTGGCCTGCAAACGCCAGACTCACAGCAGAGGCAACAACCAGTTTAGTAAGCATATTCATGTTCATTACTTTAATCCTCGGGTAACGGTGTGTGTTAAGTTAAGCACAGTATGCGATATTTTTATTGCAGTAATATGACAGTCAACTAACTAAAGCATAGACCTAAATTCAAGCCAATAAAAAACCCGCACTGTTGGCGGGTTTAGCGTTGTGCCTTAACAGGCGTTACTTTAATAGTGGCTTTAAAGCATTTACTGCTGGTCTTTTGTAACTGCCACTCTTTTGGTTGGCGGGTTTAACCACACCACATGGCCGGTATGCGCAGCCGTTCTGGTTAAGGTAGGTGCTGGCGTTAATCTCTCGTTGTCGACGACATAGGTATACTGCTGTTCACTGAAACTGGAACAACCACTTAGGCTGATACATGCTGCAGTTACTAGGGCGCTTATTGCATGCTTACTGTTGATTTTCATTGTTTACTCCTGCTACGTATTACCCAAACTATAGTCAGGGCACGCCATGCTGTCTAGCATATTTTTATTACAGTTTAGTGAAGGCTGAAAATTTATTTTATATTTTTTAAATCATTGTTTTTAATGCTATTTTCAAATAATCACTACACGTCTTTAGTCATAATAACGTCATCTAGTTTGGTTAATTGTTAATTGCACTTTTAATTGTGCTTTTAATTGTGCTTTTAATTGCAAGAATGGGCTTTAACGAGGGCGTCGTGGTTGTAATTCAACCCTTAATGATTGACCGCTGCTAACCTTAGCTAGAAAAATAGCCTGCTTTGCCAAGTTAACGCTGTGCTCAGCAATGCGCTCCAACGCTCTGGCAACCCAGTTAACACTAACCGTACTCTCTAGCAGCGCAGACTGATCAGCGCTATTGAGTAAATTGCAACGTAGAATAGAACCGTAATAACGGTTTACCAGCGGTGCCAGCTGTTGCGCCTGTTCAGCTTTGCCGATACTTTGCTGTTGCAAAGCCGCCAATGCCAGCGTCAGCATTTTAGCTACCGGCTCAGCCAGGGTAGCAATAGCCGTTAATTGGCTTAATGCCGGCTGACCAGTGGTTGCTAACAGTACTTGCTGCGCTATCTGATTAGCTTGATTGCTAATTTGCTCGATATCACGAATTGCCTTCAGCAATGCCAGTACCAACCGTAAATCACTGTTACTCGCGGTATGGCTAAGCATGTCCAGGCAGTGATCATCCATTTCAATTTCAAAATCATGCACTTTTGGCAACTGACTTAACGCCTGCCGCGCCAACACGGGGTTTTGTTCTATATAAGCCTGTAGCGCCTGCTCAAACTGTTGCTGTGCCAACGCACTTACCGCATACAAACGCTGGCGCGCCTGTGCCATTTCAATGCCAAAATCCATTACAGGTTCTTCTGTCATATCACTCCCGTTGGGCTAAACCGACTAGCCTGCTATTATATAGCATTAGCTAACTATACCTGCCTAAAGAAGTGGCTATGACATTAAAAGGAACGCACTATGAGTATAAAAGTTGGTATTAACGGTTTTGGCCGTATCGGTCGTCTGGCATTACGCGCGGCCTTTGACTGGCCTGAGCTGGAGTTTGTGCAAATTAACGACCCGGCTGCCGATGCGGCTACCCATGCCCATCTATTAAATTTTGACTCGGTGCATGGTATTTGGCAACACAATGCCACTGCTGATGGCAGCAACATCGTTATTAATGGCAAGGTAATTCAGGTTAGCCACAACAAAGCCATAGGCGACACCGACTGGTCGGGCTGCGACCTGGTTATTGAAGCCTCGGGCAAAATGAAAACCGTGGCGGTACTAAAGGGTTATCTAGAACAAGGTGTAAAGCGGGTGGTAGTAAGTGCGCCTGTTAAAGAAGCGGGCGCGTTAAATATAGTATTGGGCGTTAATCATCAGTTGTATGACAAAGCTAAACACCAAATTGTTACTGCTGCCAGCTGCACTACCAACTGCCTGGCGCCGGTGGTAAAAGTGATTCACCAGCAGCTGGGGATTAAACATGGCGCTATTACCACTATTCATAGCCTAACCAACAGCCAAAGCATTCTGGATACCCCGCATAAAGATTTACGCCGCGCCCGTGCCTGCGGCAGCAGCTTAATTCCAACTACTACGGGCTCAGCTAGCGCTATTGTCGAAATTTTCCCGGAATTAACCGGCCGTCTAAATGGGCATGCCATCAGAGTGCCGCTTACTAATGCCTCTTTAACCGACTGCGTATTTGAAGTAGAACGCGCTACCACGGTTGAAGAAGTTAACCGCTTGCTTAAGACAGCAGCCGAAGGCGAACTACAAGGTATTTTGGGCTATGAAACCCGGCCATTAGTCTCGATTGATTACAAAACCGACCCACGCTCAAGTATTATTGATGCCCTCAGCACCATGGTGATTAACGGTACTCAAGTAAAAATTTATGCCTGGTATGACAATGAGTGGGGTTATGCTAATCGCACGGTAGAACTTGCGCGGCTGGTCGGCTTGCAGGATAAACACCCTGAGTAAGAGCAACCAATAGAGAGCAACATGGTTTTAGCACCACTTACGCCTGAAGTACGCCAGTACCTGCTGGTAACCGGCAACTACTGGGCTTTTACCCTAACCGATGGCGCGCTGCGCATGTTAGTGGTGTTGCATTTTTATAGCCTGGGTTATAGCGGCCTGAGCATTGCCATGCTGTTTTTGTTCTACGAAATTTTTGGGGTGATTACCAATTTAGTGGGTGGCTGGCTAGGTGCTAGAATTGGCTTAAATAAAACCATGAATATCGGTTTGTTTTTGCAGATTATCGCGCTGTCTATGCTGCTGTTACCGGCTGACTATTTAATCGTGCCTTGGGTAATGGCGGCACAGGCATTGTCGGGCGTTGCCAAAGACTTAAACAAAATGAGCGCCAAAAGTAGTATTAAAATGCTGGTGGCCACTGCAGCGCAAGGTACCCTGTTTAAGTGGGTAGCGCTATTAACCGGTTCAAAAAACGCCTTAAAAGGCATAGGCTTTTTTATTGGCGGCCTGTTGCTAACGGTTATTGGTTTTCAGCTGGCAATCCTGAGTATGGCCATTATGCTATTACTGGTGTGGCTGCTCAGTGTCGTTAATTTAAAACAAGATTTAGGCAAAAGCAGTACTAAACCCAAATTCCGTGAAATGCTCTCGAAAAGCCGGGCGATTAATGTATTATCGGCCGCCCGCATGCTGTTATTCGGTGCCCGTGATGTCTGGTTTGTCATTGCTTTGCCGCTGTTTTTAGCCAGTCAGTTTGGCTGGGATCACTGGACGGTTGGCGGTTTTTTAGCATTATGGGTTATTGGCTATGGCGTAGTGCAAAGTAGCACGCCACTGTTACTGGGTAAAAACAATATTCCCAATAGCTTTATGGTTACGCTCTGGGCGTTACTGTTATGCGTTATTCCGGCATTAATTGCCCTGGCGATGACCTTTAACTGGCAACTTGAGTTTGCACTGCTGGGCGGCTTACTGTTGTTTGGCGCGGTATTCGCCATTAACTCGGCCATCCACAGCTATTTAATTGTCAGCTACGCCAAAAGCGACGGTGTATCGATGGATGTCGGTTTTTATTATATGGCCAACGCTATGGGCCGCTTACTAGGCACGGTACTGTCAGGCTGGTTGTATCAAACGGCCGGTATTATTGCGTGCTTGTGGGTGTCCAGCGCCATGCTGATATTAACCGTGTTTATTTCTACTTTACTGCCGGCTACAAAACCAGCTGCGGCAGAGACTGCTATCGACAATGGTAATAACTGACAATTCGCAAAACCAATTAAATAAGGCTACAGTAAAATAACCTAAAGTGAATGTTGTATCGACTTAAATGCCGAATGATCAAGCGTTAGCCAAAACAGCTGTTAGTAGTCACCCCAACCGGCCCAGTAAACTGCGCACCAATCGTTTATTGCAAATTATTGGTTTAACGATGTTTGGACTGGTTTTAGCGGTAGCCGTGGCCTCTGGCATCACTAAATGGATATTACTGTCAGGCTGCATAGCGTTAGCACTGGCTGCCATTTTCGCTTATCAGAAAAGGGCAGCGGCCGCTACGGTGGTGTTACTGTGGGCAATGTGCTTAATGTTATCTGCACTGGCTTATGTATCTGGGGGGCTTCGTGACTTAGCCTTGCTTGGTTATCCCGGCGTGCTGGTATTTGCGGCAATGCTAGGTAATAGCCGGCTGTTTTTCTCGTTAATCAGTTTTATGTTGTCTTTTTGTGCCGTACTGACCTATCTGGCAATTAGCGGTATTTTGCTTCCGGTTATTCCAACCATCACGGTTGCTCATTTTGTGTTTACCGCTGTTATTTTACTGGTTACGGGTGTTAGCGTGTATTTGCTGTATCGTGATCAGCAGCGACTGCTGCACACCCTGCAAACGGAAAACCATCGGGTAAAACAAAGCCAGGCGCATATAGAGCATTTGGCGTTACATGATCCGTTAACCGCATTACCCAACCGGGTATATTGCCAGCAACACTATCAGCGCTTGTATAACCACTGCCTCAACGGACAGCAACGGCTTGGTGTTCTGCTACTCGATTTAGACAACTTTAAACCAGTTAATGATTCGCTTGGCCATGCCGCTGGCGATTTATTACTGCAACAATTAGCCCGACGCTTAGAAAACATATTAAGCGAAAACGATATTTTATGTCGTTTTGGTGGTGATGAATTTTTAATACTGGTTCCGGCTTTTAGTGATGATGAAGCATTGGCCGCTACAGCTGCTGCCTTGCTGCAACAAACCACAGCCGCATTTTATATTATGCAAAACCAAATTGAAATTTCAGGTTCGGTCGGTATCGCCATTGTGCCTCAGGACGGGAACGAATTTAGTGAAATTTGCAAACACGCTGACCTGGCGATGTTTCAGGCTAAAGCCGATGGCCGCAATGTCTACCGCTTTTATCATGACGAGTTAAATAAGGCCAGTATTGATAAATTTAACCTATTGAAATTAATGCGCAAAGCCTTAAAGCAAAACGAATTTCAATTGCATTATCAACCAAAATTAATACTGTCAACACCACAAGTAATTGGTGCCGAAGCGTTACTACGCTGGCCGCAACCAGACGGCAGCATGATAGGACCGGACGACTTTATTCCGCTGGCTGAAAGCAGTGGCCTTATTGTCGAAATTGGCCAGTGGGTGCTGCAACAAGCTTGCCTGGCTTGCAGCCGCTGGCGCCAGCAGGGATATTATAATCTCACCGTAGCCGTTAATTTATCTTATGTGCAGTTCCGGGATGGCACGCTAGAGCAACAGGTACTACAAGCACTAACGGCAGCGGCGCTACCGGCCAATGCGCTGGAACTGGAACTTACTGAGTCGTTACTGATTGGCGAGGGCGATAATATTACTAGGCAATTAACCGCCCTGCACCAGTTGGGCATTCGTTTTTCAATTGATGATTTTGGTACGGGCTATTCAAACTTGGGATATTTACGCCGTTTTAATGCCAGCTACTTAAAAATTGATAAGTCATTTATTCAATCGTTAAGTTTATCTGAGCGGGATGAGCCGCTGGTGCGGGCCATTATTCAAATGAGTAAAAGCCTGGGCTTAAAAACGGTGGCAGAAGGTATTGAAGACGGCGCCACTGCGACCCGACTTGCCCTGTTGGGCTGCGATGAAGGCCAGGGTTTTTACTTTGCAAAACCATTACCAGAAACTGATTTTTTAGGTTATGTCAGTGCCGAATTAATGAATGAAACACTTGCTGCCAATCCTGAATAAGTTTTTTAGCGTACAGGGTGTTTACATATTCTTGATAAAACGTGATTTATGAATCCTATTCAACATCAAAAAGGCCTGATTGTCATCACCGGTGCGGGTCAGCGGGTGGGCTTACACTGCGCCACTGAGCTATTACAGCAAGGTTTTCAGCTGGCAATAAGTTATCGTAAACTCACACCGGGTATTCGTGCCTTACAACAGGCTGGCGCGCATTGCATTGAGGCAGACTTTAATCAGCTTGACAGCATGGCGGTATTCATTGACGCTCTAGCACCCTATCCGGCCATTCGGGCTGTTATCCATAACGCCTCAAGCTGGCAAGCCGATCGTAAAGAGAGTTTAAGCGAAGGCCAAACTGTGTTAAGCCAGTTACAACAAGATGCCGCCGTATTTGATGCTATGCAGCATATTCATGCCAGAGCACCTTATTTACTTAATCGGGCACTGTTGCCAAAACTCATGGCCGGGCCAGATATGGCCGATATTATTCATATAACTGATTTTGTTGCCACGGTAGGCAGCAGCAAACATCAGGCTTATGCGGCCTCTAAAGCTGCACTGGATAATTTAACATTGTCGCTGGCCCGCAAACTGGCGCCAAAAGTAAAAGTGAATTCAATTGCTCCAGCCTTATTAATGTTTAACGAGGGTGATGATGCGGCCTACCGGCAAAAAGCCCTAGCAAAATCATTAATGGCTATTGCGCCAGGCCCGGATGAAGTGCTGCAGAGTATTTTATATTTGCTCAGTAGCCATTATGTTACCGGCCGGATTTTAGCACTAGATGGTGGCCGGCACTTGCAATTGCCATGATATTTAAGCAATAAAAAAACGGTCAACTGACCGTTTTTTATTTCGTTTGGCACTAAGCTGCCTTTTTAGCCCAGGCTGCACACCAGCCTTCACTGGCAACTAACTTACCAGGAAAAATAGCGCAAGGCCGCCACTCTGGGCCCGCTTCTCCCTGCACCAGGCTACAATTGTTGCAATTCTGGTCTGCTATTTCAGATTTATGGCTGTAACGCATTGCTGCCGCTAGTGGGTCGTCCAGTTTTAACTGTTCGGCCGCTAACGCACTTAAACTAATACTACCGGCAGTAACGCCAATGATGGTTCCTGCTGAAATTTTAAAAAACGTGCGCCGATTTAAATTACTCATAATGTACTCTCCTACTTTTAATCGTTATTATAATACTGGCAAAAACGCCAAGCGGTTTTGACCGACATCAAGTATATAGCACAAAAAACCCGTCTAGACTTTAGTCGCAGTAGTGGTAGTAATGCTTTACCGCATACTAATTTCTGCCATAGTAACCTAGCAAATAAAACCGACTATGGAGTAAATATGTTGCCTTGGCTAGTTAATTTAAGCTTGCTTATTATCCTGCTTACCGGCAATTGGCTTAACGCTGCCAGCCTGCTTAGTAGCAGTTTGCTGGTCGTAATATTGTTAGCTTTTTTTGCTGTGCAATATTGGCTAAGCCGTCCTAAAGCAGAAGCTGTGGTGGCATTACCTGAGCTGGACATCACAAAAATTGAGGTGTCAACGTCCAAACTGGCTATTGGATCGGCCGAAGTATCTTTTTTTATTGACAGCCTGAATAACGACATTAAACACAGTGCCCAAGACAGCGCCAAAATTGCCGACAGCAGCGCCGAACTTGGCCGCTCCAGCAACCAATTAAATGACAGTTTACAAACTTTAAACCTAAGTATTCAGCAAACTGCCACTGCCTGCCAGCAAGCCGATCAGCAACTAGACTTAGGTGTTGCGGGCATAGCACAGCTAGCTAAGTCTGTTAGCATCTCAGCACATGAACTGGAGCAGTTACGAAATTCAGCCGACAACATTCAGCGTATTACTGAAGTCATTAACAATGTTGCCGATCAAACCAACTTACTGGCGCTTAATGCCGCTATTGAAGCGGCCAGAGCCGGTGAGCAAGGCCGTGGTTTTGCCGTAGTGGCAGAAGAAGTTAGGGCACTGGCCCATAAAACCTCGGGTGCTACCGCCGACATTGCCACCATGCTGGCTGAAATTCGACAGCAAAGCAGCAAAACTGCTGACCAAATGGGGTTATTGGTTAGCAAAACCACCGATGTTCAGCAACAACTGCAGCAAGTGGCATCTGGTTTTGCCCATATTAATAGTGAAATTGGCCAGGCTGCGGCAGCCAGCGGCCAGTTAGAACATGTTGGCAGCCGTTTAGAAGACACCAGTAATGCCATTACCCAGGCGATTAACAGTATTAGCGACGGCCTTACCGCGATTGAGCAAAAAGGCAGTAGCATTGCCATTCAAGCCATAGATTTATCAATGGAAACAGAAAGTATTTACCGAGAACTTAGCCAGCTAAATCATAACAGTTTTTATAGCCCTATTTTAAGTGAAGCATTGCAGGCAGCCACTGCAATTAGCGCGCTATTGCAGCAGGGTATCAGTAGTGGTAAATACAGTGAACAACAACTGTTTTCACAGCAATATCAGCCTATTGCTAATACCCACCCACAGAAATTTCACACTGCTTATGACAATTATACCGATCAGGCGTTTCCAGAGGTTCAAGAGGCTATTTTAAGCCGTCATACCCAGATATTGTATGCCGGCGCGGTCGATTGTAAAGGGTACTTTCCTACTCACAATAAAAAATTTAGCCAACCCCTTAGTGGAAACTACGATAAAGACTTGCTAGCCAATCGTAGTAAACGTATTTTTGCTGATCGCACCGGTAGCCGCTGCGGCAGTAATACCGAAGCGATGCTACTGCAAACGTATAAAAGAGACACCGGTGAAATATTACACGACTTATCGGTGCCCATTTATGTTAATAATAAACATTGGGGCGGTTTTAGAATTGGCTTTAAACGCTAAAAACACCACCTTATGTTAAAGCCGCATCGACCCGACGCTATAGTGTCTCTTCATAAGAAACCGTTTACTGTTTACTTCGGCCTGAAGAAAAACGTGAAATAATAGAACGTAAATTTATAACGGTTTTCGCCAAACGCTGACTGGCATCTAAAGCAGCATTAGCCGAGTTTTGGGTTACCGATGTACTATCGGCAATTTCAACTATTTGCTGATTAATATGCTCTGCTACGGTGCTCTGCTCTTCTACTGCGGTGGACATTTGCTCGGTTAAAGCAGTAATAGTGCGCACAGAGTCACGGATATTGTTTAGCGCATCACGTGTGTGCTCAACCGTTTCAACCCCATGCTGAGCCGCTTTTTCACCTTGCTCTGAGATCCCGACTGCACTAACCGCTCTTTTTGTTAATACCGCTACAATTTTATGAATTTTGTCAGTAGATTCCCGTGTTTTTGATGCTAAAGCCCGCACTTCATCTGCCACTACACTAAAACCACGGCCATGTTCACCTGCCCGAGCCGCTTCAATAGCCGCATTTAGGGCTAATAAATTAGTTTGATCGGCTATAGTCGATATAATGTTGGCCGCTTGCCCAATCTCACTGGTTGAATCAGCAAGTTCACGAACTGTTGCCGCAATACTGGCGACTGAATGGCTTAATGCATCAATAGCCGTTTTAGCGTCGTTGGCTAGCTTGGCGCCATCATCTACACTATCGAGCGCATCACGAGCACTTAACGCATTCGTTTGTACATTGCCAGCAACTTCTTGTATGGCAGCAGACATCTGAGTAATTGCTGACGCAATTTGTTGTGTTGCATGGCTTTGCTCTGCAACTGCAGCCGACGTAGATTCAGATTCTGTTTGAGTATTTTTAACAATAGCATCAAGTTCCGAGGCGGCATCGGCAATTCGAGTAAGCGCAGTGCGGCTTCTGGCGATTTCACAAGCCAAAGCTAATTTAACCTGGGCCTTGCTGCCGATATCACTAAAATAAGTTTCGGCAACCATGGTATTCGCGTATGACTCAGGACTAATACTAATAATATCGAGTAGTTGCGTTTTTTGTTGGTAGGCTAACCATGCTGCTGAAATAACCGTTGCCCCAAGCACAATAGCGCCTGCTGTCCAGCCTGACAAACTACTCAGCAAAGCTGCACTGATAAGTCCCGGAATAAGAATAGGCGCAACAGACTGTAATGCTTTAAAGGCGCGATACGCCACCGACAAATTTGATTTTCCCGCGCGCAAACGTCGATAAGCTTCTTCAGCTCGCGCTATTTCTTCAGCAAGTGGCACCACACGCACAGACTCGTAGCTGACTACTTTACCGCCTTCCAATGCTGGCGTAACAAAGGCACTTACCCAGTAATGATCACCATTTTTACGACGGTTTTTTACCAGCCCCATCCAAACGTGGCCGTCTGCTAGGGTTTGCCACATTTCTTTAAACACCGCAGGGGGCATATCAGGATGCCTAATAATATTATGCGGTTTACCTATTAGCTCTTCTTTGGTAAAACCACTGACGTTAACAAAGGCGGTGTTGCAATAAGTGATATTACCTTTGGCATCAGTGCCGGAAATAAGACGTTCTGAAGTAGGAAAAGTGTATTCTTTATTGGTAACGGGTAGATTATTTCTCATCTGGGCTCCTGCCGTGAAAAAACTACGTGACGGGCTTCTAGGCAGCTAAAACAAGTTTGGCACTGCTAGTGTAGGCGTAGCACAGCACCTTAAAACCGCTACACTAACAAGCCTAATCCATCGCGACGACGAAACCATATACAAAGCAAATGCCGCTGCCCATAACTGCGTATGCCAGGTAGAAAATTGAATATGACGCATTATTACATACTTTTGTAATAAAATCGGATTGATTTCCGTAGGAACTGATAGAGAAGACCTTATCAATTGCAATACTGGCGTGCCAATATTGCATCAGTTTTTAAATGCTAGAAAGCCTCTGTAACCACGGAATCTCAGCCCAGGGATCTGTTTAATATTTCTTCATTTTATCAAATTATAAAAAACAAACAATACGCTGAACCAAAACCACCTTATGCCGTACCTATTTATGCATAAGATAATAGTTTAGCTTTATTCAAACACTCAAAAAATATTTAACATTTATATGAAAATTAGTTTTTTGGTTATTTATTAATAATTAACATTGCGAAGCACTGAACAATTTATGCAGACGCTCTTGCAAAAACGGAGTTCAACTATGATGGCAATAGCTTCAGCGGTAAATAATGTTGGCGTTCGCACTAAGATTTTATCTGGCTTTAGTTTGGTGTTACTTATTTTAATGCTCATATCGATAATCAGCTACATGTCGATGAACAGCCTATCAGAGCGATTTAAGCAAGTATCAGATGTTAAGCAAGTCAATTTACTCATCAGCGAAGCGCAGCAGCAGGAAAAAAACTTTATCTTGCGAAATGACATTAAATATTTTCAAATGGCATTTGATAAAAGTGAGCAGGCTAGAAAAATAGGTCAAACAAGTTTAAATCAATTCTTTACCACCGAAAGTAAGTTGCTAATGCAGGAAGTGTTAGAGCAAGTCTACGTTTATCAACAGCATTTAAAAGAGCTTTCAACGGTTGATATACTTACGAACAAAGCTGAAATCGACAGTATTGAACAAAAAATGACTCAAGCTGCCAGAGCAGCTGATGCTGCAGCTACCCGCTCAGTAGACTATCAACTCAACAGACTTGATGATGAAACCAATAGCCTCGAAAGATTAATTGTTACGGCCGCGATAATTGCCACTGCCGTTGGTTTGTTGGCGGGTATTCTCATTACCAAAATGGTAGTTGATCCGTTGCGGCAGGTTGTTGAGGTTGCAGAAAAAATTGCTGCGGGTGATTTGACAGCAAACTTACCAACGGACAGAAAAGATGAACCAGGCCAATTAATGCAAGCAATGCAAAACATGAGCCTTAGCCTGCGCGAGTTAATTAATAATCTTACTGCCGGAATTGTCCAGTTAGCTACGGCAACTGAAGAAATGGCAGTAATTTCTGAGCAGAATTCGGCTGGCATAAAACAGCAGAAAGAAGAGACAGAGCAAGTAGCCACCGCGATGAACGAAATGACCGCTACTGTTCAGGATGTAGCAAAAAGTGCTGAAGCGGCTTTTAGTGCTGCTGCGGAATCAGCACAGCAAGCTACCCTAGGCGAACAATTAGTACAAAAAACCATGCAGCAAATAAAAGCGTTGGCACATGAGGTAGCAACTTCAGCCAAATCCATTAGCGAACTGAAAGAACAAAGCAACAATATTGGTTCAGTATTAGATGTCATTAAAAGTATTGCCGACCAAACCAATTTACTTGCACTTAATGCCGCTATAGAGGCAGCCCGTGCTGGTGAAGCGGGTCGTGGTTTTTCGGTGGTAGCAGAAGAAGTAAGGGCATTAGCACTTCGAACTCAGGAATCAACAGGTCAGATCGAGCAGCTAATCAATAAGTTACAGCAAAAAGCAGAAGCAGCTGTCAGCAACATGCATAACAGCTCATACTTGGTTGAAAAAACGTTAGAAAGTGCGGACAATGCCGATGACGCTATCAGTGCTATTAATGAAGCCGTTAACAGCATTCAGCAGATGAATCAGCAAATTGCCTCCGCGGCGTTGCAACAAAGCGCGGTAGCGGAAGAAATTAATCGTAGTATATTTAGTATTCGCGATGTCTCAGAACAATCGGCGGCAGCAAGTGAACAAACAGCAGCTGCAAGTAGTGACTTAAGCCGGCTTGGTAACAAACTGCAACAGTTGGCTGGGCAATTTAAAGTTGCCTAAACCGTCTGTGCCAGGAAAAGTAATGGATGAAAAGCGTAAGGAATAGGAGCGGAACAGATTACATCCTGCTTAAGTTATTTCGCAATATTCACTAGGCTAGTGTCAAACATCTCTGTGTGTTAATAGCTTAGTGAGTTTATCGGATGTAGTGCACTCACAAACTTATCGATTAAACTGCGCAATCAAACTCTGCTGGTTCGCTAACCTTTCGACTAAGTCAGCCCCCAAATTTGCTGCTTCTATGCCATTGTTTTCACTTTGTGACGACATATTAGAGATTGTGGTAATGTTTTTATTTATCTGCTCCGCTACAACAGCCTGCTCCTCAACTGCAGTAGCAACTTGTGCATTCAACTCAGCTAAAGAAAATACCTCCTCGTTGACTTTTTTCAACGCAACAGTGGTATGCCTGGCTAAGTTAACACAACTTGCTGATAGCGCTCGCCCTTTAGTCATTGAGTTGATTACAAAATCGGACTCCACTCGTAACTGATTTGTAAGTTTACCAACTTTGACAGTAGATTGCTGAGAACGCATAGCAAGTGCCCTCACCTCTTCAGCAACTACTGCAAAACCTCTGCCTTGTTCGCCGGCTCGTGCTGCTTCTATTGCTGCATTTAGCGCAAGTAAATTAGTTTGATCAGCAATACTACTTATTACGATCAACACTTCCTCAATTAAACGAGTACCCTCAATCAAACGACTAATTGCAGTGTCCACTTCTAACAATTGTTCAGATAATTCGGTTATTGACTTAGTTGTTTCGCTTACAGTATTTTGTCCTTGCTGACTCAGACTTAACCCATTTTGTGAGACATCCGAAGCCGTAGATACTATTTTAGCTATCTCATGCACAGTTGCCGACATCTGGTGAATTGCAGAGGCAACTTGATCTGTCTCACCTTTCTGGCTTGATAATATACTTGCCACGTCATTTCCCCGCTTAGATGACGTTTTAGCCGTTAAAGTCAGACTCGCCGAATCGTCACTTACCCGACCAACGACGGCTCTCATTTCAGCTTTGCGCATTTTTAATGCCAACGATATGTTACCCAACTTGTCATTATTGCCAGAATACAAATAACTCATTAAAGAGTTATTGAATATGTCATTCGATTGCCTTAGTACTTCCTTATATTGGCTGCGCCAGATATAAAAAATAAAATTAGCAACAATTAATAGAGTGGTAAGTAAACCTTTTATAATGAGTTTTTCATTATCATAAAACGACAAAACCGAGAGTATCAAAACTAAAAATAAAATAGCTTGGACCCACTGAGTTTTATCTACTTTACGGTTAACCGATTTCGTTGTACCCGCTAAGTCAAGCTTCGGATATAAACCCTCTGCCCGCTGTTTAACTTTATCATCTAGAACCGTCCTCACTGATTGATACTCAATGACTTTTCCAGCGTTATCTCGTATTGGAGTCACAAAAGCATTAACCCAGTAATAGTCACCATTTTTACAAAGATTCTTAACTGGTCCCATCCAAGATTGTCCGCTTTTAATCGTATTCCATAAGTCTTTAAAAGCAGCCTTAGGCATTTCAGGATGCCGCACTTTATTATGTGGCTGTTCCTTCAGTTCATCTAAAGAGTACCCTGCAATATCACAAAAACTTTCGTTTGCATATTTTATGTGGCTGTTTAAATCTGTAGTTGAAAGCAGGAATTCACTTTCCGGGAACAACCTTTCTCTATTCATTATAAATCCTATTTTATTGTTTTAATTGAACATGTTGAGATTTAAGCTGGTTTTAATTAATTTGTATTTATCTTAAAATCTTATTTTCAATTTGAGCGCTAATAAAATCCTTACGTTGTATAGCGTCACTTTTTATAGAACCAGCATTTATGGATTTAAAAATTTCATCTGCTGGCATTGGTTTGCTGAATAAAAAACCTTGCATAAAATCACAATTTATACTTTTTAAGTACTGCCTCTGGTTTAGGTTTTCTACTCCCTCAGCCACTACTTTCATTTTTAAAGAGTGACTTAAAGAAACAATTGCCTTACAAATTAAGCAATCACTTTCATTTTCAGGCAGCTTATTTATAAAACTTTTATCTATTTTTACCTCATCTATAGGTAGCCTACTCAGATAGCTTAAAGAGGAGTAACCTGTTCCGAAATCATCTAAAGCTATCGAACAGCCTAAAGCTTTTATTCCACTTAGTGTGATTCGAGCGGTGTCAAAATTTTGCATAATGGCACTTTCAGTAATTTCAAAAATAAGACTTTTGTAGAGAATAGGATTTGTACCCACTATATTCAAAATTCTCTCTAGAAGACTGGGTTCAAATAATT
Organism: Arsukibacterium sp. MJ3; assembly: GCF_000987765.1. Lineage (GTDB taxonomy): Bacteria > Pseudomonadota > Gammaproteobacteria > Enterobacterales > Alteromonadaceae > Alishewanella. Next base: position 76,190 of record NZ_LAHP01000017.1, read on the forward strand.
GATAAGCAGATAAATTCACCGATATGACTGCTCTAGATGTGTTTTTTAGATACCAATGCTCTAGAAAATCAATTGCTTGCTTAAGAACAATGCTACCTAGCTCTGCGATAAGTCCCGTTTCTTCAGCAATTGGAATAAACTCTACTGGTGAAATGACGCCTTTTTGAGGATGAAACCAACGTGCCAATGCTTCAAAGCGATAAACTTCATCTTTTTCTGAAGGAATAATTTGTTGAAAATAAGCGACTATATGCCCTTCACTGATACCGCGTTCAAGATCGGAGACTAACTGGCGACGATGAGCTTTTTGTTTACTAAATTCTTCTTTGTAAAATAAGAAGCGATTTTTCCCAGACTCTTTCGCTTTATACATAGCAATATCAGCTTTTTTTAGCAAATCCTGCGCTTCAGTTCCATCTTTGGGGAAAATAGCAATGCCTATACTGGCCGTAATTTTGAAATCTTGACTGCCATAGACCAAAACGATTGATAATGCTTGAGAAATTTTAGATGCTAGTTTTTGAACCAGAACCTCTACCCCTGACTTATATAAAATTACGAATTCATCACCACCAAACCTGGAAAGTAGCATTTCATTTTCTACAACGTTGTCTAGCAATCTTGCTATAGTCGATAAAATGCGATCACCTTCATCATGACCTTGACTATCGTTAACTTCTTTAAACCCATCTAGATCAATGAACAACAATGACATGCTGCATTTTTCATCTTTACTACTAATACAATGTGCTATTTCTTCTGACATCCTTTCAATAAAATAACTACGGTTATATAATGACGTCAGTGGATCGAAGTAAGCTAGCTTTTTTAGCTGAGCTTCATGAGCTGTGATATTAGAAATGTCATTTATAGTAACAATATAAAATTTAACACCAAATTTTATTTCATTATCTACTTTTACAATAGATAACTGTACAGGAAAAATTTCATTTTTTTTATTTTTACAAGTAATTCTGCCTTGCCAATATCCCTTTGAATTAATACTCTCAAGATTTTCTTTTTCTCCTAGCTCTGGAATAATTTTAAACAATGAAATACCTTCAAGAGAAAAAGCAGTATAGCCACTCATTCTTTCGAAAGACGGATTTGCTTTTATAATTTTGAAATAATTGTCTGTGCTTATTGCCCCATCATACGAATACTGAAATATTGAATCAGCAACTCTCAGTTGCATCTGATAATTATGTTCTAAGGTAATATCTTGAACTGTACCTATCATTCGAATCGGCTTGCCTGCAGCATCTCTATAGACTTTACCACGCTCCACAACATAACGAAGAGACTGGTCAAGGCGGACTATTCTATGCGCCACTGAGTATGGCGCATCACCTGATAAAGTTTTTTTTACTGCAGATTCAACAGCGTCTCTGTCTTCATGATGGACAAAAGAAATAAAATTTTCGTAACTTACATTGAAGGTATTTTCTTTCAAGCCAAAAATAACGAATATCTGGGTTGACCAATGCAACTCTCCCGTTAGAATATTCCAGTCCCAAGCTCCGATATTTGCAATAGATTGTGATTCATTAAATAAATTTTTGACGTCATCAATAATTCTTTCATATTGTGTTGTGAGATTATTTTCACTGACCGTTGCTAAAACGCATTTTTCATTTTGAAAGTTTACCGGTGTTAGCTCGATAAAAACGGCTTTACGTTCATTTTTTTTAGACATTATAAAAAGTGGGCGAGAATAACCCATTGCTTGTTTAGATGACTGGTGTTGAAAACCTTTAAATAACATGTTGTGAGATTCACAGAACTCTGGAGGGATGAGAATACTCAGAGGCATACCAACTAATTCTTCTCTACGATATCCAAGCAGCGTATTTACAGCTTGATTGACCCATTCAATAACGCCATTTGAATTAACTACTATCAATGTTTCTGAAAGTACATCTACAATTGTTTCTTGTGTAATTGTCTTCTTCAAAAAAAACTCCATTTACTGTAGTAAAATCAAACTTAAAATTAAAATGTTTAGCAAAGGCCATAGAATACTTTCAGTTGATAATCAAGTTCTCAGGTTTAAGTAATATCTTGTGAATGTAGTTTTCGACTGCTTCCTGCCATTGCTAAGTACGATGATCGCTGCACCGAATTAATTAAATAAAATCGTTAAATTATAAATGCCTACTGTAAAGACCTTGCTTTAAGTAAGGTTTTTACAGTGCCCTAAATTATACGATCGCATTAGCCTTGTCTACGGTAAAAACACTACTAACTATGTGGTTAAAGAAGGTAAAACACCTATTTTTGTAACAAGATGTAACAGAGTCTGTATTGATTAAATTTCACCTATGCATGTTTCGGTCGAAACCGATCACCCATTCGGCCTTAATCCGATCAATGATTTGGTTTTTATCCGATCAGTTTTAGCTGTTTTCCGAAACCAGTGATCGGGATGCCGGAATAACCTTCTTTTTCCATTGGGATCAATTGGTAAGCGATGTCTTAACGTCAATGTTAAGGACTACTCTGCCATGCCTAAAAAAAGAACTGACATCAGAAAGATAAAATACGTTCTACAGCTGAAGTTCGATTCAGATAAATTTTAGGCATATTGATAAGCAACTTAATCACGGCATCGTCTTAAACAGTGTTGTAAGGCTAAAAGTTGCCGCTTACGATAGCTCGAATTGGTAGGGTTAATTTCGTTTTTAGCAAAAGCGGTTTGGGTTAAGCTGCTTATTTTGTGCTGATAAAAAAGCTCCAGCCATTGCTTGGTTGTTCTGCGATTCATGTGAACTCCCTGTTTGATAACAGATTCAGACAGGGTCGCTATCGAAGACTACTTTTGTGCAACAGCTAACACTACAGCAACCTCCCTAGCTGCTGTTTAAGTTGATCGTTTTCATTTTTTAGCTGTTCAATTTCATCAAGCAGATTTAACACTAAATAAAGATCGGCCCAACCAATATCTAAATCACGATTAAGTCGAGCTGCTTTTTTCACTTTTGTCACGCAAGTTACGTGAAATAGCCATTGCGGTGGCTGGGCGCCTGCGACGGGTATTGCAATATCATTTTGCACCAATTCAAACATGGTTTTTTGGCTAACATTGGCAGAGAGGCAAAGCTCTTCAAAACTCAAGTGATAATTAGCGGTGTGAATGTCTGATAACATTGTCATGATAGATTATTCCATTCGCGGCGGGGGTTAAAACTGGCACTGTCAGCAAGCTGAGCCCAATGTGTTTTACTGCTCTCATTTAGCGTAGGCGGCATTACAATTTTTATAATCACAATCAAATCTCCGCTCGATTTTTTTCCCACCAGGCCTTTGCCCTTTACCCGTAAACGTTGGCCAGCCTGGCTATTAGTCGGGATCGCCAACTGAATTTTTCCATTAAGCGTAGGCAGTGTTATTTTTGTTCCCAGCGCCGCTTCCCAAGGTGCTAGCGGCAAAGTAAGCAACAGATTATCTGCTTCAACATCAAACAACGGGTGAGGTAGTAATCGGATTGTCAAATACACATCGCCGCTTGGAATAGTATTACTAGCGGGAGCCCCCTGACCTTTAAGCCGAATACGCTCGCCATCACGCGTACCGGCTGGAATTTTAACCTTCAACGATTTTTTTATTTGCTGTTGATAACCCTGACTACCGTTAACGGCCATGACAAATTCAATTTGCTTGGTGGTGTCAGCCAGGGTGTCTTCCAGCATTATTGGCCAGTCGAGTTCAACATCAGCGCCTTTGCTTTTATTAATGTCGTCATACCATGGTTGCTGACGATGTTGTTGCCGGTTACGCGAGCCGGTTTCGCCAAAAATAGAATTAAAAAAATCAGCAAACTCCTGATTGGTTGCCGTATTATTGTCGGCAGAATAGCCCGCTGTCGTTTGCCCCTGCTGTCTGTCAAAAGCACGATGGCGCGCGGCGCATAAAGCATCGTATTCGGCACGTTTCTCAGCGCTGTGTAATACCTCATAGGCTTGTGCAACGCGTTTAAATTTTTCTGCAGTATCCGGCAGTTTGCTTACATCAGGGTGATACTTGCGCCCGAGTTTGCGGTATGCCGTTTTAATAGCTTTGTCATCCGCTTTAGGATCCACGCCGAGCACGCTGTAATAATCAATAAACTCCATTGCATGACCCTATATAAAAATTTCACAGTGTCAGCTTAGCAGTAAAAGTTCGGGCATGTTTATGTGTGGGCGCCATCAGTGAGAAACAGTAGCGGTTTATATAGCGAGCTTAACTGGTTACTTACCCGGAACGTCTATCATGGTTGCCAAGGGGGTTAAGTGCAAGATTAAGCAGGCTTATTAGACGTAGAGATGCAAATAGTAATATGAGGAAAAATGAGCAGAATATTATTTATGGTGCCTAGGGCCGGACTCGAACCGGCACGGAGTTTCCCCCGGTGGATTTTGAATCCACTGCGTCTACCGATTTCGCCACCCAGGCACTGAGGGATATATTGAAGTAAACGCCTGCATTATACGATGCTACTTAGCCTTGGCAAGTGCTTTTATGCCCCTTTGCTTTAATTCGCTTTTATTTGCACAAAATTACAGCACTACCGAAAAAAACACCTGCTAAGATCGTAAAAAAGCCGCAGCGTGTTAAACTTGCCACAGGTTACAGACAGGAACTTGCTATGTTTGCCAATGCGCCCCGTGCCGGCTTTGCCCGGCGTTTAGCGGCAATAATTTATGATGTTTTGGTGCTGATGGCATTGGTTATGCTGGCGGCTGGCATTGCCATGTTGCTGGTTCAGTTATTGGTGTCGACCGCACTGGTTAATCTTAATGGTTATAGTGACATTGCCGACTACTTAACTACCGGGCTACTGCGCTGGCTGTATTTTAGCTACCTGCTGGCGATTATATTAGGCTTCTACGTTTACTTTTGGTGCAAAGCGGGCCAAACGCTTGGCATGCGGGCTTGGCGTATAGTCGTTATAAAGCAAAATGGCTTGCCGTTAACGCCTTTGCAAGCTTTGGCACGGGCTTTATTAGCCTGTTTTGGTGTGGGTAATTTATGGTTGTGGTTGCGCTGGGGTAAAGGCCTGGCATTGCAAGACCAGCTTACCGCCAGCCAGATGGTGGTAATTAGCAAAGCGCAAAGTAAAAACCTGAATGTGCACCAGAGCGCCCGATAAACCTATACCTTGCGCCGCATAAAATACAATGCCATGGCAATAAACAACAGACTAGGTAACATGGCTCCCACTAGGGGTGGTAACTGATAAACCAAGGCTAGCGGGCCAAATAGCTCATTGCTCATATAAAAACCGAAGCCGGTTAAAATACCCAGCAATACCCTGGCTCCCATGGTTACACTACGTAATGGCCCAAAGATAAAGCTTAATGCCATTAGTAACATGGCGGCTACCGACAGGGGCTGTAATACTTTTCGCCAATAGGCCAGCTCATAGCGACTGGCATCCTGATCATTTTGTTGCAAATATTCGACATATTGCGTTAACCCAGTTAGCGACAACATTTCTGGCTTAATCGTTACCACGCCGAGCTTATCGGGCGTTAAACTTGAACGCCACTGCTGCTCAGGCAGATTTTTTTGCAACACCCGCTCTGCTGAGAAAGTTAACTCGGTCACATTTTCCAGACGCCAGCTGTCAGCACGAAAAACCGCATTGTCTGCACTAACAATGGTTTGTAATTGAAAGTCACTGCCAAACTTGTAAATAGTTAAGCCGGTTAAATTACCAGCATCATCCACTTCTTTAATATTGACAAAACTGTCGCCATCTTTTGCCCAAACGCCCTGGCGGGCAGCAAATAAATTGCCGTCGGAAATCGCTTTAATTCTAAGTTCTCTAGCTGTTCTATCACTAACCGGCGCGCCCCACTCAGCAACAGCCATTACCACCAACACCATCACAATGGCCGACTTCATTACCGAGCTGATAATATTAAGCCGTGACATGCCGGCTGCCTGCATTACCACCAGCTCACTACTGCTGGCCATCATCCCCATACCAATTAAACCACCAATTAATGCCGCCATGGGGAAAAACAACACTATGTCGCCCGGCATGCTGTACAAGGTAAATAGCGCCGCATGCACCATGTCATAATAGCCCCGGCCGATAGAGCGCATTTGATCAATAAACCGAAACAACGCCGATAACACAATCAGCACGGTTAAGGTGAGTGCCGAAGTGGCCAAAATGGTGCGGCCTATGTAGAGATCGAGAATTTTTAGCATGTCAGGCTCGCCTCGCTAACCAGGCACGGAAACGCTGAGCACCAGAGCGGTTGCGCATAATTAAAAACACCCCCAGCAGCAAAGCACTACCATGTAGCCACCACATACCCAGTTGTGGCGGAATTTTGCCATCTTCCAGTGCCGAACGGCCAATAATTAGCAACGAATAATACCCCAAATATAATAACAAGGCTGGCAATAAGCGGCCAAATTTACCCTGCCGCGGGTTAACCCGGCTTAGCGGCACGGCTATCAGCGATAAAATAGGAATAGACAACGGAATAGCAATACGCCAATGCCACTCTGCAGAGGCTTCTGCGCTATTTTCCTGTAATAACAATGGGGTGCTTAAACTGCTTAATTTACGCCGGCGTTGCTCTACTTCTTGCTCACGCAGCTGAATTTGATAACGGCCAAACTCGGTAACTTCATATGCCGGTGAGCGGCCATCACCGGCATAGCGGCGGCCTCGCTGCAGTTCCAGCATTTGCGCACCGGTAGTAGGGTCTTCATTAACGGCACCGGTTTCAGCATACACAATAGCGTGTCGTGATTGACTACCATGCAATTCGGTTTGCGCCACAAACACACCAGACAACCCATTACCAGAACGGCTAATATTTTGCACAAAAATGACGGCTTTTTCATTGGCGGTGTGCTGAAAGCGACCCGGAACCAGCGAAAACAACCCCACGTTGCTATCGGCTTTATCCAGCAGCTGATACTCACGCTCGGTGGCCCAGGGGCTAAGATATAAGGTAACCCCTGCCGCCAGTATGGCCATTACCAGCGACAGCAATAAGGTCAGGCGGGTAACATACCATTCACTAACCCCGGTAGAATGCAACACCGTCATTTCACTGTCGGCATAAATGCGGCCGTAGGCAACCAAAATACCTAAAAAAGCACTTAATGGCAGAATTATTACGGCAAGTTGGGGTAATTTTAAGGCAACGATAGCCATAACCAGTTGACCTGGTACATCACCTTCTGAAGCATCAGCCAGAATTCTTACAAAGCGCTGGCTAATAATAATGCTAGTCAGAATAACAAAGACAGCCAATTGGGCACGAAACACTTCCCCAATCAGATAACGAAAAATAATCAAAAATGCCCCCTAAAACCTGTCTTTTTGCTGGAACCCTGGCGATTTTTCAGTAAACTTGATATTTATAGCAATTATTATCAGGCAAACTACCGGGAAAACCGAGCTTTTTTCTCAATTCACGGTAGAATTCAGCAAGGTATTTAACTGGCTAGGTAACCGTATAACAGTTGTTAACGGCTATAGTAGCACAGTCTCTTAGAATCAGGAGTGAGTATGGAGTTCAGCGTTAAAAGCGGAAGTCCGGAAAAACAACGTAGCGCATGTATTGTTGTTGGTGTGTATGAGCCACGCCGTCTTTCCGCAGTAGCAGAACAGCTTGATAAAATTAGCGAAGGCTATATCAGCAATTTATTACGCCGTGGCGATTTAGAAGGCAAACCCGGCCAGATGCTATTATTGCATCATGTGCCAAATGTATTGAGCGAGCGGGTATTGCTGGTTGGCTGTGGCAAAGAGCGTGAATTAGATGAGCGGCAGTATCGGCAAATTATTGCCAAAACGATCAGCACATTGAATGAAACCGGCTCAATGGAAGCGGTATGCTTTTTATCAGAATTACATGTAAAAAGCCGCGATACCTACTGGAAAGTGCGTCATGCAGTAGAAACCACTCAAGACTGCCTTTATGTTTTCGATCGCTTAAAAAGCAAAAAAGATGAAACCCGCCGTCCACTGCGTAAAATTGTCTTTAACGTGCCAACCCGTCGTGACTTAACCATCGGTGAGCGCGCGGTTGAGCAAGGGCTGGCAATTGCTGCCGGTATTAAGCAGTGTAAAGACGTTGGCAATATGCCACCAAATATTTGTACCCCCGCCTATCTGGCAGATCAAGCGCTGGCACTGGTAGAACTGTCTGATAAAGTCAGTGTAGAAGTACTGGGTGTTGAAGAGCTGGCCAGCCATGGTATGAACGCTTACCTGGCGGTTGGTCGTGGTTCGGTTAATGGCCCGAAAATGTCAGTTATCAAATATAACGGTGCCGACAACGACAGTGCACCAATGGTGTTTATTGGCAAAGGCCTAACCTTCGACTCTGGCGGTATTAGCTTAAAAGCCGGCGATGGCATGGACGAAATGAAATATGACATGTGTGGTGCAGCCTCTGTTCTTGGCACCATGCATGCGGTAATAGCCTTGGGCTTGCCGCTTAATATTGTGGCCATTTTGGCTGCGGCAGAAAATATGCCCGATGCAAATGCTTACCGGCCAGGTGATATTTTAACCACCATGTCTGGCCAGACAGTAGAGGTGTTAAACACGGATGCTGAAGGCCGCTTAGTACTGTGCGATGCGCTAACCTATGCTGAGCGGTTCGATCCTGAGCTGGTGATTGATGTGGCCACCTTAACCGGTGCCTGCGTTATTGCACTAGGCAAGCATGCTTCTGGCTTACTGAGTAACCACAATCCGCTGGCACATGAAATTTTAAATGCCTCTGAGCAAAGCGGCGACCGGGCCTGGCGCTTACCATTATGGGATGACTATCAGGAGCAACTGGACAGCCCATTTGCCGATTTTAGCAACCTGGGTGGCCGCGCAGCCGGTACTATTACCGCCGCCTGCTTTTTATCTCGCTTTACCCGTAAATATAACTGGGCTCACCTAGATATTGCCGGCACGGCCTGGCGCAGTGGTGGCAAAGATAAGGGTTCTACCGGTCGCCCGGTGGCTTTACTGACTCAGTTTTTAATTAACCGGGCTGGTCATAACCAGGATCATTAATGGCGGTTACCTTTTACGTGCTGGCCGACAGCCAGCAGACATCTGAAAATGAGCTGAGCACCCCGCCAGCTCATTTTACTTTGGCTTGCCAACTGTGTGCTGGCTTTTACCGCGCTAATCAGCGGGTTTTTATTTATACTGGCAGCCAGCCAGATGCCGAGCTTATTGACCAACTGCTATGGCAGTTTGATGCCGACAGCTTTGTACCGCATAACCTTAGTGGTGAAGGCCCGGCTCGCGGCGCGCCAGTAGAAATTAGCTGGCAGCCACCCAAACAAAGCCGCCAGGTGCTGATTAATCTGGCACCAGATATCCCGGCTTTTGCCAACCGCTTCACCGACATCATCGAATTTGTTCCGGCCGGGGCCGCTGCTAAAGCGCAGGCGCGGGAACGTTATAAGCATTATCGTCAGTCGGGTATTACCCCAGCTACGGTCAATGCCGACTGAACAACAGGTACTCTCATGGAAAAAACATTTAACCCCAGTCAGATAGAACAAGCCATGTACAGCGCATGGGAAAGTAAAGGCTATTTTAAACCAGCCGGTGACACTGGTGCCGGCAGCTACTGCATTATGATCCCGCCACCGAATGTTACCGGTAGCCTGCATATGGGCCATGCCTTTCAGCAAACCATTATGGATGCCATGACCCGTTACCAGCGGATGAAAGGTAAAAATACCTTATGGCAGGTTGGCAGTGACCATGCCGGCATTGCCACCCAAATGGTGGTAGAGCGCAAATTGGCGGCAGAAGGGTTACCCGGCCGTCACGCCATGGGCCGCGATGCCTTTATTGAAAAAGTTTGGCAGTGGAAAGAAGAATCTGGCGGTACCATTACCGCGCAAATGCGCCGACTTGGCAACTCGGTTGACTGGCACCGTGAACGATTTACGATGGACGAGGGCTTGTCTAACGCAGTACAGGAAGTGTTTGTAAGGCTGTATGAAGACGACTTAATTTACCGCGGAAAGCGCCTGGTAAACTGGGATCCAAAACTGCAAACCGCCATCTCTGATCTTGAAGTAGAAAATAAAGAGCAGAAAGGCCAGATGTGGCATCTGCGCTACCCGCTGGCCGATGGCGCCGTTACTGCTGAAGGGAAGCATTATCTGGTGGTGGCGACCACCCGGCCTGAAACCATGCTGGGCGATACCGGCGTTGCCGTTAACCCGAATGATGCGCGTTATAAGGCATTAATTGGTAAAGAAATACTGCTACCACTGGTTAACCGCCGTATTCCTATTATTGCTGATGAACATGCCGATATGGACAAAGGAACCGGCTGCGTTAAAATTACCCCGGCCCATGATTTTAACGATTATGAAGTAGGTAAGCGCAATCAGTTACCGATGATCAACATGATGACACTCGATGCGACTATTCGAAGCGAAGGTGAATGTTTTCACCCTAATGGTGAAATTAACCCGGCACTCACCGCCGCTATTCCGGCGCAATACCAGGGGTTAGATCGCTTTAGTGCCCGTAGCGCTATCGTCGCCGATTTCGACAGTGCTGGTTTACTCGAAAAAATAGAAGATCATAACAACACCCTGCCCTACGGAGACAGAAGTGGCGTAGTAATTGAACCACTGCTTACCGACCAATGGTATGTGCGGGTTGCGCCACTGGCTAAAACGGCGGTAAACGCAGTGGAAACCGGCCAAATTGAATTTGTGCCCAAGCAATATGAAAACATGTATTTCAGCTGGATGCGCGACATTCAAGACTGGTGTATTTCCCGCCAGTTATGGTGGGGCCACCGCATACCGGCCTGGTACGATAACAATGGCAAAGTTTATGTTGGCCGCACTGAGCAAGAAGTGCGCAGCAAATATCAGCTGGCAAATGACATAATACTGCAACAAGACAATGATGTGCTCGATACTTGGTTTAGCTCAGCACTGTGGACATTTTCTACCCTCGGCTGGCCGGAACACACTGACGATTTAAAAACCTTTCACCCTACCAATGTATTAGTAACCGGTTTTGATATTATTTTCTTCTGGGTTGCCCGGATGATCATGATGACCATGCACTTTATTAAAGATAAAGACGGTAAACCACAAG
>NZ_LAHP01000018.1 GCF_000987765.1 Arsukibacterium sp. MJ3
ATCGCTTCATAACCTTCTTTTTCGCCAAGTCTCTTTTTACGCTAAGTGATCGGATTGGTCTAGTTTTCTCATCGATTCTCCTGCTAATTCTACGCGGTGACTGTTGTGTAATAGTCTATCAAGTAGTGCATCAGCAACCGTTGGATTTGAGATGAGTTTGTACCAATCGGTTGCTGGTATCTGGCTAGCGATGAGGGTACTGGCATTTTGATACCTGTCCTCCATCACATCGAGTAAATCGTTTGCCTGGCGGGCATTCAGTTTTTCCATGCCCCAGTCATCGAGTATCAGCAATTTCTTTTTGGCAAGTTGCGCCAGCTGTTGGCGGTAACTGCCATCGGCATGACCGATGTTTAATTCATCGAGTAATTGCCCTAAGCGATAATATTTTACAGTATGGTGTTGCTCGCAGGCTTGTTGACCCAGTGCGCAGGCAAGGTACGTTTTACCGCAGCCCGTGGCCCCGGTAATAATGATGTTGTGCGCATAATGCAGGTATTGGCCGCTCAGTAATGTGGCGACTTTATCTTTGCGTAACCCTCGCTCCAGACGATAATCAAGCCGACTGGCATGCGCATCCAGTCGCATTTTAGCTTGGCTCACTAAGCGCTTAATTTTAGTATTCTGACGACACAGTATTTCATGTTGAGCCAGTAATCCTAGACGCTCCTCGAAGCTCATGTCTTCATAAGTTGTGACGCGTGATTGTTGCTGCTCTAACGCTTGGCAGAAGTACCCAAGGCGCAGCGAGCGCAGTTGTTCTTGCAATGCTGGTAAGTTCATTGTGTTTCCTTATTGGTAGTAATGTTGTCCACGGATATTGTGGTGTGTCACAGGGGCGTCATCTTGCTCTGTGGTTGGTTTAAGGCCCTCTTTATGGTTGCTCAGTAAGTTCATCACGACGGTGCGATGCGGCCTTTCAAGTAGCAGGGCTTTTTGGCAGGCGGCTTCCAAGCGCGCGCTGCCGTATTGCTTGGATAGATGCAATATGGCTAAGCAGCTTTTAATGGATTGCTCAGGGTGTTTGCGGCTTTGGATATGCCACTCAACCACACCGCGTGCACCAACACCGATATTTTCAGCCCAGCTTAGTAAGCGTTCGGGGCCGAAGCGCTGCTTCACATGGCTATGTGGCATATGCTCTTTGAGCGTGGTGAAGCCGCCGTCCTTGTGCGTACGAGCATGCTGGGCCACCAACTGGTTGTGATGGTAAATGCAGACGATGTTGGCACTCGCTTCTAAGGTCACCGTATCGCCTACTAAGGCGTTGGGCACCGAGTAAGCATGCTTTTCAAACAAGATGTGATAGTCAGGACCCACCTTGGCGCGTTTACTGTCAATGTACTCATAAGCATAAGCCGGTAAGCTAGCAAGAGCAGGCTTGTCTAACAGCTCGAACTGCTGTTTACGTGAGCCAGGATACATGCGCTGCTGTCGGTTGTTTAAGTCCTCCATCAATACGTTGATTTTGACGTTCAAGTCAGACAGGGTGTAAAACATATAATGGCGCAAGCGCATCAATATCCAGCGCTCCACTATTAGCACCGCGTTTTCTGCCTTGGATTTATCCTTTGGCCTGTAAGGCCTAGCGGGCATGATAGCAGTGCCGTAATGTCGGGCCATTTTGGCGTAATTTTCATTGAGCGTGGGGGCGTAAGGATGAGCTTTGGTTACTGCTGACTTTAAGTTGTCTGGTACCAGCAGGCGCGGCACACCGCCGATATAATTGAACGCGCGTACGTGCGCCATTATCCAGTCTTCTTGCTTTTGTGAGCGGCCTGCTTCGACATAGGTGTAATTCGTTGCCCCAAGCGTGGCGACGAAGATTTGCGCGTTGTACCTGATTTCACCGGTATCTGGACTGATGATGGGCACGGTTGGCCCGCAGTAATCGATGAACAACTTATCGCCGGCAATATGATGCTGACGCATACTGCGCTTTTGCTTCTTAAGCCATAACTGGTAGTGCTCGCAGTATTGCGTGTAGCCATAGGCCGTTTGATTATCGTCCTGACAATATTCTTGCCACAGCAATAACTTCGTCATGCCTTTACGTTTAAGCTCCTCGGTCATTTTTGCAAAGCCAGGAAGTCGCTTTTTACGTTTGGCGGTGACAGAAGTATAAAGTTTGCACTCAAGCTGCTTGTCGCTATAGCCGTCGGGCAACGGCCATGTCAAGTCACTGGATTGGAATCGCGTCAGGACTTCACTCACCGTGGCAGGACCAATGCTAAGGCATTTACCAATATCCCGATGACTTAATCCTGCATCGAATTTCAGACGCAGTACGTCTTTTATCTTTCTCATTTCAGTTCTCTTTCTAGGCATGGCAGTGCAGTCCTTAACATTGACGTTAAGTCATAGCTTACCAATTGATCCCAATAGAAAAAGAAGGTTATTCCGGCATTCCGATCACTGGTTTCGGAAAACAGCTAAAACTGATCGGATAAAACCGAAAGGGGTGATCGCTTTAAACCGAAATCAGCGATCGGATTGAAACGGAATGGGTGATCGGTTTCGACCGAAACATGCAAACGCGAAGCATTCCGGCAAGAGCAACAAAGCGAAATCGTCAAACCTCGCTTTTATAAATTCAATTGGTACTAGCTTATTGGTTGGTTCAAATTCAGTTTCTTTGCAAAAAACTGCTTCTATATATTGTAATGCTTTATAAATCAATAGCTTGTGCTGTTGTTGATGCGGCTTGTTGTGCTACTATGCCCACAGGTTATCTGAACCTTTAAAAAGAGGTATTAGTGCATGTTGAACAATAAAAGTTATTTTGATTGTGAAATGGTCACGCCAGAAACTTGGCTGGTATTTCTGATTACTCCGCCTGCCGGTGTAGGGGAGCCTGTATATAAAATATTTTCGGGTTGGGATTTCCCAGAGGTCTGGCGGTTGTCATCAGGCGTTGCTGATCTAAGTGCCCTTAGAAATTTTGAAAGCTACTTTCTGTGGCAGCAGTCATCTGGCACGATTTACCAGCTAAAGAAAAACAACCTGCCTAATTTCACTGAGTATGTTAGCGCCAAACTGGAACAAAAGGTCTTGATGCCAGCCAAAAGTTATGGCTTCACTGTACAGCAGCTGACAGCGCAAGACCTGGATATTGCGCTTAGCAAAGCCCGCTAAGCAGGCTTAATTATTATTCTGCCAGAGATTTCTGAGCGATTTACAAAAGCAGACCCATGATCATAAGGTCTGTCGTGAAAATGATCTAATCTTGTTAGATGTTTATCTTATTTAGAACGGTAACCCGACAAAAGCACCTCGGTTTCTTCTCGATAAAGCGTTCATAAAAGCAGCAAACTGCTCTGCATTACCTCCTGATGGCCTGTAGAAACCAACACCATGAATACGGAATTTTGGATTTCCTTTTGCATCGGCATTTATGGTCGTTATTTGTATGACTATCGAGTCCAGGTCACGACGCCCGTAATCATCTCCAAAGACATATAAGCTAACCTTTTCGCGGGTCTTACCATATAAATCTAAAGCTCGCAAAATGCCCACCTCTGGTGCACTTCCGCCCCCGGTAAATTTTTTCATTCTGTCCATCGCTCGCTGGCGCATACTTACTGTATCGCTTAACCATTTACCTTCTTGTCCGGCATATAAAAAAGTGCCATCAGCAGCAATAATCTGAAATCCCTTCATTTTGGGGTGGTTAATTAAAATATCATCAACCACTGAAATAACTTGCGTCCATTTCGCACCTGAAGCCATTGAACCCGAGTTATCAATAACAAAAACCACATAATCTGCATCAGTAGGGATACCACCTACATCTTCTGACGGTGTATTGGTCGATTTCGGGACATTCAGCATTGCAGTGGCTTGGCGTATTTCGTTGCGCATAGAACTTGCCTTGTCCTGCAGTTGCTGCAAAGTTTGTTGTGCTCGGGGAACCGAGGATTCGAGCGCTTTTAACTGCTGTGTTGCGGTGGAAGATCTCGCCTGCGCTTGTTTAAGTTCCAGTTGTTTGTCCGATAAAGCACCGCTTAATAATTCAATACTCAGTTGTGCGGCCAGTACCTGATCAACCAAAGTGCTAAGATTATTTGGGCCAGCTTGTGTATCTGTCTCTCCGTTTTTAGCTAACAATACCAATAAAACCACTGCCCCAAATGCGCAGGATATGATGTCTAAAAAAGATAAATTGAAAATTTCTACAGGAGCTCTTTTTATTCGTCGCATTATGGCCATTCTCCTGCTGGTGCTAAAAATGTACCTTGCGTTACTTGCGTCCATCTCCAATACATAGAAGCTGCATAAGGATCACCCTCGAGAGGCAATAAAATGACATTTATCCGTAAGCCATGGCCAGCACGTTTTATCGTTTCAATAAGCAACTCCTGGCGACACTGCGATGATATGGTTTTTTTTGTTGTTAGCAGGCCTTTGCAACGCGCTCCTAATCCATCGCCTAGTGTAGGCAAGCCGTCAGTGACAATGTAAACATCGGTAATATTAGGGTGGACCTCACGAAGTTTCTCTAAACCTACTTGTAAATTTGTGCCACCGCTGGGGATCAGTTTACCTATGTCTCTAACTATTGCGCTCATAGAGTCTGATACTCTGGGCGAGCTGGCAGCTCTATTGCCCATTACCAATGCGTTATCAGAAAAAGCGATAACACTAATCTTCGAATTTTGTGGGGCTCTAGCAATCAACCATTGTGCAGTGCGCTTTGTGCGCAGCCATTTACGTTGTGATACTTTTTGACCATCTTGCATAGCCGTTAATTGCAAGATTTCCAACAAATTGTAACCCATCATTGATGCAGATTTGTCCAGCAGAATACCAATTTCTTTGCCTTCCACTTTCATGCCTGTTATGTAGTTTTGTTGGCCGGTTCCACTTAATTGCACATTGGCATCAGGCACCGGTAAGCTGGCGATAGCCGCAATCTGCTTTTCTAAATCAGCCACAACTGCGATCTCGGTAGAGATTTGCTGTAACAACTTACTTTGCTCGCCACTGGTGTCTGCTTGTGAAGTTTGAGAATCTTGCTGGGTCCAGGTCTCCATAGCAATCTTATCGTTAATTTCATCAATTGATTTTTGCAGTTGTTCTTGTTGGCTTTCTGCTGCATTTAATTCCTGTTGCAGCTGGTTAGTCTCATCGGTAGGCTCAGGCATAAATGCATGAAAATCGACTAGAATAAAAATCAGGATAATCGCTCCTAACCCACAGGCCATTACATCTAAAAAAGACATATTAAAACCGTCTTCAGGGCGGCGTTTCAATCTCATATCATTTAATCAGTTGTGTAAATGTGATAACAAATGCTTCTCACACGACTGCTGTGTATTAAGCACCATAGTATCTTGTAGGTTATTAAGCATGTGCATAAATAGCATTAACAACAGCGAAATAAACAAGGCCACCAAAGTTGAATTAAAGGCTACACCCAAAGAAGACGTCATTCCGGCAATATCACCGGCTAGAGCTTGATCGGCTTGTGCTAGTGCTTGCCCGATCCCGCGTACTGTCCCAACAAACCCAATACTAGGAATAGCCCAAATAATATATCTGATCATCGTATTGCCATTTTCAAGCTGAGCAGCAAGGCTCTCAACTGATGACTCAATTACATCAGCAGCGTGCTGAATGTTTCCGGTATTTTTAAAGCGACGCAGACAATTAACCCAGGTTTTAAGAACTGGATTTTCCTTGTGTTTACTCTCTTCAAATATGCTTAGGGCATTATCAATATCGAGCGGTGCACTTTTGTCTAACTTTTGAAGGAAATCCATATCGGAAAGTGCCAATTCTTTGAACCACAAATGTCGTACTTTATATCCAATCAGAAACAAACAAAAAAACATCAAGGAAAAACAAACTTGCTGTTCTACATCTTTTAAAATCACCCATATAGAGAAGAGGGCACTACTACCAGCGCTTTCCATTACTGCGCTTGCCGCGGGGTGGATAACACCTGCATAAAATATATGCACAATGGTAAAGCAGGCAATTAACACCAGTAGACTGGTAATGGGTTGAGGATTCATACCCGCAGAGTGCTGTTTATTCATTTTATATTTATCCGCTTTTATATATTAATTGGAAAATCTTGTGGGGCGTCCAGCGACACAAAATATGCAGTAGCTGAACCTGCTAACATCAGCAACACTAGCGCGAACGCGATGTGTTTTTTTTTCATCTGTGTATTCCTTTAGTTAAAGCGAGCAATTCTAAAGCCAATGTCATCTTCTGGGCCACTGCCTTCGGAACGCATACTGGATCTCAATTCTTTTAAGCGTCCGGTTTTAAATGATGCCCCTTTGACAACGTGCCCTTGGCCACTACTAACGCCCATATAATCAACATGCACATGTTCAGTGTTTGGCACAGTCAGAGCATAATAGTCATGCACCCATTCCCGTACATTGCCATCTAAGTCAAAAAAACCGGCTCGATCAGCTTTAAAGCTACCAACTGGCGCTTTACCGGCAAAGCCGTCCTGATAATCACGGAAAATAAACGTTTGCTGACCCTGTAGAGATTTATCTGCAAAATTACCTTGGTTGGTGCGAAGCCGGTCTTCATTACCCCAAACATAACTTGTCCTGGTTGAGCGACCATTATGTTTAGCGATGAATTCCCATTCGGCCTCTGTTAATAAGCGATAGCCTTGACTGTCAGGGCTAATACCACTAACCTGGTTACCTTGAACAATATAAAAAGGGGTTAGCCCTTCTTTTTCACTTAACCAGTTTGTGAAGTTTACTGCTTCTAACCAAGATACCTGTGTAACGGGTAATTTTGTCGCTGTAGTTTTACCTGTGAATGCCGCAAACTGTGCTTCGGTAACTTCATGCTTGGATACCCAGATACTGCGAGTGAAATCTACCTTAATCTGGTGCTCGTTCCTGATGCGACCTTGCTCATTCGGTGGTGAGCCCATAGTGAAGCTTCTTGGTTGTATACCAATAAAACTAAAGCCCAATGTTTCCGCAAATAATGGCTTACCTTCAAGACGGCGTGCGGCAAACTCTGTTAGCATTTCTGCCTTTACAGTCTTCAGGCCTTTTGCGCGGGGTGTAACAGTGCGACTGACAGAGCGATAACCTGGTTTTTTAAACTCAATTTTTTGTGACACTGTTTGCAGTGGCAGCTTTAGTGGGGTTTTACCCTGCTGTACCCCGTTAATAAATACCTCAGTGATTTCATTGGCAGTAAACTCTACCAAGCCCGATTCGGGTTTCAATTGCCAATTCAAGGAGCGTTGCTCGCCAGCTTGAAGAGTAAGGCGTTCGGTCTTGGGCAAGTAACCCGCTTTCTCATAACGCACCGTGTACGATTTACCTGCATCGAGACTTAACGGGCTCTGTGTGGGCTTACCATTTACCATTAAGACACCATCAGCGGGAGAAGCTGTAACAAGCAACTTTGCTTGCACAGGTTGCAGAAAATAGTTTCGCTCTTGTAATGGCTGTTGGTAGGTCAACGCTATAGTATCGTTTATAGGCTCATATCCCGTTAGATTAATTTCTACAGCGTAAACACCGCCTGGCTTTGACAAACTATGAGGCGTTTGGCCAATTTTTCTCCCATCAATCAGAATGGCTGCTCCTGCAGGGCGGGATGTTAACACCAAGTTACCCTCTACTGAGATCAACGTCATTGTTTCTGTAATTTCATCGCCTGCTGCAGCTTCAACAAAAATACTGGCAGGTTGATAAGCTGGATGGTCTGCTTTAATTTGATAATTACCAGGCTTAAGCTGATGACTTAAGGTATCGCTTTGGCTGACTATTTGATCGTTTATGCTCCAGTTGATATCCGCTATCTGTGGAATAGTACTAACATTTACAGTGGCAGGCAGTGGGTCAAGTGTCACGCTCATATTGGTATCTTGGCTAGCCACAACCGACACATCTTTGGTCTCAAATTTACTGGCGCTAACTTTTATTCGAGCCTGTGAGCCAACTAGATAAAAGGTATTGTCTATGAAAAAGCCAACGCCTGAGTCTACTGAAAACTGTTGTGTTTGCTCAGCTTCAGCCGGATAAACCTTGACGGTAAATCCCTTAGTCAGAAATAACCAGCTTAAATACACTGCTAGCAGTGCAAAAAGTGGTACCGCCACAAGCACTTGCCAGTAACGTTTTTTTATTCCTTGCTCTAAGGCATCATCAATTTGACTCACACTTTGCTCCTGTTAGATGCGAACTTTGCATTGCAACTGCACTTGCGGCGCTGCTGATGAGGTGTCAGCGGAAACCTCTACATTAATAATTTCTGTCCGATACCCCTCACACACTCCCTCAAACTGGTAACTACCAGGTGGTAGCTGAATAGTTTTTTCTCTTACCTTGCCAACATTACCAACGCCAAGAACTCTTATTTCAGTGCGGTTATCGCTCAATAGCGTTATAGCTATTTCCTGCTGCTGGATTTGTAAAAGTTGTTTTAGTTGGTCTTGTTGCGCCGCTAATTTCGGGCTTAGCGAATTTAGGGGCTCAACATCAGCAATTGCAGCCCTTGCTAGTCGTTGAATATTGGGATCAGTCAGCCGTTCAGATTGCTGTATGAAGCTAGAGAGTCGCTCTTTGGCTGAAATAACTTGCTCTGCTTGTCGCAGGCGTTGCTGAAGTCTTGTGTTATCAGGTGCTGTGGCAAGTGCTTTGCTGGCAAGTAATTTAACCGTTGGCCACTCATCGGCGGTACTAAAAATCTCTACCTGTTGATTGACCTTATCCAGTGATGCGCTTTGCTCAGCTGCATCAAGTTTTTGTTGGACACTTTTTAACTCAGGTCTTTTACTATCAATGCTCCGGGCTCTGTTTAAAGCGTCGCGTGCTGTTAGATAATTGTCACCTTCGAGGGCGGCAATTGCATCAGCCAGTGCCTGAGAAAATGCTTGTTGTCTCTGGCTTTTATCAATAACAGCTAGATGATTTACAGCAGCTTGGTCTGCATTATCAAGTTGCAAGATTTGTTGTAGCAAGGTTTTTTGTTTGCTTAAGTTGTTTTCTAATTCAGCGACCTTAATTTTTCCCCATAATACCAACACATCTTCTGCTACATTCAGCCTATTTTGCAACTGATGTGCCGGTTTAAAAACCGGGTTAACATCAAGAGACTGATTATTATATAATTTTGCTTGTGTTAAGTTGCCTTGCTCGAATGCCGCAATAGCTGCTGAATGAGCTTGCTCATAGGCATCAGTGAATTCCAAATGATAGGTATCTACTTGCTGCGTTAAATTAGAAAGTAGATTGGCTGCATCGTTATAAAGCTGCTGGCCATACAATTGATATGCTTTCTGCACATCATTCTGCATTTTCTGAACAACATTAGTTTTCCATTGGCTAAGTTGCGGATCCTCTGAAATAGCTTTAATTCGAGAATTGGTATCGGACAATAACTGCTGCAGGGCCGAGCGGATGTCTTCATCCAACGCGGTCCCGCCAGGGGTTTCACTGATTACGCTGGGCATGCCCGAAGCATTTTTATCAGCAGGTAACGGGGCAGTGGGCATGCTTTTAAATACCAAGGCACCCATTAGTGCTAGTAAAATTGCAGCTGCAACAAAAATTGCAATTTTAATGAAGCGCTTGGTATTAGCCGATAAAGTGCCGGTAATTTGTTCGTCTAACGTGGCCAATAACGGCTCCTTTTTTTCGATAAAGGTGCTGACTTACAGCTGTATATCTGGTGTTGCTTCTACCTGATAAATATCAAGCAGACGCTGTCTAAATTGTGCGAGCTGTTCAGATGCAGTGCCTTGCAACTCAATAGTCTGGTCGTTTAGCTCAATCACTTGTGGTGTAATTTTAATGTCCAGACTCTGCCCCATTTCACTCAACACATCGCGCTGAGCACTCAGTTCGCGGTTGCTTTTCATTGCTTCAGCAATGCTATAAACACCTGCTAAAACGCTTATATACTTTCCTGCATCAGCAGCGTCTGAATTCGAATTTTTGTCCAACAGTATTGCTGCCCCTAAAGCCGCGCCAGCTCCAATCCACTTGAGGTTACGCTTTGCTTTATTTTCTCTTATCTCTGCCGCAACAGGCAGCGTTTCACGCTGATACTTGCGATATGCTTCATCGGTCTCTGAATAGAAAGCTTCATAGCTGTCTTGCAACTGATCTACAAATTGCTCGTCTTTCGATTGCAGTAATGTAACTCGCTGCAACATAGGGTCATGTGGCGATGGTGTACCAGTTAATTTAAAAACGGTGTCGTTAGAAAAACTACTTTTTCGTTTACTCGTCACGTAAGGCGAAAACGCTTCTGGGCTGTACATGCCGGCATAACGTAAATCAGATACTTGCTTAATTGCTGTTTTCTGTTTATCTGATTTTTTATTTATTAAATCGTACACATAACGCGCTATGTCATTAAAAATAGGATCATATGAGTTTTGGTTAGCTCTGAGTGCATCACGGTAAAATGCTTCACCTACAACATGTTTAAACGTCTTACTGCCCAACTCATCATTTGTTGCGTCGATAACGCGCACTGATATCTCAACAGTTTCTGTATCGGAGTAAATGATCTTTCCAAGCACATACACGTCAGCTGAAGCAGAACTATTTGGGGTAACGCTGATTGAGCCAAATGCCTTAGTCGCGGCCAATGCTCGTTTGGTGTCAATGGCAAACCGATTAGCTTCCAGACGACGCACCTGTGGCCAAATATCGTCATCTGCGACTTTCTTATCATCAATGTTGCCACGAGAGTCTAATGGGATACCTGGATCAAACACTGGGATAGCCACATCTAAATACACAGATGAGGAGTTATTAAATTTTCCAGGCTGCGTTACTGTGCTCGGTCCCACTATAGAAGGGCCGACGGAAGGTGCTTTATTAGGAGTTGTCTGGCATCCAGCCAAAAATAACGAGCATGCAGACACTGTTGCAATTAACAAATGCTTGAATGTTGGCTTAAGGTTCACAGCGTTAATAATATGTTTATTCATAAAGTTTCATCCGGTGTTAATCGCTTAACTGTTGTTAGCACCCATACTGTGCCATGAGATCCTGAAAATGTTTCCGCTCACTGTCTGTGGTTGCTGAATCAAGTCCTTGCTTTACGGTGTCGCAAACGGCTGAACTGCCTTGCTTAACTTTACCTCTTTCAGAAGTCTTTGACGGTGCGCTTGCTGATTGCTGAGCCCCTTGCATATCTTCGTTTGCATCGCTGGTTGCTTGCGCTAATCCAGTATTACCTTGACCACCTGCGGAGTCGCCAGCATCGCCAGAGCTACCACCTGCTGCTCCCACTTTTCCCGCGGCACCACTCGCCGCTGCTGCCATGCACTTCTCGCTGTTGTTCAGATTGTCAGCAAAATCCTGCTCCATTTTTTGCAAAAGCTCGGCTTTGGTAAGTTTCGTTTTGTCTATATCGTTAAAATTGATAAGCGTGCAGTCACTATATTCAGTATTGGCATTTGCAGTTGAATTCGAAGTTGAAGTTTGTTGAGCGCAGGCTGTTTGCGACATCGATGTTACAAAAATAGCTGTAAACCAAAGTGGCAATGCAATTGACGTCTTGCAGATAATTGCTAATTGTTTTGGTTGCACAAAATAATCCTTACTGGAGTGCTATTAAAAACAATTAAATAAGAAAGTAATTAAATAATTGCAACCTGGCAGCCTTCACTGTTTAAGTATTAGGCCCATGGCTTTGCGTGAGCAGGTTTTCACCTGACGTGCCTTGGCTGAATTGTACCTGAATGGTTGTTCATAAAACAAGCTTCTATTTATTCGAGAAAGAATTTAGCTCCCATTTAAGTGACAAGAATTTCGATCTAGTACGAAGTTATGATTAATAGTCATAACGGGAAAGCACATAGACACAACGATTTCTTGCAGATAATTCTGTCATTCAGATATTTACTAAGCGGCTTAACAAGCAGCAACAATTGTCAGCAGCCTGAACATCTCATCTCCATTTAGACGACTGATGGAAAAAATGCAGGCTGCAGATTTAGATAATACTTTGAGCGAAAATAATAAGAGTTATGTTTCTAGTCACACAACCCAACAAGGCTCAGGTTGCCAATACCTGACGCTTCAATATGGTCACTCCACCATTGCATCATGTCTCTACGGCCTTTTAGGTAACCCGCTTTATTATAAGCCCGACGCACCTGATTTTTATCTTCATGGGCGAGGGCACTTTCAACTAAGTCACCATAAAAGCCTTCCTCATTCAGAATTGTGCTCGCCAGGGAGCGCATACCATGGGCAACCAATCGATTTGCAAACCCCATGCGCTTTAGTGCCATGTTTGCCGTTTCTTTGTGTATGTGGCTGTTTTTATGCCGGGCAGAAGCAAACACATACAACTGATCACCACTGATGGGGCGCATGAGTTCTAATAAAGTGATGGCCTGACGAGACAGTGGTACCTGATGATTACGGCGCTTTTTCATAAACTCAGCCGGTATTGTCCAAATTGAATTGGCAAAATCGATATCCTGCCAACGTGCTTTAACGGCTTCACCTGGCCGTACCATGGTGTGCAGTTGCCATTCAATTAAACAGCGGGTAGAGAGTTTAATGCTGGCTCTGCTTAAGCGCATTATTAGCTCAGGCAACTCGTCAGGTTTTAACGTTTTCATATTTTCATTTTTAGGGGTTATAAATGCAGCTTTAATGCCCGACAGGCGATTAAACTCAAGCAGGCCGGTATTAACACTCCATGTCATCACTTCATTAATGCGTTGGCATAATCGTGACAAGGTTTCTAACTTAAGCTCCTTTTCTAATGGCTTTAATACGCCAATTATTTGCTGCGCATTAAGCTCTTTAAGTGGCAGATGGCCGGCCTTGGGAAAGACATGCTGCTCGAAGGAACGTCTAATCGTATAAGCATGACGCTCACTGACATTGGAAAACTTAACGTCAAACCATTGTTCACAGGTATGTTGAAATGTATTGAGTAGATCTGCTGAGGCCTGATCGTTTTGTTGTTCGAGCCATCGTTGTGGATCAATATTCTCTGCTAAAAGCTGGCGGTATCTCGCCGCTAGTTTTCTTGCCGCGGATAAACTCGTTGCTGGGTAAGTTCCGAGCTTCAGGTTATTACGATTTTCCAGCAGAGGCCTGAAATAGTTGAAGTACCATGACTTGGTTCCGGCTGCACTGATTCTCAGTAGCAAACCGTCGCCATCGTATAAAGTGTAAGGCTTCCCAGAGGGCTTGCTGCTACGGATAATAGCGTCGCTTAAGGGTATGATTTTCTTCGGCATTTTTGCTCCTGAGCACCCTTTTTAGAACCACAGCTTTTTCGGTTTTTGCTCTGTGGTGCTATCTGTGGTTCTAAAAAGCGTATATCGCTTTAGACCGCATAAGACCTGCTAAGACCGAAAATCATTGCTAATGCTTGATATTGAAGGGGTTTTTCAGGGGTTTTAGACCGTATAAGACCGTGTTGAACTGTCTTTTGGCTGCCCCAGCAGGAATCGAACCTGCAACTGCCCCTTAGGAGGGGGCCGTTATATCCATTTAACTATAGGGCAATAAAGCGGGTAATTAAGGCGCGAAAGTGTATCAGAATAAACAACTGAAGTGAAAGGCAAAACACGTTGCTTAATTGTCATCTAGCGTGGATTAATACGCCAATTAAAATCCTGAACTGTTAATACTGATCAAATCACCAATTTGTAAATGACTTAACAGAGTGGGGGTGCTGGCGCTGGCCCAGGCGTTGTCGGTACTAATGTCTGTAATTTTCAGGGTTACCGGGCTTTTATGCAGTTTTTCTAAGCCATCTTTGCCAGCAAAACGTTGAATTTGCATTACGGTTACGCTATCGCCCAGTTTTAATCCCTGACGGGCACCTCGGTTAATAGCCACTTGATGCTGATCGATATGGCTAACTTGAGCCAATAAAGTCTGGCATTGCGTTTGTTGCTGAATATCCTTGGCGACTGCTTTTAAGATGGTATCAATTTTCTGGCCATAAGCTTTTTGCCAGAACTGCTGGCTATGGCTGCCGGATGAGGTTGCAGCACTATCCCAGATTGCATCTGTTCGATACTGTTGCTGGTATAGTATTTGATTATTAAATAAATCTATTAAGGCAACATCCAGTGCAAAGTAGCGCACAAAGCTATCTTCTTGCCAAAAACGGCTGGTGCGCTTACCCAGCGACATATCGCTAATAGTGGCTAGCAGAACAAATTGCTGGCCATCGGTAAACAGCTGCCGATTAACACTGTCGGTCATTTGTTCTGCTTTTAAACTGTAAGTGGCCTCGGTAACCACCAATGCCGGACTGTAATCTTGTAAATGACGTGATAATTGAGTGGTGGCATTTTTTCCAAGTTCGAATAACTGGCCATAAATGGCATCGCGACGGGCACCTAATTCAACTTGAACCAACAGTAACGGTTTTTTTTGATTTGACCCACTGCAGCGTTGTTGCTGTGGCATAATTTCAGCCTGCAAGGTTACAGTTACAATATTATTACTGTAGTTTTCGTTAAGCAGCCGGATTTCACGAATTTCTGAGCTGCTGTCCAGGCTAAGTTGATGTTGCTGCATTACGCCTGCTACCAATTGCTGTTGGCTGCTTACCCTAACCCCGGCAAACAGTGCCGCCCGTTCAAGCGCATCACCAATAGCGGCTTGTTTGGCTTTTGCAATATCGCCATTCTCTATTGCTGCCTGGCCTGTCATTTCATACCAGTTAGCACTAAGTGGCGCAGACAGCAAAGCGAGCCAACAAACACTAACTATTATTACTAATTTCATAGTTCGCCAATTATTATTCAACATTATTTCTATTAGCTATACAAAGCAAAAACTGTGCCTTTGTTTATTTTACGTATTACCTGATAAACATTTAGGCTGTTCGGCGCGTTGCTCTTAGGTAAGCTGGCGCAGATTTTGCTAGTTTAAAAGCAGAGCAACACTTTATTATCGTTAACAGCTGATGACGGATCCAACATGATGAAATTGTCTTGTATTACCCTGGTGGCATTACTGCTAAATGGTTGCAGCCAGATGTTTGATAAGCATATTGAGTATGCCTCGGTAAAGCCTGATGCATTTCCTATGTTGTATGCCGTTGGCATGGCGCCCATTTCTTTGCAACCCGGTGCATCTGACAGTCAGAAGATACTGTTGGCAATGCGGGCGTCGAAATTAGAAGCTTACCGAGAGTTGGCTGAGCAGGTGTATGGTCAAAGAATTGACAGTAGCAATAGCTTAAGGGCGATGGTTGCGGGTAATGATCAGTTTAGTACTTCGGTACAAGGCGTGATCCGTGGTGCCAAGGTAATAAAAACCTATGCGGTAGATGATGCTTACATTACCGAGCTGGAGTTAGATTTTGAGCAGGTGTACCATTTATATCAGAACGTTTATCCGCGCCAGACTATTAAGAGTATTCACTATTATTAGTAAACGGTAGTTAAGCGGTTACGGCGTTAATTTCAACATCACTGCAGTATTAGGCTTTAATACCCTTGCCCATGTTGTCGACGGTGGGTTTACCTTTATTGGTATAAGTTAAGCCTGACTTCCCCCTAGCCGACAATAATTCTGTTTTAAAGCGTTGCAACGTCAGCTGGCTTTGTTCTAAGGTTATTTGATTAACCTCGTTTTGCTGCTTACAGTCGGCTAAAACCTGCTCCAACACGCTAATCTGTTGCGTAAACCAAGGTTCAAGCCGAGCGTGTTGTAACATATTGCTGCCGGCAATAGTCGAGTCGGTAGTTTGAATATCGGCTAGCAAAATTTGTTTTTCTGAAGTGATGGTATTTAGGGAATTAATATCACGCGAGGCGAGGGCGGCAAGTTCTTGCCGCAAAAGCAGCAGCAGCGCATCCAATTGCGCTTGCTGTTGTTGTAACAGATGAATAAGAGGTTCAAATTGGCTAGTCATTATTTATTAAACAAGTCGCCTTCAAATTGCATGATACGGCGGGCAAGTTGTTCAACATTAACTTTATATTTGCCTTCAGCAATAGCTTGCTTAATTTCATCTACTTTATTCTGGTCGATACCGCTAGCAGCAGTAGCTTTTTCCTGCACCTGACCAAACTGCTTAGCTTGCGGCGTAATGGATACAGAATCCTGCCGCTGCGCGCCTTGCTGCGTAGCATTTTGCTGCACAGTGGCTTGTTGCCGCTGCACATTCTGCTCTACTTTGTCATTTTTTACCTGAGGATTACCCTGCAGGTTATTAATATTTATAGCCATGTTAGAACCTCTTTACCTTAAACCAGTTCCCTATGTTCAGGTTAACGGCTGAGCGTTAATAAACTTTAATATATTTTTTAAAATTTTACTCTTACCTGATTAACAGCAACCACTTCTGTTTGAATTTTACGCCCAGATTGTTGATTTTGCACTAATATGGTGTCGCCGAGCGTACCATCATTATCGGCAATGCCTGTTGCCGACACGCTAAGGCCACTGTTGTCAATAACTATTGTAACAACATCTCCACGACAGACAAGGCAAAGATCCTGCATCGTAATAATTTGGCCGGCGCTAAGTGCTCTTTTACTACGAGCGCCAACAATTTGCCGTGGTTCTGTCACCAAATTACCTCGGACAAAACGTCGTTCTTTATCTTCAATTTGTAACATATCGGCCGTTATAACGGTACCTGTAGCAATATTTTGACGCACGGTTACTACTGCAACAATTTCAGTTATTTTTACGGGTACATAAAGCTGCCAGGCGCTTGGGGCAGTGCAACTAATATTAACGGTTATTTGCCGTTGGTTGCTGTTTTGCGGCCGGCTGAATTCTGGTGTGGTTACACACGCTTTGTCACCTATTCGGTTATCCAGTGGCGTAACGTCAAGCTTTATGGTGTTGTTAGCCGCAATATTTAACTCCTGGCTAAGCCACTGACCGGTCATTTCAGTAAGCTGTTCAGGGCTATATTGTTGCGGTTCGTTCTGTTGAGCCACACTTAGATTGCTGATAAAAAATAACAAGATAAAGAGCAATCGATAAAATTTTTCGTACTTCTTCATATGGTTTCAGCTATGCTTTATCAACGTAAGGTTATACCATTATAGTTATAACAAGTTTAATTATATTGCCCAGGCCGTTAAATCCGAAATAGGGTTTATGTCCTAGTGCAATCTGCTATGGCGGCTTAGGTTAACTCTGCAACGGCTATATCGCAAAAGTAACTTTTGTAAAAGTTATTATGCAAGAGTAGCGCCAAAACGTAGATAAAAGGAGTGGCGGATGGCCAACATTCTAGATTCTGTAAATCAACGTACGCAATTGGTCGGGCAGAACCGTCTTGAATTATTATTATTTAATCTAGCCGGCCGGCAACGTTATGGCATTAACGTGTTTAAGGTGCGGGAAGTACTGCAATGTCCGGCATTAACTGCAATACCGAAACGCAATAAATTTGTTCGGGGCATCGCCCATATTCGTGGCCAGACTATTTCAGTGATTGATCTTAGCCTGGCCATTGGCGGTAAGCCTGTTGCCGACCTAAGTAGCGCGTTTATCATTATTACCGAATACAATCGCTCGGTGCAGGGTTTTTTGGTTAGTTCAGTTGAGCGCATTATTAATATTAACTGGGAAGCAATATTGCCGCCACCTAAAGGCACCGGTGGCAAACAAAGTTATTTAACGGCGATAACTGAAATTGAAAAAGAGTTAATTGAAATTCTTGATGTTGAAAAAATCTTAGAAGAAATTTCACCGTCACCAACCACTATTACTAAAGTGGTAAATACTGCCACTATTAACGCTAATTTAGGCGATAGGCTTATTTTAATTGCCGATGATTCAACAGTTGCTCGTAACCAAGTAAAGAAAGCCCTGGAAGGGCTGGGTGTGAAAATGCATTTGGTTAATAATGGCCGTGAAGCACTAAGTTACCTGCAGCAGGTAGCGAAAGAATGCAACTTATCGGTGACTGAAAAAGTAGGCTTACTTATTTCTGATATAGAAATGCCAGAAATGGACGGTTACACGTTAACCGCAGAAATAAGGCTAGACCCACAATTAAAAAACCTGCATGTTATTTTACATACCTCGTTAAGCGGGGTGTTCAATCAGCAGATGGTACAAAAAGTAGGTGCTAACGATTTCATCGCTAAATTTAATCCAGACGAACTGGCAGAATCGGTACAAAAATGGCTGCAGGCAGAATAAGCGCTAAGGGCAAGTAGTGACAAATAAAGAGTTACACGAAAGCGAATATAAACTGTTTCGGGATTTTCTTGAGCAGCAATGCGGTATTGTGTTAGGCGACAATAAACAGTATCTGGTAAAAAGCCGGCTGGGTCCGCTAATGCAGCGTTTTAGTATCGCGACCTTATCTGAATTGGTCAGTAAAACATTAAGCCCGTTTGAGCGCCAGTTACGCTCTGCAGTTATTGATGCCATGACCACCAATGAAACCTTGTGGTTTCGCGACACCTATCCGTATGAACTGCTAAAAAAACAAATTTTGCCGGAACTGGAAAAAAGTTGCCGTACGCTAAAAATATGGTCCGCTGCCAGCTCATCCGGGCAAGAGCCTTACTCCATTGCCATGACCGGTTTAGAGTATCAACAAAGCCGCCCCGGCGCGTTTAGCTTAGGCCTAAATATTCTTGGTACAGATATTTCCAATACCATGCTAGAGCATTGTCAGCGTGCTGAATACGATGGTTTAGCCTTATCCCGGGGATTATCATTAGAGCGTCGCAGTCGTTTTTTTGAAGAAAGTGGCAATGGCATGATGCGGGTTAAAGATTTCGCCCGTAAGAATGTCAACTTTCGCCATCTTAATCTGTTAGACAGCTACGCCCTGCTGGGCAAGTTCGATATTATTTTTTGCCGTAATGTGCTTATTTATTTTTCACCTGATTTAAAAACGAAAATTATCAAACAGTTCGCCCAATCGCTTAACCCCAGAGGCTATTTGTTTCTGGGCGCATCTGAATCTATTTCCAGTGTGAATAACGATTTTGAAATGCTGCGCTGTAACCCTGGCATTATTTATCGTAAAAAAGCTTAACCTTAGCTGCTAAAAAACTGGCCTGTGTTTTGCATTTGATTTGCCATAGTTGCAAATGAGGTGGCAAAAAAATGGCAATCAGTTTTGAAAAAGCATTTGGCATACATCCACACGCGTTAATGATCCGTGAAAAACGCGCTGAAGTGTTAGCTGAAAATATCGCAAATGCCGATACGCCGGGCTACAAAGCTAAAGATGTCGATTTTCAGCAGGCGCTGCAATTAGCCAAGTCCCGCCAGGGACAAAGCGCCAGCCGTACTCATGATCAACACTTTCATATTGCCTCTACCATGCATAAAGACACGCAGTTTCGTAACCCCGACCAACCGGATACTGGTGATGGCAACAGTGTTGATATTCACCGCGAGCGCAACGCCATAATGCAAAACAGTCTGGAATATCAAACCACATTAACCTTTCTTAATAGCCGGATTTCCGGATTGAAAAAAGCGCTTACAGGCACAGGACAATAATCATGAGTATTTCAAAAATTTTTGATATTGCCGGCAGCGGTATGTCGGCCCAGTCGGTAAGAATGAACACCACCGCCAGCAATATCGCTAATGCAAATAGTGTTAGTAGCAGTGTTGAGGAAACCTACCGTGGCCGGCATCCGGTTTTTGCGGCGCAGTTGTCAGAAGCTCGGCGACAGCAAGGCGACAGTGTTGGCGTAAAGGTATTAGGCATTGTCGAATCAGACGCTCCGCTTAATGTAGAGTATTCGCCCAATCACCCTTTGGCGGACGAAAATGGCTATATCTACAAACCGAATGTCAACATTATGGAAGAGATGGCGAATATGATTTCAGCATCCCGCTCTTATGAAACGAATGTCCAAACTGCCGATGCCGCCAAGCAAATGATCATGCGCACCTTGCGAATGGGCCAATCATAATAAGGAGTTGTAAATGAGCACAATTACTAACAGCCCGGCCCTGGATGGCATGTATTGGGAAAACGGCAATAAAGTGCCGGATAAAAATAATGGCGCATTAACGCAATCTGATTTTTTTGCGCTGTTAACGCAGCAACTGGCTTATCAGGATCCGACTAAACCGGTTGAAAACGATCAAATGATTGCTCAGATGACTAACTTTACCATGGCAGATGGGATTGGCCAGTTAAATGCCAGCTTTAAAGGGCTGTCAGAGAGCATGACCTCAAATCAAGCTTTGCAGGCATCGTCATTAGTTGGCCGCAGCGTGTTAACCCAGTCAGATCAAATTGTTTTTACCGGCGAAAGTTTATCGCGCGGCCACATTAATTTAGACCGCCCGGCAGACAATATGCGCGTCAGTATTGAAAAGCCCAATGGCGAGTTGGTAACCAATTTTAATGTGAATAACCCGGCGCTGGGGAAAAACGACTTTGTCTGGGATGGCACCGACGCTAATGGTGATCCAATGCCGCCAGGTGTTTACAAGATTAAAGTAGAAGCCAGTTTTGCCGGTCAAAACGAGTCGATACCGGTAAATGTGTTTACCCCGGTATCCAGTGTCAGTTTGGCCGGTAATGGCAAAGGAATTACGCTTAACCTGGTTGGGTTAGGGGCAGTAAAATTAAACGATGTTCTGGAAGTTTCTTACGGTTAAGCAACCGTTTAAGGTGAGGTGATTTATGAGTTTTCAAATAGCATTAAGCGGCCTGGCAGCAGCCCAGAAAGATCTGGATACCACGGCAAATAATATCGCTAACGTTAATACCACTGGCTTTAAAGAGTCGCGGGCAGAGTTTGCGGATGTGTACGCCACGTCTATTTTTTCTTCTGGTCGCACCAAAGTGGGTGATGGTGTTGCTACCTCAACGGTAGCGCAGCAGTTTAATCAAGGGTCGTTACAATTTACCAATAACTCTCTGGATTTAGCCATTACCGGCGAGGGTTTTTTTGCCACCACCCCTGATTTACAATCGAAAGATTTAACCTATACCCGTGCCGGTGCTTTTAAACTGAATAAAGACAACTTTATTGTTGATAACAGAGGCAACTTCTTGCAGGGTTTTAATGTCGACCCGGTAACGGGTGAGAACAGCTCTGTTAGCCTGAGTACCTCTGCGCCTATTGCTATTCCGACATCTGCCGGCGCGCCTCGGGAAACCAATAATGTATTTTTAAGTATGAACGTCGATTCGCGAGCATTGCCTACCTCAGGCGTGCCGTTTAATCCTGAAGACCGCGCAAGCTATAACCATTCAACGTCTGTTACGGTATACGATAGCCTCGGTGAATCACATATTCTGACCACGTATTTCAGGAAAACGCCAACTACCGCACCTGCGCCTTCGGAATGGCAAACCTTTGCGGTATGGGATGATGTAACAGGCTCACCAATTGCCGGTGATAATATTCGTTTTGGTTCCAGTGGTGACTTTATCACACCACCGATCCCAGAAATTCGACTGCCAGCAGCAACGCTAAATAATCCTTTAAATGGCTACTTAAATAATGGTGCGCAATTTTCCAACGACGTGGTGGTTAACTTTCGCGATCCGTCTGGTACCCGCACCCCTACTCAATATGCTTCAGGGTTCGATGTTAACAACCTCAGCCAGGATGGTACCACGGTAGGGAATTTAACCGGCGTTGATATCGATTCATTTGGCCGGGTACTGGCTACCTACAGTAATGGTGACTCTTCTTATTTGGCGCAAGTTACCCTGGTACGTTTTGCTAATGTGCAAGGGTTAAAACAGGTGGGTAATACATCCTGGAAACAAAGCCTCACCTCGGGTGAGCCCATTGGCGGCCAGGGTAATACCGGTACATTCGGTGCAGTAAATGCGTCTTCGTTAGAGCAGTCTAACGTCAACCTGACTACTGAGTTGGTTGATTTAATTAGCGCCCAGCGTAACTTTCAGGCCAACTCACGGGCATTAGAGGTTAACAGCACGCTGCAACAAACCGTGTTACAGATCCGGTAACGTTAACCGGATTGCGGCATAAAAAAGCACCACTTTTTAGTGGTGTTTTTTTATGCCGCAATCATTGTCTGTCACCTAATAACTGGCACTAAATTTGCTTCATAGTAGTAGATAAGACTAACGGAGCGCGTTATGGACCATTTGCTATATATCGCCATGAGTGGTGCCAAAGAAAACATGAACGGCATTAGTGTGCGGGCTAATAACCTGGCCAACAGTAATACCGTTGGTTTTAAGGCCGATTTTGAACAAGCGCGTGCCATGCAAGCTTTTGGCGAGGGCTTGCCTAGCCGGGTATTTGCCATGACCGAGCAACCAGGTCAAAACTTTGACGCAGGCCCCGTGATCATGTCCGACCGTGAACTGGATATTGCTATACAAGGTGACGGCTGGTTTGCCGTGCAAGATGCCGATGGTAATGAAGCTTACACCCGCGCCGGTAACTTGCAGTTAAGCCCTACCGGCATGCTGGAAACGGCAAATGGCCGGCTGGTTATTGGTGATGGTGGCCCTATTCAGTTGCCGGTGCCCTTAGCCAAACTTGAAATAGGCCAAGATGGCACTATTAGCGCATTACCACAGGGCGCACCTGCGAATGCCATGGAAGAAGTGGGGCGGATTAAACTGGTTAACCCGGCTTTTGCCGATATTACCAAGGGTACTGATGGCTTATTTCGCCGCAAAGACAGCCAACAGGCGGTTGCCGACATTAATGTCAGCTTACTGCACGGTGCCTACGAGGGCAGCAATGTCAATGCCGTAGGCGAAATGACGTATATGATAAGCCTGCAGCGTCAGTTTGAGTTGCAGGTAAAAATGATGAAAAACGCCGAAGAAATGGATCGTCAACAGAACACCTTGTTGCGGATGATGGGCTAGTTAACTGATTAATGGGCAATAGCCCGGGAGGTAGCAGATGCATCCAGCTCTGTGGATAAGTAAAACTGGTTTAGATGCTAAACAGCGTGATATTTCGGTTATTTCTAATAATCTGGCCAATGCCAGTACTATTGGCTTTAAAAAAAGCCGGGCGGTATTTGAAGATTTGCTTTACCAGAACGTTAATCAGCCGGGTGGTCGTTCATCGCAAAACTCTGAACTGCCCAATGGCTTAATGATTGGCGCCGGTACCAAGGTGGTCGCGACGCAGAAAAACTTCACTCAGGGTAATATGATTACCACTGAAAACAGTTTGGATATGATGATTCAGGGCCATGGTTTTTTTGAAGTATTAATGCCTGATGGCACCGTTTCTTATACCCGCAATGGCCAGTTTACCGTTGATGGTGAAGGCAACCTGGTCACCTCTGGTGCGGGCTTTCAAGTGCAGCCTAATATTGTTATTCCGCCGGATGCAACCAGTATTACGGTGTCGCAAGACGGCGAAGTGTCGGTACGTTTAGCCGGGCAGGTAGATAATGCCGTATTAGGGCAACTTACCGTGACTAACTTCATTAATCCGGCGGGTTTAGAGCCCACAGGCCAAAACTTATTTAAAGAAACCGCGGTAAGTGGCGACCCGGTGCAAGGTATTCCGGGCTTAGAAGGCTTGGGTATTATTGTGCAAGGCTCACTCGAAACTTCAAATGTTAATGTTACTGAAGAGCTGGTTAGCCTTATTGAATCGCAGCGGGTATATGAAATGAACTCTAAAGTCATTTCGTCGGTGGACCAAATGCTCGGTTTTGCTATTCAGCAATTATAAGCGGAGGCGTTATGCGTATTACTATTGCCGTATTATTAGCCTTATTTGCAGCCTTATTGCTGTCGGCTTGTGCGTCTAGGCAACCGCCGTTTGCTGATGACCCTTACTATTCGCCCATGCCACCGGAAACGGTGGTTCAACCCGTACTAAAAACCGGCTCGTTGTTTGCACAGCATCGTTCCAACAGTTTGTATTCAGACAATAAAGCCCGGCATGAGGGCGATATTATTACTGTGGTATTGCGGGAAAAAACGCAGGCATCTAAAAAGGCGAAAACTGAAACAGGAAAGGACAGCAGCATTAATGTCGACCCGATGATTGGCCTTGGTGGCCGTAACGTGTCGGTAGCGGGTAATGTACTGCAACTGGGTGCTAATGCTTCCTCTGCATTTACCGGTGATGCCAAAGCCGATCAAAGCAACAGCCTGGTAGGTGATATCTCAGTCAACGTGTTGCAGGTAATGGCCAATGGTAACCTGATGATCCGCGGCGAAAAATGGTTAACCTTAAATACCGGTAAAGAGTATATCCGCTTAACCGGCATTATCCGGCCGCAAGATGTTGATATGAACAATACCGTTGAATCTAATAAAATTGCCAATGCCCGTATCGAATACAGTGGCACCGGGCCGCACCACGATGGCCAGTCACCCGGCTGGTTAAGCCAGTTTTTCAGTGGCCCGCTTTGGCCCTTTTAGGAGATAACCTATGTTGCGGATAAAACTAGCAGGCTGTTTAACACTGTCATTGGCTATATTACTGACGCTGTTGCCAGCGCACGCTGCCCGGATTAAAGATGTGGCAGATATTGACGGTGTGCGCTCAAACCAACTGGTAGGCTATGGCTTAGTGGTAGGTTTACCGGGCACTGGCGAGCAAAGCCCGTTTACCGAGCAAAGCTTTCGCACCATGCTGGCAAATTTTGGGATTAATATGCCAGCCGGTCAGCGTAGCCAAATCAAAAACGTGGCCGCAGTGGCGGTGCATGCTGAATTACCGGCTTTTGCCAAACCGGGACAAACCATCGATATTACGGTGTCGTCAGTAGGCAGCGCCAAAAGCTTACGCGGTGGCACCTTATTGCAAACCTTTTTAACCGGTTTAGATGGCAATGTGTATGCTATTGCCCAGGGCAGTTTACTGGTAAGTGGCCTTGGCGCCGAGGGCCTTGATGGTTCGCGTATTCTGGTGAACACGCCAACAGTGGGCCGTATTCCGAATGGTGCAATGGTAGAGCGTGAAGTTATTTCACCTTTTGGTAATGGCGACTTTATTACTTTTAATTTAAAACGGGCGGATTTTACTACCTCGAAGAGACTGGCCGAGGTGATCAATACCTTTATCGGCCAGGACACCGCATACTCTCAGGATGCCGCCTCGGTGCAGGTAAGAGCACCGCGTGATATGTCGCAGCGGGTGTCTTACTTGTCTACACTGGAGAACCTGGAGTTTGCGCCTGCCGATCACGCGGCTAAAATTATTATTAATTCGCGCACCGGTACCATTGTTATTGGTAAAGATGTCCGGCTGTTTCCGGCAGCTGTTACCCACGGTGGTTTAACGGTAACCATTGCCGAAAACCCGCAGGTAGTGCAGCCGAATCCGTTTGGCGAAGGCGTAACGGCGATTGAGCAAAATAGCATTATCGATGTTACCCGGGAAAACTCACGGATGTTTAAATTTGACCCTGGCGTAACGTTGGATGATTTAGTCCGCACCGTTAACGCGGTGGGTGCGGCGCCGGGCGATTTAATGGCTATTCTTGAAGCCTTAAAAGAAGCTGGTGCAATTCATGGCGAACTGGTGGTAATTTAACATGAGCCTGACCAAAGCCCAAGTGTCGTATCATGATTTAAACAGCCTGCAGAACATTAGAGCGGAGGCTAAAAACGATAAAAAAGCCGGTTTACGACAGGCGGCAGAACAGTTTGAAGCTATTTTTATGAGCATGCTATTAACCAGTATGCGCAAAGCCAACTCAGCCTTTGAAGCCGAAGGCATGATGAATAGCCAAACTACCGAGTTTTATCGTGATATGCATGACAGCCAGCTCGCCACCGATTTAGCCCAAAAAGGCGCGTTAGGCCTGGCTGACTTACTGGTAGCCCAACTTGACCCTACAGCAGGCATTAATCGACCCAAAAAAGCTGCAGAGCTTAATATGCCAGGTAGCGCCAGTTTTAATCCGCTGCCAGAGCGACCCGATACCCGCAAGGCACTGAATAGTAGCGACATGAGCACTGGCGTTAAGCAGGCCTTGAACGCTATTGCTGCTTTGCCAGAAGTTTCAGCAGTAATGCCTGCAAACACCACCACCACCGTGCCCGTTGCGGCTAACGCGGTACCAGCAACGGATTGGCAAATTGCTTCACCAAAAGAATTTGTACGTAAGTTATTACCGGCGGCACAGCAGGCAGCAAAAGCTTTAGGCCTGGATCCGCTGGCGATGATTGCGCAAGCGGCACTGGAAACCGGTTGGGGCCAGCGGATGATTAAAACGGCGCAGGGCGATAACAGTTTTAACCTGTTTGGTATTAAGGCTAACAATAATTGGCAAGGCAAAAGTGCGGTGGTCGACACCCTCGAATTTCGCGCTGGTGTGGCCCAAAAAGAGCAAGCCCGTTTTCGGGCATATGGCTCGCCCGAACATAGCCTGGACGATTATGCCAATTTTATTGCCGCCAGCCCCCGTTATCAACAAGCGTTGCAGGTAGCTGCAGAGCCGGCCGCGTATTTCAATGAATTGCAGGCTGCGGGTTATGCCACTGATCCTGATTACGCCAAAAAAATTATGGCGGTATTTCAAAGCTCAACCTTTGAGCAGCTGCGAGCTGAGTTAAATGCCGCTCAAGTTAATAACAATGGCGCCGATGAATAGCATGTTAGCCACTCATTGTGGCAACGGAGCAACCCATGTCAGATAATTTACTTAGAATTGGCACCTCAGCGGTATTGGCAAATAGTACCTTGCTTAATACTACCAGTAATAATATTGCCAATATTAATACCCCTGGCTATGTCAGGCAGCGCACCGAATTTGTAGCGCAGCAGCTTGGTTTAGGCGTGGGCCGGGGCACTACCGATCGACTGGTTAGTGAATTTACGTTAAAGCAAATGCGTCGTGACACCTCAAATTATTCGTTTACCCAACAATATGTGTCTGAAGCTAATCGGGTAGATGCCTTATTTTCAAATCCTGCTAATAGCATAGCTACCGGTATGAACGATTTATTTGCTCAAATTCAAACCGCCAATAATGACCCTACTCAGTTATCAAACCGGCAATTAATTATTGGTAGCTCGCAGGCACTTTTAGATCGTTTTGATGGTATGTCAAACCTGATCCTCGATCAGGAAAACTTTATTAATCAACAACTCGATATTTATGTTACGGAAGCAAACGATGTTATTAAACAAATTGCTGCGTTAAATAAAGAAATAGCCTCATACGGTAAAGGTGTTAGCAGGCCGGTACCGCTTGATTTACTGGATAAACGAGACCAGGCTATTTTAAAGTTGTCAGAAATGCTGGAAATTAAAACACTGGACGCGGCTAACGGTGAGAAATTAGTGTTTATGGCTGAAGGTCAGTCACTGGTGGTAGAGCA
This sequence comes from Arsukibacterium sp. MJ3, assembly GCF_000987765.1. Taxonomy (GTDB): domain Bacteria; phylum Pseudomonadota; class Gammaproteobacteria; order Enterobacterales; family Alteromonadaceae; genus Alishewanella. Next base: position 27,199 of record NZ_LAHP01000018.1, read on the forward strand.
AGGTGATTTTAGATTGTTATCGCTACGCGGCGATCCCGATCCGTCACGTAAAGAATTGCAATTGCAATTTAACAGCAACGCCAGCGTGTTACGCGATATTAATGTTAAAGGTATTGGCGGCAAATTAGGCGCGATAGTAGCGTTTCGGGAAGAAATTCTTGATCCAGTGCAGCTGCAGTTGGGGCAGTTATCGCTGTCGTTAACCGATGCTATGAATAAACAAAATAAACTGGGCATGACGTTAAATGGCACTATAGGCACCGATTTATTCCGGATGCCTACTTTTCAAGGCTTGGCTTATAGCAATAATGCCAGCGGCAGTGGTATCCGTTATCAATTAGAAGCTGGCAAGGGCGACCAGCTGCCACCGAATGATTTTCGGGTGAGCATCACCGGTGCTGATGAAGTAACCATTCAGGCGCTGGATAGCAAAGGCAATGTGATTGCCGGTTCAGATAAGCAGATAAACGGCCTGGATTTTAGCGCCGACGTAACACTTAATTCTGCCAGCGCCGCGGGTGACTTATTTGGGCTGGATATTACCCTGACGGCCGGCGCGGCAGTGGGTGACCGTTTTTTATTAAAACCGTTAAGTAGCGCCTCACGTCAAATTCAAATGGCCACTAACAGAGCTGAAGATATTGCTTTAGCCAGCCCGGTGCGGGGCAATTTTAATGTCAGTAACCTGGGTAATGGCCGGGTAGAAAGCCTGAAAGTAAGCAGCACTGACCCTGCCAGCTCGGCGTTTATTACCCCCACCAGTATTCAAAATGGCCCCTACACCATTACCTATACCGGCAGTAATACCTTTGAAGTATTCGACAGTGCCACACCAACGCCAACCTTGCTTGGTACGGCCAATTTTACCAACAACAATTATAATAATGTATTGGCCAAGGCCGGTATTGCCGGTACTACCGGTATTGCCGGTACTAGCGGTTTTGATTTTAATCTCAGTGGTGTACCGCGCCCTGGTGATACTTTTACTATTGAATTTAATACTAATGGTTATAACGATAATCGCAATGGTCTCGAGCTAGCTAAATTGCAGTCAGAATCCACCACCCGGCGCAATGCGGTAACGGTAGCCAATGAAGTGAATAAATACAGTTTTAATCAGTCTTATGCCACTATGGTAGGCACTATTGGCGAGCGAACTCGTCAGGCCCGCACCTCAGATGAAGCTAATTCTGCTATTCTGGAACAAACTACACTGTGGTATGAGTCGTTGTCTGGCGTAAGTTTAGATGAAGAGGCTGCCAATTTAGTCCGTTTTCAGCAAAGTTACGCCGCAGCGGCTAAAATTATAGCAACGTCACAAACTATTTTTGATACCCTGTTACAGGCAGTGAGGTAGCATTATGCGCATATCGTTTAATATGCAGTTTAACCAAAGCTTAAATGGCATTTTGGATACGCAGAAAAAAATGTCTCGTGCTGAAAACCAGTTAACGAAGCAAACTCGCATCTTGTCTCCGGCAGATGATCCGGCAGCATCTGCAAAAGTGTTAGGGCTTAATCAAAATCTGGCACAAATAGAGCAGTTTCAAAAAAACAGCGTGTTATTACAAAATAATCTTGCTTTAGAAGAAACGATACTTACCACAATGCGTACTTCTTTTGACAGAGTTAGCACCTTATCGATTGCTACAGGTAACGGTACCTATACCGAGCGTGAACGCCAAGCCATCGCTTTTGAGATGAAAAACATTCAAACCGAGCTATTTGATCTAATGAACTCTAAAAATGCCGATGGCGGCTATATATTTGCTGGTTTTCAGGACAGAGCTCCCGCATATGAGTTAGACCAGGGCTCGGGGCGCTATAAGTTTCAGGGAGATGACGGTTTCAAAGCGCTGCAAATTTCCCCTTCTATCAGCATGCCAGGTAACGACAGTGGTAAAGCCATTTTTGATGACGTATTTGCCCGTTTTAAAACACAGCTTCCTGTTGTTGCAAGCGGCAGTCCAACGAGTGTTAAAATAGCAGTAGCGCAGCAAAACCAGTTTAATGCCTTTTATATGGGGAATTATGATAATCAAACTGCTGCCAATAATACCTATAACATTGCTATTGACGCAGCAAGTAATTTTCAAATACTAAAAAATGGTGTTGCGCTTACTCCGGCAGTAACCGGCAGCTATGTTGATGGCCAGGATATAAATTTTAATGGTTTGTCTATTAAAATTACTGGCGCTAGCGCTGCCCCTGGCCAGATAGATTTCACGTTAGCGTTGCCAGAAAAGAAGAATATTCTTAATACTATTCAAGATTTTATTGCAGTATTGGAAACATCAGGTTTAAGTAATGACCAGCTTACCGAGGCTATTCAGGATGTATTGGCGCAAACAGAAGATAGCGCCAGTAAACTTGACAGTACGCTAGCTAATATTGGTGGCCGTGTCAATGTACTGGACAGTGTGTTTGGTAGTAATGAAGACTTAACCATTAATAATAAAGAGTATCGGGCAGATTTGTCAGAGGTAGATTTTGCTGCCGCGATGACAGAGATAAAACGTCAGGAAATAGCACTGCAAGCAGTGTCTACAACCTTTGGTAAAATTTCTGCTACCACGTTATTTGATTTTATTCGCTAAGCTCGGCAAAGTGCCTTATCGGCGGCATTTTCGCCAACTTTAATTTTTATTTAAAAATAGAATCAACCACTTAAAAACTAAAAAATAGTAAAAATTCTACTCAAGTTTTCCTTCCCTCACCCGATAAATATATAACACGGCAAGAAACAGGCAATACGCACTACAAATTGCCACTACCAGTTATTTAGTGAGGAAAACATCATGGCTTTATTTGTAAACACTAATGCGTCATCTTTAAATGCTCAACGTCAGTTAATCAATTCTGGCAATGCCTTAGACACAGCATTTAAACGTTTATCATCTGGTTTTCGTATCAACAGCGCTGCGGATGATGCCGCTGGGTTACAAATTTCTAACCGTTTAACCAGCCAGATTAATGGTTTAGATCAAGCCAGCCGTAATGCCAACGACGGCATTTCATTAGCCCAGGTAGCAGAGGGTGCTTTTGATGAGATGACTAATGCTTTACAACGTATGCGTACTCTGGCTATTCAATCTCAAAACGGTATTTCTAATATTGATGACAAAAATGCCTTACAAAAAGAATTTGCGGCACTGCGTACCGAAATTAACCGAATTGCAGAAACTACCGAGTTTGGTGGTGAAAAATTGTTAACTGGTACGTTTTCTGCCAAAGTGTTAGTGGGTGCGCAGGCTACGATTGATGATTTTATCAGTGTCAATGTTAATGCTGGAACTACCCCTGGCGGCACCGCTAATGGTTGGACTACGGCTGCAGCTGGTTTAGCCTTAGACGGTTTTAATTTAGCAGATGATGCAGGTTTAGCAACCGGTGCTTCCGCGGCAATGTCCAAGATTGATGAGGCAATTAAAGCGGTTGATGGTAAACGTGCTGATTTAGGTGCGGTGCAAAATCGTTTTCAGGCAACCATTCGTAACTTAACTAATATTTCTGAAAACGTATCTGGTGCCAGAGCACGTATTCGTGACACCGATTTTGCAAAAGAAACAGCAGAGTTAACCCGGGCACAGATCCTGCAGCAAACGGGTACTACCGTGCTGGCGCAGGCTAATCAGCGGCCGCAGGCGGCACTAAGCTTACTGCAAGGTTAAGTTGGCCAGTAAGCTGAAGCAACAGGGTTTGCAGTAACCTTGCTTCTTGCCGATACGCTTCAGTGGAGTGACTCGCTTAATTAAAAGCCACCTTAGGGTGGTTTTTTTCTAGCAGCGTTAAGAGAAAAAATATTATGCCGACTTACTGTGTAGCATTGGTAATGATTGCCAAAAACGAAGCGAGATCGATTAAACGCTGCCTGCAAAGTGTTGCCCCATTTGTTGATGCTATGCTTGTGCTGGACACCGGTTCAACTGACAATACTGTTGATATTGCAATCAGTTGCGGCGCTATAGTAAAGCACTTTACGTGGTGTGACGATTTTGCAACAGCCAGAAATGCAGCATTAAGCCATTCAACAGCGGACTGGAACATTATTCTTGATGCAGATGAATGGCTAAGCAGTGGCGCAGAGACTTTGCAGCAATTACGACAAACAACAGCAAACTTTGTTGGTACTATTGAAATAGTTAGTGGTTTTGTGGCGGGAAATAATAAGCAATACGCACGAAGTATCACCAGCCGTGTATTACCAAAGGGGGTAAGCTACCGCGGAACTATTCATGAACAGCCACAGCATAAACTGCCGCTAAAAGCACTGGCAATTAGCGTGCAACATGACGGATATGAACCGGCACAACAACAAGAAAAAAAGCAACGTAATATGCAGCTTTTGCAGCAGGCATTATTGGCTCAACCTGGTGACCGTTATTTGCAATATAAACTAGGCGTAGAGTATGAGCAGGCAGGAAAACTTGTTCAAGCACAAGTCTATTTCGAGCAGGCCTTGGTGGCTTCGAGTTCAGGTTTAAGCTGGCGGTTGGATTTAGTTATCCGGTTGTTGTTCATTTACAAAAAACTGAAGTTATTTACTCAAGGCTTAACATTAGCAGCGCAGGAGCAGGCTTTAAGCCATTTATCTGCTGATTATTCTTTTTCTCTCGGAGATTTTTATCTTGACGTTGCTATTAATCAACCTCAGCGCACTGCTGAGTTAATTCCGAAAATTGAGCAATGCTGGTTAAAATGCCTGGAAATAGGCGAAGTTACCGGTGTAAATGGTGCGGTTTTTGGACGGGGGAGCTATCTGGCTGCCCATAATTTGGCAGTTTTTTATCAAAGTCTTGGCAAAACAGCACAAAGCCAACACTACTTTAAGCTGGCATCCAGCCACTGATTTAAAACGCTTTCAATTTATTCTCTGCGCTTAATACTTCTTACATTCTATAAAAATAAAAAATATCTTAAAAAATCGCTAAAGTTTATAAAGTGTCAGCCGATAGCCTTATTAAGCCGAGTTGCAGCTTGGCTAAATTAACGGGTATACCGTATTTTTAACAACAGTTTGCGGCTTAAATTATTAGCCAAAAACGAAGGAGTGACTCATGGCTTTATTTGTCAATACTAATGCGTCGTCATTAAATGCTCAGCGCCAGTTATTAAACTCTGGTAATGCGCTTGATACCGCGTTTAAACGTTTATCATCTGGCTTTCGGATTAACAGTGCTGCTGATGATGCCGCGGGCTTGCAAATTTCAAACCGTTTAACCAGTCAGATAAATGGTTTGGATCAAGCTACCCGTAATGCTAACGATGGTATTTCTTTGGCGCAGGTTGCAGAAGGTGCGTTTGATGAAATTACTAACTCATTACAGCGGATGCGAACCTTATCGGTACAGGCACAAAATGGTATTTCCAGTACTGATGACAAATTGGCCTTACAAAAAGAGTTTACGGCCCTAGCAGCCGAAATTACCCGTGTGGCCAAAACCACCGAGTTTGGTGGTGAAAAATTGTTAACTGGTCAGTATTCTGCCAAAGTGTTAGTGGGTGCGCAGGCTACGACTGATGATTTTATCAGTGTCAATGTTAAATTTGGAGCCGCTGCCGGCACCGCTGATGGTTGGACTACTAATGCAACGGGTTTAAACTTAGACACTGTTTCTATGGGCACTGAACTTACTGGTGTTGACTCTGCATCGGGTGCAATGACCAAGATTGATGCTGCAATTAAAGCGGTTGATGGTAAACGTGCTGATTTAGGTGCGGTGCAAAATCGTTTTCAGTCAACCATTCGTAACTTATCGAATATTTCTGAGAACGTGTCAAGCGCACGAGCGCGTATTCGTGATACCGACTTTGCTAAAGAAACCGCAGAGTTAACTCGGTCGCAGATTTTGCAGCAAACGAGTACTACGGTATTAGCGCAGGCTAACCAGCGGCCACAGGCAGCGTTGTCGTTACTGGGCTAAACGGTCTAAAATCAGGGTGACAGCCATTGTTACCCTGAGTTTTTACTGAGGAGGAAGTATGAGTAACGTTAATAATGCTTCAATGATAAACTTTAACACAGCTAGTGCAAATCTTAGACCAGAGAGTGTGTCGCCAGCTGCAAATAAATTAAAGAATGATGCCGTTCAGGCAACTACTCCTGACTCTAGTACTACTGCCTCTGCGTTGGCGCAGCCAAGCAAGCAAGAATTACAACAGGCGGTAGACGTGCTAAACCAGGCTGCGGTTATAGAGCAGCGTTCATTAAGTTTTTCCATTGATGAAGTTTCTGGCCGGTCTATTATTAAAGTAGTTGATCAGCAAACCGAACAACTTATCCGGCAAATTCCATCAGAAGAGTTAATAAAAGTAGCACAAGGTATTAAAAAATTGCAGGATGAGATGGGGCAGTCTTTAGGGCTGTTAATTGATCGAAAAGTGTAACTTTTTCCGGCAAAAGAGGTGAGCTATGTCTAATATTAATTTTCTTGGTGCTGCATCAGGCTTACCATTGGAAGAACTGGTTTCTACTTTGGTAAGGGTAGAGCGGGATACTAAGTTCGCCAGAATTGATAAAACCAAAGCAACCTTAGATGCATCATTATCAGGTATGGGACGCTTAAAGTCGGCGCTGTCTGCTTTTCAGGATGCGACGAAAAAGCTAGAGGGTGACAGCTTAAAGGCGCGCTCAGTCACGATTACTCAGCCAATGGCTGATAAAACCTTTATTGAAGCCTCGGCTAATAGTACCGCTGCAGCGTCTAGTTTTGAAGTTAAAGTAAATCAGCTTGCGAGAGGTAGTCGATTAGAGAGTGCTGATTTAGCCTACGGTAGTTCCGATGATGTTATTTCGACAACCGATGGTACATTAAGCTTTACTGCCGGCGATAAAAGCTTCGATATTGATGTTACTGCTGGCATGACATTAAATGAGTTGCGGTTAAAAATTAATGAAAGTGCAAATAATTTTGGGGTTAACGCTAATATTATTAATGCAGGCGGTGCGGTAGGCACCAAGTTAGTGCTTAGCTCTGCAATAAGTGGCCAGGGTAATGATTTAGTTATCAGTAATAACAATGCTGAGCTTGATGCCATATCAACAGTTGCAAGTGGTGTAAGTGCAGGGCTTAGCAGTGTTCAGGCTGCACAGGATGCGATAATTGAAGTTGACGGCATAGTGGCCAGTAGCAGCAGCAATACCTTTAACAATGTAATCCAAGATGTCACGATTACCGTGTTAGCCGAAACACCGGCTGGTAATAATGCCAAACTGGATATCAGCACCGATAAAAAAGCAGCGGAAGATAATATCAAAGCTTTTATAAATAGTTATAACAGTCTGGTAGACCAAGTAGGTAGTTTAACGCGAAAACGAAGCCTTGGCAGTGATGGTACCTCGGTTACAGGCGGAGGCGGTGCGTTAAATGGAGATGCATTACCGCGCTCTATTATGAGCCAATTACGAGGCTTGTTGGGTAACGCCATTGCTGGCGGCGATGAGCAAATGAACACACTCTACTCGTTAGGTATTACGTTTAATAAAGGCGGTAAGCTTGAAATAAGCACGTCGACAGAATTTAGTACTGAGACCGGCCAGCAACGCTTTGATAAGGCGCTTAGTGAAAATTATGATGCGGTGGCGAAGATGTTTGGTGGTGAAAATGGCTTGGCAAGCAGCCTTGATAGCTTTATGCAAGGGTTTAACCAATCGGGTGGCATTATTGCTGGTAAAGAATCTTCCCTTCGAACTCAGCTTACAAAAAATACTAAAGATTCTGAAGCGGCCAGCCGATACATAACAAGTTTCGAAGAATCACTTCGTAAACGTTATACGGCGCTTGATGGTTTGCTGGCGCAAATGCAAAGAACACAAACTAGTGTTACTGCCGCGCTATCAGGTTTGCCTGGATTTGGTACTAATAAATCTAGATAAATCAGGTTATTAGATAATCGGAGAGCATTATGAGCTACGGTATTAAAGCGTACAAATCTGTAGGTGTAAAAGATGACCTGGCGGTTGCAGACCCGCATAGGATTATTCAGCTGCTTATGCAAGGTGCGCTGGAGAATATGGCAAAGGCTAAAGGTTTTATAGAACGTAAAGATTACGCGGGTAAAGCTGCTACGATCTCAAAAAGTATGGCCATTATAAGTGCATTGCAGGGTAGCTTGGATATGAAAGCAGGCGCTGAAATTTCCGATAATTTGTCTGCATTGTATGATTTTATGTTGAACCAACTAACAGTAGCCAGCAGAGAGCAAAGCCAGAGCAAAATACAAGAAGTAATGGATCTACTGCTAACCATTAAATCAGCGTGGGATCAAATATCGGTTGCTGATAGAGAAAAAGGTTATGCTATGCGTACGGAACTGGCTCAAGGCGTCGCCTGATGTCGCTAACGGCTGAGCTAAGTGCCAACGTTGCACAAATTCAACAACAGTTTTTAGAGTTGTTAGAGCAAGAGCTAACAGATGCAGATGCTGCAATAAGCTTGATCAACCAGTTTGAACAAGCTTTGCTGGCACTATCTCAACAAACTGTGCCGACCGTAAAGCTTACTTTGTACCTGCAAGATAACCTTAGCTGGCTTGCGTTGCAAGTTGAAAAATTGTCAGCAGAAAGAACAGGGGTTGCTGAGCAGTTAATCCAAATAACTCGTGCCAGAAAGGGTAATGCCAGTTACGATAACACTAAACAATTTTAAGTATTAAATACTATGCATCACTCTCTTTATAATCAGTTACTAAAAGATGCACAACAGCAAGTTGTTCTGGAACAAAAGTTAGCAGAACATATAACTCGTTGTAAAAACGTAAACGAAAACACCTTCTCCTTTTACTGCCCTAATATTCTGCCGTTACTGCAACAACCTGAACAAAAACGATTTTCTTTATTTTGTAATTTAAATGGTAAAGCGAATATTGTTGACAGACAAAATAGCAGCGCGGTGTATCTGGCTAACCCTGAGTTAGAGGCAGAAACTGAAGTTACTGCTTTTATAAGCAATGCACCGGTCATTTCATTTACGCCACCAGTAAGCAATGCTAATTGGCCGACAGAACCACTTCCTCTGCAACCTGATGCCATATGCATGTTTGGCCTTGGGTTGGGGCATCAAATTTTGCCATTGATAACACGGCGGAAAATCCGCTGTCTAATTATTTATGAACCCGATTTGACTATGCTGCAATGCTCTTTTCAAACGATAAACTGGCATGATATTTTTACTGCTGCAGCTAGCAGTAATACGCTTATTTCTTTGCAAATGGGGAATGACGGCAGCAGCATCGCCAGCGACTTACAAGAGCTATTTCAGTTTATCCCTGCGCTAAAAAAGTTATATTTGTATCGTCATTTAAGCTATTCAGTAACGGATGAAGTGCTTGCCACGTTGTTTACGTTTAATGGTAATAGAGCTGAGCTTCTAAAAGCAGACAGACAGTACCTGGGTTACACCCAACCAACAGATTATCTGCCAGTTCGGTTTAATAATATTTTAGGAAATAAAAAAGTTACAATAACCGATTCACAACGCCAAGAAGCGCTGTTTCAGCAAAATATTGCCGTATTTAAACGGTTGTATCCCGATATTGCGAAAAGCATGCTGGGGTTTGCTACCCGGCACTGGTTTCTGGTAAAAGACGACCATGGTAAGGCTAATTTATGGCACAAAGAACGTAATGCATTACTTCATAGCGACAAAGATACTGAAGCAACAGCGCTAATAGACAGTTTTCTGCACCAACCACCCAAAGACGATGTTATTCTTGGCCAAAAAGTTGCCTGGAAGTTTCGCCATTATATTCATTATCAAGCTATTGCTAAATTGCAGCCGCTATTCTTGGAGATGGCGCAACAGAAAAATGTACTGCCTGAGAAAATTGATTCGCTGATTATTTTCGGTGTCGGTGTCGGCGCTTATTTACCCGCTTTACTACAGCAGCGCAATATTACTAATTTATATGTTTGTGAGTCTAATATTGAACATTTTTATGCCAGTTTATTTGTTACTGATTGGGCTTCTTTGCTACAACAAGCTGAACAGACAGGTAGCCGTATTTATTTGAATATTGGTAATGATGGCAGCGACTACTTTAACGATTTAATGCAGCAGTTTTTCAGTGTGGGCGCTTTTACCATTGCAAATACTTATATGTTACAAACTGACACTAATCCTTTTACGGCAAGTGCCATTAAAAAGTTGCGTCAACAATTAAAGGTAGTGTTGACCATTGGTGATTACTACGATCATGCCCGCTTTGGGATTAGCCACACTTACAATAGCTTTATGTTGGGCCACAACTGGTTAAAAGCAAAACGCAGCAACTACTTACAGCATGCCGCCACGGTGTTACCCGTATTTATTGTGGGTAACGGTCCAAGCCTTGATCAATGTGCCGACTACATAAAAGAGCATCGTGAAAAGGTTGTTGTGGTCAGTTGTGGTACAGCGCTTAAGCCTTTGCATCATTTGGGTATAACACCAGATTTTCATGCCGAGGTTGAACAAAATCGTTCAACCTATCGCTGGATTACTCAGGTAAATGACATTGCTTATCTAAAAAAAATAAAACTTATTACTGTTAATGGTATACATCCGGAAACTGCAGCCTTGTTTGCCGGAACCTATTTAGCGTTTAAAGAGGGGGAAGCTTCAACCACTTTGTTTAATAAGGTGCTTAAAGGTGCAGGTGACATAGCGCAGTTATCGCATGCTTATCCTACTGTATCTAACTTGGCGATAAACTGGCTACTACAAGCGGGCTTTAAACAATATTATTTGCTGGGTGTTGATTTAGGCTATGTCGATGTAAATAACCACCATTCGCGTTTCTCTGCGTATTATGATCAAAATGGTAAGGCAGTATATGATTACTCAGCAGTGCATGGTGATAGTATTAGCGTGGTTGGCAACTTCAGACCAGTGGTTCAAACGAAAATTGAATTTGATATTTCCCGGCAGATTATTGAACAAACGTTAACCGCTTATAGTGGACAAGCAGAAGTGTATAATTGTAGTGACGGTGCCATGATTCAGGGCGCTATATCGCTACAACCGTCACAAATTCTTACTTTCTTACCGTCAAAACCTGTTACTGATTTACTCGACGATTTTCTGCAACAAGCTTGTATTCAACAAGATTTTACTGTGCAATTGTCTGAATTTAAACGGTATTATAATGCTGGTGGCTTAACTAATAGTCTTATCATTTGGGATGAGCTATTAACAAAACCGGTAACCGATTACACCAGTGCAAAGAATTGCATTGACCGCCAATGGGTGCTACTAAAGCAACAGGCCAGCTTGCCTAATAGTATTATTTTTTATCTGTTATACGGCAGTGCCAGCTACTTTCTTAGTTTGCTGTCAAAGCTTTTACCGTTGTTGCAGCAGGCCGGAGCTGAGGCGCAAGTTAAAGCGGTTGAACAATTTAATACCGTCCTTATTGTCTGGAAAGACTATCTAACACAAATGGTGGCAGATTTTGCGGCAGAGCCATTACAGTTGGACATAACAGACTAGTATACAAAAGAGTGGGTTATAAGAGGGTATATGAAATTATCAGTTATTGTTCCTGCATTTAAGTTGTCCGTTTTCATTTATGAGTGCTTACTATATCCTGTCACAAAAAACTAATTTTAGTTATGAAGTTATAGTGTGTGATGATGCATCGCCCGATAATACCTTCGACGTTATACAGCATCTTGGTTCTGCCTATAGTAATCTGGTCATACTTCGCAATGAAGTGAACTTGGGGTTAGTTGCGACTATGCATCGCCTGCTAAACACGGCAACAGGGGAGTTTATTGCATATCTGGACGGTGATGATATCGCATTACCTGGCAAGCTACAGCAACAGGTTGACTATCTGGATGCCAATTCTCAATGCACTTTGGTGTACCACGAGTCGGAGGTGTTTGACAGCAATAGCGGGGCTGTACTGAAGTACTTTTCACAAGATTATTATAACTATCAGCATATTCCGCAGCAGCGCGCATGCTGTGCAGTTTCTTAACGGTTACAGTGGTTATCTGCAAGTGGATGGTTATGCGGGTTATGAGCAAGCTAACGCCACGTTAGCCGGTTACTGGGCGCAGTCGTTCGAGGTAAAACAACAGCAACGCCAGCTACTTGCAATACCGCTACTGCAGCAACTGTGGGACTGGTGGGAGAAGTCCAAAAGCACCCTTCACAAAGAAAGCTTACTGGGCAAAGCCATTAACTACAGCCTAAACCAGTGGCCGAAGCTGATACGCTATCTTGAAGATGGCCGGCTCAACATTGACAACAATCGCGCTGATAGTGCGCCAGGCTTTGTTCAATGGTGCCTTGCTGAAAATACGCCAGCCACTGCTCGGGTGCTCCGCGGATCATCTTAAACTCCTGTTTGGTGGTAGCACCAGACAGGGTATGTAGATTTAGTTAAGCTGGGAATGTGCGGTTGGTGTTACGCTTACAGAGTAATAGGGTATTGCCTGCTGCCGTTGCCGCCGGCAAGTAATATGTCTTTTATAAAACATCCTGTGGCAGTGTAATCTGAGGAGTATTAACCGGGTGCCTGGTATTCATAATACATAATGCCATTGTGGGTGTTGACGTAGGTTAAGCCGGCAGATTCTGCAACACGTATTGATGCTGCGTTACCCGGTAAAATTTCAGCTACCACAATTCCGTCCAGTTTACTCACCAGCAACGCGACCATTAATTTTGCTAACCCTTTTTCTCTAAAATCGGTGCCCACGGTCCAGGATATAGTATGACGATCATCTTTTGAATCAACGCGAACGGTACCTATTGCATCGCCGTTAAATTCAGCGATAAACAAATGCCGCTGTTTATTTTCAAAGCTGCTTTGCAGCCAGGCCAGATGCTGTTGCAGGGTAACCGGTTCTGAGTTCAAACTGCATGTTCTGGTTAAATCATCGTTGCGCCACAACAGCAGCTTGTCTGCATCCGCTAAAGTTGCCATACGTAGCACGATTAATGAGCGCATAGTTCAAATCATTTCCCAACTTAGCGGGGTGCCCATCGACACATCTTGCTTCGCCTGACGGCCGAGAAACTGTGGCAGGTACTTGGGCGGCAAACCAAGCCCGGGGCGCACTGAACGCAGGTTGTCTGTGGTAAAAATATCACCGGCTTGCATATCTTTAGCAATATAGAGCGAGCGTCGGTGCACCCGTGAGGCAATTTCTTTGTCGGTACAGCCATAATGCACTTTGCCTAAGGCATCTTTAGCTTTACGGCATTCTGATACCAAAAGACTGAACTCTTCCGGCTCCATAGAAAAGGCTGCGTCGATGCCGCCTTCGCTGCGGTCCAGCACAAAATGTTTTTCAATTACGGTTGCACCCAGGGCCACTGCCGCCACACTGACACCAATACCTGCTGTGTGATCTGACAAACCAACCTGACAGTCAAACAGCGCTGCCAAATGCGGAATAGTGTTTAAGTTGGCATCTACGGGGCGTGCCGGGTAATTGCTAGTGCATTTTAACAGGATAATGTCACGGCATCCGTTATGTCGCAGTACGTCAACGGCTTCAGCTAATTCAGTTTGAGTGGCCATACCTGTTGATATTATTACAGGCTTCCCGGTACGAGCAACAGCTGCAATTAAACCGTGGTCGATATTTTCAAACGAGGCAATTTTGTAGCAGGGCACATTTAACTGTTCCAGATAGTCTACCGCGGTTAAATCAAATGGCGAGCTAAAGGCCAACATGCCTAACTCTTTTGCACGGTCGAAAAGGGGCTTGTGCCATTCCCACGGCGTCATCGCCTGCTGATAAAGGCTGTACAGCGAATTGCCATGCCATAGGCTGTCGGGGTTATCAATAAAGAATTCATTGTCGTGCACATCCAGCGTAATGGTATCCGGAGTGTAGGTTTGCAGCTTAATCGCATCGGCACCGCACTTTGCTGCTGCTTCAACCATGGCTAAAGCCTTGTCCAGGCTTTGATCATGGTTGCCGGATAATTCGGCAATGATAAATGGCGGTTGATCCGGCCCTACCGCGTGATTGCCAAGCATAATTACTGCCATTACTTATCCTCGTTACCCATTTGTGTTGTTCAGCGTGTTCATTATAGTGTCAACTACCAGTGGTGTACCTGCGGCAGCCGGTATTAATCCGGCTGCCGTTTGGCCCATCCTATCAAGCAGTGCTGGTTGCGACAGGTAATAGCATAGTTGCTCTGCAAAGAACTCTGCTGTCATATCTGCAGCCTGTCCCAACCAAACACACGCGCCAAGCTGGTCAAGAAAAGTCGTTGTCGCCTGCTGATTTTCGGCAACGGTAACAACCAAACCTGGCAGAGCACAAATACACCTTTCCCAATGACTGGCACCACCACCACCAAGCATGAGTTGCGCTTGGTGCATTAACTTCGCCATATAATTACATTGCACATGTAATCGCATATTGGGCAGGTTAGCAGTAAGTTTTTTAATTTCTACATGCCATGGATTATTTGCTCCAATTACAATATCGGCAGTAATACCTGGAAGCTTTAGGTTATTGACAGCCTCAATGGCCAGGCTGGTTAAGTTTTGCTCATCACTGCCGCCAAAACCTATTAGAATATGTTGTGTATTACGTGGCGTAACAACCTGATAAAACTCCTCTCGAAGCAAGGCATAACGCGGCCCTAACATTTGCATGCAATGTGGCGGCAGCAACCTGCTATATCGATGTTCTGCGTTGGCAACCAGATTTTGGTCTAACAGCAAGTCACAATCATATTCACGGTTGGCTAAGTCATCAATTTGCATAATGTGGCTACAGCGTAACCTCATGCGCTGACAATAATCAGCTGCTAACAGATAATGATCAACCACCAGTAGCGAGTAATCATGAGTTATAACTTCAAGTGTTTTACAAGCATCAATAGCCTGATCTGGCAGGTTTTCTGGTAGCGGTAATAGTGTAAAACCTTGGTCACGAATAACATCAGCCAAATGACCAGACGTTAAGCGACAAGCAAAATCACATTGGGCGCCTATTTTACGTAAGGCATGTGCCAGCGTTAGGCAACGCATAACATGACCAGAGCCTAAAACCACCGATGCATCAGTGCGAAACAACACATTCACGGGGTACGAGCCTGTAGCATTTGATACAAAAGTTCTGCACGTTGCCAGTCGTCTATAGTATCAATATCCTGAACTAAATAATCCGGAAGGACCTCCATTCTTGAATCTGGTCCAAATACAACTTTTGTTGTATTAAGCCAGGTTGATGCCATAGCCCAATATAATTGACCTGCATCATGAAAGGTTTCAGTAAGGTCTTGTGAGCGCTTACTAATACTTTCGTTATCAAATGGCAATACCCCGCCTTGTGCTGTTTTTACTAAGGCACGTTGGATAGGGAAAGAGAAGCGGGCGGCGGTAAACACATAATCAGCTTTACTGCTTAAAAGTGTCTGGTATGCCAATGCAATAAGTTCGCTATGAAGCAGTGGTGCCGTGGCGTATACGCATGCGCAAGCGCTAAGGGGCCAGCCTAATTGTTGCAGTTGCATAATGGCGTTGCGAATAACATCCGTAGTGCCGGTAAAATCATCCGCCAGCTCAGCCTTGCGTATAAAAGGTGTTTCTGCGCCGTAATGCCTGGCTATCGCGGCTATTTCCGGGTCATCGGTGGAGACTACCACCTTATCCACTACACCGCTATTTAATGCCGCTTGAATAGGGTAGGCCAGCATTGGCTGGCCACAAAAGAGTTTAATGTTTTTACGTGGAATGCGTTTACTGCCGCCACGCGCCGGAATAATGGCAATGTTCATAGCGTTTCGTTTAGCAAAAAATCGATGATTATCTGATATCTCTTTTGTTCAACCAGCGTTAAGACAAGCCTCATATCAATGTTCATATATTCATGAACAATACGATTACGCAAACCTATAATTGCATTCCACTGTGTTATTTCAGTATCTGTCCAATGCTGGAGCCGGCCAAGTTTTTGTATTGCATCGTAGGCCGATACCGGTGTGGGTTCTCCTGCTGCTTTTAACAAGTGTTTAGCTTTACCGATAGCGTTCTCAGTGACAATTTGCAAACAATGTAATAAGCCATTTTGCTCAAGCTTAGAAAAGCTATTATTTTGAGCAATATTCTCAGCAGCACTGTCCAGCAGGTGTTTATAATCTGCAGCCAAATTAGCCGTTTCTCTGAGATATAACTCAAGCGTCATGAGTTTGCTCCCATTGCCAATACTCCAGCTCTCGCCAGGTACGTTCTAAAAATTTAAACCAAAATCGATTGTCTACGGTTATTAATGCAATACCTTCATTGGCAATAACCGAGCGCATTGCCAAATTTGCTGCTCTTAAATCGATCAAATCAACAGTTTCTATATTACACCCTATTACTGCTGCCAGTTGTGCTCTTAATTGCTCGGTTAAGGCCAGCCGGGAAAAATCATCAGGTTCTGATAAATAAAAAGCAAAGTCCCAATCGCTGTTAGCATGCGTTTTACCTGTTGCCCGGCTTCCTAACAGCACTAACACGCTTAGGGTTGGAAATAACTCACTAATCTGGTTAAGTGCTTGTTCGTTTAGCTCAGGCTGCATAAAAAATGCTCCAATTCGTTTACCACAAATAATTGCTGCTCTGCCGTTAAACCTGGAAAGAGTGGCAAAGTGACCGCTTGCTGATAGTAGCGCTCGGCATTGGCGCAATAACCCGCTTTAAATCCCAGTTGCTGATAATAGGGCTGTAAATAAATCGGGATATAGTGCACGTGGCCCATAATGCCCTTACTTCGTAAAAACTCCACGCAAGCTTTGTGCTGGTTTCTACTTAGTTCAGGTAGCCTGATCACATAAAGATGATAGCTACTATAACAGTCAGCGGATACTCGCAGTGGCTGAATGTTGGTGTTATCACTAAAGTGTTGCTGATAAAAAGCGGCAAGCTGGTTGCGCTCACTCACAAATTTATTAAGTTTATTCAGCTGGCTTAACCCTAGTGCCGCCTGAATATCGGTCATCCGGTAGTTAAACCCAAGCAGTTGTTGCTGATAATACCAGGGGCCATGGCTGGGTTCGGTCAATTCTGTTGGGTCGGACGTGATGCCGTGACTGCGTAGTTGTTGCATTTTTCGGGCAAGGTCAGGCTGGTTAGTCAGCGCCATACCACCTTCACCGCTGGTAATGATTTTTACCGGATGAAAACTAAAAATACAAATATCTGAAAACGCACAGCCGCCAATAGCTTTATCTAAATACATGGCCCCAATGGCATGTGAAGCGTCTTCGATTACGTTGAAACCATACTGTTTGGCGAGTTTAGCCAGGTTGACCATATCGCAGGGTTGTCCGGCAAAATGCACCGGGATAACCACTTTAGGCAGCTGGTTTAGTTTTTGGGCGTCAATCAGCTTTGTTTCTAAAGCATTAATACAGATATTGCCAGTGTCGAGCGTAATATCGACAAAATCAATTTTCGCGCCGCAGTAAAGTGCGCAGTTTGCCGAGGCTACAAAAGAAATAGGCGATGTCCATACTATGTCTTCTGGTCCGACATTTAACGCCAGACAGGCAATGTGCAAAGCGGAAGTGGCGCTATTGACGGCTACGGCATAGCTAGCCTGGCACTGCTCACTAACCGCCAGTTCAAAGGCGGGTACCTTAGGTCCCTGGGTAAGCCAAACAGATTGCAGTACTTCTGTTACCGCCGCTATATCGTCTTGATCAATCTGCTGTTTGCCATATGGGATCATTGCTGAGCTTCTACATTAAACTGACGAATAGTGTCAATATCCATAAAATCAGGATTGGTGTCAGATACATATTCAAAATTAACCGCCACTGGTTGACCCCTTTCACCTAACGCATTGCCACTAAAATCATTACTGCGATTAAAAAATTTTATAGCTGGTGCGATGACATAGTGATCGGCGAATTCAAAAGTATGATAGGACATATCACCCGGACACATCATTTCATGTAGTTTTTCGCCCGGGCGAATACCGACAATTTTTATAGGTAAGTCAGGTGCCATTGCCTTGGCTAAATCAGTAATGCGAATTGAAGGGATTTTTGGTACAAAAATTTCACCACCCAGCATTCTTTCAAAGTTTGTTAATACAAAATCTACGCCTTGTTGCAGGCTAATCCAAAATCGGGTCATTTCGGCATGTGTAATTGGTAAGTGATCATTACCTTTAGCAATTAATTGTTGAAAATAAGGTACTACTGAACCGCGTGAACCGACTACATTGCCATAACGCACTACAGAAAAACGTGGCTTGGTTCCGCCAGAAATATTATTGGCTGCCACAAAAAGCTTGTCGGATGCCAGTTTAGTTGCACCGTATAAATTAACCGGGTTAGCTGCTTTATCAGTAGATAGCGCGATAACCTTCTCAACATTATTGTCTAAAGCGGCATTAACAACATTTTCTGCACCGTTTATATTGGTGCGGATACACTCCATAGGATTATATTCAGCAGCAGGTACATGTTTTAGTGCCGCAGCGTGAATGACATAGTCAACGCCATGCATGGCGCGGCTTAACCGCTGAGCGTCACGCACGTCGCCAATAAAATAGCGCATACAGCTTTGGTCAAATTTTTGCTGCATTTCATACTGTTTTAATTCATCTCGTGAGTAGATGATGATTTTTTTTGGCTTGTAGCGCGCTAATAATGTTTCAGTATATTTATGCCCAAATGAGCCGGTACCGCCGGTAATCAAAATGGTTTTTCCATCAAACATAGCGCGCCCTCAAACATTTATTTGGCCTAGTCAGCGGTGAAGCCTGACCTTTAAGAGTATTTTTTATAAAAAGACTGTAGCACATAAAATCTTGCATAAAGTATGCCGAGAACACTATCTTTAGAATGTATAAAAAGCAGTGTGGCCATGCAAGCCCGTATGCAGCAGCAACAAGCTTTAACCTTGCTGGGGTAGTGAAGGCCTATAGTAACTGCTATTTTTTTGACAGTCGTCAAAAAAATAGCAGTTAGGGTTGCATGCGTAGTGTGGCAAAGTACAATGAAGCCTAAGCAATAACAGTAATACGGCCTAATGTCAGTTAATCCCCCGCTTTATATCGTTGAATTACAACAGCGCCGCGCTGAGCGCCTTGCGACGGTGCTCGGGTTTATTAATGAAACCTACCAAGTGGTTAGCCTGCCGGTATTAAGCCAGCAACTTGCTAGCCAAAGCCCTGCTGTGGTGCTGTTGGGTGCTATTGGTACCGCTGAGCATGCTGAGCTGTTGCTGGCTTATCCAAATTGTGCTTTTTTACTCATTGGTGAGGCGTTGGCACCGTTACTGCAATATCCGAATGCCGTAGGCTTGTTAACCGAGCCATTCTTTTATAACTCGCTGACCCAATTGCTGCGTGATTGTCAGCAATACCATCGTTTGTTGCCAGGTCAGCGCCAAACCGATCCCACGTTTAAATTTGCCGGTATGGTAGGCCAGACCGAGCTGATGCAACAAGTGCGCTTTTTAATTCAGCAGGTGGCTAAAACCGAGGCTAACGTGCTGGTATTAGGGCAGTCGGGCACCGGTAAAGAAGTGGTCGCGCGCAATATTCATTTATTGTCTAACCGGGCGTCGGGCCCTTTTGTACCTATTAATTGTGGCGCTATTCCGGCAGAGTTACTTGAAAGCGAATTATTCGGCCATGAGAAAGGCGCGTTTACCGGGGCTATTTCTACCCGCAAAGGACGCTTTGAATTAGCACAAGGCGGTACCTTATTTTTGGATGAAATTGGCGACATGCCGCAACCAATGCAAGTAAAGTTGCTGCGGGTATTACAAGAGCGCATTTTTGAACGGGTTGGCGGTAATCAGCCGATAAAAGCTGATGTACGGATTATTGCCGCTACCCATCGCAATTTAGAGCAAATGATCACTGCAGGCGATTTTAGGGAAGATTTATTTTACCGGCTAAATGTGTTTCCTATTGAAACACCGGCACTTAGCCAACGTTGTGACGACTTGCCGCTGTTAATTCAGGAGTTACTTAACCGCCATGCCGCGTTTAATCAGGCACAGGTTCGCTTTACCGAGCGGGCGCTGGACAGTTTAAAACTGCACAGCTGGCCGGGTAATGTGCGTGAGCTGGCTAATTTATTGGAAAGAATGCTAATAATGTATCCGAACCAGGTGGTTGATCTGGCAGAATTACCGCAAAAATATTGTTATTTTGAGGTTGAAAGTTATCAGCCGGTTTACCCAGAAGCATTGCTAGAGCGTGACATGCTAAATGAGATGTTTGCCACCAATATTGATGACAGCGT
The DNA here is from genome assembly GCF_000987765.1 of Arsukibacterium sp. MJ3. Taxonomy (GTDB): domain Bacteria; phylum Pseudomonadota; class Gammaproteobacteria; order Enterobacterales; family Alteromonadaceae; genus Alishewanella. The sequence goes on from NZ_LAHP01000018.1 coordinate 47,409, forward strand.
TGATGACAGTAACCTCTTAGCAGCGGGTGCTAATAACAACGGCTCGGCGCTAAGTTTGCCACAGCTTAACGCCATGCCGGCCGATGGCTTCGATTTAAAAGAATACCTGGCAGAGCTGGAAATTCAGCTTATTTCAAACGCTCTGCAACAGCATGATTTTGTGGTGGCCAGGGCGGCCGAAGTATTAGGGCTGCGCCGGACGACACTGGTTGAAAAGATGCGTAAATATAACCTTGGGCGGGATGAATAAGCCGCAGCTGTCAAGCCTTTGACGCAGCATTGTCTTTTAAAAACACATTAAATCAGTATCTTATGGTTGGCATAATCTCTGCATCGGCTTTGCTATTTAGCCAAGAGCCGTTACATTATGCCAAATACCCATTCCATTTCGTTAGCCAGCACCCGGCCGCTGCACAATAGCGGCGTCATTCAGACATTAGCAGGCTTTGGCAATGACACTGACAGCCGGCTACAACATATTATTAATGTGCTACCTGCTGGTGTAGTGCTGCTTACTGCCCGCGGCATGGTATCTGAAGCTAACCCGGTTGCTATTAGCATGCTAGGCCAGCCTTTACTGGGCCAATCATGGTTGGATATTATTAACCGCTGCTTTGCCCCGCGCAGCGACGATGGCTTGGAAGTATCCTTAAAAGATGGCCGGCGGCTAAAGCTGGAAATTAGTCCGCTAACCCCCGAGCCTGGTCAGTTAATTGTGTTAACTGATCTTAGTCAAACCCGCCAACTGCAAAGCCGTCTCGCCCATTTACAACGTTTATCCACCCTTGGCAAAATGATGGCGACGCTGGCGCATCAAATTCGTACACCGTTGTCATCGGCGTTGTTGTATGCAGAAAACCTTGGTAGCAGTAAACTTTCTGCCGATTCACAACAGAAATTCCAGCAAAAACTTTTAGCCCGGCTACACGATTTAGAGCAACAGGTTAATGACATGCTGTTGTTTGCCCGCTCTGGCACCGCCCAGGCTGTACAGCCTTTTACTTTACAAAGCTTAATTAACGAAATTAACGCCGGTGCCGAGGTTTTATTGCAGCAGCACCAAGCTACGCTGTCTATCAGCACTACTTGCCCCAATGTGTATTTGCTTGGCAACTTAAATAGTCTGGCGGGGGCTATTAACAACCTTATTCAAAATAGTCTGCAGGCTTTACCTTTCGCTGCTTACATTACTATTTCAGCCCGGCAGCATAAAAACAGGCTAAGGCTTGAGATCACCGATAATGGTCCTGGCATTGCCGCCGAGCTACAACCGCATATATTTGAGCCTTTTTTCAGTCGGCGCCAAAATGGCAGCGGCCTTGGCCTGGCGGTCGTGCAAGCGGTTATTAACTCGCATCAGGGTACTGTGTGCTACCAGCAACATGCTAAGGTCGGCGCCTGTTTTGTAATTGAACTACCTGTTCATTTTTTCGAATCATCTCAACCCGCTAACACAGTAAGCCGAGGTAGCAAATGACTACAGCCACTCCTATTTTGATTGTTGAAGATGACGCCGGGCTGCGTGAAGCGCTTTGCGACACGCTAAGTCTGGCAAGTTATCAGGTATTTTCTGCCGACAGCGCAGAAAGTGCCTTATTGTTATTAAAAAAACAGCAGGTACGACTGGTTATTACCGATGTGCAGATGGGCCAGGTGTCGGGTTTAACATTGCTAAAAACCTTGCGGCTACATTATCCACAGCTACCGGTATTAATGATGACCGCCTATGCCAACGTGCAGGATGCGGTAGAAGCTATCCGGCTGGGCGCTGTCGATTATCTGGCTAAGCCGTTTGCCCCTCAGGTACTGGTTAGCACGGTAAGTCGTTATGTATTGCCTGAGCAGCCTAATCCGGCAACGCCGGTAGTGGCGGCGGCTGCCAGCAAAGCATTACTGGAATTAACCGCCAGGGTAGCGCGCTCAGAAGCCAGTGTAATGATCTCCGGGCCCAGTGGCTCAGGTAAAGAAGTACTGGCGCGGTATATTCATCAGCAATCGCCCAGGGCCGCAGGGCCGTTTATTGCAATAAACTGTGCCGCAATTCCGGAAAATATGCTGGAATCAACCTTATTTGGTTATGAAAAAGGCGCTTTTACCGGTGCCATTGCGGCATGTCCGGGTAAATTTGAACAGGCCCAGCAGGGCACCTTGTTGCTGGATGAAATTACTGAAATGGATTTAAACCTGCAGGCAAAGTTGCTGCGGGTGCTGCAAGAGCGAGAAGTGGAGCGGCTTGGCAGCCGTAAAATGATTAAACTGGATGTGCGGGTATTAGCCACCAGTAACCGCGATATTCAGCAAGCTGTTGCGGCAGGCAGTTTTCGACAAGATTTATTCTTTCGTTTAAATGTGTTTCCACTGCATTGGCCAGCCTTAGCGCAAAGGGCAGAAGACATTGCGCCGCTGGCTGAACACTTCATTAGCAAATATTGCCAGCAGCAGGGTCGTGCCGTATTGCCGCTTAGCGCTGGTGCCAAAGCGATGTTACTGCAGCACAGCTGGCCGGGCAATGTGCGTGAACTGGATAATGTTATCCAGCGGGCGTTGATACTATGTCAAAGCCAACACATTAGTGCAGAAGATATCTTATTATCAGCCGAGGTAACGTCTGGTACCAGTGCACCGGTATCGCTAAATACTGCTGCTTCAGCAGTGGTGATGGCAGTAGATGTGCCGGAAGATTTTAAAACAGAGTTGCATGAGCAAGAGCACCGGATTATTTTAGCAACCTTAAAAGCCTGTGCTTATAAGCGTAAAGCCGTGGCCGAAAAACTGGGGATTAGCGATCGTACTTTACGCTATAAATTGGCGCGGATGCGTGAATCGGGCATTGAGCTGCCCGCCTGAGCGTTTTTACCTTAACGTCTTACTAAAGAATATCAGTTTGCCAGCCCTTAACAACAAGCCGGAACCTCCGGCTTTTTTCATTAAAAACAACAATTTAAATGTGGCATAACTCCTGCTTATATAACGCTATAGCCAATCGCTGGCAATTTATTGACACGGCACCTTTGCCACAGCTTGCTCTTACTCCAGCGCTTATTTAAACAGGGTCCAGTTATGAATATTAAAGGTCAGGCGATATACGCCCAAATGCAAACGATGGCTACTCAAGCCCGCAGCATGTCGGCCGAACTGAAGCCGGTGAATCAACTTACTGAGGTAAACCCCAGCCAGTCTGATTTTAGTACCTTGTTTAAAAATGCCATCAATACGGTGAGTGCAGTGCAGGCTGAAGCAGGGCAGCTTAGAAACCGGGTTGAAATGGGCGATCCCAATGTATCACTGGTAGAAGCCATGATTGCGGCACAAAAATCGTCGCTGGCGTTTGAAGCAACTGTGCAAGTTCGCAATAAAATTGTTGAAGCGTACAAAGAAATTATGTCAATGCCGGTTTAAGGGGTAGCACGTGGCAGATAATCAATCAACAGAGCTGGCGATTAGTCCGAATGACTTTAACAGTTCAGGAAATTCAGATACGCAGGAGCAAAAATCAGGCTTTCTCGGCGCGATTGGCGGCGTAGATATGATGCGTCAAATCACCCTGATGATCGCCCTGGTTATTTGCCTGGTCATTGCCGTACTGATATTTTTCTGGGCCCGTCAGGCTGAAATGCGCCCTTTAGGTACCTATGCTACGCAGGAACTTATTCAAACACTGGATCATTTAGACGCGCAAAAGATCCAATATAAACTTGAAGGCAACGTAGTCTACGTGGCTGAAGATCGCTATCAAGCGGTGAAATTGGGTTTATCGCGCGCCGGGTTAACTCAAGAGCCGTCAGCGGGTACAGAGTTTTTATTACAAGATAGCGGTTTTGGGGTAAGTCAGCGGCTGGAAATGGAGCGGCTAAAGCATAGTCGTGAACAACAACTGGCCCGTACTATTGAAGAATTACAAAGCGTGGCCAGAGCTCGGGTGTTACTGGCCATTCCAAAAGAAAACGTGTTTGCGCGCCAAGCCGCCTCACCGTCAGCAACGGTATTAGTGACGGCTCGCGGCGGCACAGTTATTCGGGACAGCGAAGTTGATGCCATTGTTGACTTGGTTGCCTCTGCAGTACAGGGCATGGAGCCAAGCAAGGTAACGGTAAGTGATCAAAGTGGCCGCTTACTTAACAGTGGTTCACAAGATGCCAGTGCTTCTAGTAGCCGGCGGAATCATGAATTACAGCGGGCTCGTGAAGATGAATACCGCCAGAAAGTAGACTCAATTTTGTTACCAGTATTGGGGTTTGGTAACTATACCGCCCAAGTTGATTTAATGCTGGATTTTACCGCAGTTGAACAAACGCAAAAACGTTTTAACCCTGATTTACCGGCTATTCGCAGTGAAATGACTATCGAAGAAAGCACTGTTGGCAGTAGCAGCGGTGGTATACCGGGCGCGTTGTCTAACCAACCGCCGTTAAATTCTTCTATTCCCGAGCAAGCTGTTGGTAGCAACACAGTACCGGTGATCCCGGGCCGCAACCATAAAGAAGCTACCCGCAACTATGAGCTTGATACCACCATCAGTCATACCTCGCAGCAAAGTGGTGTTATTCGCCGATTGTCGGTTTCGGTAGCGGTAGACTACGAGCCTAGCGAGCCAAATGCCGACGGCGTAACCGTGCCACAGCCTCGTAAGCAGGAAGCGTTAGCCAATATCCGGCGCTTATTGCAAGGCGGTATCGGTTTTGATGCCCAGCGTGGCGATACTATTGAAGTTATTTCGGTGCCTTTTGTCCGCGAAGATATTCTGCTGGAAGAAAGCATCGCGTTTTACCAGGAAGAGTGGTTTTTACGGGTGCTGCGGTTAGTCATTGGTGGCATTATTATTCTGGCGTTAATGCTGGGTATTGTGCGGCCGATGCTGAAAAAACTGATTTATCCTGAGCAAACTGATGACGCCTATGACGACAAAGCCATGAGCAGTGGTTTAGATCTGGGTGATGACACTATAAATATGCTAAATTCAACTTTTGATGAAAAAGCAGTAGGCTTTGCGCCAGATGGTACTTTAATGTTGCCAGATTTACATGGTGATGAAGACTTATTGCGGGCGGTTCGGGCGCTGGTGGCTAATGAACCTGAATTATCCTCTCTGGTAGTAAAGAACTGGTTGGCTGAAGATGAATAACATAGAAGAGAAACCGTCATTCGATATTGGCAAGTTAGATGGTGTCGAAAAAGCCGCCATTTTGTTGCTAAGCTTATCAGAAGAGGATGCGGCCCAGATTTTAAAACATCTGGAACCCAAGCAGGTGCAAAAAGTCGGTTTGGCTATGGCGCAAATGACCGATTTAAATCAAGCGAAAATTTCATCAGTGCATCGGTTGTTTATCGAACAAATTCAAAATTTTAGTACTATTGGTTTCCAAAGTGAAGAGTTTATTAAACGGGCACTGACTGCAGCCTTGGGCGAAGAGAAAGCGGCTAACCTGATTGATCAAATTGTGATGGGTGGCGGCGCTAAAGGTCTTGATTCGTTAAAATGGATGGATTCTAAGCAAGTAGCGAATATTATTCGTAATGAGCACCCGCAAATTCAGACTATTGTATTGTCGTATCTGGAACCCGAACAATCCGCCGAAATACTATCGCAATTCCCAGAGAAAGTACGGCTGGATCTAACCATGCGTATTGCCAATTTGGAAGAAGTGCAACCGGCGGCATTACAGGAACTAAACGAAATTATGGAAAAACAATTTGCCGGTCAGGCAGGTGCTCAGTCAGCGAAAATGGGCGGCTTAAAAGCTGCAGCCGATATTTTGAATTACTTAGACACTAATATGGAAGGCCAGTTAATGGATTCTATTCGCGAGCACGATGAAGAAATGGCTCAGCAAATTCAGGATCTGATGTTTGTATTTGAAAATCTTATTGATGTTGATGATCGCGGTATTCAGGTGTTACTGCGGGAAATTCAGCAAGACGTGCTAATGAAGGCGTTAAAAGGCACCGATGAGAATCTTAAAGAAAAAATATTGAAAAACATGTCGAAACGCGCGGCGGAATTGTTGGTTGATGATTTAGAAGCGATGGGCCCGGTGCGGGTAAGTGAAGTGGAAACGGCACAGAAAGAAATTCTGTCAGCCGCCCGTCGCTTATCAGATGCCGGTGAAATTATGCTGGGTGGCGGTAGTGGCGACGATTTCCTCTAAAGCGATTTATTGTAAAGATTTTTTGTAATGAGGTTTTCGGTAAAAACTTGTTGTAACACGGTACGGAATTACACATGAGTAAAAGCGCTTATACACACAACAGGCCCTATTCACCCGATCCTGCCTCGCCAGATCAGGCGCAGTGCTGGCAAACTCCCGATTTAACGGCCGATGCCAGCAGCCAGAGCACCAAAACTAATGCATTGAACCTGCAGCAACCTGACGCCAGGCAAAAGCTACCAGAGTTGCAGGATGAAGAGCTGGTATTTAAACCGCTTACCGCCGACGACATGGAGCAAATTCGCCAGGCCGCTTATGATGAGGGCAGTGTTCAAGGCAAAGAAGATGGTTTTGCCAAGGGTTATAGCGAGGGCCGCGAGCAAGGCCAGGAGGATGGCTTTAAACAAGGCCAGGCAGAAGGAAAAAAACAAGGCTTGGCCGACGCCAGCACAGAACTGGATACGTTACGGGGCCAGTTAAGTACGTTGCTTGATCAGCTGCAGCAGCCATTAGCAGGTTTAGATAATCAGGTAGAGCAAGAGTTAATCTCCTTAACACTGGCAATGGCAAAAGCTGTTATTAATAACGAAGTAAAAACCAACCCTAAGGTTATTTTACAGGCGTTACAAGAAGCTGTGGCCGCTTTGCCACTGCAAAGTGGCAATCTGGTAATAAAACTAAACCCGGCAGATTTAAGCAATGTTAAGCGCCATTATAATGACACTGAACTGACTGAACGGGGCTGGAAGTTACGTTCGGAGCCACTGGTTGAACAAGGTGGCTGCCTGGTTGAGAGTAGTAGCTCCAGTGTAGATCGCAGTTTAAATCAGCGAATTGAAAGTAGTTTAGAGCACTTTTTATTACTATCTGAAAACGCAGAGCAAGCCGCTGATAGCAGCCAACCTCTCAGCCAGCCTCTTAGTCAAATGCAGGATAGCCCAACCGATGACTAAACCTGCCAGCTTATTGCAACGGCTTAAACAGCAACAGCAGTATATTCAGCCGTCACTGCCTGCGGTGTCAGGCCACTTGGTGCGGGTAGTGGGTTTAACGCTGGAAGCTACTGGTTGTCGGGCTGCTATAGGTCAGCCTTGTTTGGTAGAAAGTGCCCGGGGGGCAATTTTAGCCGAAGTAGTGGGCTTTGCTAACGATAGATTATTTTTGATGCCGCAAGACGATATTGCCGGAGTGGTACCGGGCGCCAAAGTTACCCCGGTTATTCACTATAAAGGTGTGCCGTTAAGTTTAAACTTACTAGGACGGGTAATAGATGGTGTCGGTAAACCGTTGGATGGCAAAGGACCGATTAATGCTACCGAATTTAGTAAAGGTAAAGGTAAACCGATTAACCCCTTATTACGTCGGCCTGTAAAACAGCCGCTGGACGTTGGGGTAAGGGCCATAAACAGCATTATTACCGTGGGAAAAGGCCAGCGAATGGGCTTATTTGCCGGCAGTGGCGTGGGTAAAAGCGTTTTATTGGGCATGATGACCCGCGGCACTGCCGCTGATGTAATCGTGGTTGGGCTGGTCGGTGAACGGGGTCGTGAGGTAAAAGAATTTATTGATGAAATTCTGGGTGATGCAGGTAAGGCACGTTCAGTGGTTATTGCCGCACCGGCCGATGTGTCACCACTAATGCGCTTAAAAGGGTGCGAAACGGCAGTACAGGTTGCGGAATATTTTCGGGATCAGGGGTTGGATGTGTTGTTGTTGATTGATTCCATCACCCGTTACGCTCAGGCTCAGCGAGAAATTGCCCTGGCGGTGGGCGAGCCCCCTGCAACCAAAGGGTATCCACCTTCGGTATTTGCCAAATTACCGGCACTGGTAGAGCGGGCCGGTAATGGCAGTGGTCAGCAGGGCTCTATTACCGCCTTTTATACGGTGTTGTCTGAGGGTGACGATTTACAAGACCCCATTGCTGACGCGTCACGGGCTATTTTAGATGGTCATATTGTGTTATCCAGAACGCTGGCCGACAGTGGTCATTTTCCGGCAATTGATATTGAAAAATCAATTAGTCGGGTTATGCCAGCCGTCACCAGTGCCGAGCATCAGCAACTGGCCCGACAGGTTAAACAGCTATATGCTAGTTTTCAGCAAAGCAAAGACTTAATTGCTATTGGTGCTTATGTGCGCGGCAGTGATCCCCAATTAGACCAGGCGATTAGCCTGATGCCAAAAATTAATACGTTTTTACAGCAGGGTATGACAGATGTTGTGCCATACGATGAGAGTTTAATGGCGCTGAGTCAGGTAATGCCGGCTAAGCGAATGGCAGGCTAATGAGCACACATCGATTTAGTTTACTGATCAAAGTACAGCGAGAACGTGAAAACAATTTACAGGCGCAATTTATTAAAGCGCAGCAGTATTTTCAGCAAGCTGAACAAAAATACCAGGGGCTGGCAAATTACCGCACAGAATATATCCAGTTAAGCCAGCGTCAAGGCAGCCAGGGGGTGCAAGGCCGGCAATATAGCCAATACGTTAATTTTATTGGCAAACTGGATCAGGCGTTAATTCAGCAGGCGCGGGTAGTACACCAATGTAAAGCTGCCGCCGAGCAGCGCAAACAAAGTTGGTTAAAAATACAAACCAAGCGTAAAGCACTAGAGTTACTGGTAGCACGGGCAGACAGTGCCGTGATGTTGCAGCAAGAGCGCCAGCAACAAAAGCTTAGTGACGAATATGCAGGCCAGCAATTTTACCGGCGGCAACTTACTCAAGAGTAACGCTTGGCGGTAAAAATACCATTTTCCCTAAAAACTGGCGCGATTTTTGTATTGTATTTGTATTGGACCCGTTATAACCATACCGATAAGCCAAGCATCAGCTAAGCCAGGAGCGCCAGATGAATCCCATGTTGTCATTATCTTTTGTACACCCGACGCCAATGGCTAAAGGCGCCGATTCTGTTGCGCATCAGGCAGGCCTTGCGTCAGACAATACCGAGAATAAGGGTGATAAAAACAACACAGATGCAGCGGATACATTTGGTCAGTTACTGAATCAGTCTGGTCAGCAGCAACAAGTGGTAACTAGGCAAAGTTTTGCCGACTTTAACGCAAGTTATAAAATTAAACATACTTCCAGTTTAGATGAAAAACAGCTTGGCCGTCCCGACATCGTTTTGCCGCCGGTGTTGCCTCCAGATGAAAAGCTCAGTGCTGCAGCGGCTGGCGTGATAGCTACTATTGCAGTGGTTGATAGTAATGCCGTTGATGATGCGAATTCACATGACAATACGCATTCAACGGATGAAGCTAATGCTGATCATAATAACAACGCCACTGTTTTGCTCGGGTTACTGGATAAAGCCAGTCAAACCCGGCAGCAACTTGCTGCCCAGTCAGATAAAAATATTCAGCTTGTAGGCGAGGAAGTCAACGTTGGTAAATTATCATCAGTTAAACCGGAATGGTTTACGCTGCCTATCTATCCCATCATTAGTAACGCTGGCGCAGAACCTGCTGCGGCTTCAGATAAATCGCCGGTTAGCAGTCTTGCCGCTACAGCATTATTAAACCAACAGCAGGTAGTTGCAAAGAATAACGGCGCTAACGCAGTTGCAAAAAGTACTGATGAACTCGGCGTAAAGCCAGAAGAACCTGGCGTTAACGCCTTAACTAAAGGTGTCGAGGCTGCAAGCGCAAACGCTAGCGCTGTAGATAAAACAATTGATCAACAGAGTGCTGCAACAGTACAGGGCTCAAAGGTTGCTCATGAGCAAGCGTTAACGGTTGCCGTAAATACTAATAGTGATGCTGATAGTGATGCTGACAGCCAGCAGCAGCCAGCCGCTAACACAACAACCGTAGTGTTAGAAAAACCGGCATTAGCATCAGACCTTACTGCTGAAAAGGCTAATCAACCTGCGCCTGCCACCACCATATTTGCTGATGCCGGCCCCAGGGTTAGTGCCCAAGCACCAACAGAGACGGCTCAGGCCACGGTATTAAATAGTGCGGCTATTGCTGCCGACTCCGCCTTGGCCAAGCAGCAACGTGCCGGGGCTGACAGCACCACGCAAATCCGTCAAGCGTTAGCTGCCAATAGTGATGCTACTGATGGCACCGCGAAAGTGGAAAGCGTTATAACGGGGGCAGGGCCGCGCGCAGATACGTCATTAAGTGGTTTTGCTAATGCCTTTAGCCCGGCAAGCCAACAGCAAACCGAAACAGTGGCGGCCAGGCTAGAAGGGGTAACGATTGCCGTTGCTCAGCAAGCTACCGATCGGAGCAAAGCCGAAGGCGTTATTAAAACAGTAACCGAGCAATTAAAGCAGATTAACTTACTGGAGCAAAATGCCGCCGGCCAGTTAAAAGAGCGGATTAACCTGATGATAAACCAAAAAATTCAGGTAGCTGAAATCCGGCTCGATCCGGCAGAGTTAGGCCAGATGCAAATTCGGGTTAACTTGCAACAGGAGCAAGCGACCGTGCAGTTTATTGTGCAGCAGCAACATGCTAAAGAGTTACTGGAACAGCAAATGCCAAGGTTACGAGAGATGTTGCAGCAGCAAGGTATACAGTTAGGAGAGGGCCAGGTGCAGCATCAACGCCAGGGTGACAGTAATGCCAGTGGCCAGCGTAATGGCAATTCTGGTTCAGGACAGGGGCTTGGCCAGCAGCATGGTGATGAAAAGGCGACAGCCGTGCAGTTAGACGTTAAGCTTAGTGAGCGTCTGGTTGATTATTATGCCTAAACACTAATCGCTAACCAAAGCCGCCGGCAGATTAACATTTTACAATAGCTTAGGTCAGTGAGCATAATAGTTACACTAAATAACCGATACGGAGCACCAATGGCAGCTGATGGCGATCTCAAACTTGGCGAAGGAAAACGCGGTTTAAAAAAAATTATTGTGTTGGCAGTAGTAGGAGTGGTGGCGTTAGTATTGGCTGTTGGCGCCTATTTTTACTTTATGGGTGCTAATAGCCAAGATGCTACTACTAATGTGGAAAATTCCGTCAATAATGCAGAAGGTGGCGCCCGCCCCAGCGGGCCAGAAGGTGACGCCCAATATGTTGCTTTGCCCAGGCCCTTTATATTTAACGTACCGGGAGCATCCCGTGACCGGTTAGTACAAATTAAAGTGCAGTTATTAGTGCGGGGCAGTAATAATAAAACCTTGGCAATGCGGCATATTCCGTTAATAGAGGCCAGCTTGTTAACAGCGTTTAGCAGCGCCAATGCCGATGAGCTGGTAACAACCACCGGTAAAGACGCGTTAAAAAACAAAGCCCTGAGTGATTTACAGCAAGCGTTGCTGGAAGTTGCGGGGTCAGTGGTGGTGGAAGAGGTGCTTTTCACCAGTTTTGTTATGCAATAAGAGTGAGCAATCGTGACCGATTTATTGTCGCAAGATGAAATTGATGCCCTGTTACATGGTGTCGATGACGTCGAAGAAGAAGAAATAAACGACGGCGGTGAAAAGCGTGGTCGATCTACCCTGGAATACGATTTCTCCTCACAGGATCGTATTGTCCGCGGTCGCATGCCTACTCTGGAGATGGTTAACGAGCGGTTTGCCCGCCATATGCGGATTAGTTTGTTTAACATGATGCGCCGCACCGCTGAAGTGTCCATAAACGGCGTGCAGATGATAAAGTTCGGCGAGTATGTGCATACCCTGTTTGTTCCTACCAGCTTAAATATGGTGCGCTTTCGCCCGCTTAAAGGTACTGGTCTTATCACCATGGAAGCCCGGCTGGTGTTTATTCTGGTCGACAACTTCTTTGGCGGTGATGGTCGTTACCATGCCAAAATCGAGGGACGGGAATTTACCCCGACCGAGCGGCGAATTATTCAAATGCTGCTAAAGCTTATTTTTGAAGATTATAAAGAAGCCTGGGCGCCGGTAATGGACGTATCGTTCGAATATCTTGACTCAGAAGTTAACCCGGCCATGGCAAATATTGTTAGCCCAACTGAAGTGGTGGTGATCAGCTCATTTCATATTGAACTAGACGGCGGCGGCGGTGACTTTCACGTAGCATTACCTTATTCCATGCTAGAGCCTATCCGCGAGTTACTGGATGCCGGGGTGCAAAGTGACAAAGAAGATACCGATTTGCGCTGGAGCAAAGCGCTGCGTGATGAAATTATGGATGTAAAAGTAGATTTATCTACCAAAATGCTAGACGTCGATTTAACCTTACGAGAAGTAATGGAGTTGAAAGCCGGTGACATTATTCCGGTGGAAATTCCGGAGCACATTACCGTATTAATTGAAGACTTGCCTACATACCGGGCAAAATTAGGCCGCTCGCGTGAACATGTGGCCTTAAAAATTATTGAAAAAATAAGACGGCCAGAATCAATCAAATCTGAATTGCACGTTTTTACCAAAGGTGGTCGGCGTCTAGACAGTGATGCAGATATTTCAGAATTAGAAGCCGATCTTAACTTGGCAGATCGGAACAGAGGGTAATAAAATGGCAGACGATAAAGACACAATGGACGAATGGGCTGCCGCTATGGCAGAAGCCGAGGGTGATGATGACGGCGCCAAAGCGGTTGATTTAGAAGAATTAAAGGGCGAAAAATCCAGTATTACCGTCGATGAACAGCGCAAGTTAGATACTATTTTGGATATTCCGGTAACCATTTCGATGGAAGTGGGCCGGGCGAAAATTAGCATTCGTAATCTGTTACAGCTAAACCAGGGTTCGGTAGTTGAACTGGAACGCGTTGCCGGTGAACCGCTGGATGTATTGGTTAATGGTACCTTGATAGCCCATGGTGAAGTGGTGGTGGTGAATGATAAGTTCGGTATTCGCTTAACCGACGTTATCAGCCAGATTGAACGGATTAAAAAGTTACGCTAATGCCGCCATTACTTAAAATAGTAGTTATTACACTGTGGCTGCTAGCATTTAGCGGCTTGCCGGCGCTAGCCCAACAGCCCGTGGTAGCAAAGTCGCCAGCGCAGTCGGAACAACAGACGGCGCCAGCGCCTAATACTGAAACGGTGCCAGCAGCTGAAAAAGAAGAGCAAGCGTTAACAGCAGCGCCTGCTGATCCCGCAGTGCAAGCTGAAGCTGCAGAGCTGCCGGCAACCGTGACCAAACCAGAGCCGCAAGGCCGGCCCTTTCAGTTAACTAGCCCACCCGCAGAGCGAAGTAATAGCAGCGGCCTTAGCTTAGGTAAAATCGCCATTTCTCTGACAGCAGTGCTACTGCTAGTGGTGGTATTAGGCTGGTTATTCAAAAAATTGACAATGCGCCTACCTGGCAGCCAGCATGTAAAAGTTATTTGTTCGGTACCAATTGGCCAGCGAGAACGCTTGTTAGTTATTGAAATACAAGGAAAACAGCGGGTTTTGGGGGTAACACCACAAAGCATCAATATGCTGTTTGAGTTAGAAAATTCCCTTCCCGACACAAAGTTGGCATCAGACTTTCATACACAGTTACAATCATTCTTGAAAAAGTAAGTTTTTATGTTGCGATTGCTGTGTTTGTTGTTGTTAATACTCAGCCCTGCTGTGTTCGCCGATAACAGTATGTTGTCGGCTGTCACCGTGACGACCAATGCAGACGGTTCGCAGCAATACAGCGTTACGCTGCAAGTATTAGCGTTGATGACCGTGCTGAGCTTTATTCCGGCGCTGGTCATCATGATGACTTGTTTTACCCGGATTATTGTTGTTTTGGCTATTTTGCGCCAGGCCATCGGCTTACAGCAAACCCCCTCAAACCAGGTGTTAATTGGTATTACGCTGTTTTTAACGTTTTTTATTATGGCGCCAGTATTTAAAACCGTTAACGAGCAAGCCATTCAGCCTTATTTAAATGAGTCGATTACCCCAGTACAGGCAATTGATGCGGCTATTGCGCCCATTAAAGGTTTTATGTTGCATCAAACCCGCATCAGAGATTTAGATACCTTTGCGCAAATCGCCGGTATCGAGGTGTTAGAGCAAGCACAGGATTATCCGTTAACCGTGGTGGTACCCGCGTTTATTACCAGCGAACTGAAAACCGCCTTTCAAATTGGATTTATGTTGTTTATTCCGTTTTTGATTATCGATTTAGTGGTAGCCAGCGTGCTAATGGCAATGGGCATGATGATGCTGTCGCCAATGATTATTTCGCTACCCTTTAAACTGATGATGTTTGTGTTAGTCGATGGCTGGATTTTAGTGATGGGTACACTTGCTACCAGTTATGGGGTGGGAACATGAGTCCAGAGGTTTTTGTTGATGTGCTACGCGATGCACTGTTTATCGTTATATTACTGGTTAGTGCCATTATTTTGCCGTCATTATTTGTCGGCTTAATTGTGGCGGTATTTCAGGCCGCAACCTCCATCAACGAGCAAACATTAAGTTTTTTACCACGGTTAATTGTGACCTTACTGGCGCTAATTTTTGGCGGTCACTGGTTTGTGCGGGTGATCATGGAATATACCCAAGAGCTGATACTTAGCATTCCAACTGTGGTTAATTGATGGAATTCCCACTAAATATTTTAATGCAGGGTATTGCCGACTTTATGCTGCCGCTGTGCCGGGTAACTGGCATGCTAATGATTATGGCAGGGTTAGGCGCACGTAATATTCCAATGCGGATTAAAACCGGTCTGGTGGTAATGATTACCCTGGTGATTATGCCGGTGATCCCGCCAGTAACGCCACCAGATTTAATGTCTGCGGCCATGTTCGTTGAGGTTTTTTTTCAAATCATGATTGGTTTTTCGCTGGGCTTTATATCACAAATGTTTATTACGACCTTTGTGCTGGCTGGCCAGTTACTGGCCACCCAAACCGGATTGGCCTTTGCCTCAATGGCCGACCCCTCCAGCGGCGTCAGCGTACCCGCCATTGGCCAGTTTTATCTGATTTTAGCCACCTTACTTTTTTTTGTGTTTAACGGTCACTTAATTATGATTCAGATGCTGGTGTTTAGTTTTGACACCCTGCCCATTAATGGTCAGTGGTGGGAGATAAGCAGCTACTGGACTATCGTTGAATTTGGTGGCTGGATGTTTGCAACCGCTCTGGCCATCGCGTTAGCACCAATAGTGTCGATGCTGGTTGTCAATTTATCGTTTGGCATTATGACCAGAGCTGCCCCGCAGTTAAATATTTTCTCGATAGGTTTTCCCATCACCATGTTGGCGGGGTTGCTAATTTTGTGGCTAACCCTCGACACCTTTTTATTTCATTACGACAAGCAATGGCAGCACGCTGTAGATTACAGCTGCCGGCTTATTGGCTGTTAACGGAGACTGACGATGGCAGAAGATTCCGGCGCAGAAAAAACCGAACAGCCCACCCCGAAAAAGCTGCAAGACGCCGCCGAAAAAGGCCAAATTGCCCGCTCGAAAGAACTGGGCACCGCTTTTGTGTTAATCGCTAGCGCGGCGTCAATGCTAATGTTTGGTAAGATGTTGGCGATGGGGGTGCTAAATGTCGGGCAGCGAATGCTGCACCTTGATCAGAAAGATATGTTTGATACAAATTCAATGTTTACCGCCTGGACCGAGGTAGGCAAAGAGCTGTTACCGCCACTGGCCGCAATTTTCGCCTTTATTTTGGTGGCAGCGTTTGTGGGTAATTCTTTATTAGGCGGCTTTAATTTTAGCTGGCAGGCGGCCGGACCAAAATTGAGTAAAATGAGCCCGCTGAAAGGCTTTAAGCGCATGTTTGGCTTACAGGCGTTAGTTGAACTGGGCAAAGGGATTTTAAAAGTAGCGGTGGTGTGTACCGTTGCCTACTTATTGTTAAAGCTATTTTTCATGGACATCATGGCGCTGTCATTGATGAGTGAGCCAAATAATATTGAGTCGGCATTATACGTGCTGGCCTGGTTATTCTTGGGGCTTTGCAGCAGCGTATCCATTATTGCCATGGTAGATGCACCCTATCAAACCTGGAACCATGTCCGGCAGCTAAAAATGAGCTTGCAGGAAATTAAAGACGAGCATAAAAACTCTGAAGGTAGCCCGGAGATTAAAGCCCGTATCCGGCGTACCCAAATGCAAATGTCGATGAAACGGATGATGCAGGAAGTACCCACCGCTGATGTTATCGTCACCAACCCAACTCACTATGCTATCGCACTAAAATATGATCAGGGTAAATTTCGCGCACCGGTGGTCGTCGCCAAGGGCGTTGATGAAGTCGCTATGCATATTCGAAAAATAGGCAATGAACACAAGGTACCGGTTATTGAGTCACCCGCGCTGGCCCGGTCTATTTTTTATACTACACAGCTGGATCATCCCATCCCTGAACAGTTATTTGCCGCAGTCGCCCAGGTGCTGGCGTACGTGTATCAACTTAAAATGTATAAAAAAGGCAAGGGCAGCCGGCCGAAAACTCTGGCCAAAGAGTTACCGATCCCCACCGAGCTTCGCCACTAAGCCACTATTAATAAAAGCAATAAAAAGGGTCAGAGTGATTTATTTGTAAAATAAATCACTCTGACCCTTTTTAGCTTTTTGATATTTTTAAGTTATGGAATGGTTTTTGCTGATACTGATTAGGGTACGCATTTTGCGTCAATAATTTGTTAGGTATGCCATGCAGTTTATTCAGTATTTCCATAACTTTGATAAATCAAAATTGTCTTTTATGAAAGGGCTTGGTACACCGTTACTTATTCTGGCTGCACTGGCAATGGTGGTATTACCGCTGCCGCCTATTTTGCTTGATACCTTATTCTCTTTTAATATTGCGCTGTCGCTGGTGGTGTTACTGGTTACCATTTACACCCTGCGCCCGCTCGATTTTGGTATTTTTCCCAGTGTTTTGCTGGTGGCAACCATTATGCGTCTGGCGTTAAACGTTGCCAGTACCCGGGTGGTGTTACTGGAGGGCCATAACGGTGGCGACGCGGCCGGTAAGGTTATTGAAGCTTTTGGCTCGGTGGTTATCGGCGGTAATTATGCTGTCGGTATCGTAGTCTTTTTAATCTTAATTATTATTAACTTTGTAGTGGTCACTAAAGGTGCGGGCCGTATCGCTGAAGTGTCGGCGCGTTTTACCCTTGATGCCATGCCCGGTAAGCAAATGGCCATTGATGCCGATTTAAACTCGGGTTTAATTACTCAGGATGAAGCACGAACCCGGCGTGAAGAAGTCACCAATGAAGCCGATTTTTACGGTTCAATGGATGGTGCCAGTAAGTTTGTCAAAGGCGATGCTATTGCCGGTATTGTTATTTTGGTTATCAATTTAATTGGTGGCTTACTTATTGGCATGATGCAGCATGATCTGAAATTTGGCGATGCCATGGAAATTTATACGCTGCTGACTATCGGTGATGGTTTAGTGGCGCAAATCCCATCACTGCTGCTGTCAATTGGTACTGCCATTATTGTAACCCGCCAGAATAAATCAGGTGATTTGGGCGAGCAAATGACCGCTCAGCTTAGTGATAACACCAAGGTATTGTTTATTGCCGCCGGGGTACTCACTTTAATGGGTATTGTGCCAGGCATGCCACACTTTGCTTTTTTAAGTTTGGCCGCGCTAATTGGTAGTACAGCCTGGTTTATTCGGCGTAAAGCAGGGCAGGTGCAATCAGAACTGGTGACAAAAAATACCACGCCTGCCTCTGATAACCAGCTGCAGCCGGTCAAAGAAATTGGTTGGGATGACGTACAAGGGGTCGATACCATTGGTCTTGAGGTAGGTTATCGTTTAATACCTTTGGTAGATAAAGCGCAGGGCGGAGAGTTATTAAACCGCATAAAAGGTGTGCGTAAAAAATTGTCGCAAGAACTGGGTTTTTTGATACCACCGGTACATATTCGTGACAACCTTGATTTAGAGCCAAACAGTTATCGGGTGGCGCTAATGGGGGTAACCAGTGGCGAAGGTGAATTACGTCACGATAACGAGCTGGCGATTAACCCAGGTCAGGTATTTGGCCAGCTAAAAGGGGTGGCGACTAAAGACCCTGCTTTTGGTCTGGATGCGGTATGGATTGGTAAAGATCAGCGTGAGCATGCACAAACTCTTGGTTACACCGTAGTGGATGCGGCTACCGTAGTGGCCACGCATTTAAGCCAGATTTTAACTAACAACGCGGCGAATTTACTCGGGCATGAAGAAGTGCAGAATTTGCTGGATATGCTGGCAAAACATTCACCCAAATTAGTAGAAGGCCTGGTACCTGAAGTGCTGCAGCTAACTACGGTGGTTAAAGTATTGCAAAACTTACTACAAGAAGGTGTGCCCATCCGGGATATGCGCAGCATAGTACAAACGCTGGTTGAGTACGGCAGTAAAAGTCAGGACGTGGATGTATTAACCGCAGCTTGCCGCATTGCTCTGCGCCGGTTAATTGTGCAGGAAGTGGTGGGAAACAAGCCTGAAATTCCGGTAATTACCTTTGCCCCAGAGCTTGAGCAGATGTTGCATCAGTCAATGCAAGCAGCCGGTAACGATGGTGCTGGTATTGAACCGGGGCTGGCTGATCGCATTCAGCAGTCGTTACAAGAAGCCCACAAAAATCAGGAACTCAATGGTGAGAGCGCTGTAATGCTAACGTCAGGAATTTTACGCTCAGTCATGGCACGATTCGTGAAGTACACCATTCCAGGTTTACGGGTATTGTCTTATCAGGAAATTCCCGATGATAAACAAATTCGAATTATCAGTGTCATTGGTCAGCAGAACTAGGAGTAACTCATGAAAATAAAACGCTTTGTCGCTAAAGATATGCGTACCGCCCTGACGGAAGTTAAAGAGTTTCTCGGACCCGATGCCATTATTTTATCGAATAAAAAAGTAGCCGAAGGGGTAGAAATTGTTGCTGCAGTTGACCCGGAAAGCCAAGCTGCCAGCCCGGTCGCGCCAGCAGTTACAACGCCTGCAGGCCTAAAGCAACCGGCTCGTAACGAACCGCGGTTTAACGCCAGAGTAGATGACAACGACGCCGATAATAGCCACAGTCAGCTTGATGATAGCAGCAGTGCGGCGGCACCGGCTGACTCGTTACGCGAATTACTGGCCCGGCAAATGATTAAGCAACAAAGTCGTGAGCCAGCCAGTCAGGCGAGTAAGCGGCAAGCTGATGTCCCGCAACAACGTGTTAGCGCTGCGGCGGTGTTCGAGCGTCAAAGTTCTGGCACCAGTCAGGGCGTCCCAGCCAGCCAGTGGCAAGAGCTGAGTAAACAGCAACAGCAACAAAGCCAGGCTATGGCCAGTCAGTTTGAAGCTATGCGTAATGAAATGCTGTCAATGCGCCAGTTGTTGCAGCATCAGGTTTCTGGCTTAATGTGGCAAGATTTAGCCCGGCGTGAACCGATCCGCGCCATGGTTATCGAACATTTACAACAATTAGGTTTGTCAGATCAGGTGGCCGATCAGTTAGCCTGTTTTATGCCGGAAGACATTAACGCTGGCGAAGCTTGGGACACCGCTATGGAGCTATTAAGTGGCCAGTTATCTACCACCAACGATGATATATTGCGCCGCGGTGGTATAGTGGCGCTGGTTGGCCCGACCGGGGTAGGTAAAACCACTACCGTAGCCAAATTAGCTGCTGGTTTTGCCAAGCGCCATGGTGCCGATCAGGTGGCGTTGATCACTACCGACTCCTACCGGATTGGCGCTTTTGAGCAACTGGCCACTTTTGGCCGTATTATTGGTTGTCCGGTTAAGCAAGCAAAAGACAGCGATGAACTGGCGATGTTGTTAAATCAGTTATCGCAGCGTAAGCTAATATTGATAGATACCGCAGGTATGAGCCAGCGTGATGTTCGTCTGGCGGAAAAACTTGCCAGTTTGGTGCATAATTCCCGTGTCAAAATAAAAAGTTATCTGGTATTGTCTGCCACAGCGCAAGCCAGAGTAATGCAGGAAACGGTGGCGCAGTTCAAACGAATTTCACTGGCAGGTTGTATTTTTACTAAACTTGATGAATGCTTAAGTTTAGGTGAAGTAATTAACGTAGCCATTCAAAGCGCATTGCCGGTCAGTTATTTAACTAACGGCCAGCGAGTACCGGAAGATATCGTGGTAGCCGACGCAGCAGATTTAGTGCAACGAGCCGAAATACTGCGGTTAACCCACAGTAGTGCCGGACATCAGTGGTATCAGGATGATGTATCCCGAGTGGAAAAAACCTATGCATAGTCACGAATTAATTGACGATCAAGCCAATGGCCTGAGAAGAATGAATAAGCAGATGGTAAAAGTAATATCAATAACAGGTGGCAAAGGCGGCGTAGGTAAAACCAATGTTAGCCTTAACATGGCTATGGCTATGGCACAACTAGGTAAAAAAGTGTTAGTGCTAGATGCTGACCTTGGTTTAGCCAATTGCGATGTTATGCTGGGGCTACGGGTAGAAAAAAACTTATCTCATGTATTGTCGGGCGAATGTGAGCTGGACGATATTATTATCGAAGGCCCTTTTGGCATTAAAATTGTGCCGGCCACTTCAGGCTCACAAAGTATGACGGAATTATCATCGGTAGAGCATGCCGGGCTTATTCGTGCTTTTAGTGAATTAAAAACCCCGGTTGATGTGTTGCTGGTCGATACCGCAGCGGGTATCTCTGATATGGTGTTAAGCTTTTCCCGCGCCTCGCAGGATGTGGTAGTGGTGGTGTGCGATGAACCTAGTTCCATAACTGACGCCTACGCCTTAATGAAAATTTTGAGCCGGGATCATGGCGTAGAAAAATTTAAAATTGTCGCCAACATGGTGCGCAATATGAATGAAGGTCAGGAACTATTTGTCAAGCTTAGCCGGGTAACCGACCGTTTTTTAGATGTTAGCCTCGAACTGGTCGCAACCGTCCCATATGATGAAAATGTTCGTAAAGCCGCCCGCAAACAAAAAGCCTTTATTGACGCTTTTCCAAAAACCCCAGCTAGTATGGCCGTTAAAGGGCTGGCATTAAAAGCCATTAAATGGCCTGTTCCGGCAAATGCCTCTGGCCATCTGGAATTTTTCCTTGAACAACTACTGCAGCCACGGGCTGGCCAGGGGGTTGTGTGAACAGTAAATTGGCGGCATATGGTGGAGTTGACCAGATGCAACAGCTGGTTGAACGTCACGCCCCGTTGGTAAAAAGAATTGCTTACCATTTAATGGCCAGGTTGCCGGCCAGTGTGCTGGTTGATGACTTAATTCAGTCAGGCATGATAGGTCTGATTGAAGCAGCAAAAAATTTCGATGGTAGCAAAGGGGCCAGCTTTGAAACCTTTGCCGGTATCCGCATCCGCGGTTCAATGTTGGATGAAATGCGCCGTGGTGACTGGACCCCACGCTCGGTACATCGCAATGCCCGGCTAATTGCTGACACTATTGCTGAACTTGAAGCCGAATTTGGTCGTGATGTAAAAGATGTAGAAGTTGCTGAAAAGCTTGATATATCCCTCAATGAGTACCATCATATGTTAACCGATGTCAGCTCTGGCAGAATTATCGGTATTGAAGATCTTGGCATATCGGAAGACGCATTGGTAACGTCGGATGATAGAGACGGTGATCAGTTATATGAACATCAAGCGAATGAAGCGTTTAATAAAGCACTGGTTACAACCATTAGCAGTTTGCCGGAGCGCGAAGCTCTGGTACTCTCATTGTATTACAACGAAGAATTAAATTTAAAAGAAATTGGGGCAGTGCTAGATGTTAGCGAGTCCCGGATTAGTCAGATCCACAGCCAGGCGCTTGTGCGGTTAAAAGCTAGAATGCAGGCATGGGTATAAATTAAAGCAGTTGAGATACCAGGCGTATTATCTCGTCGGAGGGGACTTTGGATAAAAATATGAAAATTCTTGTGGTTGATGATTTTTCAACTATGAGACGAATTATTAAAAACTTGCTACGCGATCTGGGGTTTACCAACGTATCGGAAGCGGACGATGGCAGTACCGCACTACCCATGTTGCAAAATGGCGAATTTGATTTTGTGGTAACAGATTGGAATATGCCTGGCATGCAAGGAATAGATTTATTGCGTGCTATTCGGGCTGACGCCAAGTTAAAGCATATTCCGGTGCTGATGGTAACGGCTGAAGCTAAAAAAGAGCAAATTATTGCTGCCGCCCAGGCTGGCGTTAATGGCTATATTGTTAAACCCTTTACTGCCGCTACCTTGCAAGAAAAGCTGGCAAAAGTTTTTGAACGTTTAGGTTAAGCCGTAACTGACAAGGAGTGACACTATGTCTGACACTACGGCTAATGATATCACGCTGGAACAAGCAAAGGAGTTGGTACAGTTATTGGAAATGGGTGAGCAACAACTGGCTAATACGTTAGTGCAAACCATAACTGTACCCGGTTCTTCCGAACTGTTTGCTGAAGTAGGTAAACTTACCCGGCAACTGCACGATTCTTTAAAAAATTTCCACATCGATCCGTCACTAAATAATCTGCTTGAAGAAGAAATTCCCGACGCGAAAAGACGGCTCAATCATGTTATTGATATGACAGAGCAAGCCGCCAATAAAACCATGGATGCAGTTGAGTCATGCTTACCAATAGCGGATAGCCTTACTCAGCAACTTAATCAGCTGTTGCCGCAGTGGCAGCGTTTAATGCAGCGCCAAATTAAACTGGGCGAATTTAAGCAGTTGTGTCACGGTGTTGATGGATTTATGGAACAGGCAAGTATTGATTCTGCCACCTTAAATGCCTTATTAACCGATGTGTTAATGGCACAAGACTATCAAGATTTAACCGGACAAATTTTACGCCGGGTTATTGAGCTGGTACGTGAAGTAGAAGACAGTCTTATTGGTTTGCTAACGGCATTTGGTCAGGCCAACCCCGAGCAATCCGAGATTAAAGCTATGCCCGCAAAAGTGAAAGTGAAGGCAGCCAATGCAGCTGAGGGGCCAATAATTGATGCTGCTGAGCGTGATGATGTTGTTTCAGGTCAGGACGATGTTGATGATTTATTGTCCAGTTTAGGTTTTTAACAGAGGTTTCTGCGCATGAGCTTTGATATGGATGAAGACATTTTACAAGACTTTCTGGTTGAAGCCGGTGAGATCCTTGAGCTACTGCAGGAACAACTGGTTGAACTGGAAAATAACCCCGATGATGCCAATCTGCTAAATGCTATTTTCCGTGGTTTTCATACGGTAAAAGGTGGTGCCGGTTTTCTATCGTTAACCGAACTGGTCGATGCTTGTCATGGTGCAGAAAACGTATTCGATATTTTACGAACCGGTAAGCGCCGGGTAACGTCTGAGCTGATGGACGTTATTCTGCAAACATTAGATGCCATTAACGCCATGTTTGTTGCAGTGCAAGCGCGACAGCCTCTAACCCCGGCTAACGCGGAGTTACTTGATGCGTTACATTATTACAGTGAGCCAGCAAGCGAAGGTAGCGCGCCACCTGTTGTTGAGGCAGCACCCGAGCCAAATGCTGCAATAGACAGCGGCGATATTGACGATATCAGTGAAGCTGACTTTGAAAAAATGCTCGATGAACTGCATGGTAAAGGCGCACCGGGCCGAAACGAAGCCGTGCCGACTCCGGTTGCCGCTTCAACCAGCAGTGCGCTGAATACCGCTGAAAACAGCGATATTACCGATGATGAATTTGAAGCTATTTTAGATCAGCTGCACGGTAAAGGCTCTTTTGTACCAGACAGCAATACAACTGCCGGTGTTGCTGCTAATGCAGGTAAAACAGCAGTAACTCCTACAGCAAACACCACTTCAGTTAAAACTGATGAAATTAGTGACGACGAGTTTGAAGCCTTACTTGATCAGTTGCATGGCAAAGGCAATGCTCCGGTTGAAGTGGCGCCACCAGCACCGCGAAAACCCGCACCAGTAGCGCCAGTTAAACCAACACAGGCAGCAGCCAGCACGCCTGTCGCGCCAGTAAAAGCGCCTGTGGCCGCTAACGCGCCTGCCCCTTCTTCCGCACCAGCAGCTGCAAATGCCGATAAAGCGGCAGCAGCGGCAGAAACCACGGTTCGGGTTGATACCAAACGCTTAGATCAAATAATGAATATGGTCGGCGAACTGGTTCTGGTGCGTAACCGATTGGTTAGCTTGTCAACCAGTACTCAGGATGAGGCAATGACAAAAGCCATTTCTAACCTGGACGTAGTTACTGCCGACATTCAGGGGGCGGTAATGAAAACCCGCATGCAGCCAATTAAAAAAGTATTTGGTCGCTTTCCCCGGGTAGTTCGCGATTTAGCCCGCGCTTTGCAAAAAGATATTAATTTAGTGCTGGAAGGTGAAGAAACCGATTTAGATAAAAATTTGGTCGAAGCACTGGCTGATCCATTAGTTCACTTAGTGCGCAATTCGGTTGATCATGGTATTGAAATGCCCGATGTGCGATTAAAAGCCGGAAAACCAAAAGTGGGGGTGGTAAAACTGGCCGCCACTCAGGCCGGCGATCATATCTTACTGACCATTGAAGATGATGGTGCCGGCATGGATCCTGAAAAACTGAAAGGTATTGCCATTAAGCGCGGTATTTTAGATGTTGATGCGGCTGCCAGAATGTCAGACAACGAGGCGTTTAACCTTATTTTTGCCCCGGGTTTTTCAACGAAAGAGCAAATATCTGATATTTCCGGCCGTGGTGTTGGCATGGATGTAGTGAAAACTAAAATTAACCAGCTAAACGGCACCGTGCAAATTAACTCTAAGCTGGGACAAGGAACCTTGCTGGAAATTAAAGTGCCGTTAACCCTGGCTATTTTGCCCACCCTAATGGTGATGGTAGGGGCGCAAACCTTTGCCTTGCCGCTGGCCGGTGTTAACGAGATTTTTCATCTTGACCTGGCAAAAACCAATATTGTTGATGGCCAACTGACCATTGTCGTGCGAAATAAAGCGCTGCCCTTGTTTTATCTCGAGCACTGGCTGGTTAAAGGCTCGAACAAACAACTACGCCGCGAGCAAGGTCATGTTGTTATCGTCCAGATTGGCACTCAGCAAGTCGGTTTTGTGGTAGATTCGCTAATAGGTCAGGAAGAAGTAGTGATTAAACCGTTGGATGCCTTGCTGCAAGGAACACCTGGTATGGCCGGCGCTACAATTACCTCTGACGGTGGAATTGCATTAATTCTGGATGTACCAAACTTATTAAAACATTATGCTAAAAAATCCAAGATTAAATTTGATCGGTTTAATAAGCTAAACGCTTAAGAGAGTACCGCATGTCAATAAGGGTGCTAATTGTAGATGATTCCAGTTTTTTTCGCCGCCGGCTGACGGAAATACTCAGTGCCGATCCTGAACTGGAAGTTATTGATACCGCTAACGACGGACGCGATGCGGTAACCAAAGCGCTGGCACTAAAGCCTGATGTTATTACCATGGATATCGAAATGCCGATATTGGATGGCATTAGTGCGGTACGGGAAATTCTGCAGAACCAGCGTATTCCTATTTTAATGTTTTCGTCATTAACGCATGAAGGCGCCAAAGCAACTTTTGATGCCTTAGATGCTGGTGCAGTTGATTTTCTGCCGAAAAAATTTGAAGATATTGCCCGTGATAAAGAAGAAGCGGGTATGGTGCTGCGTGACAGAGTAAAAGCGGTAGCCCGAAAAAGGCCTCTTGGCCGCAGTACGTTCAGTGCATCCGGTACCCCATTAAATTCAGCTGGTACTACCTTGGGCAATGCTAGTAGTGCTGGGCGAAATACGTCCACCTTAAATAGCAACACGTTAGGCAGCAATAGTTTACCCCGCAGTGCGTTAAGCCGGCCTAAACTGACTGAGCGACTTGGCAGTACTTCCGCGCGTAGTGAAAATTTCAAAGCCAGTGGCAAACGTTATAAGTTAGTGGCCATTGGCACCTCAACCGGTGGTCCTGTTGCGTTGCAGCGGATCCTGACCAATTTACCTGCCAATTTTCCGTTGCCAATTATTTTAATTCAACATATGCCAGCGGCGTTTACCGGTGCCTTTGCTCAGCGGCTGAACAGCCTGGCTAAAATTGAAATTAAAGAAGCTGCAGATAATGACATTCTGCGCCCTGGTGTGGCTTATCTGGCACCCGGTGGTAAACAAATGCTGGTTGAAGGAAATGAGAGTCAGGCCCGGCTTCGCATTAAAGAAGACGACTCGCCCAGAATAACCTTTAAACCCAGTGTCGACGTTACTTTTGCAACCGCTGCCAGGGTTTTTCAAGATAAAGTACTGGCACTGGTATTAACCGGCATGGGTGCTGATGGCCGGGAAGGGGCCAGAATGCTAAAGCAAGTGGGTTCACGAATATGGGCTCAGGACGAGGCAAGTTGTGTGGTTTACGGGATGCCTCAGGCCATAGCAGCTGCCGGACTAATGGATCTGGAAGTAAGTTTAAGTGATATTGCCAGCCAGCTAACAACGGAAGTGACCCATGGATAAATTGGCAATTAGTGGCTTTATACTGGCAATATTAGCGGTGGCGGGGGGCTTTATGCTGGAGGGCGGCTCGCTCACCACGCTGTTGCATTTGCCGGCATTTATTATAGTGGTCGGCGGTACAGTGGGCGCGGTGATGCTACAAACGCCACTGCCACAATTCCGATTGGGCTTTAGTATGTTACCTTGGGTTATCCGGCCACACAGCTTACCGCTACAAAATACCGTAGAACGCATTATCAACTGGGGCGCATCAGCCCGAACCAATGGTTTTTTGTCACTGGAGTCTGCTGCGCTGGAAGAAAGTGACCCTTTTTTGCATCGTGGTTTAAACTTATTGGTTGACGGCGTTGAAGCTCAGGTATTGCAAGATACTCTGGATGCTGAACTTACCCTCGAGCGTGAGCGCATGCTGCGTGGTGCCCGAATTTTTGAAGCCATGGGCGGTTATAGCCCGACCATCGGTATTGTAGGGGCGGTACTGGGTCTTATTCAGGCCATGTCGAATATTTCAGAGCCAAAATTGTTGGGTATGGGCGTAGCAACGGCCTTTGTGGCGACAATTTATGGGGTGGGTTTTGCTAATCTGATTTTTATACCGGTTGGGAATAAACTGAAAAGCCTGGTGTACCAACATACGCTTTACCATGAACTGATCGTTGAAGGTTTGGTCTCGATAGCGCAGGGTGAAAACCCACGTAATATTGAGCGCAAGCTTGCTGCGTATCGGTTGAGTTAACCGTTATGTACCGCCATAAGCCGCAACATCAGCAAGTTGAACCAGAGCAGCTCGACCGCTGGTTGGTTTCTTACGCAGATTATATGACCCTGATGTTTGCTTTATTTGTGGTGCTATATGCTATGTCAGTGGTAAAAGACGAAGAGTTTAGCGCGTTGGCCGATACCCTAACCAATGTGTTTGAGCGGCCAAACCAAACCGGCAGTGGTGTTAGTGGCCGTGGCCTGTTACCGCAAGCCGAACCGCAAAGCGATTTTAGCCATTACGGTAGCTCGCTTGAACCGGCGGCTGGGCCTGAGCTAATTGCCGACGCCAGTACGTTATCTGATGTACGTCAGCAGTTTCTTGGTAGTCCTTTGGTGTCACTGCAGCAAGAGCTTACCCGGGCGCTGGCCAATTTAATTGAGCAAGGCGTAGTTACTATACAGCAGGATGAGAACTGGCTAATAATTGAACTAAGCAGTGGTTTATTGTTTGCCAGCGGCAGCGCTACTGCTACCCAATCTGCCCGCACCTTACTCCGTGAAATTACCACTATTATTAATCCTATTAGTAATTTTATCAGGGTTCGCGGCTACACGGATGATCAACCGATTAATAACGAATTATTTTCGTCAAACTGGGAGCTGTCTGTTGCACGGGCAACCTCGGTGTTGCGAACGCTTGAAACCCTGAATACACCATCGCATCGAATGGCTATTGAAGGCTTCGGCCAATATTATGCACAAAGTAGTAACGACAGCGCGCAAGGGCGGGCAGAAAACCGTAAAGTGGTTATCGCCCTATCTCGCTATGGCTATTTACCGGATAAGTTGGAGCAACAGCAACAAAGTGAACCGTTGCAACAACAACTACAGCAAGTTACTCAGGATGACGGCAGTATCCGGGTGATCGCGTTGCCAGGTGGTGGAGTGAGAATCACCACTCGTCAGGAAAATCCAGATGCACTGCCCGAACAACAGGAACCCTGAATGTGCTAATTTGGACCATTGCTAATCAGAAAGGTGGCGTCGGCAAAACGACTACTACGGTAACCTTGGGCGGCTTGTTGGCAGAGCGCGGCTATCGGGTATTACTGGTAGACACCGATCCGCATGCCTCGCTGACTTACTATTTTGGCATTGACGCTGAAGAGCTGGAAAACAGTGTCTATGATATTTTTATTCGCGGCAAAGATATTACCCGCGAAGAAATTTTACAGTCATTGTGCCCCAGTGGCGTCAGTAATCTGGATATTTTGCCATCATCTATGGCGCTTGCTACGCTTGACCGCTCCCTTGGTAATAAAGGCGGAATGGGGCTTATTCTGAAAAAAGCGCTGCAAAAAGTTAAAAATGAATATGATTACGTGCTGCTCGACTGCCCGCCAGTGATGGGGGTATTAATGGTCAATGCTATTGCTGCCTGTAACCGCATATTAATTCCGGTGCAAACCGAATTTCTGGCATTAAAAGGGCTGGAGCGAATGATCGCCACCATGGCATTAATGCGCAGCTCGCAGCAAAAAGACTACGCTTTTACTATCATTCCAACCATGTATGACAAAAGAACCCGGGCATCACTAGAAGCGTATAAACAATTAAAATCCACATATCAGGGTAAAGTATGGTCGGCAGTGGTGCCGGTAGATACCAAATTTCGGGATGCCAGCGTGGCGCAAACACCGCCAAATAGTTATGCGCCCGGCTCTCGCGGCGTTTTTGCCTACAACACCTTACTAACGTATTTATTGCAGCTGGCACCGGAGGCATAATGAGCAGTTTAATGGCCAGCCAAAAAGTGATGCAGCATTATTTATCGGCTTTATTGACGGATGATGGTGCTACTGAAACCAGCTTGGTCGAGGATGCTAAAACGCAGGAACTAAATCGTTTATTAGCGCAGGCCAGTTCATTAACACAAGCACCCCAGCTAGAAGCCAAGCCGGTTATTGCTCCGGTAACAGACGTTCAGATACAAAGCCGTGACATTCCCATAGCAGAGCGGCTAAGCACCATAGCAGTAATACCACCCGCAACGGTGACCCCGCCTAAAAGTGCAGCGAAAGCGTATCGGCAAGGGCCTTTCCAAGCATTATTTTTTTCTGTGGCAGGCTTAACACTGGCATTACCGTTAAAAGAGTTAGGTGGTATTCATCAGTTAACCGAAATAAACAGCTTATTTGGTAAACCAGCTTGGTTTAAAGGCGTTATGTTGTATCGGCAACAAAAAATCAGTGTAGTAGACAGTGCCCGTTGGGTTATGCCAGAAAAATACGAGCAGAACTTGTTGGAATCGATAAACTATCAGTATGTTATTATGCTGGGCACCAGTAACTGGGGTTTGGCGTGCGAAACACTAATTAACACCGTTACGTTGCAGCAAGAAGACGTAAAATGGCGAGAGATAGACGGTAAAAGGCCTTGGATGGCAGGATTAATTAAAAAGCATATGTGTGTTTTAGTTGATGTTGACGCTATGATTAACTTACTTAATCGCGGTCAGGACATTCACGCCTTGGCAGGCAGCAAAAATTACAGGAGCGGTATATGAGCAATAGTCAGTCAAAAGCAGCCAATAAAGGCAGTACTGATCTTGTTTTACAGTGGGTTACCTTTCGGTTACAAGAAGAAACTTACGGTATCAACGTTATGCAAGTTCAAGAAGTGTTGCGCTATACCGAGATAGCCCCGGTGCCGGGCGCCCCTGAATACGTAATGGGTATTATTAATTTACGTGGTAACGTGGTTACGGTAATCGATACCCGGGCCCGCTTTGGCTTGGCGCCAGGTGATGCTACCGATCACAGCCGTATTGTCATTATTGAAGCAGAGCGTCAGGTTATTGGTATTCTGGTTGATAGCGTGGCAGAAGTGGTCTACCTGAAACAATCTGAAGTTGATACAGCACCGAATGTAGGAACGGAAGAAAGTGCCCGTTTTATTCAGGGTGTTTCGAACCGTGAAGGGCAGTTATTGATCCTGGTAGATTTAAATAAAATGCTCAACGATGAAGAATGGGAAGAAGTTAACAGCCTGTAAGCGGAGAACTTCCTATGACCACATGGATGCTGGGCCAGACACTGGTTTTTTTACTGCTAATAGCATTACTTTACTGGTTTATGCTGTTACAACGAAAAGCCGGTGATAACCAACTCTCTATCTTCAGTCAACAGCTAGAATTAAGCCAGCAACAACTGGCCGCAGCGCAAACTGAAACTGAAGAACTGCGAGCAGGCATTATTGGTGTGGGGCAGCGGGTATTAACGCTAGACCAGCGGGTACGTAATCTGGAAAATGAACTGCAGCAGCTGCACAATAGTTTCGATGCGCTCGCCGAGCAACAACAAGCACTGTCATTAACCGATCCCGAGGGTAAAATTTATACCCGGGCCATGAAAATGGTGCAGCTTGGTGCAGATTTAGAAGAAATTATGCGCGAATGCGAATTACCCCGCGCCGAAGCCGAACTGCTATTTAACCTGCACCAAGCCAAACCATAATAAACAGTAAAAAATAAAAAGGGTCAGAGTGATTTAATTGCAGCCAATTAAATCACTCTGACCCTGACAAATCCCCACAAAATGTATATAAAAAACAATAGTATAATAAAGAAATAATTGAACATTCATGGCGTTTGGTGATCAGATCTATCG
>NZ_LAHP01000019.1 GCF_000987765.1 Arsukibacterium sp. MJ3
CCCCTTTAGTGTCGGGGCAACGTTTGAACCCCAAGTGGGAGTGCAGTAAACTTTGGTCAGATGTCTTAATCCCCTTTAGTGTCGGGGCAACGTTTGAACAAAAAGTAATCAAGAAATAATCAATCAGCTTAAAGTCTTAATCCCCTTTAGTGTCGGGGCAACGTTTGAACACAAGGCAATGGCCAATGCGCCAGCTGGTCATGTGTCTTAATCCCCTTTAGTGTCGGGGCAACGTTTGAACATGTAGCGCCAACGCAAGCAACTGATTACAAGAGTCTTAATCCCCTTTAGTGTCGGGGCAACGTTTGAACGCAAAGCTGCAGCGAAGTAACCTTATATCTCCACGTCTTAATCCCCTTTAGTGTCGGGGCAACGTTTGAACGTAGCAAAGAACTGGACAGCAGCACAGGAAGCCAAGTCTTAATCCCCTTTAGTGTCGGGGCAACGTTTGAACGGTGTTCCGCTTGCCGAAAGGCTTGCCGTTAGGTCTTAATCCCCTTTAGTGTCGGGGCAACGTTTGAACCTGCGCGGGTTCGTACTCCGCGCAAGTAGCCTAGTCTTAATCCCCTTTAGTGTCGGGGCAACGTTTGAACGCCAACCTGCTTCATCCATGCGCGGTAGCAAATGTCTTAATCCCCTTTAGTGTCGGGGCAACGTTTGAACTTAGCACTGCAAGAGCTGATAGACACATATAGGTCTTAATCCCCTTTAGTGTCGGGGCAGCGTTTGAACTTTAATCAGGGCTGGCTAGGGGGCGAACTATACGTCTTAATCCCCTTTAGTGTCGGGGCAGCGTTTGAACGGTTCCTACGGCTCCTGCGCGCACTCCGCGCAAGGTCTTAATCCCCTTTAGTGTCGGGGCAGCGTTTGAACCGTCGGGTAGTGCTGTGGACTTCGGCCTTGTGGGGTCTTAATCCCCTTTAGTGTCGGGGCAGCGTTTGAACTAGTGTCTTTGTATTTAGCAGCCATTGCTTCCAGTCTTAATCCCCTTTAGTGTCGGGGCAGCGTTTGAACCGGAAAGCTTGTGAGTATGGGAATTTATGAAAGTCTTAATCCCCTTTAGTGTCGGGGCAGCGTTTGAACCGTGGAACATGGTTTAAACAATCCTGTTCCGAGTCTTAATCCCCTTTAGTGTCGGGGCAGCGTTTGAACGAAATGAGATATGTAAGAAACGTCGAATACCCGTCTTAATCCCCTTTAGTGTCGGGGCAGCGTTTGAACCCGCACCGAGCGAGGCATGGCAAGCCTTGAAAAAGTCTTAATCCCCTTTAGTGTCGGGGCAGCGTTTGAACCACAACCCGCGCCGGGCGCGCTTTGCTAAAAGTCTTAATCCCCTTTAGTGTCGGGGCAGCGTTTGAACTCTAGCACGTTTTTTTCTATATAAAAAACAAATACTTGCAAACGCTTTTTATTGATTACTTTTTAACCAGTAAATTGGCTAATTTTTGTACAATTAAGTTGTTAAAGAGCTAAGTTAATATACCCTACGTTTAAGCAGGATAGAACTACCCCGAACATATTGCCTAATAAATATGTTACTAAGCAAAGGCCATTGGCCAATAACTATTGTATCGATAACGTTTTGGAACTAAAGCCTAAACTGCTTTGATAGCAGCCAAAGCCAAAGCTGGTTTTATTACCAATACCAATATATTCACCTAACAATAAATAACTATAAACCGTGGCCGTTATACCAGCATAACCCCAGTGACCGGCTAACCCGCCAATACTAACCTGCCGCTGATCTTTCACACTGTACTTTTGCCAATCAGAAAACTGCGCGGTTACCGACACTAACTGTATGGCTGGCAGTGTTGGCGTTATATTTATTACCTTAGCTAGCTCTGCCGACGGTATCACTTCGGCTAACAAGCCTAAAAAACGGCGCACCACCGCATTTATCCAGACATGGGCTGGTGGCACCGCTGTTAGCGGCTGGCCTTTTAGTTGTATTCTGCAGCGGCTTATCGTTTCAAGATAATAGGTGGCGGCGGCTTGCTGCCATTGCATTGCGGGTATTACCTGCAGTTTTTGTTGAAGCAAGGTTGCTAGCGTTAGTTGGCAGGGTATTAATAGCTCACCCTGCTCCAGGCTATACAGCCTTTCACCCTGGTGGTTAGTAATATGCAATAGCTTAAACTGCGTTCTTTGCTTGCCTAACCCCAGTTGTTGCCATGCCAGCAAAGCGCGCCGCACAAGCGTTAACGAGGCTGGGTCCTGCGCGTATAACCGCAGCTCAAAAACCAGTTGTTCGCCGCCAGCATAATGGCTTTGGCTTACATCTGTGCAATAAAGCATAAATGGGCAGGCTTTGCGGTTATTGTTGCCTTGTTGGCCAAACAAGTTGCTATACAACTGCGGGCACACCAGAGCTAAAGCACGGCCAAAGCCGCCATGCAAAACGTTTCCTTTGTAAGCGTCAAGCTCGGCGTTTGCATTAAAACGTAAGGCAATTTGCCAATGGCTATAAGGTACGTTTGCGGCCGCCGCTAGCAATATGTCTTGCTGCGGCTGGCCCTGCAAGGTGTTGTTATGCAACACCGTATTGTGCAATACACTATGCAACGTTCTTTGCGACATGCTAATTCTGCTCTAACATGCTCAGTGCCGCTTTGCGTACCTTCAGTTTGTCTTTGTTTTTAATCTCCATATATTTACTGCCTTTAAGCATACCAACTAATTTCACCCGATCTGCCAATGGCCAGGCTTGCGCTTCACCTTGTTCAACCAAGGTTTTTATGTGGGCCATCACCAGTTCATTTTTACTGGGGTCGGCAATATCTTGCTGTAATAAGGTTATAACCCGTTCGTTTTCACTCATTTGGCCAAGTGCTACAGCCGCTTGATGTTTTACTTGTGCTGCACCAATGTCGGCCAAGCGGTTGTCTCTTGCTTGCTCTGCTTTTTTTAAACCCGACGCTGAAACAGACATAGCACCATAACCCGTGGCTGTTTTTGCCCCCGCGCCCAGAAAACCTAAAGCTTGCTCTAGTAATTCAAGCACTTCGTCCACTTCACTGTCGGCAATAGTGGCGTGCGATGCTTTGGCCACCGAAAATAACAGCGTTAAATTTCGTGCCACTAAAAACGCTACGGGTATTGGGTCGTGCCAATCGGCTGGTGCCGTTTTACCTTTGCCTCCCTCTTGCTGCCAGTCACCGGTATGCGGGGTCATAATATCCGGCAATATATCGGCTTTCTCACAGGGAATAGCATCAAAAAACACCAACTCACCGGCCTGATTATCAGTAACGTTTTTACTTGGATCTTTAGACTCACTGCCAAACCACTGTTTTAAACGTGCGGGTGCCATACCATTTATTTCGCAATATGCCCGCACTAACCCTTTAACACTGCTGCCGGGTAAGTAAGGCATTGACAACGTATGGTGCCAGCTAAATCCATTTTCCAGTGGATGAGCATTACCCATGCCCGACACCCAATGCCAGTCAGATTTCATAACCGCATAGCGACTAGGCTGTTGCTTATTCAGTAACATTTGCCGTAACACTGCCCGGTTCATTTGCTCTTGGCTACCGCAACCATTAATGTAAAACTGTTTTAAAAAGCGGTCTTTGTCATCTTTGTAACTACTGGCTGTGGTACTAAATTCAGTCCAGCTAAAAAAACGACTAAAAAACAAACCTAAGTTAACACTGCTGGCCTGGCCAGCCTGCAGCGTGGTGGGATGAGGCGCCTCGGCCTTGTAAAAAGGTTGCATTTTAGCCTCCGTTTGCATCGTCAGTAATTAGATAGGCACGGGCAAATTTTTTAAACCATACCAATAATGCCTGCGTTTCAGCTGTAGCTTGCTGATACTTCGCCATATCATTGTTGCAAATAGCCTGCATTAAGTCTGTGCTGAAAATTTGCTGCTGGTTAAGCCAAGTGCTAATCCAGCTATAAATAGCCTGATAAGCTTTACCACCTTTTTTAGCAGCTGGATGCGCTTTATAAAACGCGATAGCCTGGCCAAAGCCGTTAATTTGGATCATGGCGGGTAAACTTTGCACATAGGCTTTAAGCTCTTTTTGTTCGTCTTTCGACCAACTTTGTGCTTCCGTAATACTTGCCAGGGCAAACTTAGCCCGAAGCTGACTTTGTAATTGCATTGTACTCATGCCTGCACTCCTTGCCAGTTAACCTGAAACCAGCCCATACCAGTGGTTAAATTACCGCCCACTTGCATAAAACCTTTTTGCTCAAAACCGTTTTCCAACTTACTAAGCAGCTCTGTAGCACTGGTTTTTTGTTGATCGCGACCACTGGTACACGATAAACAGCAATACATTAACGTTTCTGGCGGTAAGTTTTCTTCATACCATAAGGCGCCGTTTTTAACGGTTTTTGTGGCACTATCCAAAGCAATATGTGCTTGCACTGGCACGGCACTGCGACACAATAAACGGAACTGATCATTACTGACAATAAGCAAGTTTTGGGCAAAATCAGCTTTTAAGTCCTGACCGCCAAGAAAAGTAAGTAACTCTAATACGGCAACAAGATCTTCGGTCTGCGTGTCAAAACAAAACTCTTCCAAATAAACCTTGCCTGCCCCTTGCGCACTTAGCGCCTGGTTTGCATTTACCTTGGTAAAATCAGGTAACGTTAGTTCTGGCATTGCCATCCGGCGCAAATCATTTTGTAACCGTTTTAGTAATGCCGGACAGGTAACCCATTTAACGTGACTGGTCATTGACCGCACCGGTAATAACACCAGACGGGCATCGCTTACTAGTAAGGCACCAGCATGCTCTGCTGCATTGTTGGTGTCTGGGCCAAATATAGCAACCGTATCACTAGGTTGCGCCAATAAAGTTTCAAAGTGGCTGCGTAGGGCGCCCTTCATGCCCGAGCCAAATATCACTGGCCAGTCGGTATGAGCTTCGCGCTGTATTGGCAAATCAATGGCTGCCTCACTTGAACTGGCACCAGCATGAATAAAGGTTTGAGCAGTTAATCCTAAAATAGCGTTCGCGTTCATAATTAATCCTTAAGCGTTAATTCGGGGTAAATACAGGCAGGCGCCTAAACCAAAACCGGCCTGTTCACCAAAACGATATTGTTTTAATAATTCAGTAAGCTTGTCTGGTTGGGTACACTGCACAAAATAGCAAGCGCCAGCGGGCACTAAAGCTTTTACGGGTTTGGGTTGGCGTAAGGCACTATCCCAACCACCCAGTTTTACTGCCTTTGCGGCACAAAAAGCTTCTATTGTTACTGTTACATCACCAAGCTTGCCCTGCCACTGTGTTACGCCATCGGTTTGTATTGCGGCAAACTGGGCTGGTAGCCAGTGTTGTAAGTCAGCTGGGCTGGTAAAGTACAATATGCCAGTGCTGGCAGTATGCTGCCGGGTTTCGTGGCGAGTGGTGTCATGCTCTACCATGACATGCGCCAAGCGCCCTTCCCCCCCCAGCCTTACTTGCCATGATTGCTGAATTAACAGCTGGGCAATAGGCTCAGGTATACCAGTAACAGGCACGACTAATTCAATTTGTTCAAATTCAGCCTGCTCTTTTAGTCTGACATGCTCCGTTTGGTATAAGGCACCCTTTTGAACGGTAGCCTTGCTATTGTCCCGGGCGATACCCAACCTAACCTCGCGCTGCATTAATTGCTCTACCGCAATAAAGTGCTCAAGTTTAGGGAGTTTACCGGCCATTAAACAGGCCAAGCCTTGCTCTGTTAACCAACTATTTTCTATTGGCTTGGCAGCAAATACCCCTTTAGCAAGCTCTGGCAAACGCACCAGGCCAAGATCACATAGTACCGGCTCATTACCCAGGGCCATGGCTAATAGCCGCTTATCTTCCCGTGCCAACAGCGCAGGTACCGGGTATAAACGTTGCCAGATGCCGTGCTGTTTTACTCTTAAATAGGGATAATCAAACTGCAGCTCTCCTGTATGGCTGCCGTTACCTAGTAAAGCAGACATTTCAGGCAATTTACCTGCTGCAAAGTCGCGCCAGTTGATATGCTGGCTGTCACCCATTAAAGTACGGCAGGCACCAACCAAGGTACTGACCGGTGGCGGAAATAAGGTTTCAATAGCGGTGCCGCCCAAGGCACCCATCGGCCGAGCTTCACGAAAACACCAGCTGTCTAATTGACTAAATACAAATTGCATTATGCAAGCTCCTCTTGCTGCTCGGCGCCAGCCGTAGCCAAAAACCGAATAAGCTTAAGGCCATCAAGTTGTAAGCCCGGTAATAACTTAATCACACTGTTACCCTGCTTATCTGGTAGTTGCCGTTGTAATAACTGACATAACGCCATTAATTGCTCGATATGCTCCATGTCGTGCTGTAGCTGTTTTTTATCTAAATGAAGTTGCTCGCCTGAATGAAAATACTCGGCAGCAGCTAATCGCATCATGGTGACGCTGTCTAAACCACCATCGGCAAACACTTCC
This sequence comes from Arsukibacterium sp. MJ3, assembly GCF_000987765.1. Taxonomy (GTDB): domain Bacteria; phylum Pseudomonadota; class Gammaproteobacteria; order Enterobacterales; family Alteromonadaceae; genus Alishewanella. The sequence goes on from NZ_LAHP01000019.1 coordinate 6,416, forward strand.
AGGCTGCTAATAAGCTTAAAAAGCAGCTTGTTTGTTACAAAAGCTTTTTTATGCTCAAAAACACGCAAAGCGGTTTCTAGCAAGCTGGGCTGCGATTCAGCTTTAGGATACAACTTACTCCACGGCATTGCCCACTGCGCATGCATACCACCTGGCTTGTTAATCCGAATGGCCAGGCTATCGCGACCGGTTTGCTCTTTGGCAATATCATCTAATAGCTGATGAGCTTCGGCGACAATTTTCATTAGCGGAGTCCGGTAATGCGCAAACTGAATAGCACCCGACAACGTGCTGAACAACCCGGTATTCTGCCTTGCTTTGGCAAAGCAGGTGCTGTAACACCGCTCAACAGCCCGCGCACAAGTTATCGCTGTATCAAGCGGCAACAAAGCAAGAACATCGTCACCTCCGGCGTACACTAAAAAACCATCATGTTGTTGGACAATAGCAGGCACTTGCCGGGTAAAACTGTTTAACGCCGCACTAATACCCACTTGTTTTTTGGGATCGCTCATTTGACTACCGAGTGAATCGCCATCCATTAACAACAATGCATAATAAGGGGAGGGCCCAGCCAGGCCGGCTGCTTTATTAAAATTATTTAGCCGAGTCACAATTTCCTGAGTTCGCAAATGCTGATAAGACTGACCGGCTAACAACGACCCGGCGAAGTAACTTATACCATCTAGGTGACTTACCCACGCCGGTAACTTACTTGCAACTTTACGCTGCTCTATGGAGCTAAAACTAACGTAGCGTCCCGCCAGACCTAGCTGCTGCTTGGCTTTTTCAGCAAACAAGGTAAACGTAGATAACAACGCCGGATCAGCGTTAATAGCATCATAGGCTGCCCGCATATAGGGCAGCGCTGCAAGCAGCGGCAATGAAGGAACATGCGTTGGATCATAGTCTTCTTGCTCGGCATCACGGTCAATGCTAAACGACCACCCTTGCAATGTTGGCGCTTTTAATTGGAAATTTGCAGGCAACATTGCAGCCCATTGCTGCTCGCCAAGCTGCAGTTGATAAAAATAGTGAGCAAAACGGCGCTTAACAAACCCTAAGGCACATACCTGCTCACCTTCTTCTAAGTCAGTTTTGCCTACAGTTAATGATTGACGTAGCGCTTGCCAGAATTCGCGGCGGCGGTTTGCCGTAAGCTCACCTGATAATTCTTGCCAGCCGCTCATCATCATACACTTATCGCCCGGCTCAGCAGGGGGGTAATGATTACGCCAGTTTTTACGCCGATCTAATAAGTTACTAGCATTACTGTTATCCGTTAGCACCCAGCTTATTTCCCAGATATTACCAAGCTGTCGCAGCCAGATAGCCCGACTTTGCTCTACTGAAAACTGACTATGGGCAGAAAAAAATGGCACAATATCATTTGTCCAAACCAGCTCAGCCACTTGTTGCCAAGCCAGCTGCACTATTTGTGATACTTCATGCGCTGGAAAATCTGCCGTTACTTCGGCGGTTACGCCTTTAAACCTGTTTGGAATACCGCCCTGCTTTGGGCCGTTATCAACCTGTCCGGTAACCGCTTGCATAAAATGATCGTCTGGCACAGGAAACAAAATAGCATTATCCTGGTGCTGATTGCGCACTGCCGCAATAGCAACAGCAGATAGCCAAGACAATAAGAACGACCCACTCCACAAATCTTTACTTCGTCTGGCCTGTGCAACAAAACTTTGCACCGGACCAATAGTTAAATGAAAGTACTGCTTCATGCTAAACTCCCTTTAAAAATAGCTTCTCGGGCGGTAAAACCGTCAGCCTGCGCCTGCGCCCCCTGATACACTGGTAAGGTTAAATAATCGGTAATTACCGACCAGTCGATGGCGGTTGCAGGATACGCCTTGCCCTTATACTTGACCTCGGCTAGATCAGGGAAAAACTCTGCCGCCAATAGCGACTGCACTGCAACATATTCTTGGCCAAACCTATGCACATGCACAAATAATGGTGATGCCCGGCGAGTTTGATTTTTTTGTGCTAACTCAATGCTGACGCTACCTTTGTTATCACTAAATCTGACGTTATGTGGAATACCAAACACTAACCGGCGCGGCTGCACAGGCTTTGCGTTCTGTTGTAAAATCCGCAACATATTGTCATGGTCATCGGTAAAAAGTTGTAAAGCCGGCTTGCCACTAACTAAATGAGGGCCTTTACTCCCCTCGCCATAACCGCGATAACGTTGCTGTTTTTCACCAACACTATTTATAGCGGCAGTGGCTGTTTTATCACTTAAAGAAATATCTGCCATGGCATAAGCACTAAAGGCTGTAAATGGCGGTAATTCCTGCAAACGCTGCCCCTGGTTAAATAGCTCAGCAACAGCGGTCTTGTAGTCTTGCTTTGTCAAAGGCACAGCCAGCGGCTGCTGATCCTCGGTCCAGGCTAACAATTGCACTGAGCCGAACCCCTTACGCGCCCGGCTGCCCAAAGAGCCCAGTAAGCCAAAGGCAAGCAATGCTTGTTTAACCTGGGCAATTTGCTCAGGCGTAACAGCAGGTTTAAAAGCCAATTGCAATGAAAACGAGGTGCCAACGTTTAAATAAGCACGCTGTAATTTTGTTTTGAAATTATAAAGCCCCATACCTAACAAATACTGACAGCCACTATATTTACTAAGACCAGCACCTTTATCACTGACATCTTCTGCGGCTTTAACGGTGTCTTTTATTTGCGCGTTCTCAGGTATCCGCAACATAACTAAGCTTTGGCCACTGTTGCTATTATCACTGGCAGCACTGCCAAATAATGCGGCTTCTGCCTTATGTAGTTTTTTTAAGGCATCTTGGGCATTCGCACTTTGCTGTCGCAACGCCGGATAAACCAGGGCCCGCCACCAAAAACGTAATGCACCTTTAACAGCAGTAGGCCGTATAGTTAGGTAGTCATCCTGGTTTTGATTGGTATAACCAGCAATAAACATGGGACTTACCAGTTCAAACTGAGCAGTAATAATATGCATAACAGACTCGCTTATCTGAATAGAGCAAAACACGAACCCAAAAGGGGCACAGAGAAACATGACACGCAGTAGCTTATTGGCCGTGTTACCCAGCTGTAATCACTGAAGGTACTAAGCCGGGCAGCTTTGCTTAGGTAGAGGGTTAACGTTATGAAAAGAGTAGACATTCAAATTCCTTTTTAAATGGGTACGTAGTTTTATCAATATCAAGCATTAAAGTCAATTAACATAGTAAGGCTCGGCTTTGTTATGTTTTGCAGCCTACGCCACAGCATTACAATCTGCACTTTTCTCGTTAAACTGCTGCCGATAAACGTTTAACAAGTTTACTGTGCCACGGGTGCCAACTGGCAATTGACAAGTTTGTTAGCTTAAATTCTGAGCCGTTGTTTTAGCCTGCCATACCTGCTCCATTGCTTGCTGCAGAACATTGATACCGTATAGCCTTAACATGTCGTTAAAATCACTTGGCTGTTCTTTACCGTGTATAGACAGAAACTGCGGTGTCATAAAATAATCATCTGGCTGTGCTGCCACTAGGGCGTTATTTAAACCCACATTTCCTACTTTTGGTTTGTACACATCCATATCGTGAGCAAAATAGACGCGCTCATTCAGATGCTTACGGCAATGGCCGTAATTATTGCAACTTAATACTGCACGTATTTCACCCGGCCATACCAAAGCCAGCGTAAGCGCGGTAATAATGCCTTCACAAAATAAGATTGGATAAAACTGCAAACCACGCACAGGAGTAACCCTAACAAAGCTCCCTTTCATGGCACCAGTGAAAGCAACAACGTTTCGTTTGTTATCACTGGCTAATGCCGGATCAATTGTTTGAAACCCCACAACGTCGCCGCCTAGCCTTTCAATTGGCAGCAATATTTTATGGTTATACCAGCGCATCTTAAGACGATTTAACAGTGCCGCAGTAACATGACCACCCAGGCGTTGCTGCAAATAGGGTTGCTGTGGCTCTACGGCCGACGCCTTGGCAAAAGCATTTTGTAAAATAGCAAAATACACCGCACGCTGCTTTTCATAAGCTTGCTCTGAGCAGCCGAGTGAAAGGTTATTGTCAGTAGTGGCCAAAACCACTTCTTTTTTAGCCAACGAAGCAGATGACGTTAGCTGCTGTGGCTGGCGCGCTAACCAACGCAAGCCGTTAAAATCAGCGGTTAACCCCCCATCTTTAAAAGTTCTAAAGCGGAAAAATGGCCACGCCTGGCCATTAGCAGTGTAATTAAGGTAATACCGCACTGAACAGCAGCCTTGGTAACGCTTGGCAATTACAGGTACTGCATTACCTCTTAGCAATACAGAGTGGTTAGGCAGCTTAGCCAACAATGCCACAGCATCTACACCCAGCGGTGCAGCAATATCAACAATGTCTTCTTTGGCATAACGCAATATGCTGGCCAAATCTAATGGTTGACGATGTAAATGCTGCTGCATGCCCACAACCTGTTAGTGAATAGATAAGGTAAGCTTAATGGCAATGTTTACTAACAAGAGGCTTTACAAACTTGTTAAAGCAGAGAAAAGGAAATTAAAAAAGCAGAGCCCATTCAAATGGCTCTCTGCTTTAAACGGCACAACAGAGCCTATAACAGTTTATAGTGGCGTAAGCACTACTGATGCTACGACAAGCTCATTATCTATGAGCGGCATGTTAAGCCCTTTAAATATGCTAACGTAACATGCTGTTTCAGCAGGCTCAATCATCATCTCACCTAACGCATAATACCAACTACAGGTTATGATAATCTTATGCTGTGTATTAATTTCCAACAAAGGGTCAGTTCTTACAACACGGATCTGTCCTGCGGCATTTTCCCGAATACCATATGCATATAAAAATGGAAGCGTAAGATCACGCGCAATAAAGTAGAAAAATAAAAGTTCCAGCGTACTCTGGCATTTTACGCATTCGTAATACTCCGACTGGTGAGTATTCTCTAACAAAAAGTGCACAAAGTGACGTTGTAACGTTTTAAAGTTAAGTACCTTAATACAGCTAGCGAAGCATTAGGTGTGCATAAATAAAAGGTGATGGAACAGTATCTTGCCTTTGCTTCATCCTAAACAAGGAAGGAAAGGCATCGCAGGAATGCTCACAAACAAAGCTATAACCAAAGCGCTCTGCCGCTGCTGAATAACGCGCTACAATCAGTTGTTGTGCTACAGATTTCGAAACCTCTTTCGAGTCTAGAGTTTTACCATCAATTTCAGCTGGTAATAAGACAACATTCGTTATACTCAGACTACCATCCCCAGCAAGAAGTGAAAGCGCAGCAGCACCAATAAATACTGCTGCACCAACAGAATCTCCCAAGCCTGAACCAAGCTGCCCGCGGCCACATCAGTGAACATTTGCGCAGCTAAAGAGACATCTGGTTCGTTGGAAACTGCAAAATATGGCCAAAATGAAACCAGAAAAGCATGTTGAGGCTTACTCGCGGCTTGAACAAATTCTGAAGAAATAAAATACTCAGAAATCAAAATCCTGTTTGGTAATACATCCAGACAGGATAAGAAGATTTAGCTAAGCTTGGAATGTGCGGTTGGTGTTACGCTTACGCTCAAAAAAAAGCCATATTACTCAAAATATGGCTTTTAAAAGTCGCTTTTAAATAACCTCTCAAAGTAACTTTTTTTATTCAACATACTCCGTCTGGTGACTGTTCTCGAGTAAGAATTGTACTAACCGTTGTTGAAGTGCCGAAAAATCAAATTGTTTAGCGCAGCTCGGACAACACATTTCATGCTTAACCCATTGATAAATGGCATCGCAATTATCAGTCGCACGTTCAGTTGCACACACTGGAATAAGCTCCCGACCGTAAGGGTTAATTTTGAGAGCAACAATCAAGTTTATTGAAAAACTTCGCGCTTTTTTACGTAAGTTTTTCTCTGCTTGAATGGTTCGGAATAATGGTGTTTGCTCAATATGGATCATTTAACACCTCCACTGTTATGAGCTAGCAACAATAAATCAAACGCAGAACCATCTTGCCGAGTTAAGTTCGGTACAAAACGGCTATAAACCCTAAACAACATTTCTGTGGTGGTATGCCCCATCTGTCGAGCAATCCATTCGGGATTTTCCCCCGCAGCCAACCAAAGTGTGGCCGCGGTATGCCGTGTTTGATAAGGCACCCGATCTCTAAGCTCACATTGTTTAATCGTCGGATACCAAACCCGCTGTGTGATATTGCGATGATTATGCGGTGTGCCGTTCCTTGTGGCGAACACATAATCTGATTTAGTCCGAGTGGCATATTGCCGTTGAAGTGCCTCACGGACCGGCTTAGACATTTGAATTTCACGTTGAGAGCCATCATTTTTCGTATATTCCGTTTGGCCGCCAACCCACGTTTCACGAACTAAAATGATATTGCGATCGAAATCAACAAACCGCCATTTCAAGCCATCCACTTCTCCCGTGCGCAGACCGGTAAAGAAACGCACAACATAGTAATTGGCGAATTGCTCTGGTACATACTGTAAGAATTTCTGTACTTCATCTAGCGTGAAAGGGTCAACATCTGACTTTTGCATTTTCAGTGGTTTTAAACGGTCGGGCGAAGTAAACTGATATCGGTCGGCTGCATCATCTAAGATCTTCTGAATAACTTTCAGGTGACGGTTAATGTAACCTGCTGAAATCTGCTCTCCGTTTTCGCGACGAACTTTGCCGAGTGTGGCGCGAAACTGGATAAGATCAGCCTTTGTGATGTGGTCGACTTCCATTTTCCCAAAATGTGGGATAAGACGGTTATGAACCAATATAACCATCGTCTTAATATAAGAGGCTCGCCAAGTAACTTGCATTTCATCCAACCAAATAATGGCGAACTCTTCTAAGGTCGGTAACCGACTCGCTCGATTTCCTGCTAACAAACGCTGATGTTGCTTTTCAAATCGCACCACCATCTTACTATTTGGAAAATAATTGCTGTAAACAAAGGTTCCGAGCAAAATATCCGCTTCAATTCTTTGCAACAATTTGGTTAATGTTTTGCAATTTGTTGGATTATCGGGTAGCGCGGTTTGCTCTCGACAACGCGTACCTAAATAGCGGAAATCTAATTGCAAATTGCCCGCCCCCCTCGATCTCATATTACCCATGAGCTACGCCTCCGTTTGCCATTGGAATAAATAAACCTGTTTGTGGTTTAGCAATGTCCTTTTGGATAGTTTCCCAAATATACAAAATCTTACGTCCCCCAAATGGACGAATGTAGTGAACCCCCTCGTGTAACACGCGATCTTTAAGCGTTTCGCGAATTGTCCTCACGTCATACTTAATAAGCTTAGAAAGCTCTTCAGTTGTTAAATATGTCTTACTCATCTTTTGTACCTCACATCAATCATACGTAGCGTATACTCATCATTATGAGCATATAAATGCCACTGTCAAGCATCTTTTGTAGTTTTTATGCATCAAATGATGAGTGTTAGGTTTTTTTGATGTACACTAAGCACTCTCTGAGGGGGGAGCTCGTGATAAGATTTAGACTGAAAGAATTAATTGCCGATAAAGAATTCCACGAAGATAAGCGCATTACTTACGAGGAAATTGCGAAGGCCACTGGTGTTCACCGTACCACTTTGTCAAAACTTGCTAATCAGAAGGGCTACAACACCACTACTGACGTTTTAGATAAGTTGTGTATTTACTTTGGCGTAGACTTAGACAAGGTTGCTTCTCATATAACTAACGATTCATGATGACATCAGAATCAAAATTGAAATTAGCAACTAACACCTTGACCGAAAGCGAACTTGTCGCTGAAAACGATTCTGTTTGGCTAAGCAGCAAAAAAGCGAAGAAGGAATTGAAGGTGTCAGATTGCCACCTAATGCACTTGCGGCTAGCAGGTAAGCTGCAGTTTCGCAAAGAGGGTAACCGGTTTTATTATTTGATACCTGCGGTTAATACTACTGATGAAAATTTATTGCGCTGACTTAAAACCCGAAAAATTCTCTGTGAAATCCTAAATAAGCTAAGGTTTGTGGGTAAATAGTGCTTAATTTTTTCCTATCTAAACCCCACTTTTGGATTAAATTATCAGGCACTTTTTCAGACAGCATTAACAATCCGGCATCGGAGAAAGAAATAAACCCTTTATCAAATAACTTGTCATAATGCGGAGCGAGTAACAGGCCATTGAATTTGTCAGCTTTTTCTCTCCCGTTGGACAACTTCCACGGTTTGATGTGGCTCGCAATCAGAATACTTGGTTGCATATCGTCAACATCAGACAGACAGCAACGATAACTGTACGCAAATCTGACTTGTTCGCTAAAAAACTCATGGCCAACTCGAAAGGTCGTATAAGTCCCCCTGTTTTCTCCGAGCATTTGAGTAACAGGCGGCAGAATAATGGCTTCATTATTTTGATTCAACACTGACAAGATAAACCGACTACTAACATCCAGATCTCTTTCAAAAAATAACAAGTCACCCACTCGAATGCCTAGTTCAAAGAATTTTTGCTTGAGGGGGGTCAAGAAAAGACGATGACGGCGCTGCTTTCTGGAAATTTTGCAAGACGCCAGCGAGCCTAAAATACTAAATTCTAGATGCTGTTCTTGTCGTTCATGTAGTACTCCTCCCGTAAAGAAAGAAATGATATCCAAAGGTATGCCTGTTGTGCCTTCGTCAAGCAGCGTCTTATCAACTGTCTTAACAGCACAAAATTCATTGCGTACCTCCCAAGAGTAAGACCGTAATGAAACCATATTATTAGGACACCTTTTTAAGAAATATACCTGATAGACTTTGGTCAACCGACTAAGCCTAAGTCTTTCACTGAAATAACACAACAAGCCGTGTCATGTTCAACTCGATATGTTCTTATATGGTCGCAAGCAACTAATTTATGCTAGCTTAGTAAACCAAAGTACGGTCTTTCTTAGCTGTTCAATAAACAACTTTCACAAAAAATACTCAGCAAAAAGAGCTATAACGATGAATGCAGAGCAATTTAAAGACCTCGTAAAACAAGTCAAGCTTGGTAAAAAACTGCCTGATGCTATTTACCTGCATAAAGATGCCTTTAGTGCTCTGCCACCGATTTTAGCCAAATTTGTCAATGTAGTGGCTACTGCTCTTAAAGTGCCGGAAACCGATTGGAACATTGTTAAGCTGTTTAAAACTAACTTTCGTTTGTCGCTGCTGCACTATCCGGATTTTTATAACGACTCTTACCCTGCTTTGCAGCAAAGTGTATCGGTAGACTTAGCTAAGCTACAACACCGCCTGACGCGCTATGACGAGCATGACAACCCACCTATATTGCATCGCAAAGAACATTTTATTCTGCCGGAGCACCCGAACTTCGAGAGCTTTTGCCTTATCACCCAAGAAGGTGAAGCCGCAGGCCTTTATGACAACCCAAGAATGATAGGATTCAAAGCCAGTTGGCAGCGGCTTATTGCTAAGCACGGTTACGATCTCGTCGACGGCCGTTTATTTCGTAGTTCCGCTTTACATTCTGTAGACAATGAGCAGAATATTGACCGGCATAAAACCGCCTTAGTACGGCATGAATTATCGGCGCCAATGAAAACCCTGGCAAAACATGGCTTTCTGCACGGCGACTATTCAATATTTGATTACGGCTGCGGCCGCGGTGATGACCTACGCGAGTTAGAAGCCCATGGCTTAGATGTTGTAGGTTGGGACCCAAATTTTCGACCCGATGCCGACAAAGTGAATTCTGAAATCGTTAATATCGGCTTTGTTATTAACGTTATTGAAGATAAAGACGAGCGATTAGATGCCTTACTAGGCAGCTGGGAGCTAACGCAAAAGTTGCTAGTAGTATCTGCGATGCTGGCCAACGAAAGTTATATTGTGCAGTTTCAGCCTTATAAAGATGGTGTGATTACCTCACGTAATACTTTTCAAAAATATTACAGCCAAACCGAGCTAAAGGAATTTATTGAAACCACGCTGGATGAAAATGCCATTGCCATAGGCCCCGGTATTTTTTATGTGTTTCGCGATAAAGAACTAGAGCAGCAATTCCAACAGAACCGGCAAAAGCGGCATTACGAGTGGCGACATTTAACCGCGCCCGAACCGGTATCAGAAACTCAGGCCCGCCTGCTATTCACTCAACACCAGCCGTTATTTGAAGCCTTTTGGAAATGCTGTCTCGATCTTGGCCGCATGCCGGCAGAAGATGAGTTTAACCAATTCCAGCAATTAAATGAGGTTACTGGTTCACCGAAAAAGGCCCTGCGTCTAGTAAGCAAATGGTACGACCAAGCAGAACTTGAGCAAGCTGCAACAATGCGTAAAGAAGACTTACTTGTTTACTTTGCTTTAGCACAGTTTCAAAAACACAAAGGCTATGCTCATCAACCAGAACAATTGAAAAGAGATATTAAAGCATTTTTTGGCAATTACACAATCGCATTGACTCAAGCAAAAGAGCTACTTTTCCTCATCGCCGACAGCGAGTTAATAGCGTCTATTTGCCTGGAAGCACAGGGTCTGCTGCCAGCAAGCAAAATAGGCTTCGAACATGATATAGCTCATAGCCTAACCTTACATAAAGACTTTATTACCCTATTACCAATTGTCTTACGTGTGTATGTTGGCGCTGCACTTCAAATGTATGGTGAATTAGATGACATTCAACTTATTAAAATTCACTTTCACTCAGGAAAAGTGACCCTGTTAGGGTATGAGGGATTTTATGACTCACCATTGCCAAAACTAAAAGAACGCGTGAAAATTAAAATGGCAGAGCAAGACGTAGACTTTTTTGACTATATTGTTCCTGACAAACGACCGATACTGTTGGATAAAATTAGCTATATAGACGAGACATTTGAGGACTACAAAAAGCAAAAGACGTTTAATAAAAATTTTTTAAAAGAACTTAAAGCGCTCAATATCGACTGTAGAAATATCACGTTAAATCATTTGCATGAATTACTTCATCATACTAATAAAAAAATCACTGGGTATAACATAAAGCAAAAATAGAACGAACGTTAGTTGTACATACAACCAAATTAACATTTGCCAGCACTTATTAATCTGCCAATCAATATAGGCAACTGAAAGGCAGATTCTCCTTGAGGTAAGCTAAAATTATTCTTAAAGCACTACCTTTTGATTCAACACTTTTTCTAGGGATGTGTGTATGTCTTGTTGCATATTTCTAGGTAATTGCTCTATACGCTTCATTATTCCATCTACTGAAACTCGGTCGGAACGCTCTTGAAGCAGCTGTTCAATTTCACTAGTAACATGAGATTCAGAGTCATTTAAAATATGTGGCGGTTTTGAAATTAAAGCAAGATACCTTAATACGGTTTGCGGCTCTAAAGCGGCAATATTATCAAGTTTTTGAAACTGAGCTAACCAAACCTGAACATCTAAACTACGTTTTTCCTCCTCTAAATTGAAAAGATGTTTTTTAACCATATGTAGCATATCGTTTAGCTTTTCACTGTGCTCATCGGACAAGAAAGTTGGTGCAAACTCCAATTCAGTTTTGAGCATTTGTGTTCGTTGAGCATCAAGTGTTAAGACTTCCGATGGTGACAAGTATCTTGCATCAACCCATGTTTTAGAGCGCTGTTTAACTCTATCAATACGCTCTAGTGCAACCATTTTATATATATCTTCAGACCAAACTGGTTCAGTTCCTTTAGCTTCGAGTTGCTCAATATAATTTCTCTCGTGCTCAAAACTTTGCGCTATCAAAAGCTCCTGTAGCCTAGTGACACTAATTTCTCTTTCTGTCCAACCGCGAATGTCATTTAGAATAAATTTAATCTGGAAAATAATATCTTTAATTTCGTTTTCGTCGCGAGTATCTGAAAACACCTTTTGAAGGTGTTCTGCTTTTTGCAGGATGTCATTAAGCTCTTGCTCGCTTTGTGGTGCATTATAAAGCAAACCCAATTCTTCACGCTTTTCTAACTCAGCGTTTTTAAGAACCTTTTGACGTGCAGATATAATTGCAACATGAGCATTAATTTCCTCTGAAGTAAATGTGGCAGATGCGCTTTGCATAGTTGAAATCAATTGATCACCACGGGCATAATCATCTCTTAATGTACGAACCCGCGTTGAAGCATTTGGCGATGGCTGCCGAGGGTAGTCAGCGCATTGAGCAAGAGTTAATTGGTATTCTTGAAGTTTTTCAACACGGTGAATCGAACTAGTTGTTTGCTTTCTGAGGGCTTCTGAATACTTTGTATAACCTAATGATTCTAACGCTCGAGTGTTAAATTCCATTTGTTTACGGAAATCAGAAACATTTGTAAGACTGTTACAAGTTTGCCTAGGAATCCATGAGTCTAAATTATTGGAAAGTAAATCCTTTGAATACTTAAGATGCTCTTCACATTCAGAAAGTAATTTTACCGGCCAAAGCTCACTAGCGTCCATATCATCAAAGGCTTTTAATAGGTTATAAGAAAGACTAAGCATTTTATTCACATTTAAATTTGCCCCTAATCTCTCCAAATCTTCCTCATACTTATTTAGTTCTGATTGCTTAGCATTAACTTTTTCGTTAATTTTCGAACCCAAATCTAACCAATAACGAAATGTTCCTTCTAGCGACTCAGGATACGGCTCGACTTTGTTAAGATTTACTACTTTGTTTACTAAATTTATTATTTCTTCATATTTAGTCTCTAATTCAAAGTGATTGAACAAATCTCGCCATTTAGAATCACCACTCTCAGTTAAGAATCTCAGGGTAGTAGCTGCTAAGGATTCTTCATTAAAGTGATTACTTTTCTTAAGAAAAATAAGGTTTATCCAATCTACCGACGAAATAAGTTCTTTTTTGTACTCCAGCCGCCTTGGTGGAACATCTAAACCAATTAATAACGATATAAGTAAGCCCGCAGAAGCAGAATTCATCCCAAAAGGCGGTCGAATTAGAGTTTGATAACTATCAATTAGAGTTTTAGAAGTATTTTTTTGGTGAGCTTCAAGGAGAATCGAGAACGCATACTTAACACTAGATTCCTGAGGAACAATCAGCTTTCCTGAGGGAGATATTGCTTTCCACGATTGCGACATCAATGTATGAACACGATTTCGCAATCGCACGGGTTGAGATTGGATCCATACCGCATCAACCTGCTTACAGATTAGTCCTCGCATTAAGGCCGCACTATCTGGATTTCCTCCACCTGCATTTCGATTAGCAAAACCATCAAAATAAAACGGTAATGCCTTTGTATAAATTGTTGAAAAGATAGCCTCTCCAATCTTTTTCAACCTACCTGCTGGTAATTCTTTGAAACCAGCAGCCCAAAAGTCATTCTGCTTAATCAGATTTTTTAATGCATTTGTTGAGCCTGCTTGTGAGCGCTGGAGTTCATCAGGAATGAAACGACGAAAGCGCTCTTTGTCCGCGTCTGTGAGAAGCTCCTCTAAAAGATATAATCTACTCAAAGAATCGATTAACGAAGTGTCCTTATCCTCTAATCCAATCACCAAAATAGGTGCAATCTCAAGCTGGTAGCGAACTAATAATTCCGTGAATGTTGATTGGATTTCCTGCTCTATTGATAATTTACTTTCAGCACTATCAATATAGAGATAAATAACTTTTCCTTTTGCATCAGTCGGCAAATACGACTCAGACCAGTCCTTAAAAGCTTGTTTTATCGCATTTGATATATTTCCTGCATGAGCATAAGACGCTTCAAAAAACCAATCTTGAGTAGAGATGTTATTAACTGATCCAAAGTCAGTTTCAATACTTTCAAGTACACCCTCACTTGCAGCACGCCGCATGAACAAGTTACGTTTATCATTACTTTTGATAGCTAATTGTTGTTTTCTTAGCCATTGCTGGAACTGTCCTCGACTTGCTCCATCAGACAATAATTCATATTGACCTAGTTCTTTATTCCACTCTAAAGCGCCTAGTTCAGCAAGTGTACCCAACGCAGTGAGAAGGTTGTCATCAGTAAGTCCAGTAGCTTCATTTAATAAGACATTAGCAAAATCTTGCTTTTGCTTACCCACTCGCATTTTTTCTAAAGCTGCAACACCGGCAAGTACGAGTTGTGTTGATTTATCAAGATGCCCACTAAATTTCTCAAGCAAAGCTTGAAGTGTTTCGGCAATTGCCCCACCCACTTCTCGCTCTGCCGCTACAAGTTCTGATAGCATACTGCCAAGTACTAGCTCTGCTGCACTCACTTGCTTAATTACATTATTCTCAATGATACTTTCACTTGAAACACGAGAAATTGTATCTCTTATAAAAGTCAGTGCAGAGCGAGACTGAACAACATCCTTTTGCCTAGTCAAAAACCAAACAGCTAAAGGATGAAGTGGCCAACAACCTCGACCGATGACTTCGGCAAAACGCTCTCGGTCCTGCCAGACTGGATATCTTGAAAAAGAAGGCAAACAAATAGACAAATTGCTGTGCGTATCCTCAAAACACCGCTTTGCATTTGCTTTAAATAAAGCAGCATCTAGTTTTGCTTCATCCTTATGTATCATATGAGCAAAAATAGTCTCAAGATTAGTTGATAAGTACCATTTTTTTGCTGTATCGAAACGAGTTATGTAACGCTGTAAATGACGCAACCCGGCACCACTAAAACGTTTAAGGTAGGTTTTCAGCTCATATTGAATAAATCCTATAAATTGAATTTTGTCGCTATTATCCTGGATACCTTGGAATATCTGTTGCAGTGCAGCATCACCCGCAAGGTGAGGTTTATCTGATGCATACTCAAGATATCTACCGAACTCGTCAAACATGATTATAACTTGTGAAAATGGACCTTCTTTTCCACAATACAAATTGCAAAGTGTTTCAATGAGCTCTTGACTCGACTCCTGACCCTCTATGGGTATTGGTTGGCCATTTGCTTCAGAATAAATGCTATCAACTAACTCATAAATAAACTCATCACTTTCTCTTAAACGAAGACAGATCTCATCCTCCGTTAAGTCAGGCAACAGCTTATTAAAACGATCGAGCCTGATAATAAAATTTCTTTCTACAAACTTGCAAGCCACATCAAAACGAGGTGATAATTTACGAAGTGGCTCGGAATCAATATTATGAATTGCAAGCTGTTTAAACACCGCCTGGCTTAAAGCATTACCAAGATGAAAGCCTGACATGCCATCTAGTGGCAAAATCAAAGCAGGTTTATCAAGTTCTGTTAATTGTTCTTCAATCCGAGCGCCAATCACTCCATCTGCGCTAGATAATTGGCTAATCACTTTTTTAGCCGTTAAACTTTTAGGGTTTGACAATAACTCTGCACATGCCAAAGCAAGATGCGACTTACCTGAGCCATACCCTGCGACGACTAACCAATAGGGATTGTTTTCAATTCCAGATGAAGTCTTTAAAATAGAACCAAGTAAGTCTTGAACAAAACTAGCGGTGTCTTTTAGTTGGTATTCACCATCTATACCATCAGACAAGGCAGAACTTGCTCCATGATAACGAGGCCCGTGAAAAACAAAGGACTCAGCGGCTTTTTGTGCTTGCTCAGGCCTTTTCTGTAACCAGCCTAGTTGAACTGCACCTTCAAAAAAACGTTCATCATTAAAGCGAACAACACTGCCAATATCCATATCCATATCCATATCCATATCCAACCTTAAATCAATTCGCTATAAATTAAATTAATTACATCAGCAGTACTAGCTGTTCTAAGCGCAATAGATTCGCCCGTTTGACTATCAAGCTGAATCATTTCACTATCTGACATCCAGTTAAGCCAATGTCTCATCTCTTTATCAGTCCAATGCATGACAGTAAGCATTCGAGTGCGTGAAAAAAACTCGTTTAATGACGACTGTTTTTGCCCTGCAAAGAATTCATCCCAAAGTAAGAACATATAAGCTGCATAGACAGGAAAAAACTCTACTTCTTGAGGTGCTTTACTACGAAAGTAATTCATTGAGCTATTCAATGTAATGGCCTTTGTAAGCCCCAAGCAACTATCTTCTTCATATGAGCCCAAGATAACCTTACTCATTCTTTTTCTTGACGCGCTCGCACCATACCTTTCTTCAATGAAGATCGAATAATCACTCGCAGTAAAACTAGTGCCTAGTCTTATTTCTGATAGGGAAAATAAAGTAAACCATGGGTCTACTACTCCAGAATCTGAAGAAACTAAATCCTCTGCACTTAATGGTCGACAGAGCATTAAATGTAAAATCCAAAGACTCACACATTCGCTTAAAAAAGGATCTTCATTTAAAATCTGATTACCAAGTAACGTTAACTTAAGTTCCCAAACTCCATATTCCTTTGAAGCAGTAATCAAACCCATACCAATAGCATAATATATTATTGGTTCAACTTTACCCGAGCTATCACCGGTTGGAATTCCAGTAGCCTCACTAATCTCCGATTTATCTCCCACTCCACTAGCTTTCACAAATTGGAGAAGCAAAGATAGCAACCGTCGTTCAGGTTTGAAATCTTGCATAAAGCTAAGAGGTAATGTGATTACAGAACTGTATGATGCCATTTACACTCCAAATACTCGATTCTCGAGCGATGTAACGGAAATTAAAACTGGCTCCTCGATCAAATTACCATTAGATTTTTCAACAGGACCTAAAGACCAGCATTGACCCTTTTGCAATTTGCTTAAACGACTAACCCATTCGGCTTTATTAACATTCGGGGTAGATTGGGCCAGTATTTGAGCGAAACGATCAACCTCTGTTGTTGCTGGTTTAAAAAATAATTTATGGCCTGCTTGGAAAAGACGATCTCTCTGTTCTTGATTAAACTGGCTCGTGGTTTGTGTCGCTAAGATAAGTGACAAACCAAATTTTCGACCTTCGCGTAACATTTTGTCGATAGGTGAGCCATCGCTGTGATCAAGGTTCTGTATTTCATCAAGGACGACAGGAATAGGCCTATCTTTATTACCGGTACTTTGCACATAATCCCATAAATCCCATAACGCAAATTCCGTAACAATTTTTTGAATATCCCGGTTTAAACCGACTAATTGAAGTACGTGAACCCAATTATTTGGTGTCTGAAGCATCTGTTCCCAAGCTTGATCGTTTGAATCACTAAACAACTTGCTATCGACAAAAGGTTGCAGCTTATTAGCAAGAGAATCACCTTGTTTATTTTCTTCACGTAATGGTGTTAATAACTTCTCAAAATTGAAATTCAAGTCATTATCTAAACCTGCAGTAAGCGTTTTAATTAAAGCTGCATACTGTTGATCACCAATAGTAGGAAATACGCTTTTAAAAATACTAGAAATTCTACTCGCAACATCAAAACTTGAGTCTTCAATTGCTGGCATTGAAGGGTTAATTACAACCCTCTGCTTTCTGAAGGGGTTTAAAGGTAGCTTGCCAAGTTTTACGAAATGATCTTCTGGCAAGGTATAATCTTTGAAACATTTTTCAACTTGGTCTGGCATAAAACCATTAGTATAATCAATTATGAATGACCGTACTTTTTGCTTTGCTAACTCTGAAAGTAAGCACTGAATACCATATGTTTTGCCAGAACCTGATGAGCCAAAGATTAACAAGTGTCGATTAGCTAGTTGGGGATGACCAAAATTCCAATATACAGGTTCGCTATTCATACGCTCACCAATAAGAATTTTTTCAGGAACATGCGACTTTATTGATATTGTCGGACTTTGACCAGCTCTCATGTCAGAAGAGCTGATATCTATCTGCTCACTAGGTAATAAAATAGTAATATTTTTTTCTGTTTCTGTTTTTGATTCTTTTTCACAATTTATAATATTGTCTGCAAATACTTTAGTTTTATTGATCGAGTCCACTTCATGATCAGTAATACTTTTTTCAGAACTAGTACCAGTTGCAATCAATGTGTCGATTAACCCAACATCATTACTCGGAATAATGCTATTATTATTGCCACTTTTTAAAACATGCTTCGAAGCGCGAATAGTAATCTTTGAGCCACTATTATCAAGTAGCGTCGGATTCGTATCATCCGATAACAACTTTGAAAGGACTTTATACCCAACAGTGACATGCTTTGTTGAGAAATTATTATCTATTTTAAAACCTGAACTGATTACTGCGCTAGACGGTAAATATTCTTTTATCGAGTGATCTAAAGAATCATCATCTGTCCAAAATGTAAAGATAGAACTCCTCCAATGAATTTCAAACTCACCGTCAGCTATTTGTTCAAGTGCATAGTCTAGCTCTCGCCATTGATCTTGTGACAGCTGTATTTCAGTTCGCGAACTCAAGGCTCTATGTAATTGAGCCCACCAGTACCGACGGTCAAACTCGCTAGTATTAAGATTTTCTGTTTTAGGAGCCAACAATGACGGTAAATAGGTAAGACCCACGTTTATTTGTTCAAGAGCTTTATTTAAATGATCATTGCTAGTTTTAGCTAACTTACATTCAACTAAATTAGCATGAATCAATGGGATATCATTTTCCCTGAGCTCTAAAGTCATCTGAAGTAAATCAGGACGTAAATTTGTCTCGTTATCTGCAAACCAATGTTTAAAATCATCCAACGGCAATAACTGTGACATTACTCCTTTAGGTGCTTTTAAAGCACGGTGAATAGCAGCGAAACCGATAACCTCTCTAATCTGCTCTCCATCACCAACGACAGCTCTCAATGAAGTTAAACCTACTATTTTTTCAAGCTCTTTCACAACATTAACCGACATGGTTTCCAGTACAGTAATATTTTCAAACTTAAATATAACTTTTAAGCGGCTTGTAATAATTCTAACTAAATCTGTTAATTTACCTCTCTGGCTAGATACAGTAAGGTTTAACTCTCCGAATGAACCTAAACCTGAAGAAAATCCTACAATATTTCTTAGCTCATCATGGTCTGTGATTAACATTTTTTTATCTACAAACGGATCGATACATGCTACCCAATACCCTCGATTGTGGAGCGCCTCAATTGCCGGAATCCAAGGCTGAAAATCAACTCGACCATAAATAATATGATCACTATTTTCTTGACCGTTGTAACACAACCTTGCCGACATATCAGCATGACGCGTTTGAGCGCGCAGACGACGATTACTAATCAAATTTTGCCGAATATACTTTTCAGCTAAATTTATTGGCCGAGGATACTCAGCTACTGGGAAAAAAGAACAATCATCAAAACTAAACTCAAAGGCTCTAGCTTGGTCAATACGTCCCTTGAGGCCATCTTCTAAAAAATGAAAAAGAAATGCTATGTCATAGTTTTTATTTTCATTTTCTAGTAGTGAAACAATGCTTTTTTTAGAAGAAAATTTATGACCAATACTGAGTTGAACACCCCGATTTTTTTCATCAAACCTTTGTTTTAGCTGTTCTTGCCATAACTTTAACCGGTTTTCCATTACCATCGGCGATGATGAGCAAGTATAAATCATAACTGTAAAATGAAAATCAACTGTAATATCCGACTCAGTTAAATATTTTTCTAAAAAGTAATCTAAACCCGAAAGAATCGTTTGAAGATCTTTTATATTTACCGCTAGGATACTTAAACCATCATGTGAATGAGGATATAACTTCATGTAGTCTTTAATCACATTTGAGACTATTTTTGTTTCTTGGGACGGACGAATACTCTCTTTAATTTCCCCATCATCATCATTATCAACCTCTCGAAGAAGTGTTTGAACCGCTAAGCTAATCTCACTTTCAGGTTTGAAGCCCAGATAATGCAACAATCCGTAAGATTTTATATCTGCAGAAAGAGTATTTTCGCTATTGACTAAAGCTGAAATAGGTCTTTTAATTTGAGAAAGATCAAGCAACCGATTAAATGTCTGTTCATAATCGCCACTGACTACTAATTTACTTAATACCTCAGGGAAACCATCGATTAAAAAACGAACTTTTGCATTCATCTGTTCTAGAACGGCAGGAGATAAGCCCCAAGCTATAGCAGTTGATAAATACGAGTCATTAGGTTGACAGCTTTTTTCTACAATAAAAAACGCTTTATATAAGCGTCTGAGTAATTCCTGACTCCCTTTATATTTTTTAGTTAATGCACATTCCATTAACTCGATATATTTTTGCAATAGTCTGTTTAATTGATTATTTACTGTAGTGTAAAACCCCTGCTTATAAACTATATCTAGCCAATCTTTATACGCTGTAGTAAAAGTAAGGATTTTATTATTTAGTTCTAGTTCAAGCTGATTTGTAGGTAGGTCTTCGATCAAATTTATAATTTCAAAATCAGTAATCGATTGACTAAGTAACCGATTTGCTTCTTCCTCGTCAGATGCATAAAAAATTGCCGACATGTTTTCTGCCGGAATTCTAAATGCAGGTAATAGACGAAGGGAGTCATTAGATTCAAGCCATTTTTGTCTAACTAAGCGAACACATTCAGCCATAACACGCTCAGGTTGAGTCGATGGTATTTGCCAATAAAAGTTACTAACAAAACTTTCGTCTTTATCATTTGTCATTACAAGAACTCTAAACAATAGCTTTGGTCTTGAGTGACTAACTCTAAAACTTAAATTCTCCAAGTCAAAACAGAAAGATACCGGCAACTCCCTTGTCCAGCTGTTACTAGAAAGCAGAGCTTCGTCATGATCACAAGGGAGGCAACAGTTAAGCTCTTCAAAAATAGAATCCAATCCTCCAAGACAGCCAATTAACAGAGTCTCCGCGAGCTCACGACTATCAATACTATCTTCATGATCTGCCACCATATCGTGATCAAAATGAACTATCTCTATCACTATCTTTTCTATTTGACTTTCTATAAGTCCGTTTTCAAAAATAGCCTTGTAAGAAACTAAGGTATCTTTTATCCCAGACAAAAAGGACTCTAATGCTGAACTATTAAAGGACTTTGTTGTTTTTTTAGATTTTTTTTCTTTAGCATCTTTGATATTCAAAGTTTTTAATAGAGGTAAAATATCAGTGCTTAATAGCTTCGAATGAGCACGTTCATCTGCCTCAAAAATAAATCTTTTCAATACGTCTAGATAATCTTCAATAGTTATAAATTGATTAGCAGCATTAATTACTGTTGGTAAAACAAAATCCTCACTAGCTATCCATTTTTCAATTTTAGCCCAATCTTTCTTTTGATTTCTTTCAGTTTTATATATCTGATGCGAAATAAACTTATCCGCCTGTTTAAGGAAGTCAGAACCTTTTTGGCCTATATAGCCCTCAAATAATATTGGTGGGATGCCCCAAAAAGGAAGAACATAATAAAAACGCTCGACTAACTCTTCAAGTGAATAAAAGGCATGTTCATTGACTAAACTTTTCTGAATAAATCTTGCAAAGGTAATCAATGTTAAAGGGCGCAATTGAATTAGTTCACAAAATGCACTATTTAATGGCTCTAGAGCAGACTCTGAAGCATCAATACCAAGATTTAGACATAATTGATTTAACCAAGGAATAAATGATTTTTTCATTTTATGCCAAATTTTAGCCTCATCAACTTTGTGAAAATCTGATAAACCGCCTTGATCTGTTGCATGATTTAAACCGACTAAAACTATTATTAAGTTTTCGGTACCTTCATCATGTACCGTTCGATTTCTATACCATGTAAGTTTATCCTCCTCATCAATCCATAATCGCTCACCTTCAAAACCAATAGCGCCCAACTTTGACATCGTTTGTTGTAATTCTTGGTCTCCCCCTAACTCACGACACCACTCATTCCACAAGCCAGTAGATATACGCAAATAACATTTTAAAGAATGATTTTTTTGCTGCTCAAGCTGGAAATTTTCTAGAGATGCGAACAGCTCAAACGCTTCTTCAGGTCCCATGCTTTGTACAATGAATCGAGCCTCTCTAGACTGTAAATTAGAATGAAGCATCTGAATACAAGATTCTTTTAGGTAATCATCAAGCGATTTGACGAATAAATTCATTCTATAATTCCTTGCTGCTTGAATTGTAGACAATAGATACCGCATCTGATAGTTCCACTAAAAACCCTCCCTGCCTTAGTGCCTCCTCAATCCACAAGGATTCGGTAGTCATTGCATAGTCTTTCGTATCATTTGAAATAGATGACCACTCAATAGCAACTGATAATTGCTTACCAGCCAACGCAATACCGAAATGGGCAAATATACGTCTGTAAAACTCTGTCAATCGAACACGTTCCCCTGGTTTTATAACGGCTGCAACTAAGAGACGAAGTAGAGTTGGGGATAAAACAAACCGTTGACCCTGACCATTTTTGGGAATGATTAGTCCAATTTCTTTACCTATTTTGCGAAAAATTTTAAAACCGTGGTCATCAGCTTCCTTCATACTAGATTCAACGCCTAAATGACCGCTGTGAACTATACGTAAAACCCTAAATAACATACCTTCAATGATTTCAAAGGACGTTTGAGAGAGACGACGACTAGCTGAATCCTTAGGAGTGTCCGGAGTGGAGACTATCCATGCATACTCTCCCATAAAACCCGTCGTAATTTTTTCAGATTGACTTAAACGCCTAGCTTGAAAAGACAGACTACGAAGTACATGCAAACAACACAACATTTGCATCATGTCCAACTTTTCCAATTCATTTAAAGATGAGCAACATATATTATTAAGCTCTTGAGCGAATAAGAATGATTCCGGAACCGAGGCTCGGGGCACCCACCCTAAAGTGGCTTTTTTTGGTTTATTGTCATCATTTAGAGTCACATCACTTAAAGACTTTTCTACAAATGAAGCTAATTTATCAATCTTCTTTAAAGAGCCAGAGAGAAGGTTTTTTAAATTTTTTTGCAGCAAAAGCTTTAATTGACTGACATCAGTAAAAATTAAATGACTATAGCTGTCGTTATTTTCGATATTCAGTCTCTTTACAATACTCTCTGGCGATAAAGAAAATAAGTGAGCCAGCTGCAAAAACAATAACTCGCCTCCTCTAGCCATAAACAAATGCGCACTCGTATCAAAATATTCTCGAGAAGAATCCCAAGTATTTATACTAGTGTCTCTTTTTGCTGAACTATGCCTCCAAGCAACTTCTCTAGAAATTAAATGCTCTGAGGCAGGTAAAAAACTATGTGTTACCCATGTACGGTTTTTGGCAACACCTGTGAAACCATAAAATAAGCTTTGCAGAATTCGAATAGAATCATCTTTCTGATTATCAGTTCCACCACTTAATCTATTTTTAATCTGTATTAATGCATCAATATATTTTTTTTGATGCGAGCTATGTCTAGTCTCGAGCTTTGAGGATGGATAAAAAGAAAATAACTTCAAAGCAACATGATCTAAAGGATAATAAGCGGCCTCAGCAGCGCTTACTTCAAAAGTATAACTATCAGCTCCGTCCTTACTTTTCGCTGACAAAAACACCAATAGAAACTCTGCAAGATACTCCACAGGAGTTTGATCTTTATAAAATCGACGCCCATAAAGCATAATGGCAGCATTTGTTTTTTCTCCTGAGCCTCCAATAGTTGCACTTTCTGGAAAACGGTCTTGAAGAAAATTTTTAATGTCATTTATCATATTGCGATCTCCAAAACCGTCTGTTCCGAATTCAATGAAAAGTAATGAATTGAAACATTTCCATTTATTCCTGCTTTGATAATAGTAATTTCATCATCATCCTGTTCTCGTTCCGCCTCTGTGACACGTATTAACTCAGATTGAAACCAATCAATTTGTGATTGATATATAGGAGACAAAGATGAACCTAATTCACCTTTACTTCGTGATTGGATGTAATCGAACAACGGTAGTGATAGAGGTAACACCGCTAACCCTTTTCTAAATCGTAGAACAGGTAGGCGAGCAATATTGTCATAAGCAAGATCAAAATCTTTATAAGGTAGAGTGTCAATTACTAGCTGTGTAGGCTGTACAACATTTTGGTCTTTTCGCTGTAAAGTCAAAAAAAGGTGACCAGCCCCTGAAAATTGATTTGCGCTAAATCCTGTGAAAAACTCAAGAATCACGTTCAAACATAAATCGGTTAACTTTTTCATCTCTGATTTTGTAAAGTCGAGCCCTTTCAACTTCTTCCATTTATCGAAAAAATGCACTCCACTTGAGTTTAGAAAGCTTGTCAAAAAATACTCTGATTCATTATGTTTACTTTCTTTTGGCTGACCAAAAACATAATTCATCCTGCGAAGCGCGAAACGCCAACGCGCCCCCCTTGGATCATTCCCCCTCTCTCGCCAAGTATCTGTTGTATCTAAAAGCTCCTGAGGAAGTATTGCCCAATCTAAGCCCGTACTCGAAGTAAGTTGCCTTTCAAAATCGACTCCGACGGGTGCTCCGTATTGATGTTTACGTAGAAGCGAAATCGCATGAAGGTTGTTAGCTTTTTCACAATTACTACCAGCTTTATAACCGAAAAAGATCTCGCTAAAAAGAATATCTAATAAAGCATGTTCAGAGTTCGTTGATTCATGTGCACTTTCGCAGCTTTCCCCCCCTGTTAAACTATATGCGATATGAGCAAGAATCTGCCTTAATGTGAGGCGATGTTCATACGCGGTAAGCTTGGTATAAATCCAACGAATACGTTCTTCAACAGTTTCGATGGATTCTAGTAAAATATCTCGATTCTTTTTGATTGGACATTTCAAGTTTACTTGGCAAGTATTGCACAACTCCCAACTTGAATGCTGTACCAACTTAGTGACTAAACTTGCACCAAGCTCTACGTTATCAAGTCGGGTCAAATTGATGATTACAAGTTCTTTTTCAAACCCATTTATACGATGTTTTTCAGTTGTAATGAGCTCTAATGGCTCGTTTAACGCACTAAGTATCTTACTTTCTATTTGCTCATCTCTACCTAATGCAAGGTCTAATAAACTACTTAGCAGCGGCCCCGTATTACTAACGATTAACCAACTATCTTCTTGCTGAAAAGCTTCAGTAAGCCATCTTGCTCGTTCTTCCTTACTCAACTCACTCATATCTTTAATGATGCTAACCTGGGCGCTTTCAATTTGTTCTCGCACCTGCATAGGGGAGCCTAACTTCCCATGGTCGGGTATGTTACGAAGCTTTTTCAGTACATCTATCGCGACGGTAGACTTTCCATCACCTGCATGACCAGTAAGAATAACGACGCGTTTAGCTTCAGATGTCAACAAATCAAAAACCTCTTTAACTATCGGAAAAGGTTCGTAAATTGTTGGAAAGTAATCACTCATTGCTTGAGATTCCGCTAACGCGTTAGTGCCGTTTGCTGAAACATTGTGCAAGGAGTTTAAGTAGCTTACAAAAGGATTTGACATTTTTTTGTCCCTGAAATTATGTCATGGTCAAATAATAAATAGCGGCGAAACATATTAAAACCTTGATTTAATATGTTTTTATCATCAACTTACGCAAGTTATCAAGCCCATTTCCCGAAATTATTATATTATTTAATGATCTTATATTTAACTCACCAAAAAAGTGCCATTCCATATAGTGCAACTTATAAGTTAATATTTGCTAAACTCATGTTTTTTAAATACTAGTTCTACACTTAAATGATTTTTCAATCAAGTTATTTACAACTCTCTTACTCATTCGAGGTCGTTCATAACTAACAATAAAGTCAATTATTAAGTCTAAAGTCATCTTAAAACATTAGTTTTATCGAACGTATTCTGCTGAAATGCTCCGTTTGAAACAGTAGCCATTCTTATTTTAAGATTCCTTAGTGTAGCTATATCTCTTTCGCAATATTGAAAATCACGTTAAGATTCCTACTGGACAATTCCTCCAGAGGCAGTTTTACGTAATGAAAGCAAAGTTCACAGGCCATGACACTTTTCCTCTGCGTTATGGGTGGTTATATAAAGCAATTAACCATTTGAATTCAGGTGGTATTTTTTCAAGTTCCGATGAGAATTGTATCCGTGATTCAGTTGTGAAGCTTGGTGTAGGCAAAAACATGGTAAAGGCTATTCAGTACTGGGCTGAATCGAGTAATGTGATTAATGCTGAACGGACTAACAATTCAGTTTGTCACAGAATTACAGAGAATGGTGAATATCTGTTCGGCAATTATGGCGATGTAGAAGGGAAAGATCCGTATCTAGAACAGCCGGGGTCGGTTTGGCTATTACACTTTTGGTTAAATTTTAACGACGAGCAACTAACTGCTTATCGCTATTTTTTTAATTATGCTAACGTTCAGCATTTTGAGAAGATGAAGCTAGTAGAAGACTGTTATGAGGATGCAAAACGTCTGGTTAAAAGTGAAGCTGGTAACATTACGACGATAAAAAAAGACATGGATTGTTTTTTAAATATGTATAGCAAAAAAATTAAAATAAGTACGAAAATGGTAGATGAAGATCATTTCACTTCCCCCCTAACTGAACTCAATTTAATACAAGACAACAGTCGCTCTTTTTATATCAGCAACTTAACTGAACGTCCTGAACTACCCATTCAAATATTTATTTATGCACTTCTTGAGTTTTTCAAAATTGAAACTAAGGATTCTAAAGTTAGCACGATAGATTTCGATTCGTTGCTGACTAAACCGTGTTCGCCAGGGCGAATTTTTCGACTGTCTGAATCGGGGTTAGGGCAACAACTAGACGAAGCTCAGAAGTACACTGATAGAGGCATATCTTGGGTTGATTCTTTAGGGTTGCGTCAAGTTTCGGTTTCAGAATCGTTGACAAAAAATACGACTAAATTTCTAAACGACTATTATGGCAAATCTAATGTCTGACTCTCTTATTGTTATTAATCAGCGCTACAAAAGCTCGACGCGCATTGACACCGAAAGTAGAGATTTAACTCAATTTATTGATGCTTTTATACTGCATGGAACAGCTATCAATGTTCTTGATACAATTAGCCGGGAATTTGAAGGTAGCGCCCAAAGAGCTTACACGATTACGGGGCCTTATGGCTCAGGAAAGTCTACGGTAGCACTGTTTTTGTCTTGCCTACTCTCAACAGATTCTGGCCAAAGAAGCTACGCATTAAAAAAACTAGATGGATCTACAAGTTCAGTTAAAGATTTGGAAAAACGTTTTAACATTAATAATGGTTGGAAAACGGTTAAGCATGTTTGCGGCCTAGAGGCTCCGGCAAACAGCCTGTTGATAAGTTTGTTAACGGCATTTAACCGTGAATTTAAGACTGAAGATATTGCTAAGCTAGATGATTATAAATGTCTGGCTAGAGTTAAAAAACTTTTGCAAGAACAGAACGAAAACGAAGATGGTGTTTTAATTTTACTAGATGAGATGGGTAAAGCATTAGATTATCAATCACGAACTAATAAAGATTTGCACTTATTTCAATCTCTAGCTGACATAGTACAGCAAGCAAAATTACCTGTGCTACTAATTGGCTTTTTACATCAAGCTTTCTCAGAATATGCTAAAAACAAAGACACTAAAACACAGCAGGAATGGAGCAAAGTTCAAGGCCGCTATCGCGATGTAAGCTTCAATCCTTCTATTGATGAATCTTTAGTTTTGGTAGGCGACTCAATATTCAGATCGCCTAAGGTAAATACTTCTATTGAGTTTCGACACAAAGAGCTACTAGATATAGTCAGTTGTGCTTTTGCTAACCAGAATAAGAATCAAAATGCATTAAGCAAAACACTGCCACTTGATCCTCTTGTAAGCTTATTGATTGGCCCAGTTTCACGTCGTCGATTTTCGCAAAATGAGCGTAGTTTATTCGGTTTTTTGGCTTCACATGAAAAGTTTGGTTTTAGAGAATTTTTGGAAAAAGAATATAGCTCTATCAATGAAGAGTTACATTTGTATCGCCCTGAAATGTATTGGGACTATCTACATCACAACTTACACCATCTAATCGTTACCTCACAAGACGGTAAAGCGTGGTTGGAAGGTTGTGATGCAATTTATAGAGCAGAGCAAAAAGGTGGCGAGCTTCACATAGCGATAGCAAAGTTAATTGCGTTATTAACAATATTTGGTTTTCATCATCAATTGCATGCGAAGCGATTGTTTATAAAGAAATATTTTGTAAAACGTGGTTACTTAATAAATGACGTAGAACAATCACTATTAGAATTAGAAGCTTGGACTGTTGTCATATATCGACAAAAGCATGATGCTTTATTTGTGTTTCAAGGTAGTGATATTGATATCAATAGCTTGATCAGTGAGACAGTTAACGCTATCAGTCATGGTGTTGATTGGACTGATATATGCGACATACCACAAAATATCTTAGCTACCGCACATTACCATAAGACAGGAACAATGCGTTGGGTAACAACTAAGTTAGTTAATAGATATTACGAAGATGAATTCAATTCTTTTATAAAGAAGCCTTTAACTGGAGAAGCTTTTTCCTCATTTATTTTGTGTGTTAATGACGATGTTTATAATGCAATTAGTCATCGTGAAAAAGACTTACACTTTGGTATAGTAGGTAAATTTGGCGACTTTTCTAACCTTAGAAATGCTGCGATTGAGCTAATTGCACTTAGACAAATACTTAAAGATGAGAAAAAAATTGTTCATGATTTAATCGCTAAAAACGAGTTAGAAAACCGTATAAAACTTGCTCAATCGAATGTAAACGACCTATTGCAATATGCATATGAAAATGCAGTATGGTCTCATCTTGGTAACAAGCTGCCGAACTCTCCATTAAGTACTATTGCATCAAAAATTGCTGATTTTATATTTGATAAGTCACCTTCGGTTATCAACGAGCTTGTTAATCGCTCGAAACCTTCAGGAAGTGCTAATAGTGCAATTCGCAAGTTAATGAGTGCAATGTTTACAAGTGGCAATAAGAAAGATCTTGGTTTTGATGAAACATCCTTCCCTCCTGAGAAAGGGTTGTATCTCTCATGTCTAAAAAGCAAAGGTTGGCATACTGAAACACCAGAAGGCTTTTTATTTCCTAGCATCTGGAGTACTAAAGCCATAGAAGCTGCTCCAAACATGCACGCCTTATTTGAAAGTGGTTTTGAATTTATAAAAAAAGAATCTGTAGAAAAACACGTCACTATGGCTGCACTTTACGAAATGTGGATGTTACCGCCTTTTGGTTTGACTGCTGGTCTTTGCCGTATATACGGCTTAGCACTTTTAAAGGCTCTGGAAGGGCAATTAGCTTTTTATGACTGGGACTCCACTAATCAATTTATTTTTATCCCTGAACTTGATGAAGAGTTAGTTAATAAAATATACAAGCATCCTGATGAAGCGGGTGTTAGATATTTCGAGATTTCTGAGATACAGAGCCACTTACTTGATAACCTAGCTAAAGCAACCCTGGGTGAATCCAAAAATGATGCGGCCATCTTAAATATTGCTAAGCACATAGTTAGCATAGTGCACAAACTGCCAGCCTGGGTTAAAAAAACCAGCGGTGAAAGCTTTACCGGTGACAAAACAAATGGCCTGACAAAGCAAGCAAGAGACTTTAGAAATAAAGTTATTGCAGCAAATGACCCTTACAAACTAGTTCTTGATGACTTACCCGCGGTTTTTGGTTATGACAAGGATGACCCAACACTTGAAGACAAACTTGGCCAAAACCTAAAAACAGCAATTGAAGATCTTAGTGCTCAACATGAAATTTTGTTAACTGGTTTCAAGCAAATTATTATTAATGCTTTAGGCGAAAATTTTAACGCTGCTTTGAAAGAACGCTGTGAATTTATTGAGAAAATTGCAAAGCGCCCTACTGTTAAAGAACTAGGCTCTCGACTTGCTCAGTTTATTGACGGTACAACGAAGTTTGAGTTTATCGTAAACTTGGCAGTTGGCGCACCTGAACGTAATTGGACTGATAAGTTATTGCGAAATGGTTTAGATGAATTACAAAATTTATGTGTGCAATTTAGGCGAATTGAGTCATTTGGTACAATTCAAGCAAAAGGAACGTCAAAACCCCTCGCTTTTATTACTACTGATGTTAACGGTAACCATCAGGAATTTGGCGGTTTTATAAAGTATAACTTAGAAGCAGATACTGACGTAATATCAGCGGTAGAGAGCATTCAAATTTCCATCTCTAATATTTCTAAGGAGAAACAACTCGCGGCACTTACGAGTTTACTAGCCAATTTGATGGAACAAACTGAACCAGAGGCAAATAATGACTGAGAAAGTTAAACATGTTTTAGGCCTTTCGGGAGGTAAAGACAGTAGTGCTTTAGCACTATTTGTAAAAGAAACTTATCCAGATTTGGATGTTGAGTATTTTTTTACAGACACCGGATATGAGCTACCAGAAACTAATGATTTTATTGATAAGCTTGAGGAAAAGCTTGGTTATATTCATCGATTAAATTCACGCTCCTTGAATAATATAGAAGGACGAGGCGAAAAAAACTTTGCCCACTTATTAAAAGAGCATGGAAACTTTCTCCCCTCTCAAAGAGACCGGTGGTGTACCGTACAAATGAAGCTTAAGCCATTTGAACAATGGCTGGATAGTTTCATAAAAGATGGCTACAAAATTAAAAATTATGTTGGAATTCGTGCCGATGAGCCTGAACGAACCGGTTACATGACTATCGAAAAACCAATAGAGTCAGTGTTCCCATTCAGAGAGCATGGTATTGTTAGAAGCGATATAGAGAATATATTGCAACGCAATGGGTTAGAGCTCCCAGACTACTACAAGTGGCGGTCTCGCTCAGGTTGCACATTTTGTTTTTACCAAAGGAAAATTGAATGGGTGAAGCTAATGGAAAAACACCCCGACTTATTTGAAGAAGCAAAAGCCTTTGAGAAAGGTGATGAAAATAACACGACTGTTGGTGAACGTTTTTATTGGATGGGCCAAGGACAACCATTAGAAACGCTTGAAGACCCTGAAGTTCAACGGCGGATTATTGAAAATCACGAGAAAAAAGTAGCTCGGTTTAATACGAAGAAAAGGCGCAATGCACTTTTAGGTGATTTTGAGGGCTACTGTGAATTTAACGAGCTAGACGACATTTATGATGAAGCGGAAGGCGGCGGCGCCTGTGTAACATGTTATAAATAGACATACCATTGAGCGGCTATATTGCCGCTCTTTTTATTGCAAAAACTAACTCGTCAATATCAGAATACGTGATCTCATTTGTAAAGCTTATACGAAAAGTTGAGTTAGCAGCCTCTCGATCCAAACCTACCGCAGTTAACACATGCGACGCTTCAATTTCCCTTGATGAGCACGCTGAGCCTTGAGCCAAACAAAAACGATGCTCATTATCACTAACTAATACACTTACATTAGTATTGGGCAATGATAAAGAAACAACATGGGGTAGCGCCTTGTCATCACCATTTACCGTATACGCAACGTCAGATCTCTGTAAACTTTTTAGTAGATAACTGCGTATGCCCTTTTCTTTAAATACCTGATAATAATTTGAGAAAATAGATATTGCAGTTCCAAAACCAACAATTTGAGGTGCTGCTACTGTACCACCTCTTAATCCTTGCTCTTGCCCAGCGCCATGGATAACAGGCTGTAATTCTCTTTTACGTAAATCGCGAATATACACTGCACCAATACCTTTGGGACCGCCGATCTTATGTGCTGAAAATGACATAATATCAATATTCATGTCATCCACATCAATTTCAGTCTTACAAAGACTTTGTGCTGCATCACTATGAAAAAGTACTCCTTTTACATAGCAAATAGCACCAATTTCAGCAATTGGATTTACTGTACCAAGCTCATTGTTTACATGCATCACAGACACAAGAGCTGTATCGTCTCTTATTGCTTCTTCAACACTGTGGGCTTCAATTATTCCTTGAGCATTAGGCATTACGATTGTGATCTCAAAGCCGCATGTTTTTAAGTACTCACAAATTGCAAAAATGCACTTATGTTCAATAGCGCTAACAACAATATGTTTTTTACTTTTATCTTTTTTCCCAAATAAAAGACTCTTAAAGGCAATATTGTTTGATTCTGTAGCACCACTCGTAAAAACAATCTCGCTTGGGTAAGCGCCAATTTTTTCAGCTAAGGCGGCACGCACCTCATCAATACTTTTTAAAGCAAGCTCACCTAACAAATGACTTGAAGCTGAATTAGCAAAATGCGTTTCAAATGCTTGGATTAATGCAGTTTTTACTTCAGGAAGTATAGGATAAGAGGCTGCAGAATCTAAATAGATCATTAAATTTCACCATGTTAATTCGAAAGTCAGTTTAACCTGACAACAAGAAAATGAAAAAAAGATTAATCAGCATTGGTGTCTATTGCTCTGTAATTCCTTCCAAAAATTTAAACCAAGCGGAAATTACAACTGCTGGATAATCGAATAGTTTTGCTTCTAATAACTCAAGTGCGCAACACTTAAACAAACAGAACGCATTTGTAAAATGCGTTCTGCGAAGAGTCGTTTATACTGATATAGTTAACACATTCAAAAAGGCAATTACAAAATCGCACTGCTTGATTTAGGTTAAATAATATCGGAATGAACTAACGTTTATTCACACTTATATCTCAAACACAGTCTAGTATATTCAGTGAAGAGCGAATAGCGTGAGTAACATTTGTAGCTAAGGCCGAAACCAGTATAGAGGTTGAGATCCAGGCCACACAATTGCAGATTATGGCTGCGCTTGTTAAGCAACTAGATTATAAACTCCATTTTTTTTTAGTACAATTATTCATCCTATTGTTTTTCATTATCAGTGCATGGATTAATACTCTTTTCATAACAAAAGCAAGATGTAATCTAAGTAAGTATCTCATAAATATTGTTTATCTATATTGGAGATATAGATATCGACAGATCTGACAAGCTATGATGGTAACCTCATGACTCTAATTACAGCAAAATATGATTTTAAGTGACTCAATTACCCGTCGAAGCCTTCGATTGCTCCATGCTATCAATATTCTCCATCAGCGAGGCTTCCAAAACTTAGCCATTTATCCTTATATGCCTCGATGTGGCCTTTACTGGCAGCTAACGTTGTTGCCTCTGCAGTCACTTTATAAATCTCAAAAAAATGAATTAGCTTACTACTCCTTTGGCAAATTGTTAGAAGCTTATCATTCAAGTGAATTTTCAGGTAATGAGTACTTTGGCTGGGCAGATTGCAAAAGCTATTCAGCTGAACAACTCGCTGATGCCATTGAGAATCGACTTCCAGAACTGATGGCATTCTGCAAAGCGAACAATTCAACTTACGTTGGCTGGTTCAATAGTATGCTCACTTTCGCTAGAGCAGGTGCATTACCTGTCGCTTTTAGAGAGTATTCTGAACCACCAAAAAACGGCATGCTTTCAACATTAAAAAATGTAGTTATACCGTTGCCAAATGTACCAGCGTCCTTATCGATACGTGGCAAAGATTATATTCGACGAAACTATTGCTCCACTGAGTGGCGCACAACTGATTGGCATGAAGCTTATCACTCCATAATTGATTCAATCGTCGATTGCACTAATATCGCACTACCTAAACTGCCTGAAAAGACATCCGAAATTTTTGATTTTGGGGCCTACTGGGAAGGGGCAATCTATTGGCTGCATCAACATATGAATATATCAACTTTTGCAGACTACCTAACCTTTCTTAACTCACCTGGTCGTTTTGCATCAGGCGCGTTCTTCATGCAATCGTTTAATGACCAAGGCCAGCTACAATATCTGACTGCATTTTTTGCAAAAAGACAGATTATAGCTAACAGACTAAGCAGCGATGAAGAAAAGCTTTACTGGACTCAATGGTTAAAAACGTTTGAACTTCACGCCAAATCTTCTTATCTAGCAGAAATACCGAATCCTTACTTTGGTGGCGATAATTCTTTGCATTTAGGGTTAGGGTTACCTGAAGCACAAACTCGTCCTTCGTATCTGATATTCCCTTAATTCAGAAAAGTTTAAGCTATCATTATTAGATGTTTTGTTAAAGCGATACATGCTCTATGAATTTCATCCAAAGATTTTAATAAGTGCATTAATTAAAACAGCAGGCAGAGGTCAAATTTGAGCATTATTAGGCAAGCTAAAAAGTAGAATGGTCACGATATGGTCACAACGTGGTCACAGGGCATAAAAAAACCACTTAGCTTTCGCTTAAGTGGTTGATTTATATGGTGCACCCG
This sequence comes from Arsukibacterium sp. MJ3, assembly GCF_000987765.1. Classification (GTDB taxonomy): domain Bacteria; phylum Pseudomonadota; class Gammaproteobacteria; order Enterobacterales; family Alteromonadaceae; genus Alishewanella. Next base: position 40,438 of record NZ_LAHP01000019.1, read on the forward strand.
CCGCGATTCGAACGCGGGACCTCTGCCTCCGGAGGGCAGCGCTCTATCCAGCTGAGCTACGGGTGCAACCGTCGCACTTTTATGCGAGCGCGCATTATAGACAGGCTTTACCTTTAAGTCTATTGCCTTGCCGTGCGTTTTTTAAGCAAACAGTTTATTGCGAGTGATTGCACCGCTGGTAGCGACAGGCTAGAGTAGATTTATTAATGTCTTCGGGCGTTATTTAATGGATGGCTTTTTGGGTGAGTCGCGCTTATTTTATAGAACACATGCGCGGCCACATTGGCTACTAGCGCTATCTACAAGGCAGTTGTTTTTACTTTGATTTGCCTGCAGCTTAACAGCCAATATTGCCTGGCACACATTGCCAGTGCAGACAAAAAATAGTGTGCGGCCTACTAAAATTTGCACTTACCCTGCTTTTGTCTTAATTTGCTTACCATTGGCTGCAAAGCCCGATATTTTATATGCCACATTTGGCATACTACAGCCAAGACAGCGTGCACCATTAAGCGCTGCTGATAATCAAAAAAACGGCCTTAGCCGTAACCACGCCACGGAGACATAATTATGCGCAAAACATTACTTGCTACCGCGATAACAGCTATTTTTGCTCTGAGCGCTTGCTCAGACAATAGTGCTCCCGCTCAGGTAGAAAACACACCATCAGCCGCTGAGACTACAGAAGTGACTAGTACTAACCCGTTTTTTAAGCAAAGCAGTTTGCAATATCAGGCACCAGATTTTAGTGCTATAGATGATGACCATTTTTTACCTGCCTTTACTGAAGGTATGGCTCAGCATATGGTTGAAGTAGAAGCTATTGCCAATAATGAAGCGGCACCAACCTTTGAAAACACCTTGGTTGCACTGGAAAAAAGTGGCGAAATGCTTACCCGGGTGTCGCGGGTATTTTATAACCTTATTGGCACCGACAGTAACCCGCAGCGCCGGCAGCTGCAGTCTGAGCTAGCACCAAAAATGGCCGCCCACTCTGACAATATTAATTTAAACCCGGCATTATTTGCCCGCATTAAAACCCTTTATGATAACCGCAACAATTTGCAGTTAGATGCCGAAGCAATCAGGCTGGTTGACGTTTATTATGAGCGCTTCGTACGGGCAGGTGCGCAACTAACCGAGCAACAAAAAACCGCAATTCGGGCGCTAAACGAAGAGCATTCAAACCTGACCACGCAATTTGCCCAAAACCAACTGGCAGAAACCAAGAATATTGCAGTGGTGGTAGAAGATAAAGCGCAACTGGCGGGTTTATCTGCGGCGCAAATAACCGCTGCCAGCACTGCTGCTGCAGCAGCCGGCCATGATGGCAAATACCTGATCAGTATTACCAATACCACTCGCCAACCTATTTTAAGTCAGTTAGATAACCGCGAACTGCGTAAACAAGTATGGGAAGCCTCTGCTTTTCGTGGCCAGAGCGGCGAGTTTGACAGCACGCCACTGGTAAGCCGCTTGGCACAACTGCGGGCAGAGCGGGCAGAGCTGCTGGGTTATGCTAACTGGGCCAGCTATGGCCTGGAAGCACAAATGGCCAAAACACCACAAGCCGTATTTGACATGCTGGGCAGCATGGTACCGGCGGTAGTAGAGAATACCAAAAAAGAACTGGCTGATATTAATGCCATGATTAAACAACAAGGTGGTGATTTTGCAGCCCAAGCCTGGGACTGGGAATACTATGCCGAGCTGGTACGGCAGGCCAAATACGATTTAGATGAAGAGGAAGTAAAGCAATACTTTGAGTTTAACCGGGTATTGGAAGATGGCGTATTTTATACTTTAAACCGCTTTTACGGTATTCGGTTTGAACCACGCCCAGACTTACCGGTATATCACCCTGATGTAAAAGCCTATGAAGTATTTGATGCCGACGGCAGCAGCCTGGCTATTTTTTACGCCGATTACTTTGCCCGCGACGGCAAACGCGGCGGTGCCTGGATGAGCTCTTTTGTTGGCCAGTCACACTTACTGGGCACCAAACCGGTGGTAGTGAATGTGATGAACATTCCAAAAGCACCTGAGGGCGAGCCAACGCTTATTAGCTACGACCATACCACCACCATTTTCCATGAATTGGGCCATGGTATTCACGGTATGTTCTCTAATGTTAACTTCCCAACCTTGGCGGGTACGTCGGTATCGCGCGACTTCGTCGAATTCCCATCTACTTTTGAAGAAGACTGGGCACAATATCCGGAAGTATTGGCCAACTATGCCAAGCACTACAAAACCGGCGAGCCTATTCCAAAAGAATTACTGGATAAAGTGTTGCGTTCACGTAGCTTTAACCAGGGTTATGACACGCTGGAATATATGTCAGCGGCGTTATTAGACATGGAATGGCACTCGCTTGCTGCCGATTTGCCACTGCAGGATGTTAATGCCTTTGAAGCTGCCGCACTGAAAAAGCACGGCGTAGATTTAGCAGCAGTACCACCGCGCTATAAGTCGACCTTTTTCTCACATTCAATGGGCGGTGGTTACTCAGCCGGTTATTATGCCTATATGTGGAGTGAAATTCTGGCAGCCGATGCGTATGCTTATGTGCAAACCCGTGGTGGTTTAACCCGTGAAAACGGTGATCACTATCGGAAAAACATTTTGGAAGTGGGTAATTCACGGCCCACCATGGACTCTTACAAAGCGTTTCGCGGTGAAGAGCCTACTACCGACGCACTGTTAATTCGCCGCGGTTTAAAAACCAACGTGCAATAAAGCACGCGGCTTAACCAATGTCGGTTAACCGCTAACAAAAAAAAGCCCCGCTAATTCGTAGCGGGGCTTTTTTGTTTGGCGGTTTAGCCAACGGGCAAGCTAACTGCCTGCCAGTTGCATTTGGCTAATTAATACAGACCCCGTTAACACGCCACCACGGCGATCCACATCGTTACCAACCGCTGCGATATTCATAAACATGTCGGCCAGATTACCGGCTATAGTCACTTCCGCTACCGGAAACTGAATTTCGCCATGTTCTACCCAAAAACCGCTGGCACCACGCGAATAATCACCCGTTACGGTATTAACGCCCTGCCCCATCAACTCGGTTACCAGCAAACCTTTCCCCATTTGCCGGCATAATGCCGCTAAATCGTCATCGCCATGGTTTATTAGCCAGTTATGAATACCACCAGCATGGCCGGTACTAGCCATGCCCAGTTTACGGGCCGAATAACTGGTGGTTAAGTAGGTCGTTAATACTCCGCTTTCAATTACGGATAAATCGCGGGTTTTTACTCCCTCAGCATCAAATGGGCTAGACGCCAGCGCTTGCATTAAATGCGGCTGCTCGGTAATGGTAACGCCCGATGCCATTACTTGTTTACCAACTTTATCCAGCAAAAAACTGGATTTACGATAAATACTGCCACCGCTGATGGCCGACACCAGATGGCCAAACAGGCTGCTGGCAATGTCGGCGCGAAAAATAACCGGGACTTTTTGAGTCGGCACCTGCCGGGCACCTAAACGGGCAACCGTTTCCAGTGCGGCTTCACGGCCAATTTGTTTTGGATCAAGCAACTTGCTGTACTGGCGGGCCACAGTAAAACTGTAGTCACGCTGCATATCCTCGTCTTGCTCACCAATCATTACACAGCTAAAACTATGGCGCGAACTCGGATAACCAACCAACTGGCCATGGCTGTTGCCATACACTTTTAAACCCTGATGCGAGGAAAACGAGGCGCCCTCAGAGTTGGTAATACGCTTGTCGGTAGCAAAAGCCGCTTCTTCTGCACTGGCGCAGAGGCTAATTGCCAGCTCGGTGCTGATGCTGTCGGGATAAAATAAATCTAAGTCAGGTGGGCTTAACTCTAGCCAACCGGCTTCGGCAACGCCAGCATGCGGGTCTTCCGAGGTATAGCGGGCAATATCGGCCGCAGCAGCTACCGCCCGCTCCAGTGCCTGTGGGCTTAAATCGGCAGTAGATGCCGAGCCCTTACGCTGACCAAAATATAAACTAATACCCAGACCACCATCCTGGTTAAACTCCACCGTTTCTACCTCGCCGTGGCGGGTTTCGATACTTAACCCACGGGTGCGGCTCATTGATGCTTCGGCGCTGCTGGCACCCAGTTGCTTAGCGCGAGCCAACACGGCACTGACGGCTTGTTTTACTTCGGCAATTTCTTGCCAGACGTTTTGTTCTGTTACTTGCATAATTACTCTTGCTCATCGTGCTATTTGTGCCAAGCTTACCATAGACTGCAAGACGCTGCTGCCAGCACGCGTTAGTTTAGTGATATACTTAACCAATATTTGCTAATGAAGAAGCACCATGACCGAAACTGAATTTAAGTATGGCGACAGCAAATGGCTGGAGCAACCAGACCATATCAGCAAAAGCCAGATAAAACGTGACATGCTTGCTTTGCAAGCCTTGGGGGATGAGTTAGTGGCGTTAAGCCCGTCGGCCCGCACGCAGGTGCCACTTGACGAAGAATTGCTTGACGCGCTAAAGCTGGCCGATAAGTTGGCCAGAAAACGTGAAGCCTTGCGCCGCCATTTACAGTTTATTGGCCGCTTAATGCGTACCCGTGATATTGAGCAGATTGAGCACGCCTTAGCCGTTATGCGTAATACCAAGCAAGCCGCTGATAAGCAGTTTCACAAAGTGGAAAAGTGGCGTGAAAAATTACTGAATAACGACGATGCGCTAACTGACTTTATTGCCGCTTACCCGCAGGTAGAAGTACAGCAACTGCGTTTATTAATCCGTCAGACCAAAAAAGAGCTGGAAAAACAGCAGCCACCTAAGGCATTTCGGGAATTATTTCAGTTAATCCGGCCGCTTATCTTGGCCGGTGAGGCCAGTTAACTACACAGTATGGGCGCATAGTTGCGCAGCTTACTGTTGAAATAAGTAGGGCGCCACCAGGCGCCCTACTTATTTATATCCAGAGACTTTTATCCAGAGATTATCTATCCCGAAACTTTGGTTAACCAGCCATGCGTATCCGCTGCCCGGCCCCACTGAATATCATTTAGCGCCTGGCGCAGTTTTAAGGTGGTGGCGCCGGCTTCACCATTACCTACTTTATAATCTGTGCCGTTAGCAATTAAGGTGCCTACTGGCGTGAGTACTGCTGCGGTGCCAGACAACGCCGCTTCAGTACCTGGCTTAGCAGCTCGTTCCAGTAACTCGGTTACGCTTAATTCACGCTCAGACACTACCATGCCCATATCGCGGGCCAGCGTTAACACTGAATCACGGGTTACGCCATGCAAGAAACTGCTATCCAGTGCCTTGGTAATAATTTCATTGCCGTCGATCAGCATAAAATTGGCCGCGCCGGTTTCTTGTACATCACCAGCCGGACAAAACAATACCTGATCAGCCTGCACACTGGCCCGGGCTTTTAAAATCGGTTGCAGCGCGCTGGCATAATTACCGCCACTTTTTACCATACCCATATGGGCGGCACAACGGGTTCCGTTTTGCTCCAGCAATAACCGCAACGGCTTAGTACCACCGGCAAAATAGTCACCTACCGGTGAGAGCAACACATATAACATAGAACTGGCCGTTGGCGCTGACGCTTTACCAATTGCCGCCTCCGTACCAATGTGGGTAGGCCGGATATACATTGAACCTGGTGGCTCTGGCACATCACTGGCGTACTGGTTAACAATATCGATGATCATCTGACGTAAAATAGCGGCATCGGGTTTGGGTAACGACAACAATTCGCTGCTTTGTATTAAACGCGCAACGTTTTTATCCATCCGAAATAAATTAATCGAGCCATCGCTATGCTTAAAGGCTTTTAAGCCTTCAAAGCAAGTACTGGCATAATGCAGTACATGTGCGCCGGGGTGCAGGCTGATACTATCAGCAGCAACAATTTGCGGGGTGCTCCAGGCGCCCTGCTCAAAATGGGTTAATGCCATCTGTGGCATAAAAACACTACCAAATGCAGCCATTGTTGTTTCCTGTTATTGTTCTGTCAAAGTTATTGAGTGCCGCCAACGGTAATGGCGTCAAGCTTTAAGGTGGGCTGGCCAACACCAACGGGCACGCTCTGGCCTTGTTTACCACATACGCCAACCCCGGCGTCTAACGCCAAATCATTCCCTACCATCGATACCTGTTGCATAGCGGCCGGGCCATTACCAATTAAGGTTGCGCCTTTAATGGGGCTGGTAATTTTACCGTCTTCTATTAAATAGGCTTCTGATGCAGAGAAAACAAACTTGCCCGAGGTAATATCAACCTGGCCACCACCAAAGTTAGGCGCGTAAATACCGCGTTTAACACTGGCAATGATTTCAGCTGGATCATGCTCTCCCGCCAGCATATAGGTATTGGTCATGCGCGGCATCGGTAAATGCGCAAATGACTCACGCCGGCCGTTGCCGGTGGGGTTTACGCCCATTAACATGGCGTTATGCTTATCCTGAATGTAACCTTTAAGAATGCCTTTTTCAATCAACACATTATGCTGGCTTGGCACACCTTCGTCATCGATATTCAGTGAGCCCCGCCGTTGTGCCAGTGTACCGTCATCGACAATAGTACACAGCTTAGACGTCACCTGCTGACCAATGCGGCCACTAAAGGTAGATGAGCCTTTACGGTTAAAGTCTCCTTCCAGGCCGTGGCCTACTGCCTCGTGCAGCAACACGCCCGGCCAACCAGAACCCAGCACCACAGGCATAGTACCCGCGGGGGCATCAATGGCGGTTAAATTAACCTGAGCCATCCGCACGGCATCGCGGGCATAGTGCTGCCAGCGTGGCTGGCCATCAACCAGCTCGCTGAAGTACAAATAATCGGTACGGCCACCACCGCCGGCACCGCCCCGCTCGCGCCGGCCAGCTTGCTCTAGCAATACTGAGCAATTAAGCCGTACTAACGGCCGGATATCAGTGGCGAAGGTACCATCGCTGGCAGCTACCAACACTTCTTCATAAACGCCGGTTAAACTCACCATTACCTGTTCGGCACGGCTGTCCAGACTGCGGATAAAGGCTTCAATTTGATGCAACAATGCCACTTTCTCAGTATTGCTTAGGCTTTGCAGTGGCTCACAAGGCAAATAAATATTGCTGTTACCACTTTTGCTAAAGGCTTTAACCCGGCCTTGCTGACCATGGCTGGCAATACCGCGGGCCGCACCTGCAGCTTGCTGTAAGGCAGCACTACTAATGGTATCAGCATAGGCAAAGCCGGTTTTTTCACCGCTAATGGCCCGTACCCCAACACCGCGTTCAATATTAAAAGAGCCGTCTTTTACCAGTCCATCTTCCAACACCCAGGATTCATGCACGCTGGATTGAAAATATAAATCGGCATAATCGAGCTGATGGCCAAATAAATAACCAAGGGTATGCTCTAAATCAGCCATGGTAAGATCGGAGGCGGTAATTAAATTCTGTTCAACTGCATTCATTATTTCAGCTCACTGTTAAATCGATTGTGCTGGTGGACCGGCATTTTTTCGCTAAGCCGCTGGCTTTGGCTAACGTCAACCAGTGCTGATATCCAGCCTGGCGCCGTGCCCGCGTCGGCCAGCACCTCGCCCCAGGGGTCGATTATCAGGCTATGGCCAAATGTTTCACGGCCATTGGCATGCACACCGGTTTGGTTTGCCGCAATGACAAAGCATTGGTTTTCAATGGCCCGGGCTTTTAGCAAGGTATGCCAATGCGCCGCACCGGTTGGTCGGGTAAAAGCCGAAGGTACAGTTAATAACTGCATACCTTGCGCTGCCAATGCCTGCATTAAGCCGGGAAAGCGCACATCATAACATATACTCAGCCCCAGTTTCAGATCAGGTAATTGACACAAACTGATCTTGTTACCCGGCATCGTAGTGGCCGACTCACGATAGCTACCGGTGCTGTCGGCCACGTTAACATCAAATAAATGCAATTTTTGATAATCGGCCAGTAGCTTACCATCAGGGCCAAATACCAGACTGGAAGCAGCAAAACGTGCCGGGTTGTCTGTGGTAGTTGGCTGGCTACCGGCCACCAGATACACACCAAACTCAATTGCCAGCTGCTGACAAGCTTGCTGAATTGCGCCTTCGCCGATAGCAGCCTGGTGCGCTAACTGCAATTTATCATTACCACCAAAAACGGCAAAACATTCGGGCAGCAACACCACATGTTGTGCGAAAACGGGCAGCTGTTGTAAATAATACCTTACTGCCGCCAGGTTTACGGCGGGTTCGGGGCTGCTGGTTAGTTGAATGGCCGAAAAACGCCAGTTAGTCGTCGCCACGGGGTTGTTGCTCCTCAAGATTAATAGCCGCTTCCGGCTGGGCAATACGCTGCGGTACCGGCACTTCGGTACTGTGCCGATTAACTTCGGTTACTACCGGCTGCTCAAAACTGCCGGTAACAGTAAAGTTAATTCGCGAGATCACTTCTGCCGACTGAAAAACTTCATCCAGGGCTAATGCTGCCAACCCCGTTGCCGGATTAACCATCCAGGCAATAATAACCGGCAAACTAGAGGTAACTTTGGGCGAGAATGACATTTGGTAGTCTAATTTTTTACTGACGACATCAGCATAACCCTGTATGGCCAGGTTACCAGGCACACCATCAATGCTGGTATTGCTGGTTTGCACTACCCCTTGCTGCATTGCCAGCTGGCCGCTCATTTTGTTGTAAAAGAAGCCTTTGGAAAAGATGTCTCGAAAATCCAGCCGTAATTTGCGCACCAGCGAGTCGAGGCTGAAAATGGAAAATAGCCTTGCACCCTGGTCGCTCACTTCGGTTAATGCCCCCTCACCCAAGCTAAAATCTATCTGGCCATTAAGCTTGGCTAATGTAAATTGCTGCGGTGCCGCCGGCCAATTAAAGGTAAAATTAATATCTGCCCGGCTACCGCTAATACCGGTGGTTAGCTCTAGCTCGTTTAACAGCGCCCCCAGGTTGGCACTTTTAAAATTGCCGCTTAATGCCGTAACGCCCGCTTGCTGATCAGGAAACCAACTCCCTTTTAAGATTAGTTCGTTCTGTTTATAACGGCTAATAAACTCGTTAAGCTGCCAGCGGTCACCTTGTCCCTGTGCCGACATAGTTACCTGACCAAACTGGTAATGCCCAATAGTGCAATCTTGGCACTTTACGGTTACCGGTGGCAGTGACTGCCAGCCAGCTTGTAATGGCAGCAATTCAACAGGTTGCTCGCTATCTACCGGAAACGATGTAATGGGTAAACGCAAATAGTCAATTTCAGCTAACAGCCCTTGCTGTTGCCAGTTATGGTAAAAAGTCCAGCGGCTGGCAATTTCAGTCCCGTTTAACGTTAACAGCCAGCTGTCTGCAGAGGGCTCCAGTTCAAATACCGTATTGGTTAAGGCGGCACCGCCAAACAACTGCAGCTGCGCAATGCGGCCGCGAATTTTAGTCAGTGGCGGCATCACCCGATTGTCGCTAGTGCTTTGAGTTAGCAACTGCTCACTCAGCAATTGCTGCCACGGTAACAATTCGGCCTGGGCTATATCGACATCAATAGTAAAGTGCGCGCCATTTAACCCGGCATTTTCCTGCCCCAGGCTCAAATTAGCCCGTTTTACCTGCGCTTTGGTATGATCCAGTTCTGCCGTAAAATACAGCTTATCTGCGTAATTTAAGGCCAGCAAACCCTGCTGGTTGTCGCCGTTAACTGTAATATGTAACTGGCTGGCCACCGACGCAGGTTTCGCATAAGGCGCGGGCAAATGTAATTCAGTAGTGGTTAAATCGGCGCTGAGGTTAGCGCTATAGCTAATGTTTTCTGGTTGCAGCTGCAGTGCCAATGCCAACTGCCAGTTTAGGTTACCACTCACTAACGTTTGGGCAGCGGGCCACAGTGCTTGTGCTATAACATCGCTGCCGTTGCTGGCGTTAGCGTTAAGCTTAAACAGGTAGTGGTTGTCTTGCTGCTGGCCGCTGATATCTGCCGTAGCCGCAACACCACGCCAATTAAAATTAAGTTCTTTCGCGTCAAGGTGATTATCGTTAAATTGCACCACCCCTGATAATTGGCGAATGGCCATTTTTGGTGCAGTTAAATCCAGGTTGACGTTATTCAGCGTTACCGCACCACGGCTGGATACTATTGGCTGACGCAAACCAATTTTTAAGCCAATGTCTAGCGTAGCCGGCCCTGACGGCCCCAGCTGCTGCAGTGTATTACCCAAACTATCAGCTAGTGGCGACGCATTGAGCAGTGGGTTTAGCTGATTCAACTCGGCTGCGCTATTAATTTGAATGCTCAAAAATTCAGCATCAAATAAATCTGTAATATCGGCTGTTACGTTGCCTTGCAACGTAAGGCCGGCAATAGTGGCCTCATCGGCACTAATATGCATGGCGGCATTTTCAAACCATAACTGGCTGTTAAGTTGTTGTAATGCCGGCCAGTCAGCATTAAATTGAAACGTAGCATCAGTAACGTTGGCATCTACCTGAAAAACCCCCTCAGCCGCGCGAAAAGGAAACTGCTCCGGCGGGCCCTGCCACAACACTCTGGCTTGGGGAATTGTGGCATCGTCTATAGCGTTACTTAAGTAATCTCTTACTTGTTCAGGCAAATATTTAAGGGGTAAATAATGACGGATATCGCGGGTACTGGCTGCGGTGAGCTCAGCAAACAAACTTAACTCAGGCGTGTGTTGCATACTCCATTGCATACTGCCGTTAAGATTAAAATCTGCGGCTTGCAGTTGTAACAACGGCAATTGTATTTGCCAGTAGCCGAGGCTGCTTTGCCGGGCCAACACCTCAAGCTGCAATTGCTGATAAGCTATTGGTGCGCTGAACATACTATCCCACAGCAGCTCACCTTGCTGGCCGCTTAAGGTTAAGCCTGCAGCAGCAGAGTTGGCCCAAAATTGCCCCGCTAAATGGCTCACTCCGGGTAAGTCAGCCACGGCAGTAGTACTTAAACCACTGAGCTTGCCCTGCAATTGCCAATCATTGTTAGCACGATACTGCCACTGTGCCTGGTTAAGCTCGCCCTGTAATTCAGTGGCGCTAAGGCGGGCAAATTGTGGCAATTCATCGCCAAGTAACAAGCTTAACGGTGCCAAGGCATCTAGCGTAAGCTGCTGCACCTGACCATGCCAGCCTTGTTGTTGCCCCAGCCTATGAAGTTGTAGGGTTAGATCAGGCCATAATGCGTTGCCATCAGATAAAGCAAGAGCCCCAGAATACAGCGCCCAGCCGTGTTGTTTTGGTTGCCATAATAACTGGCCAGGCCCGAGTTTAAGTTGATGAGTTACCCCTTGCCGTTGCCAATTCAGGCTATTTTCAGCCAGTTCAATCTGAAAGCGCTGTAACTCGCCCTGTTCAACTCTTCCCCAAGCCTGAAAACTAATATCGGCCTGCGCCAGTCGTTTGGTTTCAGGCAGCCATTGACCAAACCAAGGCAGAATATCCAGTTCACGGCTGTCTAAATAAATCTGGCCATTGGTTTTAGCTAGTGTTGGGCCATATAAATCGATAATAAACGACAGCGTGTTGGCGGTAACACCGGCCACGGCTAGTTCGCCAATACCCTGATGGTGCTCGCCGTCGTTGCGCCAGTCTAGTTTTTGTACCGAGATAACTATATCGTTGCTATCTGCAGCCGTTAGCACTAACTCACTGTTAAGTAATGTAAAATGATTAAGTTGGCGAAAAAGTAACTGCTCCAGTGCGTCAATTACCGGCGCCCCCGCGGGTTGCTCGCTCGGTGGGCCTTTTAGTAAGGCACTACTGGCAACAGTGTAACGCAAACCGCTTAACTCGAAGTGCTCGGCTCGCAATTGCAGACTACGCAAACTTTGCCAAAAATCGAAGCTTACCCGGGTTTGACTAATGGTCAGTGGTGTATTTTGTTGCGGATCGCCCAATTGCACGTGGTTAAGCACCATAGCAGGGCCTAATTTTTGCCAGTCTGCGCTTATCTGGCCTATCTGTACTTCAGTACCCAACTGCGTTGAAATTAATTGTTCAATATGCGTTTTGTAGTGGTCTGCGTAAGGTAACGCTAAACGTAACAATGACACCAGGGTTGCAATCAGCACTAAGCCGACAGCCAGTAGCAGCCAGATTTTATGTAAACAATAAAAGCAAACCCGGATAAGTTGTTGCACTACATCATCACCACATCAAATTGCTCCTGAGTGTACATCGGTTCACCGTAAATGGTTATTTGCTTACCAATAAACACCTGTAATTCTGCCAGGCTATGAAACTCATCGGTCGTCAAAGCGTCCTTCACCACTGGTGACACATAAACCGCAAACTTATCGGCAGCATAAGCCCGGTTTACCCGGACAATTTCCCGTAAAATTTCAAAACAAACCGTTTCAACGGTTTTCAGTGTGCCACGCCCCTTACATACCGGACACTCTGAGCAAAGAATATGTTCCAAACTTTCGCGGGTTCTTTTGCGGGTCATCTCTACCAGGCCTAACGCCGAAAAACCGTGGATATTGGTTTTAGCCCGATCTCGTGCCAAAGACAGCTCCAGGCTATGGTAAACCCGACGCTGATGCTCGGTACTTTGCATATCGATAAAATCGATAATAATAATGCCACCCAGATTGCGTAACCGCAACTGACGGGCAATGGCCTGAGTTGCCTCGGTATTGGTATTAAAAATGGTTTCTTCCAGATTACGGTGACCAACAAAAGCGCCTGTATTAACGTCAATGGTAGTCATGGCTTCGGTCTGGTCAATAATCAGGTAACCGCCACTTTTCAGTGGCACTTTGCGCTCCAGTGCCCGTTGAATTTCATTTTCAACGTCGAACATATCGAAAATAGGCCGCTCACCAGGGTAATACTCAAGCAATGGCGATAAATGTGGGATAAATTCTTCACAAAAAGCGGTTAGTTGCTGGTACGTTATCTTCGAATCAACCCTTACCCGCTCCAGTTCACTGCCAACAAAATCACGTAAAATACGGTAGCTTAGGGTTAAGTCTTCATATACCACGCCTTCTTTGCGGGTTTTCTGTTTCCGCTTAACAATTTTACTCCACAGCTTTTTCAGAAATTTGGCATCATGAATTAGCTCTTCCGCACTGGCACCTTCGGCCGCCGTACGTACGATAAAGCCACCACTGTCATCCAAACAATCAGTAACAATATCTTTTAAGCGTTTGCGTTCGGCTTCTGTTTCCAGTCGCTGCGACACGCCAACGTGATTAGAATCAGGCATAAAAACTAAATAGCGCGACGGCAAAGTAATATCAGTAGTAAGCCGGGCACCTTTAGTACCCAACGGGTCTTTTACTACTTGCACCAGTAAATGCTGGCCTTCGCGCACCAACACCCGAATGTCTTTACTCACTGCAGGTCTACTGTCGGGTTCTGTGCTTTCATTATGCTGCACAATGTCTGAGGCATGTAAAAACGCCGCTTTGTCTAAGCCAATATCCACAAAGGCGGCTTGCATACCCGGCAGTACCCGGCTGACTTTACCCACATACATATTGCCCACTAAGCCCAGTTTGCCTTGGCGTTCAATATGTAACTCCTGCAGTACGCCATTTTCTATCAGCGCTACCCTGGTTTCGGTGGGTGTAACGTTTAACAGTAGTTCTGCACTCATGCTTGTTCCTGCCAGTTACGTAATAACATATCGGTCTCAGATAACGGCAAACCGACTACCGCACTGTAACTACCATTAATTTTATGGACGAAACGGCCGCCCTGGCCCTGAATGCCATAGCCTCCCGCTTTGTCATGCGGCTCACCGGTTTGCCAGTAAGCGGCGATATCAGCCGGGCTCAGCGACCGAAAACAGACTTCAGTACTGACACAACAGCCACTGCTTTTGCTACGGCTAACTAACGCTACTGCGGTAAGCACCTGATGACAACGACCAGAGAGTAACTGCATCATGCGGCTAAAGTCGGCTTGATCAACAGGTTTACCCAAAATATGCTGATCTACAACCACTATGGTATCCGCACCTAATACCGGCAAACCATAGTGCAGCTTTTCAGCGCCAGCCTTTGCTTTAGCCTTGGCTAACCGTGTTACGTACGCTTCAGGTGCTTCGGCACCTTGCATACTTTCGTCTACATCAACCTGCACTATAGTAAAAGGCACGGCTATTTGTTGCAGTAATTCACGGCGGCGGGGCGACGCAGAAGCAAGCGCAATTTCTGGATACATTTTTATCAGATCTTAATATTAGTAAAACGATTTGTTATTGGATCTTGAATTGGCGGCGATAACGTCTTAACAACCAGAATACCCAAGGCCAGACTAGCATGCCGGTTAATACCGGCCATAAATAAGCGGGTAAGAAATAAACACCGGTTAAAAAGTGGCTAAGCCAGAATAACAATAAATGATACAGGGCTAAAAACAAACCAATTAACAACGCTTGTTGAATAACCGAGAAGTTTCTAATTTTTAAATAGTTAACGGCAACAATAAAGCTTACCACCGAAAATGCCAGAGCGTTTACCCCCAGCACGGTGCCGACCAGCACATCAGTAAGAAAACCTAAAACAAAAGCAGTGAGTATATTAACCCGACCCGGCAGAGCCATGGTCCAGTACATTATTACCAATAACGCCCAATCAGGCCGGAATAACTTAACTTGTTGCGGCATTGGCATTACGGTTAATACTAATGCAACCAGCAACGATAAATAAATAAAGCCCAAGCCATTACTTGTCCGCATTACTTGGGCTCCTCGGGGCTGAGCACATCATCGGTCCGGACACCTTGCCATAACAATAATACATGACGGATCCGATCGAGCTTAGCATAGGGTGTAGCGTAGATTGTCATAAAAGGCTGACTCTCGTCTTTTTGTACCAGGCTGACTTCAGCTACCGGGTAACCCTCTGGGAATAAGCCATCAAGACCAGAGGTTAACAAGCGGTCACCCACCCGGATGTCAGCACTTTGCGGTAAATGGATCACCCTGAGTAAATCCCATTGCCCAAGGCCCTCGGCCACCGTTCGAATGCCGGTGCGCTCAGCCCGCACCGAAATAGCATGGGTGTTATCAGAAATAAGCAACGCCCGGCTACTCGTGGGGCCAATACTGACAATCTGGCCGACCACGCCACTTTCATCAATAAGCGGCTGATGCACGGTTACGCCATCATTTTTACCTTTGTTTAATACTACCTGATGGCTAAATGGATGGCTGTACACCGCTAGCACTTCAGCCACTAGCCGCTGACCATCGGTTAGCGGTGCCGAACCCAATAAAGCACGTAACTTAGTATTTTCTTGCTGTAAATAACCTAACAATTGCAGTTGACCATTCTGGCGCAACAAGCTTTCTTTTAAGAGGGCATTTTCATCCAGCAACCGCTGATGCGACATAAACTGTTCGGTGGCACCCGATAACAGGGTTTCAGGTAAACTGGCAACGTAAAATAACGGACTGACCACAGAAGTTAGAAAACTACGCAATTGGGTAGAGCGCTCGGTGTAGCGATCTACTGTCATTAAACCCACGCTGCAAAGCACCGCTAAAAACAAGCGTAGTCCGAGCAATGGCCCCCGGCTGAAAATAGCGTTCATAACGTTAGTATTATAATGAGCTCACTATTACTCATAAGTAAAGACATCACCACCATGCATGTCAATCATCTCCAGAGCTTTACCGCCGCCGCGAGCAACACAGGTTAACGGGTCATCGGCTACAACCACAGGAATACCGGTTTCTTCCATCAGCAAACGATCCAAATCGCGTAACAAGGCTCCACCACCGGTTAACACCATGCCGCGCTCTGCAATATCAGACGCTAATTCAGGTGGCGCCTGCTCTAGGGCAACCATTACTGCACTAACAATGCCGGCCAGCGGCTCTTGTAGCGCTTCTAAAATTTCATTACTGGTCATGGTAAAGCTGCGGGGTACGCCTTCAGCCAGGTTGCGGCCACGTACTTCAATTTCCAGCACATCATCGCTGGGATAGGCAGAGCCAATTTCAGTTTTAATGCGCTCAGCAGTAGCCTCGCCGATTAAAATGCCATAGTTACGACGAATATAGTTAATGATAGCATCATCAAATTTATCGCCGCCAATGCGTACAGATGACGAATACACTACGCCATTTAACGAAATAATAGCAACTTCAGTAGTACCGCCACCAATATCCACTACCATTGAACCCGTAGCTTCTGATACCGGCAAGCCGGCACCAATTGCCGCCGCCATAGGCTCATCAATTAAATATACTTCACGGGCACCCGCACCTTGGGCCGATTCACGAATAGCGCGGCGCTCTACCTGAGTAGAACCACAGGGCACACACACCAGTACCCGCGGGCTTGGCCGCAGAAAACTGTTGCTGTGCGCCTGTCGAATAAAATGTTGTAACATTTTCTCGGTAACGTAAAAGTCGGCGATAACACCGTCTTTCATTGGCCGAATAGCTTTAATATTACCCGGTGTACGACCCAGCATTCGCTTAGCGGCATGGCCTACTGCGGCCACACTTTTCGGGCCGCCAGCTCGCTCTTGGCGAATGGCAACTACCGAAGGCTCGTTCAGCACAATACCCTGATCTTTTACATAGATCAGGGTATTGGCAGTACCTAAGTCGATAGATAAATCGTTTGAAAAGAGGCCACGCAATTTATTAAACATGAAGACGCCAGATCCTATAAACAAGTACTCCACACGTAAAGGCACCATTGGTGGGCCAACCGCGTTGTTAATGTCGGAGTGAATATCAATTACTCAGGCTATTCTAAGTAAGTCTCTGTCAAGAAAATAGCCCTTTATGACAATTTTCAGAAATTAATCAGCGTTAGCGTGCTGCATGTCAGAGTAGCCAGTACTGACTAAGTTCAGCTTTGCTTAATATTGATTAGAAGCGCTCCCGCCAATAAATTTGTCGCGGGTTACCCCGGTAGCGGCCAAACATAAATTCAGCTACCGGCGAGTTGGTATAACTACCATCGCCGTTCCAATCATACTGCAACCAAACCGGCACCTGATAAGTAGCGCCAACACTGCCGGGCATACCCGGGGCCAGTAACATCAGGCCACGTGATGGCGTTTTACCACTGCTAAGGCCGCTAGCATTGGCCTGTACTGTGGTTATACTGCTGCCTAATACCAGATTGCTTGCGCTAATAATACTGCAATTATCGGCACTGTTGCTTTGAAAGCGGCTGCCGTCCCAATACTCAGCGCTTAAACTTACCGGTAAATCGTCAAACTCTGGCCCAAAGCCATTGGCCATAACTAGACGCCCGTACCTGATGTCAGTCTGCAGCAATGCAGCAGCATTGCAGCTATTATCGGCTGCGCAATTACTGCTAGTGACATTAGTGTCGGCAGCCGCAACCGGGCTACCGTCGGGGTCAAGCACATTCAACGCCACGGTCAATTCAGAGTAAGGCCCGTCGGCCCCGCCACTGCTTTGCCGGTTCAGCCGCAGTTCTGTGGTGCTGAAATGCTGCTGGCCCAGAGTCCAGCTACCAAAACCGCTACTGGTAAGCCTGGCCGTTAAATCACTACCACTATCGGCATTCTCGGCTTGCAGTAATAAACTGGCTTTGGCAAAAGTGCCGTAGTAATTGCGAGTGCGCTGGCCCCGGGTATTACGCGCGGTTAAGGTAAAGCCCAACGCAAAAGGTTGCTGCATATAGCTGAAGCTGTCACAGGCGGCAGTGTGGCTGACGTTACTAACAGCAAAATCGGCTGGTATAAAACGGCCGATATAAGCAGAGCACAAACCGAGTGTTTCACCTAAAAAACTCGTGCTCGCTTCATACTGAACTATGCCGACCTCACTGAAATTAACCAATGGGCTATTACTAATTTCAGTGCCCGCATTAAACAGTAGGTCAGACATATATTGAAGAACACCCGCGGTGCCCTCCACCGGTAAACGAAGACTGACTGACGGTTGACCAACCAGCCATGCTGGAGTTCTTGGACCTGGGGCGGGTAGAGCTAAATCTGATTGATTACACTGGTCCCAATTACCATCGTTATTATTGTCTAACCCTTGCTGCCAGCTGACCGTTCGGCTGATAAGGTTAAAATTCTGACCTGCGACATGGTAAGCCGGACCGTTAGCGCTTTGCGCCACAGGGTTGTCAACTGCGGCAATGTGCAGTCCCAATGGCCTGACAATAAATGGCAAACTGGTGTCATTTCTGGCTAAAGTATCGGGTAAAACGCTACCATCTGGTGCGGTAACGGGTATCTGCATGTCTGCGCGCAACGTGTATCGACCAGCATCTCTCGCCAGCACAGAAAAAGGCGCGCTGCCATCAGCGCCAAATTGCATTTGTACGGTTTGCTGACTACCTGCAGACACTAGGTTGGCGCTGTTAACTGCAGTTATTGAGATACGATTATTGTTAAGCCCCTCTGCAGCAAGCGGAACCTGATAGCGAAACTGCACCGCATGAGTCTGATTTTGAATTGCTGCCTCGCAAGCCCCGGTATTGGTGTTGGTACGAACCACCCGCAACCGCTGCTGCGCAGTATTAAAACCTATATTGGAGGGTTTAGCAGCTAATTGTGTCGGTAAAGGTGATTTTATTGGCATAGCAGCGTTGCCATCGATCTGGATACCAACATTACTAAAACTCAACTGACAACTGCCCTCAACGCCATTGTTAAAACAGCGAGTGACATTTTGTGCGTTAGGCGAACTGCTGTTGATGCCGAGAGTCAGCGCAGAAGCACTGCCGTTACGAATAGCCACATCCAACTGACCACCACTAAAGTTATAAGCTGGCCCAGCCTGGCTGTAATCAGCCCCGCCGAGCCAGCCACTGTTGGGTAACAGGCTAATGTAAACCGCGCCATTAAAGCGCTCAGTACAACTATTGTTGGCGCAAGCCAGTATAGTTACGGGTGCGGCCTCACACGTTAAGCCAGTACCACTGTGTAAAATTCTGAAATGGTTAATATCCCTGCGTACTGGCTCCATTTTAAGCGCGCACACCTCAACATTATCCACTTCATGGTTATCATTAGAACCACCTGTAGAACCTGTCAGGGTTAACAATAATTCAGCCGGCACTGCCGCCTGCCCCGCGCTGGTTAACACATCCACTGGGCCGATTAAATTGATAAAGCCACTACCCGTATTGCGGGCAATGGTTACCCATGAGTTAGTCGGGTTGCGGCTATCTATAGTAGCCCGGTAACGATGAGCAACATTTTGATTCGCTGTGCGAACTGCAGGTGATAGCCCGGCAGTTCCAGATATGTAACGATACCCAGTTTGACCAACACCTGAGCCACGCAGGGCGAGGGTATTTGCCCGTGAACCCGGCCCACCCAGCCGGCATTCGTTTGGATTTGAATAATTCCCAAAAGTATCCAACCCCAGACCCAGCCAACCACCACTAAAACCCGCTACACCACAACGGTTGGCGTAACCCATAGACCCGCCGTAACCACCCGGTTCAGGGGTTATATTCGCATCAGAAAATACCACTGCCATACCGTCAGCACCATTGCCGTCATAAGCAAAAAAATCATATTCCAGCACGACCAGATTGCTATCAGAGGGAAATACGCGCTGCAACGTCGCTGAGGTCGCCACATTGGCTGTGTTATTGGTAATCCGCAACCGACCATTTACAATGCGTGGATTGCCAAAAGTCCCACTTTTGTTAGTGACCGACCATTCATCACCAACTGCGGAGCGTTCAAAATCATCAAAAAAACATTGTGTCGGTTGAGTTGATAGTGTGACGACATCCTGCCAGGTTGTGCCCAGTGCAATCCGATCCAATATGGCCAAATCGCTGTCAGCAAGATTTTCGGTTCGAAAACCAATTTGCGAAAAGCTGCTTATGTTGCTGTTGCCCACTGACACTACATCTGACACTGCAGGTTGTTCGCTAAGGCTGACAGGGTTAACCCATAATTCGAACCGGTTATAAGGCTGATTAGCGCCTGTGGTACTTTTACTTAAGCGCCCGACGAGCAAATAACTGACACCGTTTTCAATTGGCATAGAATACACATCGTTGTTGGTGCGGGTTCGGACAAACAAATCTTCAGGACCGGCACCTGAACCCCTGTTAGTTTTAATACCAATATTAGGGATGTTACTAAAGCCAGTTTGCTCAAACCAAAGAGCTGCAAATTTGTTATTACCTGGCGCCAACTGAAAACGAAGCAACATGCTCACATAAACCACATCGTCGTTGTGTGCCGCCGCCATCGGCCGCGTCGCGGCCACATCATCGCTACCTGATAATTGCAAAGCACGTTGACCGCCAGCAATAAACTCTCCATTTGCTGCCACATATTGTAAACGTTGACTGCTTACATCAATAATCTGCTGCCGATTGGCTGCACCGGTCCAACTGCTGCCCCAGCCTGTGCCACCATTCTGACCGGCAATACTACCGGTGGCGTAACTTTCAAAATTATCTATAGCTAAAAGGGGTGGCTTATATGCCTGATATGCCTGACATGCATTCACTGGTGTCGAATTGGGCAAGCATTGACCAAACACTTGACTGCCGGTCATTACATTTACAGTTGAGTATTCTGGCGCTTGTAGCACGCCATATAGCACACCACCATTAACGTTAATAGCACCGCTGGTACTAATGATATTTACCAATTCAGCATTGCTACCCAAGCGGCTATTTATAACATCAACTGTACTGGCGCCGCTGACGTTTCCGCTTGGCATTGTTACGTTTGTTAACGTTAGCGGTTTATTAGATGTCATGGTAAAACTGCCGGCCAGCACGCCACCGCTAAATGACATACCAGACTGCGCTGTCGCACCACCATTAAGATTAGTATCAGATGTGGTAATGGCATTGCTGTTACTGGTAATTTGGCCGCTTACCGTGCCACCAGTCAGGTTTATATTGCCTGAAGTGATAATAGTGCCATTAACAGTAGTCGTATTTAGTACAATATTGGCACTACTGGCTGTAATATTCCCCCATAAGGTATTGGTGTTGGTGCTACTTATCCCCCCATAGTTACTTTCCAGGTTAATTCGAATTGCCGAAGTTCCGATAACCGCACCATTGAGATTGAAACCATTATTGGCCAGTATCGTCGAAGCAGAACTAGCTACAACAATGTCGCCGTTATTAAGGGTGATCTGGCCATTGCCATTGCAACTATAAGTTGTGCCACTGACATGCCAACTGGTGCTGCAAGGTGGGTAGCTACCGCTACTAAGGTTAAACGTTGCCGCCTGCACTATTGCCGGCAACAGTAATACTGTTGCCAAAAACACCCCATACAGGACATTCATTGCCGTACCTCCAGCTCAATACTGCGACTGGTAATAAATTCATTGGCATTGCAGCTGCCGGTGCTTTGCATAAAGTAAAGCTGGCTTAATTGCGGGCTGGCAACAGGCTGAGCGGTGCACTGCACCTGCGCTTCGCAACCGGGTAAACCGGCAGTAGCAAAACTAAAAGTCCAACTGCTGCAGTTGGCGGCGCCACTGCGCGGAAATAACTCGGTTAACGCCAATTCCATGCCGCTTTGCGCGGCAAATAAGGCGCGGGTGCCTTGCACCTCGTACACCACACTGTCGTTGCTGCTTAATAAAATACGCGATAACGCCAACACAATAGCCAGCATTACTACGATGATAAACACCGCCACCACCAGGGCGCTGCCTTGTTGCTGAGTTTTTGTTGACGCCAGCTTAAGGGACATTGGGGATATGTACCTCGTAGTTAAAAAACATATCACTGGCCGGGCTTTGGCCGAACTGCAGCCGGACATTAACGACACTATTGCGGGTTAACACCGCATTATTCACGCTAAAGCGCACCAGTTGCACATTACCGGCCATCAGGCTGCCGGCAGCAGCAGGCGGCAACGGCTGCACCGCACTGTAGTTGTAATTGCTGTAGCGGCGGATACTGCCCTCCACACCATTAAAACAATAACTGACCGGGCTGGCGGCCAGTAAATAAAAACGTTGTTCGGGGGAATCCAGCGGAAAGCTATGATTACTGGCCAACTGCACGGTGCGGGTAGCGCTATTGCCATCCGCATCATCTGTTTCGGTACCGGTTAAAGACACTGTGCTACCAGTACTGGCATAAATATCACTTGGCTGGCGCGGATAAATTGTTAAAGGTAACCCCAGGTAACTGGCTTGCCAGTTGCGCAGTGCCAACCGTAGCTCGTTACCCACAACCGGTGCCACCGGTGCCTGTAAATACACCCCGCTGGCGGTAATAGGCGCAAATTCAATACAGCGTAACAAGGCCGCATCGGCGCTTCGAATACTGTTAGGCGCCGCATTGCGTAACTCACGTTGCAGCCGCTCGGCAACAAAACGGCTTTGATTTAACACCTGTTCGCGCTCGGTGGCATCACTGTACATAGTGGCACCCAGGCCAATATAACTGCTTACGCCCAGCGCCAATATCGCCAGTAGCACCATCACAATGGTTAGCTCGATCAGAGTAAAACCGCGCTGTGCTTTTTGTTGTAGTCTTAGCGACAGTCTTGGCTGCATTACCAGTTCCCCTTATAAGCGCTAAACTGCAGCTCATTGCCGGTTGGGGTGCTAATGCTTACGGTAATACGTTTAAGCTGATCGCCTGCCAGGCTGCTGCCGGCTATTTCGCCCGCAGCGGCATAACTAACGCTGACTCTGAGTTGATAGTTTCGGTATACATCGGCCAGATCTTCAGCCCGAATATTGGTAAGCAGGCTGCCATTGGCGGTAAAGTTATGAAAATCATCGACATCATCGAAGCGTAGTCGGCTATCTGCGCCGCCCTCACCCGGGTCGACCGGCCAGCTGCCGTCAGTATTTTGCACGGTACAGGCGGGGGCACCACTTTCACCGCAGCGTAGCATACTGCCGCTACGCGGGCTTTGCTCATCGAAGGCGCGCGCCATAATATCATTTAGCATACTTTGGCCAAGTTCGGTGGCCCGCACCTGATGCCAGGGATCAGTGGTTTTAAGATACAGCGGCCCCAGCACTGCAGTAACTAGGCTAAGCGCAATCGCCAGCACCACAATGCCGGTAATGAGCTCTATAAGGTTAAAGCCGCGCTGACTACCGGCTAACATAAGTGAATATACCCTTCATACTCAATACAAATAGCCAGATTAACACTACCTTGCACGTTAACCCGGCAGTTGTTGCTATTACAAAGACGAACACCGGTAACATTAACCGGCTGGCCCAGATTATTAAAATACAAATCGAGGTTAAAAGCGCTTGGGGTTAACCTTATGGCGCTGCGGTCTCGCTCGCTAATACAAAGTTGGGTAGCCGTGTTGTTGCAGCCCGGGCTATTGGCTGGGTTAACACTAAAACTGTCAACCCGAAAGCCAACCGGGCCGCAGTTGGTACATTGCATTGCTTGTACTTGTTGGCGCTGCATAAGGCTTAATGCCTGATCACGGTACAAATATTCGTCGGTACCGCTGCCAGAAAAAAAGCGTGGTAGCAAGGTTCCTGCTAACACGCCTATTATCACCAGCACCACAATTAGCTCTATTAAGGTAAAGCCAGTTTGCTGCGCTGATTTTTTCATAACAAGTTACTGCTATTAGCAACCGTCACTTAAAATAGTAATAACTGGTTTAACAGCTGGACCAGTTGACTGAGCGTACTGGACGTAACAGTTTTCGTTGGCGGTATCACCGGTGTTTAAGCCAGCAGCATCAGCTGCAATTCGGATAGCGCCAGCGGCAGCCGTGCCAAACACAAAATCAGTTAATTCAGCTGCAGCTTTCAAATCATCCTCAGTAGCTGCAGGATAACCATAAGCAATACTAATGGCAGGATCAGTTAATGTTTCAGTAGCCGCGCTTTGTTTACCCGCAATAATAGCCTTACCATAAACCAGCGAGCTAGCAGACTCCAGCGACCCTTTTACGCCTTGTAATACTGACTTACGGGCATCACTACCAAAATCTAAAAACTTTGGGGCGGCCGTGACAGCCAGAATACCCAGAATAACGATAACAATAATTAATTCAATTAATGTAAAACCTGCTTGATTACGTTTCATAAGTTACTACCTTTGATTAAATTACAACTTAGTTATTTTTGTTTAAAAATAACGAAACCTGACCCGTCGCCGCATTGTACGAAAAGCCATTGTTACCTCCTGTATCGGCAGGTGCAGCTGACAGACCAGCTGTTTGGTGATAAAAACAAACATTTCCATCTGCCCGCACGAACAGCTGGTTAGCTGCGATAAAAGTAGTGTCAACCCGTAACCGTTGTTGAAATAAGTTATTTATTAAATACAGGCAGTCTGATGCATCAACAGACGTTACGCGGGTATTTGCTACCGGATCGCCTGACGGATAACCAATATCGCCATCTACGCCAATTTGCACCAGATCATAGTTAACAAAAGTACGTTCTGCCGAAGTGCCATTACCATCTGGCCGGCCCGACACTTCCCATTGCGCCCGCACTAATCCAACGGCCGAAGCAAAGCCACCGGCAATGCCTTCTACCGCGACATCTTCGGCGTCAGCAGTTAGGTCAATAAATTTAGGTAACGCGGTGGCGGCCAGCAGGCCAAGTATAATGATCACTATCACTATTTCGATTAACGTAAAGCCAGTTTGTTGTTTCATATTTGTCTCTCCCAAGCTCTTATTATAAATGAATATATCGTTATTTATTGTTATTGACTTATTTTCAGTCAATTTTTAGCCACCTTTGTAAGCATTTAACATATCCCACATGGGTGTAAAAATACCTAATGCCAGTAATAGCACCATGGCGGCTACTATCGCAATCAAAATTGGCTCTATTTTTGCGGTTAGGCTTTTTAAGTCAAACGCCACTTCCCGCTCATAAAAGCCCGCTACTTCAGTGAGCATTTCGTCCATTTGACCGGTTTCTTCCCCTACCGACACCATTTGTAACACCAGATTAGTAAACATATTACTCTGCTGCGATACCCGCAGCAGACTTTCGCCGCGTTCAATGCTGCGGCGCATTTCCCGGATCTTTTCACCAAGATAGTCGTTATCTACCGCTTCAGCAACTAGGCTGAGTGCCGTAGTGATCGGTACCCCGGCTTTTAACATCATCGAGAAGCTGCGGGCAAAACGCCCTAGTGTTGCCCGATTGATAATACTGCCAATAATGGGCACCTTAAGTTTCCAGCGGCCGAAGCGAAATTTACCCGCCGGCGTTTGTAAGTAAAAACTAACGCCAACAACCGTTGCAACCAGTAACACCAACAATAATGGCCAAAAATTAATAAAAAACGACGAACTGGCCAGCAACAGTTGAGTTGACCAAGGTAATTCCGCATTAAACCGGGCAAACATATTGGCAAACTGCGGTATAACAAAGATATTTAGAATAACCATGGCAACGGCCAGTGCAAACAGCACAAAAATAGGATAACGGGTGGCCTGTTTAATTTGCTTACGGGTTTCCAGCTCTTGCTCAAAATAAAAAGTTAGTTGTAAAAAGGCATCATCCAGTCGGCCGGTATTTTCACCAACATGCACCAGACTAATAATTAACCGGCTAAATACCTTCGGATGACTGGCCATGGCAACAGATAAACTGCGGCCGCTTTCTAGCTCGCTGGCTAAGGCGGTCATTACCTCGCGCACCCGAGCCGAGCCAGTGCTGTCTGCCAGACTTTTAATGGCCCGGATTATCGGTATACCCGCTTTCATTAACGAGTACATTTGGCGTGAAAAAATAATCAGCTCGGTCAGGCTTACTTTGGCTTGCCATAGTTCAAAAGTAACTGCACTACCTTGGGTAACCACGGCTTCAATACTTAACGGAATATAACGACGCTGTTTCAATATATCTGCGGCAGCGGCCTGATTAACCGCATCTAATTGGCCAGTCACTGCATTGCCACTGGCGTCACGCGCTTTATACTGGAAGCTGGCCATGATTTAGCTATCCTCTACCAAGTCAGTTGCGGCCGTTACCCGCTCGGCAACCAAGGGTTCAGTTTCCAGATATTCAGTTACCCTAATTACTTCTTCCAACGTGGTAATACCTTGCTGGGCATAATCTAACGCCATTTTACCCAGGCTAATAAAATCAGTACTGTGGTAAGCCAGGTTACTAAAACCCTCAATATCTGAACGGCGCAGGGCATCTGCTAACGGCTTGGTAATTACCAGTAATTCAAATACCCCTAAGCGGCCTTTATAACCGCTATGGTTGCAAGATTGGCAACCCACAGCTTGCCAGTAGCTTGCATGCTCATTAGCTTTTTGATGACGTAACCAGGTTAACTCCAGCTCGTCCGGTTGATGTGGTTTTTTACAGTAAGCGCACAAACGACGCACCAGCCGCTGAGCAATAATAGCGCGCAAGGCACTGGCGACCAGATAAGGTGCGGCGCCCATATCAATTAAGCGCAAGGTACTGGATACCGCATCGTTAGTGTGCAAGGTTGATAACACCAAATGCCCGGTTAACGCACCACGCAAGCCCATTTCGGCCGTTTCCTGATCGCGCATTTCACCCACCATAATAATATCCGGGTCTTGGCGTAAAGTGGTGCGCAGCACATTACTAAAGCTCAAACCAATTTTATGATTAACCTGCACCTGATTAATCCGCGGTAGACGATATTCTACCGGATCCTCAACGGTAATAATTTTACTAGAGGCTCTATTAAGCTCACTGAGTAAACCATACAAGGTAGTGGTTTTACCGGAACCGGTTGGTCCGGTAACTAAAATTAAACCATGCGGGCTTTGCACTATGCGCCGTAACCTTGCCAGCATTGGCGCCGGGATACCGGTATCTTCCATTTTAAGCAAGCCAGCTGATTGATCTAATAACCGCATTACCACCGACTCACCATACTGCACCGGCATAGTAGACATGCGGATATCAATTTTGTGTTGCTTTACGGTAATTTGAAAGCGGCCGTCTTGTGGCAAACGTTTCTCAGAGATATCTAAGCTGGCCATTAACTTTAAACGCAGCACCAATGCTGCTGCGATGCTCACTTCGTTTAAAGTACTTTCCTGTAAAATACCATCTACCCGCTGGCGGATCCGTAAGACTTTTTCATCCGGTTCAATATGGATGTCAGAGGCTTTAACTTGTACTGCATCTTCAAAAATAGAACGCAGCAACTTGGCAATAGTATTGTCGGTTTCTTCGCGGTTTTCTTCAGCTAGCAACGCATCATCGGTATCGCTGCTGTGTTCTTGTTTTAACTGAGTGGCAAAGGTTTCAATATCTTTGGTGCGCCGATACAGCGAATCAAAAGCATCCAGTAGCTGGCTTTCCCGTACTACAGCAATTTTAATTTCACGTGGTGCCAACAATGGTGCTATTTGATCAAGCACTGATAAGTCAGCGGGGTCGTTCATGCCCAATAGTACCGCGTCACCCTGGTCTTCCAGCACCAATGCCCGAAAGCGCCGGGCATGCACCTCAGCCAGTAACTGAGCCGCTTTCGGGTCTATTTTAAGCTGAGCAATATCTAAAAAAGGCACTTGCAATTGCTGAGCTAGAAACTGCAATAGCTGCTGCTCAGACAAAAACTGCATTTCAATAAGCGTAGCGCCCAGTTTGCGGCCGCTGCTTTTCTGCCGGGCCAGCGCCTGCTCAAGCTGAGACTCGGTAATAATCTGTTCGTGCACCAGCAAATCGCCTAGGCGCATTTTAAGCTTGGGTTTTTGCATACTAGGGTTCTGTTGCCTTAAGCCGTTGTTGAATAAAATCGTGACTACTTGCTGATAATGCCTGCCGTTGCTGCCAGGCCCGCTGATAATACTGATGAGCCTCAGCAGCTAAGCCAAGTTGCTCACTTACCAGCGCCGCGCCAAGGCTCCAGCGCCCCTGTTCAGGTTGCAGCTGATGTAAGCGCTGATACCAGTTATGCGCCGCAGAAAACTGTTTTAATTGCTGCAACACCGTTGCTTTAAGACCAAAGTACTCCGGCTCATTGGCCAACTGAAACTCAGCAGGTAAAAAATCCAGTGCTTGCTGCCAATTACCCTGACGAATGGCCAGTTGCGCCAACTGCATATTAATTTCAGCACTGAGTACGCCATTTTGCCGCGCCTGCAATAATACCTGGCTGGCACTAACAATTTGTTGCTGCGTTAACCACAACCGGGCCAAATTAAGATAAGCCTCAGGCTGCGCCGGCTGCTTAGCCAGAATTTGCTGCCACACCACAATAGCACCACCGGTATCGCCGGCCGCTTCGCTGGCATTGGCCAACATTCGCATATTGAGTTGGCGCTCGGTATCACTAAGCGGGGCTTTGTCGACCAAAAGCTGTGGCTGTGGTGTTACTGTCAATTGAGGTTGTGGTTGTGGTTTTAGCGGCAATGGCTCAGGGGTGCTAACCACTGTTTTCGGCTGCTTAACCATATCGGCACTGGCAGCCGCTGAAGCGGCTACTGCATTTAATGCTAGGACAATATTGGCCGGTTCCGCCGTATTCGCCAATGTCGCGGCTGGCACTGGCCTGTTGGTATGTATTGGTGTATTGGTAAGTATTGGTGTATTGGTAAGTATTGGTGTATTGGTAAGTATTAATGTGTCGGTTAGTATTGGCGCTTGTGGCAAAGCCTGAACGGTTTTCGGTTGCCAAAACCAGGCTAATATAACGCATACCATTAGCATAAAAACCAAGGTTAACACACGCCAGTTGAAGCTTACTGCCACTGGCGGCGCGGCCGGCGGTTTTGGGTTGGCGCCAATAGCATGTGGCTGGCGCTGCTCTAAGTCTTGCAGCATCTTGTTAATAACACTCATCGCTGCACCCAGGCATAGCAGGCAACACTAAATATGGCAGTAGCACCCAGCAACCAGACATAGTAGCGGCTAGCACGCTGCGTATCTTCTGTATCTAGTGCCGCAAAGCGAATATGGCGGTTGCTTACCCGACTTTTACCTTCGCCGTATGCCAGCATTAAGCCTTTATGAGCCAACAAGTTAACCAGCCGCGGAATACCCCGGCTGTAGCGGCTGATGGCGGCCAGTGCCAAGCGGCTAAACAACGCTGGCGTGGCACCAGCAATGATTAAGCGTTGCCGCACATAATAACGAATTTGCGCCGGTGACATTACCGGCAGCGTATAAGAAAACGAAATACGCTGCCTAAGCTGCCTGAATTGCTGGCTCGCCAACCGCTGATCCAGTTCAGGCTGGCCAAACAGCACCACCTGCAACAGTTTACGCCGTTCGGTTTCAAGGTTAGTTAACAGCCGCAACGACTCTAACGTGTCATCTGGCAGGGCTTGTGCCTCGTCGATAACCAAAATTATTTTTTTGCCATTTTGCGCCAGCAGAATTAATTGTCGTTGCAATAACTGTAATAACTGACTGGCGTCGATATTAGCAGAATGCTTTAGCCCAAGTTCGGCCGCTAATGCCCAGCGTAGCTCTAGCGGTGTTACGCTAGGATCTGGCAGATAGGCTAATTGCCAGTCTGCCGGTGCCTGCTTTAGCAATAGGCGACATAATAAGGTTTTGCCTGTACCCACTTCACCGCTAATTTTAATGAAACCCTCACCGGCATTTAAGGCCGTGTTTAATACCGCCAAAGCCGCGTTATGCTGGGGTAGGCCAACATAAAATTCGGTGTCTGGCGTTAATGAAAACGGCGTTTGCGCCAAATTAAAGTGGGCAGCATACATCAGCTTATTGCTCAGGATACCAATCAGTGATTAATTCGGCCGACTGCTGTATCTGTTGTTGCCAGACACCATTGCCTACCACCGTTGGTTTAAGCAAGATCACCAGTTCCTTCTTACGTTCTGTTTTAATTTTGCTGGTAAACAATTGGCCTAATAAGGGTATCGCACCCAGCACTGGTGTACGCGACACACTGTCACTGGTGACAGTTTGCATCAGGCCACCAATAACAACAATTTCACCGCTCTGCGCTTTAATTATCGTATCGGACTCACGAATATTACTTTGGGCCAACGGCAACACAATTTGCTGATCACTAAAACGAATGGTTTTGCTTTGCTCAGACGTTTCGGTAACGGAGGGATGCACATGTAAAATCACACTACCGTATTGGTCTATCTGCGGCGTAACATCTAACGCTATGCCGGAGAAAAACGGTTGCAATGAAATATTGGGCGACGTAGTAGTGGCACCGGTGCCGGCAATGGTGGTATTACTGGTGACGTCTGTCACAAAATACTCATCTTGGCCAACTTTAATAACAGCCTTTTGGTTGTTCATCGCTGTAACGCGAGGGCTGGACAGTACCTGCGCATTACCCTGAGTTTCCAGTAAATTAATCACGCCATTAAAGTCGGCATTACTAAACGAGATAGCGCTAACACCACCAATATTTGACGTTGTCGGATTAGAAGGAATAACGCCAGAAGTGGTAAAGTTAAAACTGGTAGAACCAATGCTGGCTAAGGCGTTTTGCCAGTTAATGCCTTGCTGATACTCGTCACTTAACGTTACTTCAATAATTTTAGCTTCCAGAATAACTTGGCGTTGCAATTGTTGTTCAGACCGGCCTAAAAAGACTTTAACCGCCGCTATTTCATCTGGCATGCCGCGCACCGTCACCAAGCCGGCTTGCGCGCTAACAACCACCATGCGATCCGGACCAGCACCTAACACGCCCTCAACCGCTTCTTTTAAATCACGCCAAAAATCGGTACGGCTTTCACTTTGAATCGAACTGCCATTGAACTGCTGCTGACTATTTTGCATCTGGCCACTATTATTGTTGTTACCAAACGGATTATTTTGCTGCTGATTATTGCCTCCGCTTTGATTCCCCTGATTACTATTCTGGTTGTTATTATCCTGAGATACTCCGCCTGAATTAACGGAAATAGAGGAAAAACCATTTCGCTGTAACATTAAATAATTTACCGGGATAGTCTCTGTGCGTAAACCCGCAGGATAAACCTGGTAAACCATGCCTTGCCGTCTAATGTCAAAGCCATATAACGATTGCACAATCGCCAGCGTTTCTGCCAGGGTAACTTGCTTAAGATGTAAGCTGATAGTGCCGGTAATACTGGGATGCACCACCAAACTATAAGGCGTGTCATGCACTACCGAGTGGAAAAAATCTTTCAGGGCTACCTCAGACGCAGAAATATTAAAGCGCGGCTCACTGCTAGTTGCAATGGGTGCAGGCCGGGCCAATAAATCCTGGGTAACCGCCATAGGAATTGCCAATTCAGCCCCGGGCTTTGCAACTGGCACTGGGCTCTGCAGGGCTTTTTTTGCTTCTTTAGGCCCAACAGAAGGCACAAGTGCCTGACAACCCGTTAACAGCAAAACAGTGCTAACCATACATAACGTAAAGCGATGACTATTTATCATAATTTTTTATCGTTTCATCAAGTAACTGCAAAATTCGTTGCTCATCGGCGCGGCTTAGTATAACGCTAGTGCTACTGATACCGGTAAGGGTGTAACCCTGATACTGGTCACCAATATGCAGTAAGTGACCGTTTATCGTGGCACTTTTACCTTGAATATTATGCTGGATTATTTGCAACTTTAATGAACTGCCGTTGCTAATTGCAATATTGCTATCATGGACCATCAGGTAGCCACTGGCTGGCTTGGTTGGATCGGCCTGACCAGCGAAGGCTAACGACAGCAACATGCTACAGCTGAATAAAGTTTTCATTTTCACTCACTGTAATAAACTCAATACTAATGTTGGCCAATGGATACTCCGTAACCTGATAATCTAATTGCTGCCATTGTACTAACCAAGGTAATCGTTCCAGCTCCTTCAACAATTGCTGAACATCATTATAAGCCCCGCTGACGACTAAAGTAGTTTTGTGCTGATACAACAATGGCGCCTCTTCTGCCAGTTGGCCGGCTAACACTACTGGCACTGCTGCCGAGGTAGCTAATGATTTCAGACTTAGCTGTTGGCTTTTTGCCAGGATTTCCCGCAATAGCGCCAGCATTTGATCGGCGCCAATAAACAAACTGCTTTGGCTCTGCCGCTGCACGCTCAATTCAGTTTGTTGCTGCGTAAAACTGGCTATTTCATCACGCAGCGGTTGCTCAATATCGATGGCTAATTGTTGCTGTAACAACTGCAGTTGCTGTTGCACCTGCTGCTGCTGTAACAAAAACTTTTGACGCTCTCCAATTAACTGCTGTTGTTGCTGCCAGGCCGGCTCAAGCATATACATTAATAATAACCAAAACAGTAACAGCAGCAAGCCAAAAAAAACCAACCGCTTTTCCCGAATTTGTAACGTCTGGTAGCGCTGGTTTAGTTGTTGCCAGTTAGCCATGCTCACTCTCCCTGCACGGCAATAAGCTGAAACTGCACTGCTTGTTGTTCTGGCAACTGTAATAAACGTAGCTCACTAAAGCGTTGGCCTTTAAAGTAGTCAACGTTGCGTAAGCTTTCCAACCAACCAGGTACCGCAGCAGGGACAGTCGTTAGCCCTTGCAGTTCGCTACTGTCAGGTCGCAATATAAAGTGGGTTAGCCATACACTATTTATATCGACAACAGTGAATTGCTGCAGCACCGCGCTATAAGAATATTCTGCCTGCACTTGTTGAGTAACGAGATACTGCTGCAAGGCTATTTGTTGCTCAACACGACGCTTTATTTGATCACGTTCACTTATTAACGCGTTAGCTGGCTGACGCTGCAATAGCGCTTGTTGCAATAAGCCAAGTTGCTCTTGCTGGCGAAGTAATTGTTGCTCTACCTGAGTATTACGCTGTAATTGTTGGCGTTGTTGCCATTGCAATCCGGCCCATAACACCAGGCTTGTGAGTAACACCAACGACATTGACACAAATAACGAGGACAGTGCAAAAGTTTCTTTTATGGGTTGTAAACTGGTTTGATATAAATTGATCCGCTGCTTCATGTTGCTGCTACCTCGTTGGTACTGGCAACGGCAGCAATAGCAGGCCAAAACTCATTGGTATCAAGCGTAGCTGCCCAATTAAGCGCTGGCTTAAGCTGTAAAGCCTGCACCTGCTTAAAACCAGCCCGATGAAACAATGGCACTAAATCTGTCCGCTCATGACCACTACAAAGCAAATAAATACTGCGTACTGGTGGTAGCTTTAACTGACTCTCGATGTAATCCATAGAGCGCTGAATTTCAAGCAGCAGATTGTCAAAAACACCTTGCTCTAATTCAGAGGTATTGTATTGGTGTAAGCGATTAAAACCACGCAATCGTCTGGAAAATTGCAGTTGCCCCTGGCGAATAACCTGTAACAACACATCTTGTTCCGGTTGGTGCATCAATACCAGGGCAGCATGATCAGCATATTCCAACAATTCGTGAATTAACCACTCTTCTACCAGAATTTGCTTAAGTATAAGCTTCTGCTGGTTAATAATGGCTATCAGTTGTTGTAATTGCGTTTTAGCGGCCACCACTACATTAATTTTAAGGAGTTGACCAGGTGCTGCTGGCAAATCAATATAATCAAGAACCAGGTCTTCTACTGCAATGTCGGTTAAATCTTTTACCTGCCAGGGTAACGCTGCAACAAGTTCTTGCTCAGACAATGCCGGTTTTTCAAGCTGGATAATTTGATACATAGCGGGGGGAATAATGATGGTTAGTGTCATCGTTTTACTAACTTTCGATAACACTTGTTCCAACGCATATTGCCAATTCCCCTGCGCAATGGGTTGCACAATGGCAGTGGGTTCGATGCTGTCATCTGGCAGTAGCAGCAAGTCAATAGTGTGCTGACGGATATGCAATACTGCAAAACCTGCACAGTTACTTTGGCCAAATCTGATATGTTGCATCACTTTAGCTAACATTCTAATGCTATTTAACCTTGTTATCTGTTTATAATACTGGTGTCAATTATTGCTTAGCTACCAGCCTATTATATGTTATTGCCAACCACGCCTGTTACTACCTTCTCAGCCAACTGGCAGCGGATTAATGAACCACTGCTTCATGCGAGCAACGTTGAGCTATGGTTATATTGCCCAACGACAATTGAACCTATGATATCTGGTAATAAATGGTTGAAATTACAATATCATATAAAAGAGATACAGCAACAACAATATCAAGGTTTTGTGACGTTTGGCGGCGCCTTCTCTAACCACCTGGCAGCTAGCGCCGCTGCGGCAAAATTAGCCGGTATTACGGCAACTGCCTATGTGCGGGCAGACGTGATTGATTTAGCAAATCCAACTCTGAAATATTGTTTGCAGCAGGGCATGGTGCTAATAGTTACCGACCGCCAAACCTACAGACGCCGCCAAGATGCTGATTTTCTTAAGGTTATAACTAAGCGTCATCCTAATTGTCTGATCATTCCCGAAGGTGGCAGCTCAGTTTTTGGCGCGAAGGGCATTGCAACACTTGATTTATATCATACGCCCGCAGGGCCGGCAGATGTTATTGCTACCGCAACGGCCAGTGGCGGCACCCTCGCCGGATTAATCATGGCAGAGAATATTACCACCAGGCCATTAACTGAAATAATAGGGTTAGCGGTAATAAATGATAACGCTTTGCCGCAGCATGTTAATGCGCTACTTGCTACAGAATTAACTGTAACGGTACCGTGGCGAATTGTGAAAACCGCGCCTGAACAACGCTATGCCAAATGTCCAAAAGAACATATTGATTTTTGTTGTCAATTTACGCTGCAGCACGGTATTGCCGTAGAACCTGTTTATACTGGCCGGGCATTGTATAAGTTATATCAACAAATTCAG
Source organism: Arsukibacterium sp. MJ3 (assembly GCF_000987765.1). Taxonomy (GTDB): domain Bacteria; phylum Pseudomonadota; class Gammaproteobacteria; order Enterobacterales; family Alteromonadaceae; genus Alishewanella. The sequence continues at coordinate 75,026 of NZ_LAHP01000019.1, forward strand.
TCAGGTGAGTTTGCTGCAGGTAGCCGTATAAGTTTTTTCCATACCGGCGGCTTACAGGGTGTAGCAGGGTTATACTATCGAAAGCTCATTAATCGGCGGCAGTATCAGATACTTTCTGGAGTAAGGGCTGGCTAAAATAAAAACCCTGCCCCCCGGCAACGCCGAGTTTTTGTAAGGTTAGCCATTCCGACGCCAGTTCTACGCCAGTACCAATGACTCTTATCCCACGCTCCGAAAAATGTGAAATTAAGCCGCGAACAAACAACTGTTGCTCCAAATGCTGATCTATATTTCGGACTACTGAAGGATGTAACTTAGCAGACTCAATCGCTAAATCATCAGCATAAGGTGGAATATCAATAGTAAGTCCTACTTGATCAACCACCAGCGAAAAACCTAAACTAAGTACTTTATCTAATATTGGCTTTAGCTTAATGTAGTAACGAATAAGATGATGCTCAGTCAGTTCCAGCGCCAATTTTGATGGGTCAAGTTGGCCAGATGTCACAAGTTGCTGCAACCATTGTTGCCAGTCTTTATTTAAAAGCGAATGCGCATTGATATTTACACTACAACGAATAACATTACGACTTTCCAATGCCCCTAACTTAGCGGCACGTAATAGCACGTATTGATCAATCTGTAAGGTTAAACCACAGCTATAGGCCATTGGCAGAAATATAGCTGCTGGAATATTTTCTCCTTGTGTAGTGTGTAACCGAACTTCAACCTCTTGTTGTAATAACTCCGGTTCCTGCCAGGAAAAAACCGGTTGAAAGCTTAAACTGAATCGTTGTTGTACTAATGCCTTGGTTAATTCAGAACGCCACCACACAGAGCCTTTAGCTGCAGGTTTTTTTTCAGGTTCAAAACCAAATGCACTGTTATGACCATATAATTGCGCGGTTCGAAGCGCCATGTCTGCTTCTGAAAGCAACTGATAAGTTGTTTGATTACGATGATAAGCAACGAAGCCTATATGGACAAAATCGGCGCTAAGATAGTTGGCAAAACAATTAGCACGCGCTAATGCAACAACCAGCACATCAGCTAAATTGGCCATTTCTTTTTCAGTAACGCCTGACAGTAATAACACTAAATCATTTTCTGATAGTCTGGCTAATATTCTGTCCGGATAGGATGCGCAGTAACTATTAACTATTTCAATACACGCTTTTAGACACGCTAACTTTTTAATTGAGGTAATATTTTGGCCGGGATGTGATAACTCAATAATAAATAAGGCTCCCGCACCTTCTTCAGAAGCATCACTCAAAAAATGTTGCAGTTTACTCTCAAAAAAAATCCGATTGCCAATAGCTAACTCATGATCTATAAGACCTTGCACCCTAACCAGATGCCGAACCTCAAGATCGCGCCGGATATAATGTAGTAGTTTGTCATTGATAATTTCTAACCGGCTATCCGGTGCCATGTCTGGTACAAAGGATAACTCTAATTTGTTTTCTAAACGTGCAATCATTTTATCTACATTTAACGCGGTGGTGTGCAGTATGCGCTGATGGCTATGCACAGCGTAAAATAGAGCTACAAAAAAAATTGCCAGAATGCCGTTTAACAATAGCCCAAGTTGCCAGTTTGCCATGTCAGGTAACTTAAAGGCTGTAACCAAAACAAATAGAATATTGGCAACTATAACCGAGGAGACCAGGATAATGATCCAGCTAGAATAATAAATTTGATTCAATAACCGTGCGAAAGACACGAGCAACTCCTTTTGACTGTCACTGCAGTGTTAACTTAATTGACTGCTTTGTCTAGAAACCAATCGTTATTTAAACTCTGACGACTAAATGCAAAAAGGCCTACCGATTAGGGTAGGCCATTGCTGTAATTGGGAGCCTGGCGGTGTACTACTCTCGCATGGCGAATGCCACACTACCATCGTCGCAGCTGCGTTTCACTTCTGAGTTCGGAATGGGATCAGGTGG
>NZ_LAHP01000020.1 GCF_000987765.1 Arsukibacterium sp. MJ3
GATCCACTTGAGTCTATTTGGGATAGTATTGTGTTGCCGCTACTTCAAGGTGATGAAACCGTAACACCGGTGGGTATTTTTGATCACCTTTGCGAGTTTCACACCGACCTATTTAATCCGGGTTCACGGCGAACCCTAGAGCGTCGTATTCATAAATGGCGTGCATTACATGGGGCAAGCAAAGATGTGGTATTCCTTCAAACGCATGAATATGGCGTGTTGGGTATTACTGATTTTACGCATGTAAAGTCGCCAGTTACCATTGCTAACGAGTCGCTCAAACATATGCTATTTCATTACCGCATGTCTGCCAGTGGTTGGGCTTATGCCCAAGTGATTTACGGTGGTGAAAGCTTTGTAGCCTTCTCTGACGGTTTGCAAAACGCCTTTAAAGCAGCTGGCGGTGTTCCGAAAGAACTGCGTACAGACAGCCTTAGCGCCGCTTATCGCAATCATGCTAATGATGACGATTTAACTGAGCGCTTCAACGAGCTTGTAACTCATTATAGCTTTAAGGCCACCCGTAACAATCGCGGTGTTGCTCATGAGAACGGTGCCATTGAGAGCCCTCATGGGCATCTTAAATCGCAAGTGGAACAAGCTTTAAAAATCCGTGGTAGCCACGACTTTAAAACGAGAGAAGCATATGAGTCTTTTGTCGTTGACATTGTTGCGCGCCGTAATCGCCGTATAAGTGATAAATACTTAATCGAACAGCGACAATTACAAGCACTACCACGAGTGATGAGCGTCAATTACACCGAGCACTATCTTACCGTGCCGCGCACGAGTACTATCACTTTGAAGCGCGTTACCTATAGCGTAGCTTCTCGCCTTATCGGCAGCCGATTACTCGTTCGCTTATATGACAGCCGTTTAGCGCTATTTTATGGTACTAACTTTGTTCAAGAGTTAGCGCGCGTTTACGCGTCTAAAGGCTGCCGTGCACGCAATATTAGTTACTTGCATGTCATCATTGACGCGCTGGTTAAAAAGCCGCTGGCGTTCCGTAACTCACAGTTGCGTGATGACTTACTACCGAACGACAATTACAAGGCTATCTGGACATACGTTAACGAGAATCTTTTAGCGGATGACGCCAGTTATTACATGGTAAAACTACTGCATTTAGCCAAACAAAGTGGTTGTGAGCGTCAATTAGGACGTTTTGTGGCCGCGTCAATTACTCAGCGACAATTACCGGCCATCCGAGAGTGCGAAGAGCAGTTTTTGGTGATTGAACGAAACATGCCAAAAATGACGATAAAGCAGCACAGCTTGAGCTCTTACAGCAGCATGATACCTGGAGGCCTTCATGGATAACTTAACGGCCTCGTTACCTTTAATGCTCAAGCAATTAAGGCTTGGCACCATGGTTCAACAGTGGAATGCCCTTGGTAAAAAAGCGATAAAAGAGCAATGGAGTCCCCAGCAATATTTATCAGAGCTTTGTCATATTGAGCTTGCGACGCGCGATGATAAGCGTCTGCAACGGCTCTTGAAAGATGCGAAGTTGCCAGTGGGTAAAAGCCTTGGCAGCTTCGATTTTAACCTTGTTGAAGGTGTCAGCAAGCATCTTGTTGCAGACTTAATTAATCAACCCAGGTGGTTGAAATTAGGTGGAAACATACTGTTGTTCGGCGCCAGTGGTCTCGGTAAAACGCATATCGCCAGTAGCATCGGTTATGGCCTCGTCGAACAAGGCCATCACGTTAAGTTCATTGCTGCATCCGCTATCGTTCAACAGCTCCAGCAGGCTAAGCAACACTTGCGCTTGCAAGATGAACTTTTAAAGCTCGATAAATACAGCTTATTAATCGTTGATGACATTGGCTACGTTCGCAAAACTGAACAAGAAACTAGCGTGCTATTTGAACTGATTGCGCATCGTTATGAACGACACAGTATGATCATCACTTCGAACACGTCATTCGATCAATGGGATGAACTTTTTGATGGCTCAACGATGACTATAGCGGCTATCGACCGCTTGGTTCATCATGCAACCATTATTCATTGCGAAGGAGAAAGCTACCGACGCAAAGCAGCCCTTAGCAAGGGCAATTAAAATTCGGTATCAACCGGCCAAGATAATTGACGGAAAACCGGCCAGGATAATTGACGCTAGATAGATTCCAGTGAAAATTTAACGTTTGCACGGCGTTACTACGGTATGGTGGTTATTTTGCAGTTATGAACCATAGCTTAAAAAAGTATGTTGCTAACGTGAGGTGGCTTCTGAGTAAGATGGATTTTGACAGGAGTAATAGTGAAGCATTTTCTTTTAAATGGCACTTGCAAAATAGAATGGACTTACCATAATGGTAAGTGATAAGATTCTCAGCCGATTTAAAGACAGTCCACCAGAGGGCTGGGCGGATGCTAAAGATCGTACTATTAGCTGTGGACCACTTTACGAAGCTCAGGAGGTGGCTCTTCTTATTACTGAGAGTAATACTATACGGCCATCAACCCAAAAGTGTTCCAGAGATATTCAAGAGCTTGCGCTAGAAAATGACGACCTTGCCCAGTTGCTTACCAGAGCACTTAAAGCAGGACGTTATGTCAACTCGGTATGGTGTAGATTAAGTAGTAAGGCTATTGCAGCTTGTGATGCTTATGTAGTTTCAGACAAGGCATGGGTTGAAGCAGCAGGAAAGGAATTGGAATGCCAATATTACTTGAAGTTTGCAATTGGTTCGTCGGGTAAGCTTCTTTTGATGGTTTCGTGCCATCTTTCGCAATAGGAGAATAGACATGAGTAAACATCCAACGATGTGTGATCTGTGTCAGGAAGGAACCTTAGAAGTAAAACAAGGTTTGAATACTGTTACCTACAAAAATAATACACGGGGACTCGAAACGAGTTTTTGTGAGTGTGATGTTTGTGGTACTGAAATGGCTTTGCCTGAACAAACACGCGACAATAAGCGGCGAATGACTGCTTTCAAAAAAGAAATTGATGGTCTATTAACAGGCTTTGAAGTTCGCGCTCTTCGTGAGCGATTTGGGCTTACACAAGCTGAGGCGGCAAAAGTATTTGGTGGTGGTGTTGTTGCCTTTTCTAAATATGAAAATGATGATGTATCACAATCTGAAGCTATGGATAAACTAATGAGGTTAGCAGATCGCTTACCCGAGGTGTTGATGCAGTTGAAAAATGATGCTGGTCTAAATCCTCCATCAAATGTTATACAGCTTGCAAAATGGCAACTGTTTGTGAAAGATGCAGCGAATGAAGAAATAGTAGACGAAAACTTTCTGCAGGTCGCAGAAACTCAAGCAGTGTATAATGTTTCTACTTTTGAGAAAGCGCAGTGGGCGGAATGTCAGGAATGCTAAGCGCAGAATTGCAGGATTCTATTGATAGTTTGCGGATTAAAGATGTTTATATAGACAACATTAACGCTAATGTTTTTGATAGGTCACAGGACTTAGAGCAGTTAAAGCATAATATTCAATTGAAATTCGGCTTACATTCGTTTGAAATAAAAGACGATGGTGAGCATAAGCTTGTTTGCTTTAAATTTGATGCTGGTGTTCGTTGGGTTGCTGATGAAGATTCAACAGATGAAGAAAATGAAGCACTTGATAGAAAAAAAATACTTGCCCACATTGAGAGTGACTTGATAGCGTGCTATTCGATGAAAAAAGACCTGAGTTCTGATTCATTGAGGGCATTTGGTGAGAAGAACAGTGGTCTTCATGTATGGCCCTATTGGCGAGAACTTTTATCATCAAGCTGCGAGCGTTTACGATTACCCAAAATAATGCTGCCTATAACTCAGTTCCAAGTTAAACAAGAAGAACCTAAAAGTGATTAATCGGCAGTAGACAGCTTAAAATGAAACGTTCTGGGGTTTATTTGGGGGTTTTCTGGCAAGTGATTTTAATAGTATTCATTTATAAACAAAGCTTTAGCGAAATTATTCGAGTGACTCTCTCCCGCCAATTAAATGAAAAAGGCCCACGCCAAAAGCGTGGGCCTTTTTCATTTAATTGTCACTTTGACCAATACCAACTGGTTACGTTATAGCGATATAAGCCTGGCGCTGCCGTTGTCAGGGCGTTTACCCAGTGCTCTGAGCCTGGTGAGGAGGGGGCAAACAACACGCAGCGGTTGAATAACGGCGCAATATGAAGGGGGTTGTTATCCTTACCCATAAAAACCAGTTCACCGCCGTTAGTGTGCTGCCAGTCTTTATTTAAATACAACAGCATACATACCTCTCTGCCGGGTGAGTCATCCGCATGTTGATTAACAAAATCTCTGGCGCCTAAGCGAAAGTAATTGGTATTAATGTCGGGTTTAGCCACAGTAATATCGGTTAGCTGCACCTTGAAAATACGGGATAGCAAATACAAAAATTCATCGCCACGTAAAAACTGCAAAAACTGCAGGGCGATATTAGCGGGGTTGTCGGTGGCAATTAACGCAGAACGCTGCCAAACAGCTCGTTGTACAAAACGTTGCTTTTTGGGGGTTTTCAGCCATTTAGCATTATCAACATACAAAGCAGAATAGCTGTGTTGCTGCATTTGCCAGTAATGATCACGCTGTAACACGCCGATTACGTCGAGCAGCTTTTGGTTATTAAACAGATTATCAATAACGACATACCGGGGGGTGGCGCGTAATAACGCCTGTTGATAGGAACCTATTGCCGCATCGGTAACGTGCTTTGCATTTAGCCACATTAAAACAACTCACTCAGTATTGCCGCTTTGGCCAAACCCAATAGAAGTTAGCAGGAACTTTCCACGTTAATCAACTAGACTAAAACCAGTTGATTAGCTTTGCTACCTAAAACTAAAGCACCACATTTTTCGACGGTTATAATATCTTTAACATAGCCATAATCATAATCAAAAACCACCCTACTGGAGGGAAACATGGCCAATGAAGGTTATCACGAGCCAATTGCTGAGCTTACCGACGAAACACGGGATATGCACCGGGCTATTACCTCATTAATGGAAGAGCTTGAAGCGGTTGATTGGTATAATCAACGCGTTGACGCCTGCAAAGACGAAGAGTTAAAAGCCATTCTGGTGCATAACCGGGATGAGGAAAAAGAACACGCTGCCATGGTGCTGGAATGGATTAGACGAAAAGACCCTTTCTTGGACAAAAAATTAAAAGATTATTTGTTTATCGATAAACCTATTGCGCATAAATAACCCGCTAAGGCGAAGAATAGGTGTCAGCACGCCCTGGTTATTGTTTAACACCCGGGCAATATCCCGATTAAGGAGCCTTGTATGTTTGACGCTATTAAAAGCCCGTATTTGGTGCCGTTTGATCATACGTTTCAGTTAGAAACATCGCCAACATTACCGGCTGATTTAGCCAGCGATTTACTGAACAAGAAAGCCTGTAAAAAAGCCTTAAAAGCGGCGGTAAAAGAGATAGCTGAATTACAGCAAATTTTATATGCCAATGACTACCATTCGATATTGCTGGTATTTCAGGCCATGGATGCAGCAGGAAAAGACAGTACCATTCGCCATATACTCAGTGGCGTTAACCCGGCGGGCTGCCAGGTGTATTCGTTTAAACAACCCAGTAATGAAGAGTTAGAACACGATTTTTTATGGCGCTGCGTAAAGCAGTTACCAAAGCGCGGTCGCATAGGGGTGTTTAATCGCAGTTACTATGAAGACGTGTTAATAGTGCGGGTGCATCCCGACTTGTTAAATACCGCCCGACTAGGCCGATACCACAATATTACTACCTTGTGGGATGAGCGTTACCAATCGATTTTGGATCATGAGTTACATTTAGCACGTACCGGCACCGTGGTGTTAAAGTTTTGGTTGAATGTGTCTGAAGATGAGCAAAAGGCGCGTTTTTTATCCCGGTTGCAACGGCCAGAAAAAAACTGGAAGTTTTCTGAAGCTGATTTGGCTGAACGTGCGCTGTGGCCCAAGTATATGCAGGCCTATCAGGCAGCCATTAATGCTACCAGCAAGCCCTGGGCGCCTTGGTATGCTATTCCGGCTGATAATAAACCTTACATGCGAATGTGTGTGGCGCAACTTGTGGTTGCGGCATTAAAAAGCCTGAACCTTAATTACCCGCTGGTATCAAAACATGATGAAAAGCGGTTTAGCGTATTAGCACAAACGTTAACGCAGTAGCGCTTTGGCGGCGGCATTATAATTAACCGGATCTCGGTTAAGTTCGCTTCCGCTTTTACGCTGACTGCTGTTAAAATAGCCGCAGTGATAAAACATCGACCAACACCGCCAACCGGCGATATTGTATCCTTACTGTTCTTCGGAGAGTTAATGCGCACTGTAATAGCGTTATTGCTGGCTGTTTGGTTGCCAGGTGTGGCTGCAAAAGCCACCTCGGTGGTATTCACGGAAGGCTTTGAGCGAGGTGATAGTGAAATTTGGCGCCAGTTAGGTGATTGCCGTGCACTGCCCGCGGCCCCGCGCTCTGGTGAGCTGGCGCTGCACTGTACTGCCGGCAACAGTATTTTGTTTAGCAAAGAGGCCATTAGTGAAATGGGGGTACTGGAGCTTTGGGTTAAACCTGAAACCGCTGCCACCGCTTACCGTATTCAGGTGATGGTAGCCGATTTACCGTCGATTAATGCACTGTGGCAACCCGTTGCCCTTATTGAGCACAGTGGCGGCGATATCAGTTACCAGGCGCACCGACTATCTATTGATGATCCGGGTAAACGTTATTTACGCGTAGACATAGAAACCACAAATGGCGCCATTACGCTGGACGATCTGCAGGTTGAACGCATTTTACTGGCAACCGCATTACAAAAAAACGAGCAACGTATTGTTAGTGGTATTTTAGAAACTTTACGCCAGGATCAAAATATTCCGCTGCAAGCCGAGTCGTTCCGTACCCTTGGCGTTAACTATGCCGCACAACTGGATTTACAGCGGCAATACCTGGAATATGCTAATGCGCTGCATTCGGGTATTACCCTGGCGTTGGCGGGCTCTGAGCGCAACAAAATGGCCAACCCGATGGCCTATGCCAGTTTTCGCAGTATTATCAGTGATACCCGCCGGGTAAACACGCCATTACAGCAGGCCCGGTTAAACTCGATGTTAAAACCCTTTGGTGATTTAACGGCTGCTACGCTAAATGTGGTAAGTGGTGGCGTATATTCAGTATTTGCCGAACCGTTTAAATCCTTTTTGGCAGTTAGTTTTGATAAATCCAGCTACAGTGATGCCGGCTTAAGCCGGGCAGATCGGAAGTTTGCCGAGAAAAATGGCTTAAAAATATATCAGGATGCCGAGCGCTTTCTGGCCGAGTTGGAAAAAGAGTTACAGCAGGTGTCGGTATTGGATACCGATCTGGTTAACATTCAAAAAAATATCGACAGCTTTCGGCGTAATCTAGAGCAACAGCTACGTGACACCTTGCAGCATGCCAGTATGGTGAGCTCGCAGGAAACCATGAGCCGGGCCTTAAGTAAGGATGAAAAAGTTCGACAGCAGCTGATGCAAGACGTTGCCGGCAATATTAGCCTAAAAGCCAATAGCTATCTTAATGAACGTAACAATACCGAATTAGTACGTTTTGTGCTGAAAACCTCAGAGCAACTGGAACAAACCCAACGCTATAAAGATCAGTTTAATCAGATCACCTCAGCCATGCTAACGTATTATGATCGGTTTGAGCGCTCTATTAACGCCAGTCAAAACCCGTTTACTGAAGCCGCTGATAAGCAGTCTTGGCAAAACCACGCCCAAAAAGCCGCCAGCTATTTGCAGCAGTCAAAAGAATCGTTTAGTCGTGCTTATCTGTAAAGTGTTGGCTAACAATTAAGGCTAAGCCAGCCGCGCCACTTGCTTGCAGGTGGATTGCTGATTAGAATCGGCGCCACAGTAAAGCATAGAGGTTTAGACCAGGCATGAATAAAAGTATTATTACCAATGGCTTAGCGGCAATTGTGGTGTTAGCGGGTTGGTTTTTACAACAACCGTTGCTACTTAGTGTGGGTTTGTTTGCCTTATCAGGTGCCTTAACCAACTGGCTTGCAGTGCATATGTTGTTTGAAAAAGTGCCGTTTTTATACGGCTCTGGGGTTATTCCGGCGCGTTTTACCGAATTTAAAGCGGGCATTTACCAGCTGGTAATGACCCAGTTTTTCAGTAGTGACAATATCGACCGTTTTATAACCGCCAAACAGCAAAGCCAGTCCGGTAATAAAGGGCATCCGGTCTTCGATTTTCAGCCGGTAATCGCGAAAAGTGATTTATCGCCCGCCTTTGACTCATTACTCAACGTTGTCGAGCAGTCCTCTTTTGGTAGCATGCTCAGCATGTTTGGCGGCAGCGCAGCGTTACTGCCGTTAAAAGAGCCGTTTATTGCCAGCTTAAAGGACGCCTTAACCGAGGTATCGCGCAGTGAAGAGTTTAACCAGTTGGTATTGGCTCAGTTAGAGCAACCAGAACAAGTACAAAACGTGCGCAACCAGGTAGAAAATATTGTCGAGCAGCGGTTGGCAGAGCTAACCCCGCAGTTGGTTAAAGACATTATTCAGCAGATGATCCGTCAGCATTTGGGTTGGCTGGTGGTATGGGGCGGAGTATTTGGTGCTGTTATTGGTTTATTAGCGGCTTTTATTCTCTAGCCCATAAATAATGATGACAGCCAGGTTTATGCTGGGTTAGTGAGCGACAGCGTAAGCTTCTACCTGGCGCCATACCCGCAGTACGTTACCTGATAAAATCTTCTCAATATCCGCGTCACTGTAGCCCCGTTCCAGTAAACCGGCGATTAAGTTGGGGTAGCTGGCTACGTCTTTTAAACCAATAGGCAGTGAATCACCAACACCATCATAGTCTGAGCCTATGCCGACATAATCAATACCTACTAATTTCACGACATGATCAATATGATCCAGCACGGTATCTAAGGTGGCAAATGGGTAAGGCTGTGTTTGACGAAACGCCAGCTCAAAGGCATCATCGTCGGCGACACCGGCTTGTTTTGCCGCCGCTTTACGCAGCACACCATACTGGTTAGCCATGGCGGTAACAAAGGATGAACCAAAGTTTACCTGCATTACGCCACCGTTTTTTGCTGGTTAGCTGCAAGGGTTGTCTACGTTAGTGGCTTTCGCTTCGCTACTGCCTGGCCCGGCCGAATTATGCTATGCTGGCGCTATAATTTTAGTGGAGTGGCCTTAATGATAAGTCGTTTTTTGTTGTGTCTGGTATTGTGCTGTCTAATGATTTCTGCGTGGTCAACCTCGGCTGACACTATGGCTGCTAATGCGCTTTCTAGCACCGCTAATAGCCCTATAGATCTTGAAGCGACGATGAAAAAGATGGGGCTGGCATTAAAAAACGCCAGAGAAGCGGCCAGCCCTCAAGCGGCAAAGCCTTACCTCAGTGAATTAACTACGTTAGTTACGCGCGCTAAAACGGCTAGTTTCCCGGCAGATAAAGCGCAAAGCTATGTTGCAGGCCTCGATAAAGTATTACTAAGTTTGGCAAAAGCAGCAACGGCCGCCGATACCAACAACGAGCCACAATTAAAACTGGCACTGGCCGAAGTAGAAGATTTACGAAAACATTATCATAAACAGCGAAAAGTCAGTTTCTGGCAATTGTTGTTTGGGTAAGCCGGCTTTAGAGCAAGGCATGGCTTAACTTCTAGCTTAACTGTGGCTTTCCATTGCCAAAAACAGAATAGCAGCTGCAGTTAATTTAGCTTGCTGTAACAAAAAAAGAGCCAGCGTGTATAAACACTCTGGCTCTTTTTTTCATATGACTTTTTTAATCTAACCTTTTTTAATATGACCTAATGTAACCTGGCCGGTTTTAGTTCGTATTAGTGTAAAATTAACCGGCTAAACCAACATAAACGTTTTGCACGTCGTCATCGGCATCAATGGCATCTAAAAAGGCTTCAACCTCGGCTAACTGCTCTTCGTTTAAACTTACCGGGTTATTCGCCCGATACACCAATTTGGTTGTTAACACGTTATAGCCAAAATCGGGTAAGGCTTTAGCGACTAAATCTAAATCTGTTGCTTCGGTAAGAAACACCACCTCGTTCTCGTCACCGGTTTCAAAATCCTGGGCACCGGCTTCAATAGCGGCCAGCTCGACATCAGCCTCGGCGCTTAATGCTTCGGCTTCAATTTGCCCTAAGTGCTTAAAGTCCCAAGATACGGCGCCAGACGTGGCGAGCTGACCTTTACGAAATAACTGGCGGATACTTTGGGCACTGCGGTTTTTATTATCGGTTAAGCATTCAACAATAACGGGTACCTGATAGGGCGCGAAGCCCTCATAGGTTACCGATTCATAGTTTACTGGGCCATCTAGTAAGCCTGCGCCTTTTTTGATAGCCCGTTCCAGCGTTTCTCTGGGCATCGAGGCTTTTTTGGCCGTATCGATAGCCGAGCGCAATTTAAAATTCAGATCCGGATCGGCACCGTTTCGCGCGGCAACAGCAATTTCTTTTGCCAGTTTAGTAAAAATGCGGCCTTTGGCGTTGGCGGCGTCTTGTTTGTGTTTAACTTTCCATTGTGCGCCCATTGTTGCGCTCCTGTATTCATAACGATGAAAACGAACAGGGCGCTAGTCTAGCCAATTGCAGGCTTTTATAGCAAGCTTAAGCCAAATATTGTGCTATTGAATGTTTAACTACAGCTAAATATCAGCTTAACCTGAACTGAAATCAGCCAAAAGGCGTTTAAGCACTGCGTTAATTTAAGTAATCGTAAAATAGGTGAAGTAAACCATGCCACTAATGCCAATAAAAGCCGTTGTGTTTGATCTTGATGGAACCTTGGTCGATTCCCGACTGGATTTTAGCGCCATTTGCCAGGATATTGGCTGGCCAGAGGGTACGCCACTGCTGGAAAAACTGACTACGGTAGAGTGTGTAATTGAAAAAAATCGGGTAGAGCAAATCATCCGCCAGCATGAATTAGCCGGTGCTGAGGCTGCCAGCTGGATCCCGGGAGTACTCGACAGTTTGCAACAGTTACAACAACAAGGCTGGCCGCTGGCGATATTAACCCGCAATATGCGCGCCGCGACCGATTTAGTGATGACGCGTTTAAATATTCCGATTAGCCTGGTACTTACCCGTGAAGATTGTGCTGCCAAGCCTGATCCGGCCGGCTTACACTTAATTGCCCGCCAACTGCAGTTATCCAGTGCAGAGATATTATATGTTGGCGACTATGTATTCGACTTGCAGGTAGCCGCCAATGCCGGGAGTCAATCTTGCCTGTACCTGAATGGCAGCAATCAACATTTTGCCGCGCAGGCCGATCATTGTATTCATCACTTTAATCAGTTACCGGAACTGGTCAGTAAACTGGGGGCGGGGCGTTAATACCCCTCTAACCCAGTGCAAAAGCGCAGTGGCGGTTAATGCGCACACTTTTTCGGGCATTTAGTTGCTTTTTAGCGTTTAAACCCCCTATATTAGCGCCAGATTAATAATAAATGTAGGGTGTAAGAGTTTGCTGGCACGGCTAAAAACAAATTTTTATCTGGCAATGATAAGCCTGGTGGGCTTAATAATTACGATTTGCGTAACACCCTATGCGTTTTACCGCTTAGCTACCGGTAACGTTTGGGTGGGCGTGGCTGACCTGATTATGGTATTTGTTAGTATTAGTTGTGTTATTTTCGCCTGGCGTACCGGCAACACTAAGGCGCCCGGACAAGTGATGGCCATCGTATTTTGTGTTGGTGCTATTTTTGTTTGTATTAACTTAGGTGTTGATGGTTTATTTTGGGTTTACCCGTTTATCGTTTTTATCTTTTTTTTGGTATCGCCACTTAAAGCGTTGTTATTATTACTGGTTTCGGTATCGGTGTTAGTCGGTTATTCGATAGTATATCCCGGCCAAATTTTTTCTACTCCTTTTCAGTTAGTGTCTTTTACCGTTACCAGCGTGGTAACCAGTTTATTTGCTTATATGTTTGCTTATCGCACACTCACCCAGCGTGAGGCCTTAAAATTACTGGCTACCACTGACAGTTTAACGGGGGCCGCTAACCGGCGTACGCTGGATGAGGCCCTGGTAATGGCCATTACCCATAAACAGAAAACGGGTACGGAATTTGGCTTGATGTTATTAGATTTAGATTACTTTAAACAGGTAAATGACAATTATGGTCACAAAGCGGGTGATACGGTACTAATTGATCTGGTGCCGGTGCTAAAGCAAATGGTGCGGCAGCGTGATACGGTTTTCCGGTTTGGAGGTGAAGAGTTTGTGGTGTTATTAGCCGATCTTAAACAAACTGACTTACAAAAATTAGCCGAAAAAATTCGGCTTGCGGTAAACGAGCATCTAATTTTACCCGATGGTAAAAAACTGACTACCTCTATCGGCGTAGCGATATTACAACAAGATGAAAGCTGGGAAAGCTGGTTGCACCGGGCCGATATGGCGCTTTATCAGGCAAAGAACCAGGGCCGCAACCAAGTGGTTTGTGGCTAATCGCACCACTGCGCCTGCTGCAAATAAGGCTGTAATATTGGTGCCATACTATTCATTACCTGCAGTGGCAAAGCTGAGGTAAATCGGTATTGCCCGGCATCGGCGTCTGGTATGTAAGCCGTTAATACGCCAAAGTGCTGCTGTCCAAGGTAAAAGGCAAAAGTCGCGGTGCGGTTTAGCGCTTTAGAGCTGATTTGTTGTCCTTTTGCGTTCAGTTGTACCAGCCGGTTATCGCCAGTGCCAGTTTTGCCACCAATGATAAACTCTGCAATATGGTATGTTGATGTTAAGCGCCGACCAGTACCTGCTGTAACCACGTGTTGTAAGGCGTTTCTAACGGCGGTAGCAACCTCAGGGTCTAGTACTTGCACCGCTGGTGAGGCCTGGCGCACAAAGTGGGTTTGATAAGGCGTATTGCTGGCAAAGGTCAGCTGGTCAATACGGATACTGGGTAAGCGCTTGCCGTCGTTAATAATAATACCTATTAGTTCGGCCAAGGCGGCCGGTCGATCGCCAGAGCTGCCAAGCGCCGTAGCCAATGACGGTACCAGGTAATCAAACGGGTAACCAAGGCGTTGCCACCGCTGGTGTAAATCCCAAAAGGCTTCAATTTCCAGCATATTGCGGATGCGATTGTCGCGGGCACTGCGAAAGCGGGTTTTAAACAACCACTGATACACGTTCTGCCGGATATCGCTGCTGTCTGCTATGGCACTTTGCAGCGTGGCTGCTGTGCTTGTGTTTAAATACGACAGCAGCCATAATTCCAATGGATGGCTGCGGGATAAATAAGCGCGGTCGGTCAGGTTGAACGCATCGGGCTGATACTTTTTGTACAGTTTTAACCAGTCTTGGTTATCTGCCTCCCGGCCAGTAAACTGTTGCTGCATCAGTTCGGTAAACTGGGCTGGAGTACTGTTTGGCTGGATAGATAAATACGCTACCGCTAAGCGTTCCGGCGTCTGCTTGCTGCTGGCGATATAAAGTTGTAGCCGTTGCTCTGGCGTTTTATCTTTATATTTTTGCCAAAATCGGCGAATAAAAGTGCTGCCTTCTTTATCGGCAAAACGGCGTAAATACTGATCTCGCCGCGGATTAGTGTCATCAGCAAGCAGTTGATAACTACTATTTTCACCATGATAGATACTGTAATTAACCATATCTTGCAGCAAGCGAACAAACGGCAGATTTATTGACTGCTGTAGTGCTTCGGCTATCGTGGGGGTCATGACGTTGTCTTCTTTTCGAAAGTTATTAAAGGTGTGCAATCCGCCGCCGGTGTAAAAACTTTCTTTTGGATCCGCGCTATACTGGCGATTTAATGCCGCCTGCAGCATAGTGTCCAACCTGACACCGGGATTAGCGGTCAGGTAGCTAACAGACCAGCTGGTTAGATTGTCTTCTGCGGCTATAGCTAAAAACTGTAAGGAGTCGGCATCCTCTTCAGCATATAAACGATGCAGCTCGGCAATAATTTCCAAATAACTCACCAGCACCCGCAATTTCGCCGTTGAACCCAGCTCAAGTTTACTGGAGTCATTTAAATCAAATGGCTGGGTGGTATTGTCGGTTTGCACCCGAACTTTATTGCTGTTAGCGGTGCGTTGATACAGGGTAAAGCTGTATTTAACCTTACTTTGCTGGCCCGGTTGTAATAACTTATCGGCAAACAAGCCTGCTTGCTCTGCACCGCTAACGCTGGTTATTTGCCGTAAATGCCGGCTTACATCACGTTGTAGCTGATTATGTAATGTAGTTTGGCTGCTTAAATCCAGCCGATCTAACTGATACAAACTTTGCCCGAGCAAATGACTAAGCCGGGTGCGCACCATCGTTACTGCTTTAAAATCTTCGCCCAGTACCGCAGCGGGCGCCGCTTTGCCGTTAAAACGGAGTGGCTGCTGCATGGCTTTTTTGGCCAAGGCGGCGGGAATAATTCCCTGTTGCTGCATAACATTCAGGTGGCTATTACTTAGTTGTTCTAAATCGGCGCGGCCTTGTACTAAATAATAAGACGGGCGGCGCTGGGCAATAATCAGCGCCATTACCTGTTTTAATGCCAGGCCTTGTGCATCGCTATATGGGGCGTTTTGCCGCAGTAATTGGTTTACTTGTACCGGATCAGCGCCAAACCAGGCATACAAGCCTTCGCCCATGCCATTAACTTCGCCATAGCTTGCTGTGGCAGCTAAGGGCACCGTGTTAAGATAATTGAGCACAATCGTCTGCCGGCTTTGGCCGGTATCAACACCCTGTTGATACGCTTTGACGCTGGCAGAGACTATTTGGCGGAATTTTTCTACGATATCAGAAGTAAGACCTTGCGGGCTATGCCGGTATTTTTCCATTTGGGTTGCCAGGGTGCTACCACCGGCTGCGGCTGCCGGGATACCAACTGCGCGCTGCAGTTGCGACCAGATTGCAGCAGCCAGGCGCGGTAAATTTAGTACCGGATTAGCCTTAATATGCTGCGGTGATAACAAGCTTCGGTCTTCAACAAACAGCAAGCTTTGAATAATTAGTGGCGCCACATTATATAAATGGTCGTACTGCATTGCTGGTGCCTGGGTGCTATACAGGGGTTGCAGCTGGCAGCCGGTAATGCTTAGCCCAGCACTGCTTTTCTCTTGGTAGGGCGGGGTAAAACCATAGCCGGTGTAGCGTTGCAGACTATCAGAAAACTGACTTTGCTGACTAATAGCAAAGCCAGCACCTGGCAAGGTATTGCTCCAGTTGGCTAACTGGCTGTAACCGAAGCGTTGATCAAAAGGGCCTGTTGCCGGGAAAGTAATCTGGCTGGCGGCGCCTTGTTGTACTTTATAAGTAAGTTTATTGGCATACCAGTGCCAAAAGGTTGACTGATAATAGTGGTTTCGGCTTTCCTGATAGGCTGCTAATACCAGTGACAGTATCAGCAGTAGTAACAACCAGGGTAAATAACGCACCGCGGGTGGTGCTGGGGCAACGTAAGCCGCTTCACGTACATTCTCAAACGTCATGCGCTTTACCAGCGGCTTGGGGCCGAGTGTCGGCTCAGTTCTGGGCTGGTTGCTGTGCTGTTGGCTCATACTAAACTACTTAGTTTCCTGCTTTTTCGCGCGACAATTTATCTGCCCGTAATGCCCGATTGGCATCATCAGTAACATGCCAGCCTTGCAGGTTATCTTTTATTAGCTGGTACAGGGCATTAATGTGCTGTGGTCGGTTATTCAGTGCAGTAATATACTGGTACTGCTCGCCACCGGCGTGCATAAAATACTCGCGATTTTCTTCGCCAATCTCTTCAATAGTTTCCAGACAGTCTGCCGCAAAACCCGGACAAAATACCTGCACCGATTTTACGCCCTGAGCAGGCAGCGCTTTTAATGTTTCATCAGTATAGGGTTTTAACCATTCTTCGCGGCCGAACCGCGATTGAAACGTGGTCATGTACTGATCTTTATTCAGCTGTAACGCTTCTGCAATTAGCCGTGAGCTTTTGTAGCACTCACAATGATAGGGATCGCCATTAAGTAAATAACGCTTGGGAATGCCATGATAAGAGAACATTAGCTTGTCAGCGCGGCCATGTTCAGCCCAATGTGCTTTAATACGCTCGACGCAGGCGTTGATGTAGCCGGCATCATCATGATAATGCGAGATAAACCGTAAATCGGGTAACCAGCGGCGCTGGCTAAAATCTTTTGCCAGTTCATCAAAGGTAGAGCCTGAAGTGGCCGCAGAATATTGAGGGTATAACGGCAGTACCAGAATTTTACGCACACCTTTGGCAAACATGTTATCCAGCACCGAGGCAAATGACGGGTTGCCATAACGCATAGCAAAGTCTACGACTACATCAGTGTTGCCATCGTCAGCAAACGCTTTGGCAATAGCCTCAGCCTGCTGGCGGGTATGAAACAACAGCGGTGAGCCTTGCTCGGTAAATACCGTGGCATAGGCTTTGGCTGAGCGGCGTGGCCGAATTTGCAAAATAATGCCATTTAAAATAAACCACCAGAGTAAGCGCGGTACTTCAACTACCCTTGGATCGGATAAAAACTGTTTTAGATAGCGTTTTAAGGCTTTGGGCGTTGGGGCGTCTGGGGTGCCCAGATTAGTTAATAGCACGCCAATTTTATCAGAGGTGTTGTGCTGGTAGTCGGGAGTATTAATAAATGCCATAGCCGTCACTTCATTAAGCCAGAATAAACAGCCAGACTTTACGCTGCCGGCTATTGTTTGGTTTAGTTAACAATATGCAATGGTAACAGTTTCAAGCGCTCAACAGTAACTAAACAGTAACTAAAAGTGCCGTGCCTTTGCTGAGTTGCTGGTAAAACAATCATTATGCCAGTAAGCTTTTGTATTATGACTTAATGACTATGTTGAATAAAAAATGCAACGTAACCCGTCGGGTAAAGGCACTATGCTGCTGGCCTATATTATCGCCGTTATAGTGGCGGCAGTGCTAAGTAGTATTACTCAAAGCCTGTTTAATTTAGCGGCCATAGCGGCTTTAGTTGAACAATTACCGCTGCGTGACTGGCTGTATACCATCTGGTTTGATCTTGGCTCTTTTACCCCCACTATGTTAGTTATTATGACGCCGTTATTGCTACTTGCTTTACTGGCAAGCCGCTTGTTGCAAAGTATTATTAAACTGCCCCGTTATTGGCTGGCAACCATTTTTAGTGCATTGGGTTTCTTGGTAGCCTTATTGGCTATTAACACCCTAGCGCCGATGCCAACCTTAATTGCGGCTAGTCGCAGCCTGGGTGGAAGTGTTGCATTAGCACTGTGTGCAGCGGCAGGCGCCGCCCTGTACGTTTGGTTAACCAGCAGTGGCAAGTTAACCAATAACCATAAGGTCTGAAATGAAAAAACGATTATCCGGTTGTTTGTTGGTGTTACTGGCTTCGGTTAAGCTGTTGGCGGCACCTTATCAGGTACAGACAGTAGCTGAAAATCTTAATTACCCCTGGTCGCTGGCGTTTATGCCTGACGGCAGTTATCTGCTGACTGAGCGCACCGGTAAGTTGAAACAGGTCGGTGCAACGGGCGAGCAATTGGCAGCGGTTACCGCCGCTTTACCCGAGCTTTACATTGGCGCGCAAGGAGGCTTACTAGAGGTGCTATTACCGGCTGCCTTTGAGCAAAATCAGCAGATATTGTTAAGTTATGTCTGTGGTGATGCCAAAGCCAATACCGTTTGCCTGGCGTCAGCACGTTGGCAGCAGCAACAACTAAGTGATATTCAGCAGATATTTAAAGCCAAACCATACCGTCAGGGGGCGGCGCATTACGGTGGGCGAATGTTGCAATTGCCCGATGCCAGTATTGTATTAACGCTTGGTGATGGCTTTGATTATCGTGAGCAGGCGCAAAACCCGGCTAATCATCTGGGAAAAATTATCAGATTAAATATTGATGGCAGTGTGCCGGCTGATAATCCTTTTGTGGCTAAAGATGGTTATGCTGCCGAGATTTTCAGCCTTGGTCATCGTAATGTGCAAGGCATTGTATTTGATCAGCGTAATAAATTGCTTTACAGCCATGAACATGGCCCGCGTGGCGGTGATGAGTTAAATATTATTCGGGCCGGTGGTAATTACGGCTGGCCGGTGGCGACCCAGGGTATTGATTATACCGGTGCCAGAGTGTCGCCCTTTCGGCAGTACCCTGGCATGATTACCGCAATCTGGCATTGGAGCCCCTCTATTGCGCCGGCGGGTATGACCTTGTACCAGGGCGAGTTATTTCCTGCCTGGCAGGGCAACTTGTTTATTACCGCGCTGGCTGGGAAAGCGCTGCACCGGCTACAAATGGTCAATGGCCAAGTGGTGGCAGAGCAGCGGCTATTAACGGAGCTTAACAGCCGATTGCGCGATGTACGCACCGGGCCTGACGGTGCGTTATACCTGTTAACCGATAGTGCCAATGGTCAGTTGCTGCGCCTGGTACCGCAATAATCGGGCTTAGTGCTGATGGCCGCCTTCACCATGAGCATGGCCATGGGCAACTTCTTCGGCGCTGGCTTGGCGTACCTGTAGTATTTCAACGTTAAAGGTCAGTGTTTTACCGGCTAAAGGATGGTTAATATCAATATCGGCTTTAAACATGCCCACTTTTACAATTGTAACCTGGCGCTGCCCTTCTTCAGTTTGGATCCAGGCTTTCATACCGGGTTGCCATTTTTTTGCACCGTGTAAATGTTTTACCTGAATACTCTGGACGGCATTTTGTTGTAGCTCGCCATAGGCATCCTCTGGTGCCAGAGTAAGCTCAAGCTTGTCACCGGCGGCTTTACCTTCTAAAGCGGCTTCTAGCTTTGGCAGCATTTGCTCTTGACCATGCATGTACAATAACGGTTTATTGCCGGCTGAGCTTTCCAGCTCGCCGGTTTCGTCACTTAGCGTGTAATGGAATTGCACAACGGCATTATTGCTGATGTTCATAGGTTAATTCTTTTGATGGCTGGAATAAGCGCAATAGTATAACGAATAGCGGTTTAAAACCGAAGTAGGCTATTGAAATTATCCCCCGCTGTTCAACAGAGGGGGATAGGAGGCATTAACTGGCGGCCTTCATCTGCCCAATAAAGGTTTTTAATTCAGTTAACAATGTAGCGGGCTGTTGTAAATTACTTTCCAGAATTTTCACAATGGCAGAGCCACAAATAGCACCTGCGGCGCCACTGGCTATGGCGTCTGCTACCTGTGCCGGGGTTGAGATACCAAAACCGAGTAGCGGTGGCGCCGGGTTGTAGGCTCGAATGCGGGAGATTAGCTCGGCGGTCGGCATAGCGGCTTTTGTTTCAGCACCGGTTACGCCGGCACGACTAAGCAAGTAAGTATAACCGCGACCATAAGAGGCAATGGCGCGTAAGTCATCATCATCTACATTTGGTGGCACAATATAAATAGGTGCAATATCGTGCGCCATGGCCACTTCACGAAACATTTTACTTTCATGTAACGGCACATCGGCAATTAATACGGAATCAATACCGGCGGCAGCGGCTTTGCTATAAAAGCTTTCTAGGCCCCTAGCCATAACGATATTGGAGTAAACCAATAAACCAATTGGTATATCAGCATTATAATGACGAATTTTCCGGATGATCTCAAAACTGATAGCGGGTGTAACGCCGGCGGCCAAGGCCCGGATATTGGCATTTTGAATAGTAGGGCCGTCGGCAATTGGATCAGAAAACGGGATCCCCAGTTCTAGTGCATCGGCACCGCCATCAATCAGTGTTTTAATAATCTCAAATGATAACTCAGGATCCGGATCGCCCACAGTAACAAAAGGGACAAAGGCGCCACGTTTTTCCTCTGCCAGCCGGGCAAACATTTGTTGATAACGTTTCATTAATGGGCTCCATTGGGGGTGTTGTTAGCGCTGGTTGCTGCAGCTTGCTGCTCCAGAATGCTATGCACATGACTTAAGTCTTTATCACCACGGCCTGATAAATTTACCAGCAATACCATGGGTTCAGTGGCTGCGGCTGCCATTTTTAAGGCATGAGCCAGTGCGTGTGAGCTTTCCAGTGCCGGGATAATACCTTCTGCCATAGCCAGATGTTGAAAAGCGGCTAAGGCTTCATCATCGTTTATTGCCACATATTCAGCGCGGCCAATTTGTTGTAAATGAGTATGTTGTGGACCTACCGCCGGATAATCAAGGCCGGCTGATACCGAATAAGACTCTTCAATCTGGCCATCACTGGTTTGCATAATGGCCGTATAGGCACCATGTAAAATACCATAGCTGCCGGTACTTAGTGCAGCACCATGCTGATGCGTAGTAATGCCCTTACCACCGGGTTCAACGCCAATCAGCCGCACGCCCTCTTCTTTAATAAAGTCAGCGAAAATACCAATGGCGTTAGAACCGCCACCAACACAAGCAATAATAGCATCGGGCAGCTTGCCTTCCGCTTTTAATATTTGCTGCTTAGACTCTTCGCCAATCATTTTCTGAAATTCGCGCACGATAGTCGGAAACGGGTGCGGCCCGGCAGCTGTGCCTAACATGTAATGGCTGGTGTCGTAGCTGCCAGACCAGTCTCGCATGGCTTCATTTACCGCGTCTTTTAAGGTGCCAGAGCCGGCAGTAACCGGTATCACGGTGGCGCCCATTAATTTCATTCGGAACACATTTGGTTGCTGGCGCTCAATGTCTTTTGCGCCCATGTAGATACGGCACTTTAAGCCGAGCAGAGCGCAGGCAAGGGCAGTGGCCACACCATGCTGGCCGGCGCCGGTTTCTGCGATCACTTCTTTTTTGCCCATGCGTTTAGTGAGCAAGGCCTGTCCCAGCACCTGATTAGTTTTATGGGCACCACCGTGCAGTAAATCTTCCCGCTTCATATAAATTTTCACCAGCGGATTAGGCGATAAATTACGGCATAGGGTCAGCGGGGTCGGCCGGCCGGCATATTCCGTTAATAAATGCTGAAATTCAGCATCAAAGGCCGGGTCTTGCAACGCATCAACAAACGCTTGCTCCAATTGCTTTAACGCCGGTACCAACAGTTGCGGTACAAACATGCCACCGTACTGGCCAAAATAAGGGTTAAGTTTAAGCTCGCTCATAATGCAACTCTCTGCTCTATTGGTGAAACGCTCTGATAATCAAACGCTTTGATAACGGCAAATGCCGTTTGTATTTTACTCTTGTCTTTAATACCTGGCGCACTCTCCAGCCCTGAATTCATATCAAGGCCAGCAACCTGCAGCTGCAATGCCTGGCTCAGGTTATCAAGGGTAAGGCCACCGGCTAACATTATCGGCAACGTGGTTAACCCGGTCAGCGGTTGCTGTAGCAATTGCCAATTAAACACCTGGCCGCTACCACCGTGCGCGCCGGGATGATACGCATCAAGCAGCAACCTATCTGCCAGTTGGGTAAAGGCAGGTAACTGCTCGGCCACCCGGTACGCTTTCCAAATTTCACAACTGGCGGGCAGTGCGGCTCTTAGCGCCACAATATCTGCATCGCTTTCATTACCGTGTAATTGCACCGCACTCAGTTTTAGCTGACGGGCAATGTTAATAATATCGTGCTGCGGTGCATCTACAAACACCCCAACAAAATGCAGTGGCGCAGCACTCACTAACTGACTGGCCACTTCAATACTGACACAACGCGGCGATGCCGGCGCAAAAATTAAACCACCAAAATAGGCACCGGCCTGGTAGGCGGCTGTTACATCGGCAGCACGGGTAAGACCACAAATTTTATGCTCACCAATAATTAATCGGCGGGCGGCTGCAGCTAAATCCGCCTGCGCCATTAATGAACTACCCACTAAAAAGGCCTTAGCCACTTTTTGTAAGTCTCTTACTTGCTGATTATGATAAATACCTGATTCTGATACCACGGTAATGCCATCTGGGATCAACTTACTGAGCACAAAGCTGGTATTTAAATCAGTGCTGAGATCGCGCAGGTCACGATTATTAATACCTATCAATTGGGCGCCCAGCACAACGGCTCGTCGGGTTTCGCTGTCATTACTCACTTCTGTCAGCACGGTCATATTAAGTTTTTGCGCGACGCCAGCCAGTTGCTGATAAGCCTCGTCGGTTAATACCGACAACATCAGTAAAACGGCATCAGCACCGTGTAACCGGCCCAGGTAAATTTGATAGGGGTCAATAATAAAATCTTTATGCAATAAAGGCTTATCACTTAGTTGACGCATCTGAGCCAGGTACTGATAACTGCCCTGAAAAAACTGCTGATCGGTTAACACCGAAATGCAATCAGCGTACTGATTGTACACTTGACTAATTTCTGATAAATCGAAATGTTGCCTAATCAGTCCTTTTGACGGTGAGGCTTTTTTGCATTCAAGAATAAAGCGGCTGCCCGGCAATTGCAGTGCCGCTAAAAAATTGCGGCTACTGGGTTTAAGCTGACCAATAAACTGTTGTAATGGTGTCTCAAGTTGCAGTGCTGCAACTTCTGCTGTTTTATGCTGGATAATGGTAGCCAGCACGCCGGTTAAGTCATTGACCATGATTTATTTCCTCGTTACCCAAGTTCTGGTTACTAAGCAGCTTAAAGTGTTGTAATGTTTGCATCGCTTTACCACTGGCTAAACATGCCAATACCGCTTGGGTATTACTGATTAGATTGTCACCCTTACCGGCAATTTTTAACATGGCGGCGACATTCATTGCCACCGCATGGTTATGCGCTGGCTGCCCGCTACCTTGTAAAATGGCCAAAGTAGCAGCGGCATTATCGGCAGGCGTGCCGCCAGCTAGGCTACTAAGTGGTTGCATGCGTAGTCCAAAATCTTCTGGGGAAAGGCTAAATTCAGTCAATTGCCCTTGTTTTAACTGGCAAACATAGGTTGTGCCATGCAAGGCAATTTCATCACATCCGCTGCCATGTACTACCCAGGCCGCTTTTGTACCAAGTTGTTGCAGTGCTTCTGCCATTATTTTGCATAGTGCGGGATCATACACGCCTAACAGCTGGAAATCAGGTGCTGCCGGGTTAACCAGCGGCCCAAGCAAGTTAAATAACGTGCGGCTTTTCAGCGCCTGGCGCACCGGCATCGCGTGTTTAATACCGGCATGGTACAGCGGCGCAAATAAAAAGCTGCAGTGGCTTTGTTGCAAACAATGGGCAGCTTGTGCCGGTGACTGTTGAATATTCACCCCTAATTGCTCTAGTAAATCGGCTGAGCCAGAACTGGATGAGACACTTCGATTGCCATGTTTTACCACCGGCAAACCCATGCTGGCGCCTACAATAGCCGCTGTGGTTGAAATGTTAATGGTATTACTGCCGTCACCACCGGTGCCGCAACAATCAATACTACCAGTAATTTTTAACGGGAAAGGCAGAGCTGCCTGACGCAGCGCCGCTGCCGCACCGGCAATTTCATCTGCGGTTTCGCCGCGCATTTTAAGCGCTACTAATAAGGCACTTAGTAATACGGGTTCTACCACACCGGTAACCACAGCCGTAAAAAAGTGGGCACTTTGCTCGCGACTTAATGGTTTGCCGCTAAGTACCTGTTGCAGCTGAGCCTGAACAGTAGTCATGCGTCACTCCTTAATAAATAGCGGATACTTTGTTCAAGTAATGGCTTACCCAGCGTAGTTAAAATAGACTCAGGATGAAACTGAAAGCCCAACATGCGCTGCTGTTCATGAATGATGGCCATCGGAATATGTCTGTCTGCGGCAATGCAGGTTAATGCATTTGGTAGCTCAGTGGCCATTAATGAATGGTAGCGTGCTACCGGAAACGGATTGGGTAGGCCAGCAAATACGCTATGCTTTTGTAAGGTAATATTGGCAGTTTTGCCGTGCACTGTTTCACCGGCGCGGCCAACACTACCCCCATAGTGCTCAGTAATGGCCTGATGACCCAAGCAAATACCCAGCACCGGGTAGTGGCCTGCCGCCAGGCGCAGTAATTCAGGCATCGAACCGGCATTGGCTGGTGCCCCTGGCCCTGGGGATAACACCAGCAGTACCGGGCCGGTTTCTTGTTGCATTTTTTGGTAAATATAATCGGCTGGCACAGTATTACGATACAGCTTTAGCGCATACCCTAACTGGGCAAACTCATCCACCAGGTTGTAGGTAAACGAGTCGATATTGTCTAATAAATACAGGGTAGTCATACTCTTCCTTATTTAGCCTGCTAGTGGCCGGCAGCCATAATGGCGCTAATTACGGCTTGCGCTTTATTACGGGTTTCATCGGTTTCTAGCTGTGCAACTGAATCAAAAACCACCCCGGCACCCGCCTGAATGTAAGCGGTATTATTTGCTACATAGGCCGAGCGGATAACAATGCAGCTGTCAAAATCACCGTTACCGGTTAAATACCCGACCGCGCCACCGTAACTGCCACGGCGCTGGCCTTCTACCTGACGAATAAGTTCAGCCGCTTTTACTTTTGGTGCGCCGACTAGCGTACCCATATTCATACAAGCCTGATAGGCGTGTAATGCATCCAGCTCAGGTTTTAAGGTGCCAATAACTCGCGATACCAGATGCATGACATAAGAATATCTATCTACTTTTAACAGCTCTTTCACATAACGACTGCCGGCAACACTGATCCTGGCGACGTCGTTTCGGGCCAAATCGACCAGCATTAAGTGTTCGGCTTTCTCTTTTTCATCTTGGCGTAATTCAAGCTCGATACGGCTGTCCAGATCGTGGTCGATACCACCGTCTTTATTAAAGCCACGGCGGCGGGTGCCGGCTATCGGGTATATTTCAACCTGGCGGTCGCTGGCGTTAAATTTCAGTGCAGACTCAGGCGAGGCGCCAAACAAAACAAAAGCCGGATCTTTTAAATAAAACATATAAGGGCTGGGGTTTAGCTGCTTAAGTTTGGCATAAGCGGCCAGCGGGTTAGGACAAGGCAGGCTAAAACAGCGCGACGGCACCACCTGAAACACATCACCACTAATTATATGCTCTTTTAAAGCGTCAACCTGCTGGCTAAATGCTGCATCGCTAATATCTACCTGCAAACTAATATTACTGCCTTGCTGACCAGCCGCTAATGGCGTTACTGCGGTTAAACGTTGCTTTAATTGCTCTAGCCGCTTGCCAATAACAAAATAGGTGGCGGGGGCCTGCTCACCACAAAACACATTGCCGATAAGCTGGCTCTGTTGCCGTTGATGGTCGAGCACCAATACCGTTTCAGCCAGATAAAACAAATAATCCGGGCATTGATTGGCACCATCCGGTACTTCTGGCAGTTGTTCAACATTGGCAACCATGTCATAACCAATTACCCCGGCCAGCATAATAGCAAAGTCTTCTTTGCTGTGGCTGCTCAGTTGATGCTGAATAATGCGCAGCACCGAAAAGGGATTCGGCTGCACTAAACGGCTAACTTCATCGAGCAGCGGGTCAGGTTTACTGAAACTAAGCTGCAGGCTATTCTCGGTTTGTGTCACCTTAGCAATGGTGGCTAGCTTACCGGCTAAAAAGGGCAGTAAGGTGGCACCATTTTGGCTTTGTGCTTTCACCGTTACCTGCATACCATTACATTCAATACGTAGTGCCGCATCAATCAGCATCAGGCTTTTTAAGTTATCTTTGCTGTCAATTTCGGCTGATTCCAATAACACCGCACCAAGGCTGTCGGCGCTTAAGCTAACAAAACTGGCCAACGCATCGGTATGATAGGCCACCGGCATATTAATACTGGCGACTTCGCCTTGTTGGTCGGTAATATGACTAAAAATCATAATGTTAATCTCTTAAAAAGAAAAAACCCGCTTCTTGTCAGGAAACGGGCTTAGGTAATTACAGCTAATACAACGCCTACACATGCCCGTTGGGTATGTGCCACCACCAGTTGGTCAGGTTAAAAGCGGCTGCGTATTGCATTAACGTTAATCTCTTGATTATTGCTATTAAGTTGTCACATAAAACCGCGAAACGTGGCGCTCGTCAAGTGCTGTTTTGTTATAAACTAGAATTTAAAACGTTTAAGCGGCCAGATGGCTTTATTTTGCGACAGGCTTGGCGACAGAGTTTTGCAGCTCGGTTAGTTGTTGCCACATTTTTTCGCTCTCTTCGGTTAAATCGGCGAATAGTCGCATGTCACCATTGCGCTGGGCATGCATAGCTTGTTCAAGTTTGTTGTCGTACGCTTTACGTAATTTTTTTACCGGATCGGGTTTTAAAAAGCTAAACATAATTATCTCTGCAAAGTGACATGATGCTCATATTACGCAATTAAGGTGCCGCCAGTTCAGTTTATTTTGCGTTAAGCAGGCGCTGTGCGACAATAGTGCGCTTATTTAGAGGTGCCAATGAAATTTGATTTACACAGCCATACCCTATGTTCTGACGGGGTGTTATCGCCGGCAGAACTGGTTGCACGAGCAGTAGAACGTGGCGTAGATGCGCTGGCAATTACTGACCATGACACCGTGGCCGGCCTGGCTTTAGCGCAGCAAACAATTATTGACCAGCAATTGCCGCTAACGCTAATTAATGGCGTGGAAATCTCTTGTCGTTGGCTGGAGCTGGAAGTGCATATTGTTGGGCTAAATATTAACCCGCAATGCCCGGAATTTTTAGCGCACTTAGCATCGCAGCGGCAACGCCGGCTGGAGCGAGCCGAAGAAATGGCGCGCCGCTTGGCGAAAAGCCACATTGCTGATGTATTGCCGGCAGTGTTAGCATTGGCTAATGGTGCAGCCTTAACCCGCACACATTTTGCCCGCCACCTGGTGAGTATCGGCAAAGCCAGCTCGATGAATAATGTCTTTAAAAAATATTTAGGTCGCGGCAAAATAGGTTATGTGCCGAGCAATTGGGTAGACATGGCGGATGCTGTGAAATGGATCCATAATGCCGGCGGTGTTGCGGTATTGGCTCACCCATTAAAATATCAATTAACCACTAAATGGGTGAAGCGGCTGGCAGAGCAATTTGCCAGTGCCGGTGGCGATGCCATAGAAATTATTTCGCCGCAGCAAACGCCGGTGCAAAAACGTGAATTGTGGGCGTTGTGTCAGCTGCATGGCTTAACGGCCTCAGTTGGTTCTGATTTTCATCAGCAAACCAGCTGGAATGATCTTGGAAAAAATCTATATTTAACTGACGACGTTACGCCGGTTTGGCATAACTGGGCGCTGGAGCCAGCACTTAACCACGCAGTGGGTTAAATGCTGTTAATCTGCACACTAATGATAGAAGAATAAAAAATGAGTCAATTTTTTCATATTCATCCCGAAAACCCGCAACAACGGTTGTTAAAACAAGCGGTGCAAATTATTAAGCAGGGTGGCGTCGTGGTGTATCCCACAGACAGTGGTTATGCCTTGGGTTGCCACGTTGGTGATAAAAGCGCTATGGATCGGATCACTAAAATTCGCCAAATTAGTGGTGATCATCATTTTACGTTGATGTGTCGTGATTTATCGGAGTTATCGGTGTATGCCCGCGTGGAAAATAGTGCATTTCGGTTGATTAAAAATAATACCCCCGGCGCTTATACGTTTATTTTAAAAGGCACCAAAGAAGTGCCGCGGCGTTTACTTAACGACAAAAAGAAAACCATTGGCCTGCGTATTCCGGAGCATAAAGTGGCATTAGCCTTGTTGCAGGAGCTAGCTGAGCCGCTATTGTCTACCAGTTTAATTTTGCCGGGGCAGCAGTTTGCCGAAGCTGATCCGGATGATATGCGCTCGCAGTTGGAGCGCCAGGTTGATTTAATTATGCATGCCGGCGTTATTGGCGAAGCACCAACGACGGTGGTCGATTTGTCCGAAGACGGCGCCGTGGTGCTGCGGCAAGGCCGCGGCGATGCAACGCCATTTCTGTAACACCTAATGAGTAAATCGTTGGCTAATTTAACCGTGCAGCAGCTATTGCCGCTGGCGTTTGTGCGCGGCGAGGCAGTGCATAAGCGGCCGGACGATTTGTATATTCCGCCGGATGCCTTAGAAGTAATGCTGGATGCTTTTGAGGGGCCGCTCGACTTTTTATTGTATTTAATCCGTAAACATAAGTTTGATATTGTCGATTTACCGGTCAATGACATTACCTTGCAATATATGGAATATATTGAATTAATGCAGGGTTTAAATTTCGAACTGGCAGCCGAGTATCTGGTGATGGCAGCGATGCTGGCCGAGATAAAATCGCGTTTGTTACTGCCACGCCATAGCCAGGCGGAAGACGATGAAGATGATCCACGAGCTGAACTTATTCGGCGTTTGCAGGAATACGAAGTGTATAAGCAAGCCGCTACTGAACTAGACAGCTTGCCGCGTGACGAGCGCGATTATTTCGGTGCACGGGCAAGACTGGCTGATAATTTTAACCCTTTAGTGATCTTACCCGATGTGCAATTAACCGAACTGGTGCTGGCCTTGCAAAGCATTATGCGACGCGCTAAAGATTTTCAGCATCATCATATTAAACGTGAGCATTTATCTACCCGTGAGCGAATGAGCCGAATTTTAGCGCTACTGCAACAGCATCACGGTTATCTGGCCTTTGCCGATTGTTTTGAGTTAACGGAAGGCCGCGAGGGCGTAGTAGTGAGTTTTCTGGCAATACTGGAACTGACCAAAGAAAAACTGGTAGAAATTATTCAGGTTGAAGTATGTGGTCAAATTCATGTCAAAGTAGCCAGAGATAATCGCTAATGATTCAAAAAATTAATGATATTCAACTGTTACAGCTTATTGAAGCGGCTATTTTTGCCAGTGAGCAACCACTGAGTATAGCTGAGCTACAAGCAACAGTACTGCAACGTTTTAGTGTTAGCAATGGCCGGATTGATGTTACAATTCGCCAATTGCAACAGGATTACAGTGCCCGCGGCATTCAATTACAGCAAACGGCTTCCGGCTATCGCTTTCAAACCCGACCTGAGCTTAGTGATGATTTAGCCCAATTGTGGCCTGAGCGCACCGCCCGCTATTCCCGTGCGGTGCTGGAAACCTTGGCCCTTATTGCCTATAAACAGCCGTTAACCCGCGGTGAAATTGAAGCGGTACGAGGGGTTGCCGTTGGCAGCCAGATCATGCGCAGCTTACTCGACCGCGGTTGGATTAAAGTGGTTGGCCACAAAGAAGTTCCGGGGCGGCCGGGGTTATATGCTACTACCGCCTTATTTTTAGATTATTTTGGCTTAAAAAGCCTCAGCGATTTGCCGTCATTGCCGGAATTTACCGAGTTAACGGCCGATCTTCTTCCCACCGTCGAGATGACAGGAGAGTTACACTAATGAGTGATAAAATTATCAGCGAAAAGCTGCATAAAGTATTAGCCCGCGCCGGCGTAGGTTCACGCCGGGAAATGGAAGACTGGATCAGTAAAGGTCGGGTTACTGTAGACGGTAAACCGGCAGGCTTAGGCGACAGAGTTAGTAGCGCGCAGGCGGTGCGGGTTGACGGCCATCCGGTACATATTGTTAGTGAAGATCAGCAAATTTGCCGGGTACTGGCTTACCATAAGCCAGAAGGTGAAATTTGTTCGCGCACCGATCCAGAAGGCCGGCCAACAGTATTTTCGCGCTTGCCAAACATTAAAGGTGCACGCTGGATAGCCATTGGCCGCTTAGATATTAATACCTCCGGTTTATTGTTATTTACCACCGACGGTGAATTAGCTAACCGTTTAATGCACCCTAAATTTGAAGTAGAGCGTGAATATGCGGTGCGGGTGTTTGGTGATATTAACGACGCCATGATCCAACGCCTGCGAACCGGGGTGGAACTGGAAGATGGCAAAGCGAATTTTAAGAAAATTAAAGCGCTGCCAGGCGAGGGGATTAATCGCTGGTTTCATGTGGTGCTAACCGAAGGCCGTAACCGTGAAGTAAGACGGATGTGGGAGTCGCAAGGTGCGGTGGTTAGCCGTTTAATCCGGGTGCGTTATGGCGATTTACTGCTGCCAAAACATATTCCGGCCGGCGGCTATGCCGAGTACCCGCTGGATGAAGTAAACTACCTGCGCAAGCTGGTGCATTTAGGCGAAGAGCTGCAAACGCTGGTTAAAAGTGAAGACAGAACGGAGCGTCGCCGCCGCTTGGCCAGTATGAAACGGGCTGTGCGTAAGCATCAGATAGCCGAAAAAACCCCGGCTAAAAAAGCTGAGCCAAAACCTAAACCGGCTGCCAAGCCGCAACGCGCACCGGCCAGTAAGGGTAAATCAACCCAGCGCCAGCCCACTGGTAAAAAACCAACCCGACAAGGGCAAAGCTGATAGTTCACAAAAGTTTCAATTAACAAAAAGGCGCTGTGGCGCCTTTTTTGTTTAGTCATATTGTTAAGTTGCTGACTAAGCCTAATGTTGAAAGCAAGCTGATACGAAACACCCTAATTACACTAATTGTTAACGTTTAATTACAATAAATTTGTTGGATTAGGCTACAGTAGGTTTACTGTTGAGCAAAATGGAGTTAGCAATGACAATTAAGGGGTTTACCATCGCTTGTGGGCTTTGCTTAAGCGTGTTGTTTGTGACCGCCTGTGGTGGCAGTAGCAGTAGCAACCCACCAGTGCAGGAGCAACCGCCAGCACCGGCACCGCCGCCGGTTAGTCTTAGTTTTCAAGGGCTGGATGGTTTAATTATCAATAAGCTGTATCAGCATAGCGGCGTGTTAGTCGCGGCCAGTGATGCGGGGGTTTATTGGCAAACGAATGAAAATAACTGGCACGCGGCCGGACTTACTGATTTTGACATTATGGCCATGGCGTTGCTAACCGAGCAACACTGGCTGGCATCAAGTACTCAACTTGCTCCGGACGGGTATCCTCGTTACCTGCTGTTTGAAAGTTTTAATGCGGGCAGTGACTGGCATGAGGTGAACTACCAGTTTGGCCAAGCGGGTGAGAACGAAGCCATTTATGCCCTGTTGTTTGACGAGGTAGCACACATTATTTATGCCACCGGAGTTAGTGTGTTAGCCAGCTCAACCGATATGGGACAAAGCTGGAAAGTAAGCCACGGCGATTTCGGTGGCTTTGGCATGCCCAAAAGCGCGTTAACTCAGTCGGCTGATCGCCAAACCCTTTGGTATGGCGGCCAGGGTGCTATTGAAAATGGAATGTTATATCAGTATGACTTAAATAGTGGTCAGGCGGTGCTGTTCAGCGATTTATTCCCTAATCCCAGCTCTATTAAAGCTATTCGTTATGCGCCTGATGATCCGCAAACGGTGTATGTCAGCTCCGAAGGAGGCATTGTTCGCAGCAACGACCATGGCCAGAGTTGGCAAACTATTTTAGGCGATGTCGATTTCCGTTTTTATTTCGATGTGGTGATTGACCCGGTAACACCCGAGCGCATTTTTACCGCCGGTTGGGCGAAAAATTTTACTGAGCCACAACCGTTAATTATTGAATGGACAGATAACGGTGGGCAGAGCTGGCAGCAATACCAGTACCCGGGTGGCAGTAATTTTTTTGGTGGCGTGCGAAGCATGATTTTAGTAGCTGAAGGGACACAACAGGTGGTGTATTTTGGCTTGTATAAAGGCGGCATTATGCGCATGCCGCTGCCCTAATATTTAAAGTAGTTAGTTAGCTGTTGCTATAGCCATTGGGGTTTTGGCGTTGCCAGCGCCAACTGTCTCGTACCATGTCGTCCAGGGTTTTTTCTGCTTGCCAGCGCAGTAAGTTAAAGGCCTTATCAGGCTGAGCGTAACAGCTGGCAATATCACCGGCGCGGCGCGGTGCAATGTTATACGGTACTGCTACGTTATTCACTTTACTAAAGGCCTTAACCATATCCAGTACACTATAGCCGGTGCCGGTGCCGAGGTTAATGGCTTCAATACCCTGATGCTTGCTCAGGTATTGCAAGGCTTTTAAATGGCCAGCGGCTAAGTCAACTACATGAATATAATCGCGCACGCCGGTGCCGTCATGGGTGGCATAGTCGTTACCAAATATACTAAGCGAGGCACGTTTACCCACGGCCACTTGTGCGATAAATGGCATTAAGTTATTGGGCATGCCGTTTGGGTCTTCACCAATCTGGCCACTGCTGTCAGCACCCACCGGGTTAAAATAGCGCAGCACACTAATACTCCAGTCTGGTTCAGCTTGCACTAAATCCTCCAGAATATGCTCAATCATCAACTTACTTTGACCATAAGGATTAGTGGCAGAGCGGGCAGCAGTTTCCGCTATAGGCACGGTTTTCGCATCACCATACACCGTAGCCGAAGAGCTAAACACTAACTTTTTAACCTTATGCTCCCGCATTACCCGGCATAGGGTTACGGTGCCAGCAACATTATTGTCGTAATAATGCAGTGGCATTTTGGTCGATTCTCCCACAGCTTTTAGCCCGGCAAAATGCACCACGGCGTTAATCGGATACTGCCGAAATACCGTTTGCAAAGCCGCTTCGTCGCGAATATCGCCACTGATGCTAATTACTTTAGCCCCGGCCAGCTGCTCAACCCGCTGCAATGCCGTGGTGGAAGAATTACTGTAGTTATCGAAGCTGATAACCTTGTAGCCAGCCCGCAGTAAGGCAAGGGCGGTGTGGCTACCGATATAGCCGGCGCCGCCGGTAAGCAGAATGTATGCCATGACAATCCTAACTAATTTAAGGTAATACTTTTTTAAAGGGCTTTACGGTGGACTGCACATAAACACCTGCCGCTAAAAAAGGGTCACTGTCGGCCCAGCTTTTGGCATCGGCTAACGAGGTGAATTCAGCCACCACTAACGAGCCAGTAAAACCGGCACCACCAGGCTCGTTACTGTCGATTGCCGGTAACGGCCCGGCCAATAATAAGCGACCCGCGTCATTTAAGGTGTGTAAACGTTCAAGATGCGCCGGGCGGGTTGCCAGCCGGTTTTCCAGACTATTGGCCGCATCTTCAGAGTAAATCATATAGAACATGGTAAAACTCACTTAGTGGTTTGTCGCTGCAAGATAGCAGATCTGCCCGGCAAAACCAATTAGCACAGCCTTTGTTGTGAAGTCGGGCTAGGATTTGCTGCAGCCTACTGTTAGCATGCGTTGCGAACATTATAAAAATAGCAAAAAAACTATTCTAATAAAAAAAATCAGGGAGTTTGCAATTCAATGAAACGTGAACAATTTAGCTCCAGCCTGGGGTTTATTCTGGCGGCCGCCGGTTCGGCAGTCGGTATAGGTAACCTGGTGGCTTTTCCGGTAATGGCCAGTAAAAATGGTGGTGCCGCCTTTTTAATCATTTATGCCTTTTTTGTGTTTTTTGTCTGTCTGCCGGTAATGCTGGCCGAGATGAGCCTGGGCCGGCATACCCGGCAAAACCCATTAGGTGCTTACACTGAAATTGGCCAGAACCGTGCCTGGCGCACCGTGGGCTGGTTATCGGTTAT
The DNA here is from genome assembly GCF_000987765.1 of Arsukibacterium sp. MJ3. Lineage (GTDB taxonomy): Bacteria > Pseudomonadota > Gammaproteobacteria > Enterobacterales > Alteromonadaceae > Alishewanella. The sequence goes on from NZ_LAHP01000020.1 coordinate 33,291, forward strand.
TACCCCTTTTATGATTGGGGTGTTTTACCTGGTTATCACTGTGTGGATTGCCGGTTACCTGGGTAAAGCCATCATGGGCCAGCTTGATCAGTTGGCCGATCCTAGCGGTTTTGGCGTGTTTATAAACAGCAACGAGTTGTTTGCCTATATGGCATTAGTTATTGGCCTGACCTTTTTAATTCTGCAAGGCGGGGTAAAAAGAGGGATAGAAAAAGCCACTACGGTGTTAATGCCGTTATTATTTGTTATGTTGATAGCGCTGGTAATCTATGTACTGACCCTAGAAAACGCTATGCTTGGCGTGAAGTTTTTCCTGGTGCCTGATTTTACTAAAATTACCGGCCAGGTATTAAATGGCGCCTTGGCTCAGGCATTTTTCTCCTTGTCACTGGCCATGGGTATTTTAATTACTTACGGCTCTTACATTCAGAAAAACAATAACATTGTCTCGGCCGGGAAAATGGTGGCAGGGTTATCGTTGTTGGTCGCTTGTTGCTCGGGATTATTGATTTTACCCGCAGCGTTTTCGTTTAACCCGGATATTGAAATCAGTGAGTTATCGGAATCGAGTATCGGTATGATTTTTATGTTTTTACCGAAAATATTTTTAGCGCTGCAAACCGACATTGGTTATTTTGGCGCTTCTTTTATTGCCTCTTTTTTCTTCTTGTTGGTGTTTTTTGCGGCGATGACCTCCTTGGTATCGATTATTGAAGTACCTGTAGCCAGCATTATGGATGGCAAGGGCTTAAGCCGGCGCAAAGCGTTGTATTCACTGGGTAGTGCTATGGTGGTGTTGGCGATTATCAGCGCGCTGTCGTTTGGCCGGGTTGATATGCTAAGCGGTATTACCAGCTATGGTGCAGATGCAACAGGGCAGCCTATTGTTAAATCCTTTTTTGATTTAATTTATGACATGTTTTATGAAACGATACTGCCGTTAAATGGCTTATTATTGTGTATATTCGTGATTTATCGCTGGAAAAAGCAAAATCTGGACGCGGAAATGAGCCAGGGCAATGCCAGCTTTGCCGGTTCATTAATGCAAAAGTATGTGAATTTTTCACTGGGTACGTTTATTCCGGCTATTCTGGCGATTATCTTTGTGAATACGGTATCGACCATTTATTTTGGGCATAACTTATTGACCCTGTTATTCGAGCGTATTGGCTTTAACTAACCGCTTCGATAACGTGCTTAAAGCAAAAAGAGAACCCATTTTGGGGTTCTCTTTTTTGGCTAGAGTAGTAGGGCGCTTAATCGTTAGCCTGGTCGCTACTTTTTTGGGTAAATAACTGACGGCGCACTGCTGCAAACTCGCTTTGACACAACGCGTAAGTAATAGGCCGGGTAACCAACGGATAGGCCATCACCAGTAATAGTACATAGCCAGCAATAGCCCAGCCATCGGCCCGGGCCACCAGAATAAACAAGCCAAACAAAATAATTAATTTTAGCGTGTTTAACCCTACTTTAGTTGGGGTGGGTAGCTTATCTGCTGCAGTGCGTACTACCTGCATCCGCTGAGAAAAGTTAAGGCCCTGAAGCTCGGGAATTTTCTGGCTGTTAAAGTACAACATTTACTAAGTCCTTTCTGGTAATAAAACCGCATATAAAAATATGGCTATTATACCCAGTATTTACAGCTATTACCTGTTAAGCGATCAGCGTTTTTAGCAGTTATCCTTTATAAAAAGCTTTTTTATAAAAAGCTCCTTTATAAAGAGATCAGACCTCGCTTTGCCATACAACCAGCAATTTCGTTCAAGCTTGCCGGGTCGTCAATGGTAGAAGGTACGATATATTCTTCACCATCGGCAATTTGTCGTAATAATTTACGCAATATTTTACCTGATCGGGTTTTGGGAAGACGCGGCACGATTAAGGCAACTTTAAAACAAGCTAAAGCACCAATTTGCTCGCGCACCAGCTGCACCAAATCGGCTTGCAACTGGGCTTCGGTGATGTCGATACCATTTTTAAGTAGCACAAAACCCACCGGCTGCTGGCCCTTTAAGGCATCTGCCAGGCCAATAACGCAACACTCGGCTACCGCTGGATGGCTGGCGACAATTTCTTCCATTTCGCCGGTAGACAAACGATGGCCGGCAACGTTGATAACATCATCAGTGCGGCCCATCACAAACAGGTAGCCGTCATCGTCAATATAGCCGCCATCACCACTGGCGTAGTAGCCTGGAAACTGGCGCAGGTAGCCGCTGTTATAGCGCTCAGGGCTTTGCCAGATAGTGGTAAGGCAACCCGGTGGTAAGGGTAGCTTAATGGCGATATTACCTTGTTGGTTAGCTGCCATAGCTTGGCCATTATGATCAAGAATGGCCACCTGATAACCCGGCACGGGCACCGTGGCAGAGCCTGCTTTAGTCGGCAATAATTCGATACCCGCAGGGTTAGCACAAATAGCCCAGCCCGTCTCGGTTTGCCACCAGTGGTCAACCACGGGTTTATTACTGTGCAGCACTGTCCAGTCGTAGGTCGCAGGGTCTAACCGTTCACCCGCCATATAAATGCGCTCAAGTGCACTTAAGTCATAATGTTGTAGTAATGTGGCATCGGGGTCTTCTTTACGAATGGCCCGAAACGCGGTCGGGGCGGCGAATAGCGCTTTTACTTTATAGTCGGCACACACCCGCCAAAACGCACCGGCATCAGGAGTGTAAACGGGTTTGCCTTCATATAATACGCTGGTGCAGCCAGCCAGTAACGGGCCATAGACGATATAAGAGTGTCCTACCACCCAGCCAACATCAGAGGCTGCCCAAAACACCTCACCGGGTTGCATACCGTAAATAGCCTGCATACTGTAATGCAATGCTACCGCATGGCCGCCGTTATCACGCACTACTCCCTTGGGTTTACCGGTAGTACCTGAGGTGTATAAAATATACAGCGGATCGGTGCTTTTAACCGTTACGCAAGCTGCAGGCTCGGCAGTCTGCAGCAATTGTTGCCAGTCGTAATCACGGCCGGTGGTTAAATCAGCCAGTAATTGTGGTCGTTGCCAGATAATACAGCTGTCGGGTTGGTGCTTGGCCATCGTCAGCGCATTATCCAACAGTGGTTTGTAAGCAATAAGTCGGTTTATCTCAATACCACAAGAAGCCGACACAATGACTTTGGGGCTGGCATCATCAATACGCACGGCCAGTTCATGGGCGGCAAAACCGCCAAATACCACCGAGTGCACGGCGCCTAACCTGGCCACTGCTAACATGGCAATAACGGCTTGTGGGATCATCGGCATATAGATAATGACCCGATCGCCTTTCATAACCCCATGCGCTTTTAAGACACCAGCAAATAATGCCACCTCATTAGTTAATTGCTGATAGCTAAATTGTTGGCGACTGCCAGTAACCGGTGAGTCATAAATAAGCGCCGTTTGCCCGCCCCGGCCTTGCTCAACATGATAGTCCAGTGCCAGATAGGCGGTGTTCAGCTCGCCATCGGCAAACCATTGATATTGCTCGCCGTCAGTTTGCAGTATTTGCTGCGGTTTTTTGTACCAGGCAAGCTTGCTTGCTTTGTCAGCCCAAAATTGTTCGGGCTGTTGACAGGCGGCTTGGTACTCTGTGTGATAAGACATGCGAAGATCCTTGTGGCGAACGTTTCCCTTAATGTACAGAAAAACGCCCGGTTTGCCACTTAGACTTATGGCTACTATTCTGCGGCGTTCTTATTCGTCAACGCTGGGCCTTTGATCGTAATATAATCAACCATATTTTGCCGAATGGCACCTTGTAAATCATCGGTAAGTGGTTGGCGGGCAGCGTCATAATCGCAGCGTAGCCCGGTAATGGCATATACCTGATTACGGCCATTTACCTTACTTAAATATAGTGCCATATCCGCAATTTGCAGCGCCCGCTCCCAGTTAAGTTCGGCTTCATCAATTCCAGCGAACGGCAAATGAATAAAACCGCCGCTGGCACTGACGGTAATCAGCTTGTTATCGCATGGCACCGGCTCGCCGGCTATAACCTCGAGGATCCGCTGACAAAAGCCAGTCACTTGTTCTGGCGCGATATTATCCAGATACAGTAAAAATTCTTCACCGCCCCAGCGGATCACTAAGTCATGCTCGCGGCATACTTTGCTTAAGCGGTCACTCAGTTGTTTTAGTACCTCATCGCCGGCAGCGTGGCCATTGTTATCATTAATTTTTTTAAAAAAATCAATATCTAATAGCAGAAAGGCATTCGCTTTTTCATTCGCATCAGTTTGACGCCGGCCAAACTTATCCCGGCGCTGCATATGTTCTTGCAGGGCGCGGCGATTAAATAAACCGGTAAGCGGGTCGCGCAGCGACTGGAACTCTAATTGCTTATTGGCTTCGCGTAATTTACGGTTAGACAGGCGCACTTTACGGTAAAGCTGGTACAGCAAAATAGCGGCAAAAATAAGCACCAAGGCAAATAAGCCTGTCAGTTGCTGCTGCAGTTTCTGATTATCCAACAACTGTGCTTTTAAGTTATTTTCCTGCTCTAAAATAGTAATTAACTGGCTTTTAGCTTTAGTATCGTAACGGTTTTGCAGCTCAAGAACGCTTTGTTCTCGTTCACTGGTCAGAATTTCTGCGCGTAATGTTAACTGTTGCTGCAGTGTTGCTGCTTGTAACTGAAACTTGCCGGCTTTGCCATAAGCTCGGGCTAACCAGCCTAAGGTAGGTTCAAATTGTGCTTTGCTGTCGTTATTTTTAAAAAAATCTAACTCGGTTAGCATGGCACTAAGGCCATCGTCATAGTTGCCTTCCATAACGGCAATATAACCCAGATTAAAGTCGATGGAATGGCTGATAAAGTTGTTGTTAAGTTGTTCTGCTTTAGTCGCCGCTAGCCGCAAGGTTTGTTTAGCCGCGCTATAATTTTCCTGCTCCATGTAAATAGAACCAAGGTTATTTTGAAACGTCAGTTCAATATCAGGTTGGTTATTGGCTTGCGCTGCGGCAATGCCGAGTGTATTGCTCAAAATAGCGGCAGTGAAATCCTGTTGTTCAGCAGTAATAAAGCCCTGCATTAAATAAAGATCAGGTAGAAACTGTTGAAACTGATATTTTTGAGCATCAACAATAAGCTGATCGATAAGCGTTTTTGCTTCCGGCCATTTTTTTAAATCGGTATAAACCTGAGCGATAGCGTAATTTAAAAAGGAGCGGCGGCGCAGGGTAAATTGATCATCAGTCTCAATAACCGCATCCAGAGCATCGGTAAAATGTTGCAGAGCTTGTTCATACTGACTATCTGCCCGAAGCAGCCGGCCTAGTAAGTTATGGGCATAATAACGAACCCGCGGCGTGTTGGCTTGTTTAACAATTAACTCTAACCGATCAGCCTTTAGTACTGCTGCTGTCAGCTCTCGCTGATAAACTAAAAATTCAATTTCGGTAGCATAAATTTCACTCAGGGCATCAGCGTCGTTGCTTTGATCTAAGAGCGCCAGTAACTCAGTTAGTACGTTGTCAGCCTGTTGTTGTTGCTGTTGGTACAAAAATGCGCTGGCTTGATATGACAGTAAGCGAACTTTGCTGGCAAAAGCAATGTCCGTGGTTGCGTTAACATAATAGCGTTCGAATAATGAATTTATAAATATATCTGCTGCAGCAGTATCATCAAAAGTAGTAACCAGATACTGATCCAGTTGTTGCTCTAACGGCTCGCTTGTTTGTAGTTGTGCAACAGCCGGGCTGAGTAAAAGATTAAGCAGCAGTATAGCTGCGCCCATCTGCCGGGTAAAAGCAAAGCGATTTGGGACAAAAAGCAGAAACATTGGCCAGTTCCAGATAAAACAATAACTAAGAAGATAGCGTATTTAGCCAACAATTACAGCTTAAAACCACACTGAAATAAGCTTACTGTCTGAATATTTTCAGCTGCTTAGGGTAATTAGCCACTAATTAACGCTATAATAACGCTCATCTTAATAAAACCGCGGGCTATGTTTTGCCAGCGGTTTAGTGTGGAAGTGTTATGAGTACCCTCGAATACCTGTTTATTATGTTGTTGTTAGTGGCGGCTAGTTCGTTTTTTTCTGTCTCTGAGATAGCGTTAGCGGCGTCACGAAAAATGCGTTTAAGGATGATGGCGACGCAGGGCGATGTCAGTGCTGAAAAGGTCTTAATGCTGCAGGAGCATCCGGGTAATTTTTTCACGGTAGTACAAATTGGTTTAAATGCGGTAGCTATTTTAGGCGGTATTTTGGGTGAGTCAGCTTTTACTCCTTACTTTTCGTCACTGCTGGCGGTATTTACTAACGCTAGCTGGGTGCCTGCTGCGGCCTTTATTTTATCTGTTTTTTTTGTTACCTCGCTATTTATTTTGTTTGCTGATCTTATGCCCAAGCGGCTGGCGATGATTGCGCCAGAAAAAATTGCGGTGAAAATTGTCCGGCCAATGTCGTTATTAATTGTGTTGTTAAAACCGTTGGTCTGGTTGTTCAATGGTTTAGCGAATTTATGTTTTAGTTTGTTTAATGTGCCAACGATGCGTAAAGACGATATAACGCCTGACGATATTATGGCGATGATGGATGCCGGTGCGCAGGCCGGGATATTACAACAACACGAACATCAGTTGCTGGAAAATGTGTTTGATATGGAGTCACGTACCGTGACCTCGGCCATGACCGCACGGGAAAGCCTGATTTTTTTTACTAATAACGAATCACAAGACAACATTAAAGCCAAAATTGCTGAACATCCGCATGCTAAATTTATTGTGTGTAACGAGGTGCTTGATCGGGTGGTAGGCTATGTTGATACCCGCGATATTTTGATGCAGGTGTTGCATGATCAGCCAATCTCGTTAAAAAAAGAAGGCATAGTGCGCTCGCCACTGATTATTCCGGATACGTTGTCGCTGTACGAAGCGCTGGCACACTTTAAGTCTACCGGGGTAGATTTTGCAATTATTATGAACGAATATGCCTTAGTGGTCGGCATTATTACCTTAAAAGACGTAATGAGTATTGTTATGGGTGAGCTGGTAAGCTCTGAAGAAGAACAAATAGTGAAGCGTGACGCTAATTCCTGGCTGGTAGAAGGATTAACGCCGTTGGCTGATGTGATGCGGGTGCTGGATATTAGCAGCTTTCCTAACCCAGAAAATTATGAAACCATTGCCGGTTTTATGATGTTTTCATTGCGTAAAATACCCAAACGCACCGATTTTGTGCTACATTTTGGCTATAAATTTGAAGTCGTTGATATCGACAGCTATAAAATAGACCAGCTATTGGTAACTCGGGTAGAAAACCTGGAAACTTAACCAGATAACGCCGTTTGTTCAGCCAGTTCTAACATTTTTTGCCGGAAGCTATCCAGCCCGGCCATTACTTTGCTGTAAGTTTGATCAACGCCGTCAGCCACTTCGCCTTCCAACACTTTTAAGCCTTTTAGGATATCTTTGGCATCGGCAAAGCCTTTTTCAATACCACTGCCAATAACCGATAAAAAACTGTCTAGCTGTTGTTGTTCGGAGCGTCCTGGATTAAGTTCTTTATAGCGGCTGTAAAAACCAGTAGCAAAAGCCACAATGCGATCAGCTGTAGCCTCTGGCGAAGTATCAATACCTGAATCATAGATTTTTTGCGCAGCATTCTCACCCAGCACCGGTTCCAGCTCGGCGTTTATGCCCTCTAAAGCTGTTTTGTAAAGCAAGCTTAACGAGTCGTTATTACTGCTAAGCGACACTTGCTCATTCGCTTTTAAAATGGCCACATTTTGGGCTTGCTTGGCTTTAGCAGCACTATTTTCGATACCTTTATTATCAATGCTCTTATTGTCAGCTGTTCGGTTTTCATCTGTTTTAACCGGCTGTTTAGCTTGTGGCGTACTGCCAATTTGTGCCGCGTTATTACTGGAAGTAATAGCCATAAAGGTCACCTCTTACGGTTTAATGGGGTTTAGTAAGGTATAGCGTAACGAGGTTAACGGCCGTGCTTGTGTAAACTTTAGGCTTTTTTTACCTTAAAAATCGGCGCAGGTGTTCTGGTTTCAGGATGTTTGTAAAAATTTACCTGTACGCCACTGGTAGCGCAGTACTATGGCCAAACTTATGCTACGCAGGGCCATAAATACCGCTAATGCTGCCCACAGTGCGTGGTTTTGCCAACTTTGCAGTAAGTAAAAACTGATAGTAAAGCCCAGTAGCGCAATAACCATACTGTTGCGCAACGTTTTTCCCTGAGTGGCACCAATAAATACGCCATCGAGAAAATAGGCCCAGCAGGCCAGTAACGGCAGTAGTATCATCCAGCCCAGATACAGCCGGGCATGCTGCTGTACCTCGGGTAAAGACGTTAGCAAGGCAACAAAGCCATTACCAAACAGGCCATAACCGACACTAAATAACAACGCCAGTATCAAACACCAGAGTGCCAGTAAGCCCAAGGTGTTGCCCAGTAAAAGGCTATTGCGCGCACCAATAGCCTTACCCACCAAACTTTCAGCGGCGTAAGCCAGGCCATCCATAGCATAAGATACCAGCATTAAAAAGCTTAATAGCACGGCATTAGCGGCTACCGTGTTGTCGCCATACGCCGCCCCCTGAAAGGCGATAAATACAAAAACACTTTGTAAACACAAACTGCGCAGAAAAATATCACAATTAAGCGTAAATAAACGGCGTAGTCCGGCGAGTTGCTGCAAATGGCTACCCATGGCGGCCAATAACTCTTTTGTCAGCTGGGTGTGGCTGGCGCAGTGCTGAGTTGTTTTAGCCAATAAACGCAGTAATAAATAGCCACCCAGTAATAATCCACTGTAATCCGCCACGACCGAGGCGGCGGCAATGCCAGCAACCTGCCAGCCAAAGCCTAATACAAACACTATATTCAGCACGATGTTCACCAGATTGGTGAAAATTAACATCCACATCGGATAGCGGGCATTCTGCCGACCTAAAAACCAACCCATTAGCACTAAATTGATTAAGGTAGCCGGGGCACTCCAAATTCGGATACTAAAATACAGCTGGGCTTGTTGGTTTACTTCTGCGCTGGCCTTACTGAGGCTAAATGCCAGTTGTGCCAGTGGAAATTGCAGTATTAAAAGTAGTGCAGCCAATAGCAACGCCAGTAGCAGGCTCTGGCTTAGAAAGCGTAGCTGACCAGCCTGATCATTGGCGCCATAAGCCTGGGCAGTAAGGCCGGTGGTGCTCATGCGTAAAAAGCCCAATAAAAAAAACAACAAGCTGATTAAACTCGAGCCTAACGCCACACCACCCAGGTACCAGGCATGTTCTAAATGGCCGCTAACCGCAGTATCTACCAATGCCAGTAACGGCACTGATAAATTAGAAAATACCATTGGCAGAGCAATAGCAGCCACTTTTTTATGTAGCGGCGCATTTAACAATACAGACAGCAACCTGGTCACCTGTTCTGATAACATCTGGCGTTATCATACACGGCCTGTCTGTTGTTGCCAGCGGCTTTGCCTGATGCAACCTGCTCGAAAGCCATGGCTAAAGCCAGTATACTGTTGCTTTTAGCTAATGGATAACAATGTTGTGAGTAGCAAGAGGTGATTGAATATAAGTCAGCCGCATTTTATCGCAGTTGTTTCGCCTTATGTTTGGCGGCGATGGTGGTATTTGCTAATTTGCATTTGTTACAGCCACTATTGCCGCAGCTAAGTCGCGAATTTCAACTTAGCCCATTGCAGGCCAGTTTAAGTTATACCATTGCTACCTTTGGTCTGGGTTTGTCTTTATTGGTGTATGCGTCGTTATCTGACGCCTGGGGTCGTAAAACACTGTTGCTGATAACCTTATTGGGCATGACCGTTAGCACGTTGGCGCTAACTCAGGTTGAAAGCTTTACGGCGTTGCTGTGTTGGCGGGCAATTCAAGGGGTTTGCTTGGGCGGTCTGCCGGCCATGGCGATTGCCTGGATGGGTGAAGAATACTCGCCCGCTGCGCTTGTTACGGCGGTGGGGTATTACATTAGTGCTAACTCTTTGGGTGGCATTGGTGGTCGCTTGCTGGCAGGCACCCTGGCTGATATGGGACACTGGCAATGGGTATTTTGGCCAATGGCCGGGTTAAGTGCACTAAGCTGTTATCTTATCTGGCGTTATCTGCCAGACTCAGCCCAATTTATCCCGCAGCGGTTCCGGCTGTGGCATGCCTTGCAAAATCAGGGCTTTCACTTGCGCCAGCCGTTGCTGTTATTAACCTATTTAATAGGCGGCCTTAATTTTTTAGTCTTTTTAAATCAGTATACGTTTATCAGTTTTGTGCTGGCAGCACCCCCTTATTTGTTAAGCAGTGGGGTATTAGGGCTACTGTTTATTACCTACTTTACCGGTACGGTTGGCTCAGCGTTGTCGGCTAAAATTGGCGCTAAAATGTCCTCGCCACTGGCCATGGTGCTGGGTATTATCATAATGATGCTCGGTACTCTGGTTACCTTGCACAGTCAGCTAATAATTATTGTCTGTGGTTTTTTTATCAGTGCTTTTGGCTTTTTCCTGTGTCATTCACTTGCTAGCAGCTGGGTTAATCAGCACGCCCAGCGTGCTAAAGCCAGTGCCAGTGCATTGTATCTGGTGTTTTATTATGTTGGCGCCAGTATCGGTAGTTTTTATTTTCAACCTTTCTGGCAATGGCTTGGCTGGACGGGGGTAGTGTTAGCATCGCTTGCTATGTACAGTCTAACCTTGGTGCTGGCATTATTGCTATGGCGGCGTAGCAAAAAATAGATAGACATTGATTTATCGAGGTAAGCCAGTAATAAATCACTAGAGACTTTATCGAATCGGCTTTCGATAATTAATCGCTCGGCAGAGCGGCGAGAGCAATGACCACTTTGGGCAATCCACTTTGCCTTTAATCATTATCAAAAAATATTGGCTTGTCATATTACTGCCATTAATAGCTGTAATACTAAGTCTCGTTACACCCTCCTTCCTGGATTTTCACGCTGGATAGTGATGGGAGCTTCGGCTCCCAATTTTTTAATTTTTGTTGTTATTTATTCTCTGTTGCTAGCCGGGTAGGGTAATGTTGATAAATAAGCTGCACCGTGTCGCTAATTGCCTGTTGCGGGTTAGCCATGGCTTTTTTGGTTAGGCGGCCATCAACCAGCCCTTGCCACACCAAGCGTTGCTCGCGGGCATCGATGACATCAATGGTAACGGTGCCCACTTTATAGTTGGTTTTTTCCAGTTGGTTACCAAATAGCGGTATGCCAAACATAACGCTACTGCTTCTGTTGTAATAACCATAGCCGGCGTTGATCGAAAACGGTGAACTACGCACATCGCTGCGGGTTTCAACATTGCTCATATAGTTGACCAATAACTGCGGATTTTGTTCGCTGTACTGATACCCCAGCGCGGCCATTTCGGCATTAATAGCGGTTTTAAAATGCTGATCCAATAAGCTGGTATAGGCTTCGGCTTCGGCGTTATTAATGGTGTCTGCTTTTGTTGCCTCGGTCAAAGGCGCTGCTGCTGCCGCGGTTTGCTGATCTTTTGTTTGCTCGACAGGCTCAGCTTGATAAAAACCATAGGTCTGGTACTGCTGGAAATTAACATTATGGTCAAAGTCTACTGTAGCCTGACGAGGGCTGGAACAGGCGGTAAGCCCCAGTATCAGCGCGCCAGCAAGACTGCATTGGCGAACTAAAATGTTGTTAATAATAGCCATAATTGCCTCATTAAGAGTAAGCCGGTAGCTTAAGTGTATAGTAGCTAAGACCCAAGGCTAACCAATAAGTTTGGTTAAATTAGAGTGTGATAGTGTAATAACGAGCAAACAGCTACAGTAGTTCAGTTTGCCTGAATGGCGGCTGAGGGTTTTTTGGTATTTGGCTCACCTGACATTTCAATTCGCTGCTTTTCACTAAATATTAGCGTAATTCGCTAACAGCAGCTCGTCTAAAATATTTCATTACACATTAAAGCTACTTAACCGATTGAAAATTAATAATAAAAATATAAAATCCATACTGGCATACCGTCTGCATTAGTTGATAGCACTGGTGATTGCAAATTCGAGCCTGTCGCTCACATTTTACTAAAGCGGCAAGGCATAACAAGGAACTTACACAATGAAAAAATTATCTCTGGTGGCGATGTTATTATGCTCTGCAGCGTTGCTAAGCGGCTGTAATAAGGCTAATAGCAGCAATAATAGTGACACCGCTGAAATAGTCGCTATTCCGGTGGAAGCCGCCCTGGCCCGTCGCGGTGAAATTAGTAGCAGTTATCATACTAATGCTACGTTGGCGGCCAGAGCTGAAACCGACGTTATCAGCAAAACCAGTGGCATAGTGCAGCAAGTGCTGGTGGAGGAGGGTGATTACGTTGTTGCGGGTCAGTTATTGGCTCAACTAGACAATGAGCGGCAGCGCTACATGCTGGCTAAAGAGCAAGCCGAGCTGAGCCGGTTAGACAGTGAGCTAAAACGAATGGCTGAAATGTACCAACGCAAGCTGATAAGTACTGATGTTTATGAAAAATTACGCTGGCAATATGATGCCACCAGCGCTTCGGTTGCTTTAGCTGAGTTAAATGTCAGAGAAACTGAAATTCGCGCGCCGATTGCCGGCGTGGTATCGCGCCGCTATGTCAAAACAGGTCAACTCATTAGCCAGATGGCGCCACAGTCGTTATATCATTTAGTAGCGAATGCTGAGTTGGAAGCGGTGGTGCATATCCCAGAGCAGCAACTGGCTCAGGCTAAAGCGGGGCAGGCCGCTATCCTAAATTTCGCCGGCATGTTACCGGTAAATGCTAATGTTAGCCGTATTTCACCGGTGGTTGATGCCCAGTCTGGTACTGTTCGTACCACCTTAATTATTGATAACAGCACCGGCGAATTACGGCCAGGAATGTTTGCCCAGGTAGAGCTGAAGTTTGATGTTAAATCAGCAGCGCTATTGGTGCCCAAGCGTGCCGTTATTACTACTGACAACCAGCATAGTGTTTTCGTGGTCGATACTGAAAGTAAAGTAAGCCGCAAGTCAGTAAATTTGGGTTATAGCTCGGATACTGCTGTCGAAATTTTAGCCGGTATAACCGAGGGTGAGCAAGTGGTTATTGCCGGGCAGGGGGCGTTAAAAGAGCAAAGTCTAGTCACTATTGTAACTACCCGCCAGTTTTAAGGCGTCTGCATCAACATAAAATAATAATAAAATGCTAAAAAGGAATGGATTATGAAACTGGTTGATGTAGCTGTGGCTCGTCCGGTCACAATATGGATGTTCACCTTAGGGATCTTACTCTTCGGCATGGTGTCTGTCGGCCGCTTAGCTGTTAATTTACTGCCCGATTTATCCTACCCCAGCTTAACCATCCGTACCGAATACCTCGGTGCTGCGCCGGTAGAGGTTGAGCAACTGGTCAGTAAACCGATTGAAGAAGCGCTTGGCATTGTCAAAGGTGTGCATCGGGTGCAGTCGGTTTCGCGCTCTGGCCGCTCAGATGTGGTATTGGAGTTTGACTGGGGCACCGACATGGATTTAGCCATGTTAGAAGTACGGGAAAAACTCGATGTATTAATGCTGCCGCTGGATATCGAAAAGCCATTATTGCTAAGGTTTAACCCTAATTTAGATCCGGTGGTGCGCTTAGCCTTAAGCCGTGAGGACGGTATTAAAGGCGAGCAAGATTTAGTCAGGTTACGCACCTACGCTGAAGAAGATTTACGCCGCAAACTGGAAGCCATGCCGGGTATTGCAGCGGTGCGCCCTGATGGCGGCTTAAGCCAGGAAATTCAGGTGCTGATTGACCCAAATAAACTGAGCCAGTTGCAACTTGATATTGGCTTAATCAGCAGCCGGTTAGCCCAGGAAAATATTAACTTAGCCGGCGGCCGGCTCGAAACACCGGGTTATGATTACCTGGTACGTACTATTAATCAGTTTGCCGATTTAAGCGCGATTGAAAACTTATACCTTGCTACCGTGGCAGACTCGCAAATTCGTTTAAAGGATGTCGCCACCGTGGTAGATGCCTTTGCCGATAGAAAAAGTGTTACTTATATCAATGGCGCCGAAGCCATTGAAGTGGCTATTTACAAAGAAGGTGATGCTAATACCGTTAATGTGGCTGAATCGTTGCTTGCACAATTGCCAGCTTTACAAAAAGGGCTGCCGCAAGGCTATAGCCTGACTTTGGTTTATGATCAATCTGCTTTTATAAAACAGGCGATTAGCGAAGTAAAATCTGCGGGTATTGTGGGCGGCTTGTTGGCAATGCTGGTGTTGTATTTGTTTTTACGCAATGTCTGGGCCACGGTGATTATTTCAGTGTCTATTCCGGTCTCTATTATTGCTACTTTTAATCTGATGTACGGCCAGGGTATTACCTTAAATATGATGAGCTTAGGCGGTATTGCCCTGGCAGTGGGCTTACTGGTTGATAATGCTATTGTAGTGCTGGAAAATATTGCCCGGCATAAAGAGCAGGGAAAATCGGCGCCAGAGGCGGCCAGAATTGGCACCGGCGAAGTCGCGATGGCGATTACCGCGTCTACCCTGACTACGGTAGCGGTATTTTTCCCGCTGGTGTTTGTAGAAGGTATTGCCGGTCAGCTGTTTAAAGATCAAGCTCTTACGGTAACCTTTGCCTTACTGGTGTCACTGGTAGTGGCGCTTACCCTAATTCCCACTATGGCGGCCCGTCAGCGGAGAGTGAGCGTTGCTGACGCTGAACCTGCTGCAACCAGAGTTAAAGGCAACCGCTGGTATCATAAGCTTGGCCGCGGCATTCTATGGCCATTTAGCTTGATGTTTAAAGGGTTGTATTTTCTGTTATTAGGACTATTAAGCTTGTTCACTTTGCTTTGGCGGTTAGTGAGTCGTGTATTAGGCCTGCTGTTTACGCCGTTATTGTATGTTGTCAAAGTCGGTCTTGATTGGCTTACCCAGGGTTATCGACGCTTACTAACCCGCGCGCTACAGGCTAAGGCGCTGACTATTGGCTGTACCTTGCTGCTGGCAGGTTTGTGCTACAGCTTATTACCTCAATTAGGTGCTGATGTTATTCCGGAGTTAAGTCAGGGCGAGTTTTACGTTGAAATTCAGTTGCCTATTGGCAGCGCCATTGAGCAAACAGATGCCGTATTAAAAGAGCTGGCAGCCGTGGCCTCGCCTCTGGCTGGCGTAGCACGCAGTTATGGTCAGGTGGGCACCGGGGCACAAATGACCGTTGACCCGGCCATTGGTGGTAGCCACTGGGGCCGCTTAAATATTGTGATGCAGCCTGGTAGCGATGAGCAAGCCGAGCAGCAAACAATAATGTTGTTGCGCCAGCATATTGACACTATGGCTGGGGTAAAAGCCCGGTTTGACCGGCCTGAGTTATTTAGTTTTGCCACACCGCTGGAAATTGAGTTAACCGGCTATGAGCTACCTGAGCTAAAGCAAGCTGCCGATCAATTACTGGCTAGCCTGATAGCAGAGCCACGTTTTACCGACGTTAAAACCAGTTTACGGCCAGGTCAGCCAGAGCTGACATTGCATTTTGATCATGCCAGACTGGCTCAGCTGGGCATGACGGCGCAACAAGTGGCCAAACGAGTGGCGGTTTATGTGGGGGGCGAGGTCGCAGGGCAATACTCGGTAAATGATCGAAAAATTGATATCCGGGTGCGTTTAGCCGAGCAGTTCCGGCAAAGCGAGCAACAATTAGCGGCGCTTATTATTAACCCGGACAGTGCGCAGCCTTTACCTTTATCTGCCGTTGCCGAAATTCGCCGCGAGCTCGGCCCCAGTGAAATTACCCGGGTAGCGCAGCAGCGGGTAGCTATTGTTAGTGCTAACTTAAGTTTTGGCGATTTAGAACAAGCTACCGCTAGCGCTAAGGCAATAGTGGCAGCACAAGCCTTGCCATTTGGCATAACGGCTGTGGTAGCAGGGCAAAGCGAAGAAATGCAGCGGGCATACAGTTCACTGACCATGGCATTATTACTGGCGGTGTTTTTAGTGTATCTGGTAATGGCATCGCAGTTTGAAAACCTACTGCAGCCTTTGTTAATTCTATTTACGGTACCCTTAGCAGGCGCCGGGGCAATAGTAGGCTTGTGGCTAACCGACACCCGTTTATCCGTTATTGTATTTATTGGCTTAATTATGCTGGCCGGTATTGTGGTTAATAACGCCATTGTGTTGATAGACCGCATTAACCAATTGCGTCAGAGCGGGGTGTTGCTGGCCGAGGCCATTATTGAAGGTGGTACTAGCCGGTTGCGACCGGTACTAATGACCACCTTAACCACCGTGCTTGGTTTACTGCCAATGGCGCTGGGCGGTGGCGATGGCAGCGAAATAAGGGCTCCTATGGCTATAACGGTAATTTTTGGTTTAATGCTATCTACCATGTTAACGCTGGTATTTATTCCGGTATTGTATGGTGTGGTTAGCCGCCAGCCAGTAACCGCTAATACGCAGGAGGCATTATGACTGAAAAACCACTGGCGATTACCCGCCTGGCATTAAGCCGGCCGGTAACGGTGACCATGTTGTTTATTACACTACTATTGTTTGGTGGTTTAGCCAGCAGGATGCTGCCATTGGAAATGTTTCCCGGCATTGATATTCCACAGCTTTATGTCAACGTGCCTTACAATAACGCCAGCCCGGCCGAGGTAGAGCGCTTAATTACCCGACCATTAGAAGAAGCGTTAGCGACGGTTAGCGGCATTAAACAAATGCGCAGTTTTTCTAATGAAAACAGTGGTGAAGTCTCGCTGGAATTTAATTGGAGCGAAAATATCAGCAGTAAAAGCCTCGAAGTGCGGGAGCGCATAGACACGGTGCGTCATTTGCTGCCAGCCGATGTTGAGCGGGTGCTGGTATTTCAGTTTAATACTGACGATATGCCAATATTTCAGCTACGCATTTCCTCCGAGCGTGATCTGGCAATGGCCTACGATTTGCTGGAACAACAAATAAAGCGGCCGTTAGAGCGGGTGCAGGGTGTATCAAAGGTTGAGCTATATGGCGTAGAAAAGCGCCAGGTAATCATTCGGCTGGATCCTGACAAACTAAAAGCACTTAATGTTGATGCCAACGCCTTACTGGCCCAGCTTAGAGGCAGTAACTTTGCGATTACTGCTGGTGAGTTGCGTAACGCTGAGCAAAGTATCTTAGTTAAACCGCTGGGTGAATATCGGCAATTGGCAGAAATTGAACAACTCCCGGTGCGACCCGGTTTAATGCTGCGTGATGTCGCCAGCATCGCGCTGGAACTCCCTAAGCGCGAAGATGGCCGGCATTTAAATCAAACCTATGCTGTTGGTATGAATGTGTTTAAAGAGTCAGGAGCTAACCTGGTTGAAGTTGCTAAAGCCACCATGGCCGTTGTAAAAGCGGCCGACAGTAACCCGGCCTTTAATGGCATTAACCTCTATATAATGGACGATGTCGCGGACGGCGTGACCACTTCATTAAAAGACTTACTGCAGGCCGGTGCTATAGGCGCATTGTTGTCTTTTGTGGTGCTGTACTTATTCTTGCGCCATTTAACTACCACCTTAGTCGTGGTGTTATCTGTTCCCAGTGCCATTATTATTGCACTCGGCGCCATGTACTTTATGGGTTACAGCCTGAATATTTTAAGCATGATGGGGCTAATGCTGGCTATTGGTATGCTGGTTGATAACGCGGTGGTAGTTACCGAAAGTATTTTTAGGGAGCGGGCCGCGGGTGGTGATGTGCGCGCGGCCACCGAGCGTGGTGTGCGCCGTGTAAGTTTGGCAGTATTGGCCGGTACGGCGACCACGGCAATTGTATTTTTACCTAATATTATTGGCCAGAAAATGCAGCTTACGATCTTTTTAGAGCATGTAGCCATTGCTATTTGCTTATGCTTAGCTATTTCGCTGATTATGGCCCTGACGTTAATTCCGCTATTAACCACTAAATTAAAGGTGTTACCGGCTGAAAATAGTCAGGGTAGTTGGCTCGATCGGCGCTATAAACGCAGTTTACAAGCGGTAATGAACTGGCCAAAACTGGCTACTCTGGCGGCCTTGTTAGTGCTGGCGAGTATTGCCATTCCGATGGGTTCGATGGGATCGGCTAATGAAGATAATGGTGACAACGGCCGCTTATTTTTAAATTATCATATTCAGGGTAATTACAGCCTGGATGAGGTTCGTGCTGAAGTGAGCCAGATGGAAGCTTACCTGTATAGCCGTCAGGACGAGTTGCATATTGAGTCGGTGTACAGTTATTACACTGCGGGTTATGCCATGTCGATTATTTTACTAAAAGAACAGCTACCGCTTAGCCTGGAGCTGTTAAAAGAGAAAATTCGCAGTCAATGGCCGCCGTTAGTGCGGGCCCGGCCGGTGTTTGGTTTTGGTGGTGGTGAAGGTATGCAGCTGCATTTGTTGGGTAATTCTACCGACGTATTAATGGAGTTGTCTGAAATGGTGCAGCCGTTATTAAAAGCCTTACCTAGCCTGGAAGATGTTACTTCTGATTTAAGCCGCGGTCAGCAGGAAGTGCAAATTATGCTGGATCATCAACAATTGGAACGTTACGGTGTTAGCGCTGATGAAGTAGCCAGAAATGTCTCTCTGGCGCTGCGCGGTGTTAACTTGCGCACCTTTCGAAGCCCGGAGCAGGGCGAATTAATGCTACGGCTTATTTACGATGAGAGAATTAGCCAGTCATTAGCTGAGTTAGCCCAACTGCCGGTTACCAGTGCTGATGGCGTGGCTATTACACTGGCACAATTGGCTAAGCTGCAGATTATGCCACGCTTATCGACCATTAGGCGTTTTGATCGCGCTACCGGCATTGCCATTCAGATGAACCCGGCTAAAGACAGCAGTATTGATATTGCCCGCGCCGATATTGAAAAATTAATGAAAAGCGTGGCGTTACCCGACGGCTACAGTTGGTCATTTCGTGGTAGTTTTCAGCGCCAGGATGAAGAGCAACAGGTGATGATGGTAAACATGCTTCTGGCGGTAGCGATGATTTATATTGTGATGGCAGCGTTGTTTGAATCGCTGTTATTACCCACCGCAGTTATTGGCTCGTTATTGTTTTCCCTCGTTGGCGTGTTCTGGACTTTTTTGCTCACCGGAACGGGTATGGGGGTAATGGGCATGATAGGCATGCTGGTACTAATGGGGATAGTAGTTAACAACGGCATAGTGCTGGTAGACCGGATTAATCAAGACCGGGCTTTACTGCCATTACAAGATTTGAAAACTACCATTATTGATGCCTGCGAAGCCCGCTTAAAACCCATTTTAATGACCGTTGCAACCACGGTGCTGGGCTTACTGCCACTAGCGATGGGAGGTACCCAGATAGGTGGCGGTGGCCCTAGTTATGCACCGATGGCAATTGCCATTATTGGTGGTTTGTTATTTTCTACCTTCACCAGTCTGTTGTTGGTGCCATTAACCTATTATGGATTGCTTAAACTGCGCGGCGCAACCAGCCGGTTATTTAACCGTAGCAAAGTGTTAAGCGACAAGGTGCTGCTGGCCGCAAAACCGTCGCAACAATAAATTAATATTGTTATTGGCAGGCAAACGGGATAGCATCCTGCCGTTCTTGAGGGAGTAATCTGCTACCGTGCTAAACGGTAGCGCTATGGTCAACATACTTATGCCACCTGCATATGGTCATAGCGTTCAGCGCCAGCTGAATTGATGAGACTTAAGACACAATAGTGGCCCACCGCGGGAGCCATTCTGTGTCTTATGTTATTTCCCGCCAGAGTGCAATTGATGGACGCCTTATTTTCTTCATTTACTGCGGTTGCAATCGCCGAGATTGGCGATAAAACGCAATTATTATCCTTATTTCTGGCGGCACGGTTCCGGGCCAAAGGCGCTATTATCGCTGGTATTCTGCTGGCTACCTTACTAAACCATGCTGCGTCGGCCTGGCTTGGAGTATGGCTGGCCCAGTTTATTGCGCCGGCTATAGGTCCCTGGTTACTTGGTGGCTCTTTTATCGTGGTTGGGCTCTGGTTATTAATTCCTGATAAAGATGACAGTAACGAAACCGGTGTGTTGCAATACGGTGCCTTTGCGGCCAGCTGTATTTTATTTTTTCTGGCAGAAATTGGCGATAAAACCCAGATAGCCACGGTTATTTTGGCGGCCAATTTTGATGATGCGGTTTGGCTGGTGATCTGGGGTACCACGTTGGGGATGCTTGCTGCTAATGTACCGGTCATTTATGCCGGTAGCTGGCTGTTGCAAAAAGTATCGTTAGATTGGGCTCGTCGCGTTGCTTGTGTTGTGTTTATTATACTGGGCACGGTTACTATTTTAACCGCCTAAGCTTAGGGCTTGCCGTCAGCCAGGGTTCAGCGAGGATCGGTTCTGATGGCTGCTATGCTATACACCAATATTACCGACAGCGGGTAATGGGAGAGACTTTTATGCTTAAACCACTATTGTTTAACTTTGGGATGTTGGCGTTATTATCCGGGCAGGCGCTGGCCGATACGGTGCTCACTGAGCAAAACCTTAGCCGGCTAGAGAGCGCATTACCTCAGCTGGCTAAAATTCAACAGGACGATGTTGGTTCGCTGCAACATGTCAGATTGCAGCGCCACTGCGACTGGCCAAGGCATGCCCGTGAAGTAAGAGCTCAGCAGCAAGGTAAAGATTATCTGGTTGAGGTAGATAAGATATTAGCCTCGCATCAGCTTAATGCTGCCATGTTTATGGAGCTAAGCGCAAAAGGCAGCTGGCCGGTACTGGAATCGCTACAACCAGTACTAAGTATTACCCGGCAAACGTTACCTTTTTTACCGCAGGTACAGCGCCAGCAGGCCGAACAGTTTCTGGCGCAAACCGATAATATGACCACAGTGATTGGGCCTTGCTTAAGCGATGCCGATAAAGTGGCATTGGGTCAGCAACGCCAGCGTTTAATTAATTTAGCCACTCGCTTGCCGGGCAGCATATTGCCTGCTCAGGCAGCAAACTTAACGCCATAACCGGTAGGTAAACCCTAGGAGCGGTATGACTTCAGTTACCATTCTGGTCGATGTACAAAACATCTACTACACCACCCGACAGGCGTATCAGCAAAACTTTGATTACAATGCGTTTTGGGCCGAAGTAACGGCTAATCGTAACGTTACCAAAGCTGTTGCTTATGCTATTGAGCGTGGTGATGAAAAACAGCGGCAGTTTCAGAATATTTTGCGGGCTATTGGCTTTGAGGTAAAACTTAAGCCTTTTATTCAGCGTGCCGATGGCTCAGCCAAAGGTGATTGGGATGTGGGTATTACCTTGGACGCCATAGAATATGGCCAGCACAGCGATGTGTTGGTGCTCGCTTCGGGCGATGGTGATTTTGCCATACTGGCTGAGCGTCTAATCGACAAGTATCAGACCGAGGTTGAAGTATATGGTGTGCCAAGCCTGACAGCGCAGGGCCTGGTAAACGCCGCTAGTCGGTTTGTTGCTATAGGCCCACCGTTGCTGTTGAAGTAATACCCGTTAATGGTGTTACCATAAAAAAGGCCTGCAGTTGCAGGCCTTCTCAATGTTAATGCACACCGTGCATCCGTTTTTTCAGCCAGGGGCTGATAATCAACATAAATACCCCAATGCCTATGCCAACATACAATAAGAAGTTAAACAGCTCGGTGTAGCCTGCCAGAGCAGCGCTGACGTCAACTACTTCACCTCGTGGCGTGTCAATAGCGGCCAGTTTCGCCAGTTGGGTTGCTAACAGCTCAGAGTAGGCGGTGGCGAGGAACCATGCCCCCATCATTACCCCAACAACTTTGTGCACGGCCAGCTTGGTAACCGCTGATAAGCCAACCGGTGACAAACACAGTTCGCCCATGGTGTGTAGCATATAAGCCAACACCATCCAGCCTGCGCCTACTAATCCAGCTTCGTTCGGGAATTGTGCACCTAATACCAGCGCACCGAAGCCTAAACCAGCCTGCATAATACCCAAAGCAAATTTAACCGGAGTACTGGGTTCTAAGTTGCGTTTTGCCAGAAAAACCCATAACCAAGCAAAAAACGGTGCCAGGGTAATAATAAATAACGGGTTTAAGGCGCCGTATTGGCCAGCGGTGGTTTCAAAACCAAACACGTTGCGGTCCATTACCCGGTCTGCGTATAAGGTCATCGATGAGGCTGATTGCTCGAACAACGCCCAAAACACCACCGTAGAGATAGTTAGTACGATTAACACCATCATCCGGTCACGTTCTACTTTGGTACATTGCGTTACCATAAACCAGATAATGCCAATTAATACCACTACTGACATGCCCAGTAGCGTGTTGTGTACTATGGGGTTGTATTGCACCAGCTGCCATATCACCAACAGTGCTGGTAGTGTTGCCAGATAAATGATCCATTCCCGGCTTAGACCAGCAAATATTTTTTGTTGTAATTTGGCAGGGTTAGCAGGTTCTGCTAAGCCATACAGATATTTCTGGCCAGTTAAAAACACGATTAAACCCAGTACCATACCGATACCGGCTAAACCAAAGCCGTAACCCCAACCATAGCGTTCACCGATGAAAGTAACCAATAAGGTGGCAATAAAAGAGCCGGTGTTAATACCCATGTAAAAGATGGTAAAGCCAGAGTCGCGCCGTGCATCTTCTTTGCCATAGAGCTGACCAACAATAGTAGAGATGTTCGGCTTTAAAAAGCCGACACCAGCAATGATCAGTGCCAGTGAGAAATAAAACACCTGAATGGCGCCGGTATCTTGCACTACCACGCCGTCCTGCACAAAGGCCTGAAACCCTTCATAGGCTAACCCTAAATGGCCCAGACAGAGCAAAATAGCGCCAAAGGTAACGGCTTTTCGCATGCCCAAATAACGGTCGGCTAACATGCCACCGATAACCGGCATGGCGTAGACTAAACCAGCGTAACTGCCCAGCACATCCAGGCCGCCAGCATCGCTAAACAGGTGATACTTTGTTAAATATAATAACAGTAGATATTTCATACCGTAAAACGAAAAACGTTCCCACATCTCGGTAAGAAAGCACACATAGAGTCCGACCGGATGGCCGAAAAATTGCGGCTGATTGGCAGGTGGCGCCGCAGTAATACTTGAATCAGTCATGGATTCCCCAGGTTTTTTTAGAATTATTCGCTTCACTCTTTAGGCAGAAGCTAAGCCGAGTATGCAACTGTTCGCCCATGTTGTCACCACCGCGGCTGACTCGATAAGATAAAAAGAACATATCAAACGATTTTTATGCGGTGTTACCACAATTTGCTCTGCTTTAATTACGTTAACCTTAATCTCAGGTTATGAATTTAGCGCTAGAATCTCATTTGCAACACTAAGGTGTCGGCTACCTTATCTTGTATTGCCTGCCGGTTTGGATCCCAGTAAATTTGTATAAAACCCAGCAAGCCGGTAGCAAAACCGGCGCTGTAACCGCCTTGTCTGCCAAAGGACTGCCACAGTGATAACGGTGTGTTGTTTAGCTGCACCACTTTTATACCCAACATGGCTTTACCAATAGTTTGACCATTATTCCAACTGATAAATAAGGTAAAGTAAGCCACTGCCCACCCATAACCTATACCAAGATCGGTTAAAATACCCTGCAGCCACTTCAGCACGCTGTGATCTGATTGCTGCAATGTTTGCCACCATGACACTTGTGCACTACTTTGCGTCGACACGTGAATCAATTGGTCTGTTGCTTGCTTTGCCGCGAGTTTACGATGCTGTTTAATATCACGCATCACTTTACTCAGCGCCGCTTGTTGTTCTGCTTCAGTTAATATCGACTCACTAAGCAATTCTGTAACCATTGCTTCTACATCAGCATCAGATAACATGCTGCCACGTAATTGTGTGATGATATTATCGAGTTGCTTATCGGCGCAAACCGCGTTGCAATCAGTATTAGTAAGGGCGATAGCGCTTGCAGCAACTAGTATACCGGCGGCAACTTTGTTTTCGTTATTGTCGTCTCCTTTGTCAGGTAATATCGGCAGTAGTATTAACAGCAGCGCTGCCACAGCGATAACCGTATTTCGTCGTTTTTGCTGTTGTTGAAGGTGACAACGAAATGCAAGATAGCAGGCGACAGGTAACACTAATAAAAAGCTGCCAGAGGCAAGCAGGGCAATAACTAATACATCAAGAATTATAGCCAAACCCCGGCGCCAGGGGCGTGCTAAATCTCTGCCAATTAAGGCATTAGCGACGGTAAAGTCATGCGGTGTTACTACCTGGCGCACCTGCTTATCAGTTAGCTGATTACCATTAAGGTCGATATATACCCCTGGGGATGCTTCTGTAATGCTAACATTATCGTCAAAATGGTGCAGGCTCATGCCGGTTTACTCAAACTAATGAAATTAAAATTACTGCAAACAAGCTTAACAGTCATTGCTACACTGTGCTTAAAAGAGCCTAAGGCGCAGCGTTTTAATGCCAGCCTGGCAAGAATTACTAAAAATAATAAGGAAAAGTGATGATAGCACGTAGCCTTATGGCGAAATTGCTTGAACCCTCCTCAGAGCACGATAAACGCTATCTATGGGTAGACATTTTATTAATTGTGCTGATTGGTCTGAACATTATTGCGCTGATATTACAATCAATAGAACCCATTGAGCAACTGTACTATTGGCATTTTTTCTATTTTGAATTGTTCTCTATTGCTATTTTCACTGTGGAGTATATTGCCAGAATTTGGAGCTGCGTGGATACTTTGCCATACCAACAGCAAACCGACAGCAACTTGCAAAAGCGCTTACGTTATATCCGCTCGCCATTAGCCGTTATTGATTTACTGGCTATTTTGCCGTTTTACCTTGGCTTTTTTATCCAAACCGATCTTCGTTATTTACGGGTGT
Organism: Arsukibacterium sp. MJ3; assembly: GCF_000987765.1. Taxonomy (GTDB): domain Bacteria; phylum Pseudomonadota; class Gammaproteobacteria; order Enterobacterales; family Alteromonadaceae; genus Alishewanella. The sequence continues at coordinate 58,109 of NZ_LAHP01000020.1, forward strand.
TCCGTTTATTGCGGGTATTTAAACTCAGTCGCTACTCTCGTGCCATGCAATTACTGCTAAATGTGTTTAAAGAAGAACGTTACTCGTTATTTGCTGCTTTTTCGGTGCTGTTTATTATTATGCTGGTAGCCGCCTGCGCCATGTATACTTTGGAAAAAGACATTCAACCGGAAAACTTCAGTTCTATTCCACAAGCAATGTGGTGGTCGCTGGTAACGTTAACGACGGTAGGCTATGGCGATGTTACGCCGATAACGGGCTTAGGACGGTTGTTTGGCGGGTTAATCACTATTGTCGGTATTGGCATGGTAGCGCTACCAGCCGGTATTCTGGCCTCGGGTTTTTCCGAACAATTGTCTCGTCGGCGTCAGTTTTACCAGCTGGCGTTGGACCAGGCATTTCAAGATGGCAAGTTTGACGTTGCAGCCGAACCGTTGCTACAACGGCTTCGCGCTGAACTAGGCGTTAGCCACACCGAGGCAGCGATATTGCGCGAACTAATGGAAAAACGCCATCAGGCGTTGCAGTTTCATGTTAAAAAGTAGCGCATAGTGACAGTGACGTTGCTCGCAGGTTTTGTCAGTAAATGAATAACCTTGTTCGCTTGTAAATCGACATCGACGATCTGGTGCAAGAAACGTTTGTTAAAGCTTTTCTGAATATTCAGCACTTTCAGCAGCTGACTTCGCTATGCTGGTGCATACTGACAATACTGCGGCGCATCTTGATGCCGAGAAACTGATTGCGACGTTAACAACTATTCAACAGCAAGTTTTTGTATATACTGAATTTTATGGTTATTCGCAAACTGAAATTGCTGACAAGTTACACATTCCGCTTGGGAGTGTAAAAAACCTATATGATGCCGGCGCGCTATTGGTTATCGTAGTGGTTATTCTAAGTGATTAACTTGCACTAATTTAGTTGATGGTTAGCCACGTTATTACCATTTGTGCTGCCGCTAATAACCGAGAGTATATTGCTTAAATAATTGGCTGCTTAAGCCTGCCGTGAGGATAAACGATGCTTGCCAGATTGGTGTTTCTTAGCCTGCTATTATTGGGCAGTTACCTGCTACTGTCGGCATTTGCCGGCGTAAAGCGGCCTTTGCCGCAAGTACTGCAGCATCAGGCAGAGCAGACGCTGCAGCAGCAGTTATGTCAAATACCGGTACTGTGGCGCATTGGCCAGCTTGACCCCGCTTTTGCCTTAAGTGCAGAGCAAGCCGAACAGGCCGCCCATAATGCCGCGGCGCAGTGGAACAGCGCATTTGAGCAAGAGTTGTTTCGTTACGACAGCGTAAATGGTTTTCCAATTAATTTTCGCTATGATGAGCGCCAGCAGACTATGCTGCAGCAAGCACTACTGCAGCGCAATTTGCAACGTTACGACAGTAACATCGATCAGCGGACTGCGTTATTGCAACAGCAAAGCGAGCAATTACAGCAGCGCCAGCGCGAGTTTGAGCAGCAAAACCAGCAGTTTGCTGCTGATATTAACGCCTTTAAGCTGCTGGCTGCCAACACCCAGCGTAACGTGGCCGCGTTGCAACAACAACAACAACAACAACAGCAGTTACAACAGCGTGAGCAACAACTACAACAACAGGCTGAAGTGTTAAACGAACAGCAGGCTCAATTGCTGCGTGAAAACCAATATCTTAACGAAACAGTCATCGATCGCAACGCACTATTGGCAGATCAGCAACCGCTACTGGCCGCAGAAGTCGGTTTAATGGAAATTAACAACGGTAAGCGTAGTATGACTATTTTTGCTTACAGCACTACTGAAGCATTGCAGCTAACCATAGCGCACGAATTTGGCCACGCACTGGGCCTCGGCCACACCGAAAGCCATACCTCGGTAATGCATTATGCTCTAACCCCACAGCAGCAAAACCTGACAGCAGACGATATTGCCGCCCTTAAGCAGCAGTGCGGGTTTTAGTGTCTGAATGATAGAAACTGTAAGGCAGGATTTAGACTGATATAGCTTGTAGTGACAAACCGCCACCATTCGCCTTTCCAAATCACTCCTTGTATAATATTAAGCTTTACTCCCCTCAGGCGCTTTATATATGAGCACAGCTTCATCCGTTAATCTTCGCAAGTCTGCCCCTGTTGCGCGGATGGCGCCTGAGCGCGATTTATTCTCCTACCCAAAATACTGGGCCGAGTGCTATGGCACGGCGCCGTTTTTACCAATGTCGCGTGCTGAAATGGACGTGCTTGGTTGGGACAGTTGCGATGTTATTTTGGTAGTAGGTGATGCCTATGTTGACCACCCCAGCTTTGGCATGGCGGTGGTTGGGCGCATGCTAGAAGCACAAGGTTATCGGGTAGGGCTTATTTGCCAGCCCGACTGGCACAGTAAAAGCGACTTTATGGCGCTGGGCAAGCCAAACCTGTTTTATGGCGTGTCGGCCGGCAATATGGACTCGATGATTAACCGCTATACTGCCGATAAAAAACTACGACACGATGATGCGTACACTGCCGGCGATATTGGTGGCAAAAGACCTGATCGTGCGGTTATCGTCTACACCCAGCGCTGTAAAGAAGCCTACAGTGATGTGCCGGTAATTATTGGCGGCATTGAAGCCAGCTTACGGCGCATTGCCCATTACGATTATTGGTCTGAAAAAGTACGCCGCTCGGTTATTTTCGACGCTAAGGCCGATATTCTTATTTACGGTAACGCTGAGCGGCCGTTAATCGAAGTGGCATACCAGCTGGCTTCTGGTATACCGGTGACGGATATTCAGGATGTGCGTGGCACAGCGGTTATTCGAAAAGAGCCCTTGCCAGGCTGGCGCGGAGTAGACTCCACCGCCATTGATAAAATAGGCCAGATTGATCCGATAGGTAACCCTTATGGCGCCGATGATGTTGGGTGCAGTAGTTACTCTGAATTTGCCAAAGCCGGTATTGATTTATCTACACCGGCTGAGATAAAAGCCAAACCGATACTGGTGCAAGCACCACGGCAAAAACCGTGGGAGAAAACCTACGTTAAACTACCAGCGTTTGAGCAGGTTAGCGTAAATAAGCCACTGTATGCCCACGCCTCACGTATTTTACATCAGGAAACCAATCCAGGTTGTGCCCGGGCTATTATGCAGCGCCATGGCGACCGGCATATCTGGGTAAACCCGGCGGCCTTTCCACTTAGCACCGAAGAAATGGACTTAGTATTTGGCCTGCCGTATCAGCGGGTGCCGCATCCGGTTTATGGCAAAGCGAAAATTCCGGCCTACGAGATGATTAAAACGTCGGTAAATATTATGCGCGGGTGCTTTGGCGGCTGTTCATTTTGTTCAATTACCGAACATGAAGGGCGGATTATTCAAAGCCGCTCGAAAGCGTCGATAATGCAAGAAATTAAAGATATACGCGATAAAGTGCCTGGCTTTACCGGCGTAATATCTGATTTAGGTGGCCCTACGGCCAATATGTATCGCTTAAATTGTAAAAACCCTAAAGCTGAACAAACCTGCCGCCGCCCCAGCTGCGTGTATCCGACCATTTGCGAGCATATGGATACCGACCAAAGCCCGACGGTAGCGTTATACCGTGAAGCACGTGCTATACCGGGTATTAAAAAAGTGCTTATTGCCTCTGGCGTGCGTTACGATTTGGCGGTTGAAGACCCCAATTATGTGCGTGAGCTGGTGCAGCACCATGTGGGTGGTTATTTAAAAATAGCACCGGAGCATACCGAAAGTGGGCCTTTATCGAAAATGATGAAGCCGGGTATGGGCGCCTATGATAAATTTAAAGAAATGTTTGACCGCTTTAGTAAAGAGGCCGGTAAAGAGCAGTTTTTAATTCCGTATTTTATTGCCGCTCACCCAGGCACCACCGACATGGACATGGTAAACCTGGCGTTGTGGTTAAAAGAGCGCGATTTTAAATTAGACCAGGTACAGAATTTTTACCCGAGCCCGATGGCCAATGCTACCACTATTTATCACACTGAAATGAACTCGCTGAAAAACATTAATAAAGCGAATGCAGAAGTGGTGCCGGTACCAAAAGGCGAGCGGCAGCGCCGCTTACACAAGGCTATATTGCGTTACCATGATCCGAAAGGCTGGTCGCAGATCCGCGAAGCACTGCTTAAAATGGGTCTGAGTCATTTAATTGGCCGCAGCAAAGGGTGTTTAGTGCCGGAAGAAAGTAAAGACGAGCAATTTAAAAAACCGGCTAAAGGCGGTAAACCAGCTTTAAGCCGCCACACGGGTTTAAACCCGGCGGCCAAAGCGGTAGCAAAAACGGCTAACAAACCGTTTGCTGCTAAAGGCGCAAATAAAGCGGGTAAATCCTCAAGCTGAAAACTGCTATATACTCAAGTAACTTAAAGGTGCGGGTATAGTTCATCAATGATTAATACTGGCCGGGTAAACTTGGCCAAGCACCTCGCTTTAACAAGGATTGGTTATGCCTGCCTCAGGTTCTTCAGCTAGTAACATACTTCAGACTATTTTTGGTTCTATTAACTGGGCAGCGCCAACATGGCTGCTACGGCTAAAGCATTCGGCTAAAACCCGGCCCGGACAGTTTTGGGCGGGTATAACGCTGATAGTGGTGCTGCTGGCAACAATAGTGGCAGGTTATTATTACTACCAGCAATTGCCAACGCCATTGCTGGTGCAGGCTTCGGTGATTACGCCTGAGCTGGGCCATTATCAGCACGATATAGAACAGCCCACGGCGTTACTGTTGCAATTTAGTTATGACGTTAGTGAAGTTGCAGAGCAACCATCGACGCGGGACTTAGCCGCTTCGTCGATGCCAGCGCCGGTGCTCTCTGCCGCCAGGCTGGACTTAATTGGTGAAGTACTTCGCGATGGGGTAAGTATAAGCCCGGCCATAACCGGTAAATGGTTGTGGCAAGACGATAACACCTTAAGTTTTACCCCAGAGCAGGCCTGGCCTGCCGGTAAGCCGTATGTTATTAAGCTGGAAAAACGGATTTTTGGCCCAGATATTAAGCTGGCGCAGCAGCAATATCGCTTTGAAACGTTGCCGTTAACCGCGGAAATTAACCGGCTGCGCTTTTATCAAAACCCGGCTGAACCCGCTATCCGCCAGGTGGTGGCAACACTTAATTTTAGCCACCCAGTGCAATTGCAAAGTGTACAACAACAACTTAGCATGCTAATGCGTGCCGACGGCGCCGACCGCAACACCACGCCCCAGCCACTTGATTTTAGCCTAACTGCTGACAAAAGCGGCCGCGAGCTATATGTGCAATCGAACACCATAACGCTGCCGGCAGAAGAGCAATATTTAACAGTACAGTTACGAGAAGGTGTTAAGGCTGTTTATGGCGAGGGTAAAACCACTGCAGCAGAGCAGGCCAGATTGCTGGTGCCCGACCGCAGTAGCTTTTTTAAAGTGACTGCGCTAGAAGCTGACATTGTGCGAAGCCCAGAGCTGGCGCCAGAGCAAATGCTACTGCTAAGCTTTAGCGACAGACTAAAGCGTAGCGAACTGCAACATAAATTAAAGCTGTATGTATTGCCAAAACACCCAAGGCGTAACTCGAATTACTGGGCGCCGGGTGAAGTAAACACTACTGTGCTACAGCAGGCTACCGCGCTTAGTTTTCAGCTGATGCCCAGTGCACTTGAACATGACAACGCTTTTAGTATTAAGCTCGATGTGCCGCCGGGTCAAAGCGTGTTTGTTAGCGTACCGGCAGGGCTTCATTCGGTAAGCGATTTTAGCCTTTCAAATGAATACCGGGCAGTGGTGCAGGCACCAGAGTATCCGAAGGAAGCGCGTATTGTCGGCGAGGGTGCCATGCTAACCTTAAGTGGCGAGCAAACACTGCAATTGCTTAGCCGCGGTGTTAAGGGTGTGCGGGTTAAGTTACATAAGCTATTGCCTGAGCAGCTGAATCACTTAATCAGCCAAACCGGCGGCGACATTAGTCAGCCTTATTTTCAACATTACAACTTTAATGAAAGTAATATCAGTAGTGTGCAGCAACATACCTATACCGTTAATACTGTGGCTGCAAACCAGGCCAGCTATCAGGCGCTGGTGTTAACGCCTTATTTGCAACAAGCCGGCATGGGGCTGTTTTTTATTGAGTTAAGCGAGTTCGACCCGGCGCAACCTGAAAATGAAGGTCAGCAACTGGATAAGCGGCTGGTATTGGTAACTGATTTAGGCCTGCTGGTAAAACACAATAGTGATAGTAGTCAGCAGCTGTTTGTATTATCGCTGGCAAAGGGTGAGCCGGTCGCGGGTGCTGAGGTGGCGTTACTTGGCCTGAACGGCGTTGCACTGTTTCAGGCTAAAACCGACGAACGTGGTACGGTAAGCTTTGCCAAAACTACTGACTTTAACCGCGAACGTCAGCCTATGGTGTACCGGGTAAGCCATACCCAGGCAGGGGTAACAGACAGTAGCTTTATTCCTTACGATCGTTTTAGCCGCCAGCTCGATTACTCTAAATTTAATACCAGTGGCCAGTATCACTCTGGCGACGAGGCGAAAAGCCTTAGCGCTTATGTGTTTACAGACCGCGGTATCTACCGGCCTGGCGAACAGGTGCAGCTGGCTGCCATTATTCGCCATAATGATTTAAGCGCCGCGACAGCAGCCTTGCCGTTAAAAGTACAGGTGCAGGGGCCAAGAGGAAATACCTTCTGGCAGCAGAACTTTAATCTTAGCGGCCGTGGCCTGCACAGTTTCAGTCTGGATACTGCTGCGTATAGCGATACCGGTAATTATCATGCCAATATCAGCCTGCTAGATAGCAAGGGTGATACCCAGCGCCATTTAGGCTCGGTTAGTTTTAGTCTGGAAGAGTTTCAGCCCGACACACTAAAAATAAGCAGTCGCTTTAACCAAGCTGCAGCTGATAACGCTGGCAAAGGCTGGTTAAATCCCAAAGACTTAACGGCGTTAGTGCAGCTGGACAACTTGTTCGGCACCCCAGCGCAGCAGCGGCGGGTAACTGCCCGCCTTGAGCTTATTCCCCGCAGCTTTAGCTTTAATGAGTACCCGGATTATCAGGTATTAAGCCCGCAGCACAGCACAGTGCAAGCAGAGCGGGTGCAGCAAAACCTGGACGAGCAACAAACCGATGCGGACGGTAAAGCCGAGTTTGCGCTAGGGCTGCAGCAATATAGTGGCGGCACCTACCAGCTTATGTTAACCACTGAGGGTTTTGAGTCTGGCGGTGGGCGCAGTGTGCAGCACCGGCTTAGCACCATGCTATCGCCATTAACGCAATTAGTGGCGGTAAAGGCCGATGGCGACTTACATTACCTTAGAAAACAGCAACAACGCCGTGTTAACTTTATTGCTATTGATACTACACTGCAGCAAATAGCTTTAAGCGATTTAAGCCTGCAACTGATTGAAAAGCGGCCAATAACCAGCCTGGTAAAACAAGATGACGGTACCTTTCAGTATCAAAGTATTGTGCAAAATATTGCCCTTAGCCAAACAAATTTTACGATTACACAAAACGGCAGCAGTTATGCCTTACCTACCGATACCCCGGGTGATTTTGAGCTGCAGTTAACCGATAGTAACGGCACTGCACTGGGCAGTATTGGTTTTAGTGTAGTGGGCGCTGGCAATATCAGTGCCATGCTGGAAAAAAACGCCGCCTTAACCGTGAAGCTGGATAAAACCGATTATAAAGCCGGTGAGTGGATTGAGCTGAATATCACGGCGCCTTATACCGGCAGTGGTTTAATTAGCATAGAAAGCGATAAAGTACATACTTTTAGTTGGTTTAAAACCGATACCACCAGCAGTATGCAACGCATTCGCCTGCCGGCAGAGCTGGAAGGTAATGCCTACATTAATGTCAGTTTTGTGCGGGCGGCCAACTCCGATGCGCTGTTTGTTAGTCCGCTTAGCTATGCAGTAGTACCGTTTAATATTGATCGCAGTCGTCGCCAGCTCAGCATTAGCCTGCAGGCGCCGGCCGAAGTGCGACCCGGTAAACCTTTTATGGTGAGCTACAAGACAGATAAAGCCGCCGATATGCTGATTTACGCTGTAGACGAGGGCATATTGCAGGTAGCGGATTACCAGTTACCTGATCCACTGGCGCACTTTTTACAAAAACGGGCGTTACAGGTGCGCAGCCTGCAAATGCTTGACTTGATTTTACCGGAATTTGGGCTGCTGCAGCGCCAGTTGGCGGGCATTGGCGGTGATACTGAACGCCGGGGAATGGCAGCCTCGATGATGATGGATAAAAACCTTAACCCGTTTGCCCGCCGCGCCGAGCAGCCTGGGGTATTTTGGTTAGGCCTGGTAAAAGCCGGGCCTGAACTGCAGCAACAGCAAGTACAGGTACCCGCCAGTTTTAGCGGTAATTTAAAACTGATGGCGGTAGCGGTTGGTGATGTTGCGCTGGGCGCAAACAGTGCTGATATTCTGGTGCGGGGGCCTTTTGTGTTAACGCCTGAAGTGCTGACCAGCGCCGCACCTGGCGATGAATTTGACGTTAGCCTAAGTGTTGCTAACGGCGTAAAAGGCTCTGGCAGCAATGCCACTGTTAGCGTTAGCCTTAGCGTACCGGCTAGCCTAAGTGCAATAGGCGTGCTGCAACAAACACTACAAATAGCCGAAGGCAGTGAACAGCATGTGCGTTTCCGGCTTAAAGCCGGCAGCGATCCGGGCGAAGCCACTATCACTTTTAGTGCTCGTTATCAGCAAGCTGACATAGTGGAAGAAGCCAGCCGTGACATTAGTTTAAGTATTCGTCCGGCCAGCCATTATTTAAGTACGATGACGGCGGGCTATGTTAAAAAAGGGCCAGTAACAGTAGCTACCCGCTATCCGCTTTATCCGCAGTTTGCCCAGTTACATGTGGCAGCGTCGGCAAACCCGCTGGTACTGGCGGACGCTTTTACCGATTATCTAGCCAGCTATCCGCACGGTTGTACCGAGCAAGTGGTATCGCAGGTATTTCCGTGGCTTGGGCTGGTGCAGCAACCGGGCTATCAGGCACGGTTACCGATGGTGCAGCAACAGTTTGCGGTATTAATTCAAAAACTGGCCGAGCGTCAACAAAGTGATGGTGGCTTCAGTTTTTGGCCTGGTGGCTATAGCAGTGCTGATTTCCCCAGTATTTATGTTATGCATTTTTTACTGGCTGCGCGCGAGCAGGGGCTGGCAGTACCTGATTATTTGTATCAGCAGGGCTTAGGCTATTTACGCGAAGTGGCCAGACTAGGCGGCGCTAATGCGTATCAGGCCCGCTTACGTGCGAACGCGATTTATCTTTTAACCCGCAGCGGTGAGGTTACTACCAACTATCTGGTGGAATTGCATGAGCGCCTGGAAAAACAGCATCAGCAGGCCTGGCAAACTGATTTAACCGCCATTTATATGGCCGCCAGTTATCAGCTATTACAAAAACCTGAAGTGGCTAGGGGCTTAATCGGTGGCTACCGGCTAGGTAAACCGTCTGCGTTGCAGCAAGTTTATTTGCAGCGGGCGTTACCACGTATTGCCACGGCGTTGCCGCCGTTTGCCAATCCGGTATTTCAGTCGCAGCTCAGTTTAGATGCGCAGTATGTTTATTTGTTATCGCGCCACTTTGCTGATGAAGCCCGGGCGCTTAACGGCAAGCAAATTGTCGAGCTACTGCAGCCGGTGTTTAACGGCGAGTACAACACCATAGCCTCGGCATATTCAGTGCTGGCACTGGCTGCTTATGGCCAGTTAGAGGCGGCTACAACGGCGGCACGCCCGCAGTTTTATCAGCTAACCGCTGATGGTAAACGACATGGGTTAACCGTTGCCGATAACCGCAACGCTTTGCCACAGTTAGCCTTTGACAGTGCCGCGCAGCAGCTGGTTATTGAAAGTAGTACGCCGTTGTTTTATGCCTTAAGTGAAGCAGGTTTTGCGAAAACACCAGCGACAGAGGCTTATGCCGAGCAATTAGAGGTGGTACGGGATTATCTGGATAGTGCAGGGGAAGTGGTAACCCGAGCCCGTCAGGGTGATGAGCTGACCGTGCGCCTGCGCCTAAGAAGCTTAAACAATAACTGGCACAGCAATGTGGCGGTAGTCGATTTACTGCCAGCCGGTTTTAGCGTGAATCGCAGTTCTGTGCATGATTCTGCCAGGGGCCCGCAAGGGCGCTGGCGCGCCGATTACGTTGATATTCGCGAAGACCGGCTGGTGTACTATGCCAGTTTTGGCCCCGAAATGACGGAGCTGAAATATCAGGTAAAAGTGACCGCTGCCGGTGACTTTACCTTACCCGCCGTGGCGGCAGAGTCGATGTATGACCGCAAGGTGCGTGCGGGAACCGCAGCTGGCCGTTTTGTGGTTGAACAGGCGCAATAGGGCTGCCGCAGATGAACACGACAATGCCAAACACGGGCTGGCACAGCACAAAGTTATGGTTGTTGCGCACGTTGTTAGCGGTGTTTATCACGGCATTGGTGGGGCTGTTGCTACTGGGGGTGTTCAGTAAGCCGGATTTGTATGCGGGTTATCAGCAAGGTAGCGCTTATTTTGCCAGCAACGGTGAGTTGCTAAGCCTGCGTTTGGCACCGGACCAACGTTATCGGTTGCGTATGCCTTTAAACGAGATTGCGCCAACCTTACAACAAGCAACGTTATTGTATGAAGATCGCCACTTTTACCAGCATTTAGGCTTAGATTTCGCCGCGGTTGGCCGGGCATTCTGGCAAGGAGTCATACTGCAGGGGCGGCGACAGGGTGCCTCAACCATTACTATGCAGCTGGCCCGGCTGCGCTATAAGCTAAACACCCGTACTTTTACCGGTAAGTTGCAACAGCTCGGCTATGCGTTTTATCTGGAGCGCCATTTTACTAAAGATGCGCTACTGGAAGCATATTTTAACTACGCGCCCTATGGTGGCAATATTGAAAGCGCGGCAGCCGCCAGCCTGATTTACTTTGGCAAGGAAGCCAGCCAGCTAACCTTGCCAGAAGCGCTGGTGCTGGCGGTTATTCCACAAAACCCAAACCAGCGTAGCCCGTTAAGCCAACAAGGCCAGCAGCAATTAGAGCTTGCCCGCCAGCGCTTAGCCGCGTTATGGCAACAGCAGCATTTTACCCATACTGCCAATTCGTTGCAGCTATCGCTGGATTTACCTTTGCGTTACTTCTCCCGAGCCGACATACCCCATCAGGCTGTGCATTTTATTAATCAATTACGCCAGCAAGGGCATTATGCAGGGCGCTTTTACAGTAGTTTGCACTTACCGCTGCAGCAGCGGTTTGAACAGGTGCTTACCCGCTATCTGCAGCGCCAGCAAGCAAAGGGCTTAAATAACGCCAGTGCCTTGCTGGTTAAGCGCAGCACATTACAAGTACAAGCCTGGCTTGGCTCGGCAGATTTTAGCAATAACGCTATTGCCGGCCAAGTAGATGGCGTTACGGCGGCCCGCTCACCGGGTTCAGCTTTAAAACCCTTTGTTTATGCGCTGGCCTTGCAGCAGGGGCTTATTCATCCACAAAGCTTACTAACCGACTTGCCGCGCCGTTATGGCAGCTTTAATCCGGAAAATTTTGACCGTCAGTTTGTGGGGCCATTAAGTGCAACTAATGCGCTGATTAACAGCCGCAACTTACCTGCAGTGCAGTTACAGGCGGGTTTACAGCAACCCGATTTTTATCAGTGGCTGGCAAAAGCCGGAGTACCGCTGGATAAGCCCGCCAGCCACTATGGGCTGGCGTTGGTGCTCGGTGGTATGGAACTTAGTATGGTGCAGTTAGTGCAGCTATATGCCACGCTTGGCAATGGCGGCAATTGGCAAGCCTTAAACTGGCAGCAGCAGTTACCCAATAGTAAGCTGCCACTACCGCAGGTATTAAGCCCCGAAGCCGCGTATTTAACCTTAGCGATGCTACGCCAGCATTCCGGGCTGCAAAGTGGCGTAGTAAGTGAACTGATTGACAGCACGCCGGTGGCCTGGAAAACCGGCACATCTTACGCGTTTCGTGATGCCTGGGCTATTGGCCTAACGGGTGATTACGTACTGGCAGTGTGGTTGGGTAATTTTGATGGCAGCAGCAACCCCAATCTGGTTGGGCGCACGGCCGCCGGGCCGTTGTTTTTTGAGTTACTGGCGTTGTTACCCGAAAACCCGCAGACAAATGAGCAGTTATTTAATCCCACTCCAGCGCTTAACATCAAAAAAGTAGCGTTGTGTAGTCGCAGTGGTGACTTACCGAATAAATATTGCCCGCATACCGAACCTGGCTGGTTTATTCCGGGGGTATCGCCGATAAATGTCTCCGATGTGCACCGGGCAGTGCCAATTAATAACGAAACTGGTCTGCAGGCCTGTTTTCATCAGCCAGGCACAACAACGCTAACGGTATTTGAATTCTGGCCTTCAGAGATAAACCAGGCGTTTCAGCAGGCCGGTATTATGTTGGCACAGCCGCCACCCATGCAGCAGCTCTGTGTAGATAAGCTGCTGTTAAGCCGCCAACCGCCACAAATTCGCTCGCCACAGCCGCAGTTGACTTATCAGCTTGGCAAACAGCCCGATCAGCAAAAAATTGCTCTGCAAGCCAGCTTTGACGGTGCGGTAACGCAGGCGCATTGGTTTATTGATAATCGCTATCTGGGAGCCATTACACCGGGTGAAACCTTGTTCTGGCAAGCAGAAGCCGGCCATTATCAACTTAGGGTAGTTGATAACTTGGGTGGCGTGGCCAGCATATCAGTTAGGATAAGAGAGGATTAAGGCGGCCACTGTAACGCTGTAATTTAACGTTACATTCAGCTGGCAAGACATTTCTTCAGCCAACAAGCCATTCGCTAATCACTAGCGGTGAGTTTAGCAGGCGTAATTTATTAACGCAGAGTTGCAAGAAGATTTGCTGTATTATAATACGGTGTTTTTTCAAAAATGAGCGGGTAGAATAGACAGCCCTATTACCAGAGCCGATATCTAATGTATTGCCACCATTATCACGCTAAACGCTGTCAATCTTGTCAGTGGCTAGATAAAGCTTACCCACAACAACTGGCATTAAAACAGCAGCAGTTGCTGGCGTTATTAATGCCCGCAGCCAGCACTGAAGTACTAGCCCCGGTGGCAAGTAGCGAACAAGGCTTTCGTTATAAAGCGAAAATGGTGGTGTTAGGTAGTGCTCTGGAACCCGTTCTTGGAATAGTAAACACCCATGGCGAACAGGTCGATTTAGCCGATTGCCCGTTATATCCTGTTAGCTTTGCACCGGTGTTTGCTCTGTGTAAAGCCTTTATTTCCCGCGCTAATCTCACCCCTTATGATATTGCCAGCCGCCGTGGTGAGCTAAAATACCTGTTGCTTAGCCAAAGCCTGCACAGTGGCCGCTTTATGCTGCGCTTTGTACTGCGCTCGAAAAACTGCCTGGCCGCCATTACTAAGCACTTACCCTGGCTGTTGCAGCAACTGCCTGACATTGAGCTTTGCTCGGTAAATTTGCAGCCCGCTGCCGCCGCTATTTTGGAAGGCTCAGAAGAAATTGTTTTGACAGAGCAAACGGTGCTGGCCGAGCAGCTGAATCAGGTGCCGTTATATTTACAACCGCAAAGCTTTTTTCAAACCCAACCCGTTATGGCAGCCAGCTTATACCATACGGCCGCGTGTTGGGCTGCTGAACTGCAACAGCAGCAGGGCGAATTTAAACAAATTTGGGATCTTTTTTGCGGGGTGGGTGGTTTTGGTTTGCATCTGGTAAGGCCTGGCCAGAA
>NZ_LAHP01000021.1 GCF_000987765.1 Arsukibacterium sp. MJ3
CGGTTTCATCACCTTGAAGTAGCGGCAACACAATACTATCCCAAATAGACTCAAGTGGATCTGTACGTGTTCGCCATTGACGTTTAATGGCCGAAGGCGATTCATTCTGTTTATCGATACGCCTTGCGGAACGCTCTGAAATACCTGCTTTCGCAGCGGCGACAACTTGGCTATTACGCTTTTTATGTTTCATGTAAATAGTGACCTGTTGATCAGTGATTCGTGTTCCCGGCACAGTAAACTCCTTCGTTCTGCTGCACCGAACCTTATCAGATCAACCGGCCAAGATAATTGTCGCTAGACCGGCCACCGTAATTGTCGCTTAATAGGCACATCAGAAATTTACTAGGAATGTTTTTTCTTACTCATCATTTTCTTAGCTTTTGCGACAAAATCATCCTCTTGGGTAATTCGTCTTACTAACTCCGAGACTGCTCCATCAGAATATTGATGCCTATCGGCAAATTTCGCATGATGATGATAGGTATTATTCGAGTTTCTCCAACCGAGTCGGGCAATAGATGCTTGTATGCAATGGGTATTTAATTCAGGTTTTCCTGTCTTTTTACTTCGCCCGGGTATGCACTTTTCAAGTTTCTGCACATCTCGCTCATCAATTAATTGGTTATTAACTAAGAGTTGCAACTTTTTAAGTGAATGAGGATGTGATTTATCTAAATCTACCGGCTTCTCAATAACTGTAAGTCTTTGCCGAAGATCGCTAAGATCGTTTGCTGTGCCGGTGGCTTTCGTTAGAACAACCTGGGCATCACCTTCACCATGCGCAAAAACAAGATGTACTTTGAGCGGTATGGCGAAAGCCATATCATCTGCTTGTTCAACTTCACGCTGAATATCTGCGGCTAATTCTAGTATTTCTTGTGCAGCGGAGCCATATTGTGTTTTTAACATCGACATCGCTGGTAGCTTAAAGTCGCCGACAATTGTCATCATGCCAGTGTGTTGAACGGCTAAAAAAGGAACTTGTGCGAAGCTCTCAAACTCTGACGAGAAATTAAGTACCCCTGATTGAAAAATGCGCGAGGCAATAGCTTGTAATTCAGGCATCAATAAGTGTACGGCTTGATCACGCCAGTCGGTTACTATTTCGATATTTCTGCGTACTAAATCTTTTTCATTATATAGCCTGGCTAAACAAACTCGTAATGAGACTGTGTGTCGGATACCTTTTTTATTAGCAGCTTCGAAAATACTATCTTCGCCATCACGCTCAATTAACCGCGCTTTGGCCAACTGTTCCCACGCAGTGCAAAACAGCAGCACAAAACCGTCTAGCTTATTTTCCAGTGATGGTCTGTTATATAGCTCTAGCGCTAGCATCATGTTATCGCGAGCTTTCTTAAGTAGTGCTTTAGCAAGCTGTGATTTACACTTGTGGCCAAGCTCCTGAAAGTGCTTGCTTTGCGATAAACGTTTTTGAAATTCAACGAAGGATAAATCCAGCGTGTTTATAGCCTGAAACGCTCCATCAGTTGTTTCAGTAACAAACTGCGTGATTTGGCCTTTGATGTAATAGGTTGCAAAGGTGCTGGCTTTCCAGCCAGAGGCGCCAATTAACGTATCACGAGTAAAGCTTTTACCCGTGCGCTCTGCATGTTGGAGAAAATTAAAAAACTGATGCTGACTTTGGCGTCCGGCCATATGCAATCTCCTCATTAAGATTAATAAGCGTTACCATCGTATGGTGTAAAAGAGGGCGTTGTAGGAAGCTCCATATCATCCCAGTCAGCTTTTGCTCGATAGAAAGAAACATTCCTTCTTTTTAAAAAGGAAAAGCTAGGATCAGCGCTTACGTAATCATGCTTATTTTTTGCTTGCAACCAGCCTTTTATATTTGACTCATAGGCTAGCAGCCACTGATCACCATACAGTTCCTCTTTATTTAGATACTCTTCCCAAACCGTTTTATTTAACTTCTTGTCAGTTAGGTTATTTTGCTGACAGTCCAAAGCTAAAAGCGCAACACAAGAGTCACGGCATGAGGAAACTTTGTCGCAGGTGTCACTGAACAATCTCAGCTCAAGCGCAAGACACCCCCACAACGCGTTTGCAACCTCACTGGAATGCTTAAGGCTGGCATGTTCCAGAATAATTGTGTTTAAAAGCGTTGTTAATTCATTTACTAAGATAGATTTACTTTCTCTTTTTTGAATAATCTGAGTTAAGACAAATGGCAGGCATGCAGGCTCAGGTGCCACAGACAGCAGCAGCAAACGCTGTAAAAGCTCCCAATTTTCTTCCCGTAATCTTAGAGAGCTTAGACAAGCGATCGCCCATTGCATGACAGGTTCATCATTATGAATACGATGATATTCAAATGCCTTAGAAAAGTAAGTTTCAAGATCAGATGATTGAAATTTTACGCTATGCCTGAACTCAAAACTTTTGAAGTATGTAGCCCATTCTTCTTCTAAACGAAGTGGTAATTTTTCGATTTTCGTCTTTTTGATATTTAAAGCCAGCTCAAATTCAGCCAACTCTGCGTCTAGTAAATGATATGCACGTTCTGCTTCATCACGATTTACAAAGCTAATTTCATAATCGTCAATAAAGCGATGTCCTTTTGCTTCTGGTGATGCATTGGCTAAAGCTTTATCTACTCTATGCATTAACATTTCAGCAATTACTAGTGAGGTATCTGGGCCGATTGGTATCCCCACAGTTTGACCGTCCTGCCCTTGCCGAACAAGATAGTCTAATTTATTGCCTAGGCTATCCAGTTTACGGTTCGCTTTAGCCACCTTTTTCCCATGTAAAGCCCAAGGGATTGAATGCGTATAAATACTATGATAGAAACGACTAATGTCTGTTTTTAAAAGGTAACGTGCACCTATCCTATCCCGAATAGCGAGTGGTATACGTCCATTTTGCGGATAGCGACCATTTATCGCCCGCCCCTCAGTTTTGTATTCAGGCGCAGTTGCAGCAAATTTTGAACCAGAAACAACAAGCTTTATTTCTTGCCAGTTTTTGACAATCTCCCGAGCTAGCAGAAAAAATAACACGGGATTACAGATACTGAGCTGCCGACGAAGAAGTCCTCCACGCGCAAGAGAGTAAAAAACTTCTTTGGCTACAGGAATTTTGGACTCTTTAACGATTGGCTTGCCAAAATGCCCTGGCATTTCGATACCAATAATCTCATTTTTTTCGTAAGCCGCGTCAAGTGCCCTAGCATAAGATTCTGTAGTGAATGGTTTGGGCAGCTCTTTGGGGAAATAGCCACGCTCTAAAAGTCCTTTTAATTCCACTGTACGTTATTCCTTAGTTTTCTTTAGTTTCAGCTGAAAGCTTTTCGTCTTTAGCCAATTGCTTAGCAGGCCAATTAAGATTGTCTATTAAAAACGCGCTATAAACGGTAGGTGCCTGATAACTATAAAATTCATTTGCACGTTTGGTTAGTAATGCACTTACGCAATAACTTGCGAAAAACCAAACGAAAGCCCCGCAATTAGGCTCGGTGATAACATAAACCACACCAGACAAAAGCAATATGAAACTGCAGTTCCGGTAAAAACCGTAACGTGCTAAAAACACCATAAAGGTGGTACTGAGCTGTTTCGTTTCGACATATTCTTTGCATAACAAAAACGGCTTTTCAATTTGGCCATTTAAATCGCCAAATCCGTTTTCCTTGATATATTGCTCCATCATCACTTCATCAGCTTTTCGTGTTTGATTGTCCTTTGGTAACCAAAAGTAAATAAACCTCCCCAAATATCTTTCAAAGAAGTTTGCTAGCGGTTCAATCAGCAAACCAACTAAAGTCAACACAATTGGCGCAACCACAATAATATAAGTAGTTGGCAACTTTATTAGGAATTCAACAACCACTTCAGACTTGGGCATTTGAGCGGTTACCGCTAGCACAATGCAGGTAGCAATCAAGGCAAATACGCCAGTCATAAAGAACGTGAAAATGTCCCAGAGTGAGATTCTGATTTTTTCTATCATGCCACCACCTGTTCGACTAATGCGTCAGCTAATACAGATTGTGAGTGTTTGGAGGTATCTATCATTCCTGATAACGCGTCACAAATAATCATTAGTTCATCTAACTTGCTAATAATTCTGTTCTGCTCGTTTTCTGGAGGTAAACAAAGTAGAAATTTTTTTATACTTTCTTGGGTGATACTAGCTTGATTAGCTGTGCCTTGAGCCTCTATGAATAAATAATTTTTAAATGATAGGGATCTCAGGTTTGCCAGCAGTAACGAAGGAGTTATTCCTTTCCAAGCTCTTAATTTCACTGCATTTTGATTAAGCAGCGAATTATCAAATAATTTTCGGATCATAAAAGTTCTTCCAACTGCCGATAATGGTGCTGAAAACCAACTGCCGACAGTTGTCATAACAATGTCCCCTTCGCTAAGCAAGTATTGATCGAATTCAGCCACTGTCTCTGGTGCAATATAGACGGAATTTTGAATATGATTATCTGTTAGGTTTTGGATTTTTGTAATCATAACCCCACTATCTAAATAATTTTCTGACTTAAATGCATACCCTTTCTGAAATGCAGCTAAATCCCCTAACCTACACCACTCCCAACCTTCCGGCAGTTCAAACGGTTTTTCTTCATCACTTATCGGCGGTAGCGGTTTTTGTTTTTTGATTTTACCGGCTTTAACTAGGGCGTCTTTCTCAAAGGCGATGCGTTTTAGTAATTCGCTGGCGGGTTCGTCGTTGGGGTCTTGTTTACACAGCTTGCCCATTACCGCCAGTTGCAGGATGCTTTGTTTTAGGGCGTTGATGCTGTATTCGGTGGTAAATAGCGTGTCGAAATGCGCTGCTAAGCGCTGCCAGTTGCTGGCCAGTTCTTCAGCGTTGTGGCTTTGGGTTAAGGTGGCCAGTAAGGCATCGACCAGTTGGTTATGCGCATCGATACTTTGGTAGCTTTGCTGTTCCAGTTGATCGCAAAGTGCCATTAGCTCTTCAATCTTAACACTGATCGCATGTTGCTCAGTTATCGGGGGAACCGGCACTAACACCTCAGTTCCCCTTGCGATTGTTAGAGTATGAACTGTTGTGCCCATACTTCCGTTGTGTATCTGCTCAATCCAAGTTGGCGATTTGAAGAAATGAAGAAAGAATTCAGGTTCAATATTGTAAACATTCTTAAATATAAGAACACTTGCATCTTTGAAGTAAAACTTGTCCTGTTGATTTACCAAGTAAGGAACACCAATTGTCCCTACTCCAGTTAGCATTACATCATTGGTCTCTGGCGTTGTGCCTGTTTCTGTAAGAGTTTGGTATAACTCTTCTGATATGAATAACTCATTCTCGACTGAACCAAACTTGCACAAAGATACAATTTCTCGCGTCCTGTAGAAAGGTATACCAGTTGATGTCCAATCTTTTTGATGTACACGACTGCTCGAAGTTAACCAACCCAAAGATCCAAGCCTAGACCACTCCCAACCAACTGGCAACTCAAAAGGCTTTTCCTCATCCGATATCGGCAGAAAAGGCTTCTGCTTTTTAAGCTTACCGGCTTTAACCAACGCCTCTTTCTCAGTAGCAATGCGCTTTAATAACTCATTGGCAGGTTCATCGTTTGGATCTTGTGGCACGAGCTTGCCGCGCACGGCCAGTTCTAAAATTAGCTCACGCAGTTTTTTTATGCCGGTTAGCTCAATCTTATTATTGCTGCCGCGCCCTGCGGTGCTTTTGGCGGTTTGTGCCTGTGTCCATAAGTCTAAATGCTGGGTAATTAGCTGTTCAACCTTAACCGCCATGCTAGAGCCCTGCCTTGTCACTGCGGTTTTGGCTACTTGGTGCTAAAGCCTCACTGAGTATGCTTTTTAGCTGGTCGCGAAGCTGTTGTATTTCTTGCTGCTGCTGAGCATAACTGGCTAATAGCTCTTGTGGATCATGGCTTATTTGCTCACCAATATGTGGGTTTTTGCAGTCGAGGTTATAGTTACGCGCTTTAATATCGGCAACCGATACCTGCCAGGCGAATTGGTTTTCTTCGCGTGCGGCAAAGCCATCGGCCTCATTGCCCCACCAGGCTTCTTCGGTAACGAATTCTTCCACGCGCATGGGCCGGGTTTTGCTGTAGTTTTTAACGCCTTCTGGGTATGGGTGCTCGTAAAACCAAATGTGCTTGGTGGGCGTGCCTTTGGTAAAAAACAGCAAGTTAGTTTTAATGCCGGTGTAGGGGTTAAACACACCATTGGGCAGCCGCACTATGGTGTGCAGGTTACAGTCTTCTAACAGCTTTTCTTTTAAACGTGACTTCATGCCCTCGCCAAATAAAAAGCCGTCTGGCAGTACCACAGCGGCGCGGCCGCCGTCGCGAAGTAAGTGAACTATTAATGTCATAAACAAATCGGCAGTTTCGCGGGTACGAAACGCTTGCGGAAAGTTGGTTTCGATACCGTCTTCTTCCATGCCACCAAACGGCGGGTTGGTAATAATGCAGTCTACCCGCTCTTTTGGCCCCCAGCTAATTAAAGGGCGCGCTAAGGTGTTGTCGTGGCGTATTTGAAACGGCACTTCAATGCCGTGCAAAATCATGTTGGTGGTAGCCAGTAAATGCGGCAGTGGCTTTTTCTCTACGCCAAAAATACTGTGTTGTAGTGTTTGCTCATCGCTGGTGGTTTTAACGTAGTGCTTACGCTTATGCTCAATAGTACAGGTTAAAAAACCGCCGGTGCCGCAGGCTGGATCAAGCACTTTGTCGTCCAACTTGGGGTTAACCATGCGCACCATAAACTCGGTTACCGGGCGCGGGGTATAAAACTCACCGGCATTACCGGCGTTTTGTAAGTCGCGCAGTATTTGCTCGTACATGTCGCCAAACAAGTGGCGCTCTTGTGCTTTGTTAAAGTCGATACCGTCTTGAATTTTATTGAGCATTTGGCGCAGCAGCTGGCCAGATTTCATGTAGTTATAGGCATCTTCAAACACGCTTTTAATCACAAACGCCCGTTGGTCGTCGCCTTTTGGCTGTAAGTTTTGTAAGCCTGGAAATAAGCTGTTGTCGATAAACAGCTTTAACTCTTCGCCGGTTATGCCCTCGGCGTTGGCCGCCCAGTTACGCCAGCGTAAGTGTTCGGGTATGGGTGAGGTGTAATTACCAAACAGCTCCCATTCTTGCTCTTTGTCATCATAAATTTTTAAAAACAGCATCCAAACCAACTGGCCAATACGCTGGGCGTCGCCATCGACCCCCACGTCTTTGCGCATAATGTCTTGAATAGATTTAATGGTACTGCTGATAGACATAACGTTTCCTAAAAAATGGCTTAGCGTCAGGCGCTTTCCTGACTGCTATACAAAGCTTGCTCTAATTCTGTTATGGCGTTGTCATAACCGTGTTTGCCGCCAAAGGCATTCACCAGTTCTACCATGGTGCCCATGCTATTAAACGGCGGCAGCTGCAATATTTTAATGTCTTCAATGTGCACAATGCCGGTGTCGGCATATTTATCCAGCAGGTTTTCCAGCACCTGGCGGGCTGCACCCTGGTACTTGGTAAAATAATTGCGCTTTTTCACGTTGTTGGCGCGCTCGCGGCGCGACAGCGGCGGCTGATCGTAAACGATGTGGCTGATTAAATCGAATGCATCCAGCTCTACCCCAAGCTTTTGTTCAACATCGGCGCGCAGTTCATCCCAAAACACGCCCTGCTCGGCTAATTGCTGAATAATTTCCTGCTTACGCTGGGCATTACTCCAGTGCTTAAAGAAATCACTTAAAGTGGCAAACTGCTTTTGCACGCACTGTTTGGTGTAATCGGTTAATGACTCGGTAATAAGCTTGCCGTCGGGCCCCAAAAACTGCACCCGCTGGCCAATTATGGTCACTGGCTGGCCGGCTACCACAAACTTTTTCCTTTTCTCGCCAGGCCCGGTGGGGCCAGTTACCTCTCCCGGCATATCTTCAGGCTGTTCACCTTCACCATAAGGCGCGCCTGACTCTTCTACTTCGCCTGGCATGTTTTCCGGCGGCACGGGTTCTTCACCTGGCTTAGGCTGGTAAATTACCACCGGATCGCCATCAAAGTTTGGGTCTGCAAACAGCTCAGTGGCTTTTTTAAAGTCCATGATGGTAAACCACAGCTTGTCGTAGTCTTCATTTATGCGGGTGCCACGACCGATAATTTGCTTAAACTCGGTCATCGACTGAATACGTTGATCCAGTACCACCAACTTGCAGGTTTGGGCATCTACGCCAGTGGTCATTAATTTGCTGGTGGTGGCAATGACCGGGTAGCGGCTTTCGGGGTTAATAAAATTATCCAGCTCGGCTTTACCTTCGTTGTCATCGCCGGTAATGCGCATAATATACTTAGCGCTTTCCTGCACCCGCGCCGGGTTTAGGTTTACTAAGGCCTGGCGCATGCGCTCGGCATGGTCAATGTCGTCACAAAAGATAATGGTTTTTTGAAACTCACCGGTTTTTTGCAGGTATTCCGTTACCTTTTGTGCCACCAGCTGGGTGCGCTCATCAAACACGATAGTGCGGTCCATGTCTTTTTGGTTGTAAATGCGATCTTCTATTTCCAGGCCATATTTATCTTTTTGGCCTTTTTTGGGCCGCCAGCCTTGTAAGTCGATGTCAAAATCAATGCGCACTACTTTGTAGGGCGCTAAGAAGCCATCATCAATGCCTTGTTTTAGCGAGTAAGTAAAAATGGGCTCGCCAAAATAATGAGTGTTGCTGACATCTTTGGTTTCTTTCGGGGTGGCGGTTAAGCCGATATGGGTGGCGGTTTTAAAATATTCCAGAATTTCGCGCCAGGCCGAGTCTTCCCGCGCACTGCCACGGTGGCACTCGTCTATTACGATTAAATCGAAAAAGTCGGGTGAGAACTCACGGTAGATGTTTTGCTCTTCTTCTGTTCCGGTAACGGCCTGATACAGCGATAAGTAAATTTCGTAAGATTTATTAATAGTGCGCTTGGTAATTTTGGTCATGGCCTGACCAAAGGGTTTAAAGTCGTTGTTTTTAGTTTGGTCGACCAGAATATTGCGATCGGCTAAAAACAAAATGCGTTTTTTCTGCTTCGACTTCCACAACCGCCATATTATTTGAAAGGCGGTATAGGTTTTACCGGTGCCGGTGGCCATTACCAATATAATGCGATCCTGGCCGCGTGCTACCGCCTCCACCGTGCGGTTAATGGCGGTCATTTGATAATAACGCGGGCTGCGGCCACTGCCATCGTCATAATATGGGGTATCAACTAACTGCACCGCGCTGTCTTTAAAACCGTGATGCTGACAATACCAGGCCCACAACTGTGTTGGTGACGGAAATTCAGTCAAGCTAAGCTCGCGCTCGACAGCGCCACTTAGACCGGTTTTATCATGGAATAAAAAGCCATCACCGTTGCTTGAGAACACAAACAGCACATCTAGCGCTTCGCTGTAGGCTAATGCTTGCTGCATACCAGAGCCGACACTGTGTTTATTGTCTTTGGCTTCGATTACCGCCAGCGGCAAATTCTTCTTATGATACAGCACATAATCGGCACGACGCTTTTCACCACGGGTGTGCATACGGCCACGCACAATAACGCGACCGGCAGTAAAGGTTAATTCTTCACGAATTTGCGTGTGCAGATCCCAACCGGCTTGTTGTATCGCGGGGGTAATAAACTTAGAGCAAATATCACGTTCACTAAGGGGTTTTTTATTCATGCGCATTCATATCCGTATGACAATCAATCGATTGTATCTGAAATATGTACGGGGTCAATTAAAGATCTTTGGAGCTTTTTGGATAGCATCTCACCCTGTATTAGCTGATAAAATTACATCCTTTAATTTTAAAACATCATAGCCCAGCCCTGCTAACTTCTGGTGGAACAATTGGCCTAGCGCTACGCCCTTAGCCATTTGCTCACCGAGTTTATCGGCCGACGCCCACAGCGTTTTTTTGATGTCTTGAAGCATTAAAGGTATGTCCTTATATCGTGCATGGTGCACGTTTTTTGTAATAGCCCGGCAAGGTTGCCAGTAATATGCAGGTAATTTAACGTATTTAGAAACAAAGGGGTAGCAACAATCACTGTTAAGCAAAACAACACTTTTTAAGCTGATAGCTGATAGCTGATAGCTGATAGCACTTACGCGTTGGGAGCCACGCCCTGATCGAAGAGTTATGTGGTCATGGCAGCAATGGGCCAACCGTTACACCGCTATTTATGCTAAGCGGTTTGAGCTGGCCATTTGGTTTCATAGTATATTGTGTAGCGTATCATTGGGCCGGCCAACCTGGGGCGCGGGTAAATTGCGTTTAGATATGATTGAATCTTCTCCTGAAAAAACGCCTCTAAGCGGTCAAACGGTAAAGTTGACGGTTTTGGTAGCTGAAACCTATGCTGACATGCACGCGTTAGCGGCACCTAGGGATTATTTCGGGCTTCCTGCCCTTCACCCCTTCGGGGCCGCACTAAAGTGCGTTCCAATTTGCTGAGGCTTTCCTGCCTCAGTTCTCTGGACCCGCGCTAACACGGTCCAAAATTGTTCCAGACAATTTTGTGCTCCCGGCGAATTGGTCGAACTAAGGGTCCTCATCAAGACCTCATCTCGACGCTTAAATGAAAAAGGCCCACGCTTTTGGTCGAAAGAGGGATTCACTCGCGCCATCCATGGCACTCGCCCGCTGGGTGGCAGAGCCATGCAAAACGGCTATCCTGCCGTTTTGTCGAACTAAGGGTTCGAACCAAGACCTCATCTCGACGCTTAAATAAAAAAGGCCCACGCTTTTGGCGTGGGCCATTTTTTATTTAATTGGCGGAGAGAGAGGGATTCGAACCCTCGTTAGGAGTTAACCTAAACACACTTTCCAGGCGTGCGCCTTCAGCCACTCAGCCATCTCTCCGGAACTTGCGTTGCAAGCGCGGCTATACTAGGGAAATTAACTGCGCGCTGCAACTGTTATATGTGTAACACGCTTGTTTATGGCGGCTTTTTAAACAAGCCATGGCTGTTTTAGCCTACGCATTGCCCTTTACTTGCATTTTCAGCTCTTTTGCAAAGTTAAGCATGCGGTTAAGCGGCACTAATGCTTGCTTGCGTATTGTCTCATCAACAAATATTTCATGGCCGGCAGCATCGGTTAAGGCGTCTTCAATGGCTTTTAAGCCGTTCATTGCCATCCAGGGGCAATGCGCGCAGCTGCGGCACGTTGCGCCGTTACCGCCGGTTGGGGCTTCGATAAAGATGCGGTCTGGCATTTGCTGCTGCATTTTATAAAAAATGCCTTTGTCGGTCGCTACTATAAACATTTTGTTTGGCAGGGTTTGGCTGGCTTTAATTAGCTGGCTGGTGGAGCCTACTGCATCGGCTAACTGCACTACGCTGTCGGGCGATTCCGGATGCACCAGCACCGCAGCGTCCGGGTATTGCTTTTTCAGCTCGATAAGGGCGCTGGCTTTAAATTCATCATGCACAATGCAGGCGGCGTCCCATAGCAGCATATCGGCGCCGGTTTGCTTTTGCACGTAGCCGCCCAGATGCTTATCAGGAGCCCAAAGTATTTTTTTACCCAAGCTGTCGAGATAATCTACTACATCAAGCGCAATAGATGAGGTAACTACCCAATCAGCTCGGGCTTTAACCGCGGCTGAGGTATTGGCATATACCACCACTACCCGCTCAGGATGAGCATCGCAAAATGCCGCAAATGGCCCAGCCGGACAGCCTAAATCAAGTGAGCAGGTAGCCTCTAACGTTGGCATTAATACCGTTTTATTCGGTGTAAGAATTTTCGCGGTCTCGCCCATAAACTTAACGCCAGCGACAATCAGCGTTGTAGCGGGGTGTTCACTGCCAAAACGGGCCATTTCCAGTGAGTCAGAAACACAACCACCGGTTTCTTCGGCCAGCGCCTGAATTTCCGGATCGGTATAATAATGCGCCACCAGTACCGCATCTTTTTGCTGTAACAAGGTTTTAATTCTGGCTTTATATGCGTGTTTTTCATCAACAGACAGTGGCATCGGTTTTTTAGGAAAACTAAAGTCCTGCTCACGAAAATATATTGACTGCGCCATAATACCTACCAAATTGCTTGAAATGCCATAGATTATACACTTGGCATGTTAGCAAGGACAGTAATTAACGGGTGGTGTTTGGTGGGTCGTGCTGGATTCGAACCAGCGACCAATTGATTAAAAGTCAACTGCTCTACCAACTGAGCTAACGACCCAAACAGGATAAACGTAAAGTGGTGGGTCGTGCTGGATTCGAACCAGCGACCAATTGATTAAAAGTCAACTGCTCTACCAACTGAGCTAACGACCCAAACAGGATATACGCGAAGTGGTGGGTCGTGCTGGATTCGAACCAGCGACCAATTGATTAAAAGTCAACTGCTCTACCAACTGAGCTAACGACCCACTTCGGTGTACTTGTTTGTGCGGTTTGGTGGGTCGTGCTGGATTCGAACCAGCGACCAATTGATTAAAAGTCAACTGCTCTACCAACTGAGCTAACGACCCTAACCGCGGAGGCATATCTTACTGATTTACGGCGCCAGTGCAACCGAAAGTTGTTAAAAAGGCAATCATCATGGTCTAACTGCACAAAAAGCCAGCAATATTAAACAGTAAAGCTAACTTTGGCGTTAGCTAATAAGGGTTATTTAAGGGCGTCAATACGCTCTTGCGCCAACCGGGCAGAGGTTGCAGTGCTATGCTCGCTGGTTAAACGGCGATAAAATCGTAATGCCGCATCTTTGCTGTTTTCCCGCTCTGCCAACTGCCCCAGTTTAAGTAAGGCGTCGGGTACTTTGTTGGAAGTCTCAAAATTAGTCACTACCCGCTCAAAGTGGGTTTTCGCTTTTGCCAGTTCATTATTATTAAACAATAACTGACCTAACCAATAATGAGCATTTGGCGCGTAACCAGAGGTTGGATAGCTTTGTAAAAAGGCTTCAAATTCAGGAATAGCAGCATCGTATCTGCGGTCTTTTAACACCATATTAACGGCTTTATCATAGGCGTCATTTTCAGACATGTTTGATGAGTAAGTCACGGTTGGTGTGGTGTTAACGTTATTGGGTGCAACTGGCTGGCGTGGTTCAGCGCTTTGCAAGGCACCTACTCTGCGGTCAATTTCCTGATATAGGTCGCGTTGACGCTGCAGCATTTCGTCCAACTGATAAGTGTGGGTTTCAGTTACCCCACGCAGTTGGCTCACTTCATCCAATAACAGCTGCAATTGCTGTTGCATTTGCATCTGGCCTTGGGCTCTTGCTTCAACAACCCGTTCAAGTGCCGCCAGGCGCTGCTCTAATGTACCCGAGCTTGGGCTAGCAAATTGCTGGTTAGTTGCGGTATTTCTGCCCAGCTCAGTAACCGGTGCCGGGTTTGCCCAGGCACCAGTACTCACTAAGGACAGAGCAATCCACAGTTTTTTATTTACTGTCATGATCACTCTTTTTTGTTATTAGCTATTAGTAAGCCAGTACTGCACGACGGTTTTTAGCAAAACCAGTTTCTGAACGTGATCTGTCAACTGGCTTTTCTTCACCGTAACTAACGGTAGATAACTGGCCTGCAGAAACACCCAGGTTTTGCAAATACAATACCACTGACTGTGCACGACTTTCGCCCAGGGCGATGTTGTACTCAGGCGTGCCGCGCTCATCACTATGGCCTTCTACGGTAACACGAACACTTGGGTTCGCACGTAAGAAAGTACCATGAGCTTCTAATACTTCAACAAACTCAGGACGGATAGTCGCACGGTCGAAGTCGAAATAAATGGTGTTTTCCTGGCGCAATGCTTCCAGTTTCTGGCGCATTTGCTCAGCAGCACTCATTACTGGCGCTGCAGTTTCAACTTGTACAGTTTCGGTGACCTGTGAAGTATTAGCATCATCAGCAGACGTTGATGATGTTGAACTACAGGCGGCTAATGTCATCACAGGTACTGCGATTAATAAAGCCTTTAACACTTTGTTTAATTTCATTTTGTTGTCCTTAGTAAGTTAACCACGTTTTTGTTTTATAAAAAAGGTGACCAGGCCGGCGATTTTACTTGTCCATTTATTGCCGGCAGTCGGGCTTTGAAGCGTCCATCCATTGAAACCAGTGCCAACACCTGCGACGAACCATGCATGGTGCTGTAAATAATCATTGAACCGTTCGGGGCAATACTGGGTGATTCATCCAGATTGGTTCGGGTTAACACCTGCAAAAAGCGGCTTTGCCGATCCATTTTTGCAATATGGTATTGGCCTTGAGTCCGGTTTACCATCACAATAGCGCTGCCATCTGGTGTAAAAGCGCCCGCCAAATTCATTTCACCTTCAAATGTCAAGCGCCTTGTGGTATTTGTTGTTAAATTTACGCTATAAAGCTGTGGATTACCACCTCTGTCGGAACTGAACACAATCTCCTGGCCATCGGGCGACCAGTTAGGTTCAGTATCAATGGCCCGGTGGTTAGTGATCCGACGTAACGCTTTGGTAGCGATATTCAAAGTATAAATTTCAGGATTACCGTCTTTCGACAATACCAACGCCAAACTTGCACCATCCGGTGACCAAACCGGCGCACCATTAATACCAGGGAAGGTGCTCACTACCGAACGACGACCACTGTAAATATCCTGAATAAAAATTTGTGCCTGGCGCCGCTCAAAGGTGACATAGGCCAGCTTGGTGCCATCAGGTGACCAGTTCGGTGACATCAGTGGCTCTTTTGAGCGCAGCAAAATCTGCTCATTTACGCCGTCGTAATCCGCAACAACCAGCTGATAAGGGAACTCGTGTTCAGGCCGCACCAGTACATAAGCAATTTTAGTTAAAAAGGCACCACGCTCGCCGGTCAGCTTTTCATAAACAATATCACTGATCCGATGCGCATACTGTCGAAACTGGTTACCGTTAATAGTGGTTTCTCTGCTATCCAGTATCTGCTGATTACTGTTCACCAGCTTGCCAGCATTAAGCATTTGTGCGCTTGGCCCACTATTGCCTTTAAGCACATCAATTAGCTCAAAACTTACGGTGTAACGGTCAATGCCAACTTCATTAATCTGGCCAATTACAATGGCCTCAACGCCTTCACGCACCCAGGCTGCATAATTAATATCGCCAGATTTAGCCGGTTGCTGTGGCATTTTGATATTAGCCAGCGGACTAAACTTACCGCTGCGCATTAAGTCGGCAGCCACAATTTCAGCCAAATTTTCTGTCGGCCGGGTAGTACCATTAAAACTAAAAGGTAAAATGGCAATTGGCCTGGCAGAATCAATACCTTCGGTAATTACTATTTCCAATGACGCCCATACTGCAGCTGGACAAAGCAACATAGCGAAGAGTAAAAATTTTTTCAGTACGTTAGTTATCATCAAAATTCTGGTGCCACCGTTAAAGTAATATCTTTTAATTGATTATAAACATCAGGATCAGTTGATACGGGTAACGTACCTGCCCGCTTTACCGCTCTGATAGCAGCCTCTGCTACCAGACGATCACCACTGACATAGCGCACATCGGTAACAAAACCGTTGCTAGCCAGCCTGATATTTATGCGGGCGGTTTTACCGCGCATATTTTCATCTACTAATAAATTACGCTGAATCGCATCACGGATCATCGCGGTATAGCGTTGCACTTCCGTTACTGCCTGCTGCGCTCTGGCCTGGCGCCGTGATTCCGCTTCTTTAGCCATTTGCTCTTGCATTACTCGTTCACGTTCGGCCTTTTCTTTATCTTCACGAGCTTTGCGTTCACGTTCAGCTTGCGCTTTGGCTTCCTCTGCAGCGGCCTGGCGACTTCTTTCTTCAGCGGCTGTGGCTGCCGCTTCCGCTTTTTGTTGTTCTAACTCACGTGCTTTACGCGATTCTTCAGCTTGTTTTGCTTTAGCAGCCTCAACCACTTGCTTCTTTTGTGCCTCTGCAGCGGCAGCACGAGACTGTTTGGCCTCTGCATCGGCTTGACGTTTTTGTTCTGCAACCCGCTTTAACCGCTGCTCTTCAGCTGCACGGTTCTGTTGTGCTTGCTCTGCGCGCCGCTCTAATGCCCGAATACGGTCTTCTTCCGCTTTTTTAGCGTCATCCTGGTTTTTCTTTATTTCAGCAACCCGCTGCTCTAACTGTTTGCGATCAATAGCCACGGCTTCAATGGGTGCAGGGTTAGCCTCTACACCTTGTTCAGCACTGACCGACATCTCTAGTGTGTCGCGGGTAAAACTGATGCTGGCGCCAAACACAAGTAGCAAAACAATAGCAACGTGCAACCCAAGCGATTTTGCCAGGTACGTCGTTAGTGCTGGTTTAATCTTATCAAACTTCATTGTCAGTCATTAAACCTACTGCCGGCGCACCAGCATTTTTCAAGACATTAATTAAACGGATAACCGCTTCATAGCTAACCGATTTGTCACCTTTAACGATAACCTGAGTACCGGGTTCAATCGTTAACCAACTGGCCACTTCTACCTGCAGTTCTGCTGAAGTAAAAGGCCCTTGCTGTTTACCGTCTTTTTCAAAATAATATAACCCGTCAGCGTCAACCGTAGCCACCAAAGGGGTTTTACCCTCGGTCATCTGGGCTATTGGTTGTGCCGCAGACTTAGGTAACTCTACCTTTACCCCTTGAGTAATAAGCGGTGTAGTGACCATAAATATAACCAGTAGCACCAACATAACATCAATGTAAGGTACAACATTTATCTCGGCCATCATGCGCCGTTTTTTTCGAACGTACATTATGCAGCCTCTACGCTATTAAAAGCCTGACGATGCAAAATGTTTGAAAACTCTTCAACAAAATTTACGTAGCTGCTTTCCAGCAGTTCTACCTCATGCGAAAACTTGTTATACGCAATAACGGCCGGAATAGCGGCAAACAAACCAATAGCCGTGGCAATTAGTGCCTCGGCAATACCCGGCGCAACCATGGCTAACGTGGCCTGCTGCACTGCTCCTAAGGCAATAAAAGAATTCATGATGCCCCATACCGTACCAAACAAACCAATATAAGGGCTAATTGAACCAACAGTTGCCAGAAAAGGTAAGTTTGTCTCAAGCCGTTCCACTTCGCGCGATAAACCAACGCGCATGGCACGTTGTGCCCCTTCCATTACCGCGGCAGGTTGCTGGCGACTGCTTTTATGTAAACGGGCAAATTCTTTAAAGCCGGCTTTAAACAATAACTCTAAACCACTGTTACTTTGCCGTGCACTCACTTCGGCATAGAGCTTAGATAAATCTACACCTGACCAAAATTTATCTTCAAATTTCCTAGCATCGGCAATCGCATTTTTTAATACATTTTTGCGTTTAAAAATCATACTCCAGGAGGCTACCGACATCCCGACTAAAATCAGCATAACCAGTTGTACAACAATACTGGCATCGAGTAATAAATGGAGAATCGAGATTTCACCTGACACGCGTTAATACCTCTAAAATGTCTGCCGGCATTGGCCGGGCTTTCATGGCCTGTTTATCAACACAGGCTACTTTAATTTCTGCCTGACAAACTAATTGTGCCGAAGCATTAAAAATTTGCTGAGAAAAAACCACACTTGCTGACTTTAAGGTACTTATTTGACTGGACACCGTCAATAATTCATTAAAAACAGCACTTTTTTTGTTATCCATCAACACCTTGGTTACGACAAAGCCGATATTATTTGACAATAATGTATCCTGCTCTATTCCCAACGCCCGTAACCATTCTGTACGGGCACGTTCAAAAAACTTCAGGTAGTTGGCGTAGTAAACAATACCGCCAGCATCTGTATCTTCGTAATAAACTCGGATGGGTAACTCGAAGTTATTTCCAGACATGTATAACCACTTCTTTAAGCGCCGCGTATGATAATTAGCCGCAGTAACAAACTCAATGGCTTGATGTGCTTTGTTGCAACTATATTTATTTGCGTTTACCTATTGTAATTTGTTCAAATAACAGACTGTCTGTATTCACTGAAGTTCAACCTCTTGCCTATTTAGTTAAAATTCTGCAAGCGTTAAGCAAGCAAGTAATAGGAAGCTGAAACGCTGGCTTTTTTGAACAGTTAAAAAACAAAAAGCAATCCGAGTGATCATCCACATTTTAACTTAATGGCAGATGAATAAAGGTATGATTGTTGGTGCGCCAGCATAAATGGTTAATTAAATTACGCATGAAAATTAGCTTTGCATTAGTTTATATAATGGCAAAGTGATAATTTTTCTTGTTTGAAGTAATTGCTCGAATTCTTTACTATATGCTTCGTGTTCTGAGCTAGCGCAAAAGCAAGGTAAGAGGGTTATCTTGTTTAGCAAAGTTCACCTCTCAACAAAACTGATAGCTAAGGTTAGTTTTGTTGTCGTTCCAAACATGTTCCCTGGATTTATTGCAGCACTCTTTTAACTTGTTGCTTTGCCCGCTCCCTGAGCGGGCTTTTTTTTGACTACCCTCGATAGGGTATATATTGTCCTATTTAAAACTGCAGCGGCGTTGGCTTCGTTAGTCGGTTTTTGGTAAATCAAAACCAAAGTGTAAGTATGCCCGCGGTGAAGCAATTCGGCCGCGTGGCGTGCGCTGAATAAACCCTTGCTGGATTAAAAACGGTTCTATCACGTCTTCAATCGTTTCTTTTTCTTCACCGATGGCGGCAGCTAAATTATCCAAACCAACTGGCCCGCCCATAAACTTGTCAATAATGGCTAAAATAAGCTTGCGGTCCATGTAATCAAAACCTTCAGCATCTACGTCCACCATTTGTAGCGCCTGCCCGGCAATGCCAACAGAAACTCTGCCGTCTGCTTTAACCTGAGCATAATCACGTACCCGTCGCAGTAAACGGTTAGCAATACGCGGTGTTCCACGAGAGCGGCGGGCAATTTCAGTCGCCGCCGCAATCTCTAGTGGTAAATTAAGGTAATGAGCAGAACGCTGAATAATCTCGCTTAATTCTTCTACTTTATAAAATTCCAGCCGCTGCACAATACCAAAGCGATCGCGAAGCGGTGAGGTTAACGCACCGGCGCGGGTAGTAGCACCAATTAAGGTAAAAGGCGGTAACTCTAGTTTGATAGAACGTGCAGCCGGCCCCTCGCCTATCATAATATCCAGTTGATAGTCTTCCATTGCCGGATACAAAATTTCTTCAACAACCGGACTTAACCGATGAATTTCATCGATGAATAACACATCGTTTTCTTCAAGGTTAGTTAGTAGTGCTGCCAAATCACCGGCCTTTTCTAACACTGGCCCAGAGGTACTTTTAATATTTACCCCCATTTCATTAGCGACAATCATCGCCAGGGTAGTTTTACCCAGCCCAGGCGGACCAAATATAAGCAGATGATCCAACGGATCACCGCGGCCTCGCGCCGCTTCAATAAAAATTGCCATTTGCTCGCAAACATGTTGCTGCCCGGTATAGTCGGCTAACGTTTTTGGCCGGATAGCCCGGTCAATTACTTCATCTTCACGGGTCGCTTTGCCCTGGATCATGCGATCAGCTTCAATCATGTTGGCTATATCATACTTTTAAGGGCGGCCATGATCAGTTGCTCACTGCTCATGTCGGCTCGTTTTACTAACTTAACTGCTTTACTGGCTTGTGCCTGGTTGTACCCCAGTCCCAGCAAGGCGCCTATTGCATCTTGTTCTGCACTGGCAGGCGGTGCAAATAATGCATCTTCTCCAGCCAGGGTTAGCTTATCGGTTACCGGTGTGGCACTACTGCCCCAGTCTTTTAAGCGATCGCGCATTTCAATAACCAGCCGCTCGGCGGTTTTTTTGCCCACGCCTGGCAGTTTTACCAGCACGCTTATTTCATCGTGCAACACACAGTGCACAAATTGCTGAGCCGTCATACCAGATAAAATAGTTAACGCCAGCTTTGGCCCCACACCATTGGCTTTAATTAACTGCCGAAACAAGCTTCGCTCAGTGCGGGTAATAAAGCCATAAAGTAATTGCGCATCTTCGCGCACCACAAAATGCGTATAAATAGTTAGTTGGCTATTCGGTTCCGGTAGCTGGTAAAAACTGGTTAGTGGCAATTGCACTTCATAACCTACTCCGGCTACATCCAGTAAAATATCCGGCGCCTGCTTCTCCAGCAACACCCCTTGTAGACGTCCAATCATCAGGCTCTTCTTCTGCGTTATTAAGCGTATTGCTGGTTATTATACTATGTGCAGCGCGGTTTTATGACGCTTAGCGCAAGCGTCGACGCACGGTTTTACTGGCCTGCCCCGCCAACGCCACCAAACTTTGTTGAGTATGCCCGTGACACAAAGCCACTGCAAGCGCATCGGCGGCGTCGGCCTGAGGGCTGGCACTGAGCTGTAATAGCGAACGAATCATATGTTGTACCTGCGCTTTATCAGCCGCCCCGGTGCCTACTACCGCTTGTTTTACCTGGCGTGCTGAGTATTCAAACACCTCCAGCCCGGCATATTTTGCGGCAACAATAGCGGCGCCCCGGGCCTGGCCAAGTTTTAAGGCAGAGTCAGGATTACGTGCCATAAAAACTTGTTCAATGGCAAATACTGTAGGCTGCGTTTGGCTAATAATTTCTGAAATACCATTAAAAATTTTTAACAAGCGCTCAGGTAACGCATCGGTACCAAGGCGAATACAGCCACTGGCCAGATAAATAAATTTATTGCCCTGTTGGCGAACCACACCATATCCGGTTAAGCGACTACCTGGGTCAATCCCCAGAATAATATTCACGGTTAGCGGTGCTCGCCAAGCAGCTCGTCACTTATTTCGCCGTTGTGATAAACGTTTTGCACGTCGTCTGAGTCTTCCAGCATATCGATAAGTTTAAAAAACCGGCCAATATTATCAGCGTCAATCTGTGCTCGAATAGACGGGATCATATCAATTTCTGCATTATCTGCAGTAAAACCAGCCGCTAATAAGCGGTCTTTAATATCGTTGTACTGCTCTGGGCTGGTAAAAACTTCAATACTGCCATCGTCGTGGTTTTGCACGTCTTCGGCGCCGGCATCCAGCGCCGCATCAAGTAAGGCATCTTCATCAATACCGGGCGCAAACAGCAACACACCGCGCCGGGCAAACAAGTATGCTACTGAACCCGACGTACCTAAATTACCGTTATTTTTAGTAAAGGCATTGCGCACATCGGCTACTGTTCGTTTATTGTTGTCGGTCATGGTTTCAACAATAATAGCTACGCCACTGGGGCCATAGCCCTCGTAAACCAGCTCTTCATAATTTTCACCTTCGGTTGCGCCAGCACCGCGCTTTATTGCCCGGTCAATGGTGTCACGGGTCATGTTCTCTGATAACGCTTTGTCTACTGCCAGCCGCAACCGGGGGTTAATGCTAACGTCAGGATTCATGCGGGCAGACACCGTCAGCTCGCGAATAATTTTAGTGAATATTTTGCTTTTTTTGGCATCTTGGCGGGCTTTGCGATGCTTCATGTTCGCCCATTTACTATGGCCGGCCATACTTAACTCCTCGCTGACAGACAACTTGCTTGCGGCAGCAGTAGGCTACCGCAATAACACAAGATATTCGATGTTACTGTTTACTGACTACCTGAATACTTAGCTCAGCCAGTTGCGCCGCATTGGCTACACCCGGTGCGTCGGTTAGCGGACAGGCTGCAGTTGCCGTTTTTGGAAAAGCCATCACATCACGAATTGAGGTGGCTCCGGTCATCAGCATTACCAGACGATCCAGGCCAAACGCCAAACCGGCATGTGGCGGTGCACCAAACTTTAGCGCTTCGAGTAAAAAACCAAATTTCTCAGTAGCTTCATCATCGCTTATACCCAGTAACTTAAAGACCTTGGCTTGCACGTCTGCGCTGTGGATACGCACTGAGCCACCGCCTAATTCTGTGCCGTTTAGCACCATATCATAGGCATTAGATAACAGGTTGGCGTGGTCAAGCTGCTCCACTGCTGTGGATAAAAACGCCGCAGTGTCCAGCGGTGACGTAAAAGGATGGTGCACAGCAGCATGGCTGCCATCGTCATTTTCCTCAAACATTGGAAAATCGACTACCCATAACGGTTTCCAGCCAGGTACAGTAAGGGCCAGATCGTCACCCAGTTTTAGCCGCAACGCACCCATGGCTTCGCATACCACCCGGTAATTATCGGCACCGAAGAAAATCATATCGCCATTAACTGCGCCGGTGCGCTCAATAATACTATTGACAATATTGGCGGTTAAAAACTTGGCTACCGGTGATTGCACGCCGTCTAAACCGGCACTGCTGTCGTTAACTTTCAGCCAAGCCAAACCCTTAGCGCCGTAAATGCCAACAAAGTTGCTATAGTTATCAATATCTTTACGCGATACTTTATCAGCAGCACCTGGCACTTTTAATGCGACTACCCGGCCTTTGGCATCATTTGCTGGGCCAGAAAACACTTTAAACTCAACCTCTTTAACCAGATCGGCAATATCGACAAAGTGCATTGGATTTCGCAAATCAGGTTTGTCTGAACCGTATAACCGCATAGCCTCGTGATACGTCATCTGCGGGAACTCACCAAGGTCAACCTGCAATTGTTGCTTAAATAGCTGCTGGATCATTTGCTCGGTAACGGCCATTACCTGCTCGGCGCTCATAAAAGAGGTTTCGATGTCAATCTGGGTAAATTCTGGCTGACGGTCTGCGCGTAAGTCTTCATCACGGAAGCATTTTACAATTTGATAATAGCGGTCTAGCCCCGACATCATCAGCAATTGTTTAAACAGCTGAGGTGACTGCGGCAAGGCAAAAAACTGGCCTTTGTGCGTGCGGCTTGGCACCAGATAATCACGGGCACCTTCTGGGGTAGCTTTGGTTAAAATGGGTGTTTCAACATCTAGAAAACCATTATTGTCCATGAAGTTACGCACGAAACTGGTTACTTTAGCCCGAAACTTTAAGCGTTCGCTCATTAACGGCCGGCGTAAATCCAGATAACGATATTTTAACCGCTGCTCTTCACTGTTTTCATGATTAAAATCAAGTGGCAATGGTGCAGCTTTATTTAAAATGATTAAGCTAGCGGCATGCACTTCTATTGCACCGGTTGCCATATCAGTATTAATTTGAGTGGCAGGTCTGGCGCGTACTTCGCCTTTTACCTGAATACAAAATTCATTTCTAAGGGTGTAGGCAAGATCGAATAACTCGGTTAGATCAGGATCGCAGATCACCTGCACCATCCCTTCACGGTCACGTAAATCGATGAAAATTACGCCGCCTAAATCCCGGCGCCGGTTAACCCAGCCACACAATGATACCTGTTGCCCAACATGTTCAACATTTAATAAACCGCAGTAATGGCTACGCATTAACCCTTCCTTCTATCTCTTTGGCCAGCCGCCGTAAAATGACCGCCAATTATATAGAAATAGCGCTTAATGTCACTGCCCGTTCAAGAAAACTCTTGTTCGGTGAAGCTATAGCCGTTTTTACCCTGTTGCTTCGCTTGGTACATTTGCTTATCGGCTTGTTTTAGCAACGTGCTGCCATCCGTACCATCATAGGGATAAATAGCGATACCAATACTGGCGCCGACATTGACATCAGCAAACGACAAATGCAGTTGTTGTTGTAACTGAAACAGTATTTTCTCGGCAACAATAGCGGCATCATCCCGATGCAGCAACCCCGTCAACAACAACACAAACTCGTCGCCACCAAAACGGGCA
This sequence comes from Arsukibacterium sp. MJ3, assembly GCF_000987765.1. Taxonomy (GTDB): domain Bacteria; phylum Pseudomonadota; class Gammaproteobacteria; order Enterobacterales; family Alteromonadaceae; genus Alishewanella. The sequence continues at coordinate 23,638 of NZ_LAHP01000021.1, forward strand.
ACCGTATCGCTTTTGCGGACACAATCTTGCAGCACCACTGAAAGCTTCAGTAACAGCTCATCGCCTGCAGCATGGCCATGGCTATCATTAACCTCTTTAAACCCATCTAAATCAAGAAACAATACGGCTAATATTTCGTTATGCCGGCTATGTTGCGCTAACGCTTGTTCAAGCCGCTCTTTAACTAAAGTGCGATTAGGTAAGCCGGTTAAGTCATCATGGGTTGCCATAAAGCGCATTTTTTGTTCCGCATTACGGCGTAAACCTACTTCACGACGTAAAAATAAATTCCAGATGATAAATACCGCTAAAAATAACAAGCTAACGGCAACAACCTGCCAAATAATTTGGCGTAACCTGATAAGATCAACCCCTTGGGTAATTTCAAAGTCAAACCAGCGCTGATAAATCTGTTCACGCTCAGGCATACCGATGCTACGCAGGCCCTTATTTAAAATAGTTACCAAGGGCGTATAATCGCTTCGCACCGCCAGCAAAGAAGGATAATCAGGTAAATCATCAATTATTTGCATGCGTAAATTAATGGAGCTGGTTTGTTTTAGCGCCCAGCTGCCGGCTTCAATAGAATCTAATACAAAGTCTACTTTATTGTCCTGCAGCAAGCGGATACCATCCTTTAACTCACTGATCTCTACCACTTGTACACCAGGTACCACGTCTATTAAATGCTGTGCCAGCTGATAATCACGGAAAATAGCCACTCGTTTGGTACGCAGCTGATTCGCTTGTGAAATATTATCACTGTTAATATGGCTGATAACCGCCCATCTTACTGACCAAAAGGGTTCCGTAAAGCGGGCAAACGCCTCCCGCCCCGCTTGTGGAGAGACGTGAGCAATAAAATCGAGTTGTCGATTCTCTAAAGCAGTCAGCATCTCATCAAAGTTGTCAAAGGTTTGCAGGTCAAGCTGCAGCTCTAACCTGCTGGCCAAAATTTGCAAAATATCATGGCTAACTCCTGAAATATTGCCGTCTTCATCGACAAACTCCATTGGCGGCCAGTTATTAACCAACCCAACCCGCAACGGGCTATGTGCAATAAGCCAGGCACGCTCATCAAGGGTAAGCGGTATTTTATTTTTATAGTCAGCAAAGTAACTATGCTCTGGCAAGGTAATCCATTTTTGCTCAATTTGTATCAGCTCAGCCAGGCTAATTTGATTAAAGCCATCGGTAATACTGGCCGCGAGTGCTTTATTGTCGCGGTTCACTATTATATATAGGGGCGAAAACAAGCGCAGGGTTGGAAAGGCGACAAAATCTTCCCATAGATTAAGTTGTTTAAGCCGGGCTTCCATTACTGCCTCCGCACCAAAAAAACCGTTAATGTCGCCGTCTATGGTTGCCTTGGTTAAATCTTCGTGCGAGGCGTAACGAATAAAGTTAATTTTAGGGTATAACTGCTGCAGCTCTGTCAAATAAGTGGCAGCACTAAAGATCCCAATGTTAGCGCTGGTATTACGGTCAAGCGCTAACGGCGTTTGGGACCGCAAGGTAAAGTAAGCCGTGGCAAAACTGTAAATGTGGTAAGCCTTTGCTAACTGCGGACTAAGGTTGTCACCTGCCGGAAAGCCAATATGGGCATCAATCCGTTTATTGGCTAAATTGGTTAAACTGATGGCTGAGTTATGAGGCACAAAAGCAATACGAGTTCCGGTTTTTTCTGACCACAACCGCCATAAATCAACCAGTAAACCGGCTGCCTCACCTTGTGCAGAAACGTGCATATAAGGCTGATTTAGCACTGATAAACCTAGTAACAAAGTAGCGTCATCGTCTACCTGAAACCCTAACCATTTGCGCTCTAGTTCGTTTATACGCTCGGCTGGTATGGCTGCCGTGTATTGTGTCAGTATATCGCTAAGTTCAGAGTGCAATGGCAGGGCATAGACTAAATTTATCGCCTCTAACGGTACTTTTTGATACAGCGGAAATTGATTATCCAGTTCCTGGTAAGCCGGGTAGCGCGGCGGTAAGCGGTCAAGCACGGCAAACGCTTTTAATTCTCCTGCCAAGGCGGCATCATACATATGGCTAACGCTTGCAAATGGCCGAAGTGGCGTATTTGGCAGTAACCGGGCCAGCGTTGTTACATGGCTAGAGTTCTCTACCACGCCAATTACATAGGGTGATAAATCTGCCAAGGTGTGCACCCGCAACACGTCCCGGTGCACAAAGACATTACTGTAAATCGTGATATTAATACTATTTAAAATGTAATCTTTGGCCCGTTGTTCGGTGTAGGCCATGCCGCCATGCATGTCTACTTTACCGGCATCTAATAATGCGACTGTTTCAGGCCAGTCCGCCATAATATATTCAATGTCAAACTGTTGCTGAGTAGCAATTTCCCGCCAAAAATCAACAATAAGGCCGTCCGGTTGTCCTTGCGGGTTGACAAACATATAAGGGTAAGTATCGTTACTAAGGGCAACGGTTAATGTGTGAAGCGTCGCACTTGCAGCAGCACTTTTAGTATTTTCAGCACTGTCAATCTGTTCAGCACTGACAGTAGTAGTGGTATAAGTGGCAAGCGCAACGCTAAACAACAGGGCAATACCATATGAAAGTATTCGTGCAATCATAGATTCAAAATTCAGACTAACCTGTCATCGTTGTACTCTGCCTGTATGCTTTGGTCAAGAAGTTGCTTCGTTGTGCAACGCCTATTACCTGCTGCATATTGACCATTTAGCTTAAAAAAATAGCTACCACGAATTACCAGGCGGCAAGTTTGTTTTTGGCGCTTAGCAACATTTAAGGTAAAATGCTTTTTAGTTCTTCTACGCGCTAATCTTAGCGCTTTATCGCTTTGTGCTGGTAACCACGCTTATGCAAAAAGATCATATTTATGCCGAACCTTTAGCTCAGATCCAGGATTTTCGATTTGATGATCACGTCGCGGAAGTATTTCCCGATATGATCCAGCGGTCTATTCCGGGTTATCACACTATTATTCAGACTATTGGTAAATTAACCGCTCACTTCCAGCAACCAAACAGTAATTATTATGACTTAGGCTGCTCGCTCGGTACAGCTAGTCTGGCTATGCGCCGCAATATCAGTATGCCGGGAGCCCACCTTATTGCCGTTGATAATAGTCACGCCATGCTGGAACGGTGCGAGCGGCATTTGTTAGCCTTTCGCTCAGACGTGCCACTAAGCTTAAAGCTAGCCGATATTCGCGATATTGACATTCAGGATGCGGCGGTAGTGGTAATTAACTTTACACTGCAGTTTTTGGCTCCAGAGCATCGTGATGCCCTGATTAACACTATATACCAAGGCTTAAAGCCCGGCGGGTTGTTGATTTTATCCGAAAAATTTGTTGCTCATAGCATTATTACCAATGCGTTACTGGTTGACTTACATCTCGATTTTAAACGTGCTAATGGCTACAGTGAGCTGGAAATAAGCCAAAAACGTTCAGCGCTGGAAAACGTGATGAAACCAGATACGCTGGCACAACATCAGCAGCGGCTGCAACATGCCGGATTTAGCGAAACCAGCCTGTGGTTTCAATGCTTTAATTTTTGTTCCATGCTCGCGATTAAGTAGCTAAGCCTGTGCTATTTTATTTGCCACTGCTGTAAGGGATCACCCATGCTCAATTTCACCCCTTTTTACGCTGCACTAGCCAACAATAAGTTGCATTGCTGGTTAAACACCTTACCAGCGCAGCTGGCTGATTGGCAAAAACAGGCATTACATGGCGATTTTAAACAATGGCAGAAGGTGATTGCGCATTTACCCGCTACACCAGTAAGTGTTGTTGACGTAGTAAATACGGTGCAGTTTGGTGCCGCTAATGATATCAGCGAAGGTGAAGCAGAACGTATCCGCTTCCTGTTACAACAGCTAAAACCCTGGCGTAAAGGGCCTTTTAACATTCATGGCATTGCCATTGACACGGAATGGCGTTCGGATTTTAAATGGAACCGGCTGCTACCGCATATTAGCCCACTAACAGGCCGCTACGTGCTGGATGTCGGTTGTGGTAGTGGTTATCATTTGTGGCGAATGCGCGGTGCCGGTGCCGCTTTTGTAGTAGGTATTGACCCATCGCAGTTGTTTTACACCCAGTTTCAGGCAATAAAACACTTTAATCCCGATACCGCCGTAAACCTTATACCAGTAGGTATTGATGATATGCCCGCCCTTGGCCAGTTTGACAGCGTATTTTCGATGGGCGTGCTTTACCATCGGCGCTCGCCAATTGATTTTTTGCAGCAGTTAAAGCAGCAATTACGCCCGGGCGGAGAACTGATTTTGGAAACGTTGGTTATTGACGGCGATGTGCATACGGTTTTAGTACCGGGTGAACGCTATGCCAAAATGCGCAATGTCTGGTTTATTCCCAGCACCGCCGCTCTATGCCATTGGTTGCAGCGACTGGGCTTTAAAAATCCGAAAGTAGTTGATGTAAATACCACTACGCTTTATGAGCAACGCGCTACCAGCTGGATGGAAAATGAAAGTTTAATTGATTTTCTCGATCCGACTGACCATAGTAAAACGATTGAAGGTTATCCGGCACCGCAACGTGCGGTGATCATCGCTACCGCGTAATACCACACAGGACCTGGCCATCTATGCCGTACCGCCCTAAATCAACTCTGGAACAATGGCGTATTTTGCAAGCGGTAGTTGATGCCGGTGGTTATGCGCAGGCCGCTGGGTTACTAAATAAGAGCCAATCTTCACTTAACCACGCGGTAGCCAAGCTGCAATCGCAATTAGGGGTAGAGTTACTCGAAGTAATTGGCCGCAAAGCCAGATTAACCGATGCCGGTGCGGTAATGCTGCGCCGTTCGCGGGTGTTAACCCAGCAAATTGAAGATCTGGAGCTGCTGGCCGATAATATTGAACAAGGCTGGGAGCCAGAAATACGCATTGCCGTTGAACTGGCTTATCCAAAACAGTATTTGTATCGGGCACTACAGATTTTTTATCCGCAAAGCCGCGGTAGCCGGGTACAAATAATTGACACTGTACTCACCGGTACCAGTGAAATTATCATTTCGAAAAAAGCTGATTTAGTTATCGCCGGCTCTGTGCCCAAAGGCTACCTGGGCGAACCCTTGTATGTTAGCCGCTTTATTCCGGTAGTCGGTGTCAGCCATGAGTTAGCAACGCATCCTTTGCTGGAACAAAGCCAACTAAGCCAATATTTGCAGATAGTGATCCGCGATACTGCCCAAAAACCGCTGGAAAATATTGGCTGGTTAAAAGCAGAACAGCGCTGGACGGTCGACAATTTCAGCGAAGCCATTGACATACTGCAACTAGGCTTGGGCTTTTGCTGGTTGCCCGATTTCACAGCAGCTCAGGCATTAGCAAAAGGCGACCTGGTGCAGTTACAACTGAAAAATAGTTCAGAGCGAGTAGTCCCTATGTCGCTATTAACCCCTCAGGAAGAAACACTGGGGCCCGGTAGCAAACAATTACGCCAGTTAATTTTGGCTGAACATCGCAAATAAGGATCCCTATGCAACCTAATGAAATATCAACGCTAATGCAAGGCGCCGCCAACGATGCGGTGAGCTATGTTGCTGAGCAACATCAGCAACAACTTGATTTTAGCCTGGCCAGTTTAGAGCAGATAGATACCGTGCTGGCAACCTTACACCAGCAACAGCAACAACAACGCCATTCTGCTGAGTTGTTATTTACCCTGAGTAATATCCTTGGTGCTTATATTGGCGAAGTATTTATCGCAAACTATGGTGGATTTTGGCTAAACAATACCGCTGATAACGCTGCGCCCTATATCAGTGTGCAATTATCTGATAAAGAATTTCCATTTGCATCAGTGTGTTATCACAAGATCACTCAAGACAATAGCATTAGTACCGCAGACTACATTAAGCAAGCTGCAGCAAATGCCATGCAGTAAATGCTTTTGTCGGCGTGATTAAGCAGGTAAAATACGCGCCAAACTGCCAACCAACCTAGCCATTCGAGGAAAGCCGTGAGCGAACACAACACATCTTTAAGCTACAAAGACGCCGGAGTTGACATAGACGCCGGAAATGCCCTGGTAGAGAGGATCAAAGGTGCGGTAAAACGCACTACCCGTCCGGAAGTCATGGGAGGCTTAGGTGGTTTTGGCGCCTTATGTCAAATTCCAGCAGGTTACAAAGAACCAGTACTGGTATCAGGTACTGACGGCGTAGGCACCAAATTACGCTTAGCCATGGATTTAAAGCGCCATGATGGCGTCGGCATCGATTTAGTTGCCATGTGCGTCAACGATTTGGTGGTGCAAGGTGCTGAACCGTTATTTTTTCTAGATTACTATGCTACCGGCAAACTGGACGTAGATACCGCATCAGCAGTAGTTGCGGGCATCGCCGAAGGCTGTGTGCAAGCAGGTTGTGCCTTGGTCGGTGGTGAAACCGCTGAAATGCCAGGCATGTACCATGGTAACGATTATGATATCGCAGGCTTTTGTGTTGGCGTAGTTGAAAAAGCCGATATTATTGATGGCAGCAAAGTTAAACCCGGCGATCAACTTATTGCTTTAGCATCTTCAGGCCCGCATTCTAACGGTTTTTCATTAATTCGGAAGGTGCTGGACGTCAGCGGCCAATCTGCCGACACCTTACTTGAAGGTAAAAGCTTGGCAGACCATCTACTGGAGCCAACCCGTATTTATGTGAAAAACCTGCTGGCATTAATCAAGCAAATGCCAGTTCATGCGCTATGTCATATTACCGGTGGTGGTTTCTGGGAAAATATTCCACGGGTACTACCGGCCAATACCAAAGCGGTTATTAATGGCCATAGCTGGCAATGGCCAGCCATTTTTAATTGGTTACAGCAGCAAGGAAATATTAGCCGCCATGAAATGTACCGCACTTTTAACTGCGGTGTTGGCATGTTACTGGTGGTGCCAGCGGCACACGTTGACGCTACTCTTGCCAACTTGCACACTGCCGGAGAAATAGCCTGGCATCTGGGTGAAATACAGGCTGCCTCAGCTGATGAAGCCTTAGTCATTATTAACGAGTAAGGTTGCTGATGAAATCTATTGTAGTACTGATTTCCGGCAATGGTTCAAACCTGCAAGCCATTATCGATGCCTGTGCCAGCGGTTTTATCGCTGGGCGGGTAACGGCTGTTATATCAAATAAAACGGCAGTTTACGGTTTACACCGCGCGGCTGATGCCGGTATTGCCAACCATGCGCTAAGCCACAAAAAGGTTGCCAGCCGTGATGCCTATGACAAAGAATTGCTGTCGCTGATAGACAGTTACCAGCCAGATCTGGTGGTACTTGCCGGCTTTATGCGGATCCTCACTGCTGGCTTTGTTAACCACTACAATGGAAAATTATTGAACATTCATCCGTCTTTGCTGCCGAAGTATCAGGGATTACACACGCACCAACGAGCAATTGATGCCGGCGACACCAAACATGGTTGTAGTGTGCATTTTGTCACAGAACAACTAGACGGTGGCCCGGTAATATTGCAATCTAAGGTGCCAGTATTTCCCGAAGACGATGTTAAAGCCGTGGCAGCGCGAGTGCATGAGCAGGAACACCAGCTTTACCCTCTGGTCATTCGCTGGTTTTGTCAAAATCGTTTACAACAACGCGGCGATGAAGCATGGTTGGATAATAAATTATTGTCAGAACAAGGATATGCGAACGATGAGGACGAAACTTAAATGGCGCCTGCTGGCGTCATTACTCTGTACCAGCTTGCTTGCTCATTCCGGAATAACCTATGCTCAAACCGAGCCCACAACTTCAGTAGATACGCCGCAAATTGATAAGTCACAATTCCTGCAATTTTCAGCAGAATACGTAGTCTACCGTGCGGGTAAAAGTCATGGTACAGCCAACCGATTTCTTCGTTACCATGATGGTCAGTATCAAATGGGCTACAGCAGTGACATAAGCTGGCTTATTTTCAGCGACAAACGCCAAGAAACCAGTGAATTTACCGTTAACGATGGCCAGGTTACACCACTGCACTATTTGATGAGTCGCAAAGGTAGCGGGCCCAGCCGCCATTATGAGTTGCTGTTAGATCACACCGAACAGCAATTACTGGTGGGTAAAAAACGGGAAAAGAAGGCGATTGACTGGCAAGAAGATTGGTTAGATCCGCTTAGTTATCATCAGCAACTGGTTCTTGATTTACGCGCCGGTAAAACAGAATTTTTTTATCAGGTATTAAATCGCAATGGTAATGACAAAACCTATCACTACAAGGTGGTAATGGAAGAGCCACTCGCCTTACCCTATGGTACCGTTCGTACTTTACGGATCGCCAGAATGGACGATTCGGAAAAGCAAGTTTACGCCTGGGTTGCACCTGAACTCGATTATATGCTGGTAAGATTGTGGCGCGGTGAAGATAATGTTGAACAATTTGATGTGCAACTAAACAAGCTTGTATTCAGTCCCGCTGAATAACTTTCGTCTGCTACCGCCTTATATGCCTGAGTTGTCAGCCTGCTGCTAACTCAGTGCACTGCTTATTTTAACGTTATAGTCTTAATATTCTCGCCAGTAATCATTGCCAATATTCGTTTAGCCTGAGCCAGTCTGCTAACGTTAACCGTATTGTCTGTAATAAATGTAAATTTTTTCTACAACATTGCGTGAAATGTCGGATAGTGCTTGCAACTTATTGCAAAGCATTCTAAGCTTAATCGCTAGTGGTCTGACCTCTTATCAGGAGTATACAATGAATGTGTTCGTTTTAGTACTTGCCATAATAGTGGCAATTGGTGTGTTGGCTTATTACCGGGCCAGTTTAACTTTGTTTACCGCCGCCATTGCTGGCTTACTTGTGGTGGGTAGCCTGACCGATACTGCTGGTATGGCGACGTGGTTGATTTTTTTAGTGATAGCCCTGCCCCTTAATATCGCCAGTTTCCGGCAGCAATATATTACCAAGCCGGTGCTAGGGTTATTCCGGAAAATCATGCCTGAAATGTCAACAACTGAAAAAGAAGCCATAGATGCCGGCACCACCTGGTGGGAAGCCGATTTATTCTGTGGTAATCCAGATTGGCACAAAATGCATAACTTCCCCAAACCACGGTTGAGTGCGGAAGAACAAACTTTTTTAGATGGCCCGGTTGAAGAGCTACTGGCCATGGTTGACGATTGGCACAGTACGCATGAACGTGCCGATTTAGCACCTGAAGTGTATGACTATCTTAAAAACAAAGGTTTCTTCGCGATGATCATCGCCAAGAAATATGGAGGGTTGGAATTTTCCGCCTTTGCACAGTCTTGTGTGCTACAAAAGCTCACCAGTAAAAGCATGATGTTGTCGAGCATTGTCGGTGTACCTAACTCGTTAGGCCCGGGCGAACTGCTACAACATTACGGTACTGATGAGCAGAAAAACTATTATTTACCACGGCTGGCCAAAGGGTTGGATGTACCTTGTTTTGCCCTGACCAGCCCTGAAGCAGGCTCTGATGCCGGTGCTATTCCTGATTTTGGTATAGTGTGTAAAGGCGAATGGCAAGGTAAAGAAATATTAGGCATGCGCCTGACCTGGGATAAACGTTATATTACGCTGGCCCCTATTGCCACAGTAATTGGCCTAGCCTTTAAACTGTTTGACCCAGAAAAACTATTAGGTGACAAAGAGGAGCTGGGCATTACCTGTGCGCTGATCCCTGCTAATACACCTGGAGTAAAAATTGGTCGGCGTCATTTTCCATTAAATGTGCCATTCCAAAATGGACCAATTCAAGGCAATGATATTTTTGTCCCGCTTGATTATATTATCGGCGGTGCGCCAATGGTTGGCCAAGGCTGGAAAATGCTGATGGAATGCTTGTCAATTGGCCGGGCGATTACTCTGCCTTCTAATAGCACCGGTGGTATTAAAGCAGCTGCTATGGCAACCGGTGCATATGCCAGGATCCGCCGCCAGTTCAAACTGCCTATCGGTAAAATGGAAGGTGTTGAAGAAGTTATGGCCCGTATTGGCGGCTACGCCTATATGGCAGACGCTTCGACTACTATGTCAGTTGGCGCTATTGACCTGGGCGAAAAGCCATCGGTTATTTCAGCCATTACTAAATACCATATGACAGAGCGGATGCGTATCGCCATTAATGATGCTATGGATGTGCACGGTGGTAAGGGCATTTGTATGGGGCCTAACAACTACCTGGCACGGGGTTATCAGGGCGCGCCGGTGGCGATTACGGTTGAAGGTGCCAATATCCTGACACGTAATATGATCATTTATGGCCAGGGTGCTATTCGTTGTCATCCTTATGTATTAGCGGAATTACAAGCTGCGCAGTTAGATGACCAGGGTGCGGCTGTTACCGCGTTTGATAAAGCCCTGTTTGGCCATATTGGTTTTGCTATCAGTAATTTTTTCCGAACCTTTTGGTTATCGTTATCTGGCGGCATATTTAGCCATGCACCTTATAACGATGTAACGGCTAAGTATTATAAGCAAATGAACCGCTTCAGCGCCGCTATAGCATTAATGTCTGACGTTGCTATGGGCACGCTTGGGGGTGAATTAAAACGCCGTGAACGCATTTCAGCGCGACTGGGCGACATATTAAGCATGCTATATTTAACATCAGCGGTATTAAAGCGTTATAACGACGAAGGCCGTCAGGTGCAGGATTTACCATTGGTACAATGGGCTTGTGAAGATAATATGGCCAAAGCACAGCTGGCGTTAAATGAGTTGTTTGACAACTTTCCAAACCGCTTAGTGGGTATTGTATTAAAACGGGTAGTATTCCCGTGGGGCCGTACCTTACGCAAAGCGTCTGATCAAGTGGAGCATCAAGTTGCCCGTATTATGCAAACGCCATGCGAAGCCCGCTCTCGTCTTGGTCTTCACTTATACCTTACGAATGAACCAGGCAACCAGTTAGGCCGGGTTGAGCAAGTGTTGTTAGATGTGCTGGCAGCTGAACCCTTGTTCGATAAAGTCTGCAAAGCAGCTAACAAGCGCCTGCCATTTTACCGGCTGCATGAAGTGGCTGATTTAGGCCTGAAGCTTGGAGTGATCAGTAAAGAAGAAGCTGCAAAATTATGCTTGGCTGAAGAAGGCCGTTTGTTTGTTATCAATGTTGACGACTTCGAACCCGGCCATTTGGCAGCTGATAATAGTTTAACGCAACAGCCAAACGGTGCCGATGCGTTAAACCAAGAGCAAGCTAAAAGCAAAAGCAAAGCAGCTTGATAAACTATTTTAAAACGTAAAATAAAAAACCTGCCAGCCGGCAGGTTTTTTTAAATGATTGCTTAGAAATAGCTATCAACTAACATTAAAAGTTAATTACCAGCGGCTCTGAGCACTGCGCTGTAGCATCCAGACATAAACGATAAGTCACGCTGTTAATTGCTGCATCTTTAAACTGATCATTGTAACGTCCTGGCCGACTTAACATTGCCACCGGGCTGTCATCCCGGTACAAGGTCAGCGCTTGCTCCGCATCACTACTCCAGCGCAATTGCACCAGTGTCGCGCCCGAGCGACCACGATTTACCCGGATTAATTCCAGTGTTGCAGTTAACGGTGGATACACCGGTGCCAGCTGCAGCGCTACAATGACCGGATCATGATCGGAAGAACGATAAGCGTCAGGTGCGTAATAGTCATATATTTGCTGTTCAGTTTTAAATTCAACGTTGTAATCCAGGGCGATGGGCTCATCGGCATTGATGTTCCATTTCGCTGCATCGGCCAGTACATCCAGCGCAGATTGATTGAGCAAGGCATGATCCAGCGATCCCACTAAGCCCTGAAACACATAGCCATAACTGTCGGCTTTATCTAACGCCTCAAACACATTGTAGTAACCGGCTTGTGCCAAAGTAGTGATCGGGTCTTCTTTGGCATAGGCATTTAAGTCACCAATAACCATTGCCGGTATATCAGCATAGTGCTCATCTGCAAAAATACCAATAGCTTGCGCCGCACGTGTCCGGCTGATATTGCAATTACCCTGGCCATCGCCATTATCACCATCAGCAGCACCACAGCCTGAACCTTTCGATTTCAAATGGTTCACCATTACTACAAACTCGGCATCGTTTGCGATTAACCGAAAGCGCTGCGCCATCATGGGTCGGTTGCGGTTATCATCAAATAACGGCTGGCCAGCATCGTCTAACGCCGAATTGTTTGAATCAAGTAAACGGGCAGCCTCTACCGGTTGCAATAAATCAGCACGATAAAGCAAGCCAACCGTTATTTGGTCAGTGCCAATCGGGCTTACCGCCGTTTGTACAAACTGCCATTGGGGTTGACCGCTTGCTTCTCTCAAACCGTCAACCAAATCAGCTATCGCTGAGGTGCTGGCAAAGCCATCGTTTTCCAACTCCATTAAACCAATAACAGTGGCATCCATTGCGGCCAACGCGGCCAGAATTTTTTCTCGTTGCCGTTCAAACTCGAAAGCAGAATTGGCACCACGTGCTGTAGGGAAACCACCACCTAAGCCATCGCCATTAAAATAATTTAAGACATTGAAACTGGCCACTTTTACATTGCCATCTGAGTGTAACGTCGGAGCTGCCGTTCTTGGGTTGTCTGCCAGGATGGTTACCGGCTCACTTGGCATAATGCGATATTCACTGAATGAATAATGTAGAGTACCCGTTAAACCTACTATGGTGTCCCCGCCACGCACTGGGTTAGCTGCAGATAAGCCAGGCGCGGGATAAGGAACCTGGGCCGGATTTTGAACCGTACTATTGTCATCCAGAATAATCCGGTTTAAGCGCTGCGCTGCAGCCAGGGCAATGGCATCCGCACCTGGAGCAACCACCTGGGTTGGCGTATAGCGCCGGCCATTGGCCAGTGTCAATTCACCAAAACGCCCCAGGGTAAAGGTATCGTTAACCGTTAACGCCTGCTCAAATCGCACCAACATCCCTTCTACGGCTTCAAGTTCAGCTAGGCTAGCTACCGGCAAGGTCAGCAGTGTTGCTGCTGGCAACTCACTCACACCACAATCAAGGGTAGCACTAACATTGGTCAGTTGAGTATGGCCATTAAATTCGGCTACCGTTGCCAGCAACCTTACGCGTTGGCCTGCTGTAACGCCAATATCCGAGCTGTTTACGAAAACAAACACGCCTTCTGAAGTGGCCGGATCAGCATCTTGTTCAGCACCAACTGCCTGAACATTAAAGCCACGTAAGCCAGGTAATGTTTGGGTAACTACCGCTTCTACCTGAACGACCTCTCCCAGCAACGGGCTGGCAGCACCACTACCCTGAATAGTAAAAATAGCGGTAGCGGTGTTACCGCAAATTAAAACCGGATCAGGTTCTGGTTCGGGTTCTGGATCGCCTGGCCCACCGCCGCTGCCATTAAATAAACCAATATCACTAAAATCGTCCTGAGGAAAACCGGCCCACTGTGCCGCAGGGTCAAAACTATCAGTAGGGTCAATGTCATAGCTAACCGCGTTGCGGCGCAAAGTATCGTTTGCCGTAGTAATATCGCCACTACCCCAGGCAGAACCGGGATCAACACCAATTTGGCCAATTGAGTCAATAACACTATCATTTTTGGTTAGTGTAATCGCATCATCACCATTCCAAAGACTTTGCCCAGAAGTTTGATCCGCTAGCGCTACCAGTGCAGCAGCAGCATTACTGGAGGCATAAACAAAAGTACTGTTTGCTGGAACAATACCCTGCAAATTTATAGTGGTTCCTACATTAACATTACCATTAAAATACACCTTTACTGCATAAGGTGCTAAATCAATACTGGCAGCCGTTGGGTTAAAAAACTCTAACGCTTTATTGTTACTGCTACCTTCAATATATTCGGAAATAAATAAGTCGGCATGAACTGCCGGCGCCAATAACATGGCGATGGTTGCTGATAATATCCTGATTTTCATTTATTCTTCCTGTTTTAATTATTAAGGACAAGCGAATATAAACTGCCTTTATGTCAGATTCATTAACTTTGGTTAAATTGGACAACCTATTTTTTTACATCTAGATGTCAGCAAATTTTACTCGCAGCCAAGTCCTTGTTTTACAATTACTCCTAAAACAATGTAGCCATCAAGACATCTTAATTAAGTGGCATGCCTTTCATCTTTTTGCCAAATCATGTTTACTAGTCAGCCGTTTATATATTGGAGTAGTAAAATGTTTAAAGTTAATCAGTATTTTGAAGGCAAGGTGGCCTCTATCGCTTTTGCCGGGGAGCAATTACCGGCTACTGTTGGTGTGATGGCGGCAGGAGAGTATGAATTTTCAACCAGCCAGCATGAAGTAATGACAGTAATAAGCGGCGCATTAACGGTGTTACTGCCGGGGTCAACGGACTGGCAAACCTATATTAGTGGCCAGCATTTTCAGGTAGCTGCGAAAGTTAAGTTTCAGGTTAAAGTAATTCAGGATACCGCTTATCTGTGTACTTATGCATAATGACGGTTGATTACGATTAATTAAGAGTAAGCAATGCGCGGTATGCGAAGCACTGCCAAACAACCTGAACCGCTAAAACGCTCAGAAGCCATGAACCTACGCCAGACCGTCAAAACACTCTGGCCTTATTTAATGGAATTTAAAGGCCGTGTTGTGCTGGCAGTACTAGCATTGATAGCCGCCAAAGCCGCTACCTTGTTAATGCCATGGGCATTAAAGGAAATTATCGACGCGCTCGATACTAAAGTCAGCACCATCATTATATTGCCCGCCGCCTTACTATTACTGTATGGCGGCTTACGCTTTGCCTCGGTATTTTTCGGTGAATTACGCGATGCGCTATTTGGTCGGGTAACCGAGCATGCCATGCGCCAAATTGGCTTAAAGGTGTTCAAACATCTACACAGCCTAGAGTTGGCCTTTCACCTTGATCGGCAAACCGGCGGTATTAGTCGTGATATTGAACGCGGCAGTAACGGCCTAAGCTTCCTGCTACGTTTTTTAATGTTCAATATTGTGCCAACCCTGTTTGAAATTCTGGCAGTCGCGATTATTTTCAGCCTGTTGTTTTCGCCGCTGTATGCGGTTATTACCGTTATTGCTGTTGGTTTATATATCTTTTTTACCGTAACCGTTACCGAGTGGCGCAATAAATTTATTCGTGAAGCAAACCAGGCTGACAACACCACGAACAGTAGAGCCATCGACAGTTTACTAAATTATGAAACGGTTAAATATTTTAATAATGAGCGCTATGAAGCCGACATTTACGATGGGTTTTTGGCACAGTGGGAGCAAGCACGGTTAAAAAACCGTTTAAGCCTGCTGGCACTGAACTCTGGTCAGGCACTAATTATTGCCGCAGCCATTACCGGTTTAATGTGGCTGGCTGCGGCAGAAGTTAAGCAGGGCAATATTAGCCTGGGCGAACTGGTGATGGTTAATGCCTACATGATCCAGCTATTTCTGCCACTGAATTTTTTAGGGTTTGTTTATCGGGAAATTCGCCGGGCATTAACCGATTTAGAAAATATGCTGGGGCTACTTAACCGCCAGCCCGCTATTGCCGACACTGCTGACGCCAAAACCCTGCAACTACAACAAGGCACGCTGCAATTTCAAAATGTGCAATTTGGCTATCAGCCAGACCGTCCTATTCTGCAGGGCTTAAGCTTTAGCGTACCTGCGGGCAGTAAAGTGGCTATTGTTGGGGCCAGTGGTGCCGGCAAAAGTACTTTGGCTCGCTTGTTATACCGTTTTTATGCCCTAAACGCCGGTAAAATTGAGCTGGATGGGCAGGATATCAGCAGCATTACGCTAGATAGTTTGCGCCGCTCAATTGCTATCGTGCCACAAGACACGGTGCTGTTTAATAGCAGCATTAGAGACAATATTCACTATGGCAACCCCGAAGCCAACGCTGCCGATATTGAGCAGGCAATTAATCTGGCTCATCTTCGCGGGTTTATCGACAGCCTGCCGCAAGGTGATGCAACAGTAGTCGGCGAACGTGGTTTAAAAGTTTCTGGTGGTGAAAAGCAACGCATCGCCATTGCCCGGGCTATTTTAAAAAAATCGTCCATTCTGGTATTTGATGAAGCCACCTCAGCACTGGATTCCAGTTCCGAGCAAGCCATTTTACAAGCCATGCGTGACGTGGCCCGCAACCACACCAGTCTGGTTATTGCCCACCGTTTATCTACCATTACCGATGCCGACAATATTATTGTGTTAAAAGACGGCAAGTTAGCAGAACAAGGCAACCATCAGCAGTTAATTGCCCGACAAGGCGAATACGCCAGAATGTGGCAGTTACAACAGCAGCAGCAGGATTGAGCCAGATCAACGCTAGTTGGCAAAAAGCAGTCTATGCTTAAACTGACTCGTAAAATAATAGGGATCATCATGCCGCTACAACAACTAAAACATAAATTATTAGTTCTGAAAGCTCAGTTAGAGCACCAACTGTCGGCTATTGCTCACGATTTTAAGCAAGGCCGCAGTGCCGACTCTGCCGAACAAGCAGCAGAGCGGGAAAATGAGCAGGTGTTAAACAGTTTAGAGCATAATGCCGCCGACGAACTGCAGCAAATAAACCATGCACTGCAGCGGATGGAACAGGGTAGTTATCTGGACTGCAGCCAGTGTGGTGCAGACATTGGTCTGGCCCGCTTAAACGCCGTACCGTTTACCACCTTATGTATTGATTGCGCTAACACATCACTGTAACAACTAAAATATAGTTCGCGAAACCCCTGGCGGCTCGCTGGCAAGCAAACTTACAACTGATATGCTAGGCGACATTATTATTTACAGGGAAAGCATAATGTTATTAGCAGTGTTGGCGTTAATTTCTGGCTTGGCATTATTAGTCTGGAGTGCTGATCGTTTTGTTGATGGCGCGTCGTCTACTGCCCGATATGGCGGCATGCCGCCATTACTAATCGGTATGCTGGTTGTCGGTTTTGGTACCTCAGCACCAGAAATGGTGGTATCAGCCATGGCGGCTGCCGATGGCAACCCGGCGTTAGCACTAGGGAATGCCTACGGTTCAAACATTACCAATATTGCACTTATCCTTGGCTTAGTGGCCTTGATAAGCCCGATTAATGTCAACTCTCAGGTGTTAAAAAAAGAATTACCGCTGTTATTAGCTATTACCTTATTTGCTGGCTGGCAACTGTTTGATCATCAGTTAAGCCGGGTTGATGCCTGGTGTTTACTTGGCGTGTTCGCTGCGGTAATGAGCTGGTCAGTCTGGCAAGGTATGCGCAACCCCCAGGATGCGCTGGCAACTGATATGACCACTGAACTTAGCAGTAACAGCATGACCCTAAAACAAGCCTTAAGCTGGCTGGTAATAGGTTTAGTATTGTTAATTATTGCCTCGCGCTTGCTGGTGTATGGTGCCGTTTATATTGCTCAGGGCCTGGGGGTTAGTGATTTAGTTATTGGCTTAACTGTTGTGGCTATTGGCACCTCTTTGCCTGAACTTGCGTCATCCTTAATGGCAATAAAAAAAGGCGAACACGATATTGCCTTGGGTAATATTATTGGCTCAAATCTGTTTAATACTTTAGCCGTTGTCGGTATTGCGGCGTTAATTCAACCAATGAGCATTGACCCCATGCTGTTAACCCGCGATTGGACCTTAATGTTTGGCCTAACCGTTATGGTATTAGTATTAGGTATCGGCATTAAAAAGGCCGGGCGAATTAACCGCCTGGAAGGCGCGCTGTTATTAGCGATATTTTTCGGTTATACCGGTTATTTAATTAGCACCGCCTTCTGAGCGAGCCGGTGATCGTCAGCGCGACTAAAACCGTAATTGTTGCTGTTATCGCCAAATTTGGAGTTATCGGCAATGAAAAAATTATTTTTTGATGGCAGCTGTGCGCTGTGCCGCCACGAAATTAAATGGTTAGGTCCGAAGTTGCGGCAAAAACTACAACTGGTAGACATTAGCGAGCAGGATTTTCAAGGTTATCAAGGTGCCAGTAAACAACAAATGTTGGCCGTTATTCATTTATGGGACGGTAGCCAATTTATTACCGGTATAGACGCTACGCTAAGCTATTGGCGGCTGGCCGGTTGGCGCTTTTTGCCATGGCTAATGAGTACCCCGCTCTGCTACCCTGTTGCTAAATGGGGGTATAATCGCTGGGCTGCCAGCCGGCAACGTTGCAGCAATAACCAGTGCGACACGCTCTAATGCACTCAAGCCGTCGCCGCCGCGTAACCACCTTTAAACCCGGCCATGAGCAACAGTTACTGGCGTTACACAGTGCCATAGCCGATAAACTGATAGCCGATCCAAGCCTGGTGCCACCCCTGGTAGAAAAATTAGAGCAACGTTATCAGGCTGGCCTAATTAAACACTATGCTTATATACGCTGGTCTAGTTTGCTTGATGCGTTGGACGATCCGGCGTATTTTAAAACAGCCTTGCTAGAAAACTCAGAAACGATGCGCCGTTTACGTCATAAAAGCCTGCTAACTGGCATACTGACCGAACAAGAACGTGCTGCTGCCTTACAACCCCTGCTTTAACGCTTTTAATCGCATAGAAATCTCTGCTTACAGTGTTTTTGTTTTAGTCCGGCGCAGTGCTGTGCTATTACTTGGGGGTGATATTACTTCAACCGCAAAATAATAACTTCAGAGGATTTGCATGTTTACACCAAAGCAACTTGCACTGCTGTGCGGCATTGGGCTGGGCCTAACGGCCTTCACTGCCCAGGCCGATAGCGCAGATAATCAAACCCGTCTGCTACAACAGCCTGATATAACAGCAAATAAGCTAGCGTTTGTATATGGTGGCGATATCTGGGTAACCGACCGGGATGGCCAAAACCCACGCCAGCTTACCAGCCATCCGGCCAGTGAATTTGCCCCAACGTTTTCTCCCGACGGCAATTGGCTGGCCTTTTCAGCCAGTTATGACAACAACACCGATGTGTATGTAATGCCCGCCAGTGGCGGCCCAGCAACGCGGCTAACGTTTCATCCAGGTACCGACACCGTTAATGGCTGGAGTCCGGATGGCAAAAGCGTACTATTTGCCTCCAACCGGGAAATTGCCAACAGTCGCAGTAATCAGTTGTACCAGATAAGTGTCGATGGAGGGTACCCCAGCAAATTGATGGCAGCAGTTGCCTTTGAAGGTAAGCTGTCAGCTGATGGTAAAAAGTTAGCCTACCGGCCAAACAATATGGCGTATAGTGGCAGCAGTGGCTGGCGCTTGCACCGTGGTGGCAGCACACCACCGGTGTGGATTATTGATTTAGAAAAACAACAACTGGAGAAAATCCCCCACCCCAATGCCAACGAATTTAACCCATTCTGGCTTGGCGACACCGTGTATTTTTTATCTGATAGAGACAACACTGCCGTTAACCTCTTCCACTATCGTGATAAGCAAGTGCAACAACTCACTAAAAATACCGACTGGGATCTACGCAGTGCAGCGGGCCATGGCAACAGCATAGTGTATGAAGCCGGTGGCTTTTTACATCAGTTTGACGTTAGCACAGGCCAGAGCACGCCAATTAACATTAGTATTAACACGCAGTCAGTTCAAAAACGGCCACAGTGGAAAGATGCCAGCAAAACCCTCACCAGCGCCCGGTTATCCACCACCGGCCAGCGGGTTATAGTTAGTGCCCGTGGCGATATTTTCACGGTACCGGTAGCAGATGGCTCTACCCGCAACCTTACGCAAACTAGCGGTGTACGTGAATTTGACGGTATATGGAGCCCGGACGCGACTAAACTGGCCTATATTTCCGATGCCGGCAATAAGCACCAGCTGGTAATTGAAGTTCAAGATGGGTTAAGTGCACCCGACAGCTTTGCCCTGGCCGACACTGGCTATTTTAACTTGTTAAGCTTTTCGCCCGATGGCAACCTAATTGTTTATCACGACAATCATTTAAACCTGTACGCCTTTAACCTGAAAACCAAACGCAGCCAAAAGCTCGATACCTCAAAGCGTCGCACCGAATTTAAGGTGTCGTTCTCGCCCGATAGCCGCTATCTGGCCTATACCGTGGCAGCGGCTAATTATTTTAGCCAGATCACGTTATTTGATTTTACTAACAATAGTGCCAATCTCATTACCGACGGCATGAGCCACGCTGATGACCCGGTATTTACTCAGGATTATTTATACTTTACTGCCTCGGTTAATACCGGCCCCTCTCAGGTAGGCCTAGATTTATCTACCCGCGAGCGGCCGGTGCGCAAAGCCCTTTATGCCTATGTGCTGGCCAGTGACGGTAAATCGCCGCTGTTAGCAAAAAGCGGCGATGAGCCCGCAAAGGCAGCGGCAAAAAAAGACGATAAAAAAGATAAGGATGACAATAACGTTGCCGTTAAAGCAGTTAAGCTTGACCTGAGCGGCCTGCAAGACCGCATTGTTGCCTTACCGGTAGCCGAGCGAAACTACGACAGCTTAAGCGTCGCCAGCGACGGCGCACTATTTTATCTGGAGCGAAACCAGCCAGGTAGCAGTAACGAATTGCCCGGCGCCGATGGCCGCAACAATGCTACCTTGTACCGGTTTGACTTTGAAGAAAAAAAATCTGAAAGCGTTAAGCAGGATATTGCCAGTTACAGCTTAAGCGACGATGGCAAAAAAATACTGTTGTTAAGCATGCCAAACAAATTAGAGGTGGGCGATGCCAAGGCCAAGCCAGAAGCTAAAGCAGTAGCGCTGGCAGAGGTTCGCAGTTTTATTGACCCCGGCAAAGAGTGGCAACAAATTTTTGATGATGCCTGGCGCATGCAGCAAGCGTATTTTTACGATGCCAATATGCATGGCATTAACTGGCAAGCCATTTACGACAAATACCAGCCTATGCTAGCCCACGTGCAACGACGGGAAGATTTAAACGACGTGTTGGTACAAATGATTGCCGAACTGCAGGTAGGCCATAACCGTATTGGTGGCGGCGATGTGCATCAGGAAGGCAGCAGTAAAGTGGGTCTGCTGGGTGCTGATTTTGCCATTAACAATGGCAAATACCAGTTTACCACCGTATACCAGGGCGATCGCTGGAGCCCCTTTTTAAAAGCACCATTAAACGTTCCGGGCGCCAGTGCTAAAGCCGGTGATTATTTACTGGCGATAAATGGCCAGCCACTTAACGCCAGCGATAATGTGTTTGCCTTGCTGGATAACACCCAGGGTAAACAGACTGTATTACGCATTGCCGACGATGCCCGTGGCAAAAACCAGCGTAATATCACCGTTGAGCCGGTAGCTAACGACAGCCAGTTGCGGCTGTGGCACTGGGTAGAGCAAAACCGGCAGCTGGTGGCAGAGCAAACCGATGGCAAAGTAGCCTATGTTTATTTACCCAATACCGCAGACGGTGGTTTTTACTTTTTTAACCGCATGTTCTTTGCCCAAACCGACAAACCGGCGATTATTTTAGATGAGCGTAAAAACGGTGGCGGCCAGGCAGCGAACTACATTACTGAAATTCTCGGCCGGCCATTTTTATCCGGTTGGAAAGACCGTGATGGTTTGGTCTTTACCACACCGGGCGGCGGCATTTATGGCCCGAAAACCATGTTAATAGATCAGGACGCCGGCTCTGGCGGCGATTTTCTGCCTTGGGCCTTTAAACGCCTGAATCTTGGTAAAACCATCGGCACCCGTACCTGGGGCGGTTTAATTGGTATTTCTACTAACCCACCGATGATAGATGGCGGCTTTCACGTAGTACCGTTTTTCCGCTTCTACACCCCAGACAATGAATGGCGGGTAGAAAACGAAGGCGTAGCACCAGATATCGAAGTGGAACTGGACCCAATAGCCGTAAATAAAGGAGTAGATGTGCAATTGCAGCGCGCCATTGAGCATACCTTAAAAGAGCTAAAAGCTAACCCACCAAAAGACTTTAGCAACGCACCAGCCATGCCAACAACATTGGGTTTATAACCCTTAACCCTTAACCCTTAGCCTTTAACACTAAAACCGCTGCCCGGCAGCGGTTTTTTTTTGCTTGGCGCAAAAAGGTGTCAGCATATTTTGCAATTTACAACTTTAGCAGCAAAGTTAAAGGGGTAAGTACTTGTATAAAAAGCTTATTACAATTCTGGTTTAAATCTTGCTTATTTTTTAACCATGTTTAAAAGCAACTTTAAAAAGTAGTATCGCTAGCCCTTATCTTTCCTGTCGTTTAGCTGTCGGCAAGTAAACCGCCCACGTTCAATAGTAACTATTAAGGAATATTTATGACTGCTAAACTAAAACTACTTACCCTGCCCTTGTTAGCGCTGTTTTTATTTAGCCAGTTTGCCGATGCCGGCCTGGTTAGAACTAGCGGCAGAGGCACTTTAACGCTTAATTACTCGCAGGCTTTTTATTATGTTGATAACCAATATCTAAACGAAGTAGGCATTATTGAATCGGCCTTTAATTTTGATGCCCCTTTTGCCGCTAACAGTATTTTACGGGCGGTGGGCGGTGGTGGCCGCGGTTTAGGCTCAGTGCCTAATGATTGTATTAAAGGCTATACCAGGGACGATTTAAATAATTTAGAACAAGAAATTGATTTTCTGCGATCCGAATTAAGTGAGGGACGCATTACCGAAGCGGAATTTGATACTCTAGTCGCGCAATTAGAGGCGGCTATTTATGGCGAGCCTTGCGTATGGCAGTTTGCCCAGGGTGATGCGCTGGATATGTTTGGTTTTTTTAGCCTGTATTTTGACACGCCAGATGTTAGCTACGACGTTAAATGGAATATTAACGGTATTACTCTACCCGGCGATATTAATACCGCCGGAGATTTAACAACCCCGGACGGCATTATAAAAAATGGTTGGGTAACTTTAAATACGCCACCGACTACCGATTTCGCGCCGGGTGATTACCTGGCCTTTGTTAGCGTTGGCCTATCTTCCACTAATGGCAGGTTTTTCTGGAGCAGCAGCCAGCCTGGAAATGAAATAGTATTTGAAGAGAAATGTATTGAAAAACCTAACCCTGACTTTGATCCAGACGGCTCTGGCGAAGATAATGAACCCTTTATTTTCGTATGTGGTTATACCAGCGTTTATCAGTCTAACTCGGAGATTATTTCTGCACCAACCTCGTTTTTCTCGGACGCTGAAATATTACGTATTCTGCCAGCAGTTACTGGCCCTATTACGCCCGTTAACGCACCGGCCACTATCACACTGTTTTTAATAGGCTTAGTAACCATTATAGTAAGACGACAACGTAAAACCGTCAGCTAATATTTTACAAATATGGATAAAAAACGACAAAACAGGCTTTCGCTTGTTTTGTTGTTTTCCCTTTTAAGCCTATTACTCACTAAACAATTTTAGCGCTTCGGCTTTTTGCCGGGCTAAGTCCTTATCCATAAACTGAATTAACTGTTGAAACTCAGGCTCGCCTACCAAGCTTTGCAGCAGCGGATCATACTTGGTCCACCATTCCCGCCAGCCTATTTCAATTGCTTTTGCCAGTGCCTGAACAGCCTCGGTTGGCTGGCCATTTAACGCATAAATCCGTGCTGCTAAATAGTGTAGTTCGAAATAAGCTATTGACGATTGTAGTTGCTGCTCTAATAAGCTATTGCACTGCTTAATTAAACTTTGCGCCGAGGCTTTGTTGCCCAGCTCACGCTCAGCCCAGGCCACCTCAATTGCCGGCGAGCAATGTGGCATACCAAACATATCCTCCGCCTCAATCAACGCTAAATTATCAGTCAATAATTTCAGCGCCTGAGGTTTATTACCAAACATTGCCTGGTACCACCCCGCCTCAAACTGCAGCCAGTAATCGTCTGGGCTTGCCGCCAGCTTAAAGTCCATTCTTGAAAATAACTTGGTAAAATCTTGTTCAAAAATTAATAAGGTTTCCTGATAAAAATCGGTGGTGCTGGTCCAGGCTGGATCACTGGCTTTTTGCTTCACAATGTCGGTTAAGCCCAACTGCACCAGCGGGCCAATCAATTTATGGCCCAAAGTATGGTTATCAGGCGAAAGCTTTATGGCTCGTTGCGCTTCAGCAATAGCACCAACCAAGTTGCCCTGGCCAAAATAGATATCGGCTAAACCCTGATGAGAAAACGGTGATTGTGGGAAATCTAGTTGCATTTGCTTAAAAATAGCGATTGCCTCGTCAAAGCGGCCAAATTTGCTCAGTGTTATCCCTAAGTTTTGACTAATGCTGTGAAATAACGGATCAAGTTGCTGTGCTTGCGCTAACGCCAGCAAGGACTCATCAAAGCGCTGTAGTGAATTTAATGCCAAAAACTTCCACATATAAGCAATGGCTAGGCTGGGATTTAGCTGTATCGCCTGCTCATAATCTGCGATGGCTAGCTCAAACTTATTTTGCATAAAGCCAATTAAGCCCCTTACCGCATAAGCTTCAGCCAATTCTGGCTGGCGTGTCAGCGCTTTATCAATATTTTGCTGCGCTAAGCTCACTGCTATATCTTTATTTATTACACCAAAGCCTTGTACAACTGTGTCACCCTCAGCCAACAACAATAAAGTATCCGCCAGCCCAACATAGCCTCTGGCATACTCGGGATCGAGTGCCACCGCTTGCTCAAATAACTGCCGGGCCTGTTGCATGGCTTCGGTGGTTTGTTTACGATACTGCTCGCGGCCCTTTAAGTACATTACATACGCATCGGCACTGCGGGTGCTGGCCAGGGTGTTAAAACTACCTGCCTCAAGGTATTTATCCTGCAGCAAATTAACCACCGAGCGGCCAATATCCTGCTCAATATCAGATACTTCGGTTAGGTCCCGCGCATAGCTATTGCTCCACAGCGTGCTGCCGCTATTAACATTCAGTAATGTTACCCGCACATTTAACCGCTTGCCAATCGCCTGCACACTGCCACTGAGCACGGTATCGACTTGTAACCGCTGGCCAATTTGCTGTGCCGTTAAGCCTTGTTCACTTAAAAACTGGCTGGAACGCGAAGCCGATACTTTAAAGTTACCGGCACTGCCCAGTAAGCTGGTCATTTCCTCTGCTAAACCCAGCGCTAAATAGCCCTGGTCTTGCGCCGGGCTGTTATCACTAAATGGCAACACAGCAATAGTGCTAATGGCAGTGCGGGCTAAACGGGCTTGTGCCACGGCCTGCTGTTTTGCTAACTGCTGCTGCTTAATAGCCGTAAAATACTCCACCCCAAGGTAGACACTAACCAGCATCACCAGGGTAAGACCAGCGAAATGGCCAAGTTGCCACGATGTTTTGCCAGCAGAGGCTTGCTCGTTAAGGTCTGGGGTTCGTTTAACCCCCGCCAGGCTAATATCAAAATACCAGGCAAAATAAATAACCAGTGGCAAGCAGCAGATTAACAACACAAACAAGGCTGAACCTAGCAGCGGGTTAAGATTTAACGTCGGAGTAAGCACCGCGATAATTTGCAAAACTAACCAACATACGCCCAGATAGACCAATAATGATTTGAACACCGCGCGGCGCTTTAACTCACTGAATAATTTTTTCAAAATAAGATAAATACTTATACGCTAGCTGAATAGCCTAAGAATAGACCAACTTTTGTATCTTACGCAGCTGCCGCATAAGTTATTAGCAGATTTTGCTAAAAAGCATAGCACCCCGCCAGAAAGAGCCATTTCACACAGCTTATGCTGGCAATAACATTTTCAAAAAACACATCTGTACACTGAAAAAAGAAAAGCACACAAATCACTTAAAAAAATAATATGTTTATTTTTAGTGTCTTATACTTAAATGCACAAATTTAATTTATCACGATCTGGCCAAACCAGATATTTTAGTGTACAAGTGTGCGCTGAAATTATCTGTATGTCTTAGTATCGGGAAACCACTTGTGGATCAACTTTTGTTACGACTGTGGCGCTCATTTTGCCTGATGCTGGGTAACCAGCCAACCTTACGGCTGTATTTTCTGCCTTTATTACAGCGGTGTTGGCCAGGCTATATGCCGCATTTATATCGCGCTACGTTACTGGATAAGCAGTGGCAAACCGACGACATGCTGCAGCTTACTCTGCAGGTATCTGGCCGCTGGCCTGGTTTTGTGCCTGGCCAGCACATCGTACTTAGCATTAACCACAATGGCCGTTACCTAAGCCGTACGTTTAGTATTTGCTCGTCGCTTAAGCTGTGGCACAGCCAACGGCATATTCAGTTGTGTTGCAAAGTGAATGCACAAGGTGGCGTTACCCCACTGCTGCAGCAACTGCAAACCGGCACCATGCTAAGTATCAGTAAAGCGCAGGGCGATTTTTACTGGCAGCAACCTGCAAACGCAGCGGTATTTATTGCTGCGGGCTCAGGTATTACCCCTATCGCGGCTATGTTGCTAAGCCAGCGCCATTGGTTAGCGCCGGTAACCTTGTATTATCGCTGTCGCGGGGAAGAAAACGCGGCCCTGCTAAGCGCGCTACAACAACTGGCAACCAAGCAACCGCTTTTTTCTTTACAGCTATCGGATAGCCGCATTGAACCGGCAGCGCACCTGCAAGCAGAATGTTGTGCTAACGCTAATGCTAAACAATTTTATCTGTGCGGCCCGGCAGCGTTTATGCAGCACATGCGGGCTGCACTAATCAGTAGCGGGGTAAGTGCAGCGCATATTAAGCAAGAGCAATTTGGCCTTGCCCTGCTTATGCCAGTTATAACGCCGGGCCAGCAGGCAGGCAGTACCGAACCGCTAACAGCCCGTTTTATTCGTGCTGGCACTGCCACAGAAATTACCCTTAATAACCAGCAAAGCTTGCTACAAAATGCCGAGCAGCATGGCCTTAGCCCTCGCTTTGGCTGTCGAATGGGCGTGTGTTTTCAATGTGTTTGCGACAAAGTATCCGGCCAGGTGCGTGATATACGCAGCGGCGTGTTAAGTGGTCATGGTAGCGAGCAAATTCAACTTTGCGTTAGCCAGCCGGTAACCGAACTTGTAATTAAGCTGTAACAGGACATTAAATGAAACTGACTACTGAACAATACCAGGCGCTTGAGCACGAGCTGGATAGCCTGAAACAACAAGTACAGGCGCAACTGGGCGAGCACGATGCACGCTATATACGCCGCGTTTTGCTGCTGCAGCGCTTAAGCGCCCTTAGCGGCCGCGTATTGATGGTGCTGGGTTTTATTACGCCCTGGCTGTGGCTACTTGGCGTGCTGTTATTAGCGCTGGCCAAAATTCTCGACAATATGGAAATTGGCCACAATGTATTGCACGGCCAATACGACTGGATGAATGACCCTGTATTGCACTCAAAACGCTATGAGTGGGATATTGCCTGCGATGCCGGCTCATGGCAGCGTACTCACAATTTTGAGCACCATACCTACACCAATATTATTGGCAAAGACCGTGATTTTGGTTACGGTTTGCTGCGCTTAAGTAATGATTTTCGCTGGCGGCTGCGTAACCTATGGCAAGGCGGCACGTATTTATTACTAAGCATGTTGTTTCAGTGGGGCGTGTCTTACCATGAATTAGCCGGCCAACGGGTATTTGCCGGCAAGAAAAAAACCGATCGCCTTACTCAGGTAAGCGACAGTGCACTGAAAAAAGCCTTTTTTAGTAAAGGTGCCCGGCAACTGTTAAAAGACTATGGTTTTTTCCCGTTAATTGCCGGCCCAATGTGGCTGTGGGTGTTAACGGGTAACCTGTTGGCCAATTTAATCCGCAATGTATGGACCTCAACGGTGATTTTTTGCGGCCATTTTACCCAAGACGTGCATGTATTTACCGCTGCACAGTGCGAAGGCGAAAGCCGTGGCCAATGGTATTACCGGCAGATGCTGGGGTCATCTAACTTTACCGGCCCGACTTGGCTACATATTTTAACCGGTCATTTAAGCTGCCAGATAGAACACCACTTATTTCCGGATATTCCGGCACGGCACTATCCGGCGATGGCAAAACAAGTACAGGCCGTAGCAGTGAAGTATGGCATTCCTTATAACAGCGGCAGTTTTGTAAGACAATACGGCACGGTATTCTGGCGCATTTTGCGCTATTCGCTACCCGGCGGTGAAAAAGCGCTAAAAACGCTTTAACGCTCGGTTTTCGTTGCTGCTTTACCGGCTGCACGTGATGATCACCGCACAATACCACCAGCAGGTTTCCTACCATGGCGGCTTTGCGCTCGTCGTCAAGCTCCACTACGTTGCGCGCAGGGGCGGGTGATTGTCAGGAGGTTCTGCTTCGCAGGAAAAATGCCACAATTACTGATGTTACCGTACCCATCACCGCAGCGCCTATCAGGCTTTGTACTATATAGCTTGATAACGTAAAGTACGCAGCAGCTTCGTCCGGCGTCATCATCTGCTCTGTAACAGCGTAAGCCTGGACATTGGCAAAGTAATCGGGGCTTATAAAAGTATGGAATAACCACTGAGATACCGGACTTAGCACTACTACAACCAGGGTTATCAGCAAACCGGCAACGATGCCCTGTTTCCAGCGCATCATCCCGTTGTGATCCCGCCGTTTTTTCTGGCGCAGTGCCAGCACGAAAATCAAAATGGCAGGTATGGCAAACAGGTTGGTATAGGTGGCATGATGCTCAATATAAGCCCCATGCAGCCCAACAATGTGCTCCAGCCACAGCCATAACAACATCACTAGCGTAAAAATAACGCCCCAGCGTAGTTCCGTCAGATATTTTTGCATAACATATTGTTCTTATTGGGTTAGGCACCGCAAAACTATAGCGCTTTTTACTCTAAACGCCAGCCACTTTTTGCTAGTAGAAAATTAGCGGATTGTTGTTGTAGATCATATCAATCCGCTGCTGGCAGGTCGCGAGCCCGGTTACGCTGTGTTATGCTGTTTTACTCAGTTTCGCCTGACAGGGTTTGTAATTTTATGAGCAGCGTTTCCTCTCTTTATCTTTTTGTAGAACGCACCTTTTTTGGCACATTAAGCCGGAAAATAGTCGGCAACATCAGTTTTCTGGCTGTTTTTTTTCTGCTGGCGCTGTATCTCGCTTACCCCGAAGGTGGCGCCAATGGCCGCTGGTGGACTCTTTTGGTGCTGGGCCTCAGTGCCTTTATTTTTACCATTGGTTATATGCATCACTTATTCGTCCGGCCAGTAAAAACCCTGGTGGCGGCGCTGCACGATACTAACCGCAAAGGCACCGATTTAAACCTGCGTCTGCCGGCGTTCACCTTTGATGAGTTTCGTACCCTATCTGAAGAGTACAACCAGTTTGTCAGCCAGTTGGGCGTATTGCTGGCTGATATTCACCAACAGGCACGCGAAACGCATCAGGTAAATGAACAGGTTTCGACTGCCGTAAAAAGTACCCGTCAGCATTTACAGGATACTGAAAAACGCAGCGGTCAAATTCGTCGCGATAGTGATCAGGTGTTAGATAATCTGGCCGAAATTGTCCAGCATGGCGATGAAGTTAACCAGGTATCGGGCCATGCGGTAGATAAAGCAAAAGTGGCCAGTGGCCAGATGCAGCAACTGAGCGACCAGCTGGGCGGTATTGTTAAATTGTTAGACACCTTTGGCACCACCATTAATGGCCTGCATAAAAACTCCGAAAATGTGCGGCAAATTCTGGTTATGGTAGAAACCTTTTCTAATCAGACGAACCTGCTGGCCCTTAACGCTGCCATTGAAGCCGCCCGCGCTGGTGATGCCGGTCGGGGTTTTGCCGTGGTGGCCGATGAAGTACGTACCCTGGCCGCTAAGGTAAATGATGCCACCAAGCAAATTTCCGGTTTTTTAAATGAAATGGAACAACTGGTGGCTGAAACCCGTTCCGAGTCACAAAGCCTGAATCAGCAAGCGCAGCAGGCCCAGCAACAAATCGCCGATACCAGCGGTGAATTTGGTAAATTACAGCAGGAATTACAGCAAGCGAAAAGTGGTATTCAGAACATCAGCCAGACCGTATTGCAGCTGGAACAACGCTATCAGCAAACGCACCAACATTTAACAGCCATAGAAACGGTGACATCTGATGCCCACCAGCAGATGGCATCTATTGACCAGGCAGCGAAAGACTTACTAAGCGGCACCGCCCGCACCCAGCAGCAACTGGGCCGTTTTGCCCGCAGCTAAGTTATCACATGATAATTGGGGTCACAGATAATTGGGGTCAGATCAAAAAATTACGTA
Organism: Arsukibacterium sp. MJ3; assembly: GCF_000987765.1. Taxonomy (GTDB): domain Bacteria; phylum Pseudomonadota; class Gammaproteobacteria; order Enterobacterales; family Alteromonadaceae; genus Alishewanella. The sequence continues at coordinate 53,698 of NZ_LAHP01000021.1, forward strand.
AGAAATGTGCAGAAAATGAGCAAGTTTAACGTTTCTTCATAAATAGTTCTGGCGACATTTGCGGCGAGGTCTTCGTGGTGGAAACCACTTCCTACGGATCCTTTGCGCCTCAGCTTTGAAAACGCAGCAACAACCAGACAGCAGCCCATGCAGAAAATCCTGTCAACATAGCGCCCCACGTTGTGTCGGTCACAACCATCACCCACGACCAGTCTTTCATGATCGACATGGACGTGAATTCGTAGGTCCCGTAAGCCATCGCGCCGATAATCGCGCCATGCAAACCCGCGCGGGCTGGATCCGCGTCACGCAACGCGGGCATTGAAACAAGAAAAACCAATCCGGCAACATAAGCGAGATAAAATAGTCCAGCTGGGGCCAACATCAGACCATCTCGCATTGAATCGCCAAGATGTTGCGTAAAAAGTGGCTTCATCACAAAGGTAAGCATTACGGCGTCCAATGCGAGAAATATTAAGGCGGTAAGGAAATATAAGGTCACAGTGTCCACTCCGAGGATTTTTATCCAAAGACGCAACGCAGAAATTTTATCACTGAGAATCAGCGAAACGTCGCATTTTCAATTAGTTTATTATTAGGATCTAAACCAATCGACTTAATCCATTTAAGCACCATTCGAAAATAGCTCCGTGTCGTTATATGCATGCCCTTTTTGCATTCGGGAGGGAAACAAAAAATCGACATACTTCAATGATTTATTATCTATCCATGCTTTGACTGTTTTGCGGGTTAGTGGCGTGATTTCAAACTGAACGTGCGTACCTGTTTTGTGTTGAACGATACTGGTTCTGGCCAGAATATCACCAGAGCGCATGATATCTGCTACTTTAAGTGCAACAAGATCACAAGCTCTAAGCTTTGAATAAATCCCAAGATTGAACATAGCCAATTCCCTAATATTATTGGCGATCTCAAGCCTCGTTCGAATCGACCAAATTTCTTGTAGTTTCAACGGCACTTTTTGCCCAACAAGCCGGCCTTTATTCCAAGCAATACGTTTGTCCATAATGACCTCCCGATAATTTGACAAGCCATTAGGTGATATCTTGGTATAGACACAAAGCTGTCGAAAAGGAAGCTTATTTATTAAACAAATTGAGTAGGTCTTTATTAAGGAGCTTCCGCTTTGGGCCGATAGTTGGTAGACCTAATGATTCCATTTGATTCATCAACGACCAGGCAGTAAATCAATCTCATGCTTTGTATAAAAATAGGCCACAACGGCACTAACGATAACCACAATCACAATCGTATAAAACATTGATATCATCGGAAAATCGTACACCATAATCAACACATAATTGATCGAGCCTGGAATAACAAGTTGGCGCGCAATTCCCAAATATAAGGGGAACATAGGCTTTTGAATGGCCTGCAAAACCGCGACGCTTTGAAACAACACTACATAAGCATAAAACGCTAATGTATCAATTCGAAGGTAGGTTATGCCTGTGCTTTTGATGCTCTCGCTATCAGTAAATAAACCAACGGTAAAGGGGGATAAAAACCACATCAGCGGAATGGACACCACCGCCATGGCAAGCCCAATCAGTAAACTTTTTTGAAACGCCTCTACGATGCGTTCGTTTTTGCCCGCCCCCATATTTTGCCCTACGATAGCCATAACAGCGCTATTTAGGCCCAGCGCAGGCAACAACAGTACTTGCTCAAGACGTAAACCAATGGTGTAACCCGCAACATGTTCACTGCCAAATTGACCTATTAAGGCCACTGTAATGAAGCTGCCCAAGACAATCGTCAACATATTAAAACTTGCTGGTAGCACTTGCCTCAACAAAGCCTTATGTCGTGGCCAATCAAATCTGGGCCTGATACGTATTTCTAAGCGCTTAGCTAACACCCGCAACAAGTAAAAAGCCGTCGCAAACTTTATCACGACAGTTGCCAAGGCAATGCCACTGACACCCAGACTTAGGGCAAAGGTAAACAACGGATTTAAGATAAAGTTAGCAAAAAAACCGATGACCAAAGCATTGCGATTTGATTTGGTATCACCAAGCGCCATCAAAACACCTGCGGCACCAAACGACAAGATAAAGCCAACAGAGCCGGCCAACGTTACCCACAAATACTCCATCGCCAAAGGTTCGATATGCGCTTCGGCGCCAAGTAAAACCACCAAAGGCTGAGCGGTAAAATAACCAATAACACATGATGTCGCACTAAAGCCAATGGCCATACCGCAGACATTATTCACCCAGTCTTTTACTCCGCTGGTGTCGTTTCGTCCAGCGCCAGGAGCAATCATGGCCGAAGCACCTGACTGGATCCCAATACCAATCGACAAGAGTAAGAAAAATACGCTTGAAGCAATCGACATGCCGGCCAGTGCATCGGCCGACAAATAACCCGCAAACCAAATGTCAGTTAGATTGTATAGCGTGTTAAACAACATGCCCATTGACGCAGGTATAGCAAGTCGGATCATATGCGATAAAATCGAGCCACTGGTAAGAGAGGGGTCAGGAGACCTCGTTTTAAACTCTGGTGCCGCAGGTTTGATGGCAAAATTCCTTAGTAGACAATATTAATGAATGTTTTGTTAGCAGCGCTTAAAGGTGACAACGTATGACGGCTGTTGGCACTTAACAGCCCGTCAATTCAAAGCTTATCGGCTTCGTTGAGTGAGAAGACGGAAGTGACGCTTACTTTCCAGCGTAGTTCCGTCAGATATTTTTGCATAACATTTTGTTCTTATTAGGTTAAACACAGCAGAACTATAGCGTTTTTATAACAAATACCACGGTAACCCGTTAAGCGGTTTCAGCTTGCTGCTGCCACCATTGTAAAAGCTCAGTGGCATTGCCCTGCATTAGCACCGGTAAGCCGCGCTTTTGCAATTGATACAGATACATTGGATCGTAGTAGTCGCACAGCAACCGCGCTATCCAACTGCGATGTAAGCTGATATCGCCACTGCGTTGTTGCTCAGACAACGCTTGCAGCAGTAAAGCATTTAACTCTTGGTACAGCGCGCCGCCTAATCGCTTACGAATACGCGCCATTGCTTGTTGTAGCATGCTGCTAAATTCACTAAAACCTTGCTCACCATACAAATCTACTGCTTCTTGTCGTAAATCGATAATGTAATCTTGTAGTATTACCTCGATACGCTCACTCAGCGGCTCTTGCAATAATAACTGAGGGCTTTGCTGCATCGCCTGATACAGCGAAGGCGGCAGGGTGCGCTGCCCAATCAGCAGGCTTTCATCTTCCAGCAGCAAGTAAGCCGGTTCAGTAGCCTGCACCCGCAGCAGCGCCCCGGCTAAATCGTTTTCAAAGCGAATTTGGCTTGGCTGCGCAGCCAGCTTACGACCAAACGCTGAGCCACGATGGTTGGCCAGTGCTTCTAAATCAACGGCGTTTAACTGTTGTAATAAACGGGTTTTTCCGCTGCCGGTTGGCCCGGCAAGCAGTAACAATGGTTTGGTTGCAGCGTAATTAATGGCGTTAATGGCGGCCTGACGCAGTGCTTTAAAGCCGCCGGTTACCCGTGGATACACCACACCGGCCTCTGCCAACCACTGCTGGGAAATTTGCGAACGTAGCCCGCCACGGGCGCAGTACAACATACCTTGTGGCTGTGCTAGGGCAAAATTACGCCAGGCCTCTACCCTAACGGCTTTTATCGCGCCATTCACCAGTTGGTGGCCCAGCGCTATTGCCGCTTGCTGGCCTTGTTGTTTATAGCAGGTGCCTATGGCCGCGCGCTCGGTATCACTCATTAAAGGCAGGTTAACACTGCCACTAAAAGCACCGCGGGCAAACTCCAGTGGCGCACGTAAATCTAGCAGCGGGATCTGCTGACAAAGTATGTCGTGGTAGTTCTCGCTTAACGGCAAGTTAATGTTCATTACACCCAAGCCTTAACGTACACGGACACGATGGCCTTTTTTCTGCAAGGTTAGCTCGCCAATAGGTTGTAGCATTAAATCGTACTCTACCGCCAGATGAATAAAGGCCGCTTCAGCCTCTGGGCTAACCGCCACCAACAAGCCACCACTGGTTTGCGGATCACAAAATAAGGCCTGCTGCTGCGCACTTAACGGTGATACCTTAGCACCATAGCTGGCAAAATTTCGGCCGCTTCCACCGGGTATACAACCTTGTGCGATATAATCGGCTACATGCGGCAACAACGGCACCGCATGGCTGTCCAGCTCGGCATTAACGCCACTGCCTTCGCACATTTCCAGTAAATGGCCCAGCAAGCCAAAACCGGTTACGTCGGTCATGGCATTAATACCATCCAGCTTAGCAATATCAGCGCCTATACGGTTTAACTGCACCATAGTATCGCGCGCTAATGTAGCGTGTTCAGGTTGCAGTTTTTTCTGTTTTTGTGCCGTGGTTAATATGCCCACACCCAATGGCTTGGTTAAATATAAACGGTCACCCGCTTTGGCGCTGTTGTTTTGTGTTAAGTTGCTAATAGCCACTCTACCCGATACTGCCAAGCCAAATATCGGCTCTGGTGCGTCAATACTGTGGCCTCCGGCCAGCATAATGCCGGCCTCTTTACAGGTATGCCGGGCCCCTTCCAGCACTTGTTGTGCCAGCTCGGCAGGTAACATATTTACCGGCCAACCCAAAATGGCGATAGCCATTAACGGCTGGCCACCCATGGCGTAAATGTCACTAATGGCATTAGTGGCGGCAATGCGGCCAAAGTCAAAGGCGTCATCACAAATGGGCATAAAAAAATCGGTGGTGCTAAGCAGCGCAGTACCATCGCCCAAATCGTAGGCCGCAGCATCATCTTTTGTAGCATTACCTACCAGCAGATTACTATCGGTAAAACTCAGCTTGGTTTTAAGAATAGTATCCAGTACTTGCGGCGAAATTTTACAGCCACAACCAGCGCCATGGCTATATTCGGTTAATTTGATAGCAGATAAATCAGACATAACAGCACTTCACTAATCCGTAATAGCGCCAACATACCCAAAGCCATTTGCAATAACAAGGTTTCATTTAGCGGTGAATGCCCGCTGGTGAAGCTTATTACTAGCCAGATACCGGCAACCGATTGGTACAAACTCATCTCAAATCCAACGGTTGCTGATGCACTACTTGATAGACTATTACACAACAGCCACCGCGTCGAATTAGCAGGAGAATCGATGAGAAAACTAGACCAATCCGATCACTTAGCGTAAAAAGAGACTTGGCGAAAAAGAAGGTTATGAAGCGATCGGATAGAA
>NZ_LAHP01000022.1 GCF_000987765.1 Arsukibacterium sp. MJ3
CCATCGATATATCTACTATATAAGCAGAAAACCCAACCACCGGGCTTGTCCAACAACAGGATTAAGTCGCGGCTGCGCGCGACCTATCCTTGTTTATTAGGCTATATGGACTAGAATTTAAAACCTAAAGACAAAGACATATTTTTAACATCAAGGTCAGCCGAAACACCATTTGTTGATATATCCATTTTCGTTATTGTGTACTCTGCACCAATAAACATCTTTGAATTTATTTCATACTGAATGCCGACACCATAGTAGAAATCATTACCATCATCATCTGCTTTAAATGTTTGGCCAGGGAAAGACGAGTCTGTCTCTTTTAGTTCAGCGTCCCAGAAAGAAATACCTAACCGACCATTTAAAGAAACACCATTATCGAGAGGAATAATTCCTTTAACGCCTATATTTAATGCTGTAGTAGTTAATTTATCGTTAATTGTATCGCCAAAGCTATCAATGTAAGTATCATCAGCTTCGCCATAACTTTGATACGCTGCTTCTATTGCAAGATTTTCACTTAATGAGAAAGCTCCTCTAACGCCAAAAGAAAGGTCATCCCCTGATGCTGATTCACCACTAGCTGATATTTTTTGATCTGCTGTACCCAGTAAAATCTCACCGGAGAAATTATTTTCTGCCACAGCCGAGAAAGCTGTTGAGCCTAATATAACCCCTAAAATGATATTTTTCTTAAACATAATTGTCTTCCTTTTTCATATTACACCCTAGTTATATTCAAGCTGAAAGGCGGGCGTAAAAAGCCTAACGTTAAGTTCAGCGGCAGCTTTTAAGTTGTTTTTTTGTGGAATACTTTTGCGCAGCAAAACCACAAAAATGCGACTTAAAAGCTGTCCAGTGAAGCGAAGCGGAACGGTGCTGCAACGCATTGTTAAGTTTATAGTTGCGAAGCTTCGGTGCTCTTCTGTTTCTGATTCTCGGCTTGGCTTTCTTGATTGAATTTTTTCATGAGGTCATCACGAATATAGTTCATTGACATTTCAAAGCTCATATGAGGAGCGTCAAGTGTAATTTTTGTTGCACCATTTCTGTATGATGCAGATTTATTGCCAACAAAGGGGATGTTTTGATTTTCTAATGTGTACTTTTTGCCCAGTGTGCCATGAAGATATTCGAATTTTGATTTTGGCAATGTGGTTAGTACGGCCAAAAGCTTTCCGTCAGTTCCGAATATAGCCGTAACGTCTTGTAGGCCTTCAAAATTTATAGCGCTAACAGGAACTGAATACATGTTTCCATTGCTATATTTGTTCGTGCCAGAGCGTGTTGCGTTGTACATGGTTTTGAACTGTTCTTCCGTAGTTTTTCCTAGCTCCATGCCGAAAATGACGGGATCTGCAAAAACAGCAGAACTCAGTAAAGATAAAGCAAGGGCGATTCCCTTTTTCATTGGCTAATACTCCTATGGTGGTTGGTTTCTAACTTAACGCGAAGCACACGGGCGACAAAAACGCGTCAGCGAGTTTGGCGTCCCAGCGACCGCAGGGAGCGAGTGCTGCGCCTTGTTATGTGTTTGATATAGCATTGTATTTTTTAATGACGTAAAAAACCATAGCAATATTAACAGTACCCATGATTGCCAGAAGCTTAACTAAAATGCCAATTTCTGGTGCGTGAGCATACATAAAACCTATTGCAAAAAATGACAAAGCAACGAAGCAAAATGCCAAAACAACCAGAATTTTGAAATCCGATTTAGCATTCCGCGACTTAACCACATTTAAGACGTTTGACATTAAACGAGTACCTCTGAAAACACATAACGCAAAGCACACGGGCGACAAGCCGCGCAGCGGTTTGATGTCACAGCGACCAACGGGAGCGAGTGATGCGCCTTGTTATTAGTTGCTATGCTGATTAGCATTTTGTTTAGCTTTACTCTGAATTTTTTTAACAAAAAGCACTACCGCTAAAGCTAGCAATACAGCAAGAAAAAAACTAACCAACGTATTACCAAACACCCACCTAAAAAAGATACCTGAAGGAGCCAAAAAAAAAGCAGACCAAAGCCATGGATTAATTTTTTGCATATTATCTAGAGCACCTCATAACAACTTATTAGTTTGGAATATCCACGCTTTCACGCAGTGTAAATTCCATTCTATCTTTTGTAAAAAAAATACATTATCTAATAACCATCGGTAAATCAACAAATTTTTGTAAGTTGTATAGGAACAGCGTGGGGAAAGCGTGGTTTGGGCTTGCGATTTACATGTTTACAATAAATTCATCAACTGCTGTGTATTTATACATGTCAATTTATTTTAGGGGTATTGCTTATTCCATCGTTTTTTACAGCACGTTACTGAATTTAGGTTTGCACGTCGTTATATAACGCAAACGGTTAAGGCTTTTGAAGCTTGCTGGCAAAACATTGAAATACCCATTAGTTATTTCTACTAAAAATTAGCCAATATGTTATTTAGCAAAAACACTAAATTTATAAACCATTGTTTATATTCAATATAAAGCTGGCCTGTTTTCTGCTTACTAAGCAGTACCGTTAATAAAGGAAGCAGAAAATGAGCGTGTTCAGGTTATTATTTAATATTTTATGGTTTGTGCTGGGGGGCTTTGTAATGGGCCTGCTATGGTGGCTGGTGGGTTTGCTATGCTTTATTAGCATTATTGGCATTCCTTTTAGCCGCAGTTGCTTTGTTATTGGTGAAATGGCGTTCTGGCCCTTTGGCCAAGATGCGGTAAACCGGCGTTATATAAACCGCTATGATGATATTGGTACTGGCAGTTTAGGTATTATCGGCAATATTGTCTGGTTTTTGCTATTTGGTATCTGGCTGGCAATAGGCCACCTGGGCCATGCGCTACTCTGTTTTATTAGTATTATTGGTATTCCGTTTGGTATTCAACACCTGAAACTGGCAGTGTTAAGCTTGGCACCCGTAGGTAAAACCGTGGTGGCACGCGGCATTATTTAACCCGTGCCACCCGCCATTAACCCGTTACGCATTAGGTTAATGCGGTTGGCACACGGGTCGCCGGCGTATTAACAGCAATGCCACTAACAACATAGCAAGCGACATGCTGCCACCCGATGATTCTGCCACTGCTGCTGGCGGCGGCAATGCGATGGCTACTACGGTAAGAGTAATACTAGCACTTGCCGCGGCGCCTCTGGCGTCGGTAGCGGTTACGCTAAGCACTAATTGGCTATTAGTGGCCGGTGCAACCAGGCTAACCACCGCACTATTGGCATTTTGCAGGCTAACCGTTGGCCCACTAACCTGTTGCCACTGGTAGCTAATAGCATCGCCCTGCTGATCGCTGGCCTGTGCATTAAGCGTAACACTTTGGCCGGCGTTAACTTGGCGGTTTTCACCAATGCTTACTGTGGGTGCGGTATTGGCATCATTGTCCAAAATATTCAGTGTTAGCGTTGTTATTTCGCCAAGTTCACTGCCCGCCACGCTAAATAAACGCAGCACGGCGGTTTCGTCAGCTTCCACCAGCTCATCGTCAATAATCTGCACTATAATTTGTCGCTCGCTGCTATCGCCGGCAGCCCAACTTAGCTCGCCATTGGCAGCCACCATATCGACATCAACAGTAGCGCTGCCACTGTCTAATGCGTAACCCACAGTAATGGCACCATCACTGCCGCCCAACCGGCGCACGGTTGCCGCAATGCTGGTGTTCGCCTCTACTACCGACAACGATGAGTCGACCAGAGTTACTATACCGGCCCTGGCAGGGTCTTCGCCAAACTTCAGCCGTAAATAGGACGGGCTGGCCAGACTGACGCCATTGGCCGGATTAAACAAGCGGATAAATAACTCGCGCTGCGCCGCTAACCCGCGGTCAAGGGTGGTAATACTCACGGTTTTGCTGCTGCTATCGCCAGCTGCCCAGCTTAAACGGCCGCTACTGTTTTGATAATCCAGCCCTGGCTCGGCCCGCCCGGCCAGTATTTCGTAACCGACACTGACCGCGGTGTTGCCGCCTAAGCGCTGTACTTGCAGCTGTGCAGTGTCCCCGGCGCTAACATTCAGCTCGCGCTGACTAAATGCCAGCGCTCCGGCTTGGCTATTAATGGTGTTTTCTTTAAACAAATACAGGCCACTGTTAATGTCACTGCCCAAAATTAAGCCTGATGGTAAATACGGATACACCCCCCACATGCCGTTAAACGCAGCACTGTCAGACGCCGGAAAGGTATCAAAAAACCCGGCCTGTACTGGTGCAGCCGGGTCTGTAATATCTAAAATGGTTAAACCACGTTGATAATTCGACATATAGTAACGATTACCGCGCACAAAGCCGTTATGATCAATAGCCCGGGTTGGCCCGCTATACGTCGCGGCCAGATTACTGGCACCGCTAATATCCCACAGCTTAATATTTTGTTCGTTAAAATCAAATAACACCTGACACTCAGGCCGATCGCATTGGTTTAGTGCCCGCAGATCAGTCACTAGCATTGAGGCCATATCATGGCTGTAGTTGCTGCGGCTGGCGCCAGTTTGTAACCAGTTAGCCGATAGTTGTAACGGGTTAGCCAGGCTGTAACTAGACACCGCACCACCTTGCGCCGGTTGGCCGGCAATATGTGCGGCTTTAATTTTACCCAGGCCACCAGCCACAGTAAGCAACCTTTAGATTTACGACCGTTTAATAACACCGGTTTATACTTTACGTCCTCGAGCGCCACGGCTCTTCCAGGTTACCCGCAGCATGATCGCGGCTTGGCAGAACTTAGCATGAACCCTGCCGATGATGGCCGCTTCCGGGCGCCAACCCTGCGTAATATTGCACTTACCGCGCCCTATATGCACGATGGCAGCCTGGCGACGCTGGAGCAAGTCGTCGACTTTTATGCCGCAGGCGGCAGAATCATTAACGAAGGGGATTATGCCGGCGATGGCAGGCTGCACCCAACAAAAAGCCAGTTTATTCGTGGATTTAGTTTAACCCCCAGTGAACGGACCGCTGTCCTGGCTTTTTTAAACGGGCTTACCGACCAACAATTTATTACCAACCCCGCGCACAGCGATCCCTGGCCAATACTACAACCGTAATTTCGCTGACCATTGCTTACCTTAACGGAACGGTTAAGTGCTTAGCATAAAAAAACCGGCCTGTTACCAGACCGGTTTTTAGCGTTAAAGACGTTGCATAAAGCATCATCCTCAGATTATGACGCTTAGTAGTTTTTAGCGACCGTAAGCTGGTTGTCAACGCGCTTAACATCGTTGGTTTTCTTGGCAATAGCTTCGGCTAAATCTTTCTCAGAATCAGAGTTTACTTCGCCTTTCAGCATTACCACACCATCTTTTACTTCTACATCAATGTTGGTACCGCTGGTTTCAGATTCGAACAATAAACGTGTTTTAACTACAGTAGCTACCTTGGCGTCTGTTAGCCCACTGCCCTTATTGTCGTAATCTTTTTTAACGCGTCTGCGCTCGTTGGCCACAACGGTTAGCTTGTTATCAACCGATTTGACGCCATCCAAGTTTTCTATCAATTCACCAGCAAGTGCTTTATCGACTTCGCTGCCCACCTTACCAGTTAAAATCACCTTACCGTTTTTCACATCAGTTTCAATGTCGAATGAATTAAGGTTACCATTTAGCAGCAAAGTGGTTTCGGCTTTGCCATCTAACCAAGCATCATTAGCACCTTCTTTCCAATCATTGGCATTTACTGCTATAGAGGTACCTGCCAAGGCTACGGTAAGCATTACAGCGATAGTTGTGCGTTTCATATAGTCACTCCTTTGTTGTCAGACCTAATGTGAGACATACATAATGTTGCCAGTTTAATGCCAACTATTCTCAAACCACTAACGCATTGTAAAGTATAAGGTAATGCTTAAGCCGTTCATTTATTGTTAATTTTTCTACTGTACTTTTAACCTGGTTACAGGTAAAAATTTCATCTTTTATTACTCAGTAATAACAGAAAAATTTGATCGGCTATTATTTGTAGGCCCGCCGTTAAATTAGCCAATGCTTTGGCATTACCACGTTGAGTTAATTCGCGGCTAAGCCGTTTAAAAGCGCTAAGTTGGTGTCGAAGTTGCTGAGGTAGTTCTGCCATCCCGGTACGGTTTAGTTGCTTAAGCTTAGCGTAAGAATAACGGTACCACTGGCAAATCTGGTTAATGTCCTTGTCGGTAACCACGCTGATATAATCAGTAGCGACACATTGCGCTGCTTGCTGATGCAGCTGCTCAAGCTCGAGAAAATAGCGACGAATATTATTGTTGTCTTCCAACGCTGCCGCCTGTTGATAAAAAGGCTTTGCCTGCTCACTAACGGCCAATACCAGACTTAAGATAGCCTGATCCCCGGCACAGTTTCTTATTATTCTCGGATTATAAGCCACCACTACAATGTCTCCTAAAATATCGGTCTACTACAATTCATATTCAATTCATGTACCAAGTATAAACTCATGTTTTTTAAAGGAAAATACTGGCAAGAAAACGCACTCTAGTCAAAAATGGTAAATTTTACTAATAGTCGTTGTTAATTTTACATTGCTATACTAGAGTAATCGTCAATTACAGGGAGTGACCGCATGAGCCAACCCAGGCTATTTATTCATCTGCGTGACGTGCAACTTGCAGAAAAACTATTACAATCACCGGTAATCAGACAATTTATTATTGTTAAAAGCAGTGATAGTTCCGCCTGGTCAGAACAATTACAACAACAACATTGCGATCTCGCCCTTATTGAATCAGACGACTGCGACAATGATGATTATCAGCGTTTGTTGCTGAGTAAGGTATTAACTGAAATTGATTTTATTTTCATCAGTAGTGGCAGCCAAAATGAATTACTTGATCAGTTAATGCGCCGGGGTGCTGGCTATCATTTTCGGGCCCCCCTGGATTTTCATTCCGTAATTGACACCCTGCAGGATTTTTATCAACAACTCAGCACCGAGCGCAAACAGGTTAAAGCTACCTGCAGTGAACTGGATCAGTTTGGTTCGTTAGTCGGTTCGGCCAAACCCATGCTAAAGCTGTATCGCACTATTCGTAAGGTAGCAATAACGGAAGCCAATGTGCTTATCACCGGAGAAAGTGGTGCCGGTAAAGAATTAGTTGCCAACACATTGCACCTGGCCAGTTTTCGTTCCGATAAACCTTTCGTTGCTATTAACTGTGGTGCATTAACCCCTGAACTTATTGACAGTGAATTATTTGGTCATATCAAAGGGGCGTTTACCGGCGCTCACCGCGATCATCAGGGGGTATTTGCTCAGGCTGAAGGCGGTACTTTATTCCTGGATGAAATTACTGAAATGCCAATAGAGCAGCAAGTGAAATTGCTGCGAGTGCTGGAAAACGGCGAGTACCGGCCAGTTGGCAGCGATAAAACGTTTACGGCTAATGTTAGAATAGCGGCCGCCACCAACCGTGACCCAATGCAAGCGATTGCCGAAGATATGTTAAGGGAAGATTTATATTTTCGCCTGGCTCAATTTCCGATAGCCGTGCCGCCGCTGCGCGACCGGGCTGGGGATATTGTTGGCCTGGCGCAACATTTTTTGGCTTATCGTAATGTGCAGGAGCAACAGAGTAAGAAATTTTCAACTGAAGCGAAAAACCTGATAGCAAATCATGGCTGGCCCGGCAACGTCCGAGAATTAAAACATGCGGTTGAACGCGCCTATATTTTGGCCGACAACACCATTGAAGCAGAGCATTTGCTGCTTGATGAGCTTAACGCTGGCAGTGAGTTAACGACGATAGATATTCCAACGGGAATTCGCTTAGATGAATTAGAAAAAGCCGCTATTTTAACTACTTTAGCCAAAAATGGGGGTAATAAAACCGATACCGCACAACAATTGGGGGTAAGTGTAAAAACCCTTTATAACAAGCTGGAAAAATATCAATTAGATCGCTGAACGATAAAAAATGCCGGCTGTTGTAACAAAGACAGTAGCCGGCATCGTGTTACATCGGTTTAAACACCGCTACATTTTAGGTGATTTCCCTCTCATTGCCCCGGCTATTAACGAAATAACCAGTAACACTATAAAAATGAAGAAAATAATCTTAGCAATACCTGCAGCAGCGCCGGCGATACCACCAAAGCCCAACACACCTGCGATTAACGCAATAACTAAAAAGGTTAAGGCCCATCCTAACATTGTAGCTCCTTAGTGCCTGTTCGCACTTAACTTAAAATATGCAGTAAACACTTTGCGAATGTTATGCCAATAAATTAAAAAAATATATCGTTGTTTTATATGCATTTTTAAGACGAGCTTTTTCAATGGTAACTAAACTCTGGCAATAACCAGCAAATTTTACTGACTACCGGGTAACTTTTTCCTGACCATTATTCATGCTCTGGCGACTGACTATCAGCGTTAAGCAGCAATAGCCAGTATGAAAGCAGGCCCAGATGAAAAGCAATGATTTTCAAACACACTAATAATGGTATGGCGATCAACACGCCGACCACTCCCCAGATCCAGCCCCAGATAAACATCCAAATGACCACCAGCAGTGGGTTCATATTAAACCGCTTGCCTAACACCGTTGGTGTCACCAGTTGCGACTCAATAATATTAAGTAGTAAAAACGCGGCGGGGATCAGGAGCATTTTTCCAAGCGTGTCATATTCTATAAAACCCACCGCCATTAATAGTAGCGTTAGCACAAAAGGCCCCAGGTAAGGTGCAAAGTTTAAAATGGTTGCCAGCACTCCCCATAACACCGGATCGGCCACTCCTAGCAGGCTCATCACACCAAATGTCGCCACACCCAGCATGACATTAATAAGGGTAATCACTAATACATAGCGGGAAATATCTTTTTCAATCATATGATACATTCTGACCAACTGCTTTTTTTCGTTAAGCGATGAACGAGCCCGCATAACATTGCGCAACAAGGTGCCGCCAAATACTAAAAAGAAATAGGTCAGTATAATCACTGTTACCAGTTGAAACAGTGCCATGGCAGTAGTTTGCGCCAGGATCGACAACAAAGGTAGCAACCCTGAGCCCATTGCTGACGTCAACGAATTTTGTTCATCGGCGTTGTCAGGTAATACCACATTTTTTAAAGAATCGAGTGAGGCAGCCACATCATCAACTTGTAATGCTAACTTGTTTCCTAATAATGGCAGGCGCTCCAGCCATTCGGCTGCCGGGTTGTAAAGTAAACTAAACCCGTAGCCTGTTACTAACATCAATATAAGAATTATCGCTAAGGCCGCAAGCGGTTTCGGTAGTTTGATGCGGATTAAAAAGCGCAATGCCGGGCTGGCAAACAGCGCAATAAAAGCGGCCACTATGATGGGTAATATTAAGCTGCGGGAAAAATAAAAGGTGTAGGTTAGTGCCAGTAACGTCAGTATTTTTAGAGCAAGCTCGGTACTATAGCGATAACCCGTTAAGGTTGATGTTGTTGAAGATGAAGGGTCGGTTGTAGGCATAATGGTGAGACTATTATCCGGTCTACAATAATTGCTTGAGCCAGTGCAACGCACCAGATGCACGCAGCATTTTAATCGCCGAGTGGTGGCGAAGTGGCATTAGCATGCCTGCGGTAAAGCTTATCGCTAAGCCAGGTGCAGAACTCAAGAACCGCTTGGTCCGCTGCTGCAGTAACCACAGGTAGGCGCATCGCAACCGCTGATCCTGATGATAGCTTTCTGTACACTGTTGTAATCTTAGCTGGTGTTTTTTAATCAGCAGATCGATTAACATTGTCAGCTCCTGCTGGTTGTACCGAAAAACGAAAGAGTCCCTTTACTTGTGCCAAGGTATGCTTAAAACCTACTTGCTTTAGTAGATAACGAACATTTCGCCAGCACCAGTATAATGCCCCTAGCTGCAAAATAAATAGCAATGCAGCCGTAATCGGCACGGACTCAGTAGCCTGCCATAGCAAATAGCCGGCAAACACCAATAGTGAGCCCCAAAACACAATTACTCCAGCGCCTAACGCCAACAGTAAGGCCGAGGCGACAATTAGGCTGCGCCGCGACAGCGCCATTTCGGCTTGAGCCGTTTGTTTAGCCTGCTGTGCTTGTTGTTGATAATGCTCAACGCTAAGGCTTAGCAACGCGGCTATTTCGGTTAACTGAGCAAATACTTTCTCTGGTAATGGCTCAGTGGCCGTCTGCTGCGACTCAGGATCTGGCATTTGCCCCATAACTAACGGTCGCGACGCAACAAGGCACTTACCACCATGCCAGCAGCAAAGGCGATGCCTGCCGCTGCTAATGGATTTTCCTGAGCAAATTGCTTGCTGCGCTCATACGAGCTTTGCATTTGCATTTTTAATTCTGCCTGTTTCTGATCAATAGTCGCTTTCGAATCAGCGGCAGTTCTGCGCAGCATGTCTTCGGCGGTTGCCGCTTTGTCAGCCATAGCATCCACCGCGTGATGTGCTGCTTCTGAAGCTCTTTCGGTAACCGGTGAATTAGTTAACGGATCTTCGGTCGGGTTGCTTGCTTTATTTGCTTGAGTTGTTGCCATGATAAACCTCCTGCTTGTTTAACGAAGACACAACTGTGCATACCGCACAGCCTGTATCAGTATGTATCTTGTTCATTACCTAGTGTATTTTGCAAAGCTTGTGCCAGAGCAAAGGCTAAATATAAATCAATATAAATCAGAAGCTTAATGGAGCACTATAGCACAGATGTGTCAGGTACTAGCAAATATAGTGTAGAAGTTACTTGCTCAGCGTAAACATTACCGAAGTATGCGGCTACAAAAAAGCCAGACCGAGGTCTGGCTTTTTTGCGTTAATCATACCCCTTACTTATCGTGGTGCAACCGCATATGCGGAAATAAGATCACGTCGCGAATAGACGCTGCGTCGGCTAACAACATGACTAAACGGTCAATACCAATGCCCTGGCCTGCGGTAGGTGGTAAGCCATGCTCTAATGCGGTAACAAAGTCTTCATCATAAAACATGGCTTCATCGTCACCGGCATCTTTTTGCGCTACCTGCTCCCGAAAACGTTCAGCTTGATCTTCTGCATCGTTTAACTCGCTAAAGCCATTCCCCAGCTCACGGCCACCGATAAAAAACTCAAAACGGTCGGTAATGGTCGGGTTATGGTCGTTACGTCTTGCTAATGGCGACACTTCTGCCGGATAATCGGTAATAAATGTGGGATGCCGCAATTTGGTTTCAACCAACTCGTCAAACACTTCCATTAAAATACGGCCATGGCCATAGTTGGCTTTTACCTGAATACCCAGGCTTTTTGCCAACTCCGCTACCGCTTCACGCGTAGCTAGCTGTACTTGGGTTAAGCTTGGATTATAGTGCAAAATAGATTCCGTTACCGACATTCGCGCAAACGGCTTACCAAAGTCGAATATTTCACCCTGATACGGCACCTCGGTGCTACCAAGCACGTCTAGCGCTAAACCGCGGAATAACGTTTCAGTTAAGTCCATTAAATCGTTGTAGTCTGCATAAGCCCAGTAAAACTCTAACATGGTAAATTCCGGGTTGTGGCGGGTAGAAACGCCTTCATTACGGAAATTACGGTTCAGTTCAAATACTTTCTCAAACCCCCCCACCACCAGCCGCTTTAAATACAACTCGGGGGCAATACGCAAAAACATTTGCATATCAAGCGCGTTATGATGCGTTTCAAATGGCCGGGCCGACGCGCCGCCAGGAATGGCCTGTAACATGGGTGTTTCTACTTCTAAGAAACCGTGATCATTAAAGAAACGGCGAATATACGCCACTGTTTTGCTACGTATTAAAAAAGTTTTACGTGATTGTTCATTCGACAGCAGGTCCAAGTAACGCTGGCGGTAACGCGCTTCGTTATCGGTTAAGCCATGAAATTTATCAGGCAGTGGCCGCAGTGCCTTGGTTAGCAGACGTATGTCGCTCAGCCATACCGTTAATTCGCCGGTCTGGGTTTTAAACAAATGGCCGGTGGCACCCACAATATCGCCTAAGTCCCATTTTTTGAACTGATCGTTATAAAGGCCTTCTGCCAAGCTATCACGCGCCACATACAACTGAATTTTACCGCCCATATCAGCAATAGTGGTAAAACTGGCTTTACCCATAATGCGCCGGGTAATAATACGGCCACCCAGGCTAACGGTAATATTCTCGGCTTCCAGCTGCTCTTTCGTTAGATGATCATATTTGGCAATAAGATCACTGGAAATACTGTCCCGGCGAAAATCATTAGGGAACATAAAACCGCCTGCACGCAACGTTGCTAACTTATGTTTTCGCTCAGTAATCAGTTTGTTAACATCCTGAATGTCGTCATGTGGGTTATGCTGTTCAGCCATTTTTGATTCCTGAGTCATGTGAGTATTAGCGTTTACAATCTTATAAACCGGCTTTTAAGCTGGCTTCTATAAATTTATCGAGGTTACCGTCAAGCACTGCCTGAGTATTCCGGGTTTCAACACCGGTACGCAAATCTTTAATGCGCGAGTCATCCAGCACATATGAGCGAATTTGACTGCCCCAGCCGATGTCCGATTTGGTATCTTCCAGTGCTTGCTTTTCAGCATTTTGCTTTTGCAGTTCAAACTCATATAATTTAGCGCGCAATTGCTTGTAAGCATTATCGCGGTTTTTATGTTGCGAGCGGTCATTTTGACATTGCACCACAATATTGGTCGGTAAGTGGGTGATCCGCACTGCCGAATCGGTTCGGTTAACGTGCTGGCCGCCTGCGCCTGACGCCCGATAAGTGTCAATTCGTAAGTCAGCTGGGTTAATCTCAATTTCAATGTCGTCATCAATCTCCGGGGCTACAAACACCGAAGCAAAAGACGTATGGCGCCTACTGCCAGAGTCGAACGGGCTTTTGCGCACTAAACGGTGAACACCGGTTTCGGTGCGCAGCCAACCGTAGGCATAATCGCCGCTAAACTTAATGGTACAGCCTTTAATGCCGGCCACGTCACCATCGGTTACTTCGTACAGCTCAGGTTTAAAACCTTTATCGTCACCCCAACGCAAGTACATGCGCATTAGCATACTGGCCCAGTCTTGTGCTTCAGTGCCGCCGGAGCCCGCCTGAATATCTAAATAACAGTTATTTTCATCGTTATTACCCGAAAACATCCGCCGAAACTCTAACAGCGCCAACTGTTTTTCTAAATCGGCTAATTCAGTTTTGGCTTCTTCAAAGGTTTGTTCGTCTTCAGCTTCTACCGCCAGTTCCAGTAATCCGGCGACATCTTCCAACCCTTGGTCAAGGTTGTCGATAGTACCTACAATCTGTTGCAGAGTAGAGCGTTCTTTGCCAAGTGCCTGCGCCTTTTCTGGCTTATTCCAAACGTTAGGGTCTTCCAGTTCACGGGTAACTTCTTCTAAGCGCTCTTTTTGGCCATCATAGTCAAAGATACCCCCGAAGCACATTGGTGCGTTCAGTCAGATCTTTAATGCTGTTGTTAAGCGGATTCACTTCAAACATGGGTTGCCTTAGGCCTAAAACAATCGAAAAATTGCTGCGGATTATAGCAAAGATATAGCTGGCAGTGCAGCCATCTGTAGATGATTTTTTTATTAACAGCCTGCTGCTAGCAGCAGGCTGTTAATTTACCGCTGTCATATAACGCACAATCAGCTGCAAGTTTTGCTGATCGCGATACTCATTAATATCCAGCTGGTAAGCAAGCCGGACTTTTTTAACATTCACATCAGGCCAGGTTTTGTTATCAGCATTAAACCAAATAGCGTCGATTAATAACCCAGAAGGCCCCTGTAACATCAGTTTAAGATGACGCTCCGCTAACATTTTTTGGCTAACGAGCGTAAATTCACCATCAAATACTGGCTCAGGAAAGGCCTGCCCCCAAGGGCCGGCATTTTGCAGCAACTGAGCAAAGCCGATATCAAAACAGTCCGCCGCCAGTTCCCCATCGCTATACACCACGGCGGTCAGTTGTTCGGCGCTTAAATGCTTTTTAACTGTGAGGCTTAACGCCAACTGAAAAGTATCCAGCCGATCGGCGGCTATAGTCAGACCAGCCGCCATGGCATGACCACCAAACTTTTTAATCAGGCCGGGGTACTGGCTGGAAATTTCTTCTAATAAGTCGCGAATATGCAACCCGGCAATCGAGCGGCACGAGCCTTTAAGCTCACCGTTGTCACCTTCTGCAAACACTATGGTCGGCCGGTGAAATTGCTCTTTAATACGGCCGGCTAAAATACCAATTACGCCCTGATGCCAATCACTGCGGTACAGGCACAGACATTCAGGCAAGCTGCTGCCATCAAACGACAATTTACTTAAAAAAGCTTGCGCTTCTAATTGCATGCTTTGTTCAATAGCCCGGCGCTCGACGTTTAAAGCATCAAGCTCTGCCGCGTACTGACGGGCCAACCCAAGCTCTGGTGCCAATAAACAGCTTATCCCCAGTGCCATATCGTCTAAACGACCTGCCGCATTTAAACGCGGCGCTAAAGAAAAACCGAAATCGCTGGCGGTAAGCTTTTCCGCCTGGCGGTTGGCTACATCAATTAGTGCCTGAATACCCGGCCGGCATTTGCCACTGCGAATACGCATTAAACCCTGGTGCACTAAAATTCGGTTATTGCTATCCAGCGGCACCACATCAGCGACGGTACCCAGCGCCACCAAATCCAGTAGTTCGGCAATATTGGGTTCAACCAAACCTTGCCCAACAAAATGCTGTTGTGAGCGTAACCCCGCGCGCAGCGCCATTAACAGATAAAACGCTACACCAACGCCCGCTAAGGCCTTACTCGGGAAAGCACAACCTGGCTGGTTAGGGTTAACAATGGCATCCGCATTTGGCAAGGTATTCCCGGCAAGGTGATGGTCGGTAACCAGCACCTTAACGCCGGCTTTTTTTGCCAATGCCACGCCTTCAATGGCAGAAATGCCATTATCAACGGTAATAATCAGCTCGGCACCCTGCGCAACCACTAATTCTGCCAGTTCTGGGGTCAGGCCATAACCATATTCAAAGCGATTAGGCACCATGTACTCAAGGTATTTAAAGCCAAACGCCTTTAACCCCGCCATTAGCACAGCAGTACTGGTAGCACCATCAGCGTCAAAATCGCCAACAATCACAATATGTTGTTGTTGCGTTAACGCTGTAATTAATAACTGAACTGCCTGGTCAATTCCTTTTAATGCGCTAAAAGGCAGTAAGTTGGCAGCGCCACGCTCTAATTCTGCCGCACTGCTGATACCCCGGTTTTGGTATAATCGGCGCAGCACTGGATGCAGGTGCTCTGCGATAACCTGCCCGGTTAGCGGCTCGCGCCGGCTGATCTGTTTTAACTGCACACTGGTTACCTGCTTGGTATTGCTAGCTGATGATATAGCCAAATGGCATAATCGATTGCATTAGCGTAATTAATTTGTTTCTAGCTGCTTTAATAAACCTGCAACCGGCTGATAGCCGGGAATAAGCCGGCCATTAGCCAGTACCAAAGCAGGCGTACCGTTAATACCAAAGGACTGCCCTAACTCATAATGCATTTTTACCGGATTATCACACATTGCCGGCGGGTTACGTTTGTTGTCTTTGGCTAAATCCATAGCTTTTTGCTGATTGCGTGAGCACCATAAGTGCTGCATATCTAAAGCCGTTTTACTGGTTAAGCCACCGCGGGGAAACGCCAGATAACGAAGGGTAATACCGGCATCATTATACTGCTTCATTTCATTGTGTAGCTTCTGACAATAGCCGCACGTTGGATCAGTAAAGGCATACACCACGTATTTTTCATCCGGGGCTTTATATTCAATGTAACTGCCGGCCACTGATGGTAGTTTTTGCTTAATGTAATTACGCATTTGTACATCGTTGACCAATTCACCCTGCTGCAGATCGTAAATATTGCCTTCAAGAAAAAACCGACCGTCACTGCTGGTAAAAAACAGCCCTCGCTGGGTAAATACCTGCAATAACCCCGGCATCGGACTATTAGCAACCGCATTAACTTGCAAGCCAAGTGGTGCCAGACTTTGGCTAATTTCAGCAAGCTCAGGGGCCTCGTTTTGTTGTTGCGCTGTAACACTAGCGCTTAAACCAAAACCTAACATGCCAAGGGTAAGGCCGACAGATAACCAGTTATTCATATACATTCCTAATTAGCGCTGCGCTATAACCAAATAGCTAACCGCGCGGGTGATGTTGTTGATGTAGCTGTTGCAAACGTGCTTGTGCTACATGGGTATAGATTTGCGTTGTGGATAAATCACTGTGGCCCAACAGCATTTGTACTACCCGTAAATCGGCACCATGGTTCAGTAAATGGGTGGCAAAGGCATGGCGCAGGGTATGCGGCGACAACTCGGCCTCAATTCCGGCTACTTTCGCATAAAACTTAATTCGGTGCCAGAAGGTTTGCCGGGTCATCTGGCTGCCTCGACTGCTGGCAAACACTAAGTTACTATCGGCATTCACTATATCTGCTCGTGCTTGCTGCAAATAGCGACTAAGCCAGTCTTGAGCTTCTTCTCCCATTGGCACCAGCCGCTCTTTACTGCCTTTACCCAGCACCCGTAATACGCCCTGATTAATACTAACCTGCTGCAAGGTAAGACTAATTAGCTCGGTTACCCGTAAGCCACAGGCGTACAGTAATTCCAGCATGGCTTTGTCACGAAACTGAATTAATTCATTACAGTCAGGGGCCTGCAATAGCGCATCCACATCCTGCTCTGACAGGGTTTTAGGTAAACTGCGGCCGATTTTTGGGTTAACCAGTTCAGTTACCGGGTTAACCGCACAGCGCCCCGTTTTATGATAATGCCGGTAAAAACGCCGCAGGCTGCTGAGCATTCTTGAGCTGCTACGCGGGCTGACTTGCTGCTGATAACGTGTAGCCAAAAACTGGTTTATCAGCTGGCTGTCAACGGCCAGCAACTGCTGCTGCTGTGCTGCCAAAAAACGGCCAAATAGGGTTAAGTCGCTGCCATAAGCACTTAATGTGTTAGGGCTGACGTCTTTTTCCAACCATAGCTGGTCAAGAAATTGCTGAATTAACGCATGCTCTGCAGGGTCGAGGGGCGCTGGTTGTTCTAGTTTAATCATGCTGAGCTTGGCTGTTATAATGCGTTTGTATTGGCTTATCTTAGCCGATTACCCTGTCCCGGCATAGTCGCGCTTGGGCTCTGCTATTAGCTTCTGTTACAATGCCGGCCTGAACCCGATGGCGAGACTCAGATGAAAATAGGCTTATTTTACGGCTCAACCACGTGCTACACCGAAATGGTAGCTGAAAAAATTCAGGCACTTATTGGTGCTGACATCGTCGACTTGCACAATATTAAACAGGTGCCGCTCAGTAAAATGGCTGACTACCCGTTGTTAATTTTAGGATTGTCGACCTGGGATTTTGGCGAAATTCAAGAAGATTGGGAAGCGCACTGGGATGATATTAGCCGTGTTGATTTAAGCGGTAAAACCATCGCTATTTATGGCATGGGTGATCAACTAGGCTATGCCGAATGGTTTATTGATGCGGTGGGTATGTTGCATGAGGCTATTGCGCCTAGTAACCCACAGCGCATTGGCTTTTGGCCTATCGACGGCTACGACTTTATTACCTCAAAAGCCTTAACTGCCGATGGCGAGCGCTTCTTCGGCCTGGCACTTGATGATGAAAACCAATACGAGCAAACCGATGAGCGGTTAAATATATGGGTAAGCCAGATTTTAACGGAAATGGCCGAGCAGTTATAACAGCAGTGACATAAACCAGCCTGCTTCGGCCAGCTGCCAGCCTGAGTAGCTAATTGTTTAAAAATTCAGATAAAAATCGCGCAGCAGTAGCCGGTATTGCTCGCTGTAACCGCCATTAGCATCATGAATAATAATTTGCTGTTGCTGCGAAGTACAAGGCTCTCGCTGCCATTGCATTAGGCGGCGCAGCGGCGCCTTGCCTTCACGGCTTAACACCAGGCAGCTGGCGCTGGCATACCAGCCCTGCGCTGTAGCCAGCGCACCAAAAGCGACAGCAGCGGTTTCAGGTAGAATAAGGGCGAAACTGCCACCTGGCGCTAATAGCGTTGCCACTTTATTTAACAATAATGGCAACGGCAAACTGGCCGAATGCCTGGCCCGGTTTCGCTGCGGATCATTACTTAGCAGTGCCTGCTCAAAAAAAGGCGGGTTAGACACGATTAAAGCGTAACGCTCTGCTGGCTGATAGGTTAGAATATCACCTTTTAGCAGCTGTAGGCGGCTAGCAAAGGGACTACGCTGAAAATTTTGCTCAGCTTGAGCAGCAGCATTGGTATCCAGCTCAATAGCATAAATAGAAGTGTTAGGGGCTCGTTGAGCCAGCATTAAGCTGATTAACCCACTGCCGGCACCAATATCTAATAAAACCTGACCATTAGCAGCAGTACTGGATGGTAAATTGGCCCAGGCGCCTAACAGTAAGCCATCGGTGCCGACTTTCATCGCACACTGATCATGGCTAACAAAAAATTGTTTACACTTAAAACCAGCTGACATCTTCACCTCTGCCATTAGTTTACTGGCTGCTGACCAGGTTTGTCATCTGAATACTGCCATTCTAAGGAACACCTTTATGAGCTTTGCCGATTTTCAATTCGACGACTCACTTAACCAGGCACTGGAGCAAGCCGGTTTTACTGAGCCAACCCTGATTCAGCAGCTGGCCATTCCACCGGCACTGGATGGTCGCGATGTACTGGCAAGTGCACCAACCGGCACCGGTAAAACGCTGGCCTTTGTGCTGCCAGCCATTCAATACCTATTAGACTTTCCGCGGCGCGACCCTGGCTTTGCCCGCGTTCTGGTGATGACCCCTACCCGCGAATTGGCTTTTCAGGTATTTGATGAGTTTAAACAGCTGGCACAATATACTAACCTGAATGTTGGAGTGATTACCGGCGGTATTAATTACGGCAGTCATAAAGACACTCTGGAAAAAAACAACGATATTCTGGTGGCTACTCCAGGGCGGCTTACCGAGTACTTAGACCAGGAAAGTTTTCAGGCGGATGAAGTAGAAGTACTTATTCTGGATGAAGCCGATCGGATGCTCGATATGGGGTTTATTGGTGAAATGAACCGGATAGTGCTGGAAGCGCGCCGTCGTCGCCAAACCTTTTTATTCTCAGCAACCTTAGAAGGGCTTTCACTGGAGCGCTTTGCAGCGCGCGCGTTGAAAGAGCCGTCAATGATTGAAGCGGTGCCCTCGCGCAAAGAAAAAGCCAAAATTTTGCAATGGCTGCATCTGGCAGATGACAACGTGCATAAGTTAGCGCTGTTAATTTATTTACTGAAACAGCAAGATGTCACCAAAACCATCGTTTTTGTGAAAACCCGCGAGCGGCTAGCCAGCTTAACCGGCCAACTGGAAAGTGCCGGTATTAAATGTTGCTGGTTGCAAGGTGAAATGCCGCAGGATAAACGCCTATTATCAGTGCAACGGTTTAGTCAGGGCCAGGTACCGGTGCTCATCGCCACAGACATAGCGGCCCGCGGTCTGGATATTGATGATATAAGCCACGTTATTAATTACGATATGCCGCACACCGCCGATACTTATATACATCGGATTGGCCGCACCGGGCGGGCGGGGAAAAAAGGCACCGCCATTTCATTGGTGGAAGCGCACGATATGGCGATGGTGGCCAAAGTAGAGCGTTATACCGAACAAAAGCTGAAACGGCGAGTGGTGGATAGCCTGCGGCCCAAGCATAAAGAAGCAAAAATAGGCACTAAGAAGAAAAAGCCCGGTAAACTCGCTGCAAAAAAGCTGGCAAAAAAAGCCACTAAAAAATAACGCCTACAACTCTTCTCTGCAGTAACACACTGGCGCTTTTTTGCGCCAGCACTACTGCATTTGCAGCAAAAGCATGCTATCAATAGTCACTTGCTTGGAATAATTTATTACTAAGAGGCGACAAGCTATGAATAAACGGCAATTCTTACAGTCCAGCGCGCTGGCATTAAGTGTGTTACCGCTGGGGCTGTTGTCTCTTAGTAGCAACGCGGCGGTTGGCAATAATGCCGGTGCAGCCAATAGCGGTATCGTTTTACCGAAAAAACTTAACCCGGGCGACACTGTTGCCTTGGTTAGCCCGTCTAAAGCCACCGATGAGCGGCTGGATATTCAAATAGCCACCGAAGTGTTACAGGCACTCGGTTTAAACGTAAAACTGGGGCAACATCTGGATAACCGCCGTGGTCATTTAGCCGGCACCGACCAAGAGCGCGCCAGCGATATTAATGCCATGTTTGCCGACCCTGACGTTAGTGCCATTATTTGTTTACGCGGTGGCTCTGGCGCAGCCAGATTATTACCGCTACTTGACTACCCGTTAATCCAGCGTAACCCGAAGGTATTACTGGGCTATTCTGACATTACCGCGTTGCATAGCGCCATTAATGCCCAAACCGGGCTGGTCACGTTTCATGGCCCAAATGGCACCGGCAGCTGGAACAGTTTTAATGCCGAGCAGTTTCAGCGGGTGTTTTTTCAGCGCGAACACATGCTTTACCAAAATGAGTTAAATGCCAAAGATGAGCTGGTGCCGCGGCAAAACCGCATTGAAACCATTACCGCCGGCAAAGTGCAAGGCCAGCTGATGGGCGGTAATTTAACGGTGTTAACCGCCTTGGCGGGTTCGCCTTATTTACCGGACTTTACCGATAAAATTTTATTTTTAGAAGACGTAGAAGAAGCGCCGTATCGGATTGATCGGATGCTCAGTACCTTAAAGCTAATGGGTGCATTGGATAAAATTGCAGGTTTTATCTTTGGTGAATGCACAGCGTGCCGGCCCGGTGGCGGTTTTGGCTGGTTAACCATGGACCAAATTTTTGATGACCATATAAAACCGCTGAATATTCCGGCGTATCGAGGCGCTATGATTGGCCATATCAGCAAGCAGTTTATTGTACCGCATGGCGCGCGGGTAGAAATGGATGCCGACGCCGGCACCTTCCGCATGTTAAGTAGTGTATTTCAGCCTTAAGCATGTTAAAAGCGACAAGTCACTGATTACCGACCTAAGGCGAAACCGAGCCGAATTAACGCTCCCAGTACGCCTCTTCCAAGCTGTCTTCCCGCTCGGGTAAGCCTTTTGATAAACGCGATGCATTTTGCACCAAAATTTCATAGCTGACCCGATTGGCATATTTACATATTTGCGCAAAACTGGAGTACGCCAGATACGGCATTTCATGTTTACCCGATAATGGCTGCACTTGCTTATGAAAATGATTCGCCGCCATATCGTGTAAAATAGCCGATAATGCGCCATCACCAGCACCATTGGTATTTTTAATCCGCTCCGGGCCACCTAAATAAGGGTCAATATGCGAATACACTTTTAGTGGCTGCTGGCAATCTCGCCGCAGCATTGGCCGGCTAAATTCAAATTGGTTAAAGTCGGCCAGGCTGGCCGATTTAATCGGGTTACTGCTTTCCCGCTTAACACTGTCATCGGTGTAGCCGCATAAATACAGGCCTTGTGGCCCGGCGGTAATCAGCACCATATCAGTGTGCTCTAAAATTGCCTCGGCGGCTTTTAACGGATCGGCACAGCCGGTCAGTGCTTCAGCTTCCAATTCGTTCATCGCCAGCACGTTAACGTAATTAATAATGGTGCTAATAATTTGCTCGCGGTTTTCTTCCACCAAATGGCGGGTTCCCAAGCTCATCACTACTGGCACCTGATGGGTCTTGGCATCGTCCAGCCCTTTTTGCATCGCCCGCTGTATAGGCTGGCCGATAGCTCTAAGGGGATAAGCACTCACCACAAAAGCTGACGCCGCAGCAATAATGTCGGTCGGAATATAATCGGGTTCTAACTGATCCATATCGCTGGGGTCAATGACAAAAGTGCGCTCACCATCTGGCGTTATCATGGTAATGCCACGGCCAATATCGCCTGCTACTCCTTGTAAATGATTCATATCTACTTTCGAGCTGGTATGACATACGTAATGATAGGCCGGAGAGCCCAGCGCAATATTGGCCGACATTACGCCCAGTAATACCGACTTATCGTCGGCCAGAACGGAGTAATTATGGATAGTGTTGCCGATAGTGCCGCCAGCAAAATGGTCAGAAATAGCTTGTTTAATCACCAACTCCTGATAAATAGCATTGGCTTTGGCATGCTCAACCAGGTTAGATAGCCCTTTTTGAATATTGTAGCGGGCAAGAAAATCATCGGTTACGCTGGCCACCACATCGACAATGGTTTGGTCCAGCCCAACGATATAGGTATCAAGCTCAGGTCGCACTTCAAAGCTCGGCAACTGCGGCTTTGGTTGAGACACAGGAAAGTAATGTTTTATTTTACGCAGGCCAGGAAATTTCATGCTAAGGGCTCAACAACAGACAAGTAGCTATTTTAGCAAACATGTCGGTAAACCCTAAGCGCCTTATTGCGGCTTTGGCCAATTATTCTGCTTGATGGCGTAAAAACACCGGTTTATCGGCAGTAGATGCGGCGCTATTGTACTGATAACCCGCCAAGTTAAATTCATTAATAGCTTTAGCATCAGTAATTTGCTGCTGAATAATATAACGCGCCATTAAACCACGGGCTTTTTTCGCAAAAAAACTAATTATTTTATATTGGCCGTTTTTATAGTCTTTAAATATCGGCGTAATAACCTTAGCCTTTAATACTTTAGGTTTAACCGCTTTAAAGTACTCCTGCGACGCCAGATTAAGCACTAACGCTGAATTGAGTTCGCTCAGCTGACTATTCAGGTTATCGGTAATATACTGCTGCCAGAAAGCATATAAATCGTTGCCCAGATCATTTTTGAGCTTAGTGCCCATTTCCAACCGGTACGGCTGCATTAAATCCAGTGGCCGCAGCACGCCATATAAACCACTTAAAATACGTAAGTGTTGCTGCGCAAACTGCAGTTGTGGCTCGGTTAAGCTGGCGGCATCCAGCCCCTGATACACATCACCGTTAAACATAAAGAGTGCCGCTTTCGCGTTATCTTTTGTAAAGTCAGGCTGCCACTGGCTAAAGCGGGCAGCATTTAAACCAGCCAGCTTATCACTAATATGCATTAACGAGCCTAGCTCAGCCGGGCTGAGTTTTTTACAAATAGCCGTAAGTTCGGTGGCTTTAGACAGTAAAGCCGGCGTGTCAGTAGCCAGCTTTAATGATATGGGGCTTAAATCAAGATCTTTTGCCGGAGACACAACCATCAACATAAACAATACCTGTAATGAAAATTTATTTGAGTAACATTATTGTTACGCTACTAACACCACTCTAGTCTGATTACCGCTTAAAATGTTCGGCAATTAACAATAATTTTTTACTTTATCGCAGCCGCTTTGTCTGATTATTAGCATCCTGTGCTAAGGTAAGCGGTAGACTGCGGCCCTTGGCAGGCAGTAGTGTACTAGTACCATCGCAATATAGTAACTTCGCGATAGCGACGCAATGGTTTTTAGCGTGAGTATCCTATGCTGCGGTTTTTTGTTGTAATATTTCTACATTTATTGCCTGAAAGCATTAAAATCCCTAAAATAATTTAAAAAAATGGTAATTAAACAATATGAATGATTTATTAACTCAACTTAAAGCCGTTACTACGGTAGTGGTAGATAGTGGTGATTTGGGCGCAATTGAACAATTTCGGCCAGTAGATGCCACCACTAATCCCTCTTTGCTGCTTAATGCCAGCCAGCTGGAGTTTGCTAAACCCATGCTAGCTTCCGCCATTCGTTATGCTAAAGCGCATGCCAGTGGTGATGCCGCTATTTTAGAACTGGCTTGTGATAAATTTGCGGTTGACGTTGGTACGGCTATCAGCAAACTAGTGCCAGGCCGGGTGTCGACTGAAGTAGATGCACGTTTATCATTCAATACTGAAGCGACTGTTGGCAAAGCCTTACAACTGGTTGAACTTTATCAGCAAAACGGCATTGGCACCGAGCGTATTCTGATTAAAGTAGCCTCAACCTGGGAAGGTATTCAGGCGGCTCGCCAGTTAGAGCAACAGGGTATTCAGTGTAACCTAACGTTGCTGTTTCATATGGCTCAGGCCCGTGCCAGCGCAGAAGCAGGCGCTTACCTTATTTCACCTTTTGTTGGCCGTATTCTTGACTGGTACAAAGCCAACACTAAGCAAGACTATACTGCCGAAACTGATCCTGGCGTACTATCAGTTCGGGATATTTACCACTTTTATAAAGAACATGGCTACGCCACCGTGGTTATGGGCGCCAGTTTCCGTAATACCGGCGAAGTATTAGCCCTGGCAGGTTGTGATCGCTTAACCATTAGCCCTAACCTGCTGGATGAACTCAGTAAACAAAATGGCACCCTGGATGTGAAGCTACAAGATAGCGGTGCAACTAGCGCTAAACCAACGGCACTGAGTGAAGGTGAATTTCGTTGGCAACTAAATGAAGATGCAATGGCCACCGAAAAACTGGCCGAAGGTATTCGCAAATTTGCCGTCGACCAACGCAAGCTGGAACAGCTGATTTCGGATCAACTTTAAGTAAGACGTTAATAACAGGATACTTGCGCAGGAGCAGCATATGTCGGGCAATTTTACCAAGCAGCTTAATCAACTTAAGCAACTGGCCAGTGAACGTTGTAATTTACGTCAGGCGTTTAATGACGATGCTCAGCGAGCGCAGCGCTTTTCAATAACGGCCTGCGGTATTAGCCTGGATTATTCAAAAAATCTAATTACCAACAGCAGCTGGCAGGCGTTACAACAGCTTGCGGTTAACAGCAACATCAACAGTTTACGCCAGCAAATGCAACAAGGTGTGGCTATAAATAATACTGAACAACGCGCGGTATGGCATACCCGGCTGCGCCAGCAAGATGTAACAGGCTTAATGCTGGATGGTGAAGATATAGGCCAGCAAATTACTGAGTGCCGGGCCAAAATGGCCGCCTTGGTAGATAACTTGCACCAGCAGCAGTATCTGGGTTATCAGGGTAAGGCGATTACCGACCTTATCTGGGTTGGCATTGGTGGCTCGCTTCTAGGGCCGCAAATGGCCGTAGAAGCACTTACCCCCTATCACTGCAGTCCGGTAAAATTGCATTTTGCTGGTAATATTGATGGTGCCGTGGTCAGCGACATTCTCAGCACCTTAAACCCAGCTACTACGCTGGTGGTAGTAGCGTCAAAATCGTTCGGCACAGAAGAAACCAAACAAAATGCCTTGGCTATTCGCCAATGGTTTAGTCAGCATGGTGCTGATAAAGCGGCGATTGCCCATCATTTTTGGGCCGCGTCGTCTAATATTACTGCGGCAGCAGAATTTGGTATTGAGCAGAAAAACATTTTGCCGCTGTGGGACTGGGTTGGTGGCCGTTATTCGTTATGGTCAGCTATCGGCTTGCCAATTGCGCTGATGATTGGCAACCAGCAATTTAAAGCACTTCTGGCTGGCGCCGAAGCAATGGATCAGCATTTTTTCAGCGCGCCGATGCACGAAAATATGCCGGTAATTATGGCGTTACTGGGCGTGTGGTATATCAACGGCCATGCTTGTCAGGCACAGGCATTATTACCTTATAGCCATTATTTACGCTTATTACCGTCGTATGTGCAGCAGCTGGATATGGAAAGCAACGGTAAAAGCGTTGATCACACCGGCAAAGCGCTACCTTATGCCACTGCACCGGTGATCTGGGGCGATGCCGGCACCAACGGCCAGCATGCGTATCATCAGCTACTACACCAAAGCGCTTTAGCTGTGCCGGCCGACTTTATTCTGCCATTGCAGGTAAAGCATCCGTTAAAAAATCATCACCAGCGCTTGGCAGCCCACTGCTTTGCGCAAACCCAGGCGTTAATGCAGGGAAAAACGCTGACAGAAGCCATTGCAGAATGTCTGGCGCAAGGCATGAGCAAGCAACACGCTAACGCCCTCGCACCACATAAAGTATCGCCGGGCAATAAACCCAGTAATACCTTGTTGTTACCTGAGCTTTCACCCTATTATTTAGGCGCGCTTATTTCACTGTACGAGCACAAGGTATTTTGTCAGGGCGCTATTTGGCAGCTCAACAGTTTTGACCAATGGGGTGTAGAACTGGGTAAACAATTATCTGGCCCGATCTATCAGGCATTGGCAGGTAATAGCAGCCATAGTTTTGATAACTCTACCTCAGCCTTAATTACGCAGTTTTTGGCTGCCCAGGATTAATTAAACGGGCAAAGCGGTTTTTTTATTGCTGTTCCTGTCTGATAATTTGCATGGTTGTTATCCCTAGCAGCACCCGTTGCTATTATGGCAGCCAGTATTTCAGGTGGCCCGGTTGGCTAGGGCCGCTGATCGCGCCTGATTGTTTGAAAACTCGGGCCGGCTTAGGCCGAAAGTGTGGAAGTTTATTGAACTCAATGCCGTTAATTTCGTCCTAAGATTAAGGACGCATACTTTGACCCTGCAGCTGCAGTAATATGCATTGTCACAATCCGGTACTTTTTCTGACCGATGGAGGACGCTGAAATGGTTGAACAACTAACCAAAACTACAATAAATGAATTATCAAAGATTAACGAGCCCATTTGTATTTCATTGTATATGCCTACGCACCGGGCTTTTCCGCAACGCAACGAAAACCCTGTTTTATTTAAGAACCTGCTGCGTGAGCTGCGCCAGCAGCTGGCATCGCAACAGCCAGACGCCGATCATAATAAGCTGCTAAAACCTTTTGAGCAGCTGCAGGAAGATGAAGACTTCTGGATGCACCAGCGAAACGGTCTTGCCATTATTGCTGGTGCCGACTTTTTTAAAGTATTTACCTTGCCGCAGTCCGTTCCAGCCCGTACCTTCATCTGTAACCACCCTTATTTAACACCACTAATCAGGATCACCCAGGCTGCCGATAATTATCAGGTACTGTGTTTAACCCGCGATAATATCCAGCTGTTTGAAGGCAACCGCGATTCGATATCGGACGTGAGCCTGCATCCTGACGTGCCGCGCACGAAAGAACAAGCACTCGGCAGCGAGTTAACACCGTCCGATCAGTCGGGTTATAATCAGGGTTTTAGCCAGGGTTTTAGTGCCTCAGGTGTGCAGGGCTCTGTCTATGCCAATGAATCAGGTGGCGGTGGTAAGCAGGAGGAAATAGATATTGACCGGCAGCGTTATTTTCGCGCGGTTGACAAAGCGATCCTGCAACACCATTCCCGCCCCTCTGATCTGCCTCTGTTATTAGCGGCACTACCCGAAAACCAGGCGTTCTTCCGTGGGGTTAGTCATAACCCCTTTTTACAGGAGCAAGGCCTTACCCCGGATCTGGGCAATCTGGACACTGAGGACCTGCGACAGCAGTGCTGGCAACTGATGTCTAGCCATTATAGTGAGAAAGTTGATGAGATGTTGCAGCAATACAGTCAGTCGCAACATCAGGGGCTTGCCTCTGACAAGCTGGCAGACATTGAGCACGCAGCTGAAACCGGCCGGGTTGCAACTTTGCTGGTAAGTGACGACAGGCTTGACGTTGCTAAGATAGATAAGCACCATGCCAGTAACGAGCACCCTGATATGCTGGAGAAGCTAGTGCTGACCGTAATTCAAAACGGCGGCGACATCATGGTAATGCCACCGCAGCGCCTACCCAGCGAGACAGGAGCAGCAGCAATTTACCGCTTTTAATCAGCGGCGCAGCGGTTTTGCCTCTAAGTATCAGGCTTGCCATGAAAACGACGCCGCTGAGTTATTGGTCAGCTACAACTAAGCTTAAACGAGACACCGGAGTAGTGGTGCCTCGTTAAACCGGCTATTTTTTCGCTAGCTGAACCAATAAGGCGTAAACCGTGGCTTCAACGCCTCGGCAACACCCAATCGGGTCGAACAAAATGGCAGGTATAACCGTTCGGCGAGCGCTGCAGATAATCTTGGTGCTCGGGCTCTGCCTGCCAGAAATCGCCTACCCGCTCAACCTCGGTCACAACTTTGCCCGGCCAAAGCCCTGAAGCATCGACATCAGCAATGGTTTCAAGCGCTTCAGCATGCTGCGCCTCGTCAATATAATAAATGGCTGAACGATAAGCGCTGCCACGATCATTACCTTGCTGAAGTGGCGTGGTAGGATCGTGAATTTGAAAGAAAAACTCCAGCAATTTACGGTAACTGATCGCGTCAGGATTAAAGGTAATCTCGATCCCTTCGGCATGGCTACCGTGATTACGGTATGTTGCCTTTGGAACATCACCACCGGTGTAACCGACACGAGTGGTAATAACACCCGGCAGTTTACGAATCAAATCCTGCATTCCCCAAAAGCAACCGCCGGCGAAAACTGCACGTGCTGTCATTTACTCTCCTCCACCTGATCCACAAATTCGCCGTAGCCTTGCGCATTCATCTCATCACGATGCACAAAACGCAGACTCGCCGAGTTTATACAATATCGCAGACCACCCCGATCAGTTGGACCATCGGTAAAAACATGGCCCAGATGGCTATCGCCATGTTTAGAACGCACTTCGGTGCGTGCCATACCCAGCGCATGGTCAGAATGCTCAGTTACGTGTTCAGTCACGATTGGCCTGCTAAAACTCGGCCAGCCACAGCCAGACTCAAACTTGTCCGATGACGCGAACAACGGTTCGCCCGACACAATGTCTACATAAATGCCGGGCTGTTTGTTACTGTTTAGTTCGCCCGTACCGGCACGTTCAGTTCCACTTTCTTGTGTTACCCGGAATTGTTCACGGGTGAGTTTCGCTAATGCTTCCTCGGTCTTCGCGTATTTCATTTGGTAAGTTCTCCCAATCATCAGAAATTATTAGAAACGTTTAGGGTCAGAACAACATTAACTCAGATAATCAGTAAGGCCATAAACTCATTCACCGGCAGTTTTTCAAACGCCGCTTTGTCATTACAGATTTCTACAATGGCCTTCGCCTGCTTACCCGGAAATCGGGTTTTTACATTGCGCGCAAATTTAGCTTGTAACAATGGAATACCCTCAGCCCTTCGAAATTTATGTCCAAGCGGATACGCCACGACTACTTGTTCAGTACTACTACCATCTTTAAAAAAGACTTGTACGGCATTGGCAATACTACGTTTGCTTGGATCAAGATAATCTTTAGTATATTGCGGGTCTTCAGCGACTTGCATTTTTTCTCTTAGCGCATCGATGCGGCTATCCGTTGCAATCTCATCTTCATAGTGATCGGCATTTAACTCACCAAACAGTAGCCCTATCGCCACCATGTATTGCAAACAGTGGTCTCGATCGGCAGGGTTATGCAGCGCACCTTGTTTGCTGATAATGCGAATGGCAGACTGGTGCGTTGTTAATTCAATACGATCAATATCGGCCAGACAATTAACCACTGCCGGATGCAATTTAACGGCGCACTCTATCGCGGTCTGAGCATGAAATTCTGCTGGGAAAGAAATTTTAAATAACACGTTATCCATCACATATTCGCCATAGGGCTGGGGTAACGTGAAGGCTTTACCGTTGAACAATACCTGATAAAACCCCCAGGTTTTGGCGCTTAACACACTGGGATAGCCCATTTCACCAGACAGGGTCATCATGGCTAAACGCACAGCGCGACTGGTGGCATCGCCAGCAGCCCACGACTTACGCGAGCCGGTGTTGGGCGAATGCCGATAGGTGCGTAAACTTTGACCATCGACCAAGGCCTGGGACAGCGCTGCCATAATATCAGCCCTATTGCCACCCAACAGTTGGGTCACCACCGCAGTAGAGGCAATTTTTACTAAAATAACATGATCCAGCCCAACCCGATTGAAACTATTCTCAAGCGCCAGTACACCTTGAATTTCATGTGCTTTAATCATCGCTGTCAGCACGTCTTTCATGCTTAATGGTTTATGGCCGCGCGCTAAACGTTGACGGGACACATAATCTGCTACGGCTAAAATGCCACCCATATTGTCTGATGGATGGCCCCATTCGGCCGCTAACCAGGTATCATTAAAATCTAACCAGCGAATAATACACCCTATATCGAACGCGGCTTTAATCGGGTCAAGTTCAAATTGCGTACCAGGAACCCGGGCGCCGTTAGGTACCAAGGTGCCGGCCACAACCGGACCTAAATGTTTAGCGCATTCCGGGTATCGTAGTGCTAAAAAACCGCACCCCAGCGTATCCATTAAACAATAACGGGCGGTGTCGTACAGGGTGTCATGTGCAATAACATAGTCTGTAACATAACAGGCAATATCGTTAATGGGGCGGTCATAGTCGGGTTTAGTATTTGATTCAACATTCGTATTCATGCGTGACTCCAAATAATGGTCGTTCACTTATGTAACAGTATATTAAACACCCTTTAGCCAACTTATGTAAGCGCGGTGGCGCACTTCTTAAAAAACGAGCTGGTATTTGCCGCCGTTTATGCCACTTTATTTCAGCGCCAGCATTGATCCCCCCTGCTAAGTCCCTTAGACTTCTGTACATCTATTTACCGGCAGAACGTCCGGTTATTTGCCGGAGGTAGCACGTTGCAGCCCTTACCAACACTTAATTTACGTGACCACGTTAGCGCCGAAGAATGGCAGCTGCGGCTAGATTTAGCAGCTTGTTACCGGCTGGTCGAGCACCATCGCTGGGGTGACTTAATTTATACGCATTTGTCGGCGCGGCTGCCAGGCACTGAACATTATCTGGTGAATGCCTTTGGCTTAACGTTTGATGAAGTCACCGCCTCTAACCTGGTAAAAGTCGATTTACAGGGTAATATTCTGAACGATACCCCCTTTCAGATTAACCCGGCTGGCTTTACTATTCACAGCGCTATTCATCAGGTTAGGCCAGATGCGCATTGTGTTATTCACCTGCATACCAAAGAAACCATTGCCGTAGCCAGCCAGCAACAAGGTTTACTGGCGCTAAGCCAATACTCGCTGTTTTCGCTGCCGTCACTGGCTTATCACCGCTATGAAGGGTTAGCTGTTAACCAAGAAGAAAAAACCCGCCTACAGGCCGATTTAGGCCTAAATAACCATATGTTGCTGGTGAACCATGGCGGCTTAACCGTTGGCCCAACGGTTGGCGATGCTTTTATGCGCTTTTACGATTTACAGCGCGCCTGCGAAATTCAGCTGGCCATTCAGGCCAGTGGCCAGCCGGCCATACCGATTGCGCAAGCAATAGTAGATAATATTCGCCAACAAGCCAAGGTCGTGCACAGTGGCAGCACCGGCGGGCAGTTAGCTTGGCCGGCGATGCTGCGAAAAGCCTACCGGCTTGATGCCAGTTTTGCCCAGTAACCGTTACTACCCTCAACAGGAGTGTCTATGAAAGTTACCCGCGTAGAAGTGTTTGATATTTTTTGTCCGGATCGGCCAGCCTGGACCCCGGTATTTGTCCGGGTGCATACCGATGAAGGCATCAGCGGTGTAGGTGAAGCCGGTCTGGCTTACGATTTAGGCCACAGTGCCGCCGCGGCGATGATTAAAGAAATGGCCGAAGCCTTTTTAATCGGCCACGATCCGTTTCAAACTGAAAAACTGTGGTCACGCATGCTGCGGGAAAGTTTCTGGGGCCTGGGTGGCGGTCCGGTTATTTATGCCGCCATGAGCGCCATTGACACTGCGCTGTGGGACATTAAAGGTAAAGCACTGGGCGTACCGGTGTATCAGCTACTGGGCGGTAAAGTAAACGATAAACTGCGCACCTATGCCTCGCAGCTGCAATTTGACTGGGGCCCGGAATTTAAAGCACTGGTTCACCCTGAAGAATATGCTGAAGCCGCATTAAAGGCTATTGCCGAAGGTTATGACGCGGTAAAAGTTGACCCTATTCAGTACGATAAAAATGGTAAAACCTATTACGACCGCACCAATATTATCTCGCGGGTTGAAATGAAGCTATACCGTGCCAGAATGCAGGCCATTCGCGATGCGGTTGGCGACGAAGTCGATATTATTTTTGAATGCCACAGCCTGCCTGGCGTTACTTCTGCCATTCAACTTGGCGAAATTGCCAAAGAATTCGACTGCATGTTTTTTGAAGAGCCGGTTAATTACCTGAACCACTCGCTGCATGCCAAAGTGGCCGACAAAGTGGCAGTACCCATTGCCGGTGGCGAACGCCTATATAACCGCTGGGGTGTGCGGCCTTATTTGGAAGATCAGAGTATTAACGTACTGCAGCCCGATATCGGTTTATGTGGTGGTTTTACCGAAACCAAAAAAGTCTGCGACTACGCCGATATCTTCGATGTACGCATTCAGGCTCATGTCTGCGGCGGGCCGGTTGCCACGGCTGCGGCGCTACATCTGGAAACCGCCATTCCTAACTTTTTAATTCATGAACACCATACCTATGCCATTAAAAAATGGAACCGCGAGCTGTGTCTGCAAGATCCACAGCCGGTTAATGGTTTTTTTGAAGTGTCAGAAGCGCCAGGTATTGGCATTGAACTAAATGATGAAATAGTTATGCGCTCACAGCGTGTTGAAATTAAATAATTAACTAAGCACGTCCAGCCCATACCATTGCCTGGCTGTGTCAGCACTTAATTGCTGCCAGCCAGAAGCATCAAGCCCTAAGCCCGTTAGCAACTGATAGTAACGCTGCCACAAGTGCTGATAACTGCCTTGGAATAAACATAACGGAAAATTACTAGCCAGCATTAACTGCGAAGGCTGCCAGTGGTTAAGCACAGCAGCAAATACCCGTTGCTGCCAAGTTTGATCAGGCAGGCTATAGCGACCAGCATGAAGCATTTCAAAACCCGACAGCTTTAGCGCAATATTGGGAAAAGCCGCCAATATTTGGCTAGCCTGTTGCCAGGCCTGAAAATGTTCGGGCTGCACTAAACCCGCGTGGTTAATTACCAGCGCTAAATCAGGAAATTGCTCAGCTAACTGAGCTATTTTCGCTACATTTTTTTCTGTGGCCAGCTGACATTGAACTTCCAGTATAAGCCGGTGCTGTGCCAACATGCTGGCGATGTGCTCTAACTGCGGCGTATGTAACCAACGCTCGTCATCGCCCTCAAAAATATGCCGCACTCCGGCCGGCCTGAATGCTAACAAGCGCTGCAAATTAACCTGTAGCTGCTTAAGCGGCTGGCTGCAATCTAAAAACGCCACCGCACGATGCGGGCAAGCGATTTGCTGGCCGGCTAACCAGGCCAGTTCGCGCTGTGGCGCACTGTTATCAAAACCGGCTTCAATATGCACCAACCCGGCTAATTGAAAATGGGGCCCGGGTTCCAGTGCTTCGACTGAGTAATCTTGCTGCAGTAAGGCTTTATCCTGCCAATAAGGTGCATTTTCAGGCCGCAGCCAATGGTAGTGGCCCGCACGTAGTTGCCACAGGTGTAAATGCGGGTCAACAATCTGCAACCGTTTGGCGGTATTTACTGACACGTATAGCCACCATCAATTACTTGCAGGCTGCCGGTAATAAAACTGGCCTGATCACTGGCCAAAAAAACCACCAAGGCGGCCACTTCAGCCGGTTGCCCTAAGCGGCCCAGTGGCTGCAACGCGGCTTCTTCGGCAACAACACCAACTTTATCAGCGTCACTTTTTGCACAGTAGCGGTCAATTGCCTGATGAAACAACGGCGTTTCAATCGTGCCCGGGCATACGGCATTAACGCGGATATTAAAAGCGGCATAATCCAGCGCCGTAGTTTTGGCCATTGAGGCCAGCGCATGCTTTGTTAGATTATAAGCAAAAGAATTTTTCTTAGCGACTAACGCCTGATCAGATGCTATCAGCACAATAGCACCCGCTTGTTGTTGGCGCATTACCGGCAGTACCGCTTGCAGCGCCGCATAAGCGCCCTTTACATTTAACGCAAACAAGGCATCGAGGGTGGCTTCGTCGGTTTGTTCAATATTGGCACTAACATGGCGGCCTGCATTTGATACCAGTACATCAACCCGGCCGGTGTCGGCTACTATTGCCCGGATCACGGTGTTAACCGCCGCAACCTGACTGACATCACAATGGCGGTACTGGCCCAATTCGCCCGGCACGATATCTAAGTTAAACACCTGATAATGCTCAACTAATAATTCTTCGACAATAGCGTAGCCAATACCGTGGCTACCACCAGTAACAATAGCAATTTTTTTCATAGCAGATCCTTTTACAGCTTGCGCTAGCTTACGCCGATACCGGCTAAAGCCAAATAATTTTAATTATTTACCATGACTGTAACGTTGCTGTCACTTAACTATTTTATTTTGCAATGAAGTGTGGTAGAACTTTCGTTGAAAATAACAACAACATCAGCAGAGGCCGTATTATGGAAAGCTTCGAAGAATTACTGAACATGTTGGAACGCCCGGCAGCAAAACCGAAAGCGGTTAAGCGTAAATGGCGCGAAATTGAAGAGTTAAAAGAGCGTCACCGCCTGAAAAAAGAGCTCTGCGATATGGACTGGACCATAGAGCCAGAGTTAGCCAATATCGAGTTATAACGCCAACGGCCAATCATTGATTGGCCGTTGCGGTTTTCGCTATGGGCATTGCTTTAACGGCCAACCGACTGCCAGTTGATGGCGGTACGATTGCTGCTTTGCAGTAGGCTATTGGTTTGTAAAAAATGGCCACAGCCTAGAAAACCACGATGCGCTGATAACGGCGACGGGTGGGGCGCCGTTAAAATATGATGGCGATCTTTGTCAATTAAGCGAGCTTTTTTCTGCGCATGGCTACCCCACAATAAAAACACGATGCCCTCGCAGTGTTGGCTAATACTGCTAATAACGTTATCAGTAAACTGCTCCCAGCCCAATTTGCGGTGCGAGTTAGGGTGGTTGGCAATAACGGTGAGCACCGTGTTCAGCAGCAACACCCCTTGCTCAGCCCAGCTTTGCAAGTTGCCATGCGCTGGTGGCGTAAAGTCGGCATACTCCAGCGCCAGCTCTTTATAAATGTTGGCCAGTGAGGGGGGCACTTTCACCCCGTCCCGTACCGAAAACGCTAAACCATGCGCCTGATTCGGGCCATGGTAAGGGTCTTGCCCCAGCACGACCACTTTTAACTGTACAAGCGCAGTAAGTTTAAAAGCGTTAAACACATCAGCTTGCGGTGGATAGATTACCGTGCCGGCCGCGCGTGCTGTAGTAACTTCGGCCAGCAACGCGGTAAAATACGGCTGCTGCTTTTGCTCACCTAATAGTTGCTGCCAATCGGTCATTGCGTTTTCAGCGCCCTAATTACCTGCTCTAAGGGAGCAAAGTCTGCCGTAATATTTCGACTAAGTCCAGGCTCCGCAGCACAGGCTGCCAATTCCGGCGGCAAAGCGATAGGGCTGCCGAGGATATTTTCAACCTGCTCTTTAAATTTAGCCGGGTGGGCAGTGCCAAAGAAAATACCAAACTCACCAGGTGCTAAGCTGCGTTTTAGCGCCTTGTAGGCTACCGCGGCATGTGGCTCGCTTAAATAACCCAGTTGCCAGAGTTGGCGCACTCCTAACTGCGTATCATCTTCATCTACCGCCACCGCTGCAATATCAGCCCGGCTAATAACACCTTGCGCTAATAATGCCTCTATTCTGGGCCAATTATTAGGCGCACTGACATCCATAGCATTAGATAAGGTGGCCACCGTCGTTTTCGGTTGCCACTGCTGGCTCTGCCAATAACGTGGTACCGTGTCATTGCTGTTGGTTGCCGCTATTATGCGCTTAATTGACAGCCCCAACGCTTTAGCAATTAACCCCGCACTCAGGTTACCAAAATTACCACTTGGCACGGCAATAACCACTTGATCACGCTGTGCAGCAGGCACCTGCGCCAGTGCTTCAAAGTAATAACAAATTTGCGCAAACAACCGGCTGATATTAATCGAGTTGGCCGAGGTAATATTAAATTCAGCGACCAGCGCTGGGTTATCAAACACTTGCTTTACCAATGCCTGACATTGATCAAAATCGCCCTCTACCGCCAGGGTGGTGATATTTTCACCCAAGGTAGTAAACAGCTTTTCCTGCAAGATACTGATTTTGCCCTTTGGAAACAAAATAACCACTTGTACGCCTGGCTGGCGGAAAAACGCATGTGCTACTGCGGCCCCGGTATCGCCTGAAGTAGCGGTCACGATAGTCGTAGGCTCTGGTTGTGCTTTTGCCAGCGCCTGCGCCATAAAACGAGCACCAAAGTCTTTAAACGCCAAGGTAGGCCCATGAAACAACTCCAGAGCACTAATGTTGTCAGTAACCTTAACTAAAGGCGCTGGAAAGGTAAAAGCCTGCTCCAGCATGGCCCGTACTTCAGCTTCTGGTAACTCATCGCCAATTAACGCTGTTAAAATTTTACTACTGCGCTCAACCAGCGGTAACGCCAGCAAAGCGTCAATATCCAGCGTTGGCCATACTGTTGGGAAAAATAAACCTTGTTGCTGGCCCAAGCCTTGGCGTACGGCCTGTAAAAAACTCACTTGTTCAGTGGCTACTTTTAAATTAGTTAAGTGCATAATCTATTCCTACGACTGACATTGTGGCAATGCTGCCAATGATAGTACCGGCTCTGGTAGCGCTCTGGCACCGGTCGCTGATAATTGGCAAATATGGGTAATAGCATCGGCGTTTTTGCCATAATGCTGCTGCAGGTAAGCGGCAGCCGAAGCGGCAGTGCTATCATCCGGGCACAAGGCAAATAAAGTAGGGCCGGCGCCTGAAATACCCAGGTGTAACACCCCCTTTGCCATTAAGGTTTTTCGTAATGCCGGTAACTCCGGAATAAGTGGTGTTCGTGCTGGCTCAGCCACCCGATCCTGCAAGGCGGCAATAGCCTCGGCTTCATCCTGGCAGTATAAAGCGCTGACAAAACGGCTAAGCAAGCCAGCAAACTCTATACTGTGCGACAAGCTGAGTTGCTTAGGCAGCAGGGCCCGGGCGGCTTTCGTCGACAAAGAGGTACCAGGGTAACTTAATACGACCCGCCAATGCTTAAACCAGGGCAAAGTGCGGCTTAATGTGCTGCTACCCGGTAACATTAACTGTAACCCACCCAGTAAACTCGGTGCCACGTTATCATAGTGCACACTGCCACTTACCCCGCCCTCAGCCACTGCCATTAACTGAAGTAATTGCTGCGGATTAAGCGGTTGCCCAAAATAATCATTAAAAGCAAAGCATGCTACTACTATTGAGCAGGCACTGGAGCCCAAACCACTGCCTACCGGCAGGTTTTTTTGCAGGTGCAACGCTAAACGTGGTAATGGTTTAGCCACAGCTTGCTCAAAAGCATAAAAGCATTGCAATACCAGATTATCATGGTTATCAGCTGGTAATTGGTGACGATAACGACCGCTAATGTGCAGGCTTAGCTGTGGTTGTTGGCCCTGAATTTCCAGTACATCGCCAAATAGCTCACCATTAGTCGGCTCAAAAGCGGCTCCCAGCAAATCGAACCCCACAGAGAAGTTACCCGTTGAAGCCGGCGCATAATAGCGACATAGTGTTGTTGTGGTCATAGTTGTTATACCTGCTGCTGCCAGCTGAGAGTGCGCATGATATCGCTAAATACCCCGGCAGAAGTTACCGCAGCGCCAGCACCATAACCGCGCAGCACAAAAGGGATAGGCTGATAATAGCGAGTATGGATAGCCAGCGCATTTTCGCCAGCGGTTACGCTGGCCAGTGGATGCGCCTGCGTTAGTGCTTTAATAGCAACCCGGCATTTCCCTTGATGTATTTCGCCAATATAACGTAACACCTTGCCCTCTGCTTTAGCAGCAGCCACGCGTTGGCTAAAGGCAGCATCAAGCAGCGGCAAGCGGGCCATAAAATCGTCGACACTGCCGCTGGCGTCAAAATCAGCTGGCAATACCGGCGCTGTTTCAACATCGCACAGCTCCAATTGCATACCGGCTTCGCGAGCCATAATCAGTAGCTTACGCGCCACATCCATGCCGGATAAATCGTCTCTTGGATCGGGCTCAGTAAAGCCTTTTGCTTTCGCTCTGCCGGTAACCTCAGACAAACTGGCCCCAGCGTCTAACTCACCAAATATGTAAGACAATGAGCCCGATAAAATACCCTCGAATGCCAGTAATTCGTCACCAGCATTCAGCAAGCCTTGTAAGGTATCGATAACTGGCAAGCCTGCACCAACCGTGGTTTCATACAAAAACCTTCTGCGCTGCTGCTGCGCTACCAGGCGCAGTTGCCGGTAATAATTTAAGCTTGCGGTATTAGCTTTTTTATTCGGCGTAACCACATGAAAACCAGCAGCCAAGAAGTCAACATACTGGCTGGCAATCCCCTCGTCACTGGTGCAGTCGACCAGCACCGGATTGGTCAGGTGTTGCTGGCGTACAAATTCGGTTAAAGCTGCCAGCGAAAAGCTGGCCTGACTTTGGCCAAGCCCGCTCTGCCAGTCTGCCAGGTTTATCCCCTCTTTTACCAGCAACAATTGGCGCGAATTAGCAATGCCATACACTGTTAATTTAACTTGCCGCTGTTGCAAAAAGGCTTGTTGACGCTCAATTTGAGCCAATAACTCAGCCCCTACCACGCCACAGCCCACCAGAAATACGTCGATGCTGGGAATATGACTAAAAAAGTTTTCATGACACACCCGCACGGCATCTTTACACACCGCCTGCTCTACCACCGCAGAGATAGACCGCTCACTGCTGTCCTGTGCAATCGCTACCACATTAACCCTTGCCTGCGCTAATGATGCAAAAAATTTAGCGGCAACACCTCGATGCTGGCGCATACCATCGCCTACCAGGCTAACAATGGCCATATCCGCTAAAATACTTACCGGGCGCAATAAACCGGTTTGCAACTCTAGCTCAAACTCCTGCTCCAGCGCTTTTTTAGCCAACGAAAGATAAAGTTGAGATACACAGAAACTGATACTGAATTCAGATGATGACTGGGTTATCAGGCTGACGGAAATTTGTGCGCGAGCCATCGAGGCAAACACCCGGCTCGCCATACCGACAACCCCTTTTAGCCCAGGGCCAGATACGGTAAACAAGGCTAGATGCTCTAAACTGGAAATACCTTTAACTAAAGCTTCACCATCGCCGTTACTATCAATACAGGTTCCGGGCGCGGCAGGGTTGAGGGTGTTTTTAATATAACAAGGGATCTGATAACGCGCCAATGGTCCGATAGTTTTCGGATGCAATACTTTTGCACCAAAATAGGACAACTCCATCGCTTCATCATACGATAGCCGGTCAATCAGCCGGGTTTGCTTAACCTGACGTGGATCGGCACTGTATACGCCATCAACGTCAGTCCAAATTTCACAGG
Organism: Arsukibacterium sp. MJ3; assembly: GCF_000987765.1. Taxonomy (GTDB): domain Bacteria; phylum Pseudomonadota; class Gammaproteobacteria; order Enterobacterales; family Alteromonadaceae; genus Alishewanella. The sequence continues at coordinate 39,188 of NZ_LAHP01000022.1, forward strand.
CGTTAGCGCGGAGGCTGGCCGCAACGATGGCAGCTGAGTAATCAGAACCATTGCGGCCTAATAATGTCGGCTCGCCCTGGCTATTGCTGGACACAAAACCGGCAATAACATACACCGCGGCTGTTTGGTTAGTAATAGCCTGCTGCAACGTTTGTTCAGAGCTGGCAATATCGGCACTGGCATTCAGATAATCGCCCTGGCTCTTAATTAACGTTACCGCGTCCAGTGCCACTGCATGTAACTGCTTCGCTTGCAGCAAAGCGGTCATTAACGCGACACTAAACTGTTCACCCAAACCCAGTATTTGCGCTTTAATATGATCAGGACAATGCCGCAGCAGGCTTATACCCTGTAAATGCAGTGCCAGCTTAGCCAGTTGCTGCTGCCATAACACCGCTACGGTGCTCACCTGCTCGGCCGTTAAGTGAGTCGCTTCAAGCAGTAACTGCTGATAACGCTCTGCCAACGCCGTCAGTTCAGGTTGATAATCAGCCCCCAGGTAAGCCAAGTCGGTTAACTCTACCAGCATATTGGTTACCCCCTGCGGCGCCGACAATACCAGACAAACCGGACTGGTTGCCGCTTGCTGCTGCACGATTTGTACAACGTCGGCAAAGCGTGGCAATGACGCCAGCGACGAGCCACCAAATTTTAGCACTCTCATGTTTTACTCCTTGCGCATGAAATTAGTTGTTGTGTTGTTATTGCCGACCAAGGCCAGGTATACACCTGATAAATATTATAAAAAAAACCCGTGACATTTTAGGTCACGGGCTTTTTTACAGACAACACACCGCCGACCTCCTACCCCGCAGGGCTGGTGGTAATAATAATGGTGGTGAGATCTGCTGTTTTTATTTTCATATAGCCACTATGCACAGACTTGTAGACGTCTGTCAAACAAAAAGTAACCTAGATTAGGGTTTTACCTTTTTAAGAGAATCTATCAGTTCAGGGTAATAACTTATTACCTGATTACGGCCATTGCGTTTAGCTTGATACAAGGCCAAATCGGCTTGTTGAATAAGAGTATCACCACAATTCGCACCATTAACACTACTGGCACTGTTAAAATCGCTAACACCGACACTGACACTAATAGCCAGGTGCTGCTGTTGATATTCCACCGCAGTTGCCGCTACCCGCTGGCAAATGCGTTTAGCAACTTCAATAGCCCCTTCCAGCGGCGTGTCGGGTAGAGTAACGGCAAACTCTTCTCCACCATAACGGCCAAACAAGTCTGTTTCCCGCAACAAACTGCCAATCAATTTAGCCACCTCTTTTAGCACTACATCACCCGCCTGATGGCCGTAATCGTCATTCAAGCGTTTAAATTTATCTAAATCGAAAAATAGCAGCGACAAAGGATGTCGATAGCGCCCGGCACGCTGAACTTCAACTTCAAGCTGCTGTTGCCAATAACTGCGATTAAGCACTCCGGTTAAACCATCAAGCCGGTTAATCTGCTGCAATTGAAAATTACTTTGTTGCAGTTGGCTTTGGTAGACATAGGCATCGGTCGCATCTTCAATCAGCAAGCAGACAAACTGCTCACCCGTTGTCGGCTCGGTTAGCGGTAACATATTACAATTTTGCGCCATGTACTGATTTGTACTGCTGACGGGGCGTAAATGGGGTAATTTAAATAAATATTGGCGCTGCTCCCATGAACTGAAAGCCGGACTTTGCAAACTCAGTACACTATCGAGTTTACGGGTAAGCCAGGCTTTGGGGGCGTCAGGAAATAGACTAAACAACTCTTTGCCCTGCACCTCTTCTAACTTGATATCGGCCCGGCGACAAATGTAAGGGTTGATGTAAGCAATCTGAAACTGGCGATTAAGCAGGATCACACCACTGTTTAATTGCTGTAACAGCGGGTTGATTAACCAGTCAATATTCATCAAAATTCAGCCAGCACATGATCCAAAATGGTTTTTAATTTCAGTACTGCCTCACCCGGGATCAGTAAAATCATATTACAATCAAAACTATAGTCGGTAAGTTGATAACGAATATCCACTTGCAGCGCTAATTGCCAGTGGAATGCCGTTTGTTCCAACTTACTGATAAAATCATTATCGCGCGAAAAAATAATCCGCGGCGCGGCATAAGAAAAACTATTTTCCAACTGCTCAGCCAGGCCATTTAAAAAGGTGGTGGTTAAAATAGAACTAATGTCCGTCAGCATTTCTGCTTCACTGTTAGCATCATCATCATAACCAAGTAAAGCGGCAATTTTACTAGCATTATCCAGCTGATAAAGTAGTATTGTTTCACCTCGTAAGCCACCGTCACCAAAAAAGCCAAGGCTAATCATCGAGCTGTTCAAGCCCTGATACTGGCCGCGGAACTGCGCTGGAATATCGGCCGCATTCACTAAACCGATGGCCGGAACCTGCAAATGGACAAAGGTGTTTAAAAAGCGTGCTAGCTTGTCGCTGGCCAGCCCCATCGCCACGTTAATCAATTCTTGCAGACAATCCCGTTGCTCTTCGGTAAAACTCAGTTCCGTCATATCAAACCATATTGTCGCATTACTGCGCTTAGCTTATCGCTGTTCACTGGCTTTTGAATAAACGCCAGCGCACCGAGGTCCATTACCCGTTTTTGCATTTCTGGCTGAATATCAGCCGAGACAACAATGACAAAAACATCCATTTTCTCTGCTTTAATTACTTCCAGCACGCCGACACCATCTAACTCGGGCATGGTCAGATCAAGAAACATCACGCCAATCTCCTGACCACGTAACACCGTTAGAGCCTCCAGCCCGTTGGTAGCCGTAACAATGTCAGCATCGAAATCGGCGGGCAAAGACTTTTTCATTTGATTACGGGCTAAAAGTGAGTCATCACAAATTAAAGCGGTTAAAGCCATCAGTACTGCCTGTTAGTAAGTGGTCATATCTGTCTATTGGCTAAAAAATATATACAGATGGTCAGCATAAAGCAATATCCTGGCAATAATTAGCGCTATTCTCTGACAGAGATAAAACCATTTGCCGAACCACCGCTAACGCTATTACAGTTATTTAGCATCAGCTATGTTAAATAGCAGCTTTATTGGTTAAGGTAGAACAGAATCAGTTTTTACTAAACCGGTGAAAAAAAGGTTATTGCATGCAGCAAAAAAGCCTGTCCCGCAATCTGCTTACCAAGGTGTTGTCAGTCTATTTTATTCTGACGTTAATTGTTACCGTCGGTCAGATTGTGGCCGAGTACTACAACACAAAAAACCTGATCAATAGTGATCTGGAAACACTGCAACAAACTTTTTCTGGCAGCCTGACCCGGGCGATTTGGGAATTGAATACCCCACAAGCGTTAATTATTGCCGATGGCTTACTGTCTATACCGGCTATTGAGGGCATAGTTGTGCGAGACGATAGCGGCGCAGTTATTACCCAACTCGGTCGTTATATTGATGTTAAAGAGCGCTTCAGCAGCCAACTGGTGCGCGAAGGTGTGCGCTTAACTGAACAACAGTCGGGTATTTTTGGTTATACTTTTCCGCTGATATTTGAATTTTCCGGTCGAGCCACACAAGTAGGAGATGTCACACTGTTTTCCAGCCGCGCGGTCGTTATCGACCGGATCAAAGTCGGTATTTATTTCTTGATTGGCAATGCCATGCTAAAAACGGCCTTTTTAATTATTCTGTTTTTAATGGCCTTTCGCAAACAACTTACCGAACCACTAGCCGATTTAAGCCGGCAAATTGAAGATTTAGAACTTGACCAAATTGACGGTGCCCGGGTTGACATTAACCAAACAGAATCAGTCGAGTTAACGCTGATGGCCGACGCTTACAACCGCTTGATTAATCGGCTGCAGGACTATAAAGCACAGCTGGGTAACACGCAGAAACAGTTGATAACGTCGAATGAAAAGTTGGACCAACAAAACTTAGTGCTGGAGCAGGAGGTGGCTCGTAAAACCTCAGGGCTCAGTCAAGCAATGATGGATTTACAGCAACAGAAACAAGAACTGGAAGTAAAACAACAAAGCTTGCGCGAAGAAATTGAACGCCGCCGCCACACTGAAGGTGCCTTGCGCAGCCAACAATCCGAACTGGAACAACTGGTAGAGCATTTAAATCAAGCGCAGGACCGGTTAGTACAATCAGAAAAAATGGCCGCATTGGGCGGCTTGGTTGCCGGTATTACCCACGAAGTGAATACCCCGGTTGGCATTGGCGTTACTGCCACCAGTTTTCTTGCTGAAAAGCTCATCAGCCTGCAACACGCGTTTAATGATAAAACACTAACCTCTAAAACACTGGAAACGTTTATATCGGAGGCGTTGCAAGGCACTGATCTGTTGCAGTCAAACTTAAGCCGGGCCTCAGAGCTGATTGCCAGCTTTAAACAAATTGCGGTTGACCAGACCAGCGACGCCATCCGCACTATTAATCTGGCAGAATACATTAATGAAGTGATTCGGTCGTTGCAGCCTAACTTCAAGAAAACGCAACATCATATTGAAGTAAACTGTCCGGATAGCATTATCTTACGCTGTCCTGCTGGCGCCATTTCGCAAATTTTCACTAATTTATTAATGAATTCACTTATTCATGGCTTTGAAGATATCAAAGAAGGTTTAGTCCGCATTACCGTGCTCGATGATGACAACAATGTCGATATTCATTTTAGCGATAATGGCAAAGGCTTAGCACCTGAGCAACTGGAAAACCTGTTTCATCCGTTTTTTACGACCAAACGCGAACAAGGCGGCAGTGGCCTGGGTACCCATATTACCTATAATCTGGTACGCCAAACACTGGCGGGCAGTATTACTGTCAACAGTGAGCCAGGCCAAGGCTTGCACTACCATATTCGCTTTCCAAAAAACCTGCAACTTGATGGCTGATCCGCGTTATACTCGGCAACTTGTTAAGTGAAGGACAGGTTTTTATGTGGTTTAAAAATATCCGGGTTTATAAATTAAGTGCCCCGCTGAGCACCGACTCGCAACAACTCGACGCCGCGCTGGCTGAATTTCAATTTGCACCTTGTTCGGGCCAAGAAGCGGTTCGCACCGGTTTTACTTTTCCGTTGCATGCCAGTATTAAACACTATTGTCAGCCGATGGCTCAGGGCTGGTTATTTGCCGTCAAACGACAAGAAAAGGTCTTGCCAGCTGCGGTTATTAACGAGGAGCTGCAACCTAAAATAGACGTGATGGCTGCTGAATTGGGCCGTCCGCTTAGCCGCAAAGAAAAACAAAGCCTAAAAGAAGAACTGATTCAAACCTTGCTACCCAGGGCATTCAGCCGCTCAACCCTAACCCATGGTTATTATGATACCGAACATAACTGGCTGGTAATTAATACTGGCGGTGCCAGTAAAGCAGAAGATATTCTTGCCTTGCTGCGTAAAGCACTCGGCTCGTTGCCCGCTCTGCCATGGTTGGATAATCACAAACTTAATTCGCAATTACAGCTGTGGTTACAAAATCAAGCGTTGCCAGAAGGCTTTAACCTGGGCAACGATGCCGAGTTAAAAGCACCAGATGAAGACGGCGCCAAAGTAAAATTTAGCAACCACGTACTAAGTGCTGATGACGTGCAAAGCCACCTGCAAGATAAACTGGTCACCAAAATTGCCTTGCATCAACCCGAAGGCTTGAGCTTACACGTCAGTGATGACAGCAGTATTAAAGGTATTAAATACCATGAGCTTCTTACCGGCCAGAACGAAGAAATGGGTTGGGAAGATTTAAGCTTACGGCTCGATGCCGACTTACTGCTAATGAGCAGCAGCCTGAATAAAGCCTTAAAGGCTATTACTCAGCAACTGCAAGGTGCAGACAACCCTTAGGTAAACAATGCCCGCACATCATGGTAACGCTCGGCAATGTCCTTTTGCTGCATAAACTGTGGTACCGGTACCAGATCGCAGGCAACGTAGTCTGCCAGTAACGCCTGAGCCTGCTCAGGCGGATAATAATTGCGGGTAAGTGCTGCCAAGCGAATAAAATCGGTGTAAGCCGGTTCAGGTTCGCGTTGAGGCTTACGCCAACGCTCCACTACCGGAATAAATTCAGCAGCAAAACCCCAGCTATTTATAATTTTTAGCCCAACCACCGCCGCTATTTTATCAATAAGTACTTGCATAAATGCCGGATGTCCGAATACATCAGGGTGACGCTCTGCTTCAATTAATACCGGTAAGGCGCCAATGTTATGCACCAGTGCCGCCAAGGTCATTACATCACTACTCAGTTTACAGTGACTATGGCGGGCTTTATAAAACTGCAAGCAGGCTACTGCAATACTGGCGGTTTGCACACTGTCACGCCACAAACGGTCAAGTTGCTGCTGTACCTGCTGATGCTGCGATATAAATAATTGCTCCATTGCCATGGCAATCGAAATATTTTTTATCTGGCTAAGGCCAATACGGGTAACCGCCTGATTCAGGCTATTTACCTGAATAGAACGACCCATAAAAGCACTGTTGGCCACTTTCACCATGCGGGCTGATAAGGCCGGATCCTGGCTTATTACTTCGGCCATTTGCTGCAGACTCACTTGCGGATCATCTGCTCGCTCGCGCACTCTAAGGGCAATATCCGGTAATGTTGGCAGCACCAGACGATCTGCGCGAATTTTTTCATCAAGAATAATCAGTAAGGCACGCTGCGCGCTCATAAAATCTCCTGTAGCCGGTTAAGTGGCATGCTTGCTACCGTCATGGGTATGTTCAATATGTCGTTTCATCTCTGTCAACAAGCCGGTAATAAGTGCTGGCTGCTGGCTAATGGCGTATTCAATGTCGCTGGCTAGCCGGGTAACGTCCGGATAGCCCATACTACCGGCACTGCCTTTCAGGCTGTGCGCCGCAAAGCGCAGTGCCCGCCAGTTTTCTGTCTGATAATATTGCTGTAACTCGACTAATAACACCGGTAATTGCCGGCCAAACTGACGCTTCAATGCTTGCAGTTGTGGGTCTTGCTCTAGCTGTTGCAGCCAATCAATATCGCTGTTTTTACGCACCTTGGCAAAGCGGCTTAGTATGGTTAAAAACTCACTTTGTACTATCGGTTTGCCCAATAGCGCCTGACAACCGGCTTTTTTATAACGTTCTACATCTTCGCTCATCACATTGGCCGTTACGGCAATAATAGGTACTTCTATGCCCGCATGACGGATCAGCCGGGTGGCTTCTTCACCGCCCATCAGCGGCATTTGCATATCCATAAACACCAGATCAAAATCATCATGCAGTGCTCTTTCCACCGCTTTATGGCCATTATCAACCACCACGACTGAGGCATTACTTTTTTCCAGTAACAACTTTATTAACAACTGGTTATCTGGGTTATCTTCCGCTACTAGCACCCGTACCGAGTTGTCTGCCGGTAAGGGGTTAACACTGTCTGGTATTTTCTGTGGCGCCTGGTAGTCGTTAACAATTTCAATATCTTGTTGCTGGCAATTAAAAATCACTTCAAAGCAGCTGCCAATACCTTTAACGCTTTCTACCTGAATATCGCCGTCCATTTGCGCCATTAATTTTTTGGAAATAACCAGACCCAGGCCAGTACCGCCAAAATGACGAGTAACCGTCGCATCAGCCTGCACAAAAGGCCGAAAAATCCGCTGTAGCTCGTCCGGGTTCATGCCTATTCCGGTGTCTTTTACTTTAATACTAAGCTGTTTAGCTACCTGATCATAACTTACCTGAAATACCACCTTACCTTGCTGCGTAAATTTTACCGCATTACTACTAAGGTTAAGTAATACCTGGCGAAAGCGCAGGCTGTCGTTATATAAGGTTTTAGGCAACGGAAACTGCCATTTTAACTGGCAAGTAAGGCCCTTGCTTTGCGCCTGCTCACAGGCTAGCTGGAAAATATCATCAATGGCAGTTAAGCAATCAAACTGCTCCCGGTTTAGCTCAAGTTTGTCGGCTTCAATTTTTGATAAATCTAAAATATCGTTGATCAGGCCCAGTAAGTGATCACCACTTTTCAATACCCGGCTTAAATAATCTTGCCGTTTGTGCCGATCGTTTTCTTGTAATGCCTGATCACTAAAACCAATAATGGCCGTTAATGGCGTTCGGATCTCGTGGCTCATATTGGCCAGAAAGACACTTTTTAGCCGGTTGGCTTGCTCAGCAATCTCCCGCGCTAAAATCAGCTCTTGGTTGGCCGCGGCCAAATCATCATTGGCACGCGCTAAGTCTTGCGTTCGGCGCAATACCTTATCTTCAAGTTGCTGTTTGTAGGCACGTTCACGTTCCCGATATACCCTTAGCTGACGAACCATAACATTAAAGGCAGCAAACATATCACCCAGCTCATCTTGCTTTTTAACGTCGAGTAATATCGATAAATCGCCACGACCCACAGCAGTTTTTGCTGCAGTAAGTTTTTTTACCGGGCTGAAAATATGCTTTATTAGTAACCAATAGACAATCAGCGGCAGTAAAAAACACACCAGAGCCATTAACAGCAGCAATACCCGCGATAACCAGCGCTGTTCGCCATAAAGCTGTTGTGCGTCTAGGCCATACAGCAACTGATAATTTCCCGGCAGCGGCAGGCCAAGTAATTCACGATATTGCCCCAGTAGTAATACTGACTTTAGACTATCGGCTGCGATACTTTGTTGAATTTGGCGAAAATTATTTGGCGCAAAAGCACTGTTAATCAGCGCTGGATTAGCCGCATAAGCAATAGTGGCTGTTTTACTGATCATCAAACTAACGCTATTACTACTGTAGGGCGCGTTGACCACCGCATCCAGTAACGCCGGGCTTACCATTAGCACCAAATAACCCCATAGCCGACGCGACTCCGTTACTGAGCTAACATAGAGTTTTTTAGCAAAATACAGTTTACGTTCACGGCTGCCGGACAAGGGCGCTAAAAAATAACCTTGCTCATCAATCATTGCCTGTAACGATGAGAAATATTCATTGCGAAAGCGATTAGGTATTGCCACTTCGTCACTGATAACCGGCAAGTGCAGCGCATACTCACCGTTTAACCGCACCAGCTTAATAGCTTCAACGCTGGGCCGTTCAGCACTAAACTGCTGCCAATGCTGAAATAGTGGCGTTAAAAACACGTTGTCGTTACTTTGCAAATACGCTTCTAAACTAGGGTTAAGCGCTAACATCTGCAATTGCGTTTGCTGGGTACTGATTAAATCGTAAATCTGTTGCTGTTGTGCCGCCAATGCACTGCGTACCTGATAATACGTTTGTTGCTGTAAATAGCGTTGACTGTATTGATACGCTAAATAACCAAACAATAACACCGGTAGCACCAGTAATGGCAACATATAAGCCACCAGCGTTTCTCTTAACCTCATAACAGCATGAGCCTGATTTACACTTCACAATAATGGTAGCCACAGCATAACCAGCTAACGGGCAACCGACAAGCTTATTGCAGCAAAGCAGGCCAAAATTGAGCGTACTGTCTATTTAAAAGCTTGGCCATTCAGGCGGGCTCTGCCGTTGCAAGCTGCTTGCTGCCCGTTTTAACAAAGCGGCTTAACATTGCTGGTAAAACAGTTAAGTCGGTAAGTAGCGCCATTAACATCGCAGCAGCAGTCAGCACACCAAAATAGACACTGGGCAAGAAATCAGAAAAAGCAAATACCGCAAAGCCAGCCGCAATAATTACCGAGGTAAAGACAATAGCAGTACCGGTATGCTGATAAGTATTACTCAGTGCATTGTCTGGTGGCTGTTGCAAATAGTTATGAATAAAATGAATGGTGTCATCAACGGCAATACCCATGGCTATAGCCGCAATAGTGATGGTCATTAAATCCAGTGGAATTGCCAGCCAGCCAATTAAACCGACAATGCCCAGTGTAGTAAGCACGTTGGGTACCAAAGCTATCAAGGCTATTTTTAATGAACGGAAAATAACCAGCAACATCAGGCCTAAAGCCAAATATACCAAGCCTAAGGTGGTAACCTGCGAGTCCAATAAGCGGGATAAAATATCCTGATACAGCACAAACAGGTTAGTAAGTTGATAGTCTGCTGGCGCCAGGCCAACGGCTTGTAAATCCTGATTAAGTTGCATCATTAACTGCTCCCGGTTTAAACCCGGGGTGGTATCCTGAATGCGGGTAGCAATCCTGACTTGCTGCGGTTGTTCGGCTAAATAGGCCCCCACCAACTGGTTAGTCACTTTTGTACTAAGCATTTCATAAATAGCATCCAGCTCATACTCAGTAAGCGGTCGGTCCTGATTTAATTGCCTGGCCAGTGTGGTAAAGTTAATTAGTGAGGTGACACTGCCGGTGGCGCTAAACGCCGTAACCGCCGCATGCGATACATGCAATTGATTTAGCTGAGCGGCACTGATCAGCAAATCTGGCTTCCGCTTAGCCGGGTCGAGGGTAATCACAATATCCAGTGGCGTAGAGCCGCCAAATTGCTGATCAATAAAGGCCAGTTCACGATGCACCAGAGTATCTTTAGCAAAATAATTGATAAAACTGTTTTCAACGTTAAGTCGGCTGATACCCGCAGCCAACAAGCCAAATATCAACACTATTAGTAGTATTACCGGATAAGGCCAGCGCTTAACCATTTCGGCTATGTGTTGCAAGCTTTGCTGTAACCAACCGAACTCTGCCGTCTCATGGCGGGCTTTTAATAAACTTAATAGCGCTGGAAATAACAATAAACTGACGCTCATGGTAATAAGCATGGCAACTAGCATCATTAAACCAAAATCAACCACAGGCTGAATACCGCTAAATACCAACGAGCCAAAACCGACTGACGTGGTCAGTGTGGCGTAAAAACAAGGGGAAATTTTTTGCTGCAGCATGCCGATAATTCGCTGCTGCTGCGACAAATCGGGCTCATCACGGGCAATCTCCCGATATGCTGCCAGTAAATGAATCATTACCGCTAGGGTTAAAATAAGCTGTAGCGCAATAAAGTTAGCCGATATTACCGTGGTACGAATATCCAACAAGCCAAATAAGCCGCAGGTTAGCAGCACGCTTACCGCACAACTTAGCAACGGAAAAAACACCCAGCGCCAGCAACGATAAATCGTCAGCAGCAGCAGGGCAATAATTAACCCTATTGTCAAACCAAAGGTGGTTAAATCACTTTTTATCATGCTGACCAAGTGCTGGCCTACCACATAAGCCCCCCCCACAAAGGTGTCTGCCCGCTCGCTCACTTGTTGGTTAAACTGGTTAATCTGCGCGATTTCTTGCTGGCGCTGTGTAGTCAGTTGCTGGCGTAGCGGATCGGCTGTTTGTTGCAGTTGCGCTAACGTTGCGACTTCATTGGCGGTCAGCTTACGGCTTAGCGTTAACGCTTGTATCGCCAGAATTTGCCGATCAAGCTCGGCCAGCTCGGCATTGGGTTTAAACACAATTTGAATGCCGGCGGCAGTTTGCGCCTTGTTTAGCAGTAAGTCGGTAAAAATAGGATGGTTAGTTAATAACTGGCGCATTTGCGCTGGGGCATAGCGCTGCTGCAGCCAGGTAAGCTCAGCAACATCGGTACCTGAGGTTAACGCACTGGCATCGTTAAACAGTGGCACACTGAGCATTGACGTGACTGAGCCCACTCGCGCTATTGTGGCAAAATCAGCACTTAATGCCGCGATGTCGGCAAAGGTTGCAGCACTGAACAACTCGCCACTTTTTGGCTGATAAGCCACTAAAATAAATTCATCCGGCGCAAAGCGTTGGTTGGCCAGCTGCGTTTGAATGTACAAGGCATTATTTTTTACCAATAACGTTTCGGCCGAGGCATCTATCCTGAATTGGCTTAAAAAAACGCTCGCCATTGCCAGTAACAGCAAAAACACGCTAATAATGGCCCAGCGGCAACGAACAATAGTGGCGGCCAACCAAAGGGTAATGCCGTTTGGGTTATTCTGGTTTGACATAGGCATCATCCCGTTTTATACCTTGCAAATGCTGGTTACGAAAATACAGATAGGGATCGCTCGCTTGCTGATATAACGTTTGGTAAAGATCAGCGCGGGAAGTAAAGCTATTAATGACGTTTAGGCCTTGCAGGTAATACAAATCGGGGGTATCAACCAGCTGATTCAACGGGTTTAACAGTGCTTCACCTACTACAGAGGTAGCGCCACGCACGTCACTCTGCCCTAGAATAGGCAGGACTAAATAGGCGCCGTTACCTACCTGATAGTAGCCAAGCGTATCGGCAATACTCTGTTTTGACTCGGCAATCTCAAACCAGGCGTTGGCAGGGTCAAACAGGCCAAAAATACCGACGGTAGAATTAATCACAAAACGGCCAAAATTGGCGCTGGCCCCTTTTACATCGCCGGCAAGGACATTGTTGAGCAAGTTAAGCGGCTCGCGAATGTTAGCAAATGCATTGCCCACTTTATCGCGTACCGGCGCAGGTAACACCTTTTCATAGCCTTTAGCCAGTGGAATTAAGGCATAAGTATAAGCCACATGATTGAAGCGAAATACGCCTCTGTTCCAGCCTTCCAGCGGATCATAATACAACGGCGCAGGCTCAGGGTTGTCTGCGACAGTAGCTGCAGTATCTGCCGCTAGGGGCTGCATATCTACGACAGTAGGCACCAGCGTTATTGTGCCTTGGGAAGTGGTAATTTGCGTAGCCTGGCCAGCAGATAATTGCTCTACCGCGCTCGGCGGTGGGCTTTTAGATAACCCGGCCGCCGTGTTACTTTCACTGCTAGCACTGGTGCTATTTCCGGCGGTGTTGGCTGCAGGTTCAGCGTTATTGGCGCAACCGGTCAGGGCCAATATCAGTAACGCGCTAAGAGCATAACGATGTTTCATCCTGTCACTCCAACTAGTTCAACTGTGTGGTGCCCACTGCACCCAAGACTAAAACAGCAGCATAACATGATAAATAAAAAAGGCGCCTAGGCGCCTTTTAAAATTTATTAACATTATCGTTAACTTAATTACTGTTTTGTTTTATCCCAAATCATCGACTGGGTGACAGATAAATTATTCCCACTCAATGGTAGCAGGCGGTTTACCGCTAATATCGTATACCACCCGTGAAATGCCGTTTATTTCATTAATAATGCGGTTAGACACTTTACCCAGCATGTCGTAAGGCAAATGAGCCCAGTGCGCCGTCATAAAGTCGACAGTTTCTACCGCACGTAATGAAATAACCCAATCGTATTTACGGGCATCGCCCATTACCCCAACCGATTTCACCGGCAAAAATACTGCAAACGCCTGGCTGACTTTATTGTATAAATCGGCTTTGTGGAGCTCTTCAATAAAAATGGCATCGGCGCGGCGTAGTAAATCACAGTACTCTTTTTTAACTTCTCCCAATACCCGTACGCCCAAACCCGGTCCTGGGAAAGGATGACGGAACAGCATGTCATAGGGTAAACCCAATTCTAAACCGACTTTACGCACTTCGTCTTTAAACAGTTCGCGCAGTGGCTCTACTAAGCCCAGTTTCATATGCGCCGGTAAGCCACCGACGTTGTGGTGCGATTTAATCACATGCGCTTTGCCGGTAGCTGACCCGGCAGATTCAATTACATCAGGATAAATAGTGCCCTGCGCCAGCCATTTGGCATTTTCTAGCTTCTGCGACTCTTCATCAAATACTTCAACAAAAATCCGGCCTATGGTTTTACGTTTTACTTCCGGATCATGCTGGCCGGCCAGTGCCTCTAAAAAGCGTTGCTCAGCTTCAATTTTTATAATGTTCAGGCCAAAATGGTCACCAAACATATCCATTACCTGCTGGCCTTCGTTTAAGCGCAGCAAGCCGTTATCGACAAACACACAGGTAAGGTTTTCACCAATAGCCCGGTGTAACAACATGGCGGTGACAGAGCTGTCTACTCCACCCGACAACCCCAGAATAACCCGATCGCTGCCAATTTGTTGTTTTAGGCGCGCTACGGCATCTTCAATAATGGTGGCGGCAGTCCACAGTTTGTCGCAGCCACAAATAGTGACGACAAAGTGCTCCAGCATCCTCAGGCCCTGGCGGGTATGGGTTACTTCCGGGTGAAACTGCACTCCATAGAACTGGCGGGTTTCATCTACCATGCCAGCATGCGGGCAAGTAGTGGTTTGGGCGCAAGTAACAAAACCCGCCGGTACGCTGATCACTTTATCGCCGTGGCTCATCCAAACATCCAGCAAGGCATTGCCGTTGCCACCAATATGATCTTCAATGTTGGCAAAAAAGTTATTTGCGGCAATCACTTCTACCTGTGCATAGCCAAACTCGCGTAAGTCCGAGCCCTGTACTTTACCGCCCAACTGTTCAGCCATGGTTTGCATACCATAGCAAATACCTAGTACAGGCACGCCGGCATTAAACACGTATTCAGGTGCACGCGGCGAATTAACTTCGGTTACACTTTCCGGGCCACCCGACAAAATAATACCGGTAGGGTTAAACTCACGAATTTGCTCGTCGCTGACATCCCAGGCCCACAGTTCGCAATACACACCAATTTCCCGCACCCGGCGGGCGATTAGCTGGGTGTACTGTGAACCAAAATCCAGAATTAAAATACGGTGGTGGTGAATGTTCTTACTCATAACAACCTTTAAAAATAAGGCGCCGGGCCAAGCCCGACGCGTAAAACTGATTGTTGTTAGCCTAACCGGTAGTTAGGTGCTTCCTTGGTGATCTGCACGTCATGCACGTGTGACTCGCCCATCCCGGCGGCGGTAACTTTAACAAACTCAGGCTTGGTGCGCAGGGTTAGCATATCCTGGCTACCGGTTAAGCCCATGGCTGAACGTAAGCCACCCATTTGCTGGTGAATAATATTCTCAATCGGTCCTTTATACGCCACCCGGCCTTCTATGCCTTCCGGTACCAGTTTTTCGGCATTGTTAGTGCCCTGGAAATAGCGATCAGATGAGCCATTACGCTGTGCCATCGCACCTAACGATCCCATACCACGGTAAGATTTATAATAACGGCCCTGATACAGCTCTACTTCACCTGGTGCTTCTTCAGTACCGGCAAACATAGAACCCACCATAACGCAGTGCGCCCCTGCGACTAAGGCTTTGGCAACATCACCAGAGAAACGAATACCACCATCGGCAATAATGCAGACATCGGTGCCGGCTACGCCTTCTACCGCATCTGAAATAGCAGTAATTTGTGGCACGCCACAACCGGTGACTATCCGGGTAGTACAAATAGAGCCCGGGCCAATGCCCACTTTTACTGCGTTGGCACCGGCCTCAGCCAGCGCTTTAGCGCCTGCAGCAGTAGCAACGTTACCGGCAACAATTTGTAAGTCGGGGTACTGAGCACGGGTTTGTTTTACCCGGTCGATAACGCCTTGCGAATGGCCATGCGAGGTGTCGATAAGCAAAATATCAACCCCGGCTTCTACCAGCGCCGCAATACGCTCGTCAGTGCCCGGGCCTACGCCCACTGCTGCACCCACCCGTAACCGGCCCAAATCGTCTTTACAGGCGTTGGGTTTGCTGGCCGCTTTGTAATAATCACGCACCGTGATCAGGCCTTTTAGCTTGTAGTTATCATCTACCACCAATACTTTTTCAATCCGATGCTGATGCATCAGTTTAAATGCCTGCTCACGTGGCGCATTCTCATTAACGGTAACCAAGCGCTCGCGCGGAGTCATTACGGCTTTTACGCTGGCTTGTAAATCAGCTTCAAAGCTCATATCACGGCCTGTAACAATACCCACCAGGTTCCGATCTTTATCCAGTACCGGAAAGCCAGAAAAGCCATGTTGTTGCGCCAGTGCCTGCACTTCACGCACCGTCATATCGGCCGAGGCGGTTACCGGGTCTGAGACCACGCCGCTTTCATATTTTTTCACCTTGCGAACATTAGTAGCCTGCTCTTCAATGGTCATATTCTTGTGAATAAAGCCCAAGCCTCCTTCCTGCGCCAGTGCAATAGCTAAACGCGCCTCGGTTACCGTGTCCATAGAGGCCGATACCATAGGAATATTTAGCATGATGCTTTTGGTCAGTTGGGTGCGTAAATCCGCAGTGTGGGGTAGAACGGTAGAGTGCGCCGGCACCAATAACACGTCGTCAAAGGTAAGGGCTTCTTTCGTGATCCTGAGCATTGCAACAATCTCGCTGTGAAGGATGAAAAGACAGAGAATATTGCGATGCAATTTTAGCGGAATTATGGCGATAGAACAATCGGTTTTTTCTTTTTGTGCTTAGCGCCGCGCATAGCGTAAACTAGTAACAGAACAGCTAACCCTGGGCCACACATGCAAAACCCCGATATTTATACCGTTTCCCGTTTAAACAGCGAAGTTAGGCTGATTTTAGAATTGCAATTTCAGCGTTTATGGCTAGTGGGTGAAGTGTCTAATTTTGTACAGGCCGCCTCGGGTCATTGGTATTTTTCATTAAAAGATCAGGCCGCCCAAGTTAAAGTGGCCATGTTTAAGCAAGCCAACCGCACGGCCAGCGTTAAGCCACAAAATGGCCAGCAAGTGCTAATCCGAGCCCGCATTAGCGTGTACGAGCCACGCGGCGAGTACCAGTTACTGGCCGAGATAATCGAACCCGCCGGCGACGGTTTGCTCAAACAGCAATATGAGCAGCTAAAAAGCCGGCTGCAAGCCGAGGGTTTATTTGCCGATGAGCGCAAACAACCGCTGCCCCCTCATATTAACCGGGTAGGGGTAATTACCTCGCCCACCGGCGCCGCCATACGCGATATTGTAAGTGTATTACAGCGCCGCGCACCGGCTATTGAAGTCATTATTTACCCCTGTTTAGTGCAGGGAGAGCAGGCTGCCAGCCAGCTAAAGCAAATGCTTAGCATCGCCATTCGCCGTAACGAAGTAGACGTGCTTATTATTGGTCGTGGCGGCGGCTCACTGGAAGACTTATGGTGTTTTAATGACGAGCAACTGGCCCGGGCAGTAGCCGCTTGCCCTATTCCGATTGTTAGCGCCGTGGGCCACGAAATAGATTTTACGCTAACTGATTTTGTCGCCGATATACGCGCCGCTACCCCGTCAGCCGCAGCCGAACTGGTCTCGCCCGACCAAAGCCATTTATTAGAGCGCCTACGCCGCTTACAAAGCGCCATGGTGCAAGCTCAGCGTAGCCAGTTAAGCCGGCTAAAACCCAACCTTAAACAGCTGGAACAACGCTTACTGGCCCTGCACCCAAAACGGCGGCTACAACAACAGCAACAGCGCATAGACGAGCTACAATTGCGCTTAAACCGGGTTATTGGCCAGCAGCTTAGTAACGCTCAGCGCCAACAGCAGTATTTACAGCAAAGCCTGCAGCATCTATCACCAGCCAAAGCCGTAAAACAGCAGCACGAACATTTGCAACAGCTTCATCAGCGGCTACAGCGCGGCATAAGTTTGCAACTTAAGCAGCAACAACAAACCCTCGGCCGTTTAAGCAACCAGCTAAACACCGTAAGCCCGCTAGCCACTCTGGCACGCGGTTACAGCATTAGCTTTGATGAGAAACAGCAGGTACTCACCAGCAGCAAAGCGTTAAAAGCAGGTGATAGCGTGACTACCCAGTTGGCAGCTGGCAGTTTTAGTGCGGTGGTGAGTGGGGTTTCTGAGGGTTAAACTTAGGTTTAATCTTTGGGGTATTACTTAGAAAATCTTTGCGATCTTAAAACGACACTCTGCTTTAAAGCCAATTCTAACGCCCGAGAAATAGGACAGGCACAGCAGAAATGCTATCCATTACACATGTTGATGTGTTTATGCAGGGGCTAATGCGGCAAATAATGGCGACTAGGGGCGATAAAGAGGTAATAAATTGCGCCTGATATATTTTTCACGGTATTTCAGACATGACGGTTGCCGGACTTCAGGTGGATAGCCGGTAAGTATATTAGCAGGGCTTGGGGGAGTTGGTCAGGCGGTGTCGCGGTGGGCGCGTCGGCTAAAGAGAGTGG
>NZ_LAHP01000023.1 GCF_000987765.1 Arsukibacterium sp. MJ3
GGCGATAGATCTGATCACCAAACGCCATGAATGTTCAATTATTTCTTTATTATACTATTGTTTTTTATATACATTTTGTGGGGATTTGTCAGGGTCAGAATAAAATTAAACCTGCTTACGCCAACCTACGGACGCTCTCGCTTAGCCCCATGCTGACGTAGCGCTGTTAAAATGTCAACTTCATGTTTAAACTGGTTATTTCCCAAGACTTTGCGGTCAAGTTTTCTAATTGCGGCATAAAGCTAGGCGGCTAAACCAGAAAACCCCGGTAAAAATAGTGTGATTATATTGGCAGGTGTTACTAAGCGTTATTAATCCAGCCCGTTGTTTGCTAACACCTTTAGCGAACAAGAATTACAGCCCTAAGCCACCTCTTTGCCGCAGTAAAGCCGCTTTTGCGGCCTTTGTACTTTACAGCTGCTTAAAAAACTTTCACACTGCGGCTATGCATAGTTATTGAGTAAGCGGCTAATGAAACAATTACTGCCATTCTTCCTAAGCTTTTTACTGTTGGCGGGCTGCAGTGAAAAACCGACAAGTAATGCCCATTGGGGCACACCCGAGCATATTGCTACCGAGTTTTTCCATGCGCTTTATAATGAAAAAGACTTAGATAAAGCCAAAAGCTACAGTACAGCAGAGTTTGCCAGCCTGTTAGAGGCTTATGTTACGCCGCGCCAGGTTGCCAGAACCTTGCTGAACATGTCGTATGATGAGGTTACCATTGAAGTTAATCGCAGTGGCCAAAACCTGCGCCAACAATATGATGACGATGCCGATGTTACCTTGATATTTAGCGGACAATTCAACGGTAAAAAAGTGGATAATATGCGCACCGTTCAAATGATCAAAAAAAGCGGCAAATGGCTGGTTCATTCCGTAAAAATCGACCGCTTTAGTAATACTGCCAGCTATTAATTCACAACAATGCTACTTACTATACTACTTACTTACTTAATGCCACTTACTTAATACTACTTACTTTTTCGTTAAAAACCCGCGCAGTTGTTGCTGACACGTTTCGCCTTGCAGCAGTGCGCCAAATACTTCTAGCTCAACCGTAATCACTTTTTCGGCTTGGCGTTTAATTTTACCACGTAACAGGGCTTTGCTTTGCTGTACTGCCGCCGCAGGCAATTTTGCCAGTTGCAATGCTTTATCAGCAACAAAAGCCAACAAGTCTTCACTGGCAACCTGCTGATTAACCAAGCCCATAGCTTCAGCTTGTGCCGTATTAAACGCTTCGCCCAACAATAAATACTGCGCCGCCCGTTGATAGCCGACTAATTGTGGTAACAATAAGCTGGAAGCTGCTTCCGGACACAACCCTAACTGACTAAAAGGCATTTGAAAACGACAGCCAGGTGCCGCATAGACTAAATCACAATGTAGTAAGGCGGTGGTGCCTATGCCAATTGCCAGCCCGGCTACCGCAGCAATAATAGGTTTACTAAAAGCATTAAGCTGATATAAAAATACCACGGTTGGATGGTTGGCGTTTAAATCACCTGCTGATAGAAAATCCTGTAAATCATTGCCACTGGAAAAGCAGCTGGCAGACCCCTGTAATACCACAACCTTTATGGCAGCATCGCGCTCGGCTTGCTGCAATGCGCCAGTTAACTGGCGATACATAGCCAGGCTTATTGCATTTTTTTTATCCGCTCGTTGCAGGGTAAGCGTTAACACACCCTCAGGGCTTTGTTTTATTTCAACCGTCATCGTTAGTTCTCGTTGTTACTATTTCATTTAACCAAAAACGTTATTGTTATTGTTAATGACCCGCTGCCGTGCCCTCACGACGCGGATCCGCGACACCTTCCAGCGTGTTCGCTTTAACTTCAATAGCATGAATACCTGAGTTTAAATCTTGTATCCGCACCTGGTATCCCATTGCTTCCAGCACAGGCTTTAATGCAGTAAGCGGGGTGCCCGCTTCCAGCGCCAGATAATCGTTGCGGTGGGTAAAGCGCGGCAAATTTACTGCCTGCTCTAAATTTAACTGCCAGTCGAGAACGGCTACCAGGTTCTGCAGCACATAATTAATAATGCGGCTGCCACCGGGCGACCCGGTTAATAACTTCAGGTTATTATTGTTATCAAACACCATCATTGGCGCCATTGAACTTCGTGGCCTTTTACTGCCCTCTACCCGGTTGGCAACCAGTTTACCCTCAACGCTGGCACTCAAACTAAAATCGGTGAGTTGGTTATTAAGCAAATAACCGTTCACCATTAAACCTGAACCAAAAACGTTTTCGATGCTGGTGGTCATACTAACCGCATTACCGTACTGATCAACTACTGATAAATGGCTGGTATTTTCAAACTCTATGGCAGCAACGTCAGCAAGGGGCATGGCCCCTTCCGGTTGCCCTGCGCTTACAACTGCCAGATTACGCTGCGGCAAAATTAACGCGGCTCTGGCCGCTAAATAATTGCTGTCTAACATACCAGCTACCGGTACCGGGCTAAAATCTGTATCCGCCAGATAGCGCTCTCTATCGACAAACGCTAACCGCGCTGCCTGACTAAGTAAGTGCACGGCTTCAACCGAATTTGGCGCCAACTTGTTAAGTTCAAACGCTGATAAAATACCCAACATTTGCAGCACCGCTATACCACCAGAGCTGGGTGGCGCCATGCCGCACACCTGATATTGCCGATATGCCTGACACAATACCTCGCGTTCAATCGCTTGATAATTGGCTAAATCGTCCAGGCTTAGCTGTCCGGGGTTAGTTGCTGCCTGGCGCACTGTATTAACCAGTGCCTCGGCATTTGCGCCCTGATAAAACGCACTAACGCCTTCTTTGGCAATAGCCCTTAGCAATGCGGCATACTCAGGGTTAGTGATCTGCTGCTCAGCCGCCAGCGCCTGGCCTTCAGGATAAAAATAGTCTTTGGCTGGCGCTAACGTTTTTACTCCCTCATTCCAGCCCATTGTTAAATGATGTGCCATCCTCGGAGAAACGTTAAACCCTTGCTCGGCGGCGGTTATCGCATCGTCAAACAAGGCTTGCCATGGTAAACGACCATATTGTTGATGCGCCAACGCCAGAGCTTTTAACACGCCAGGCACGCCCACTGATTTACCGCCAACATAGGCCACACGCCAATCAAGCGTTTTACCATTTTCAGTGAATAATTGGTCAGTCGCCGTTGCTGGTGCCGTTTCTCTGCCATCAAAACTGGTTAAACGCTGGCCGGCTTTGTGCCAATGTAAAATAAAGGCACCACCGCCAATCCCTGAACTTTGCGGCTCAACCAAACCCAACATTAATTGAGTAGCAATGGCCGCATCAATTGCGCTACCCCCCTTGGCCAGCACACGTTGCCCAGCCGCTACCGCCAGCGGGTGTGCCGCCGCTACCATGGCATGTTTACTGCTAATTAATTGCTGTTGCGTTAATCCGGTGGCAGCTTCAGGCTCACGAATTTCCTGCTGCACGGGTGCGGCAACAATAAAATAACTGGCCAGCAGCAGATTTAAACCAGATAACAACAGATAGGGCGGCTTCATAAATTACTCTCGAATTAAGCAGTGTTACACCCTAACCAGAAGCGCAGAACAGATCAAGCGGCATCAGCCTGTTATCACTGGCGCTTAGCGAAATATAACTTGATATTCATCACAATTTAGTTTGGGATAGGTTCACTGGTATTTTCTTAGTTTATGGCAGAGTTGTATGCTGGCGTTATTTATCAAAAAACAGGGTTATGCTGCATACTGCATGCTGCTTTTGTTGGCGGTATTATTGTTTGTTTTACCCAGTTCTTGGCAGCAGTTATTAGCCTATCAACGCGAAAGCCTGGCGAGCGGTGAGCTATGGCGATTAATCACTGGTCATCTGCTGCATTCTAACCTTTATCATTTACTGCTAAATGGGGGCGGATTACTGATAATAATGCTGCTACATGCCAGTTATCAGCGCCAGCTTGCGCTACTGTGGCAACTGCTTTTTACCGCTATTGTTATCAGTAGCCTAATGTATTGGCGCCAGCCCGACATTCAGCAGTATGTTGGGCTGTCGGGGGTGTTACATGGCTTACTT
The DNA here is from genome assembly GCF_000987765.1 of Arsukibacterium sp. MJ3. GTDB lineage: Bacteria > Pseudomonadota > Gammaproteobacteria > Enterobacterales > Alteromonadaceae > Alishewanella. The sequence continues at coordinate 4,056 of NZ_LAHP01000023.1, forward strand.
TTTTTTGGCGCGCTGCTGGATATTAAAACCGCTAAAACCGGCGGTGTTTTACTTACTTTAGGTATTTTGGCTAAAGTGGCTTACGAGCAATATCAGGGGCCAGATGCCGAACTTGGCCAGCTTATTAATGCTACGGTGGCAATTGACGCCCATTGGTATGGGGTTATTGCCGGTGGCGTGATGTTTAGCTTGCTATACCTAAAAAACTTTTTTGTTAAAGAAACAGCTAGCTAGAAGATTTATAGATCAGCGTTTAATGCCGCCTAGCATGATTAACCACGGCTTTAAATAAATGACGCTGACAACGGATAAACAACAAAAACTCCGGATGCCATTGCACCCCCAACACAAAGGCAACGCTTGGATCTTCTACTGCCTGCACTATATTATCCAGATCACGCCCCACAACTTGTAAGCCTTTACCTAGTTTATCTATCGCCTGATTATGTAAACTGTTGATACGGGCTTTTTGGCACTGAAAAATGGCCTGCAAGGTAGAGTCTGCTTCGCTCAGGCACAACGTTTTTAATGGCAATACCGTCCAGCGCTTTGAGGTATGTTGCCGCAGCTTAGTAAGTTGCTGCAATAAACTGCCGCCACGGCTGACATTCAGTAGCTGCGCACCGCGGCAAATACCCAGTAACGGTAAATCGTTAGCTGCTGCCTGTTTTATTACTGCCAGCTCGAGCTCGTCGCGGGCAGAATCATATTTTGGCTGTACTTCAGCTTTAGCGGCATACAGTACCGGGTCAATATCATGGCCGCCCGTTATTACCACGCCGCTAAATTGCTGTGCATCAAGTTTACTAGAGGGCTTAAGTTGCAAAGGGATACCGCCATACCAACGCACAGCGAGTGCGACCAACAACCGTGGCCCGAAAGCGCCCCGCTCTGGCCCGGTTATGGCAATTACCGGCTTAGCCATTGCTGCTCTACCTCACTAATCCACGGTTTAACATTGTTACCCGCCTTGGTTAATTGCTGCCGATAAGCGGCCATGCAGCGCCGTAACCGCTCTGGTTCTGCTGCTAGCATTTCAACTTCAGCCCAGCCATTCCACGCTCGCGACAACCCCCATTCAGCCTGATGAATTTCACAGCTCGGCAAGCGGTAATGAAAAGTAGGCCGGGCTTTTATCAATTTATCGTCGGTTATCGCCCGTACCCGCTGTTTATCTAAATGTAAAAATAACGGCAAGCAATCTAGCGCCCGGTTGCGGCTAGCGTTGAACTGCAGATAGTCGTCAATTAACTCAGCAAGGTTTGGCTGATAGTCTTTATCCATAATCTGTAATTGGTATGCTGTTGGATAGGGCGCAATAAAAGACGTGAGGCTCCTGATAAAATCAATATTTTCCCGCTGTCGCAACCAGTCATGTAAGCAAACAAACGCCTGAATAACGTGCAGCAATGCGCTGGCGTCAGTGGCTGGTACTTCCGGGTTAAGTTGTAAACCAAACGCATACCGAAAAGACTCAGACGATCCTTTGGCACCAGCCTGATGCAGTAACGTGATCAGCTGTTCTACTTCGGTTAAACGTGCATAGGGTAGCGGCGGACTTACCAACTCTAGCGGCACGAGTGGTTTGGCGACAGCTGCCAGCAATGCCTCCAGCGAAGCTTGTAAAGTATCGGTTAGTGAGTCGGTATTAAACTTTTGTTCGCCCATCACAGTTAACAGCTGAAAATCCAGTTCAACCCGCCAGTCGCCGGCCGGATCACCCGTTAATTTATGGCGATAACGGCCACTGGGGGCGCCAGACAACGACAAATGTTCCGCCACCAACTGTTGTACTTCATTTAGCTCCAGACCGCTAAATTCAATTTCGATTCCAAAGCGCCGAGGGTGACCATTATAACTGGTTTGCCAGGGTAATCGCCTAAGCTGCTGTTGCTGCGTCACAAGCACCTCAAGAATAATGTTTTAAAATTAGCCTAAAGTAGCAGCCAGAAGATGTCAAATAGCCGCTGGGCTGCAGCCAGTGCCGCTATTTTAGGTTAAACTGCACGCATGTAATTTATAAAGAGGCTGTCTTGAAAACCATTTTTCGCTCTACCTGGCCGTTATTTCTAGGGGTGGCTATTGTTGGCATGACCACCGGACTGCAAAACACGCTGCTGTCACTGCGCGCAGAGTTAGAAGGGTTTGCCAGCGCCAGTATAGGGGTAATGTTAGCCGGCTATTTTATCGGGTTTTTACTGGGCTCACTGCGCGCACCCAAAATGATTATGCGGGTTGGTCATATTCGCGCTTTTGCAGCACTGGCCTCACTGGCGTCTATCAGTATTTTGTTGCACGCCATCTGGATTAATACCTATGCCTGGTTTTTTCTGCGCCTGCTGTCTGGTTTTTGTTTTTCCGCCATCTTTGTTATTGCAGAAAGCTGGATAAACGACAAAGCGGATAACCAGAATCGCGGTACTTTACTGTCAATTTATGTGTCAATGCTGTTTGGGGGCATTGGCTTGGGCCAGTTTTTGATTACGGTTGGCGATCCGCGAGACTTTATTCAATTTACACTGGTATCGGTATTAATCAGTGCTGCGGTTATTCCGTTATTGATCACCAAAACGCCTGCCCCTACTTTTCAGCAGGCTGAGAAAATGCCAGCACGCCAATTACTTAAAATTGCACCACTGGGTGTATTGGGCTGTTTTATTTTGCAGTTTGGTTACGCGTCAATGTTTGGCTTTGGCCCGGTGTATTTCTCAAGACTGGGGTTGTCGTTACTGCAAATAGCCAGCTTAATGGCCATTTTTATTTTTGGCTGTTTGTGTATGCAGTTTCAGTTAGGCAAATTATCTGACAAATTTGACCGCAAACTGATTATGACAGTCTGCGGTGTATCAGCCAGCATGGTCGCTATCTGGTTAGCTCAGTTAACAGCAGCCAGCGGCTGGCAGCTGTATTTAGCCTTTTATATTTTTGGTGCTTTATTTTTACCCCTTTATTCAATGGCAATTGCCCATACTAACGATCACCTGGCTAAGCGACAAATGGTAGCGGCCAGCAGTGTATTAATTCGGGCTAATGGTTTAGGTGCTATCGGCGGGTTGTTGTTGTCGGGTATTTTACTGGACCAATTTGGCAGTTTGGTATTCTTTTATTTTATTAGTCTGTTGCCGGCCATTGTGGCACTAATGGCTTTTTATCATTACTGTTTCCGGCGACAAACTAGCCAGCGCCCTCATTCTAATACGGTGTCACCCACTCAGGTTACCCAAACCATGATCAACAATTCACTGAATGACGATTAATTACCGCTGCCATACTGCCGCTGTGGCGCTAACCCGCCACACTAGGTAGCTGGCATATTCAGCAATCAGTTTGCTATATAAATCAAAATTACTAAGGTTAACGGTAAACATACAATTCCAGCTGCAGTTAAGCGGCCGGAACGTCTGACTGCTGACGGTACTTAACCCGGCATTTAATTGATGATAATGAAGCAGTTTACTCACACGCCAACCATGAAAATCACTGGTAATAAACTGTAATCGTTGCTGCTGGCTTACACGCTGGTTTAAACTGCTAAATTCCTGATAAGTGTTGCTACCTGCGTCAAAACAATCAATAACTAAAGGCTGGTGTTGCTGGCTTAACAAATAGTCTTGATACGGCTGACAATAACGGGTGGTGATAAGCACCGGCGCCATCTGACCGCCGAGGCTTTGCCCTAAGCGATCGAGCCTGGCGCGGGCACAAGCGGGTAACGCATTCGCTGAACCGCCACAACCCAGCACCACATAAGTAGTGTTACTTTGCGCCAGACTAGTGCCACTGATTTGCGCACTATAATAGCTACGTACCATATTGGCAAAAAACGTGTTACCCGCTAAATAGAAGCACAGTAGTAGCAACCACAGGCCTTTTTTCCGATAAAAAATACACGCCAGCAACAAGCCATACAAAAAAATATTTTGTGGGTATAAAAAAGGTTCAAGCAGATCTTTCATCGGTCCCTCGTGGTATTGCTGGTGTAGTAACTGGCATAGCAGTAATTAAAAGCGTATTAAACACTGCAGCATTTAACAAAGCCCAAGGCAACCACAGCATACCCGATGTTAATATGTGCCCGGCTAACATAGCCACGCCCAGTAGTAAAACATTAATAAACAACAGTGTTGCCGCCAGCGGGTGTTTGCTTAACTGGCGAAAACTGCTATAAAAAAACTGGCCAAAGGTCAGCCCAAATATGGCTGCACCCGCCACGCCATAAAACACCATTAGATCAAAAAGATCGATTTCAATAAAGTATTTTTTTAACAGAACGCTCACTCCTGCGACACCCACCCCAAATAATCGATGTAGCAGCGCATAATGTTGCTCTGTCTGTTGCCAAACTACGCTTAAATACAGGTCGCGGGATGACAAAACAATACCCAGCACGCCACGTTGCTGAAAGGCATAGGCTAATTTATCGTACAAGCCGGCAGCACGAAGTAGCGCTTCAGCTTGCCAAATTAATACCAATAACCCGCTTAGGGCCAGCAAAAGCGCAACCGCTATCTGCCGACGGTATTGCCGGTAAAATCCAGCTTTAGCGGATAAAAGTGGTATAGCGAACACCAGCATTAAACTACCCAGTAAGCCGGTTTTGGTCAGCAACAACAAGGCACTGGCAATGGTTAACAGGCTTATCAGCCCATAACGCGCTTTATGTAGCGGCCAACTGCGCCATAACAACCAACCACTGACCACCAGTAATACTGCGGCCAGTTCGTTAGTGGAATAAAAAAAGCCTTTAAGCCCTAAAAAAGGTTGCACTACATTGTCCATTGGCTGATACGCGGTATAGCCAAAGCCCGCCAGGCCTAGCAGCAAATTAACAACAATAACCCCAAAGCTTAGCAGCATCAGCCGGTCGATCATCACTACAAAGGCCGCGGGATAACGCAGGCAAAAATGACAAAAAAAACTAAAAGCCAATAGCGGTGCTAACGCCTTTATCAGCAAAGGCAGCTCGGTCGCCAGAAAACCAGCAGCCCCAACGTTTTGCAACGCCGCAAGGGTTAAATAGCTATAAAGCGGGCCACTTAGCGCCAGAAGCAGTAACCCCAGCAGTAGCACCAGCGCTTTGCTACGCCACAGAATTAACTGCCATAGCAGCACACTAAGCAATAGCGCTTTATACATTAGTGACCAAAGCAATGCCCCTGGCAGCTGTTGTAAGCCGCCACTAATACTATCGACCAGCAGGAACCAGGGCATTAAATAAAACAGTAGCCACGCTGGCCAGCTAGCGGAGTCAATGCGCGGCATCTGGTTGGATAATAATTGATTAGATAACAGAGCCAGCTGCATTATTTTTTGAACAACCCCGCCAGTCCTTTACTAAATAACTTGATGCGCCAGCTACTTAACCAGGCCATTTTTTGTTTCAAATAATAGCGACATTTTAATTTTTGCAAACCAAAGCGACTCAAGCGTAGTAATTCCAGTAAACCCAGTGGCTGCTTTTCCATCATTAATCGGTAAAACATCTGGTTTTGTAAATTACGCTCGCTCATTAGTTGACGGTGTTTTGCCACAAACTGTTTATGAGCGTCCAATCGTTTTGGTGAGTTAGTAATACGGCCCAGTTCATGGCCAACATTTACTTTATAGCTGGCATCACTTATCCGCAGGGCCGGACCAAAAGCAGCCACCACCCGCACCCACATATCATAATCTTGAAATGCCGCCAGGTTCTCATCAAACCCTTGTAACTGCAGCATACGTTCGCGTTTAACTAACGCCTGATTCGATAAGGTATGTAAGTCGAGCAGGCTACTTAATGTTACGACTTCATCTGTAGCAAATAAGGTTTTTTGCACACTGCCATAATCCCAGATATAGCCAGCACAAACACAACTGTATTGCGGATCATAGGCCCGATATAAACTGCTGAGACGATGCACTAAAAACTCGTCATCATCATCAATGCCAGTAACAAACTCCCCTTTTGCTGCAGCAATAGCACGGTTTCGGGCAGCACATGCCCCCTTACCTTCTAGCTGACGCAAAAAATGTACCTGCGGTACATTGCTATATTTGTCGGTCAAAATCGCCCAGGTATCGTCCGTAGACGCATCATCAACCACGAATAACTCAAAATTGGGATAGTCTTGCGCCAGCACTGAATCTATGGCCCGGGTTGCCATTTCTACCCGATTATAGGTTGGCATATAAACACTAATTAATGGCCAGTTTTGCTCTGCATTCATGCTTATCATCCTGTTTACACTTTACCCGTCCAATACCACCACAAATAGCGCAACAAGCCAAGCTGCCGCCCAATCCGGCTTGGCTGCGACAACAAGCGATATGCCCATTCCAGATTCAGTTTACACCACAGTAGCGGTGCCCGTTTCACATTGCCGGTATAAACATCGTAAGTGCCCCCTACCCCCATATAAAAACAGTTAGGGTGCGCCTGGCGGATCCTTTGGATCAACAACTCCTGACGGGGCGAACCCATTGCCACACTAACAATGCGGGCATCACTTTGTTTTATTTGGTGAATCAAGGCCGCTTCATCTTTAAAATAACCATCTACCGCACCAACCACAGTAGTTCCACTGGCAATAAGTTTATCGCGTGTTTGCGCCAGCACCTCAGGCTTTGCACCAATAATAAATACCGGTACCTGATAACTGGCCGCTCTTAGCATCAACGCTTGCCACAATTCACAGCCCGGGATCCGTTCAACATGACGGCCTAAACGACGGCGCATGGCTTTTACTACTCCAATACCATCGGCATAACGGATATCTGCCGCTTCAATAACGCGGCGTAATGCTGCGTTGTTACTGGCTGAGAGTACTTTTTCCGGATTAATGGCAATAGCAGAGCCGGCAAAAACCGGACCCGCATCCGGAATAATATACTGCAGCAGCGCTTGCATATTTTTAAAGGCTGCAACCTTAATTACCCCAACACTGATCTGCTCAGGCATAGTTGCTGTAAAATTTTCTGCAACAGTCTCTGAGATAATTTCTGACATGGTTATACTTCCTGATAAAGAACAATTAGCCGTTTGGCAACATCACTGACTAAGCACTGCTCTGCCCAGGCTCTGGCAGTATATTGCATCTGTTGATAATCGGCCGCTGGCAGCAACCACATTTTTTGCAAGGCATGTTGCAGCCCCGCTATTATTTGCTGCTCGTTTAGCGCCTCTCCAGCATCTTGCTGAGGGACCAAATAACCATTTTCACCCTCACGAAGCTGAGCAATAGAGCCATCGGTAACCGTTGCTACTACCGGAGTATAGCAAGCCATCGCTTCTGCCATTACCAACCCAAAAGACTCATTGCGTGACAAGCTTATAAAACAGCGGGCTTGCTGATATAAGTTGGCAAGTTCGCTGGAGGTTTGCGGCCCCACTACGCTTACATTTGAATATGGCGCTACAGCTTGCTGCAACCGCGCTAAGTAAGGGCCTGCACCTGCAATCACCACCTTTTTACTGGTTAATGTTGGCAATAAGCCAATTAACCTATCAATACCTTTATTGAAATCTAGGCTGCCTACATACAATACGTCTATGATTTTATTAGTAAAATCACGCCTCGGTTGCACCGCGAAACACTCGGCAATACCCGCCGACAACACAGTACTGTTTTTAATAGGCAAATTAAATCGGGCGGCCAGCGCGTCACTGGTAAAAACCCAGTGCTGAACCTTGCCAGCACACCAACGATAAAAAAAACCGGGTGGCTGATATTGGTAAATATCGCTACCGTGACAGGTAACAATAATGTTTGCCGCTGGATTGCGTAGCGCCCGATACAACAGCGCCAGCCAAATAGTGGGATAAAAAAAATGCACGTGTAAAACGGTATATTTATGGCGGCTAAAAATATAGCGCCAGATAAAGTCGAGAAAAAATACCGGATATTTTACTAATTGGTTCAGCTTTGAGTCAGTATGCCAACGCATAAAATGATAACCGGGTTTCAAGAGTGCCAATGCTTCCACTTGCTGACGGACAAATTGCCCCTGAAACGGTGCAGCCGGTTTCGGGCCCATATTGGTGATAATTAACACACTCGGTTTGCTACTCAAGGTTTTTCTATCCAAATGCCAGTAATACTGACTACAATAGGCGCAGTAGCCGCATAAAATACTTATTTTATAGCCAATTAGCGGGTGCTAACCAGTTAAGAATATACTAAAACTGATTATAAACCGATAGCAGCTGACGACAGGCTGAATAACGACAATTACGGGAAGACTATGCCACTACCTGAATTAACGTATACCGTGTTATTTGCGGTGGTAGCCAGCTTATTGGCAATACTGTTATTACGGCCAATGGCCGCTAAAATGGGCCTGCTGGACCTTCCACAGGGCCGCAAACAACATAACGGGGCCGTGCCGTTGATTGGTGGCCTTGCTATTTATATCACTTTATTACTGGTATTGGGCAGTAAAGTATCTTCCGATATTATGCTCGGCTATTATCTGGCTTGTGCGGCAGTAATTGTCATACTTGGTGCTTTTGATGATGCGCTGGATTTAAGTGTTAAGTTACGCTTGGCTATGCAGTTATTGGTGGGTATGGCCATGATTTACAGCCTGGACCTACACATCAGTAATTTAGGCAATATTTTTGGTTTTGGTCAGGTAGAGTTAGGTGTTTTTGGTATTCCTTTTACCTTAATTGCGGTTATTGCCGCCATTAATGCCTTTAACATGACCGATGGTATAGATGGCCTGGCGGGTTTACTCAGTATGGTAAGTTTTGGCAGCATTGCCGTGTTTATGTCGCTCTGGGGCCAACCAGGCGAAGCCATGTTACCCTTGGTATTTATTGCTGCGTTGCTACCTTACCTGGCGTTTAACCTTGGTTTAATTAACCATAAAAAAATCTTTATGGGTGATGCCGGTAGTATGTTAATTGGTTTATCGGTTATCTGGCTTTTATTAATCAGCACCCAAAGTGAAAGCGCTAGTTTTCGACCCGTTACTGCCTTGTGGTTAATTGCCATTCCATTAATGGATATGGTAGCAATAATGCTACGTCGGGTTTTAAAAGGCCAATCGCCGTTTCAGGCTGACCGGGAGCATTTGCACCATATCTCGTTGCGCCTGGGGCTAAGTTCACGCGAGTCATTAATGCTAATAAGCGCACTGGCTTGTGTGTTTGCCTGCGTGGGTATTATTGGTGAATATTTACTGGTGCCGGAAGTGGCCATGTTATTGCTGTTTTTTCTGGTATTTGCGCTGTATATCGGACTGATGCAAAACATCTGGCGCATTATTTCGGTTATTCGCCACAATATCGTTAACCGGCGTTAACCATCGTGTATTCTTTGCAACTCTTATTGAGCCCGTTATGCTAAAAAAACTGTTAGTCGCTCGCGCTACCGCTATGCTGGGAGATCGGCTGGTTAAACTGCTAGCAGGCGCTATATTAACAATATTTGTCGCAAGAGTGCTCGGTGCCAGTGAACTGGGTATCTATTCTATTGTGATGGCCTGGAGTTCGCTGCTAGTGCCACTTACCAGCATGGGCCTTAATAATAATGTTGTGCGCCGTATGGTGCAGCAGCAGAATGGCCAACAAGCCATGACGTTATTATACAGCGCAATAACTCTTCGCTTAGCATTGGGTTTGTTCGGTGGCAGCCTGATGTTGCTTGGCTTTTATTTTCTCTACCCTGAAATGTTTAGTGGTAATACGGCCATTGCCATTCCCATGTTGTTTTTATTACAAAGCTTCTTTGGCTTGCTGTTATTTGAATTTTACTTAAATTACCAGGGCACTTTTCGCAGCCCCGCCTACTTAAAAACGACTATTACGCTTTTTAGTTTTGGCGCTAAAATGGCGTTACTGTATAGCGGCTTTGGCATCGCCAGTTTACTACTAATGACCGGTATTGAATTTATGCTGGTTGGCCTGGCGCAATATCTGCTGTATCGCTATAAACACCAGCCCTTTATGGCTGGTGAAACCCGCTGGCCACCCTATCATCCGCGTTGGTTTAGTGCCGCACAGATAAAACCTCTGCTTAAACGTTCCAGCTGGTTATGGTTGTCGGGTATTGTCGCAGTAATTTACCTGAAAATTGATATTGTGATGCTCGGTAGCATGGCCGGCGCAGAACAAGCCGGTATTTATGCCGCTGCCAGCCGCTTGTCAGAACTGTGGTACGTATTCCCCGCCACCCTGGCTACCCGCTATTATCCTGATATGTTAAAAGCGTATCAGCAAGGATTACCCTATTATTACTTAAAATTACGCCGTTTTGCTCTGCTGTTTTTTGCTGCGGCATTTAGTATAGCGCTAATAATGACGTTGGCAGCGCCCTGGATTATTAACCTGCTGTTTGGCGAGGATTTCATTGCTGCGATAGAGGTGCTGCGCATTCATATCTGGGCTGGTTGCTTTATTTTTGTGCGTTATTTAATTAGCCAGCATCTGGTGATCACCGAACAAGAACCGTTATCATTACTAAGCCATGGTGTTGGTGCCTTACTTAATATCGGGCTGAACTTGTGGCTTATTCCTACCATGGGTATTGTTGGTGCGGCTTGGGCTACCTTAGTTTCTTATGCTTTTGCGTCGTTTTTCTTTTTATTTGTATTCGCCAGTACCCGTGCGCAGTTGTGGCAACTTGTTACCACCCGCCGCACTTCTCACCATAGCTAAAAGGTTTTTTTATGAACAAGCCACTGTTTGTGGAAATTAAAGGTGTGCAATTTCGAAATAAAGGCGCTTACCTGATGTTGTTGGCCTGTCTTGATGGCTTAAAAAGCCTACCAGACTATCAATTAGTGTTATCACCCGGCCCTAATTTACCCTACCCGGAGCGCGCGCGGCTTGGTGCCTGGCAAAAGCTGGCGTTTCGGCGCAAAGGGCTCGATTTAACTGGCCTGATTGGTAAGCTTCCCTCCGCTTTACAGCGGTTGTTTAAGCGTTATGGTATGGTAACAGAGCGTGATATTGATATTGTGCTGGAAGCCAGTGGTTTTGCTTATGGCGACCAATGGCCGCTGCAGTTTTTAGAAAATACCGCTAAAGAAGTTAAGCGTTTTAAGCAGGCCGGCAAACCTTTTATTTTTATGCCTCAAGCCTTTGGTCCTTTCGCCAGCGAGCAAAGCAAGGCCGCTATGCGGGATATTATTCAGCATGCCAGGCTTATTTTTGTCCGCGATCCGGTATCGCTGACACATTTGCAAAGCTGTCTTAGCCCACTGCCGGCCAGTGTGGTGTTAACGCCCGACTTTACCGTCGGTCTTAAACCCACTGCCCATTTTCAACTCCCTGTTATGGCTAAACCATATGTGGCACTTATTCCTAATTCAAAAGTGGTCTCTAAGTACAACCATGCTGATGCCGAAACCATGCGGATAAGTTATGTTGCGGCGTTTGCCGCGGCGGCAAACCAGCTAACATCGCTAGGTTATCAGGTAATGTTAGTTAATCATGAAGGGCGGGAAGACGCGGAGTTATGTGCTGAAATTGCCAATTTATCGCCTTGCGAATTAGTGCAACTTGAAGATCCATTAGCCGTAAAGGCGTTTATTGGTGGCGCCGAACTGGTTATTAGCTCACGCTTTCACGGTGCAGTTAACGCCTTAAGCCAGGCTGTGCCATGCATTGCAACAAGTTGGAGCCATAAATACCATGCCATGATGAGCGACTTTGCCATGGCCGATTATTGCGTAGAACAGTTGTCAGCCGACAGCCTATGTCAGGCTGTTGAAAAATTATTGGCCAACAAAGCAAACCTTTTACCGCAGTTGGCCGAACGTGCAGAGCAGCTTAAGCAGCGCAACCAACAAATGTGGCAGCAATTGCAGCAACATTTAACAACCGTTAGCGCTCGCTAAACGTTTATTCGCCGGTGCGACTAAAGTGAATAGCCAGCCTAAGGGTATTATCTACTTTTTCTGGCCCACCACACATTTCGTCATAAGCCGACTGGTGCACTAAAAATGCCTGACGCACCAGGCATTCATTCAAAGCCAACTTAACGGCCTCGATACTCTGAAACTGCTGTGGCCGGTTATTATCGGCCACTAAAAAACCTTTTCGGCCATCAAAATCGGCTTCGACTAAATAGATGCCCATTTCAAAAGAATGAATGATAACTTCGTCAATCCTGACATCTTGCCGGTTTAAATGGTCAATACGGTGGTTATGCATAGCAACTCTCCAATTATTATTATTAGTCATTTCGGTTCAACCATTTTTTCATACGCAGCAACATTCACTGTAGATTGTTTTAATTACTACGTCCCCAGATTAGCAAAAAGAACCAACCTACATAGTGCGCTAAACAACGATTGGCAAAATCAGCACTTTACCTGCAGATTAATTTAACGTTACTATCATGATAGGAGTAAGTTTATAGCGATATCTATCGCTTTTGAGTACCGCCATGGATGCCAGTTTTTTTCGTTGTAAACAGGTGCTTGTTGTCGAAGACAGCGCGCCGGTGCGTTCTGCCATTAAAATAATGCTGCAGCAAATGGGTTTCGAATCCATTCACCTAAGCCGTGATGCTAACGATGCGTTAAGCCGCTGCCATGACATTCCATTTGATTTTATTCTCTGTGATTTTAACCTCGGTGACGGCAAAGACGGTTACCAACTATTTGAAACCTTAAAACAGCAAGCGTTGATGCCTCCGTTATGTTGTTTTATCATTATAAGCGCCGAGAGTCAGCGCCAGCTGGTACATGGTGTTATTGAATTACAGCCAGACGACTACATTTTAAAACCTTTTACCTTTCCTATTTTAAACGAGCGATTAATCCGGGCGGTTAAGCTAAAAATTGCCTTGCGTAAGGTGTATCTAAACTTATTTGAAGATAACTATACCGCTGCTATCAAAGAGTGTGACAGCGTAGTGAGCCTAAAACCGGAATTTGCTTTTCAGGCACTGCGAATTAAAGGCGAGCTGTTACTAAATACTGAACAGTATCAAATAGCTGAAAAATTTTACAAAGCAGTACTGGCCGACAAACCCCTGCCCTGGGCCAGGCTGGGTGCGGCTATCGCCGCTTTTTATCTAGAGCGTTGGGACGATACCGAGCTGCAACTGGCCGATCTTACGCAATTTGACATTACCAAAGTAGAAGCGCTTGATTGGTTATCGCATTTATTAGTTAAATATGGCCGCTATGAGACAGCACAGCAAACGTTATATCAAGCCGTGTTATTGTCTCCACAAAATATTAAAAGACAACGAACGCTTAGCAACCTTAATGTCATAATTGGTGATAAAGAAGCCGCGGCTCGCATTAATGCCAAACTGGTGGCTGCCGCACGCTACTCTGTAGAGGAGTCAGCCGAAAACCACCTGAACCACGCCCGCAGTTTAATTGATGTTGCTTATAACAAAAACCCGCTGGAACGCACGGTACTTTTGCAAAATGCCAGTCAAATTCTAGATAGTGTAAGCAAGCGTTACACTGAGAACAGCTGGCTAAAAGCTATTAATGTAGTGCGTAGTCGCATTTTCGCCGCCAAAGGCCAACTTATCGAAGCCCGTAAACCTTTACTGGAGAACGGCGTTGCCGATAAAGCAGAAAAAATGACCATCGACAGCTGCATGGATGGTGCCAAGGCCTACTTCGAACTGGGCGATATTCATAGCAGCCAGTTTTATATTGATAAACTGGCCAGTTATTTAATTAATAATGATTATTTGACAGAAACCCAGAAAATTATGCTGAAAATGGAAAAAGTTCGGCACGAAGCGTTAAAAGCCACGATTAAACAAATTAGCACCGAAGCGGCTGCAGCCTACCAAGACGCCCTTTTTAACCAGGCATTTTACCTTTACTGCGAAACCTTTGATCATATGCCAACCAATAGCATTATTGCGCTTAATATCTTACAAACCGCAAGCAAGTGCAGCAATTTACCGATTAAATCACTGAGATACTGCAAACAAGCCATAAAGCTACTGCAAGCCTTTGTGCTGGAAAAGTCAAATAAGGACAAGTTTCAACACTACGTCATACTGCTGCGCGAGCAATACCCTCAACTTGTGGTTCGCACGCGTCGGCCTAAGGCTAATAGTTAACTGGGAATAGGTAGTAGAGGCAACTAGCGCGGTAAGATTTAACTCAGCTAAGCGTTAAACTATAAATACTAAAGTGAGTTTATGAAGGCAAAAAACCCGGCAATATCTGCCGGGTTAGTCTGGTTACTAATTACGGTTAGGTTGCCGGTTCTGGTTCTGATTTTTATCAGGATTAATTTCTGACTTTTGCTTATCCGGCTTTTGTTGATTCTTTTGATCTTGAGAACCACTTTGACGCTTTTCTTCATCCATTGCTGGACGACCACTTTGATCTTTTTGATTAGCCATGATAGGCCTCCTGATAGTAAGTTTGATAGTAAGTTAAATACATTTTTGAACATTACTAACGATAGAACTCATTACTTGGCGTAATATGACTCGACGGTCGAATTCCAACTGGCATCCGCCATATTTGGCCATTGGTCTTTGTCAAAGCCCGGTGCGTTCTTTATCTTCTCGGCATCTACGTCCAACATAAAACGCTTGTTTTCCTTATCCAACTTTAAAGCCTTCCATGGCACCGCAAACAGGCGATCACCCATGCCGAGGAACCCACCCGCAGACAACACGGCGTAACGTATTTTGCCCTCAGCCGTATCAATCATAATGTCTTGGATGTTGCCAAGCTTTTCGTCTTGCATATTGCAAACTTCGTCACCGGTAATACTGTCGGCGCTGAGTAACAAGCCGTTGGCCGGCATGTTACCTGCGGCATTTAAGCCACCGTTCGATTGTGTCTGTGTATAGTCCATTCCGATTCCCTCCTGGTAAAAGTGCCGTTTAGCATCTGCCTCTACCGTTCACTTAAGTAGCTACAGGGTGAACGTTTAAGTTAGTCTACTTTTGTAAACCGTTCTGTACGCTATCTAACGTAGCTCTAATAATTTAACTACGCCGGGTTTTAGATTAAACGACAGAGGCTTACCTTACCGTTTACTTACTTCCGCTTTCTGGATGTGATACCTCTTAATCCCGTTTTACGAACTTCGGTGCAGCAGTCAAGTTCTCACGGGTAACATCGAGCCGCAGCTGGCGATCATCAGCATTGCCTGATTTCGTTACATTTCCCCAGCCAATAGCTACGTCTTTTTCACCCATACCCAGGAAGCCACCAACACTGACCACAACAGCCACAACCTGACCATTACCATCAATAATCAGATCCTTAACCGAACCTAAATCTTCATTTCGGGAAGTTTTTATATCAGCACCAATCAGGTTGCTCGCGTGCATACCATTGGCCGGCATAGCGTTTAAATAACCACGGTTATGCATACCAGACTCAGCCGGCATATTTTTGCGTTCAGCATCTTTATGGGTATCCGCTTTCATAGTGCGCGGTGTGCTTTGGTTTGTTTGCTCAAGTTTGTCATTTGTTTGCTGCGCCAGCACAGAGCCTGCGCCTAAAGTAATTGCAGGTGTTATTAAAGCGTAAAATATAATTGAATTTAACTTTTTCATTTAAATCTCCGTCGAACTACTATGGCTATCGGACAATATGTCCAATATAACCGTTTCATTACAGCTTTTACTCCACGGTATTATTACCAGGAGGGAACTGAATCGCCATCCGATCTGGAATTCAGGATGAACGTTAATGTATAACGGGAAATGGGTTCAGTCGGTACGTTGTCGCACGTAGTGAGAACTAATAACGAAGGAAGGTAAATGTTCGATGGTAATTAATTCGACGGTAAATAATGTGGGATTAGCTGAATAAAGCCAATTATCCGCGAGTCGGCGCTGTTATCAAGGTTATCGTCAAGCACTAGATAATGCCCCGCGGGTACCTGCACTGGCGCAAAACTGGCAAGACTGCTGGAAACCGGCGCTAACTTTACCGTATGGCTAATGGTTGCTAATTGCTCAGTAAATAACATAGCGTTTTCTGTAACCGCTGAGTCGGCAGTACCAGTAATACCAGGCGCAGTATAATCCAGTGGCTTACCGTTAATGCTCAGTACGTTTTGCTTTGCTCATAACATTCCCTGTTCGTTATTATCAGCCAATTAACCTTACGTAGCTGCTGCCGGCTATTAAGCCTTTAAACCGTTCAGTCTGCCCCCCAAGGTTCAATTACTGTTAATTTCTTATATACCGACGTTTGTTATGTATGAACAATTATCTTAACGGCTGACTCATTGTTGTGAATTAGCCTCTCGAAACCTTCAGCTACCAAATCATCGAGTTTAATTCGCTGGGTAATGAAAGGTTCCAAATTAACTTTGCCTTCCTCCACCAGCTTAATAGTTTCTTCATGGTTATTTGCATAAGCAATCGTTCCGCGAATATCCAGTTCTTTCATCACGACGCTATGAACATTTACCGTTGCCGGATGGCTCCAAATAGATACGATCACTATGGTCCCAGCGGGCTTGGTCGTCTCTACCAGTACATCCAATACTTTATTGACACTGGTGCACTCGAAAGCAACATCGACACCGCGATTCCCAGTAATCCGCATAACCTCTTCGGTTACGTTAACTTCAGAGGGATCTAAAAGATAATCCGAAACACCGGTTTCTTCCGCTTTTTCCTTACGCTTTGCGCTCAATTCCGTGAGGATAACGGTTATACCCTTTGCCTTTAATACAGCCGCCAATAACAGGCCAATAGGCCCGCCACCGCCAACCAGAGCAATATCGCCGGCTTTGGCGCCACTGCGAACATACGCATGATAGCCAACAGTAAGCGGTTCAATCAAAGCGGCTTGATCGAGGGGAATGGTGTCAGAAATCGGATGCACCCAGCGACGTTTGACTGCGATTTTTTCGGATAAGCCGCCACCGTGGCCACCAAGGCCGATAAAGTTCATGTTTTTAGACAACTGATAACTCTCACCCGGGCCCGTGTCCACATCATCGGCAATAATATAAGGTTCAACCACAACATGCTGACCGATTTCAATATCGTCTACACCGTCACCAACAGCATAAACCACACCTGAAAACTCATGCCCCATTGTTATTGGCGCAGATTCTCCAGAGACTGGGTGGGGGTGGCCGCACGGAGGAATAAAGATTGGCCCCTCCATAAATTCATGCAAATCGGTACCACAGATACCGCACCAGGCTACATCTATGCCAACAGTTCCTGATTCTATGGTTGGTTCGGGGATATCTTCGATCCGAATATCACCTTTGTCATAAAAACGAGCAGCTTTCATTTGAATCTCCTTACGAAGATAATTATGATAGACCACATACCTAATCTATGCAAAAGGGAGCGATTTCGTTGGCGTTTAGATGTCTAGGTGATTTGACTGATTGTTGAATTAGCTTAATGGCAAAGAAAATTAGGTTTGCCTTAAATATACACTTTATTTTTGTATAATTTACCTGAATGGCCGTTGATCGCTCTTATGCGAAGTTCGGCTGCGTGCCATTTTTAGACAGTCAAACACCTCACTTAAAAGAGTCAATTTCAGCCAAAGTGAACATTTAATCGGCTCTGTATTGTGGGCTTTAACACGCCTAAAACCCTAAAATGCCGACTATCAACGGCTTGCCAATACTCGAAGCTTCAATTGACTTTAGCTGCATTGATGCAAAAACTAGGCTTAGTCCAAGGTT
Organism: Arsukibacterium sp. MJ3; assembly: GCF_000987765.1. Classification (GTDB taxonomy): domain Bacteria; phylum Pseudomonadota; class Gammaproteobacteria; order Enterobacterales; family Alteromonadaceae; genus Alishewanella. The sequence goes on from NZ_LAHP01000023.1 coordinate 21,655, forward strand.
TTTATTAACATTTCTGACCCTCAAGGTTAAGAAATGCGAAACGAACAATGTATCGATAATTGTCTGCATTACAGCCGGTGACCGGTACGGCCCACTTGTTATTCTAAAAATACTGACTCACATCGATAAAAAAAACCTTCATTGACAAAGACAACGAATTTACTGCCGCCTATGCGAGCGCCCCCCTCAGCAAGACTTTGATTGGAGGATTTCAGAGGGTGCATGACACCAAACGGTGATCAGTGCTTTATATTATTCATTGAACGTGCACTCTTTCAAGAAGGGTGTGAGTTGTGGTGCTTGTTAAGGTCAAGAGTGGCGATTTTCTATAAGAATAAAGTGTATATTCAAGGCGAACTGACATGGTCTAATTTTCTTTGCCATCAAGCTACTCCAATAATCAGTTAAATCACCTAAATACCAACGAAATCGCTCCCTGTTGCATAGATCAGGGTTGTGCTTTATCCTTTTTATGCACTGCAAAGGAATATTACGACTATGAATACCAATAGATTAATAACACCGCTGCTTTTGATTTGGACGGCACTAGCGCTAACGGGCTGCAGTTTATCGCCATCGATGTCTGTTGGGGCAATAGTTGCCAAGGCCACAGTAGCTGAGTATATGAACTCTTCCGGCGTTGAGATTGAGATTGTCGATTACGATATCGACACCGGGCTTGAAAAGATTGCGGCCTCCGGTGTCTTTTTAGGCAATTTTACCGACCCAGTGATTTTTCGCAACAATAATGATGATAACGGTAATGGCATACCCGATGATCAAGACCGCATCGTCAATATTAAAGATGATGTGTTTGACATGACGGCCGGTGATTGCGCGACCATCGCCCGCTCGCCAGACTTTTCGAAAAGAGAATTTAAAGTTCCTATACTTAGCCACCACCTGCTTGACTGGGAGTCATGAGTCTCGACCTCACAAACGCCCAATGGGCCGGATTCTCGATCGTTGTACTGGGCATCGTGCTCTTACTGTCGGCTGTTATTCGGCGCTACGTCCCTCTCTTCTCAGCCCTGTTCATCCCGACTACGGTGATCGCTGGGTTTGTCATCCTGCTTCTTGGGCCCCAACTTCTCGGAGCGTGGACCGGCACCGCAGGACTGATCCCCGGCGAGGTTCTCGCCGTCTGGGCAACACTGCCCGGCCTGCTCATCAACGTCGTGTTCGCGGCTGTGATGCTCGGCAAAGCGCTGCCGTCGCCGCGGGTCATCTGGCAGGCCTCCGCCCCCCACGTCATTTTCGGCAGTGCCCTATCGTTCGGGCAGTTCGCGCTCGGCTCGCTCGCGGTCGTGCTGATCTTGACCCCGTTCTTTGGGGTAACCGACCTTGCTGGCTCGATCATCGAGCTGTCTTTTGCGGGCGGGCACGGCACGATTGCGGGCATGGGGCCATTGCTCACCGAGGCTGGAGCCGCTGAGCTGATCGACCTCGGGCTCGGCCTTGCCACCATCTCGATGGTGACGGGTATCGTCGGGGGTTCGCTGCTGGTGCGGTACGCGGTCAAGAACCCCCGAATTTCGCTCGCCCGCACCACGCCGCTCACCGGCAACGAGGCTCACGATCTCAACGCCTCAGGCGTCGACCCCACCGAGCTGGATGCGGAACCCGCGAACCGAGGAATGGGCCCGGTCACCGTCGCCGTCATGTGCATCGCCCTCGCGATAGCAGTTGCCATCGCGATTTTGGAGGGGTTCCGCTTCGTGTTCGGCTCCTTCGGCTCCGACATCTTCGAGAATTTCCCGCTGTTTCCGTTCACCGTGATCGGTGGCTTCCTTGTTCAGCTGATCGCTATCGCGCTGAAGCAAGATAACCTGATCGAGAAGCGGTCAGTCAATGGCATTTCGGCGATCTCGCTCGACGTGCTCATCGCATCCGCCATCGGCACCATGAGCCTGGCCACGCTGGGCGCTAACATCCCCGTTCTCATCATATTCACGGTGATCGCAGTGGTGTGGAGCGTGTTTGCCCTGCTCTACTTCGGCCCGCGCATCCACGGCCGTGACTGGTTTGAGCACACGATCGCCGACTTTGGGCAGTCGCAGGGCAACGTCGCGACCGGCTTTGTGCTGGCGGAGATGGTCGACCCGCAACGACGCACTAACGCGGCCAACGCCTACGGCTACAAACAGCTGGGGTACGAACCGTTTTTGGGCGGCGGACTGATCAGCGCCTTCTCGGTACCGCTGATCATCGCCTGGGGCTCCCTGACGTTCGGGATGGTGTCGCTGGCGCTCGCAGTCGGGTTCGTGACGTGGGGCATGCTGCGGCGTCGAAGCCTTAAGCGGGTTGACGTATAGGCTGACCGCACAATCCCGATAGAATAAACCCATTTATTAACAATTCAGTTATATTGCGGCGTCGTCAGATGGTTATTTCGCTTTATTCTTGATTTAAAGAGGTAATTATTAGACGTTATAGTGAATTTAGCGATATATTTTATTTAAGATCCCTCGGTTTTTATTATCCATACTGTTGACTTACACCTCAAAAATACCATGCTTGGATATGTATCGGTATTGAGAAATTATTATGCCTAAAAACACAAGTCGTAAAGTGTACTCGGCGAGAAGGTTGCCAGCCGTGGAGATAGACAATGAAAAACCGACCCGGCGATGACCCCGAGGTTACCGCATCGACCCAACAAGATGGTGACGCTGCGACAGACCTCAAATGGTATTCACTCGCCCAGGAAGATGTTCTCAGAGTTGTGGGCACTGGTCTGGATGGCCTGAGTACTGATGAAGCCGCGGACCGGCTTCGCAGAACCGGGCCAAACCGGCTGCCGGAAGCTGCACCCGACGGGCCGCTGCGCCGGTTTGTCAGGCAATTCCGCAATGTTCTGATCTATGTGCTGCTGGCGGCAGCCGGGGTTACGGCCGCGCTTGGTCATCTGGTCGATACCGGCGTGATTCTGGCGGTCGTGCTGGTTAACGCAGTAATCGGCTTCGTGCAAGAAGGCCGCGCCGAACAGGCGCTGTCGGCGATCCGCGATATGCTGGCACCGGACGCGCGCGTCCTGCGTGACGGACGCCGGGCAACGGTGCCTGCCGAGGAACTGGTACCGGGAGACATCGTGTTTCTGGACGCAGGCGACAAGGTGCCCGCCGATCTTCGGCTGGTCGCAGCCAAAGGCCTGCGCGTGCAGGAAGCGGTGCTCACCGGCGAATCCGTCCCGACCGACAAAGAGATAGATTCCGTCGCCGCCGATGCACCTGTCGGCGACCGCCACTCAATGGCTTTTAGCGGCACACTGGTCGCCGCAGGCACCGGGCGAGGCGTTGTTGTGGCAACAGGAGCGGCGACCGAAATTGGGCGAATTAGCGGGCTTCTTACCAGCGTCGAGACAACAACCACGCCGCTTCTGTTGCAGATGGAGGTCTTCGCCCGCCGCATTACCGGCGTTATCCTCGTGTTGGCCGCGATTATTCTTGCTTTTGGCTATGTCGTGGCTGAAATGGGCTTTGCCGAGATATTCATCGCCGTGGTCGGCCTGTCGGTAGCGGCAATCCCCGAGGGCCTGCCGGCCATCATGACCGTGACACTCGCCATCGGCGTGCAGGCGATGGCACGGCGCAACGCGATCGTGCGCCGTCTTCCCGCGATAGAGGCCCTAGGCTCGGTTTCAGTCATCTGCACGGACAAGACCGGCACGCTCACCCGCAACGAGATGACGGTGACTACGGTGGTCACCGCACAGCGGCGCTTTGCCGTGACCGGGGTGGGGTATGCGCCCCATGGCACCATCATATTTGACACACAGGAGGTCGGCCCTGGCACTCACCCGCTCCTGCGCGACCTCGCCCTTGGTGCCATGCTTTGCAACGACGCCGAACTGGCGCAAACAGACTCCGGCTGGACCGTCCAAGGCGATCCAATGGAGGGCGCGCTGGTCGCCTTTGCCTGCAAGGCAGGGCTGATGGCGGGTGATATCCGCCACGCTAATCCGCAGACCGACGCTATCCCCTTCGACGCGCAGCACCGCTTCATGGCGACATTGCACCATGATCAACACGGCGCAGCGACGATTCATGTAAAAGGTGCGCCCGAGCGTATTTTAGCCATGTGTATCTACCAGCACGCAGAAGAGGACGGGATTGGTCCGCTGGATGCGGAATACTGGCAGCGTGCAGCGTCCGAGATCGCCGCCCAGGGTCAGCGTGTTCTGGCCATCGCTACAAGAAGTGGGCCAGAGGGCGCGCGTAAGCTAACTTTCGACGATGTAGAAGGTGGCCTGACGCTTCTGGGGCTAGTCGGGCTGATTGACCCGCCGCGTGAGGAGGCTATCGTTGCGGTGGCCGAATGCCAGGCAGCGAGTATCCGCGTCAAGATGATTACCGGCGATCATGCGGGCACGGCCCTAGCCATCGCTCGGCAACTGGGGCTTGAGAACACCGAAGAGGTGCTAGAAGGCGGGCAGATCGACGGGCTGGGCGCCACAGAACTTATGGAGCGCGCTACTCGCATAGACGTTTTCGCGCGCACCAGTCCCGAAAACAAGCTGCGTCTGGTCGAAGCATTGCAGGCCAGCGGACTTGTTGTGGCGATGACCGGCGACGGGGTGAACGACGCACCTTCGCTGAAACGTGCGGATATAGGCATAGCAATGGGGCGAACCGGAACCGAGGTCGCAAAGGAGGCAGCCGATATCGTACTGGCCGACGACAATTTTGCCACCATTACCGCCGCCGTCCGAGCCGGCCGCACCGTCTACGATAACCTGCAAAAGGCCATTGTGTTTCTTCTGCCGGTAAATGGCGGCGAAGCGCTAGCGCTGATCGCCGCTCTCCTTCTGGGCCTGACACTGCCGATCACGCCGGTGCAGATCCTCTGGGTAAACATGGTCAGTTCGGTGGTTTTAGCCATGGCGCTTGCCTTCGAAGGTCCGGAGCCCGGCATCATGCGCCGCCCGCCACGCCCGGCCTCCGAGTCAATCCTGTCGCGCTTCGTTATATGGCGCGTAGCCTTCGTGTCAATTCTGTTCTGCGCGGGCATCTTTGGGATGTTTATCTGGGCGCAGCAGCAAGGCGCAGGAACCGAGGAAGCGCGCACTATCGCGGTCAACACTCTGGTGGTGATGGAGATATTCTATCTCTTCTCTGTACGTTTTCTGAACAGCACCTCACTGTCACTCAAAGCCTTGCTGGGAACGCGGCCCGTGCTTATCGCCATTGCTGTGGTCACCGCGCTGCAATTTCTTTTCACATACGCACCCTTCATGGAAGCCTTCTTCGATACTCGGCCGCTGAGCCTAGCGCAGGGCCTAACGGTGATTGCAGTCGGGCCGGTGCTACTTGTGATTCTTGAAATCGAAAAGCGTATCTTACTTCATCGAAGAAAACACTAACAGGAGCAGGTCTTGACCCCAATGCCATGCTGCTTTTTATACTATTACGAATATCGCTCAGTAAAGCCGGGTTAATTTCAACGCTAAATAATTGCTGATATGCTCTGGCACACCCGCCAAATAAACCCGGGGAAGTCTTGCCATACCAGAGCCGTAGTGTTGTGAAGGCGCAGGTTGAGCATAGACAATTTAATTCTGTTCTGCCCCCCTTTTATTAACATTAAACCAGCAATTAAGATCAGTAATAAAGCATTCGACGCGCTATCTTTTTATTGTTTATCGCCATTTTTCGCTATCAAAGAGGTGACAGTAAAACCAATAATGACACTGATTAAAGCCAATGGGCCAATGTTAACCGCTAACATTATTTACCTAGCATTTTATTAAGTGCTTCTGGTCTTGGTAAACCTTGAGTACTCACTACTTCGCCGTTTTCATCTTTATAAAAGCTACTGGGGGTTGCTGAATAACCTAACTCTTGAAGTAGCTGGGTATTAGCATTAACGCCAGCATTACCGTTTTTAATCGCTTTCTGGTCTTGTTCGATGCCACCATCCCCTAACATTTTATGATGCTGTAATAGTGCCTGAACAGGATCAGCCGCACCTAAAATGTTTGCCGCTTGTGATGGGCTATCTTGACGGATAATACCAACCATAATATGGCGTAATTGCACAGTACCCGCAGCAATTTCTGCAGCAGCTGCTGCACGCAATTTATGGCAATAAGGACAGTTAGGATCGGTAAAAGTATAAATAATCCGTGGTGCACTAGCTTTACCATCGGCTACCCAGTTTGAATCACTTAAACGCTGCCACGCTTTATCGTTGGCAGGGCCAGTGATAAGACGCTGTATTGCCTCAGCACCTAAATCATTGCCTTGAGCATCAATTAAATTGCCAATCATTGCATGCTTTTTATCTGGCGTTAAGTACACGCTTACCGCACGGCCATTAATAGTAACAGCGTAACCGGTTAAGCCGGCTTTTGTTTTAAAAGTATCGACAACTTCAACACCTTGTTGCTCTAAAAACGTTATCACTTCTGGCGTTTTTTCTTGTGCATAGGCAAAGCTGCATAAGGCTGCAGTTAATCCGATTATTGCGATGTGACGAGAAAACTTCATTCAACTACTCTCCAATTTAATACACGGCTTACACTATAATATTAATGTTATGTCACCTTAATTGGCAGTAGAACGGATTTAGCCGGAATATATTTCAACTAAATGAAACTTTATTAATTAGCAACTGCGCAACTGCTGAATGATGTATCCAATCATAAACACAGCATTAAACACTTGAACTACATCATCAGGATTTTCAGCTCCATGTAAATTAATTTAGTAGAGCAGTCTGATATATGATTTTTAGTTTTTAAAGCTATGAATTTTTAGCATCATCTGACCGGCGGCTTAGAGCGTGAAGCAGCCGTTAAAGACCGTCAATTTTTAAATAAGCCAAGGTCTACTTTGCTTTAAAAGCGGACATTGCTAACTATTCTTTAATTGACTTTAGCTGCATTAATGCAAAAACTAGGCTTAGTCCAAGGTTTTTATTAACAATTGGATCTGCCCCCAAGGCTATAAATATGCACCTGCTAATACCAGCCTATTCCTTTAGCCAGTTCGCATAGGCGGCAAAATCTTCGCCGCAGGCAAAGCATAGCTGCCGGTTATTACCACGCTGAATGCTATGCTCTGGCACACCCGCCAAATGAACCCGGGGAAGTCTTGCCATACCAGAGCCGTAGTGTTGTGAAGGCGCAGGTTAAGCATAGACAGTTTAATTCTGTTCTGACTTCCTTTTATTGCTGACCCCTCTCATTATTAATAAATAGTGCATCACAATTATTCCGCTTTAACCGTCGCCTGCCAGTTCACTGCCTGCCATTTGCCGTTATTGCGAATAAAAGTACCGCTGTTTAAAAAGCGCAGGGTTTTAGTATCGGAGGTGCCTACCAGAGTAAAGGCGACGACAGCGGTGTCACCATATTGCAGAATTTGAACATCTTCACTACTGTAGCGCATGTCAATATCATCAGCAGAAAGTTCGCCACGGCTATTTACGGATTGCATTAAAAACGTTTTACCAAAGCGGCTACCGTTTGAGCTGGTGTAAATAAGCTCATCAGCCCAATATTTATTATGTATAGCTGGGTCGTTCCGAGTGGCACCGTCTAAAAACTCACCCAATAAGGCGGTAAGTTCGGCTTTATCGTCAGCGATAGCAAAAGTTGGGGTAAATAGCGCCGGGGTAAGTAATAGCGTGGCAAGTAGTAAGCTGGTTTTCATGCAAAGTTCCCTGTTAAATGTCCCGTTTTTACAGTTAAGCTACCACACAATTTTGAAATATACCTAAATTTTGATAGTGACAACTATGCAAAGACAGGATGACTGCGAATGCTTACTGCAGCGCTCACAAAGATTACATCCCAGTACCTTTTACCTGCGAGGCATCAATGCCGCTAATACCCGTGCACATTAACCTTAGGGCCTCTTAGAATTTACGCTAAATTTTTACGTTATAATCCAACAACAGCAAGCAGCTTACATGCTAATGCCGCCGTCGATTTCTACTACACGGCCGGTGAAAAAGTCATTTTCAAATATGTATTTGGCGGTATGGGCAATTTCGCTGGCCTCACCTAAACGACCTACTGGCTTCATTTTTTCCAAGCGGTCACGGGCTTCTGGCTTCATTGCGTCGGTCATGGCGGTGCGAATAACACCTGGCGCGATAGCACCAACCCGAATACCGTAACGGCCAAGCTCACGCGCCCAGGTGACTGTCATGGCCACCACACCGGCTTTTGAGGCGGCGTAGTTGGTTTGGCCCATGTTACCGCTACGAGCTACGCTCGACATATTAATAATAACGCCCTTAATGCCGCGCTTAACCATCACTGCGGCGGCTTCACGGCCACATAAAAACACCCCGGTCAGGTTCACGTCAATTACCGATTGGAACTGTGCCAGTGACATTTTACTGACCAGCTCACCGTCTTTGTATTTCAGCAGCAGGCCATCTCGCAAAATGCCGGCGTTGTTTATCAGGCCGTCGATGCCGTTAAAATCGCTGTCGATTTGGCTAAAGGTTGCTTCAACCTGCGCTTCGTCTGCCACGTTGGCGCTATACGTATGCACGGTGGTATTGGCCGAAAGCTCGGCTTTAGCCGCCGCTAACTGGTCGGCATTCATATCAATTAAGGCCAGTTTGGCGCCCTCATTAGCACACATGCGTGCCATTTCGAGGCCTAAGCCTTGTGCACCGCCGGTAATAACGATGGTTTTGTTATGCAGCTTCATCTGAGGTTCTCCATAGAGCCTGCGCTACGAACATTTTTGCTGCGACACGCCACGAGCCTTCCCTGGGGCTCGATTCCGGCCATCCATGGCCTCCAACGGTCTAACGCAAAAAGTATCTTCGCGCAGGCTTATCATCTTGTTTTGAACGAAGTCTGCAACTCCGCTCTGTTTAAACTCGTTTAAGTTTGACAACTGCTACAGCGGCTGACACGGATGTACTTTTTTGGCAGACCGTGTTTTTCATGGATGAAAAACAGGAGCCTACAAGGACGTATTTATGGCGTGTCTGACAAAAAATGTCAGCAGTGGCAGGCGATCTATCCAACTGCCACCGTTAAACTCAAACTAACCAGATTACTTTTCAAACATCTTAAAAATGCTGGAAAAATCCAGTTTGCCGTTGCCTGCCTGCTGGTGCTGCACATATAAACTATGCGCCAGTTCTCCTAACGGTGTACTGCTACTGCTCTGGTTAGCCGCTTCTAGCGCCAGGCCTAAGTCTTTGGTCATTAAATCAACCATAAAGCCGCCCTGATACTCATTGCTTGATGGCACATTTGGCATAACACCCGGGCAAGGGTTGTATAATTCCAGCGTCCAGTTACGGCCCGAGCTTTTCAGCATAATATCTGAGAGTATTTTTGGATCTAAGCCATTATTTACGCCCATTTGCAGCGCTTCAGACGTACCCGCCATCAGTATACTCAACAGCATGTTGTTGCAGATTTTTGCCACCTGCCCCGCACCAATAACGCCGGCATGAAACAGGTTTTTACCCATATCAGCAAGTACCGTTTTGGCATTGACAAAATCTGCTGCCGCGCCACCAATAATAAAGGTTAAGGTACCAGCTTTAGCACCACCTACGCCGCCTGATACCGGCGCATCAATAAAGGCAATACCTTGCTCAGCCAGCCCCGTACCAACCTTGCGGGCACTGTCGGCGTCAATGGTAGAGCAATCGATTACCAATGCTTGTTTGCTAATCGCACCAGCAATGCCTTGCTCACCTAAATAAAGCGCCAGTACATGCTTACCCGCAGGCAGCATAGAGATAACATAATCAGCACCCGCCACCGCTTCTTTAGCCGAATTGGCTACCTTAGCACCTTCTGCTGCTACCTGTGCAAGCGCTGCCGCTGATAAATCAAAGGCGATAACGTCATGGCCGGCTTTCACTAAATTAATGGCCATCGGGCCACCCATATTTCCTAAACCAATAAATGCAACTTTAGCCATTATAAATTCCTTGCCGTTGTCTTTATAAATTAATTATCTAACCGGCCTATGTCTTTTAATGGATGTTCATCATCCGGCCAGGGTGAGCTAAACAGTAAGTCAATAACCTCAGCGGGCACCTCGGCTACAGTCGGGTATTGCCATTTCGGTGTTAAGTCTTTATCAATTAACAAGGCGCGCACACCTTCCTGAAACTCGCCTAATTGGCCACACTGCACGCTGATACCCAACTCTAAGCGGAAACTGTCAGCCAGAATTTTGCTTTGGCCAAGCTGCATCAACTTAAACACAATATGCGCAGTAATAGGGCTGCCATAAGCCAGTGACTGTTTAGCTTTAACCAGCCATTTGTCATCGCCGTCTATCGCATTAATGGCACTGATAATATCTGGCATACTACTAATATTGGCCAACGCAGTAATGGCGCGCTGATGCGGTCGAATTTGACTTAATGGCATCTTGTTGCGGCACGCCTCTTCAGCACCACGCAGCGTATCTGACAACTTTTGATGATTAAGCGCAATGGTCTCGCCCCACTTCACTGTTAACAGCTTATCTAACAGGGCCGCTTTTTCTTCATGCAGTAAAAAATGATCAGCCAAATGAATAAATTTAGCATCGGCGGCGTTAATTGAAGCACCGGTTAAGCCCAAAAATATACCGCAGCCTGCCGGCATACGATTTAAAAACCAGCTGGCACCAACGTCAGGGTACAAACCAATAGCCATCTCGGGCATGGCGATGCGGCTAGTGGCCGTTACAACCCGGTGCGATGCACCAGCCATTAACCCTAAACCGCCGCCCATAACGATACCGTTACCCCATACCAACACCGGTTTGTCGAAGGTATGGATCAGGTAATCAAGGCGGTATTCTTTAGTAAAAAACTCTTCAACATACGGGTGATAGTAATCCGGGCTTTCTTTCATTGCCTGGTATAAGTCCCGAATATCGCCGCCAGCACAAAACGCTTTATCACCCGCCCCTTGTAGCAATACCATAGCAATGGTTGGGTCGTCTTTCCAAGCCTGCATTTGCGGCAATAACGACTCTACCATCGGCAAACTTAAGGCATTTAATGACTTTTCAGAGTTAAGGGTAGCAACCGCAATTTTTTTGCCGTTGTCAGCCGTAAGTTCCTGATATAACACTACGTCTGTGCTCATGCTTATCACCCGTTTATCCAGTTAGCCTGGCGTTTTTCTAAAAAGGCCTGCACCCCTTCTGCCTGATCTTTACTGTCAAACAACCCAACAAACAGCTCGCGTTCCAGCGGTAACGCTGCATTTATATTGCCACTGCGCCCTTGCTGAATCAGTTTTTTACAGGCACTTACTGCCACCGGGCTTTGCGCAGCAACATTTTCGGCCAACGCCATTGCAGCATCTAGTGCGGTACCGGTGGCGACCACTTCTTCTACCAGATTAATTTGCAGCGCTTTTTCAGCGTTAATACGCTCGCCGCATAAAATCATGCGCTTGGCCCAGCCTTCGCCTACCAGCCAGGCCAGGTTTTGCGTACCGCCGGCACATGGCAGTAAGCCAACTTTGGCTTCAGGTAGCGCCATTTGTGCCTGTTGCTCGGCTATGCGAATATCACAGGCTAGTGCCACCTCTAAACCGCCGCCCATAGCATAACCGTTAATAGCGGCAATCGACACGCCACGAAAAGCACTTAACGCTTCAAAGGCTTCACCAAAAATACGCGCCATATCACTGGCAACCGCTTTGTCGCCGTTAGCAAACAGTTTTAAATCGGCACCCGCTGAGAAGAATTTGTTACCTTCGCCGGTAATCACTAACGCATAGATATTTTTGTCGTTGTTCAGACTTTTTATGGTATCGCGCAACTCGGTTAAGCTGGCATAGGTCCAAGTGTTGGCTGGTGGGTTAGCCATGGTAATAAGCGCTGTATGACCACGCTTTTCTAGTTTTAGTTGAGTCATTGCAGTCTCCTAATATTGGCAATACTCGTGCGTTGAATGAGGTGAATAAGGTTTATTATAAGCCGACCGTTGTGAACAAACCTGTTTCACCTTTTCGCTTAACCACGAACATTATCCGTTGTCTTGGTTACAGAATGTCGCCTGCAGCTTCATCTAGTAAACGCCGGCCAATGATCAGCCGCATAATCTCATTGGTGCCTTCAAGAATTTGGTGCACCCGCACATCGCGAAAATGCCGCTCCAGCGGATATTCTTTAATGTAACCATAGCCGCCGTGCAACTGCAGTGCCTGGTCACACACCTGAAAACCAACATCGGTGGCGAAGCGTTTAGCCATGGCACAGTAAGCAGTGGCTTCACTGTCCTGCTGGTCTAATTTAAACGCTGCTAAACGCACTAACTGCCGAGCGGCGACCAACTCGGTTGCCATATCAGCCAGTTTAAACTGCAGTGCCTGAAACGCCGCTAATGGCTTGCCAAACTGCTGGCGCTCTAACATATAATTACGGGCGGTGTTCATCGCCTGTTGAGCAGTGCCAATAGAGCAGGTGGCAATATTAATGCGGCCGCCATCCAGGCCCTTCATCGCAAAACCAAATCCTTCACCTTCATTACCCAGCAGGTAATGGGCCGGAATACGCACATCAATAAAGGTAATTAAGCGAGTTGGCTGAGCATTCCAGCCCATTTTCTCTTCGGCTTTACCGTAAATAACGCCTTCAGCATCCGCTGGCACAATAAAGGCTGAAATACCTTTAGGGCCTGCTTCACCGGTGCGGGCCATCACCACTAATACTTCAGTCTCGCCGGCGCCTGAGATAAACATCTTCGAGCCGTTTAACACATACTCGTTGCCCTCTTTTTTAGCACTGGTACGAAGGCCTGCCGCATCGGAACCTGAGCCAGGCTCGGTTAAACAATAAGACGCCAGTTGTTGACCGGTCGCCAACGGCTCAACCCACTCTTTCTTCGCGGTATCGGTGCCCCAGGTAGCGATCATCCAGGTGGCCATGTTATGAATAGTTAACATAGCGGTAGTAGCGGTACAGCCCATGGCCAGTTGTTCAAAAATAATTGACGAGTCTAAACGGGATAAGCCCATACCGCCGTCTTCCTCTGCAGTATACAGCGAGCAAAAACCCAGCTCACCAGCTTTTTGAATCACGTCTTTTGGAAAGTGATGATCGCGGTCCCACTGTGCGGCATGTGGCGCCAATTCTTGTTCAGCAAACTGCTTGGCTACATCAACAAAGGCTTGTTGGTCTTCGGTTAAATTGAAATTCATTAATACACCTTTCAGGTTGAGGTATTTTCACACCTGCACTTTTACTAAATGGCATTTACAGCGGGCTTAGTGGCACACTTTACACGCCGACACGCTATAAACCATCCATGGAGCTCGGTTCCGGCCATCCATGGCCTGCAACGGTCGGCTAAGTAAAGTCTGCCACGCCGCTTTATTCTCTAAGGCTCTGAGTTTAGCGCAAGTTAATCGACATATTTGGGCCAGATACCGCAATATCGTCATCAAACCAGCGCGCGGTAATGGTTTTGGTTTCAGTATAAAACCGCACCGCCTGCTTACCATAAGCATGCTGATCGCCATAAAACGAGCCTTTCCAACCGGTAAACGAGAAAAACGGCAGTGGTACCGGAATAGGAATGTTAATGCCCACCTGGCCTACTTCCACTTCATGCTGATACTTACGCGCAGCAGCACCACTGGCAGTAAAGATAGAGGTACCATTACCGTATGGGCTATCGTTCACTACTTTTAATGCTGCGGCTAGCGAGTCAACATGCATGGTAGTGAGTACCGGGCCGAAAATTTCTTGCTTATAAATTTCCATATCAGTAGTAACATCGGAAAATACGGTTGGGCCTACCCAATTACCGTTCGGGTAACCTTCTACTTTGCAATCTGAGCCATCCAGTACACAGGTAGCACCTTCTTTTTTGCCTTGTTCAATTAGCGATAACACACGGGCACGGGCCTGCGGGCTAATTTGCGGACCATAAGCCGCGTTCGGATCGGTGTACACGCCCGGGCGTACTTTACCAATGGCAGCAGCCACCTCCGGGATCCACTCTGCGGCAGCACCCACAAACACCGCTACCGAAATAGCCATACAACGTTGGCCAGCAGCGCCTACTGATGCACCCACTAAAGCATTAACCACTTGTTGCCGGTTAGCATCAGGCATAATTACCATATGGTTTTTGGCACCGGCAAAAGCCTGTACACGTTTCAGGTTGTCGGTGCCGGTCTTATAAATATACTGGCCAACATTAACCGAACCAACAAAGGAAATAGCTTTAATGTCCGGGTGGTGCAAAATGGCATCTACCTGCTCTTTCGCCCCGTGTACCACTTGCAACACACCTTTTGGTGCGCCGGCTTTGACAAACAGCTCAGCAATTTTATTTACCGTCATTGGGTCTTGCTCAGACGGTTTTAAAATAAACGTATTACCGCAGGCAATGGCCATGGGGAACATCCACAGTGGGATCATGGCCGGGAAGTTAAACGGGGTAATACCCGCACACACGCCAAGTGGTTGAATATAACTGTAGGTGTCGATGCTGCGTGCGACGTTTTCTACCGTTTCGCCCATCATTAATGACGGAATGTTGGCCGCTTGTTCTACTACTTCAATACCGCGCCACACGTCGCCTTTGGCATCTTCTACCGTTTTACCTAATTCCTGACAAATAATGTCGGCAATTTCACCCTGGTGCTCTTTTAATAAATGGGCAAAGCGCATCATTAAACGCGCCCGCTCTGAAACCGGCACTTCTTTCCAGGTTAAAAAAGCGGCTTTAGCCGATTCAACTGCACGGGTCATTTCCTCCGGGGTAGCGCAAGGTACCTGGGCGATAATTTCCTGCGTAGCCGGATTAGTGACAGGAATCAGTTTGTCACTGGTAGAGGTGACGAACTCGCCGTCGATAAAATGTTTAACCTGATGTGTCATAGTGCTTCTCCCGGTTGTTTGGGTTTTGCCGTCGGCTTTATTAGAATTTAAAACACGCTATTTGCGCCGCGGCTTGAGATTATCTTTCATGCTAAAGTAGGGTTTGGTGCAAAGAAATCGGTTGCGATACCCTTTCTGAAAATCGTTATAAAACTTCAACTGCTAAGGCAACGGCTTCACCGCCACCAATACACAGTGACGCTATACCTTTAGTCAGGCCGCGCTGGCGCAGCGCATAAATCAGGGTAACTAAAATACGAGCGCCTGAAGCACCAATTGGGTGGCCCAGCGCACAAGCACCGCCGTTCACGTTTACTTTGGCGGCATCTAAACCTAATTCGTTAATGGCTAACATGGTGACCATGGCAAAGGCTTCGTTAATTTCCCATAAGTCTACCTGCTGTTTATCCCAGCCGGCTTTTTGCAGTACTTTTTGAATAGCGCCCACCGGAGCCACGGTAAACAAGGCTGGTTCCATTGAATTGGTAGCGTGGGCAACAATACGTATGAGAGGTGTTAAGCCCTGTGCTTTGGCATCGCTTTCTCGCATTAATACTAAAGCGGCTGCTCCGTCAGAAATAGAACTGGAATTCGCGGCGGTAATGGTACCGTCTTTGGCGAAGGCTGGCCGTAAGCTGGGTATTTTGTCTAATTTTGCCTGGCCTGGTTGCTCATCAATGTTAAAGGTCATTTCACCTTTTCGGGTCTGAAATGTTACCGGGGTAATTTCAGCTGCAAAATCGCCATTGGCAATAGCATGCTGTGCCCGGGTGGTCGACTGCACGGCAAAGGCGTCCATTTGCTCACGGGTTATGCCTTTTTCATCGGCGGTATCCTGCGCAAAGCAACCCATCGCTTTACCATCGTAGGCATTTTCCAGGCCATCCAGCATCATATGATCTTTAATTTCGCCATGGCCCATCCGGTAACCGGCGCGGGCTTTTGGCAGCAAGTAGGGTGCATTAGACATAGACTCCATACCCCCGGCTACCACTACATCGGCACTACCGGCTTTAAGTAAGTCACTGGCTAACATCACGGCTTTTAAACCCGAACCACACACTTTATTAATAGTGGTAGCACCGGCACTTAATGGTAAACCCGCTTTTAAGGTAGCTTGTCGCGCAGGGGCCTGGCCTAAACCCGCTGGCAGCACGTTGCCCATAATCACTTCACTTACCTTATCGCCGCTAATACCGGCTTGCTCTAATGCCGCTTTAATGGCAGTTGCGCCCAGCACTGTAGCGTCTACCTCGGTTAAGCCGCCCATAAAGCCGCCCATAGCGGTGCGCTTAGCAGCAACAATTACAATAGCGTGTTGTTTATTATGTTCTGTATTGTCCAATGCCATTTTACTCTCCTGATAAGGTTGGCCGGAAAAGATGCCAAAGAGCCTACACCAAATTTACGTTTACGCCAACGTCAACCATCTAACACTATGGTAGTGGCAGCGAATTATAGTTCTGTAAATGGTTCAATAAACTGTACACCTTACCCCATAAAATTTGGCATTTTTGCTTTACAAAGCCAATCAAATTAACCCTTAGTACATTTTTTACGCTAGCACCCAGCTTTACCTTTACGTAAACTTCACTTATAGTTGATGGCGTTTTTCGGGAAGGCAGTTATGACAGAAAAAGAAGAAAAAACCTACAGTATCAGCGAACTGGCAAAAGAGTTCGACATTACTACCCGCAGCATTCGTTTTTACGAAGATCAGCGGCTGCTTGCCCCACTACGCAGTGGCCAAACCCGTATTTACAGTAAACGCGATCGGGTGCGCCTAAAGCTTATTTTGCGCGGCAAACGACTGGGGTTTAGCCTTGCTGAAACCGGCCAGTTGTTCGAACTGTACGACGCTGATAAAAGCAGCGTAACCCAATTAAGTACCATGTTGAAATTGATAGAGCAGAAAAAAATCGAACTGCATCAGCAAATGGACGACATCAAAGTCGTGTTAATGGAACTGGTAACAGTAGAAAAACGTTGCCGCGATACCTTAGCCGACGCCAAACAATCAAAAACTGCTTAGCCAGTTTTAGCATACAGCAAACGGGGATTTACCATGATAAGCACTTATAAAGGCCTTAACTTTGATTTAGGCGAAACCGTCGATATGATCCGCGAACAGGTTAATGCCTTTGCCCGCGAAGCAATAGCACCACGCGCTGAGCATATTGATCAGGTTAACGAATTTCCAAATGAGTTATGGCGCAAGTTTGGTGATTTAGGCCTGCTGGGTATTACCGTTGATGAAAAATACGGCGGCTCTGGCATGGGGTATTTAGAGCACGTGGTGGCATTGGAAGAAATCAGCCGCGCCTCTGCTTCGGTTGGTTTATCGTATGGCGCGCACTCAAATCTTTGTGTCAACCAAATTTTCCGCAACGGTACTGAAGCCCAAAAAGTGAAGTACCTGCCTAAACTTTGTTCAGGTGAGCATATTGGCGCCTTGGCAATGAGCGAGCCTAACGCCGGCTCTGACGTGGTGAGCATGAAGCTGCGCGCGGAGAAAAAAGGCGATATGTACATTTTAAATGGCAATAAAATGTGGATCACCAACGGCCCGGATGCCCATACCTATGTCATTTATGCCAAAACGGATATCAATGCCGGCAGTAAAGGCATAACAGCGTTTATTGTAGAGCGTGGTACCAAAGGTTTTAGCACCGCACAAAAGCTTGATAAACTGGGCATGCGCGGCTCTAACACCTGTGAGCTGGTGTTTGCAGACTGCGAAGTACCTGCCGAAAACGTACTGGGTCAAATAGGCGGCGGTGTAAAAGTACTAATGAGTGGCCTAGACTACGAGCGAGTAGTATTAGCGGCCGGCCCGTTGGGCATAATGCAAGCCTGTATGGACGTGGTAATACCTTATATTCACGACCGTAAACAATTTGGCCAATCTATTGGCGAATTCCAGCTGGTGCAGGGCAAACTTGCCGACATGTACACCCAAATGAATGCCGCTAAATCTTATGTGTATACCGTTGCAAAAGCCTGCGACCGCGGTGAAGCCACCCGCAAAGATGCCGCGGCGGTTATTTTATACTCAGCCGAACTTGCCACTAAAATGGCACTGGATGCCATTCAGTTATTAGGCGGCAATGGCTACATTAACGAGTACCCTACTGGTCGTTTATTACGTGATGCCAAGTTATATGAAATTGGCGCCGGCACCTCAGAAATACGCCGGATGTTGATTGGCCGCGAGTTGTTTACCGAGTCAAACTGATATGACGAAAATTAGCAGCAAAATTAACCCTCGCACGGAGGAGTTTCAGAAAAACGCCAGCGCTATGCAGGCCGTGGTCGACGATCTGAATAGCAAGGTTCAGCAAATCAAACTCGGCGGCGGCGAAGCCTTAATTGCCCGCCATACCGCTCGCGGTAAGCTGTTTGTTCGCGATCGCATTCAAAAACTGTTAGACCCAGGCTCACCATTTTTAGAAGTAGCCCAGTTTGCCGGTTGGGAATGCTACGACGATTATGTGCCAAGCGCAGGGGTAGTTGCTGGTATTGGCCGGGTTAGCGGTATTGAGTGCATGATAGTCGCCAACGATGCCACGGTAAAAGGTGGCACCTATTATCCGCTTACCGTTAAAAAACATTTACGGGCGCAAGAAATAGCTGAACGCTGTCACCTGCCCTGCATTTATTTAGTAGATTCTGGCGGTGCTAACCTGCCCCGCCAGGACGATGTTTTCCCCGATAAGCTGCACTTTGGGCGTATTTTCTTTAATCAGGCGAATATGTCCGCTAAAGGCATACCCCAAATTGCAGTAGTAATGGGTTTGTGTACTGCTGGCGGTGCCTATGTGCCAGCGATGGCCGATGAAAGCATTATTGTTAAAAACCAAGGCACTATTTTTTTAGCCGGCCCGCCGCTGGTTAAAGCGGCTACCGGAGAAGAAGTTACCGCCGAGGAGCTGGGCGGTGCTGACGTGCACTGTAAAATTTCTGGGGTGGCAGATCATTATGCATTAAACGACGAGCATGCGTTGCAACTGGCCCGAAATGCCGTATCCCGCTTAAACCGCCCTGCAGCTCACGCCATGGATATAAAAACGCCTGAAGAGCCGCTTTTTGACAGCCAAGAGCTGTATGGCATTGTTGGCACCGACTTACGCAAGCCGTTCGATGTTAAAGAAGTAATTGCCCGCATTGTTGATGGCTCAGATTTTGATGAGTTTAAGCAATACTATGGCGCCACATTGGTCTGTGGTTTTGCCCGCATTTTTGGCTATCCGGTGGGTATTGTGGCCAATAACGGCATATTGTTCTCTGAATCGGCACAAAAAGGCGCGCACTTTATTGAACTGTGCGCCCAGCGAAAAATTCCGCTGTTGTTCCTGCAAAATATTACCGGTTTTATGGTCGGTAAAAAGTATGAAGCTGAAGGTATTGCCAAACACGGTGCCAAAATGGTGATGGCAGTTAGTTGTGCCAAAGTGCCGAAATTTACCGTGTTAATTGGTGGCAGCTATGGCGCAGGTAACTACGGTATGTGTGGCCGTGCCTTCGACCCCACCATGATGTGGATGTGGCCCAATGCCCGCATTTCGGTGATGGGTGGTGAGCAAGCCGCCGGCGTTATGGCGCAGGTCACCAAAGACGGTTTAGCCCGTAAAGGCGAAACGCTGTCAAGCGATGCTGAAAAAGCACTTAAACAACCCATTATTGAGCAGTACGAAAAACAAGGGCACCCTTATTATGCCAGTGGCCGCTTGTGGGATGACGGCATTATTGATCCGGCGCAAACCCGTATGACCGTTGGCCTGGCGTTAGCCGCCGCACTGAATGCGCCGATTGAAGAGACTAAATTTGGTGTGTTTCGGATGTAGATAGTTGTGAGGGGTGCTCGGAGCTTATGTAATTATCGAAGACGCCATCACTCCTTGCATTTTTTCTGCGACACGCTTGCTGGATCAGCTATAGAGGTAAGTGCACAGTACATTTAGCCAGAACCGTGTTTATCATGGATGAAAAACAGGAGCCCCCATGGAAGGGTTTACGGCGTGTTCTGGCAAAGTTGTGCGGCGCGCTTGCCGATTTAGAAACGCACATATTTAGCAACCGCCATGTCAGAGAAATAGTGTTTCAAGTTGCATTACTACTTTCGGAGATAAAATGAACCAGGTTTACACACAAGTAAGTATCGACCAGCGTGGCGTGGCCAGCCTGGTACTAAACCGGCCAGACGTTCATAACGCCTTTGACGACCTGATGATTGCCGAGCTTATTGCCGTACTTAACCAGCTGGCAACAGACGACAATGTGCGGCTGTTACTGTTAAAAGCTACTGGTAAAAACTTCTCTGCCGGCGCCGATTTAAACTGGATGCGCTCGATGGCCGAAAAAGACTATTCGCAAAACGTAAACGATGCCAACGAGCTGGCATTACTGATGCACACGTTAGATAAATTTCCTAAACCAACCATTGCGATGGTGCAAGGTGCCGCTTTTGGCGGTGCAGTTGGCCTGGTGGCGTGTTGCGACATGGCCATTGCCAGTGATAACGCCAGTTTTTGTTTAAGCGAAGTAAAAATTGGTTTAATTCCAGCCGTTATAAGCCCTTATGTAATGCGTGCTATGGGCGAGCGGCAAAGCCGGCGCTATTTTTTAAGTGCCGAGCGCTTTAGTGCCGATACCGCCAAACAACTGGGCTTGTTGCACGAAGTCGTTACTGCAAATGCATTGCAAGATAGTGCTGAAGGGCTGATTAGCAGCTTGCTGCAAAATAGCCCAGCAGCGATGAGTGCCGCAAAAACCCTGATCCATAATATATATAACCGCAAAATCAGTAACAATGTGGTAGCACATACTACCCAGGCTATTGCTGAAATTCGCGTGTCGGCAGAAGGCCAGGAGGGCTTGGGTGCTTTTCTTGAAAAACGCCGCCCCAACTGGTTACCAGCACAAGCAAACGCCAAGCTAAAGGACGAATAAGCATGTTCCGGAAAATATTAATAGCCAACCGTGGTGAAATAGCCTGTCGCGTTATCGACACCGCCCATAAGCTTGGCATTCGTTGCGTAGCGGTTTACTCCGATGCCGATGCCAATGCCCGCCATGTCAGCATGGCTGACGAAGCTTATTTACTGGGCCCCGCCCCCAGTAAAGATTCATATCTGCGCAGCGATAAAATTATTGCTATTGCCAAACAAAGCGGCGCTGAAGCCATACACCCTGGCTACGGTTTTTTATCTGAAAACGAAAGCTTTGCAAAAGCCTGTGATGATGCGGGTATCGTTTTTATTGGGCCACCTGTTGCAGCCATTACCGCCATGGGCTCAAAAAGTGCCGCCAAAATTATTATGCACCAAGCCGGTGTACCGTTAGTACCTGGCTACCATGGTGATGATCAGTCTGACAAGCTACTAGCCAGCGAGTCGGCTAAAATTGGTTATCCACAGCTAATAAAAGCCGCCTATGGTGGCGGTGGCAAAGGCATGCGGGTGGTGTGGAAAAAAGAAGAATTTAGCGATGCGCTGGCCAGTGCACGCCGTGAAGCCAAAGCCGGTTTTGGCAACGACAAAATGTTGCTTGAGCGCTATTTAACCAAACCACGGCATATTGAAATTCAAGTGTTTTGCGATAATCACGGTAATGCTGTGTATTTGGCAGAACGCGACTGCTCTATTCAACGTCGCCACCAGAAAGTGATTGAAGAAGCACCAGCACCCAATTTCAGTAACGAGCAACGCCAGGCCATGGGCGAAGCGGCAGTAAAAGCGGCCAAAGCCATTGATTATCGTGGTGCTGGCACCGTTGAGTTTTTGTTTGACGAAGACGGCTCGTTTTACTTTATGGAAATGAATACCCGGTTGCAGGTGGAACACCCGGTGACTGAAATGATAACCGGTCAGGATTTAGTAAAATGGCAGCTGTTAGTTGCGGCTAACGAGCCACTGCCACTGAGCCAAAACCAGGTACAAATTGATGGCCACGCCATTGAAGTTCGGGTGTATGCTGAAGATCCTGATAACGACTTTATGCCGGCGACGGGCAAACTAACTTATTTACGCCAACCTGAAGCCAGCCGTTATGTGCGGGTTGATACCGGTGTGGTAGAAAACGATGAAGTATCGCCCTTTTATGATCCGATGATTGCCAAACTGATCGTTTGGGATGAAAGCCGCGATCGCGCCATCGCCAGAATGCTGCGGGCACTGGATGACTATCGCATTGCCGGTGTTACTACTAACTTAAGTTTTCTAACCAGCTTAACCGAACATCCGGCATTTAAAGCCGCTGAGCTGGATACCAACTTTATTAATCAACATCAGGCTACGCTCTTTGCACCGGCCAATAAGGAAGATAATCAGGCGCTGGTGCTGGCGGCGTTATTTATTATGGCGCAGCAAAAAGCCCCGGTAACAAGTGGTGTCAGTGCCAGTCCATGGCAATACAGCCACGGTTGGCGCCTGAATGAAACACCCACCGTGTTGTTAACTTTATTGCAAGGCGAAGCGACACATCAGTTAATTATTCGCGAGCAACAACAACATTACGTGGTTGAATTGCAAGGTCAGCAACTGTGTTGCCAAGCGGCGTTAAAGGGTGATGAGCTTAGCGCAACATTGGGCGACCATAAAACCAAAGTGCGGGTTAGCCGCTATCAGGACACCATTAGTGTCTTTATTAAACATCACCGCTACGACTTTACTTATCGCACTGAAGTAACACCAGAGCTTGATGGGAGTGAACATGCCGGCAGCCTAACCGCGCCGATGAACGGTACAATTGTCGCTGTTATGACTAAAGCCGGCACCACGGTAAAAGTAGGTGACACCCTGATTATTATGGAAGCGATGAAAATGGAATACAGCATAAAAGCGCCAAAAAATGGTGTGGTGAATGATGTGTTTTATGCTGCGGGCGACATTGTAAAAGATGGCGCCGAGTTAGTCGACTTTAGCCCGGAGGAAGCATGAGCCTGCCGCAACATGTGCAAATAGTGGAAGTAGGCCCGCGCGATGGCCTGCAAAACGAAGCGGCAGTGTCAACCGCCGATAAAGTTGTACTCATTGATATGCTTAGCGCCGCTGGCCTTAGCTATATTGAAAGTGGTGCCTTTGTCTCACCGAAGTGGGTCCCCCAAATGGCGGATTCTGGCGAAGTATTTGCCGGTATTAAGCGAAAAGCCGGGGTAACCTATGCCGCACTTACGCCAAATTTAAAAGGCTATGCAGCAGCAAAAGCAGCAGGTGCAACTGAAGTAGCCATATTTGGTGCTGCCTCAGAAGCCTTTAGCCAGAAAAATATTAACTGCACTATTGCTGAAAGCTTAGCGCGCTTTGCACCGGTCGTGGAAGCGGCGCTGGCTGATGGTATTAAAGTACGGGGTTATGTCTCATGTGCGCTGGGCTGCCCTTATCAGGGTGAAGTTGCCCCAACTGAAGTGGCATTAGTTGCTAAGGCACTACTGGAGCTGGGCTGCTATGAAATATCACTGGGTGATACCATCGGTGTCGGTACCCCGAAAAAAGTGAATGCCATGCTCGACGCAGTACTTGCAATGGTACCCGCAGAAAAAGTAGCAGTACATTTTCATGACACTTATGGCCAGGCCCTCACCAATATTTATGTGGCGCTAAACCGTGGTATTAGCATTATTGATAGTGCCGTAGCCGGTTTGGGTGGCTGCCCTTACGCAGCCGGGGCATCTGGCAACGTGGCTACTGAAGATGTGGTGTATTTACTTAACGGCTTAGGTATTACCCATGGCATCGATTTAACGGCGCTGGCGCAGGCAGGTTGGTTTATTACCGACAAGCTGGGCAAGCAGCCTAGTTCTAAAGTAGGATTGGCATTTAAGGCTAAGTGCAGTCAGACTGGTGGTTAGTTAACAGCAGCTAAAAAGGTTCTTCGAACACGGTAAACACTCCGTACAACTTTGCCGAAACACGCCGTAAATACGTCCCTGTAGGCTCCTGTTTTTCATCCATGAAAAACACGGTTTCGGCTAAAGTGTACTGTGCGCTTCCCTTTACTCAGGTGTAAGCGGATGCGGATGTGATTTTTTCTGAGACCGTTGAAGCCCTGGACGGGCGGAAACGAGCCCCCAGGGAGGGGTTCACGGCGTGTCGCAGACAAAAATACACTTAGCAGCAGCGTAATCGAAGAACGGCTCTAAAATACAGTTCAGCAAAGAACAGAGGACATCAAATGGCAGGGTTTAATAAAGTCGTACATAGCTACGAAGACGCCATGGCTGGCCTGCAAGACGGCATGACCGTTATTGCCGGTGGCTTTGGTTTATGCGGTATACCGGAAGGTTTAATTGCCCAGATTAAAAAAATGGGCACCACCGACTTAACGGTGGTGTCGAACAACTGCGGTGTTGACGGCTTTGGCCTTGGTATTTTGCTGGAAGACCGCCAAATCAAAAAAATGGTCGCCTCATATGTTGGTGAAAACGCCCTGTTTGAAAAACAACTGCTTAGCGGCGAGTTGGAAGTAGAACTTACCCCACAAGGCACGCTGGCCGAAAAAATGCGGGCCGGCGGTGCAGGCATACCCGCTTTTTTTACTGCAACCGGTTATGGCACCCCCGTCGCTGAAGGTAAAGAAACTCGCGAAATTAATGGCCGCCATTATGTGTTAGAGCCAGCAATTACCGGTGACTTTGCCATAATACGTGCCTGGAAAGCTGACCGATACGGTAATTTGGTATTTCGCCACACCTCAATGAATTTCAACCCAATGGCCGCAACAGCCGGTAAAATTACCGTGGTTGAAGTAGAAGAAATTGTTGAACCGGGCGAACTGGAACCGTCACAAATTCACACCCCGGGTATTTACGTCCAGCGCGTTATTAAAGGCAACTTTGAAAAGCGCATCGAACGTCGTATGGTTCGGCAAGATTAAGGAGGCAATTATGGCTTTATCTCGTGAACAAGTGGCAATGCGCGTAGCGCAAGAGCTGCAAGATGGTTATTACGTTAACTTGGGTATTGGCATTCCAACCTTGGTGGCCAATTACGTGCCAGCCGGTATTGAAGTAATGCTGCAGTCTGAAAACGGCCTGCTGGGCATGGGACCTTACCCAACAGATGCAGAACTTGACGCTGATATGATTAATGCCGGCAAAGAAACCGTGACCGCTATTAAAGGCGCAGCCATTTTCAGCTCAGCAGAAAGCTTTGCCATGATCCGCGGCGGTCATGTTGATTTAACCGTGCTGGGCGCATTTGAAGTAGACCAAAACGGCAACATCGCCAGCTGGATGATCCCGGGTAAACTGATTAAAGGTATGGGCGGCGCCATGGATTTAGTGGCCGGCGCACAAAATATTGTGGTTACCATGACCCATGCTGACAAATACGGCAATAGTAAGCTATTAAACGACTGCACCCTGCCACTGACAGGCGTAGGTTGCGTTAAAAAAATTGTCACCGATTTAGCGGTATTAGAAGTACGTAACGGCGCCTTCCACCTACTAGAGCGCGCCCCGGGTATTAGTATTGAAGAAATTCAGCAAAAAACCGCTGGCAAGCTGGTCGTCGACGGCGACATACCGGAAATGGCGTTTAGTTAACACTATTGTTGTGATACTTAAGCGCCTACGGGCGCTTTTTTGTTATATCGCCCGAAATAAGCGACAGTTTACCGCCAGCCTAATTGTCAATAGCTTACTTTAACGCCAAGATAACGACAATAAAATTACTAAGGAGTTTTACCTATGTTTCGTCTTTCTACCTTGGCTGCACTATTGCTGGCCACTTACAGCGCTAACGCTGATCAATTTGCCATTAAAGCTAGCGCCAATGTCGCACATTCAGCCGATACCCTATTACTGCTGGTTAGCCCGGACCAACTAAATACTAATCCACAACTGGCCGCCATTAGTAAACAAGAAAACTTTAGTGCCGAGCATGGCAAAACCCTAACCTGGCTGGCCCCGGCTGCACCATATGCCCAGTACCAGCGAGTAGTACTAGTTGGCGCTGGCGAGAGCGAGCTACTTACCCCGTACCAAGTTAGTTTGTTAGGCTCAACCGTGGCGCACTCGTTGCTAAATTCAGCAGCTCACACTATTCAGCTAGATTCCACCTTGCTGCAATCAGCAATTGCCCAACCAGAGCTGCTGGCACAGTTAAGCCATGGCATTAACCTGGCAAGCTACACCTTTAATCGTTATCACACTGATGACGAACCGGAAAAAATCCGAAATATCTATTTATTAAGCCGTGAGCTAACCGCTACCGAGCAGCGGCTAGCGCAGATAAATGCGCTAACGGAAGGGGTAGTACTGGCCCGCAATCTTATTAATGAACCGGCTAATGGCATTTATCCAGAAACCTTTGTCAAACAAGCTCTGGAGCTGCGCAAGCTAGGTGCCAAAGTAACAGTACTGGATCAGGCTGCACTGAAAAAAGCCGGTATGGGTGCGCATTTGGCAGTTGGTCAGGGTAGCCAAAGACCACCATATTTAGTGATTGTGCATTGGGAAGGCAGCAAGCAACAACCTTTAGCACTGGTGGGAAAAGGTATTACCTTTGATACCGGCGGTTATAACCTAAAAACACAGGCCGACACCCTATTACGCATGACCAGTGATATGGCGGGTGCCGCAGCAGTGCTTGGCACCATGCATACCCTGGCCAAGCAAAAAGCCCCGGTTAATGTAGTAGGTTTAATGGCGCTGGCCGAAAATATGATTTCAGATCGGGCGTACCTGCCGGGCGATGTTATTACTGCTGGCAATGGTAAAACTATTGAAATTATTAACACCGATGCTGAAGGTCGTTTGGTGATGGCCGATGCACTTTGGTATGCCGAGCAAAACTTTAAACCGCGGGCAATAGTCGATATCGCGACGCTTACCGGCTCTAAAGTGACGGCACTAGGTGCTTATTACGCTGGTATGTTTAGTAAAGATGAGCAACTGGTTGCACAGCTAACCCAAGCCGGTGTGACAGTCCAAGAGAAAGTGTGGCGCTTACCGCTAACTGATGAAATGTTGCCGGAATTAAAAAGCCGTATCGCCGATTTACGCAACACCGGCAGCACTACAGGTGCCTCTACTGCTGCGCTGTTTTTACAGCAGTTTGTGACAGACACCCCTTTTGCTCACCTTGATATTGCCGGTAATGCGCTAAGTAGTAGCAACAAAGGCTTGCACACTGAAGGTGGCACAGGCTTTGGCGTGCGTTTGCTTACTGAGTGGGTGTTAACTCAGCAATAATACGGTAATTACCCAAGCACTTTTACCAAAAATACAATGTGCAAAAAATAGCCGCCCGGTAACAGGTTACCGGGCAAATTTAGCGCTGTAGCCGTGCCAATAGGCTAGACGTATCCCAGCGGCTACCACCCATTTGTTGCACTTCACTATAAAACTGGTCGACTAACGCTGTAATGGGTAAATGGCTACCATTTTGCCGTGCTTCATGTAAGGCAATGCCTAAGTCTTTACGCATCCAATCAACCGCAAAGCCAAAATCGTATTTATTATCGAGCATGGTTTTATAGCGGTTTTGCATCTGCCACGACTGTGCAGCTCCTTGTGAAATAACTTCTACTACCGCGGCGGCATCGAGGCCGGCATTTTGTGCAAAATTAAGCGCTTCAGCCAGGCCTTGCACTACGCCAGCAATACAAATCTGGTTAACCATTTTTGCTAACTGGCCACTGCCGGCTGGTCCGAGTAATTTGGCACAGCGCGCATAGCACATGATGGCTGGCTCAGCCTTAATCATAGCAGTGGCATCACCGCCAATCATTACCGTTAAACTGCCATTCTCAGCGCCAGCCTGGCCTCCGGAAACCGGTGCATCTAAAAAGCCAACGTGTTGCTCGGTACACGCTGCGCCAAGCTCTCGGGCTAGCTCGGCTGAGGCCGTAGTATGGTCAACCAATACGGCACCCGGTTGCAGAGTACCTAAAACACCTTGCTCGCCATAGACCACTGATCGTACATCGTGGTCATTGCCAACACATAAAAACACCAGTTTGGCATTAACCGCTGCCAATGCCGGGTTAACGGCACTACTGCCACCATATTGATTGACCCAGGCTTGTGCTTTACTGGCAGTACGGTTATACACCGTTACCTCATAACCTTTTTGCTGCAAGTAACCCGCCATCGGATAGCCCATAACACCCAAGCCGATAAACGCGACTTTATCTTTCTGATCGTTTGACATAAAAATGACTTATACCTGTGAAATGATAAGATGTTAGCTTACAAACTTAACCAGTGAAAAGAAAGTGAGTTGCGCTAAAGACCGTTAATCCATCAGTTGAAGTATCATCGGGAAGCATAATGATCAACATACACCAGTTCAAAGTTAAAGATGCGCAGGGCAGAGACGTCGATCTAACAGAATACCGCGGTAAAGTGGTGTTAATTGTCAATACCGCCAGCCAATGTGGCTTTACGCCGCAATATCAGCAGCTGGAACAATTGTATCAACAATACAAAGCACGTGACTTGATGATCCTGGCGTTTCCCTGTAACCAATTTGGTGGCCAGGAGCCGGGTGACGATAACGACATTCAGCAATTTTGTCAGCTAAACTATGGAGTGAGTTTTCCGGTAATGGCCAAAATTAATGTTAATGGTCTAAAGGCCTCGCCACTATTTGATCATTTAAAAGACAATGCCCGCGGTTTGCTGAAAACCCGCGCCATTAAATGGAACTTCACTAAGTTCCTTATTAATAAACAGGGCGAAGTGGTAAAGCGCTACGCTCCACGTACCAAACCCGGCAGCATCGTTCAGGCGATAGAAGAACTGCTATAACTTTGATCTGGCGCTAATTATGACACTATCAACTGATCTACACTTTACACATGCCAAAAACGGGATGTTACCGATGAAAGTTGCCGTGTTCAGTGCCAAAAAATATGATCAAGACGGGTTTAGTCAATGGGCCGATCCCAGTTTGCAGTTCAGCTACTTTGATAGCCGCCTAAGTACGCTTAACCTGAAATTAGCTCAGGGTTGTCATGCTATTTGCGCCTTTGTTAACGATGATTTGTCTGCTCCAGTATTACAACAAATGTCAGCGATGGGCATTGAAATGGTGGCGCTGCGTTGTGCTGGCTTTAACAATGTTGACTTGGACACGGCAAAAGCGTTGGGTATTCGGGTTGCCAGAGTGCCAGCATACTCACCCGAAGCAGTGGCAGAACATACTGTTGCCATGATGCTTACGTTAAATCGCAAACTACACAAAGCCTATAACCGGGTTAGGGATAACAATTTTTCTCTTGACGGTTTAATGGGTTTTAATATGCACGGCAAAACAGTAGGGTTAATTGGTACCGGCAGGATTGGCTTGGCCACTGCCCGTATTTTACAAGGTTTTGGCTGTAAATTAGTGTGCTATGACATTGAACCCGTGGCTGAACTGGCAGAGCATTATGTTAGCCTGAACGAGTTATATGCTCAAAGCGATATTATTAGCTTACATTGCCCGCTTAATCCAGCCACTAAACACCTGATCAATGCCAATTCATTGGCAAAAATGCGCGATGGCGTTATGCTAATTAATACCAGCCGCGGTGGCTTAATTAATACCAAAACCGTCATTGCAGGTTTAAAAGATCGAAAAATTGGCTATCTGGGTTTAGATGTCTACGAGCAGGAAGCGGATATCTTTTTTGAAAACTTATCAGAACAAATGATTGATGACGAAGTATTTGAGCGACTGCTCACCTTCCCTAATGTGCTTATCACCAGCCATCAGGCCTTTTTTACCAAGGAAGCACTGCAGCAAATCAGCAGTATTACCAGTGACAACTTAATGGCATTTGCCGGCGGTAACGCCACCGGCAATGAACTAGTAACGTAATTTATTAGTGCAAAAAACGCGGCGCTCAGGCGTCGTCGCTCATTTCATCTAATAATGTTTCGGCCAGCTCATCCGGCATTACAACCACACCCGGGCCATCTGCATCAGGCAGTACCGCAATGGCTAATTCATCGCCATTTAAGCCTGAGGTCCATTTTTCCAGCCAGGTTTTAATATCAATAGCTTTGGCAGTACAATGCTGCCATTCACCTTCAATCCATTGCTCGGCCAGTTCCGCATGAGGCCATACCGGAATACAACGATCATCTTCGGCACTAACTAGCACAAAACCTTCTTCGTCGGTTAAAATCCAGATTTCTGCTAAGTCGGCTACGGCCTGAATAAAGTAGTCATAACGTTGCTCGGCATCAAGTGCCAGAATGCGGCCTAGCTCTTCAGGGCTTAATTGATATTCCATAAGGGTATCCTGCAAATAAAAAAGTGCGCTTATGATGCCGGATTTGCTGCTATAAAGCCATCAGAAAAACGTTTTACCACAGCTGCCGGGCTAACACTAATAGTAGTGCATAACGTGCGCCCTTACCTAATGCCACCAGCATTAAGAACAGGCTAAAACGAACCCGCAAGGTGCCGGCAACCAGGGTTAGTGGGTCACCCACTATTGGCAGCCAGGCCAGTAACAGGCTCCAGCTGCCATAGCGTTGAAACTGTAGCTGTGCTTTATGTAGTTGCTGCGGGCTTACCGGAAACCAGCGCTTATGCTGAAAACGCAGCAATTCTTTACCCAGATACCAGTTAACACAAGAACCCAGAGTATTGCCGCTGGTTGCTGCCAGCCACAGCCCTAATGGCGCATAGCCTTGCTGCGCTAAAGCCAGAAGCAGCACCTCGGATGAGGCTGGCAATAAGGTTGCAGCAATAAAGCTGGTAGCAAACAGTGAGACGTATCCGAAAAACATGGTGTGGTGTTAACCCATCGTTTGAAAACGCAGGCACTGTAGCAGATTATCAGAATAAGTTAATAATACTGCTAGTGAAAATTGCTCGATTTGCTGGCAAAAGCAGCTAGTGCATTAATACAGTGCAGCTCAACGAAAGCCGGATGCAAATAGCTTGCGTCAGAGAATTAAGCTGGCATTAATCTCATAGGGGTTAAAACCTATGTTCAAAGTAAAAGGAGTTCCACCATGAAAAATGCTATTTTCGTTGTTTGCAGTTTTGCATTAGTGATAAGCCAATCACTTATGGCTAAACCGGACCACGATAAATCATTACCACCAGGCCTGGTGAAAAAAATGGAAAGTGGTAAACCACTGCCTCCGGGCTGGCAGAAAAAACTCTCTGCCGGTCAGTATCTTGCTGATGATTACTATCGTCGTAGCACGGTACTGCGAAAGCCAAATGTCGATGGCATTATTACCGTTCAGATTGAAGGCACGGTCATTGAGTTATTTGAACACAGCCGGGAAATTGTTCGCATTCTGGAAGGCAAGCGCTAATACTTTATTTGTAATAACGTTAGTACTTCATAATGACTGCTATGGGCAAACATATCAAACAGCTGCACTTTTAATAATGTGTAATCAGTAAGATGCTGTAAGTCTTCTGCAAGACTTTTTGCATTACAACTGGAATATAAAAGCCAGGCGGGTGCCAATCGCTGTACATCCTGACACAGCGCTGCCCCCAAGCCGCGCCGTGGCGGGTTAACCACCAGTAAATCAGGTGCGCTGGCAGCGGCGTTGGCAAAAGCGATGGCATCGAGCGCCTGAAAACTAACATTCTGCAGACCCATTGCAGCCGCTGAACGCGTAGCGCTGGCAATTGCTGCTGGGGCAATTTCAATTCCCACCAGCTTCTGGCCAGGCCTTACCAGATGCAAACCAAAACCACCCACCCCGCAAAAAAGATCCCAAATTTGTTTAAAT
>NZ_LAHP01000024.1 GCF_000987765.1 Arsukibacterium sp. MJ3
AAAGCACTGGCAAGCAGCGATTGATAAATTACGAACATTGATTGATGATCCGCAAGCGAGTTTTTAAAATGCCTAAATTCGTGGGGATCTCTCAGGGTCAGAGTGAATAAATTATTCACTCTGACCCTTTTTATTCTTTTTATTTCTTTTTATTGAATATAGCTAGCGGATTAAGTTACTTAACCACGCCTTAAAATCTGGCCCCAGGTGCTTGTCGCGTAGGCCATATTCAACAAAGGCCTGCATATACCCTAGTTTATTACCGCAGTCATGACTGCGCCCAATAATGTGGTAAGCATTTACGGCTTCTGTTTCCATTAACAAAGCAATGGCATCGGTTAGCTGTACTTCATCGCCCGCCCCTACCGGGGTGCGCTTTAAATGCCGCCAAATTTGCGGGCTAAATACATAACGGCCAACTACGGCCAGGTCCGATGGCGCCTCTGCAACTGAGGGTTTCTCTACTATGGCAGTCATTTTAACCGACTCGCCAGCGATCATTTGCTTACCGCCAACATCGGCCACACCATAGTTACTAACTAGGGCGTGCGGTACCGGCTCTACCATTACTTGGCTAATGCCAGTCTGCTCGAACAACTGCGCCATTTTTGCCAGGTTATCCAAGCATAAATCGCTGTCGTAGCCATCAATTAATACATCTGGCAGCACTACGGCGAAGGGGGCATCGCCTACTAATGGTAAAGCACATAGCACCGCATGCCCTAGCCCTTTTGCTTCGCCCTGGCGCACATGCATAATGGTGACATCTTTCGGGCATATCGCCTGCACTTCTTCAAGTAACTGGCGTTTTACTCGTTTTTCTAACATTGATTCTAATTCAAAGCTTTTATCGAAATGGTTTTCTATGGAGTTTTTAGAGGAATGGGTAACCAGTATAATTTCTTTAATGCCGGCGGCAATGCACTCTTGCACCACATATTGAATAAGCGGTTTGTCGACTACCGGTAGCATTTCTTTGGGAATAGCCTTGGTAGCGGGCAACATACGCGTTCCCAAGCCGGCAACCGGAATTACTGCTTTTAATACTGCCATACCATATCCTTACGTTTTGTTATTTATCATCCATAAACAATGTCGCCATTAACTTCTATTTTCAGCCAATAGCCTTCAATTAGTAGCCAGCAATTAGGCATGCGTTAATTTAACACTTTCACCACGGCCAATACCATAATAGGTTATACCACGGCGCTGCATCCGCTCTGGTTCAAATAAATTTCTGCCATCAAAAATTACAGGCTGCTTTAATTGGGCTTTTATTAAATCAAAATCGGGGGCTTTAAAGGGCTGCCATTCCGTACAAATAATTAACGCATCAGCCGCTTTTAAAGCAGCTTCTTTGGTGCCCACTAAGCTTAAATCATTACGCACGCCATAAGCGCGCTGCATCTCTTCCATTGCTTCCGGATCATACGCTTGCACGGTCGCACCAGCGGCCCATAATTGTTCAATTAATACCCGGCTGCTGGCTTCACGAATATCATCGGTTTTCGGTTTAAAGCTTAGGCCCCATATCGCAAACACTTTACCACTTAAATCTTCACCAAAATGCTGTTTCACTAATTGTGGTAACTTTTGCTTCTGCCGTTGGTTAACGTTTTCTACGGCATATAGCATTTCAGGCTTGTAGCCTTCATTTTCAGCAGTGCGAATAAGTGCCCGCACATCTTTAGGGAAACACGACCCACCATAACCACAACCCGGATAAATAAAATGATATCCAATTCGTGGATCTGACCCTATACCACGGCGAACCGCTTCAATATCGGCGCCCAACAGCTCGGCTAAATTAGCCATTTCATTCATAAACGATATTTTAGTGGCCAGCATGCAATTAGCCGCATACTTGGTTAACTCAGCGGAGCGCACATCCATAAAAATAATTTTTTCGTGAATACGGTTAAATGGCTCGTACAATTCACGAATAATGTCATGCGGGCGGCTGTCATAACTGCCAATAATAATACGATCTGGCCGCATACAGTCGGCAACGGCAGCACCTTCTTTTAAAAACTCAGGATTAGACACCACGTCAAACTTATGGCCCACCTGCCGCTCGGCCAACGTATCGGCAATAATAGCCCGCACTTTATCAGCGGTGCCTACTGGCACAGTAGACTTATCAATAATAACAGTGTCGCTAGTCATATATTGGGCAATAGTTTTGGCTACGGCTAATACATATTGTAAATCTGCCGCACCATCGTTATCAGACGGCGTACCAACCGCAATAAATTGCACTTCGCCGTGTTCAACACCCAACTTAGCATCAGTAGTAAATTGTAAACGTCCGGCCTGGCTATTATTTTGTACTATCGGCGTTAAACCAGGCTCATAAATAGGTATATTGCCAAGGTTTAGCTCTTCTACCCGCTGGGCATTTACATCAACACAAATAACATGGTGCCCTACTTCTGCCAGCACCGCCGCCTGCACTAACCCAACATAGCCACTACCAAACACAGTTACTTTCATGAAAATCCTTAAAGAAGTAGACTAAATACTCAAAACTAAACTCACTTAACCCTATCGCCCCGTCCCTTGCCGGTAACTGTCATTAAAATGTACTTAAAATAATCAATAAGGGTTAGGTTACTTAGCATTTTGGCATCGGTTTCGGCTAGTAATTCTGGAGTAGACATATCTATTTCATTAACCTGCGCTAAGCCTGTTATGCCAGGGCGGGCATTGAAAATACCAAGCTTGTCTCTGGCTTCTGTTAATTCTTGCTGGTTAAATAAGCCAGGCCTTGGGCCAACTAAACTCATTTCACCTTTTAACACGTTCCATAACTGTGGTAATTCATCTAACTTGGTTTTACGTAAAAACCCACCAAAAGGCGTTATCGCGCTGGCACTAGCAAGGTGACTGGCAACCGAAGCGGTATCGGTTTTCATGGTACGAAACTTTACCAGCGTAAAAGGCTTTTTATTGCGCCCTACCCGCACTTGCCGAAATAGGGGTGAGCCAGTATCGAATAAGCCTATAAGTGTTAAAACTACCAGCACCGGAAAACCAAATACCAAACCACTTAATGCAAAAACAAAATCTAATAACCGAATTAACATAGAGCCTCAAGTAAAAAATGACAAGCTCGTTTTACGAGCAGTAACGAGCTGCTTAAAGCAGCAGTAACAAGCAACCGCCAGCAAAGCGCACTAGTTGATACTTATTGATATTTAGCAGCAAAGCGAATGGCATGTTCCATACATTGCAATAACTGTTCCGCCATACCAAAAGCTTTATTAAGTAATGCAGACTGAATTTCAGGATCATCAGGGTAATCATGGGAAAATTGGTTACGCATTTCCCGCAGCTTAAGCCACAGTTCAACAGAGTCCAAGGCACCTATCTTTTCAAGCCGGTTCAGTTTATCAATAAAGGTATTAAGTTCACCTTCTTCATGCGTTAGCTCTATTATTGCAGGTAATAATTTTGCGCCCATTACATCCTGCAATTTTGAAAACCTGACAATGAACTGATCAAACACTGCAAGTTCAATATCCGTAAGTTGAGACAAACTAGCCTTAGTAAACGGTTTTTTATCAGTCAAATGCTGCATAGACCATCGCAAACGCTCTGCATGCGTCTGGCAAATATCAACTATCCCCTGAAATACCAACTTATTCATAAACGAATACCGGTATCTTTAGCAATTTTATAAATTGGCAACACGGTGCCAGCCTTACGGTTAATCACCAAATCAATTTTTTGCTCACCAAGCGCCATATGAAGCTCAACCAGGGCATTTAGCCTGGCGTCAACAATATCGTCAGCAGTTTGTAATTCAGGCTCAATGTAAAGATCAATATCACCGCCACGGGTACTATCATCAGCTCTTGAACCAAAAAGCCGCAGCTCTGAATGTCTGCCAAAATGTTTTAACAACACCTGCTTAATAATTTTTAGTTGCTGTTCAGTCAAACGCATAACATAGCTCCTTAGCTTACTGCGACAAGTTTAACCAGCTATTAAGATTATAGCCACCAGCACTGACAACTCAACGCTCACAACTTAAAACCCACCACTATTCAATAAATAAATCATCACTTATCTCTTCAGTGCGAAGCACCGAGCAATCCCCTCTTCCACTGTAATAGGTGGCGACCACCCCAGCGTAGTTTTGGTATGGCTAATATCTACCTGCAAATTACCACAAAGCCTGTCAACAACGGCTTGTTTACCCGTAAGTTTACCTGCAAACTTTAACCAGCTCATTGGCACCGGAAGAAGCCAAGGCTTTTTACCAGCAGCGCGGGTCATCATTTGTAGTAATTGTGTAGTAGACACATCCCTGTCATCACTGACCAAAAACGTTTGATTTGCCGCTTTAGGGTGATCGATACAGGTAACAATTAAATCGACAAGATTATCAAGTGCGACCATGCTGCGTTTATTATGAATAGCGCCTAGTGGCAGTGGCAGGTTTTTACTAGCAAACTTTAGCATCGAAGCAAAATTAGCTTTCACACCCGGTCCATAAACTAAAGGAGGGCGAATAATTACCACTTCCATGCCGGTTTCTATTGATATTTCTCTTAATCCGCACTCAGCTTCTGCTTTAGAGATACCATATGGGTCTTCTGGTTTTGGCTCGTCATCACATCGAAACGTTTCACCGTCAGTTGTTGCCTCGCCGTTCACTTTGACTGAGCTAACAAAGATAAAACGCTTAACTCCGGCAACTGCTGCCTGTCTGGCCAAATTTAAAGTGCCGGCAACATTTACGGCGCGGTATTCTTCCAAAGGATCAACAGCAGTATCTGCCATAACATGAACTCGGGCAGCGGAATGAACAACAACATCAACCTTATCCAGATAAATTAAATGCACTGATGACGAACTGATCTCAGCTTTGCAAAATATACCTTCAGCAATATGAGGGTCTTTTCTACTTAACAAACGAAGTTCACTAGTTTTTAATTCAGACGCTACCGCCCGGCCTACAAAACCAGTCGCACCTGTCAAAAGAATAGTTTTTTCAAGTTTCATTTCTGACCACGCTAATTATGTCGTTAGCCATTTCAGCCATAATTTTCACACGCGAAAATTTATTAATAAATTCTGTCCTTGGTATC
This sequence comes from Arsukibacterium sp. MJ3, assembly GCF_000987765.1. Lineage (GTDB taxonomy): Bacteria > Pseudomonadota > Gammaproteobacteria > Enterobacterales > Alteromonadaceae > Alishewanella. The sequence continues at coordinate 5,097 of NZ_LAHP01000024.1, forward strand.
ACTCCCAATTCCAGTTTTTCAAAAGAGCGGCAAGCTTCTGCATCATCACCAGGATAAAATACCGAGGAGTTAGTTACTTCTTCTTTGAGAAACTGAGCCGCATAACCGGAAACACCTGCCCACACTGGCTTACCTAATGCAGCGTACTCAAATATTTTTGAAGGAAGTACTTTTTGAAATGCAGGATAATCATTTAAGTGTAAAAATAATACATCAGCATTTTGATATTCACGAATTAATTCATTTCGGCTTACTGGCGGCAAAAGTTCTACATTGGTTAAACCATCCACCTTTTGCAGCAGCACCTGCTTACGTCCTCCATCGCCAATAATACGAAATTTAGCCTTACCTTCCAATTTTTTTGCTAAAGCAGGCACTATTGTGTGCAACCCCTGTCCTTCACCAATATTACCGGCATAAAGCACCGTTACTTGACCAAAAACATTAGACACTTTAGAAGTTTCTGGAGCAACAGCCAGAAATTCATTATCAATACCATTGGTAAACCAACGGTATTCAGCGTTTGGATAACGACTGGAAAAATAATCTTTAAAGCCTTTCGACACTAAATTAATCCGTTTCGCCCTACCAAAAGCATAAGCCTCAACCCAAGAAAATACTGGTTTTGCCAGCCAGGTAATTTTAGCTGGCAATACGTCTTTTATGGTATCAACAAATATATCTCTAATATCCAGATACAAAGGGAGCTTTTTAGCAGATGCTATCCTAGCACCAAGAAATGCCGTAAATAAACGTGACGAGGTAGCAAATATAAGATCATAATCTTTATTTTTTGAAATTTTTAATGCTTGCCGGTAAAAGGTAGCAAAAGCCTTAATTTGATCCAACATACCACTTTTATGAGATGGTAAAGCAATGCGATGAATTTCGACGCCGTCTTTAACTTCATGCATAGGTGCTTCAGCGGAAAATGAAGCATAACGATTTGGCAAAGTTGTTATGACCTCGAGTTCAACATCATGCTGTTTTTTCAGCTGCTCAATTAACGCAGTACAACGAAAAGAACCAGCACACAAATCTGGTTCATAGTAAAAAGACAGAACTAAAACTTTCAATATCAATATCCTAAGTAATACAAAAGGTAGTGATTACTTCATCTGCAAGAAAATTAGCAACAATTTTATTCGAACTGATTGTTTCGCCAAACCCAGGGTGCCAACTTGACGGTATTACTTGTAAAGGAATATTACATCGCACGATTAAAAGCGTACCGCTATCAAGGGTAAGGCTTAGCTCATAATCCGAGAGTTTCTTAACCTTAACTTTCGGGTGAAGATGCCAATGAACAATAGCGTTATTATATTCCCCCTGTAACTTATCAGTGATACTTATGCTTTTATTATTTGCATCAACTTCACGTAAATGAGTCACTTTACCTTTAAGTCTTTTATAACCATCATGAGATGCTGTGAGCGCAACTTTTCCATTCTTTGCATCGGCATCTAAAAGTTTTGCATATGCCCTACGCGCTACCCTAAAACCACTCCATACTTCTGACGAGTCAGTGTTATCAACCTCGACGGTATTATGGGCAGCAGTTTGACGTTGTCGCAATCTTTCCTTGCTCAAACCGTATATGGAAGTACCTGAGTTAACGAGTACACGCTCCAAGCCAACCGACCACTCTATACTAAGAGTATCCGCATGAGCATGCCCAGGCAAATAATCTGGACCAACCGCTGCGTGATCGAACAGGAGAGTATGTTCAGGCATCGAAATGCGGCTATAGCCAGATACTGGAAGCATAACCAACTCAGGTAAAGGAAGGTTAACTAAGTGAAGGCTTAAGCTGGTAGCATAGCTAAATAGTTGTGCAGGTGTTGCAGCGATTCCCATTGTACTATCATTAAAAAAACTGACTTCACCATCTGGATGCTGCATTACTTTCAACCAATGCAACGCTTTTTCGGCTACAACCCGCCATTTAGGAAGGACATTAGCCAACTTTCTATGTTTCGAAATGCTGGCGAGATTAATTAAATCAAGTAAATCCCAAAGTAAAATACAATGGTACATCGGTGTAAGTTCGAAATGGCCACCATCCGGCAAAAACTGCTCCGGAATTTCCCGTTCAAGAATTCTTAATCCTAAATTAAGATATTTATCAGCTGAATCCCCTTGCAAGAAGCAACCAACAAATACCAATGCTTTCGCATTAGCAAACAAATGGTTTCCCAGAATATGGTACTCAAGCTGCTTACTCAGCGCACTTGCCTGTAGTTCAATACTACTTAAAATGTCAGGGTTATTCAGTTGCGCTCTGTTATACCACTTAACCCAGTTTACCAGTCGTAATGACAGAGGATAAGGTTCCCAGCCATTACCTGATACTGCAGGATTCTCTGAGACCCAGCGCTGTACCAGACGCAGCTGAGTAGTTACTCGCTTTTTGCTATTTTGAGCATTTAAATCATCAAAATAGTGAAGATTGTAAAGCCAAAGCTTTTCAAATTTTGTGTTATTCCAATCCTGGGCTGAATTGATTTTTCCTGGAAGATTTAGAAAACAAACGTCGTTGCCACCAAGAAATGAAGGCTGTAAAACCTCAGGTCCATTCCATACCCAAGAAGCAGGAGAAGGAGCGTTAATAATCAAAGAAATGTTCCGAAGCGGTTTAAGCTTATAGAGCATTCTGTAAAAGATCTGCTCAAAGCGCAGCGGCTTTACCGTGTGGTAAAGCCGCTGAAATCTCGTTAACAGTAACATTGCTAATCCTGCTGAATTCTTAGTTGTTCTGCAATTTCAATCGACACCCTTGCAACCTCAAACACCTCGTCAGCAGTAATAGGGCAAGGCTTTCCTTCACTAATAGCTGTTAAAAAAGCCTGACAGCATGCTAACTGCCCTTTGTCTTGGCGCCACAAATTCATTTTTGAGAACCCTGGCCAACCGAAACCTTTTAATTTAATAAAATTATCAAGCTGCAGTACCCGGCCAGCCGTAAACACTTCTACCCGTTCCTTCGGAAAGCTTGCTGCACCATTGGCAAAGTAATGAATAGTGCCGAATGACCCATCGGCAAAACCTAAAATAATAGCCACTTTATCTTCCGTAATGGCTTGATACGTGTTTTTACCCATCCTCCGAGCTTGAACTGAAACAATTTCAGAGCCAGCTAAATAACGCATTAAATCTATGAAATGGCACGCCTCACCAATAATCCTGCCACCACCAACAGTATTTTCCTGCGTCCAGTGATCTGCAGGAATGGCACCGGCATTCATGGTCATAACAAAAGACTTTGGCTCCTTTACGGCGCTTAGCAATGCTTTCATCTTCTGTATCTGCGGTGCAAAACGCCTGTTAAAGCCCAGCATAAGTAATTGCTTGCCCTCAGTCTGGCGATAAGCAGCTTCTACTTTATCAAGTTCTTCAAGAGTAATGGCCAGAGGCTTCTCAACAAAAACATGTTTACCATTTTGTAACGCTTGCTCAGTAAAGTAAGCATGAGTATTGTGTTGTGTAACGATTACAGCAGTATTGATTTCACTGTTCTCTAGTAAAGCTTTAGTGTCTGTCGATGCATTAGCAAAACCAGCTTTTTCGCCATTGATAACACTATTAATACCACCTGAGGTGCTGATAGTATGCAACTGAGCACCGGCAGCTTTAAATGCAGGGATCAGCACCCGGGCGGCATAGTTTCCTGCCCCTATAAAGCCTAACGTTGGCTTATCCCCATCAAATGAGGTCTTTAACAAGCTAACAGAACGGATGTGTCGTTGTTTAAATTCGCTTGAGTACTTTAATAAAATACCTAATGCTGTTTTATCGTCGGTTAAAACCGAATAAGCATCTGCCGCATTTTCGAATATGAACCTATGGGTAATTAAAGCTTCAACATTAAGTGCCCCAGCAGACAACATATCTAGCACAGCTTCAAAGTTACGTTGTTCAGTCCAGCGGACAAAAGGCAATGGATAATCCATACCCTTTTGTTCGTAATCAGGTTCGTACCTGCCCGGCCCATAAGAACAAGAAACCTGAAAACTCAGTTCTTTTTCGTAAAAATCAGCACGATTTAATTCAAGACCGGTCACACCAACCAGAATAATTCGGCCGCGTTTCCGGCTCATTCTGGCGGCCTGCGTTACCGGATCATTAGACTTGGTTGACGCAGTAATAATAACCGCATCGACACCGTTGCCACGACTAAATGCCATACCCGCTGCAACAGGGTCTTCCCCAAGTCCCGGGTTACAAATTTCAGCACCAAATTGCTTAGCCAATTCAAGTTTGCGTTGATCGAAATCAATAGCCAGCACCCTACAGCCTTGAGCTCGCAGCAACTGGACTGTTAGCAAACCAATTAAGCCTACCCCGGTAACGACAACGGTTTCACCTAAAGTTGGCTCAGCTAAGCGAATACCTTGTAAACCAATACTTGCCACAACCGTGAAAGCCGCAGCTTCATCACTAACATTGTCAGGTATCTTTGCGCACAAGTTTTTAGGGACCCGTGCAACATCCGCATGAGGACCATTAGACAGGACTCTATCACCTGGCTTAAACTGCTCGGCGCCTTTACCAACCGCTTCTACAACACCTACATTACAGTAACCCAAAGGAAGTGGCTGGCCTAATTTAGACCGAACTGCATCAACGGTTGTTAACAGCCCATCAGTCTGAATTTTTTCCAGCACCATTTTAACTTTTTCGGGCTGCTGCCTTGCTTTTTCAATCAATGACGCTTTGCCAAAACCAACCAGCATACGTTCTGTACCTGCAGAAATAAGGCTGCAAGTAGTATTGATCAGCAGATGCCCGCCTGATACTAAGGGAGAAGGCGCTTGTACTACTGTCGTTGCACCTTTTGCGAGATCTTGTAGGATTTGCTTCATTATTAAGCCTATGGAGAATTCTAAAATAAAGTTAGTCTGAGCGCTCGTTAAGCAATTTTTTGTCTGCAACAGAGGGGTAATTAATTAACACTGCTCTGTACGTGCCTTTAAAAACAAACAAGCTACCTGCGGCAACACCAATAATTTTGTGCTCGTCAATTACAGCTTTTATATCGTTTAGCGAGCCAGCACCACCTAGCACAGTAAGAGGGATATCGACTGCATCTCTAACCAGCCTAATTAACTTTTGATCATAACCTGCCATCTTGCCGTCGTTATCAATTGAATTAATAACAATTTCACCCGCACCAAGCGCCTGAAATTTTTTAGCAAGTTCAACGACATCGCCTTTGACCTTTTTACTGCCATTGAGAACATAACAGTCATAGCTACCAAAAAGCGATTTCTTAACATCTAAAACCACTACAACACTTTGCTTGCCGATAGCATTAGACATTTGCGTAATTAATTCGGGATTCTCAAAAGCGGCTGAACTCAATGCCACTTTTTCTACACCTAAATTACTGATCTTAACTGCCTGCTCAAGGGTTTTGATACCACCACCATAGCAAAAAGGCATCCTGCACTCTGTAGCGAGATTTTCTATCATTTTATAATCGGGCTCGCGATTATCCCGAGAAGCATCAATATCTAAAACAACCAGTTCATCAACCAGTTTTTCATTAAAAATCTTTACTGCGTTGATGGGATCACCTACATACTTAGGATCTTTAAAGTTTACTGTTTTAACCAAACCTTTATTCTTAACTAGCAAGCATGGAATAATTCTAGATCGTAACATAGTTATATATTCGCAAAATTTTTAAGAAGAGTGACGCCATTTAAAAGACTTTTCTCGGGGTGAAACTGAAATCCATAAATATTATCTTTGTGCACAGCACAACAGAACACTCCTGCATAATCAGCAACAGCCAGAATGTCGTCTTTGTTATTAGCACTAAAATAATACGAATGAAGAAAATAAAAACCTTGCTCGTAATCGATACCACTAAAAACATCTAAATCTTTTTTTGGATAAACTTGGTTCCAACCCATGTGCGGTATTGTGGGCTTAAGATTTAACTTAGCAATATCAATTTTACGAACTGAACCCGAGACCCAACCCAATCCTGGCATTACACCTTCTTCGCTTGAATCAGCCATTATTTGCATACCAACACACACGCCTAACACCGGAATTTTTTGGTTTAAAACCATGTCGTCGAGTTTGTCGCGCATCCCAGAATCATTCAACAATTGCATCGCGTAATCGAATGCGCCGACACCAGGCAAAATTAACTTATCAACTGCTGTAAAATCCTCGGCGGTTTTAATTGGCTTAAAAGGAATATTCAGTTGCTTAAATATATTTGCAAAAGCACTAATATTCCCTAGACCATAATCAACAATACCAATCAACGTTTGCCACCTTTTTCAAGTCCAAATGCACGCATTACTTTAGCGCCAATGTCATAAATACTTTGTTGGTTTTTATAGTCTTTGTAAGTCTTGTTCGGCGCATCCATGTAATCTTGCAATTCCCTTACAGTAATGCCTAGCTTAGTCGCTATATACTCAAACTCATTTGCTATGCTTTGATCGTCATGAGCAGGTTGCTTAAGTTTCTCTAAGGCCTCTTCGCGGGTCATTTGGCCAGTCAATATCAGACTAGAATACTGCACCTTACGTGTATCATAGCCAAACTTTTTAGGTAACCAGTAGCCCTCATAAAACTTAGTAAAACGTGATTCAAAATGCTTTTGCGCATAACGCTGGTAACCAAAGTTATCTACCAGAAATTGTGTGGCATCCTCTTTATGGTAAGGCATAAAATCCAGAGGACGGATTAGCTTGATTCCACGGATATAAGGCAGAAAAACTTTGTGCCATAAAATATTGGTAACCGGATAATTTTTTAATGGAATAGTGCCAAACTTTTTGTGTATATCAACCAATTGAGTAGCATCAGACTGATAGTACATCCACTCCAATGGGTTACGCACACATTCTGTAGAATAATTGCCACCGGTTAATATGTAATTAACCTTATATTTCGCTGCAAACTTGTACATGGTAGCAAAGAAGGAATGATCTTGCGGGCTGTCAATATGCGACACGCCTGATTTTATAAAAGCAAGCTGCAAGTCTTTCATTTCTTCCCAATCGATAACTTCGGTATAGAGATCTAAACCTAGTTTATCGACGATCTTTTCAATGTTATTAACTGCAGTTTGCGAATTCCAGCCTGCGTCAACATGGAAAACAAGCGGTCGAAGGCCAAGTTTTTCCTTTGCTAAATAGGTTAGGTAAGAGCTATCAATACCGCCACTCATACCAATAATACAGTCGAAATCCTTACCTTTACCGTCAGCTTTAATTTTGTCTGCTATAGCAGAGATCTCGGCAAAACCATTTTCATCGGTATGCCAATTTGGCTTAATATCTTTGTCGAATGTTAAACAATGATCACATACACCCTGTTTATCAAACACAATTTTGGTATCAGTTGTGTCCATAACACATCGGGTACAAACTTGAAAATCACGCATTTATTTAAATCCTTTATGGCCAAATTTTAACATACTTTCGATATTCTTTATGTGCCATGCACGAATATTGCCACTTAAGCTTACCTGGTATCAGACCAGTAGACGCATGACAATGGTGGGTAACTGAAATCCGGGGCTCATAGTACGTTTTAAACCCTTTGCCCTCGAGCTGCTTTGCCAGAAAAAACTCTTCGTACATCAAAAACGTCGGAGCCCACAGCTCGTCAAAATGCTCGAAAAATTTCGGAGTAAGAATGTAACAGGCGCCGTACCCCTGGTATATTTCTTGAGCGACAGCATGCTGATGTTCGTCTTTACGATCAGTAAAGCGGTGAGTAATTTTAGCTAACTGCACTATCAGGCCGGCAACCCAATAACTGGAGTGATACAAATCGTAAATAAACTCGCGTTTTTTACTTATGGCTGAAATCACATGCGGGTTCTGTGGGGTGCCGTCAAGCATCCGAATATTTGGCGATACCACAGGATACTTATCAAACACTGGCTTGCATTGCGCCAGTTGCACAGCAAAGTCAGCGGGGAAAACCAAGTCATTATTACCAACCACAAGATATTCAGCATTTGGGTGATGTTTGCGAACATAACGAATACCAATGTTTAACCCTTCAAAATAGCCAACATTCTCAGAGTTTTTAATCAAGGCAACATTTGGCATATCAGCTAACAATTTTAGCTTATTAACATCATCTTCTGAAGATGCGTTATCTACTATAATAAACAAGAAGTCCAAACCATGTACTTTATGAAGCGAGTCGTACATGCCTCTGGAATAATCTGCATTATTGTAATTAGTTGCCACAAAAAATATTTCAACATTAATCATTTAATCTTCCCATCCGTCCTTTAATACCATGCCATAGCCCTTTAAAGCAGTACTTAATTCTGCTAATTTTTCTATCTTCAAATAAAATAGCTTTTAAAGGAATTCTTAATATATCGAGTAAGATGTAAGCACACAAAACAAAATCAATACGCCAAAATCTGATAAAAAAAGGAATTGAGTTTCTAACTTGGTAATAGAGCCTGAATGGAGAATGGTTGAATACATTTACCGTAAATGGAAGGTGTAAGATCTTCATGTTACCTACCATATGAATCATCCCCACATCTGAAAGCTCAACCAATTTGTAGCCGTTGCTTCGAATTTCAAGAGAAAGATAGAAATCAACGAGGTCAATGAAATATTCATCAGGAAATAAACTCAATCTCTCATACACCAAGGCCCGGCAAAAAAAACCTGACGTAATCAAAGTTCGCTTAACTCTAAAACCAGAATCTAAAAAACAAAACTCTTCTCCACGAGATAGGCAAATTCCTCCGACTGGCTCACTTCTATTATTAGAAAAAAAAGAAAGACATCTGTAAACATAGTCATTGCAGAAATGAGTGTCGTCATCAAAAGTTACAATGAAGTCAGCTTTTAAATCAAAGGCCAGCTTCACACCTCTATTTAAAGAGAAGGCTATGCCTTTATTACATTCATTTTCTAAGTAATGAATATCTGAATATTCAGTGAAAAAAAATTCATGCGCGTTATAAAAACTGGAGTTTTTCATTCCAGTATCATCTACGACTATAACATGTGAACACTGCTTTGAGAGTAAAGTAATTTTGTCCAAGAGATCCTGTGATGGATTAAATGTAGTCAGGATGCCTACAACTGATGGTATTAGTTCCATATTAGATTATTAACTCAATAGATGAAGAGTAGTTAAATATACGTTCAGAATCGAAACTATTTGAAATATCAATTAAAAACCAAAGCAAAAAGGGTATAGAAAACACAAACAGAAGGAGTATCCTTTTAGACACGTTTTTTATTCGCCCGCTCGCTATGAAAATCATTACCAACCCAAACAGATCACCAACAGCAGAAGCCCTGAAGTAAAATACAGGTACAAAGGAAAAACAAAGAGCAACAGAATAGATCAAAAGGAAAGCAAATAAAGCTATTCGCTCTGTTGCAGAGAATAAGATAGATTTTCCAAGCCAGCTCATAAAATGGTAAAACGATAAAAAATATAAAACTTTTAAAATAGAAAAAAGTCCTACTTTCGAATCTGGGTCGTTTAAATATCTAAAAAAACGTTCTATCAAATACAAATCTGAATCTACATTGGCATTAAAATTAAATCCATTAATATAAATGTAAAAAGCAGCCAGTAAAGAAATGTAAAAGGCAACAAAGTAAAAATAGGAGGATCTCACGACAAGCAACAAAAAAAACAGAGCTATAAAGAGAACTGAGTAATAATGAAACATTAACGAAAAAATGAAAAAAATTAGTACTAATAAAATTCTTTTGTGGAAAAGACCGTAATAATAAGCGAGTAAAATAAACGATATAGAAACTGACCAACGTAACTCGATAAACTCAACGCTTACAAATGATATAAGCAAGTATATACTAAAAGCAAAGTACCCTAAATTAAATCTAGATAAAAAATAGTATTTTAATAAAATAGATGTTACTGAAGCAGAAAAAACAAATACTGTAAAATGTAAGCCTAAAGTCTTAAATAAACTTACAAAAAAGAGATAACCTATTTCGCCATAAATATGTCTCGTGCTTTCAATGTTAAAACTTTCTAAAAGAGGGACCTCCTGATAAATATAAAAATAACCTTCAAAATCCGCATCGGAAAACCAGCGGGTTCCTGTGATAAAAATTAAAATCATCAACGCTAAGCCGAAATTATAATTTGTAGCAAAAGAACGGAAGGTCAATCTGAATAAAGACAAAAAGTAAAAAACCAAAGGGAAGAAATAAAAATAATTCATTTAAGTTAAAATTCAAATCTAATAATTAAAATTCTATAAATCGAAAAAATCATAGGCTTCTATTGCAAAATTTCTTGCGTTGTTAAGTGACTTTTTGTGTTCTTTAATCACATGTTCATATACTTTATTCTTACTTTCACGCGCTATATTAAGCTCTTCATTTGAAAAGCCATAAGCAATACCATAACGATCAGTTGGATTATTATACCACTCATACTTAGATATACCAGGGGATGGCACAACGATAGATTCACACCCACACAAAACGGCAAAAATTGAATAAGCAGTATAGTCATCATAGGAAATGAAACGCTTTGAACTTTTAAATATGGCTGAAACAGTTTTGTGGTCTATTTCATCTATCAAAACAGAGTCAATTGGATGAACAGTAACTTTCCCTTTTCCTTTTCTAATTGCATGACAGGAACCTTTATTATTAGTTGCCCCCTCGAGGTTGTAGTACTCAAGTGGATAGTAAATAATTTTCAACTCGTTGATAGATGTATGTGAAAGACTAAAGTTAAAATCTTCTATTGCACTGTTGAACTTAAAATATAGTTCATTAACACCATAATTAATGCACTTAGTAAAATATCCTGGTTGATGGAGAAGCCATCTAACAACATTTTTCGCACACAATGGATTTCCGTTGGTAATTTCAGGATAAACAATGACAGAAGTTTCTAAATCTTTAATTTTTATTTTAATTTTTTTTACAACTGGAGTATTCCAATTTGGGTTAGTTTTAAATAAAGTTTCTGAGAAAATATTTATAACTAATAGCTTAATGAGTAATAAAACGTCATCGAAAAATGACCTTAGGCTATTGACTGATAATTTCTCAGGAACATTAGGAACTAAAAAAGCTTGACAGTCCTCAAATGAATTCAGCAGATGACATAGCCTATGAAGAACAACACAACCACCGCTTTTTTCGTTGTAACTTGGTGCGTAAATATAAAACTTTTTCAATTACCCCTCTCCACGTAATTTTAATCAAACATTTTTAAGACGAATAGAATTAATAATGCAGATGATTTTAAATCTAAATACATATGAAATAAAAGATAAAAAAGTAAAATTAATGATTGGATAAAATAAAACAATGTAATTATTATCGGAATGAATACCGTACTTAAACATAAAATAAAAAATTAGGATTGATACCAGTGTGATAAGTAAAATAATTTTTAGTAAAATAAATAAAAGATTATTGAAATTTGTTTTAATCTGAATACCACCCCAGATAAGAAAGAAAATTACCGTATGGATAAATATAAACTTTGCACTTGCAGTAGCACCGTATGTACTGGCGACATAAATTGAAATTGGAATTGTTAACATAGAATATAATGAGTAAGCATAAAAATGAATTTTCAGCCTTCCGGTGCAATAAAGAAAAATAAAAATAAAATTCATTGTCGCTGAAATAAACGCAGCACTTACAAGCCATTTAGCAAATCCATTTACCTGACCAGCCAATTCGAAGTCGCCTAGCCATAAGTAAATAATCTCGTTACCAAAAAAGAATAAAAATGGAATTATTGGTGTTAATGCAAGTATGAAAATAAGAAATGAAGAACAGTATAATTTTGAAAAAGACTCGAATTTTTTTTCTGAGTAATACGTACTCAATCTTGGCATCAACATTTGAGATACTGGTGCGCTTATAAGTGTTATAGCAGCCGTCAGTTCAACAGCAAGTTGATACTTAGCATATTCTTGAAGCGGTATGTATGCAGTGAGTACGAATTTATCAATTTGTGTTGCTATAATCCATATCAAAGAAAGTCCAGACAGATTCATCGCAAATTTAAAAACATTTCTAAATGTCAAATCATCGTTTGTGTCTAATTCATCGGCTCTTTTATAGTTACTAATAATTTTTCTCTTGTGGCGAAGACTAAGAAAAATGACCATTGAAAAAATAATCGCAGCATCAATCAGAGCTGTAATTTTTAGCACATAGAAAAAAATAAAAAGTGTACTTTCAATACTGTCTAACGCAAAATAAGTTCCAAAATAAAATAGCGTACTATAAACAACACTCCAAATCATTAACCATTCTTGTTTTTCCATTCCTGTTAAAAAACTTGCTAGATATGATTTTATATATAGCAAGGCGAGTATTACACCTATTGATTTTATAGCATAAGAACTTTCAAGTGATTCTAAGGATGTTTCTAACCACTGATTAGCAATGTAGTCATATGTCATGCTAAAAAAAAATATAATAGCTACTGATATGGCAGTAAAAAAAATAAATATTTTCCAGAACAACGAAAGAACTTTGCAATAGTTATTATAGCTTGCACTGTTTGTTGAAACCAATTTTATAAAAGTACCGCTTATACCTGCATCTAATAAACCAATAACACCAACTAATAGAAAAAAAAATGCTACCATTCCATATCGCTCAGTTCCGAGTATAGACAATATCAGAGGAATGAAAACTAACGGAAGTAGCGCTTTATAAAACTGGCAGCCATATAGAACAAATGCTTTCTTAATCATGAATCAGTATACTGATTTTTTGTTTAATTGCTTTCATTTGTGTACTTTATTATTTTTTCACAAATAAAGTCAATCTCAGTGTTATCCAGATCGTAATACAATGGTAACCTTAATAAAGTATCGGTAAAAAAATCTGAATTCTTAAGGCATTCCCCTGTGTGCTTTCCTTTAAAATACTCACTTGTATGAAGAGATAAATAATGAAAAACAGCGTGAACACCTGAATCTTTTAAATGCTTAATTAGATTATTTCGGTGATTAAGGCTTTCACAAACAATATAAAACATGTGTGCATTATTAGTAGAATAGCTAGGCAAAACTGGCAATCTAAATGAAGGACTTATTATCCCTATTTTAAGGTTATCATAATAGAGCTGCCATATCTCTTTTCTCTTTTCTTGAATTTTATTTTTGTTTTCAAGTTGAGCATATAAATATGCTGCAATTATATCTGATGGCAAAAAAGAAGATCCAATATCTACCCAGCTGTATTTAGCAACCTCACCTCTGAAAAATGACGAACGGTTTGTCCCTTTTTCCCTGATAATCTCAGCGCGATGTATATATTTCTCATCATTAATAACTAGCATACCCCCTTCACCAGCTATTATGTTTTTAGTCTCATGAAACGAAAAGGTGCCAAAAGCGCCAATACTACCAAGTGGCCTATCTTTATAATAACTATCAATCGCTTGTGCAGCATCTTCTACTACGGGAATATTGAATTTTTTTGACAAATCCATTATTGCATCCATATCGCATGCAACACCCGCATAATGTACTACAACGATTGCTTTAGTTCTTGGTGTAATGAGTTTTGAAACATGATCTGGGTCTATATTTGGATGATCAGAGGTACTGTCAGCAAAAACAATTTTTGCACCGCGCAATACGAATGCATTGACTGTTGATACAAATGTATAAGAGGGAGCAATAACCTCATCACCTGATTTAATATCTAATAATATTGCGGCCATTTCCAACGCATCAGTACACGATGTGGTTAGAAGGACCTTTTTAAACCCATATTCTTTTTCGAAAAAATCATGGCATTTTTTTGTATATTTTCCATCTCCAGAAATCTTCCCACAGGCCACAGTATCAGCTATGTAAGCTAATTCATTACCAGACAATAACGGTTTGTTAAATGGAATCATAGCTTTTTATTATCCAATAGAAATTCAACTTCCAATGCCAAAAGATCTTTAATTCTTTCTGACTTTCTCTTTGCCGGAGATCCAAAGTATACTCCCCAACTACATGTTGATTTAACTACTAAAGACATTGCGCCAATTGAACACCCCTCCTCAACTGTCACCCCTGGAAACACTACAGAGTTAGTTCCAATAATTACATGTTTTTTAATAACTACTTGCGAGAAGGTTTCTTTTTTAAATTTTTTAGGTACTAATGAGCTGACCATTGAAGCACCAGAATAATCATCACTTTGCGAAAAAATTTTTACCCCATAGGCTAAGGTAACAAAGTCTGCCATTATCACGCCTGGTTCTCCACCTGCTATCAAACACATCGGTGTTACGTGGCAGTAATCTCCAATTTCAATAAGCCCAGAAATAATGCAAAAATCATCTATTCTTGAGTAATTTCCGATACATATTTTTTCTGGGTTGTATATTGCAGCTTTATCGCTTATTTTTACTTTCTTACCCAGTGAGCGAAACCCCATTTTTTCCATTTCTTTTTGACTAAGATAAGCCATAATTACCTTTTACTTAATGGTTTATTTATCTTACTTTACGTGTGTAATTTATTAAATTTAAATAATGTAGCAGACGAATCTTTTTCATTTACAATTACTTCTTCTAAATTTGGCCATGCAATATTTAAAGATGATGACATCCAATTGATTGAACGCTCAGAATCTTTACTGTAATAACCGGTTGTTTTATACAGAAATGTTGTGTTGTCTTCAAGTGACAGAAATCCATGCGCAAACCCCTCAGGTATCCAAAGCATTTTTCTATTTTTTGCTGATAATTCTACTGCAACGTACTTGCCATACGTGTCAGAGTTCTCCCTGATATCAACAGCGACATCAAATACACTGCCCGTAACCACCCGAACTAATTTCCCTTGTTGAAAAGGGGATACTTGGTAATGCAAGCCTCTAAGGACACCTTTATGAGAAATAGACTGGTTATCCTGCACAAACTCTCTGTCAGCGATTAGTTCACAAAAGACTTTATGATTCCAGGACTCCATAAACCAGCCGCGTTCATCACTAAAAACAGCAGGCTCAATAATTTTTACATCTGGAATTGCTGTATCAATAACTTTCATAGCGTTCACTTGTATAATGTTAAGTTGTTTAAGGCCACTTGCCAGCTCGATGGCTTAATAGCAAATGCTTGCTGTATTTTGCTGCAATTTAACATAGAAAAAGCCGGCCGTTTTGCAGGTGTTGGATATTGTTCGGTAGTAATAGCATTAACCACCGGCGCCTTGACAATAAGCTGCTGCTGTACAGCGTGTGCAAATATTTGTTGCGCAAACTGCTTCCAGCTTACAAAAGGCATACCGCTGTAATGGTATATACCCCAGCGCTGTTCATTCTGTGTGTCTAGCTGCCCTACTATAGCAATAATGGTGTTGGCAATATCACCGGCATAAGTAGGCCCACCCATTTGGTCGGCTACTACACCAAGTTCAGGGCGGCTTTGCGCCATCCGTAACATAGTTTTGACAAAATTATTGCCATGCTCGGCAAATACCCAGGCAGTACGAAGAATAATATGTTTACTGCAATGTTTTACTACTGCTAACTCGCCAGCAAGTTTAGTTACACCATAGACACTTTGCGGATTAGTGATATCGGTTTCGACATAGGGTTGTTGGCTGGTGCCATCAAATACATAATCGGTTGATACATGTATTAACACTGCACCAAGCCTACTAGCTATTTTGGCAAGGTTTTCTGGACCAAACTCGTTAATAGAAGCGGCTAATTCTTGCTCTTGCTCGGCTTTATCAACGGCAGTATAAGCTGCAGCATTAATAATAACGTCTGGTGCAAAAGCCATTAGCGAGCTGTCTACCTCAGCAGCATTAGCTATATCTAACCCTGCTCTGTCGAATGCCTTAAGGGTTACTTTTCCTGTTAGTTTTTTTACTAACTGATATCCCAGTTGGCCATTGGCACCGGTTATAGCAACTTTTAATTGTGCTGTTAATTGCATGACACTAACCGGGTTAAATACTGGCCATATTCATTTTTTAGCATCGGTTTAGCCACACTAATTACTTGCTCAGCGGTTAGCCAGCCATTACGCCAGGCAATTTCTTCCAGACAGGCTATTTTCAACCCCTGCACATGCTCTATGGTTTGTACAAACGATGATGCTTCATGCAAGCTTTCATGGGTACCGGTGTCAAGCCAGGCAAAACCACGACCCAGTATTTCTACATTCAGCTTGCCCGCTTCTAAGTACATCTGATTTAAGGTAGTTATTTCCAGCTCGCCACGCTCAGAAGGTTTAACCTGCTTAGCAAGCTCTACCACAGTATTGTCGTAGAAATACAGGCCAGTTACTGCATAGTTTGATTTCGGCCTAGCCGGTTTTTCTTCAATCGATACAGCTTTCATATCTTTATCAAATTCGACCACACCGAAACGTTCCGGGTCTTTTACCATATAACCGAAGACCGTAGCACCAGTGTCGCGAGCAGCGGCATTTTTTAATGTTTTAGAGAATGATTGGCCGTAATAGATATTGTCGCCTAGCACCAGACACACTTTGTCGTTACCAATAAACTCTTCACCAATAATAAAAGCCTGTGCCAAGCCGTCTGGGCTTGGTTGCACTGCATAGCTAAAGTTAACACCAAAGGCGCTGCCGTCGCCTAGCAGCCGTTTAAAACCATCAATATCTTCAGGTGTTGAAATGATTAAAATGTCTTTAATACCTGCCAGCATCAAGGTTGATATCGGATAATACACCATCGGCTTATCATAAATAGGCAGTAATTGCTTTGAGACGCCACGAGTAATTGGGTACAAACGGGTGCCTGAGCCACCCGCTAATACGATTCCTTTGTATGCTGCCATAGTTATGCTTCCTGCCCTAAACGTTCTAATTTGTAGCTGCCATCTAACACAGCTTGCCACCAGTCTTTATTATCTAAATACCACTGCACGGTTTTACGCAAACCAGTTTCAAAGGTTTCTTCTGGCTTCCAGCCTAGCTCTCGCTCAATTTTACTGGCGTCTATCGCGTAACGCAGGTCATGGCCTGGCCGATCTTTGACAAAAGTGATTAAACTTTCGTAGTTTTCAATGTTAAGTGATGAATGCTTAATTGGCGCGAGTTCTTCCAAAATAGCGCAGATAGTTTTAACCACTTCGATATTTTGCTTTTCGTTGTGGCCGCCGATATTATAGGTTTCACCTACTTCACCTTCAGTTACCACTTTGTACAGCGCACGAGCATGGTCTTCTACATACAACCAGTCACGGATTTGGTTACCTTTACCGTATACCGGTAGCGGCTTACCGGCTAGCGCGTTTAAAATGATTAGCGGTATAAGTTTTTCCGGGAAGTGATACGGCCCATAATTATTTGAGCAGTTAGTTACAATAACTGGCAGGCCATAAGTACGCTGCCATGCCCGCACTAAATGATCAGAGCTGGCCTTGCTGGCTGAATAAGGGCTGCTTGGTGCGTACGGTGTCGTTTCAGTAAACAAATCATCAGTGCCATGCAAATCACCATACACTTCATCGGTAGAGATATGATGAAAGCGAAATGCGGCTTTACGTGCTTCAGGTAAGTCTTTCCAATACTGACGCGCAGCTTCTAATAGGGCATAAGTACCAATAATGTTAGTTTCAATAAACGCTGCAGGGCCATCAATAGAACGGTCAACATGGCTTTCGGCCGCTAAATGCATTACCGCATCGGGCTGGTGTTTAGCAAACAGGGCTGCCATTGTCTCTGCATTACAGATATCAGCTTGCTCAAACACATACCGACTATTTTGCGCTGCGTCAGCTACCGAATTAAGATTACCGGCATAAGTTAACTTATCAACGTTAACTACCGAATTAGCGGTGTTTTTAATAATATGGCGCACAACTGCCGAACCAATAAAACCCGCGCCACCTGTTACTAACAATTTCATTACCAAATCCCTTTACTATCAACAATAACGCCAGTTACTGGCTTAGTTGTTTTAAACAATTTATGGTCAACCAACAATATGTGAATATCTGCTTCAATGAAGGCTTGCTCAACGCTTGATAAAGACTGGCTTGCTAATTTAGCTGGCAGTTGCGCTATGTTTGGCTCAACTAACAGCACCCGGCCACTATGTATCTTTACAATTTGTTGGGCTATAGCCATTGCCGGGCTTTCTCGCAAATCGTCAATATCAGGCTTAAATGCCAGGCCATAGCATGCCACTGTGACGTCTTTTACTGTCTTGGTCGGGTTTGCCTGCAGAAAATCCGCAATAGCCAGTTTCACCTTATCAATCACCCACCCTGGTTTGCTGTCATTCACTTCACGTGCGGTTCGGATCAACTTTGCCAACTCAGGCGTTTTACTAACAATAAACCAGGGGTCTACTGCAATGCAGTGGCCACCAACACCCGGGCCGGGTTGTAAAATATTCACCCTGGGGTGACGATTTGCTAGTTTAATTAATTCCCAGACGTTGATGTCAAGCTTGTCGCATATCATTGACAGCTCATTGGCAAAGGCAATGTTGACATCACGAAAGCTATTTTCGGTTAGCTTAGCCATCTCTGCCGTGCGAGCATTAGTTACTACGCATTCACCTTGTACAAAAGTTTTATATAGAGCTACCGAGTAAGCCGAGCATTTAGGTGTCATACCGCCAATTACCCGGTCATTCTCGATAAGCTCACGCATGACATGGCCCGGTAATACACGTTCCGGACAATGGGCAATACGAATATCGGAATCTTCACCATGAGTTTGCGGGAAAGTTAAATCGGGTCTTGCCGTAGCTAACCATTCAGCCATCTGCTCAGTGGCGCCCACCGGCGAGGTGGACTCCAGAATAACCAGATTACCTTTGGCTAATACCGGCGCTATGGCTTTACTAGCGGCCTCAATGTAACTTAAATCTGGATCATGATTATCGCCTTTAAAGGGCGTCGGTACGGCAACAATAAATGCATCTGCAGGTTCGGGCGTGGTTGTGGCTTTTAAATACCCTTCAGTTACTGCAGCATGTACAGCGATATCTAAGTCAGGTTCGACGATATGAATTTTACCCTGATTAATGGTATCAACCGCTCTTTGGTTTACATCAACGCCAATCACTTTTATTTTACGAGAAGCAAACACAGCTGCAGTTGGCAGACCAATATAGCCAAGTCCAATAACGGATAAAGATGAAAATTTCATTAATTAAATACCTTGAAAAAACTTATCGAAAATTCATTTGCAGGATTTGACAATATCGAAAATGCCATTTTAACAGCTTCAAGACGGGTTGCAAAAACTGTTAGCACTTTCATTAAATTACTTTTTACCCGAAAAATAACGCACTAAAACAAACATCATGCTAAGTAATGAGCCCAACATAAAGGCCAAAACAACAATTAGCGCTCTAGCTGGCTTGGCTTTTCGCTCCGCCACAACCGCTGGATCAACTGTTTTAAACACATATTCTTCCCGCACATTAGCCAGCATTACTGTTTTGGTTTGTTCTTCAATTAAGGCAAACAACATGGCACGAACATCGGCAATATTGGTTTGGTTAATTTGTTCGGTAAGGTAAGCCATACTACTTTTGGCTTCGCTAAGTTCGCGCTGCCGCATTTCATTGTTAATAGCTTGCACTAACCAACTAGCCCATTGCTGCGCTAAGTAAGGGGAATAATGCTCGACTGAAAGGTTTACCATGCCGCTTGTTTTATCCTGCGATACGGCAAACAACTTCAGAAACCCTTCATGTGTTTCTAACACGCTGGGCTTGGGCTGAAACGGCGGCTTAACATCACGAACCCATTGCTGGTTGGTTTCATTATATATATCTGGGTCAATCACCAGGCTATTGTCACTGCGATTCCAGCCCTTTGCTGCCATTATCGGAATAAATAAATCATGCTTTTCAATAAACCGGCCAATAAACTCGCGTGATTTAAGTATTTCAATTGCTAAGCCGGTTTTATCACCACCAGCACCGCCTAGATTAACCCCGGCTAAGGCCGCTAAACCGCCTAGCTGGCCAGGGATTTTCAAGCCACTGATTTCTGATACCGGCGCTAATAACACGTCACTTTTATAAATATTTGGCAGGCTTAAGGCATAAAACACTGCCACTACGGCAAACACAAAAGTAACCGCAATAATAATCCACTTACCCTGCCAGATAGCACTTAATAACTCACGCAAATCGATTTCATCATCAGCAGTTTGTTGCTGTTGTATTACTTGTTCAGTCATCGGTTTCCTTAGAAAGAATTAAGCGCGGCTATCGCTACTGCAGTTTGATAGAAAATTTGGGTGACTTGTGCCCACATACTTAAGTTGTCTTTGTACTCGGTGTCTAGTGGCGCAATAATAGTGTCGCCAGGTTGCAGCCGGGTGCTAGATACCGCAAACCAATTGCTTTGCGGCACAACTACCGAGCCGTCGGCGCGAATAACATACACCCGGTTTTCGTCGGCACGCTTACGCAGGCCACCGGCTAATTTTAGGTATTCATTAAGTGACATAGCCGGGTCAAACCGATGGCTGCTGGCATGTTGTACTTCGCCTAGCACCGTTACCGTATTACTAATGCGCGGTATAG
Source organism: Arsukibacterium sp. MJ3 (assembly GCF_000987765.1). Lineage (GTDB taxonomy): Bacteria > Pseudomonadota > Gammaproteobacteria > Enterobacterales > Alteromonadaceae > Alishewanella. Next base: position 25,609 of record NZ_LAHP01000024.1, read on the forward strand.
TTAACATATCACCGTCTTGCACCCGTATGCTGTGCTGTGGGCTGCCAGCGATAATACTGTCGAGGTCTATAACCAAACGGCCTACCGGCTTTTGTTGCTCTAACTCGCTTAGCATGGCATTGGCGTCAGTAGCCGGCAGTGTTGGGCCACTGCTACTGGTAAGCGCTTTAGCGGCTATATCTGCCCGCAACTGGCTTATTAACTTTTTCATTTGCTCTGCTTCAGCTTCCTGAATAATTTGCCGGGTAAATACTGCACCATTACTAAACGCATTATTGCTTAAGCCGCCCGCCCTATTTATGATGTCTGCCAAGCTTTCATGCTGTTGAATGGCGTATACCCCGGGAAAGCGCACTTCACCGCGCAGGGTAATGTTACGTTTAATATTCCAGTCTGGCGTTTCAAAAACGTTTAGCGTGTCGCGGCTAATAAGCTGTGGGTTATTCTCGCCGCTAAACACTGCATTAAGGTTTAGCGCTATGTGCTGCGCTTCAACTGCGCCAATAGCGTCATTGTATATAGCCCGGGTAAGCTCGGCCCTATTAGCAAAAGCAGATTGCGCCAGGCCACCGGCGGCGGTAATTAAATCACTTACCTTACCATTTTTTGCTAAGGGGTAACTGCCCGCCACTTTTACATTACCCGTTACAATGGCAATTTGCGGCTGTAAATTAAAACGTGCTTGCTGCTCTAGCTTTGTAAGTAGTGGCGTAAGTAATTCGCTGCGGCTTAAATGTGCGGTAAAGCGTAACAAGCTGCTATCAAGGGTATATTGGCTTGTTATTCGGTTTAGGTGGTATGCAATTTGCTGCTGTTGCTCAATGGTAACAAAGCCATATTCTGTTTCTTGCAGCGCTAAGGCTGCGGGCTCGACTATGCTTTGAACGGTGAGTTTTTTTAATTCGGTATATAACTGCTTACGCTGATAGCCTTCATCGCCATAGGGAAACACCAGCAACATATCGCGGGCCTGTAACGCTAAATTACTGACGCTGCCCGGCGACGTAATAGCCTGACCTAAGTCAAACTGCAGTACTTCAACATTACCGGCGTTGCTTAGCTCGCGTACGATTAATGCGTAATCTAAGTCGGCTACCATATGTACACCCGACCATAAAGACGGTAGTACATCGGCCACGGTTAAACCTGGCTGCCAGGCATATTGGCCAGGGCGGGTAACCGCACCAGCTACTGTTATGCTGCGTTCAATACGTGGCGAGGTAGCGGCAATGGTTAATACGTCGCCATTTTTAGCCTGGGTATTAGCGTCTGCCGGCATGGTTAAATCTAGGGTAAGTAAATCTCGCATATTGTTGCTGTTAAAACGCTGCAACACCACATTACGTGGATAAGCGCCCGCTTTGCTGCCGCCTGCCATTGTTAGTATGTCGGCTAGGGTTTCGTTATTTGCCAGCTCGTAAATAGCCGGCCGCTGTACTTCGCCGTTTACTTCAATAAGGGCCTTAACGGGCTCAACAAACACTACGTCGCCATGTTGTAAGTTAATATCGGTAATATTATTGCCTTGTAACAGCAACTGATATAAATCGACGTTTACCTGAGTTTTACCGCCACGATTAACCTTAATGTTTCGTAAGCTGCCGATATCTGACACCCCACCTGCCACAAATAACGCCTGAGTAACGGTAGTAAGTGCTGACACTGCATAAACGCCAGGCTGCTTGGCTTCGCCGGCAATAATAATATTAATGGTACGTAACTGGCCCATGGTGACCGCAGCGCTAACACCTATTTTGGCGTTTTGCACCCGCTCGGTTATTAACTCACGCGCCTGATTAAAGCGCAGGCCACTAACATTAACCGGGCCAATGTCAGGTAAGTTAATGCTGCCGTCGCGACTAACGGTAAGCTCGTAATCGGTGTTTTCTTTACCAAATAGCTGCAACATTAGGCTGTCATCAGGACCTAAAATATAGCTTTCAGGCACCGGTACATTGGTAACCGGCGCGAAAGTGCTAACGTTATTATCGAACAATGCCAAACCAAAACGCTTAGGTTGCTGGTTTGTCATTGCCTCATTTTGCGGCGCCGGGCGCTCTGAGCGATTATCTGTTTCAGGTTGACGCTGTTGCTGCTGCAAGGTGTCAACCGGTGCTGATACGCTGGTGCTGCCTTTACTGCTGGTAGCTGCGCCAGGTAAATCATAACCATATTGCTTGGCTAAACGCTCTTGTTCGGCCCGTGGCAATTTTTGAAACTGTTCAATCATGGCCGGTGATATTGCCTGAGCAAAAACTGTGGCAGCACTTAACCCCAAAGTTAACGCCAACAAAGTAAGTTGTAAAAATTTAAGCACCCGAAACTCCGTTTTAAAATATAACTGGCCAAATAAGGTTTTACTGTGTTGCTTAATACTTTTAGTGCGTTGGGCACGCTACCGCCATTAGGTTACAGCACCCCAAAGGCTGATAGTAAAATAACGTAGCTGGTTGTTACTTAAAAAGTGGCGGAATTCTACCTTTTTACGCCAAATTAATCGATCACTATTAACAGTTATTCGCAGCCACTAACTGTTTTCAGGCGTATTCTTTTGAATTTGCTGGTTATCCATAGTGGTTTTAACCCACTGCCCCAACAGGTTTAGTAATATAATGCTGCGCTTATCACCTTCGGCCAGCTGATAAACTGCCTGAATGCCGCTGAATGGGCCGTTAATTACCGTAAGCGCATCGCCGGCTTTAAATGGCACATTTTGGTTTTCTTGTTGCTGTAAAATTTGCTGCTGCTGGTTTAAGGCAGTAATAAGGCTGGCGGGCACCTGAGCAAGCTGCATACCGAACCGGACAAAATCGCTAATGCCGCGAGTACTACGAATAGTGCTTAAGTTAAGTTGTTCGCTACCCATTTGTAAAAACAAGTAGCGCGGAAACATTGGCTCGGTAACTTTAAGCTGTTTACCAGCTTTAATTTTATTAATAGTAATAAGCGGTAAAAAGCTGTTAAAACCTTGATTCGCCAAATGTTGCTGCGCCCGTTGCTCTTGTCGGGGTTTGCAATACAATACATACCAGTTATCCATAAGCATTTACCAGCGCCGTTCCCAGCCCACGCCAAGCGCGGGGTTAAATTTAACCTGGTTATTGCGTAAAGCATCGCGACTAAGCTCGGTGTCGACAGTAACTAAACCACTAAATAATGCGGTTTGATACCCCACCGCCAGCTTAGTGCGCTTGTTAGCCGGGATATTAGCCACTAAGGCGGTGTTTTCACTGAAACTAGCCTGACTTAGGTTAGTGTAAATGCTGCTACCGTTGCGATAATGCAGCTCTAGCCCGGCCAGCCAGCGGCTAGCGGCCTGGCCATAAGGTGTGCTGTGTTGCACACTTTGCCAATCTTGCAACTGATCAGCCGTTTTTTTGTATTCAGCTACCAGCAGCGCCTGCACGGTTTGGTTGGCTATAATGTACTCAGCACCGGCTAACCAGCCATATTCACCATTGCTTTTAGTTAGTTCTGCATAGGTGGCAGCATGTTGGCTAATACTGTAGCGGCCATCAACACTTACTGTGTTTATTCTGCTTGGCGCTAAAGTGTAACTAAGGTTGCTTTGCAGGTTATTTGCTGGCACAGCGCTATTAACGCTATACAGTTGTGACATACTTATGCCAACGTCGAGCTGGCTAATGGGCTTACTATTTATTCGGGCCGCCAGTACTTTTGCATGGCGTAATAAGGCACTACCGGGTTGCTCGGCCAGTAACAGCTGCATATTAACCGCACCCAGTGGCTTAAGCACAGCTAACAGCGGCAAAGTACTGTTTAAGCGGCTAATTTGTAATGCTTTAAGTGGCCGGCCACTATTACTAAAGCTAACACTACTGTCGTAAGCCGGGCCCCACCATAATTGCTGCTGCGCAGCACTTAACACCCAATTGCCCAGGGTATAGGCGGCATAACTGCCATCCCAATTGTTGTTGCTGGCAAAACCATTTTGATAATGGCTATTATCGGCAAACGTTTTAGTAACGCCCAGTGCCCAGTTTTTGCCAATGCGCTCACTGCTAATAGCAACAGCGGCTTGCTGCTGGTACTGCCGGCCAAAACCACTAGTGCCTACAGCATCACTGCTGGCCGCCAGGCTTAAGCTATTAATACTGCTTTGCTTGGCAAAATCGGCCGCCGACATTACGCGTAAATAGGCAAACAATTGGCTATCGTTCATGCTGATGGTGTTAATACTGGCTAAGTCGCCAAGCAGTGGTTGCCACATTAACGGGTAAGTATTTATAGGGGTGCGTAAGTAGCCACCATCGGTCAGAATTTTAAGGCTGCTGCGTAAATAACGGTCATTAGTGTCTACCCACGGAGCCGCCTTACTGGCAAAAGCAGTAACGCTGAATAAACATAGTAAAACATAACCTGAAAAACGCATGTAAACGTGCCATCCTGTGCGCAAAAATAAAATATTTCAGCTTTAATACTAAGCAACTGAAATCGGCCGACCCAAACCGGCGTGGATGGTAGCAGACCGTCTTTACCTTGACAAGCAGTATGCCTGTACCGTTTTTAATAAACCACTTTTCGGTGTCTCGACCGGCTGCCAACCAAGCTCGGTTTGTACTTTACTGCAATTAATGGCGTATCGTTTATCGTGTCCGGGGCGCTCTGCTACAAATTGAATAAGCTGCCGATAATGTTGCCTCTTGCTTAGCTGACAAAAACCAGTTGGCACCAGTTCATCTAATATATCGCAAATTTGTGTTACTACTGCCAGGTTTGTTAGCTCATTTAAACCACCTACATTGTAACTTTCGCCAATACGGCCACGCGTTAGTATTAGATAAAGCGCGGCAGCATGATCGCTAACATACAGCCAATCACGTATTTGCAGGCCGTTGCCATATAACGGTATTGGTTTGCCGGCTAAAGCATGACTAATGGTTTTGGGAATAAGCTTTTCACTGTGCTGGCCAGGGCCATAATTATTACTGCAATTGCTAATAACCACCGGTAAGCCGTAGGTGCGATGCCAGGCGCGCACCAGGTGATCAGAACTGGCTTTACTGGCCGAATACGGGCTGCTGGGGGCATACGGAGTGGTTTCGGTAAATAACGCCGTGCTGTTATGCAAATCGCCGTAAACTTCATCGGTTGATATATGCTGAAACCGAAATTGCTGCTGCTGCGCTATCGGCAAGCCAGCATAGTAGTGCCGGGCGGCTTCAAGTAAGGTATAGGTACCCACAATATTGGTTTGTATAAAATTTGCCGGGGCAGTAATGGAGTTATCAACATGGCTTTCTGCCGCCAGGTGCATTATTGCGGCTGGTTTAAATTCAGCAAATAGGCGGTGTAACAAGCCCGCATCGCAAATATCACCTTCTACAAACTGCAACCGGCTATTACGCTTAAAGTGCGCCAGCGCGATTAAATTAGCGGCATAGGTTAGTTTATCTAACACCACTAGCTGATGTGTAGTATTTGCAAGCAGATACTCGACCAAGGCCGTGCCGATAAAACCGGCACCACCGGTGATTAAAATCTTGCTAAAATCACTCTGACCCATTTAATTATTCACTCTGACCCATTTTATTGAGGCAGCTGGCTAGGCTTTGTTGCCAGGGTGGCAAACTAAGGGCCATTTGCTGCAAAAGCTGTTGGCTGTTTAAAGCGCTGTAAGCCGGGCGTGTTGCCGCACCTTGCCACTGTTTGCTTGTTAATGGCGTAATGGCTACTTGCTGCTTACTATGGTTCATAATTTCCTGAGCCAACTGATACCAGCTAGTTTGGCCCTGGCCGGCGCAGTGCAGTAGCTGAGGAGTTGCAAAACGCTCAGCAACATTACCTGCGGTGACGAGTTTAAGGCATAAAGTAGCAAGTTCACGGGCGTATGTTGGGCTGCCTATTTGATCGTCTACCACTTGTAACGGCTGGCCTTGTTGGCTTTTTCGCCAAATACTTCGGACAAAGTTATGGCCAAACTCGCTATATAACCAGCTAGTGCGTAAAATTAGCCCGGCTGGTGCGATGCTTAGCATAGCCTGCTCGCCGGCCAGTTTACTTTGGCCATATTGGTTAATTGGTGCTGTAACATCAGTTTCACGATAAGGAAGTTGCTGCTTGCCGTTAAAAACATAATCGGTACTTATTTGTATTAATAAGGTATGGGTATCGCGGCATAATTGCGCCAACTTTTTTACTGCAGTTGCGTTAATAGCATACGCTAATTCTGGTTGTTGCTCGGCTAAATCGACATTGGTATAAGCAGCACAATTGATGATGGCATAGGGGTTAATTTTTTCTACTAGTGCGGCTATTTGCTGCGGGTTAGTAATATCTGCTTGCTTACTATCTACAAAAGTAAATTGACATTGTGGCCATTGCTTAGCAATAGCAGCAAAGCATTGCCCTAATTGCCCGTTGGCACCGGTAATAAGTAAGTGCATCATTAGTATTTTGCCACTCCTGAACCCATTACCAGCTAAAGCCACTGTTAAGCTGAGCTAAATTAGGCTGCTGCTGATCCTTCGCCGATAATATTAATTGCCTGGCAGCTAACGGCCAGCAAATGCCAAGGTTGGTATCATCATAAGCCAGACCAGCATCATCCGCTGCAGAATAGTAGTTATCTACTTTGTAAATAATGGTGGCATGTGCGCTTAGCACTAAAACACCATGAGCAAAGCCTGGCGGAATAAATAGCTGCTGCTTATTTTCAGCCGTTAATAGTGTTTGCACCGATTGACCAAACCGCGGGCTACCATGGCGGATATCTACCACTACATCGAGTACCTCGCCCTCTACAACCCTTACTAACTTAGCCTGCGCTTGCGGCGGACGCTGGTAATGTAAACCACGCAACACACCAAAACCAGAGCGCGATTCATTCTCTTGCACAAACTGAATATCAGCACCAATCAGCTGCTGAAGCTGTTGCTGACGAAAGCTTTCAAAGAAATACCCACGAGTATCAAGATGAACCTGAGGAGTTATAAGTAAAACTTCAGGCAAACTAAGCGACTTTGCAAGCATGTTAAGCCCTTCTATAATAGTAAAATTAAAAAGGGTCAGAGTGATTTTACGTTAAAAATGTGGAAAATCACTCTGACCCTTTTTATTCACTGGATGCTATGAAACGTAAATAATCACCATACTGATTACCTGCTAATGATTTAGCCAATTCGAGTAATTGTATCTTGTTAATATAACCCATCTCAAAAGCTATTTCTTCTAAGCACGCTACTATCAGGCCTTGTCGTTTTTGAATGGTTTCTATGTAAGCGGAAGCCTCTAATAAGCTCTCATGCGTGCCGGTATCTAACCATGCAAAGCCGCGGCCTAGTTGCTTTAGGTTAAGCCGTTGCTGATTAAGATAAAGCTGGTTTAATTCGGTTATTTCTAGTTCTCCACGTGCAGATGGTGTTAGCAACTTTGCCGTAGCAACAACATCTGCCGGGTAAAAATATAAACCCGTAACGGCAAAATGACTTTTCGGCTGCGTTGGTTTTTCTACTAATGAAGTAACTTGCCCTGCACCGTTAAGCTCTGCTACACCGTAGCGCTCAGGATTGCTTACCCTGTAGCCAAACACTGTTGCTAAGCCCAGCTTAATGTCGGCTATTGCCTGTTGCAAAAGCTGACTAAAACCATGACCGACAAAGATGTTGTCACCTAACACCAAACACGCAGGGCTGCCGGCAAGAAAGTCTTCTGCCAACATAAAAGCCTGGGCAATGCCATCTGCTGAAGGCTGAATACAATAACTAAATTGCAGACCAAAATCACTACCGTCACCGAGCAAGTTCTGAAAAGCGCTTTGGTGCTCGATGGTAGTAATAATGAGGATATCGCGAATACCCGCTAGCATTAGTACCGATATTGGATAGTAGATCATCGGTTTGTCATAAACTGCCAGCAATTGCTTTGAAACACCCCGGGTAATCGGATACAACCTACTGCCGGTGCCCCCTGCCAATACTATGCCTTTAACGTGCTTGTCTGATGTTGTCAAACTCATACGAGTACCTTAAAACAAAATGTTATTTTACCAAAATAAAAAGGGTCAGAGTGATTTTAAAAATCACTCTGACCCTTTTTATTGCATTTAGTATTTATTTAGCTATATTTTAATAAATTTAATTAACAATTATGCAATATGCCGCGTAGAAAGCGATACCTGATTGCCAATATGCCTTACCATGTGGTGCAGCGGGGTCATAATCGAAATAACTGTTTTTATGATGATATTGATAAAGCCTGCTATTTATCGATATTAGAAACACACCTGCCAGCTTTTAAGATTCAGTTACATGCTTTTGTGTTGATGAGTAACCATGTGCACTTGCTGATGACGGCGCAGCAGAATGGCGCAATTTCAAGGTTAATGCAGAATTTAGGACGTGATTATGTACACTATTTTAACAAACGCTATAACCGAGTGGGCACGTTATGGGATGGCCGTTTTAAAGATAGCCTGGTGGATACTGATCAGTATTTTCTTACCTGTCAGCGTTATATTGAGCTAAACCCGGTTCGGGCAAAAATGGTTGACCAACCCGCTGACTATCATTGGTCAAGCTATCATGCAAACGCCAGAGGCATAAACATTAGCGTTGTTACACCGCACAGTGTTTATATAAATTTAGCTGACACGATTGGACAGCGGGTGGCAAACTATAGGGCGCTATTTGAGCATGATGTCTGTGCTGACGATCTTATGAGTATTCGCAGAGCAATTAACCACAACTATCCTTTAGCCAGCGAGAGTTTTATTACATCAATTAGCAACAAATATGATATTGATTTTGGTCGGTGCCACAAAGGCCGGCCTGAAAAGGGTCAGAGTGAATAAATTATTCACTCTGACCCTTTTTCTTAGTAGTTATAGCCTTAAGTCGGCTTCGCTGGCGCTAAGCAGGTATTTTAAATCGTAGAGAATGTGTTGTGGCTTGGCCAGGGCTTTGATGCCTGTGGCGCCCATTTCGCGAAATTGTTTATGGGCTACTGCCAGAATGATCGCGTCGTAACTGCCTGCTGCAGGGCTTGTGACAGGCGTAATGCCGTATTCATGCTCGGCTTCTTTAGCATTAACCCACGGGTCGAATACGTCGGCTTCTACACCGTATTCTTTTAATTCGTTGACGATATCAATAACTTTGGTATTACGAATGTCGGGGCAGTTTTCTTTAAACGTTAAGCCCATTAGTAGCACTTTGGCACCGGCTACGTGAATACGTTTTTTTACCATAGCTTTAACCAGCTCGCTAACTACGTAACGGCCCATGCTGTCGTTTATGCGCCGGCCCGCCAAAATAACTTCCGGGTGGTAACCAATAGACTGGGCTTTATGAGTGAGATAGTAAGGGTCTACGCCAATACAGTGACCACCCACTAAGCCTGGTCGAAATGGCAGAAAATTCCATTTGGTGCCCGCGGCAAGCAGTACCTCTTCGGTATCGATACCGAGTTTATTAAAAATAACGGCTAACTCGTTAATAAGCGCAATGTTTAAGTCTCGCTGGGTGTTTTCAATTACCTTGGCGGCTTCTGCTACCCGAATGCTGCTGGCTTGGTAAGTACCGGCGGTAATGATGCTGGCGTATAACGCGTCTACCTTTGAAGCAATAGCCGGAGTTGAACCCGATGTCACTTTTTTAATGGTGGTGACCCGGTGCTCTTTATCACCTGGGTTTATTCGCTCGGGGCTGTAACCAGCATAAAAATCAACATTGTATTTTAGGCCAGATACCCGCTCAATAACCGGAATACAATCTTCTTCGGTAGCACCAGGGTAAACGGTAGACTCGTATATAACGATATCGCCCGGGCTAATTACTTTACCCAATGTCTCGGAGGCTTTAATTAATGGTGTTAAGTCAGGGCGGCGATGCTCATCAATAGGTGTCGGCACAGTAACAATGTAAATGTTAGCTGATTTTAAATCGTCGATAGCATGGCTAAACTGTAATTTAGCAGAGCTCGCCAGCTCTTCTTTGCTTACTTCCAGCGTGTGATCTGCGCCGCTTTGTAGCTCGGCTACCCGCGCCTGATTAATATCAAAACCCAGCGTGTGATAATGTTTACCAAACTCCACAGCAAGTGGCAGGCCAACATACCCCAGGCCAATAATGGCCAGTTTTACATCTGTTAAAGCTGTCATATCTTTCCTTTTGCCATTATTTGGCTGGCTGGGCAATATACCAGGGCATTGCCACGGCAATACCTTCGTTAATAGTGTGACTAGGCAAATAGCCTAGCATTAGCCTGGCTTTACTAACATCGGCTTGCGAGTGGCGCACGTCCCCGGCCCGAAAATCGGCGTATTGTGGCGCATGCGGATAAGCGATACCATTAGTTGCCAGGGCGCTTTGTATAGCACTAAATAATTGATTTAGCGTGGTTCTGTCACCTACCGCTACGTTAAACACTTCGCTTTGCTCAATATCAGATAATGCGGCACGCAAGTTGGCCTGCACGGCATTATCGACAAAACAGAAATCGCGGCTGGTTTCACCATCGCCGTTAATCACCACTTGCTCACCAGCTATCATGGCGGCTGTCCATTTTGGGATCACGGCGGCGTATGCGCCATTTGGATCTTGACGTGGCCCAAATACATTAAAGTAACGCAAACCAACACAATGAAAACCATAGCTGCGGCTAAATACGTCGGCATATAACTCATTAACATATTTGGTAATAGCGTAAGGCGACAGTGGCTTACCAATATTGGCTTCTACCTTGGGCAGTGCCGGATGGTCGCCATAGGTAGAACTGGACGCGGCGTAAACAAAGCGTTTTACCCCTGCATCACGCGCAGCCACCAGCATCGTTAAAAAGCCACTAATGTTCACTTCATTAGTAGTAAGCGGATCAGCCAGTGAACGGGGTACTGAGCCAAGAGCGGCCTGATGCAGCACATAATCAACCCCAGTTACCGCATCGTTACAGTGCCCGGCATTACGAATATCACCATTGACCAAGCGAAAGCGCTGCCATTGCTCGGGGCTAACCAGGCTTTGCACTTCATCTAAATTACGCTGATGGCCGGTAGCAAAATTATCAAGGCCGGTAACCTGCTGGTTAGCGCTTAATAACGCCTGCAGTAAATTTGAGCCAATAAAACCGGCACAGCCGGTTATTAGCCAACGATGCACGGTAGGGACTGATGCTGAATTGCCGACAATCTGACTAAAATCCATTTTTTCTCCGTCTATATTATCGTTAGCGGTTATTTTATGTGTCAGGATAACACGGCTATTACGCCGATTTAAACTGCTGCTTAATGGCGCTAACAATGCGCTGGCATGCCTGACCATCGCCATAAGGGTTGTGAGCAAAACTCATGCTTTGGTAATAATTACTATCAGTTAATAAGCGACTAACTTGTTCAACAATTTTCTGCCGGTTAGTGCCTACCAATTTAACTGTACCGGCACTAACGGCTTCAGGCCGCTCGGTGGTATCACGCATAACCAATACCGGTTTACCCAGCGACGGTGCCTCTTCCTGAATACCACCAGAGTCGGTTAGTACCACAGTAGCTTTACTCATTAAATAGACAAATGGCAGGTAATCTTGTGGCGGAATAAGATGCACATTGGCGACATCGCTCAACAACCGATATACCGGCTCGCGAACATTAGGGTTTAAATGCACCGGGTAGACCACATCACAATCAGGGAATGCTTTGGCAATGTCGGCCAGTGCCGCACAAATTTGCTCAAAGCCATCACCAAAGCTCTCGCGGCGATGGCCGGTAACCAGAATTAGACGCCGGCCATGCTGGCCAAAGGGAAATTGACTGGCAAAATCACTGCTTAGCTTAGCGTCCTCACTAATTTTTTTGACCACCTGCAATAACGCATCAATAACGGTATTGCCGGTAATCACAATGTCGCTGGCCGCTATATTTTCAGCCAGCAAATTTGCTGCTGAGGTGTCGGTAGGCGCAAAGTGTAACCGCGTTAGTGCACCTGTTAGCTTGCGGTTAGCTTCTTCTGGCCACGGGCTATAAATGTTGCCGGTTCGAAGGCCTGCTTCAACATGGCCTACCGCTATTTTTTCATAATAGCAGGCTAGTGCAGCAGCAAAGGTGGTGCTGGTATCACCATGTACCAACACGATGTCAGGCTGAAAATCGCGCAGCACCGGCTTAATTTTTAATAAGATACTGGTGGTTACGTCGTATAAATCCTGCCCCAACTTCATAATAGCCAAATCGTATTCAGGTTCTATCGCGAACAAGTTAAGCACTTGATCAAGCATTTCACGATGTTGGCCGGTAACACATACCCGGCTGTCGATATCGCTATCTGCTTTTAACAAATTAACCAGCGGCGCCATTTTAATCGCTTCGGGCCGGGTGCCGAAAACACTTAGTACTTTAATCATAACAGTCCTTTGATATTGACTTTTAAATTGACTCTGACCCATTTTAATTAGTTATTAATCAATAAGTAAAAAAAGGGTCAGAGTGATTTTATTTATTGGAATTCGTCGAGATAGTCTAGCAGCTCGTCGTCTAGCTCTTCTTGCTTTGGTTGCGGTGGATTACCGTCGAATATTTTAAATTCCTGACGCTGATAGTAAGACTCTTTAACAAATGAGTAAGGGTCGAGTGAGTCTTCCAACATCTGTTCTACATTCATTAGTTGTTCACGACTGTCCAGGGCGTTAATGGCGAACCGACTTATAGTAAGCGGGGTATTTAATAGCGCTAACGGAAAATACAAACCATCGATTAAGCTGCCAGTTGTGTCGCGGATGGTGGTAGGGCCGCGGCCAGGTAACATTAAGAAGGCACCATCGCCAATGCCCCACACGGCCATGGTTTGATTAAAGTCTTCCTCTGCTGTCGCTAAACCAATTTGGCTGGCGACATCGAACAACCCTAACATGCCGATGGTTGAATTTACTAAAAAACGCCCGGCACTAACGGCAGCATTTCCTGGTTTGCCTTGTAATAAACCATTTAAAAAACTGGCGGGCTCATTCAGGTTTTCAACCACATTAATTAGGCCTTTTCTGGCGGGTTTGGGTACTACTGTCATGTAACCCACTGTGGCTGGCCGTAACAGGTATTTGTCTAGCACGTCGTAATTAAAATCCCAGAGCGGCCGGTTAATTCGCTCCAGTGGATCGCGCGAGTCGACAAAAGGCGCCGCGTTAGTCTGTGCTGCCTCGGCGGCTTCGCGATATTCATTCTGTGGTTGCAGCTGCGGTTTACTAGCGCAGCCACTTATCAGCATGGTTAGTAGCAACGGTATTAGTAGGTGTTGTTTTAAAACGGCCATATCAGGGTTCCAGGTTCAGCGTTACGCTAAGTATTGCTTCATTAAAGGATAATTCTGCCGATTCTACCTGCAGGTCGCCGGGCATTTGTTCTACTGTACCGGCTTGCGACATTCTGGCCACCACCACCACTTGCTCTGCCTGGCTTAACGTCCAATTTGGCTGCATTGCCATTTGCTCAGTTAGTAGCAGCTCTACTGCACCACTGGGTAAGGGCATACGCTGCACGGCTAATGGCAAGTTAGAGCCACCCACGGCTCGGGCGAATAAAAACAAAGTGGCACCGGGGTTGGCTGCGGTTAATGCCGGGCTAACGGTAAGTTGTACCCGAATTTGCCGGCCGCTTACCTCTGCGGTGCCTGAAGTTCCCGGGCTACCCGGGCTGGCAATACCCAGCTCAGCCAGTTTACTGACTACCAGTGGATAGCGGGGATCGGTTTCATCCAGTTGCTCGGCTAATACGCGCCAGGCAGCAGCCGCTTCTGTGGTGTCGCCTTTTTCGTGCGCTACCAGCGCCATTAAGGACATGGCATCTAAATTAGCCGGTTCAGCTAATAAAATTCTGGCTACTGCCTGGCCAGCGCGTGCCAGATTTTCATCGCCGCCCACCACAATTAATGCCTGAGCAAAGTTAAGCAGTAGCGGAATGCGGTTTGGGCTTAACGCCAGGGCTTTTTCAAAGGCTTCTACTGCATCTTCCATTAAACCTTGTGACATCCAAATGCGGCCAAGTAACATCCAGGCAACCGCATCGTCGCCTTCTTTAGCCAGTTTTGTGCGAAGTGCCAGCGCAAATAAGCGGGTTTCGTGCTCAGATAGCGGCTCGCCCTGCCCCAATAGTGCTCGCTCGCCATAACTGGCTAAATTGCTGTTAGCGTGCTGCCAGTCAGCCAGTTCGGTGTAATGGCCATTAAAACGATAAGTAAGCGCTACCATTAACAGCACAGTAACCAATAAGCCTAAATGCCACCACCGTTGCTGTTTGGGCAAACGATAACTGATTACTTGCTGTTGTTGCTGGCTAAATTGCTGCTTTAGCTCGGCAGCAGCGCTAGCAAAATCTTGTTCAGCCAACTCACCGCTATCTCTTGCCAATGCTAATAATTGCAAACGTTCTTCAAATAATTGCAGTGGAGTTTGATTATTGACGTCACTGGCCCGGCGCGGCCAACTGATAATAATGGCGCTTAGTACTAACATCAGCACGGCGACAAACAACAACGGCCACAACATCATTTTTTACTCCGGTATTGATCAATCAATTTATCCAGCTCAGCATCCAGGCTGGCGGGTTGCTCTGAGGCCAATTGCTCTTCAGCTAACGGCTCAGCACCTTGTGCGTTGCGCCGTTTTACCTGCAAGCCTATTAAACCCAGTAATAACAGTAGCGGCGCCAGCCATAATAATAAGGTGTAGCGATTAAGTGGTGGCAAATAGTGCACAAAATTACCATAGCGGTTAATCATATATTCAAGCACCTCATCGCGGCTACTGCCTTGCATGATTAACTCGTAAGATTTTTGCCGCATGTCAACCGACACTATGGCGTTTGAATCAGCAATATTTTGGTTCTGACACTGCGGACAGCGCAGCTCTGCGGTTAGTTGCAAATACAATTGGCGTTGTGTTTCATTTTCAAACGTTAGCACTTCTTCAGTTGCCGCCAGCGGTAAGGCCAGCAACAACAAGGTGACAAACACACTTAGCTTGATCATGGCATAGCTCCGTCTTGTGCACGCCACTGCTGGTAAAGCGGCGCCAATTTATTGCGCCAAACCTGTGGGTTAATATCGCCAATATGATGCGCTCGCACTATGCCGTTACTGTCAATAATAAAGGTTTCTGGTGCGCCACTTACCCCTAAGTCTAGTGCCAGACTGCGCTGTGCATCTAAAATGTTAAATTGGTAGGGGTTGCCGTGTTGTTGCAGTTTATTATTAACGTCAGCTTGTAATTCAGCTAAATCGAAGCGCTCACCTAATAGCGGATCAACCGGCAGCAGGTAATAAAGACCAACTATTTTTACCCCTTGCTGCTTTAACTCGGTCATGTAGCTCAGCTCAGCATTACAGGTTGGACACCAGGTGCCCCAAACATTGAGTAAAAATGTTTCACCCTGCAACTGACCGGGTTGCCACTGCTGCGCCGGGTTCATTAAATCAGGCAAACTAAACGCCGGTAAGGCTTTATTGGTGGTCGCTGACTCGCGTTCCATTGGATCAGAAAACAAACCACTTAATAAAAACAGCACTAAGGTTAGAAACAAAGCCAGCGGTACGTAAAACAGCAACTTACGCATTGGCCAGCTCCGTTGCTTTAGCCGGCGCGGCAGGAATTATTTTACGCCGGTAACGTTTGTCCAGTAGTGCGACAAAGGCGCCCAGTGCCATCAATAAGCCACCCAGCCATATCCAACGCACAAAAGGTTTAACATATAACCGCACTGCCCAGGCATCACCTGGTAGCGCTTCGCCAAGCGACACATATAAATCACGACTTAACCGCCCATGCACAGCGGCCTCAGTCATTACCATGCGTTGAATGGTGTATAAGCGTTTTTCGGCATGTAACTGGGTAATAAGCTGTCCTTTACTGTTATGCACAGCAATCTCGGCGGCTTCACCACCAAAATTAGCGCCCTTTAGCGGGTACACTTCCAATAACGTAAATTGATAACCTGCCAGGCTAATACTGTCATTTACCTGCATACGCACGTCGCGCTCAACACTGTATGTTTTGGTCATCACTACCCCCACTACCAGCACGGCAAAGCCAATGTGAGCGATAGTCATGCCGTAATGACTGGCCTGTAACTTAAATGCCCCTTGGGTTACTGAACCAAACTGGCTCATCCGCTGATACAACTCATACAATGCCGATATACCCACCCAAGCACCCAGTAATAAGCCCATTAAGGCTAAATTTGCCTGAATCGATTGCATGGCCGCCATGGTGCCTAATGCCAATACTAAACTGGCAACGGCAATTAAACTCAGTGGCCCCAGTAAAGGTTTAACTTGCTGCTGTTTCCAGCGCACCCAAGGGCCTAGCCCCAACAATAATGCAAACGGGATAGTAAGATAGTAAAACATCTGGTTGAAAAAGGGCTCTCCAATGGAAATGGAGCCCAGGCCCAACTCTTTGTGAAATAAGGGAAACAATGTGCCTAGAAACACCACAAGTGTTGCGGTAAGTAAAAATACGTTATTGCCCCACAGCATTACTTCGCGGGAAAACAACTGGTAGCGGGCCTGGCTTCTGACCGAGTTCATTCTGCTGGCATACAGTGCCAGAGAGCCACCAATAACCAATAATAAGAACACCAGTAAAAAGATACCGCGATCGGGATCTGATGCAAATGAATGCACCGACACTAACACCCCCGAACGCACTAAAAAGGCACCAACTAAGCTAAGTGAAAAAGCGCCGAGTGCTAACAATACCGTCCACGATTTAAACGTACCACGTTTTTCGGTAACGGCCAGACTATGCAATAACGCTGTACCCACCAGCCAAGGTAAAAATGAGGCATTTTCAACCGGATCCCAGAACCACCAGCCGCCCCAGCCAAGTTCATAATAAGCCCACCAACTGCCTAACATAATACCCAGGGTTAAAAACAACCAGGCAGCCAAAGTCCAGGGACGCGCCCAGCGGGCCCAGGTGCTGTCAAATTTACCACCAATTAACGCGGCTATAGCAAAAGCAAAAGAAACCGCAAAGCCAACATAACCCATGTAAAGTAGTGGCGGATGGATGATCATTCCGAAATCTTGCAGCAACGGGTTAAGATCCATGCCTTCTACCGGATAAAACGGCAAGCTACGAGCAAACGGGTTAGACATAAACAAGGAAAAAGCAATAAAACCTAAATTAATGAGCCCTAAAACGCCTAAAATTCGCCCCTGCATTAACAGTGGCAAGCCTTTAGAAAATAATGACACTGCTGCAGTCCAGCCAGAAAGCATCAAAATCCACAGCACCATAGAGCCTTCGTGAGAGCCAAAACTGGCGGTAATTTGGTAATACCAAGGCAAAATTGAACTGGAATTAGTGGCAACATTAATGACACTAAAGTCGCTGGTTAAAAAAGCATGAATTAACGCCAATTTTGCCAATAAGCAAAAAAGAAATAAACCAATGGCTAGGGGTTTAGCTTGCAATAACGCGCGCTGATTACCACTAAAACTGCCATAAAGTGGCACAAAGGCCAACAACACCGATAGCGCCAATGCAAAGGTCAGCGCTAATTGACCATATTCAGCTATCATTATTATGCCCCTTAATTATCTGGTTGCACTGTCGGTTTTTGATAACCGTCAGCAGCACCATAACCTGCCGCACCGTAAGTAGTGCTAGTAGCAAAATTTGCCTGCGACGGAGGTACATGCCGGATGCCTTTTAACGCTTCAGCAACTTCTGCTGGCATGTATTCTTCATCATGCTTTGCTAATACTTCTGTGGCATGGATTCGATCCGGGGCTAATAAGGTTCCCTGGGCAACGATTCCCTGACCTTCCCGAAACAAATCTGGCAAAATCCCTTCAAATTCAACCCAGACAGATGGACCAATATCCACTAACTGAAAGCGCACTTTTAAGCTTTGGGCGTCACGCGAGACACTGCCCGGCACCACCAGACCACCAATGCGTAAACGCTGGCCGGTAACCGGCTTTACTTTATCTTTTCCCAAACCTTCCACCAGCTGAGTGGGCGTGTAGAATAAATCAATATTTTGCTGCAGCGCATACAGCATGGCGCCAATAGCGCCGCCGATAAGGCTGATAATAACGAGTATTGATAACAGGCGTTTTTGCCGTCTTGGTTGCATTAGACTTGTTGCTCCTGATACTGCTTAACACGTTGTTCACGGGCAATAGTAGCTTTAAGTTGTTGTTTAAACTGACGCTGCTGGTAAATACTGCCGCCAATTAACACAATAAGCAGCAGATAAGTTATACCGAACGCCAGCCAAACAAAAAAGCCATAACCGCCCATAGCCAGAAAATCATTAAACGATTCAAAATACATGCTTAGCCTCCCACTAGCTTTCTAACCCAGGGTCGATGTTGCTCATTCTCTAAAATTGCGGTGCGCAGCCGCAAACAAGTTAACGCCATTAACAACACAGCGAACGCTAAAATACTGATCAATAACGGCCAAAGCATACTAGGATCAATTGCTGGCCTAAACTTAGTTATGCTGGCGCCCTGATGCAGGGTGTTCCACCACTCTACTGAAAAATGAATAATCGGTAAATTTATTACCCCGACTAACGCCAGTAAGCTGGACACCTTAGCGCCAACCTTACGATCACTAAAGGCACCGTCTAACGCCATAACACCAAAGTATAAAAATAACAAAATTAGCTGCGAGGTAAGGCGAGCATCCCATACCCACCAGGCGCCCCACATGGGTTTACCCCACGCCATGCCGGTGATTAAGGCAATAGCGGTATACACGGCACCAATTGGTGCTATAGCTAAAACGGCCCAATGCGCTACCTTTATTTGCCACACCAGGGCCACAAAAGCGGCGCTAGCCATGGCAGCATAAGCGCCCATAGACAAAATAGCGGCGGGCACATGAATATGAATGATCCGATAACTGTCGCCCTGCTGATAATCTGCAGGGGTAAAAGCGATACCCCAGATATTGCCCAGTAACAGCAATACCAAGGCTGTTACCATTAAAAAAGGCAGCAACTTGCCACAAAAATGGTATAACGTTTCACTTTTTGCGTAGGGATCTAACCATTTAAACATATCAACTCACATTAATTCGCAAAGCACTGGTTACCGCCATCGGCACCAGCGCTAAAGCCAATAATAACATGGCCAGCAAAATGGCCAACTGTCCCTGATAACCCAAGCCCATGCTGGCGGCTTCTATGGCGCTGCTAGCAAAAATTAAAAGCGGAATATACAGCGGCAATATCAGTAATGCCAGTAAAATACCGCCTTTATCGGCTGCCATAGTAAGTGAAGAACCCAGCACACTTAACAAGCTAAGCAACGGCGTACCCAGCAGTAATGTTAATGCCATAGCACCTAAAGCGGCTTGTTCCAGCCCAAGCAACAACGCCACCACCGGTGATATAAATAATAATGGCAAACCGGTACTAAGCCAATTAGCAACGATTTTTGCCAATACAAAGGCTAAAAGACTATGTCGCCCGGCAACTAATTGCTCAATAACACCGTTACGATAATCGTCTTTAAATAAGCGCTCTGCTGCTAACAACACACTTAGCAGTGCCGCAATCCATACTATACCTGGTGCAATAATACGTAACATATTGGGCTCTGGCCCAATGCCCAGTGGGAACAAACTTAACACGATAATAAAAAACAAGATGGGATTTAGCCAGTCTGCTTTCTGCCGGGCCAGCAAACGCAGTTCTCGCTGTAGAAATACGCCAGTTACCATCGGTAGGCTATCTCCAGTTGGACTAATGCCGGAAAATGTAAAGTAAGACGTTGGTGAGTGGTTAGGATAATGGCGCCGTTATTACTAAGGTGATGCAGCATTTGTTGCTGCAGTAATGCAATAGCACTTTGATCAAGCGCGGTAAAAGGCTCATCCAGGATCCAGATTTGCGCCGGAGTTAACCACAGCCTAGCCAGTGAGACACGGCGCTGTTGTCCGGCAGATAACATTCTGCAAGGAACATCTTCCAGGCCTGCCAGGCCAAGCTGCGCCAATACTGCCCAGTCATCTGCTAGTTTCAGGCCCGATGCTGCACGCCAAAAAGCGAGATTTTCCAGCGCCGTTAATTGCTCATGTATACCGCTGTGATGGCCGATATAGCATAAGTTGCCACAATACACTGGCAAGCTGTGCTGCAATAGCTTAGCCTGATAATAAAGCTGGCCATCATCTGGCTGAGCTAAACCGGCTAAAATACGCAATAGCGAGCTTTTACCTGCGCCATTTTTACCCATAACGTGCAATAACTGTCCCGGGTAAAGCTGTAATGACAAATCAGCAAACAGCAGCCGATCCTGACGAATACAACTTAGGTCAGTACCCTGCAATAAAGGCCCGTTGGGGCTGGCGGGACTAGGCGGCGTTTTGTTCACTTGCCTCGGTATCGACTGCGATTAAAATTGCGCGCATAGTAGCATACTGCGGCCGGAAAACGAATTAGATCCGTTGCTTGCAGGGTGATTAATCAGGAGAAATATGAGCCAGATCAATCTGGATAAGTTACTGCAAACCCCGCCAAGCCGTGCTGGCAATAATGCGGGCGCAAGCGCGCCAGAATTAAAACTGTTGGTGGGCGAACTTTACAACGCCCGTTTGCAAATGTTACCGGGTAGCAGCCAACTGCAACTTAACACGCCACAAGGCGCATTAACCTTAAACTTGCCTACACCGCAAGGCCAGCAAATTAACCAGCAGTTTGGCCAGCAATTACAGGTTAAACTTAGCCCGGCGGCCAATAACCAGCTTAGTTTACTCTTGCAAACCCCACCAGCAACGGTAAGCCGCATTAGCCTGAATCAGGCCCAGTTACCGGCCATTCTCAGCCAGTGGTTAAGTCAGCAACTACCGCAGCTAAGCAGCGCATTAACAAACCCGGCACTACTTAATGGCCAGGCTGAAACACCAACTCAGCAACAAGCCGCAGCGCAACAACCGCTTAAAACAAGCAATAATGTGCTTAATCAGACCAACGCTGTAACATTACCAATAATACTTAATACTAAGAGCGGCCAGCTGCAGTTAGCCAATACAGCAGGCAATAACCTACTGCTATTGACGCTAACCGGCAAAGAGTTGGCGACAATACAACAGTTAACGCAGCAGGCTGTAAACCTGAGCGCTCAGCCGTCAAAAACCGCTCAGTCTGCTGAGGGTAAAATAGCCATGTTGCTAAAACTTGAATTTAATAAGCCTAATCAACGTTTGCAACTGCAGGTGCAACTGCCTATGCCAGCAACAACTCAGCCGCTGGTATTAACTGCAACCAGTCAGCAACAGCTGTTACAGGCATTATTAAACTTGTTACCGCCCATTCGGGCCACGGCTGCGGTTACAGGCGGGACTGCTCCCACTACTATTACTTTAGGTGGGCTTAATATTGCCATACCCGCCACATTATTGGCCAACGTGGTCAATAACGCTGCTAATGCCAACACACCACTTTTATTACAATTACAGCCGCCAACCACAAAAAACAATCAGTGGCAGTTACTGATGCAGCCAGTACCGCAAACCCAGCAAATAACGCTGGAGCAAAGCCAGGCGAACCGTCTGCTGCAGTGGCAATCGACCACTACTGGCAGTGGTGGTTTACCCTTACCAGGCCAGACAATAACTAACTCGGCTGTGCTGCAAAACCAGCAGCCAGGCTTTACTACTTTGGCGCCGGAAACAAAGGCACAAGCCTGGCGTAATTTATTACCCTTGCTGGCGCAACCCTTAATGCAAAGCAACAACTTACCGAACCTACCGGCACCTTTACAGCAATTACTTAGCCAAATTCAACAAAGCTTACCGGAGGTCAGTAAACCATTGGCTGCGCCGGCTTTAGCCGCCCAGCTAAATGCCCTACTGCAGTTTCAGCCGCTGCAAAGCCAACCTAATTTGCAAACGTCAGGTGGCACGCTGGCACTAGCTATTCAATTATTGCTAGGTCATTTAAGCCAAAAGCAGCTATCACCAGCACAAAACGCTAGCGGTAACCGACTTAGCCAGTTAGTCTCGCAACTTGATCAATCTCAGGCGGGTACGGCACTACGCCAATTAGCCAGTTTAAGCAGCCCAATACAGCAAAGCCAGTTAGCTACACTGGATGCACAAAGCCAGGTACAACAATGGTTGTTACAATTGCCGTTGCAGCAACAGGGCCAAACTATTCTGCCGCAATTATTGCTAGAACAACGCGAAGCTGACGCTAAAAGCGGCGATACCGGGAAAAAGCAATGGCAACTGACCATGAAGTTTGACTTGCAACAATATGGCAAGCTGCTGGTGGTTGCGAAACTGCAAGAACAAGACTTACAACTGCAGTTTTATACTGATCATAATCAGGCTCTGCGGCTGGCACAAAAATTTCTGCCATTATTAAAAGATCGCTGTTTAGCGCAAGGGTTAACCGTGAGTAAAGCAGACTGTCAGTTAGGTAAAATTCCTGATAGCCTGCTACCACGCCATAACAGCCTGCTAACGGTAAAAGTATAACGACATGTCTTTACAAAAAGACGCTTACAAATGAGCATATTAACATCAGGAGCAATTAGCTAATGTCAGAGCAGAACAATGCGCCCACAAAGCCTGCTCATAAAAGTGCAACCGCGTTAAAATATGATGGAAAATCGGCACCGACCATCGTTGCAAAAGGCCATGGCGAACTTGCTGACGATATTATTGCACTGGCCAGAGAGCATGGGGTGTTGATCCATCAGGATGATGAGCTAAACCGACTGCTCGGTCAGCTACAATTAGGCGATAATATTCCAAAAGAGTTGTACGTTGTTATTGCCGAGCTTATTGCCTTTTCTTATGTGCTACAGGGTAAATTTCCTGAGCAATGGCAAAATATTCACCAGCGAATTGATTTAAAAACCTAGCAATACTAAAAGGGGTCAAATAAAAAGGGTCAGAGTCTGAGAGATCCCCACGAATTTAGGCATTTTAAAAACTCGCTTGCGGATCATCAATCAATGTTCGTAATTTATCAATCGCTGCTTGCCAGTGCTTTTTTA
>NZ_LAHP01000025.1 GCF_000987765.1 Arsukibacterium sp. MJ3
GAGCTGCCTACCGCCGATACGCCAGACAAACTGGCGAAGCTGCTGCCATTCTGAGCTAAACAGCAATCATGCCGAAGGTGTGGTTGCTGTTACGCATACAGTGTTCAGCCCCTCTGGTTTTCTAGACTTTGGAAGCACTTACACCTGTAATCACCGCTTTAGTACCAAACATTGTATTGGCGAACCTTGACCCAGTGCTAAAAGCCCAGCCACCAAAGAAGCCGGATACGGCACCGAGCGCTGTTGCTGCTGCAATAGAACCAAAACTTCCACCATTGGAAGCGCTACTCACACCACCAATAATTCCGCCCAAGATAGCGCCGCCAGGTCCTACTCCACCATTTACTTCTTCAACTTGCTCAAATGTTAACTCTTGCATATTATCTCTCCTGAGATGTTTTTAAGTTTAAGGTTTGCTCTTTACCGAGCGTTATAACCGCCCTTGCAGGCTTAAAATCGGCTCAAACAACCAGGCTAACAGACTGCGTTGTTCCAGCACGATATCTGCGCTTAACAACATGCCCGATTGAAGCGGGACGGTGTTGCCATAAGCGCGGATGAGTTGCGAATCCAGTGCTACCTTTACCCGGTACACTGGCTCCTGTACGGCGACAGGCATTTCGACTTCATTTGGAAGCACGATAGCCTGCGCCGTTTTTATTACTTGCCCTTCGTATAAGCCAAAGCGCTGATACGGAAAGGCGTCAAAGCGCAAGCGGGTGCGCTGCCCTGGCTGTACAAAGCCGTAAGCCCGGGTAGGCACCAATAGCACTGCTTCAAGCATGGCGTTGTCGGGCATAATGGTGAGCAGCGGTATACCCAGCTGCACATTGTTGCCTACCTCGGCCATTAAATTGGTTACCCGGCCGCTAATGGGCGCGGTGATCAGCATTTCGCCACGGGCATTAAGTTCGGTTTGTTGTTGCGCCAGGCGAGAAATATCGCCGTCCATTAGCGCCAGCTGTTGCTCTCGCTCACTGGGCAGGCGCTGCAGTAAACCGCTAAGTTGCGTAAGTTGTGCCAACTGGCTTTGCTCGTTGGCATTTAGCTCAGCCAGCTGCTGGCGAATATTCAGCACTAATTCTTGTTGCTGCTGCAGCTCGTTAGTGGAGATAGCGCCACGCTGCTGTAAAGCCTGAAAATCTTGTAATGGTGCGCAAACTAATATGTTTTAATTAACTAAACAATAAATTGTTATATTCTTTTTTGTTATATTAATATTATTTGATAAAAAATTTTTACAGGGGATGAGGGTAATAAATTCAATTACTTAGCTCTGGCTATGCCTGCGGGCAATTGCTAAGCACTAACGCTAACCGCTTAAAAATTAGCCGGTCATTTGCCTTGTTAACATGCTTTTGCGCTTATTTCAGCTTAACATTGCACAGCGCCAGCAGGTTTGCGATTATGCCACTCTGTTGTTGGCGTTTGCCGTAACCACACTACTAATGAGTGATTGCACACTATGAGCGAATACAAAGCCTTTACTACCGACGCGGCTATAGCCTTTGCCGACAAGCACAGCGAGCTGTTTGGCGAGCATAGCAAACTAAGCGCAGAAGAGTTTGGTGGCGACAACCTGCACCTGATATTTCGGGTAGAAAATGATAAAGGCACCTCGTTAATCGTTAAACAAGCTCTACCCTACGTCCGGAGCGTGGGCGAAAGTTGGCCACTCACCACTGACCGCACCAGAATTGAGGCCGAAGTGTTAAAAATGCACCGGCGTTTTTGCCCGAAGCATTCGGTAGACGTGCGTTATTTTGACCCGGTCGACTGCGCTATTTTAATGGAAGACTTAAATGCTTATCGTATAGTTCGCAGTGAGCTTATTGCCGGCAAAAAACCTGGCCACTTAGCGCTGCAAATAGCCAACTATATGGCCAATACACTATTTTATACCAGTGACTTTGTGCTAAGCGGAGCGACTAAAAAAGCAGAAGTAGCGCGTTTTTTAAACCCGGAAATGTGCTTGATCACCGAAGATTTATTATTTACCGACCCCTACTGTAATCACGAGCGCAACAGCATAGAACCGTCTATTTTAGAAAAAGCCAAAACCTTGTGGCATGACGAAGCGTTAAAAGCCGAAGTAGCGGCGCTAAAAGCCGATTTTCTGAGCAAACCGCAAGCCTTGCTACATGGTAATTTACACAGCAGCAGCATTTTTATAGACGATGACAACTGCAAAGTTATTGCTGCTGAATTTGGCTTTTTTGGCCCCATTGGTTTTGATGTAGGCAGCTTACTGGGTAATTTACTGCTTAATTACCTGGCTTGCCCCGGGCACCATGCTTTGGAAGATAGCAGCGAGCAACAAACTTACTTGCTGCAACAGATTGAGCAATTATGGCAGCAATTTAGCGAGGTTTTCACCGAGCTTATGCGCACGGAAACCCAGGATCCGGCGCTAGAAAGCGGCTTATATCAGAGTAAGTTCTTGCAACAGATATTGAGCGATAGTATTGGTTACGCCGGTTGTGAGCTTATTCGCCGTACCGTTGGCATGGCCCATACCGCTGATTTTGAAAGCATTAATGATGCCAGTACACGTGCCACCTGTCAGCGTTTGGCCATAAAGCTGGGACGAGAACTGATTATGCAGCGGGCAGAGCTGAGTAATATCAGCCAGTTACTTACCTTAGTGCGTTACCAGCAAACTGAGTAGCAACCCACTACTTTACAGGAGCGTCCATGTTAACCGCACGCTGTATCTGGCAACAGGCTGAGCATAATGCTTTTACTGATCTTATCTGGTTTCAGCAAGCATTGTGGTGTGTGTTTCGGGAAGGCAGCGCCCATGTCTCGCCCGGTGGGGCTTTTCGGTTGTTGCGCTCGGCTGATTTGGGCCAAAGCTGGCACAAGGCAGCACTAATAAGTGCCGGTGATTGCAGCTATGCCGGCATGGTACTGCACAATAATACGCTGTATATCAGCTACTACTCCTCGCACGCAGGCAAAACGGCTATTTACTTCATTGAACTAGCAATAGCCGCTGCTGCCCTTAATTAGCTGTTAGTATTTAATACTACAACCATAAGGCTTGATTACTGCCGGGTTTGGCGTGTTACCCGCTAATACTGCATTAGCGGCATTAGCAAACAACGGCGTGGCCGGCGTTGCTGCTAGCTGTAACCTTGGTCTGCAGCATCTATTATTACTATCTCAACCTCGGCTGGGGCTGCAGTAAAATAGGTATTGAGTGCTTGCTGTAGCAACACACTGCCGTTTTGCGACACAATTTGCTGGCTGGCTGCATGATCAACCAGCTCGTTACCTGCTACAAAAAATGCCACTGGCTGCTGGTTATCCGCTAGCTCACTTTGCCCAGCCACCGCCAGGGTTAATTCAAAGCTAGCATCGGCCGGTATACAAATTTCTTCACACACCAACCAATCAACGTCGGCTTTAATAATCAGCGTGTCTGCGGTAAAGTTTGCCGGCAAACTAAGTTCGGTTAATAACAGTGTTTGACCGGCGTAGCCATAATTAACCAGCGGTGGGATCAAAAAGGCTTGCGGCGTGGGCCACTGAATAGCGCCGGCTTCTACACCCGCTGGTAAGTGCCAGTTTATGCTGGTGGCCAACCCGGAATCACCGTGCGGTATTCACTCACCAACTCCGCTTTTATATGCTTGGCCTGCTGCCAGCCACTGGTATTAGCAATGGTAGCAAAGCTGGTAAGCACGATACTGGCTACCAGCATGGCGCGCACCACTAGCAACCTGAAAAATAGCGACATTGTTTTACCTCTTTTTAACGACTCCGTTATTAAGCCACTAAAGTTTAAGCGCTAACATGAATTAAGGTTTTATTACGGCAAATACAGTAAAATTTACGACAAAATGCTATATTCACGTCGCTTAATTTTGTGATTAGTCGTGGTCACTCCGGCTGATTTTTACCAACCCCAGTGATGATATGAAGGTTAAACGTAATGAAAGACATGAAAAAGTCTGCTTTGAATCTGGCCGTTTGCGCCAGTTTACTTGGTGCTGTTAGTTTTACTGCGCAAGCACAGGAAAACAACAACAACCCACAAGAAAACAAGCTGGAAACCATCACCATAACGGCCCAAAAACGCAGCCAGAGTATCCAGGAAGTGCCTATTTCTGTGGCAACGATTAGCCAGGAGCGGTTTAACGCTATTTTTTCCAGTGGCGATGACATTACCGCTTTAGCCGTCAAAGTGCCGGGTCTGTATGCTGAAACCTCAAATGGCCGCGCTGCACCGCGTTTTTATATTCGTGGTTTAGGTAATACCGATTTTGACTTAGCCGCTTCACAGCCGGTATCCATTATTATGGATGAAGTGGTAATGGAAAACGTCATTTTAAAAAGTTTTCCGCTATTTGATGTTCAAGCCGTAGAAGTGATCCGTGGCCCGCAAGGTACCTTATTTGGCCGAAATACTACGGCCGGTATCATTAAGTTTGATAGCGTAAAACCCCGACAAGATTTTGATGGTTATTTTAAAACCAGCGCCGGCAGTCTTGGCATGTTAAACGTTGAAGGCGCCGTTGGCGGCGGTTTAACCGATGCGTTATCAGCCCGGGTGTCGTTAATGTCAAACTATCGTGACGACTGGGTAAGTAACAGTTTTAACAATGAAAAAGATGTTATGGGTGGTTATGAAGAGCTGGCCGGCCGGGTGCAATTTTTATATGAAAACGCTAACTTTGACGCACTGTTAAACCTGCATAGTCGCAACTATGCTGGTACGTCTAGTTTGTTCCGGGCTAACTTGTTAAGCCCTGGCAGCAACAAACTTAACAGCAATTATGATCGCGACAGCGTTGCTTACAACGAGGGCCGCAATAACCCGCAAAATTACGATGCCTGGGGCGGTTCGTTAAAACTTGATTTTGTATTTCAAGATATGACCTTAACCACTATTTCTGCCATAGAAAACGCGGATGGTGGTGGGATTGGAGATATTGACGGTGGTAATCCAACTGGCCCGGGCTTTATTCCCTTTCAGGCCGTAACAGAGGATCAGCTGCGTGATTTAAAGCAGGTTACCCAAGAAGTACGTTTAGCCAGCGATAGCAATAACGCGCTAAGCTGGCAAACTGGAGCTTTTTACTTCGATTCTACTTTCTCAGTAAACAGTATTGATGGCTTCTTTGGTGCTACTGAAGTATTTCATGGCAATACCAGTTGGGCTGTTTTTGGTCAGACCTCTTATAAAATAAACGATAAGCTGGATATTACCGGCGGCCTGCGCTATACCGACGATGAAAAAACCTTTTATGTTGGCCAGCAAAATGTTAATGGCTTCGCCTTAGTAATAGGTGTCGCAGAAGAACAGTTTTATGCCCCCATTAGGGTGTCAGACGATAACATTAGCTGGGAGCTAAGTGCTAACTACCGCTTAACTGGCACCACCAGTTTGTTTGCCCGGGCATCAGAAGGTTTCCGCGCCCAGTCTATTCAGGGCCGCGATGTGGCCTTTGAAGCGCCGCCGTCAGTAGCCGACTCTGAAACCATTACCTCGTTTGAAGTGGGTGCCAAATCAGATTTGCTAGACAACACCCTACGCTTAAACGGCGCATTGTTTTACTACACTATCGACGACATTCAACTGTCCGCCATTGGTGGCGGCACGCAGGGTAATCAATTAATCAATGCTGATCAGGGCGTCGGTTACGGCTTTGAAATAGACTTTGACTGGCGCGCCACACCCTATTTCACCGTAGGCGGTGGTTTTAGTTACAACAACACTGAACTGCAAGACGATACCCTTACGGTTGCGCCTTGTGGGTCAGGCATGTGTACCGTGCTGGACCCAACAAACAGTGATGGCCAGGCCTTTATTCGCGGCAATCCGTTTCCGCAAGCGCCAGAAACCATCTTAACCTTAAATGGCCGTTATGATTTCCCGCTTGAAAGCGGTGAAATTTATGTTTATGCGGATTACCAGTTGCAAGGTAAAACTAACCTGTTTTTATATGAGTCAGCCGAGTTTAACTCAGACAACAACTTTGAAGCCGGTATGCGGGTAGCCTATACCAACTATGCGCATAATTATGAAGTGGGCTTTTTTGGCCGCAACATTACCGACGAAGATAACCTAAAAGGTGCCATCGACTTTAATAACCTGACCGGCTTTGTTAACGAGCCACGGGTATTAGGCGTTGATTTTAGAATGAGCTTTTATTAATCACTCACTCTGTACCCAGGGGCAGCAAAAGCTGCCCTTTTTTATTTTGACGAGAATAACAGCGCTTTAGCCCATTCTGATTGCACAACTTGGCGCATCGTCTTACGCTGGTGCTCTTTTATTAGCGCGGAGCAGCAGATGGCGGATTTTCGCAGTGATACCATAACTCAACCCAGTGCCGCCATGCGCCAGGCTATGCACGACGCCGCTCTTGGCGATGACGTATTTAATGATGACCCCACCACACTGGAATTACAGCGTTATACCGCTGATATGCTGGGCTTTGAAGCGGCGCTATTTGCCCCCAGTGGCACTCAAACCAATTTAATTGCCATGATGAGCCATTGCCAACGCGGCGATGAGGTTATTGTTGGCCAGCAATGGCATACCTACAAATGGGAAGCGGGCGGCATGGCCGTGCTTGGCTCAATTCAGCCGCAGCCGCTGGAACTGCAAAGTGATGGCACACTAGCACTGGCCGATATAATCGCAGCAATAAAGCCGGATGACCCGCACTTTGCCCGCACCCGCCTAATTGTGATTGAAAATACCGTGGGCGGAAAGGTACTGCCGCTTAGTTATATGCGCGAGGTTGCCACGCTAGCCAAAGATAAGGGCCTGGCGTGCCATATTGATGGCGCCCGACTAATGAATGCAGCAGTGGCATTAGCACCACAACATAAGCTGACCCCACAGCAAATGGCCCGTGAGCTTTGCCAGGGTTACGACTCGCTGTCGTTATGTTTATCTAAAGGGCTCGGTTGCCCGGTCGGCTCGTTATTGCTCGGTTCGCACGACTTAATTGGCCGCGCCAAACGGCTTCGTAAAATGCTCGGCGGCGGCATGCGCCAAACCGGCGTACTTACCGCTGCCGGCCTGTATGCGCTGAAGCACAATATAGAACGCCTAGCCGATGATCATGCCAATAGCCGTTGTTTAGCCGACGGCTTAAGCGAACTGGCGGCGCAGCAGCCAAACTTGCAGCAACAGCTGACGGTGATCGAACCGCAAACCAATATCGTATTTACTGACATTACGCCGGCATTAGCTGAGCGTTTACTGCCCTATTTGACAAGCCATGGCGTTAAAGTTACTGCCAGCCACCTTCAGACACACTTTGGCCCTAGGCTACGATTGCGTTGGGTTTGTCATCTTGATATTAGCCGGGCGCAGGTGCTACAAACGTTAACCTTAATTAGCCAGTTTCCGGGCAATTAAGCTAACAATGAAAGCCTGCGGCCACATTGCCGGTCTGTTTATTACGTTGTAAATAAGTAGCCGGGAAACCGCAGGAAAATCTGATGAAATACCTAAGTGTTATCGTCGCAGTATTATTATCATTGTTGGTGTTTTTAGCGCTGCAAGCCCCCGCGCGTGAACTGCCGGCCGCTAAGCCGCTGAGTCTAAAACAATTGGATCCTAATCTTCCATTAAGCGCCCAGCTTGACAGCATAGTATTGGGCTCGGGGTGTTTCTGGGGTGCTGAAATGCGCTACGAAAAGCTGCCCGGCGTGGTGGATGCCGTGTCGGGTTATGCCGATGGTAAGGGTGTCGAGCCAAACTACCGGGCCATTACTCAGCGCAGTAATAAGCTAAACCCCAATAACCATGCCGAAGTGGTGCAGGTAACTTTTAACCCACAACAAATTAGCCTAGAAAGCCTGCTGCAGCATTACTTTGAAAGCCATGATCCTACGCAGCTTAACCGGCAGGGTAATGATGTTGGTACCCAATACCGCTCTATTGTCCTTAGCAACAGTGCTGAGCAAGCCGCACAGGTGCAGGCAGTGCTGCAGCGCTATCAGCCGTTATTAACCGCTGCAGGTTATGGCCAAATAGTCACTCAGCTAAAACCGCTGGCAGAATTTTTTCCTGCCGAGCAGTACCATCAGGATTATATTGCGAAAAACCCGAATGGCTATTGCCCCGATCATTCAACTGGGGTGCGTTTTAACCGTGATGATGCAACAGAAATAGCCCAGCTTGATAATAGTAGCTTGTTAAAAGGTAAGCACATTCTGGTCATTGATTCAGCCAATTATTG
Organism: Arsukibacterium sp. MJ3; assembly: GCF_000987765.1. Lineage (GTDB taxonomy): Bacteria > Pseudomonadota > Gammaproteobacteria > Enterobacterales > Alteromonadaceae > Alishewanella. The sequence goes on from NZ_LAHP01000025.1 coordinate 8,208, forward strand.
CCCGTACTGTGAAAAATTTAAAGCCGAAGTGGCTAACCAGTATCAGGGCGATATTCCATTACATTTTCGCTTTGCCAGCCAGCTTAACAACTTAACGATTACCAGCCCAACTTGGGCCACACCCACCATTATTTTACTGCAGGACGGCAAAGAAGTGTATGCCCGCCAGGGTTACTTAACGCCAACCGAATTTTATTTGCTGTTAGGTAAATTTAAACTAGGCGACAGCGAAGCCTTTGATGTGGCCTTTGATGAGGGCACTGATCAGCGGTTTTGTAAAGAATATGAAATTTTTAATAACACCCCCGACGGCACCTTTGTCGATAAACTTAGTGGCGCCGTGTTGTTTGATACCCGTGACCGCTTTGACTCGGGTACCGGCTGGCTGTCATTTACTAAAGCGGTTGACGGGGCGGTAACCGAAACAGCCGACAACCGTTATGGTATGCGCCGCACTGAAATTCGTGCCAAGGTATCTGGTATTCATTTAGGCCATGTTTTCCCCGACGGCCCTAATGGCCAACCGCGCTATTGCATTAATGCCACCGTGCTCGACTTTGTTGCGCGGCCAGCAAGCAGTTAACACTAAGTTTTTTTGCCAGCGGCGCTGTCGTTAGCCGCTGGCAGCAAATTCTCTTCATCCGACTTTTCTAAATCGTCGTTAAGTTGTTGTTCTATGCTGGTGTCGGCACTGACATCTACCGCTAACCCACCAGCAGCTGCGCCTGGCGCAGCCGCTGGGTAAAAAGGTTGTGGCTCATCTTGGTTATTTTTACTTTGTTTGTTGGCCATTTCAGCCAAATGAATGCGGTAAATTGGTTCTGGCATTTCTATGCCGGCGGCGTCAAACGCCGCTTTTACCAACCGAATAGCTTCGCTGCGCGCCTTTAAAAAATCAGTTTCTCGCTGATCTATCCAGCCCAACACCCTCACGGTTACTGTACTATCACCCAATTCCAGCACTAGTACCCGCGGTGTTGGCTCGGTTAAAATACCCGGCATCTGCTGCAAGGTTACGATAGCCAATTGCCGCACTACAATTAAATCAAGATCGACCGAGACACCAACGGTAAATTCAAATCGGCGCAGCGGATTACGGGTAAAGTTGGTCATCGGTGAGGTAATAATCTGGCTGTTAGGAATGCGCAAATGGTTACCATCTAATGTCATTAGTACCGTGTCGCGCGAGGTTAGCCGCATTACCATGCCGGTCATATTATTCACCTGAATAAAATCGCCAATGGCAAAAGGGTTGCGGGTGCTAAGTAGCACGCCAGCTAAATAGTTTTCAACAATGTTGCGAAAGGCAAAACCCAGCGCGATACCAATAACACCGGCCACCCCCAGCATGGCGCTAACTAATGCGGTGGCATCCAGTAGCTCCAACGCGATCAACATGCCAATAGCGGTAATTATTATGCGTACAAAGCGCATTCCCAAGTTCGTTGCTAACTCGCTTAACCCCAAGCGGCGTAATAAGGCATTGCGCCCGGACAGCCAGCTGCCCAACAACCAAAACCCAACCACGGCCAACAATGCCAGCAGCAGTAATGGCAACATTTGTACGGTGGTTGTTAGCATTTCCCGAAATTTTTCTGCCGCCGGCGCTAAGCGCGAACGCACCGCCAGCTGCTCCTGCAGCTGGTTTTGCACATGCACTACCCCTTCCAGCCGGCTAGCAATAGCCGTAATATCGTGTTTTAACTGGTTATTGGCTACCGTACCACGCAAGGTTATTACCCCGGCGTTTACGCTTATATCAAGCTGTTCCAGCCCCGATATCGAGGCGGCTATTGCCGCTAACCTTGCGGCAATAGCCGGATCTTGCGGCGCATTCAGCACTTTTATTTCGCCAGTAAGTGGCTCATCATCTGCCAGCTGCGCCCAAGCACTACCATTACAAAGCAGCCAGGCTACCAGCACCAGCGCTAACCATTGCCGCATTTTGCCTCCGGCTTAGTGTTATTGTTCATTGCGCTAACTATAGCAGCGCTGCACCTTACTATGACAGCTTGCTGGCGCTAACAGACCATTGGCTTAACCCGAATTTCGCATACCGGCAGCAATACCGGCGATGGTTACCATTAACGCCCGGCTAATCATCGGGTTTACCCGCTCTGGTTGGTGCCTTACCCGGTACAATAGCTCGGCCTGCAAAATATGCAGCGGGTCGACATAGGTATTGCGCAGCATAATTGACTCACGGATCCAGCCTTCGCGGGCCATTAAGGTGTCGCTATGAATAAGCTTTAGCAGCAAGTCACGGTCGGCGGTAAGCTGCTTACGCAAGCGTTGCCCCAGATGTTTTAACGCCTCCGGCACCAGTATTTTGTCATAATAAGCGGCAATGTCGGTATCGGCCTTTAAAAACACCATTTCCAGCATCGACATTCGGGTAGCAAAAAACGGCCATTGCTGCTGCATTTCATCTAATAAGGCCGTTTTACCCTGTTCGGCCGCGTTGGCCAGGGCTGAACCGGCACCCAGCCAAGCCGGCAACATTAAACGGTTTTGCGACCAGGCAAAAATCCACGGTATGGCGCGTAAGCTTTCTACTCCACCGGTGGGATTTCGCTTGGCTGGCCGGCTACCTAAGGGTAGTTGCCCCAACTCTTGCTCTGGAGTAGCTGCCCGGAAATAGGCAACAAAATCTTTATCGTGGCGCACCACGGCACGATAGGCCTGGCAAGAGTCGTCGGCCAACTGCTGCATAGTCTCGCGCCAGCTTTGCTTGGGCACTGGCGGCGGCAGTAGTAAGCCTTCCAGTACGGCACTAGCATACAATGCCAGGCTACGTTCAGCCAGTTTTGGTAAACCGAATTTAAAACGGATCATTTCGCCTTGTTCGGTAACTCTAAGACCTCCCGTTAACGATCCGGGTGGCTGCGACAAAATAGCGGCATGAGCCGGGCCGCCGCCACGGCCAATGGTACCGCCACGGCCATGAAATAACGTCAGTTGCACCTTGGCCTGCTGACAAATAGCCACTAAGGCTTCCTGCGCACTGTACTGCGCCCAAGCCGCAGCAAACACGCCGGCATCTTTGGCCGAGTCTGAGTAGCCAATCATCACTTCCTGCTTACCGTTAATATAGCCACGGTACCAGTCAATACTTAGCAGTTTACGCATGCAGTCTGGCGCATTTTGTAAATCGCTTAGGGTTTCAAATAAGGGCGCTACCGGCATGTGGAAGCTGATACCCGCTTCTTTCAATAGCAACTGCACGGCCAGCACATCAGACGGCTTACCGGCCATCGAAATAACATAGGTGCATAGCGCTTCGCTGCCATGGCGGGCAACAATATCGCAGGTATCCAGCACTTCCTGCACATCGGCTGATGGCTGCCAGTGTTTCGGAAACAGTGGCCGGCGATTAGCCAGCTCGGCCAATAAAAACGCTTGGCGGGCGTCTTCGTCCCAGGCAGCAAAATCGCCCAAACCAAGGTGCTGGGTTAATTCACTAAATACCTGAGCATGGCGCCCGGCGTCTTGGCGTATATCCAGCTTTAACAACGTTAAGCCAAAGGCATAGGCCCGTCGCAGGGTATCCAGCAACCGCCCATTAGCAATTACCGCCATACCATGGTCCAGTAACGACTGATAACACAACAGCAATGGCTCAAGTAATTGCTGCTTTTGCCAAATTAAGTCGGGCTGCCGCTGTAAGCGCTCGTGCTTAAGGGCTTCAGTTAACCAGTCTCGGGTTTGCAGCAAACCGTTTTGCAGTTTATTCAGCACCAAACGGTACGGCTCGCTGACATCACCGGCTACCTGCCGCAGTGCGTCATTAGCCTGATGCATAGATAACTCAGTGCTGAGAAAATCTAAATCGTCGACAAATAAATCGGCGGCTTTCCAGCGGCTCAGTAACAACACTTGCCGGGTTACCTTGGCGGTAACAAAGGGGTTACCATCTCTATCGCCACCCATCCAGGAAGAAAACCTAACCGGCGCGGCGTCCAAAGCCAGACCGTTATAATGGGCACTTTGCAACTTGGTATCGAGCTCACGCAAAAAGTCGGGAATAGCCTGCCACAATGAGCTTTCAATGACTGCAAAGCCCGATTTTGCTTCATCTACCGGCGTGGGTCGCTGCTCGCGAATTTCATTGGTATGCCAGGCCTGAGCAATCAGCTCGCTTAACCTAAGTTCAACTTTTTGTTGCTGTACCGCGGTTAACTCTTGTTCTAATTCGGTTAAACAGGCGGCAATTTCGGTAAGTTTATGAATAAGCGTGCGCCGTGACACTTCAGTAGGGTGGGCTGTTAATACCAGTTCTATCGATAAATTAGCTACCGCTTGGTCTACCTTAACCGAATCGAGCTTTTTATCGGCGAGCAAACTAAACAATTCTTGCAGTGGTTCCGGTTTTTCAATAGTAGCATGACCAATACGGCTAATTGTGTGGTGTTGCTCGGCTAAATTAGCCAAGTTTAAAAACTGCGCAAACGCCCGGGCTACCGGTAACAGCTCGTCGTCAGTTAACCCGCGCAATACCTGTTGCAGCTTATCGGACTGCAGTTCCTCGCCCTGACGGGAGGCCTTGGCCAGTGCCCGAATTTGCTCTACCCGTTCAAGTACCGCATCGCCCAGTTGTTGCCGAATTGTTTCACCCAATTGGGTGCCCAGCAGGCCAACATTGGTTTTTAGTGCAGCGTAATGGTCCATTTCAGCATCTCTGTTTTATGAAAATAGGTTAACAATAACGCTACCCTAGCCTGTTATGTAATGGTACTCAACCATGATAGGTTACAAAAGCAGCAACACTTTATTGCCGTGGCCAACCGACTTGCTATACTGCACGTCTTGTTTTATCAGTAAAAGCCTTTATGACCAGTATTCAGCAACCAACACCACCGAATCAGCCTTTGCGCCAGGGAAAGCAAAAAAAGTCCGGTTTCCTCAGCAACATGATTTTTAATATTGTCATCCCGGCAGTGATCCTCAGCCGCTTTAGCAGCGAGGACACGCTGGGCCCGGTATGGGGGGTGGTGGTGGCACTGGCCTTTCCATTGCTATTTGGCCTGTGGGAGCTGGTTAAGCTGGGTAAAATAAACTTTTACTCGATACTGGGAATTATTAGCGTAATGCTAACCGGCGGTATTAGCCTGCTGCAGCTTGACCCTTCATATATTGCCATTAAAGAAGCGATGATCCCGGCTATTATTGGCATTGTGGTGCTGGTAAGCCAATACACGCCTTTTCCACTGGTCAAAAAATTGCTGATAAACCCCGATTTACTCGATACCGACAAGCTGTACCAGGCGTTGGCAGCTGCGGCGAACCGCGAACTGTTCGAGCAGCGCGTGGCCCGGGCCGGTTATATTGTGGCAGCAGCATTTTTTGTTTCAGCAGTGCTTAATTATGTGCTGGCTAAAGCCATTGTGGTGAGCCAACCCGGCACCACCGCTTATGCTGAAGAGTTGGGCCGGATGACCTGGCTCAGTTATCCGGTCATTATGGTGCCGGTAATGGTTATGCTAATGGGCGCTATTACTTATATGTTTATGCAAATAGGTAAACTGACCAAGCAACCGTTAGAAGACTTTATTCTGCAGTAGGCTTTTTAAGCTCAGCCCGCAGTGCCGCGACTTCCAGCTGCAGTTGTTGCATTATTTGCACTAACTGCAGCTGCGTTGCCTGCTCGGCGTCATGCTCTTCCTGATGCTCTTCGTCGTGCATGGTTTGTACGGCGTTAACAATTACCGCAATAAACAGGTTTAACATGGTAAAGGTGGCAATTAAAATAAACGGCACAAAAAAGGCCCAGGCATAGGGGAATTCAGCGATTACTGGCCGGGCAATACCCATTGACCAGCTTTCCAGCGTCATAATTTGAAACAGCGTGTACAACGACGCCCCCAGGCTACCAAACCAGTCCGGAAACGCCTCACCGAATAGCTTAGTCACCATTACCGCCGCCACGTAATAAATTAGTGCCAGCACCATGGCAATGGACAGCATGCCGTTAAGTGATTTAATTAACGCACCGACAATTTTACGCATAGACGGCACAAAGGTTAGTACCCGCAGTATTCGCAATACTCTTAATGCCCGCAATACCGAAAATGGCCCGCTGGCTGGCAACAAGGCAATACCAACCACGATAAAATCGAACACACTCCAGCCATCTTTAAAAAAGGCCAAGCGGTGGGCAAAAAGGCGTAAAGCAATTTCCAATACAAACACGGTTAAAATGGCCCTGTCTAACAGTATGACAAAGCCACCGGCAACCGCCATCACTACCGGCATGGTTTCTAACCCCAGGGTAATGGCATTGATAATAATAAGGGCCAGCAAAATATGCTGCACCCGGCCGTTCTCGACAAAAGCGGTAACGCGCTGCTGCATTGACGGCATAACGCGGGCTTCGACACTACTCATACTGCACCTCAGAAGTAAACTGGCGCTATTGTATGTCAGGTTATGGCGCCGTCAATGGCAACCACAAACTTATTATGGCGCTGCAAGGTAGCTTGCTTTAGCTCGCTAAGGTTATCGAAAATGATGGTAGCGGCCCTCTGCGACCTTGGTCGAATATAAAAGACTTCTAGATGTCTATAGCATGCTTAGGTGTTTTATGTTAAAGATCACGGCAGAGTAACAACAATCATTGATCCTGCCGCGGTTAACCACAGTATTTTATTGTTGAAATACAAAATACTGAAGTTTGACAAGCCCGACCGGACAGCCTACTTTTTAATGATCATAACAAGGAGTTCACTATGCGCAGTGCAGCATTACACCCTCTGGTACTGGCGATCAGTACCGCTTTACTTAGCCCTGCATTCGCAGTGCTGGCTCAAAACAACGATATACAACAAGCCGACGAACAAAAAATTGAAAAAATTGTAGTAACCGGTACCCGGGTTGCCGGTCGCTCGGTCGATGATACCGCAGTTCCTATTGATATTATTGGGGTTGCCGCACTGGAGCGATCTGGCTCTACCGAACTTAATCAGGTGTTATCAGTAGCGCTGCCATCGTTTAACTTCCCAAGGCCAGGCCTGGCGGATGGTACCGATACCATTCGCCCGGCTACTTTGCGTGGCCTGGGCCCTGATCAATCTTTAGTATTGGTTAATTCGAAACGTCGGCACGCTGCTTCGCTGGTAAATGTTAACGGCACTATTGGCCGTGGCAGCTCAGCGGTAGATTTAAATACTATTCCTACCGCAGCAATACGCAGTGTAGAAGTATTACGCGACGGCGCTTCAGCTCAATATGGATCTGATGCCATTGCCGGGGTTATTAACGTGCGACTGCGTGAAGCCAGCGACGGTGGCAGTGTAACCGTGTCTTACGGCTACCGCGATTCAGCCTACACTGTGCCTACCACGCCGCCGCCAGTGGACGCAACCTGGAGTGCGCCAAGCGAAATTAAGCGCAGCGTTAATGACGGTGAAACCATTAATTTTTCTGGCTGGAAAGGCTTTGCTTTACCAAATGATGGTTATTTAACGGTAGCGGCCGAATATAAAGACGCCGAGCGCACTGAGCGCGGTGGTTACGATCATCGGCAACAATATCCGCGAGTTAATGGCGCTTATGATCCGCGCGAGCAAACTATTGAACGCTTTAACGCCTGGTATGGCGAGCCAGAATTGCAGCAATTTACGCTGTTTGCCAATGCCGGCATGATGCTGGACAGTGGTAAATTATATGGCTGGGCCAGTTTTCAAGACCGTTCAGCCCGTTCAGGCGGTTTTTATCGCCGGGCCCAGGACGACCGTAACGTTATTGAAGTTCACCCCGATGGTTTTTTACCGCTTATTGCTCCTGAAGTAACAGACACCAGCTTTGCAGTGGGCTACGAATGGGATGTTGCCGACTGGAGTATGGATGCCTCAGTAGTTTATGGTATGAACGAAATGGCTTTTACTATCGAAAACACCGTAAACCGTTCGATTGGTCCCAGCAGTAAAACTGAGTTTGATGCCGGCGGTTTTGACTACGACCAATGGGTTTTTAACTTTTCTGCTGTTACGTCTTTTGATATTGCCGCTTTTGCCTCACCAGTAAACCTGGCCAGTGGTGTTGAAGTTCGCCGCGAAGGCTACTCTATTTTTGCTGGCGAACCCGACTCCTATCGTAATGGCGGTGTATTGCTGGCAAACGGTAATCCCACGCAATCAGGTGCGCAAGTGTTCCCTGGTTTCCGGCCTGGCAACGCAGTAGATGAAAGTCGAAACGCCGTTGGTGTATACCTTGATTTAGAAGCGAATATCACTGATAAGTTATTAGGCTCTGTGGCATTACGGGCAGAAGATTACTCCGACTTTGGCAATAATTTTACTGGCAAACTGGCGTTACGTTACGACGTTAGCGACAGGGTTGGTTTGCGCGGCAGTGTGCAGAACGGCTTTAGAGCACCCTCGCTACAACAGCAATATTTTACCAGTACCTCAACTAACTTTATTGGTGGTATTCCATTTGATATCACGACTTTCCCGGTAAATGATCCCGCAGCTATTGCGTTGGGCTCCTCGCCGCTAGATGCAGAAGAGTCAGTAAACTTTTCGCTGGGTGCAGTATTTCGTATTGGCGATTTCTCATTAACCATTGATGGCTATCGCATTGATATTGACGACAGAATAGTACTGTCAGAGAACCTGACACAAGCTAATGTCCGCGCTTATCTGGAATCGCTGGGGTTAATTGGTATAGGTGGCGGCCGCTTCTTTATTAACGGCGTTGACACTGAAACTCAGGGTGTTGACATTGTTGCTAATTACCCAGTATTTACTGACGATATGGGCCGCTTTGATTTAACGCTGGTGGCGAATGTGAACAGCACTGATGTAACCCGTACCCCTGAAACGGCCGAGTTGTCAGCGCTAAACCCTGCACCAGAGTTATTTGGCCGGGTAAACGTATTAACCTTTGAAAAGGGCAATCCCAAAAATAAGTTAGGTGCTCATGTTAATTGGAGCCTAGACCGTTTAGGCGCCACGTTTAGAGCAACCCGCTATGGTGACGTGCTAACCCCCAATGCCAATGCAGCTAATGACTTTACCCTAGCCGCTAAAACGTTAATTGACGTTGAGGCACGCTATCAGCTAACCGACAACATGAAACTGGCATTTGGCGCCGACAACTTACTGGATGAATACCCAGATGCCTCACCGATTAATTTAAATGGTACCGGCAATACCCCTTTCTCTAACTACTCACCTTTTGGCCGCTCTGGTCGACTGGTGTATGGCAGAGTAACTTATGCTTTTTAATCAATAATTTTTAAATCTAAAAAGGCGCATTAGCGCCTTTTTTTATATTAAACCGTTTACTTGCTCGGTTGTGGCTAACCGCTCTAACTCTGGCCTGGCAAAGTAATAGCCCTGAAAGAAACGAATGCCAACACCGGCTAGCCAGTCCAACTCCGCTTTAGTTTCAACCCCTTCTGCCAACACTTTAGTACCTTGCAGTTCGCATTGCGCTAACGTTTGCTCAACAATAAACTGTTTCGCCGGGTTATCCTGAATATTGCGAATAAGCTGCATATCCAGCTTTAAAATATGGGGTTTTAGCTCTATTAACCAATCTAGCGTTGCGTAGCCCGAACCGTAATCGTCAATAGCGGTTTGAAAACCCCGTTTGGCGTAGCTGCGAAAAATACGGTTTAAATGGTCTTTATCCGGAATTTGCTCGCCTTCTGTCACTTCAAACACCAGTTTGTGCAAATCAAAACCATACATATCGGCCGCTTCAATAGTGGCTTTAATACAGGTTTCCGGGTTGTAAACCGCATTAGGTAAGAAGTTAATATGCAAGAAGGTATTACACCCTAACTTTGCCGCGGTTTCGATGGCTTTAACCCGACAAGCTTGGTCAAAATAATATTTATTAGTATCGTTAATCCGCTCAAACACCCAGCGGGCACCCTGACCTTCGGGGCCTCGCACCAGTGCTTCATAACCAAAAACACTTTTGCTTTGCCAGTCAATAATGGGTTGAAATGCCATCCGAATTTGAAAACCCAACGACTTACCACTTAAGCAGTCACTGCAGGTTTGTTGTTTAATTTTTTCGGGAAAATCCATCAACAACCTTTTTTCTATATAAGCAAACTTGTTTAACTTTAGCGATTAATAGCGGAGTTTACCAACTATAAATCAGAAAAAATCGTTAATAATAAGGAACGGTTGTGCGATCAAATATACGAGCTTGGCAACCCCGTTGGCTCAGCTTCTTTTAGCAAAGCCAGTAATTTAACGACGATTTTATAAACCTTCTGCTGCTGCTGTCGTATAACGCTGTTCTTTCGGGCGTGTCGCCATGCAAATACACGCTTGCAACCTTAACTGCTATAGAGCAGGCCAACACTGGCAAGCACTTACCAGAGCTGTATAATAGCAGATAATAATTTATAAGGCCTGATGTCAAGCATGAAATACAAAGACCTACGCGATTTTATAAAACAGCTGGAACAACGAGGCGAATTGGTACGGGTAACCACAGAAGTAGACCCGGTACTGGAAATGACCGAAATTGCCGACCGCACCTTGCGTGCCGGTGGCCCGGCCATATTATTTGAAAACCCGAAAGGTTACAGCATGCCGGTACTGGCCAACCTGTTTGGCACACCACAGCGCGTAGCACTGGGCATGGGCCAGGAAAACGTGTCTGCGCTGCGTGAAGTGGGTAAATTACTGGCTTTTTTAAAAGAACCCGAGCCACCGAAGGGCCTGAAAGATGTTATTAGCAAACTGCCGCTGTTTAAACAGGTGCTGAATATGTCACCACGGCTGGTGAAAAAAGCGGCTTGTCAGCAAGTAGTGTTAACGGGAGACCAGGTAGACTTAAGCACGCTACCTGTAATGACCTGCTGGCCCGGCGACGCGGCACCGCTTATAACCTGGGGGTTAACGGTAACGAAAGGGCCGCATAAAGATCGACAAAATTTGGGTATTTATCGCCAGCAAGTGCTGGCTAAAAATAAGCTTATTATGCGCTGGTTATCACATCGCGGCGGCGCCTTGGACTTTTACGAGTTTCAAAAAGCTAAACCAGGTGAAAATTATCCGGTAGCCGTAGCATTAGGTGCCGACCCAGCGACTATACTGGGCGCAGTAACGCCGGTACCAGACACGCTGTCAGAATATGGTTTTGCCGGCTTATTGCGTGGTGACAACACCGAAGTGGTTAAATGTATTAGCAACGACTTACAGGTGCCGGCCAGCGCCGAAATTGTACTGGAAGGTTATATTGCGCCTGGCGAAATGGCTGCCGAAGGCCCTTATGGCGACCATACCGGTTATTACAACGAAGTTGATAGCTTTCCGGTATTTACCGTAACGCATATTACCATGCGTAAAGACCCTATTTACCACAGCACTTACACCGGTAGGCCGCCGGATGAACCGGCCATTTTAGGGGTGGCATTAAATGAAGTGTTTGTGCCTATATTGCAAAAGCAATTCCCGGAAATTACCGACTTTTACCTGCCACCGGAAGGCTGCTCGTACCGGCTAGCTATTGTTACCATGAAAAAACAATACCCAGGCCATGCCAAACGCGTAATGATGGGGGTATGGTCTTATTTACGCCAGTTTATGTATACCAAATTTGTGATTGTTTGTGATGATGATATTAACGCCCGCGACTGGCAAGACGTTATTTGGGCCATTACCACACGGATGGACCCGGCCAGAGACACTACACTGGTTGAAAATACGCCTATTGATTACCTGGATTTTGCGTCGCCCGTATCAGGCCTTGGCTCTAAAATGGGTATGGATGCGACCAATAAATGGCCTGGCGAAACCAACCGTGAATGGGGCGAGCCTATTGTGATGGACGAAGCCACCAAACAACGAGTCGACACTATTTGGGACAGCCTGGGTATTGTGCTGCCCATAAAGGATACCAAACTGTGAGTTTTAAGGTAACGGTAGAACCAGCAAAGCTGAGCTTTGCCGTGCACAATGGCGAAACCATTCTTAGCGCCGCGCTTAGAAACGGTATCGACTTCCCTAATCGCTGTCGCCAGGGCGTTTGCACCAGTTGTGTCTGCAAACTTAAAAGTGGTGAGGTTCGCTATGCAGAGCCACAACCATTAACCGAACTGGATAAACAGCAGCAGTTTACTTACTGCTGCCTAGCTTACCCGATTACAGATGTTGTATTACATCACCCTTTTATAAGTGGTTAAGTGCCACCTAACTTTTAACCACGTATTTTTGAGAGCGACATGACAGATATTTCGACTAACACCGTGAGCACGCTTGCCACTGCCATTACCTGCGACGTTATTGCTATAGAAGCGCTGACACCCAGCATTAGTAAAGTGATACTAAGCCCGCAACAACCGGCGGCTTACCATGCCGGTCAATACCTGCAATTGCTGTTAAGCGCCGAAGACAAAAGACCGTTTTCTATTGCTAGTATAGCGCAGCATAACCAGCTGGAATTGCACATTGGCACCCCGGCAGGCGATAATTGGTCTGGGGCGGCGCTGGCGCATATACAGCAGCAGCATCGTGCGGGCTTACAGGTAATGGTAGAAGTTGGTTTGGGTGTGGCGCAGCTGCGGCTAAATAGCCAGCGGCCAATCATTTTACTGGCAGGTGGTACCGGGTTTTCTTACGTGTACGCTATAGCACAAGCACTTAGCGAAGCTAAGACCAGCCAACCGGTATATTTGTACTGGGGAGTACGCCAACAAGATGCGCTGTATTATCAACCACAATTACAACACTGGGCCGGGCAAGCTGATAACTTTCATTATATTCCTGTGGTACAGCAGCCAACGGCAGGCTGGCAAGGCCGGACCGGGCTGGTTCATGAAGCCGTATTAGCAGACATTGCCGCACTTGAAGACTACGATATTTATATTGCGGGCCCTTTTGCCATGGCCGGTGTTGCCCGTGAAGCCTTTGCTCAGCAAGGTGCGGTGCGCGAACATATGTTTGCTGATGCCTTTGCTTATATTTAATGTACTCTGTTATTAAAAAAGCGCCCTTTGGGCGCTTTTTTAATAACAGCTTAGTTCTACATAAATTGTTTTTTCATCTGGGCAGCGGGCTTATAGTTTTTTGCGATAGCCTGCTCAAGTAATTGCATACCTTGCTCGCGCTGGCCCTCCAGGATCAATCGGGTGCCGGTCCAGGCCATAACTTCGGCATTATTTAGGCTAAGTAAGTAATTTTCCCACTGCCTATCGTATGCGGCCATTATACGCTGGGCATCGAGGTTGCCGTTTTTAGCGGCTTGCTCCCACCAAAACATACCCGACATTGCCCGCGAAACCTCAATCGACGGAGTAATACTCACCCCTCTTGAGCTAATATCACTGCGCCGGTGCAGTCGGTAAACATCGGCCTCAACGTTACCTTTAAGTTTTAAACCCACTAAGCTGGTTACTTCGCTGCGCGGTTCAAAGTCTGTTTTAATTTGCTCGGTTATTGTGCCATCGGCCGCGACGCGTACCACAGCATATCCCCAAAACCCTTCGAAGCCGACTCGTAAAGCGGCGCGTTTTTCATAGATAGAAAAATCAGCGGCAGCGGCTGTTAGCGGTAACGCTGGGTTATACCAAAAACCATTACCACTTTGAATGTCAATCAGCGACAACAACATACCTAAGGCTAACTGGTGCTGTGGCGAACCGGCTAAAGAGTAAGCCCATAAATTGTGTTCAGTAACCGTAGCCTCTACTGCCGACACCTTTACACCACCGTCTAATGCATAACTTAGTTGCACGTTCATTAAATGCTTTTGGCCACTAGGCTCATAGCGCCAGCGTTTAACCGCTTTCACCGACGCTTTTTCAAACACGTTTTGCGGGTAAGCATCCATGGTATCTACTGCGGCAACCTTGCCTTGCTCATCAACCAAAAAGCGCAGTTTTACATAACCATACTGACCATTCCTAGCCGCACTGATCGGATATTCAGGGCTTACCCGTTTTATTGGTTGCGGCAGGCTAACATCTCTTGGCTTGTCTAAATCTGTCGCCGCAATCACCACGCTACGTTTTAACTGCTCAAAGCGCTGGTTAGCCTGCTCCAGTTGCTGCTCAGTTGCATTTTTGGTTAAATCTGCCAGAACGTCTTTTGCCTGCGGATGTTGAAGCTCTATTGCTAACATAAAATAAGCTATTGCTTCGCTGAGGTCTTTAGCCTGACCTTCACCTTGATAAGCCATAGCACCGAGGTTAAACACCGCTAATTCATTGCCTAAAGGGACAAGTTCAGCAAACTGTTGTTGTGCTTGCGTATAATTTTGATTTTCATATGCTTTTAATGCTTCCAGCATATCGGCCTGAGCGACGCTGCAGCCAAACAACGCCGCTAAAATCCACTTTTTCATTACTTGTTCCTTTTAAATTAACTGTGAACACCTTACCCAAAAAAAATATTATTGCAACCCTTGCTACTTAAATGTTAACAAAACAGTTTTCGCTAATCTGGTATGGCCAGTTATTCTATGCCACAATTAACACACCTGAAATACTTACAGAGTTTAAGCATGACCCATAAAACCGTCATTAAAGTTCGTGGTTACCATTTAGATATCTATCAGCATGTTAACAACGCCCGATATCTGGAGTTTTTGGAAGAAGCCCGCTGGGGTTACCTGGAAGACAGTGGTGACATTGAATGGTTTGCCAAACATAACCTAGCCTGGATTATTGTTAATATCAATATTAACTATCGGGTCGCGGCTGCTATGGGTGATACGCTAGAAGTGGCTACCCGCTTTAGTAAAATTGGCGGCAAAAGTGCTGTTGTCACCCAAGAAGTTCGCATTGCCGGTAAAGATGCCATAGCAGCAGATGCTGAAGTGACCATTGTTTGCCTAGATCAGAAAACCGGGAAAGCCGTTGCCATTGATGGTGAGTTAAAGCAACGCCTCGAGCAGCATATTGCTGAAGCCTGATTAACGTTTACTGTGTTTTTGTAGCGCCTGCTTTTCAATCGTCTTGTTATGCTCAGCTTTATCAGCCTGGCCGGCTGATTCGACTGCCGGGGTCGGCTTAGCTTGCTGATACAGAAAAGAGGTAATTGGTGCGGATGGCGGTGGTTGCGCTGGCCGGCTAAAGGTTGTGTTCAGTAGTAATGCGAGTATTAGGCTGTGAAATAGCAACGCCAGTAGCACAGCAACTCCGTACTCGCGCGCATAAAACGATGTAAAGGATGAGTAAGATTTAACAAAAACGGCTGCACCGGGATCTGACGTTGTTAAGGCTATTTCAGACCAACAGGGCAGCAATTAATTCCGTTATAATATCCACTTAACCGTTACTGCTTATTGTTAATAAGGATTGCTCGGCTGGTAGATGATACTTTGGCTGCCGTCCAGACTAATACGCAGTGGCTCGACATCAGTATGATGGCTGCCAAGCTGATAACGGTCGCCCGGCTGCAAACGGTAACGCAACAAATCATTTATCATCACCGGCTGGCCGCACTCGGTTTGCTCATAGTGCGTTTCTGCATCAACCCGCAAAATATAAACTTCATGCTGCCCTAACACTTCAACCCAGCCATTGCGCTGCACCCAAAGCGCGGTCTTTTCAGATACTCCAATGCCGGTTAAATCTGCTGCTGCATGGTGCGCCAGTAATGTCATCAGGCGCCCCATACGGTCTCGCTGTTTAAAGTGAGTATCGGTAAGGGTACCTTTTAGCAGCGGCGCCTGTAAAAAGTCGCCGCTGAATTTAATATTGGCATCACAAAAGTCTTTAGCGACTTCGCTGGACACTGCGCTGCCAACACCGTCAGGGTTATATACCACCTCACCTAAAATGGCATTTCCGGCCGAGGTGCCGCCGATAATGGCACCTTGCTGGTAGGCGTAATGAAGCTCCTGCTGCAAACGGGTATTTTGCCAAAAGCGGATGTACTCAGACTGATCACCACCGGCAAACCAAATAAATTCGGCACTACGCAGTGCCCAGGCAACGTATTCGCTGTTGGCTTTGTCACGGCTGTCCACAATTAACGTTTCAACCGAGGCAGCTTGCGTTAAGTGCAGCAGGTAATCGTTATAACCTGCACCGCCCTCGGTGCGCAGCACCAACACATTACCACCCTGAATATACGGCCGGACTTTTTCCGCAAACACCGCATCAACATCGGTACTACCGCCCATCAGGATCACGCCCGCCTCTTCCGGTTCAAGCGTGACACAAACGTCGCCAGTGTAACCTAGTGCAAAACGGGTCAGGTTGGCGGGTTTGTCAGGCCGGTTGCCATAGCCACAAGCCTCAGCGTTCGCCATCGACGCTAATTCGCTTTGTAAAGCCGGTTCCGCTGGCGAATTACCGCAACCCTGAAGCAATAGCGCCGCCAGTGAAAAAATAAAAATATTATTGAACATGTTTATTTTCATTTGTCTTACTCAATTCTAAAAAAGTATAAGCCCAGCCAAAGCGTGGGCTTATTGGCCATTACAACTCAGATATTACTTAATATAACTAGTATGGATTTAATGGCGCATAAAAATTTCCACTACGACCGTCAATACTTAGTCGGGTGGGGTTAACCGTGCTGCCATTATTTAACAGGTTATAACTTTGCCCAGGCAACAGTTTGTAACGCAGCAGGTTATTAATAATTACCGGCTGGCCACAACTGGTTTGCTGATACTGGGTTTGGTTGTCAGCACGCAGCACATAGACCTCATTGCTACCATCTACCACGCCATTGCCATTAGCGCTAATAAACAGCGATGTCGCTTCTGATACCGCCACGACTCTACCACTACTGCCTAATTTTGCCTGGAACACCGCTGAGCGCCCCATGCGGTCTCGCTGCTGAAAGTGGGTGTCGGTAATAATGCCGTTTAGCAGCGGTACGTTAAGAAAATTTGTACTGACATTAACGGTTGGATGACAATAATCGGTTACTGCCTCTGAGCTAATAGCACCTAACACACCGTCGGGGTCATATATAAATTGGCCCAGAACGTGATTACCGGCGGAGGTACCACCAACCGCGCCGCCTTTGTTATACACATGCATTAATGCATCTTGCACCTTGGTACCCTGCCACTGATTCAGGTAGTCAGACTGATCACCACCGGCAATAAACACAAACTCGGCACTGCGGATCGCCCAGTCAACATAGTCGCTATTAGCCTTGGTACGGGTATTTATAATTAACGTTTCTACCGAAGCGGCGTCGGTTAGCCCTTGCAGGTAGTCATTATAGGCGGCGCTGCCAGAGGTGCGCAGCACCACAACATTACCACCGTTAATATGCGGTTTTATCCTATTACTAAAAGCCGCATCTACATCTGCACCACCGCCCATTAGTAACAAAGCCGGCGACGTTAAACTGGTGCAAAAATCGCTACCACTACCCAGCAAGGTTGCCGATAAACTACCTGGCTTGGCAGGCCTTGGGCCATAATTACAATTAGCTGGCTCTGGTTCTGGGTCTACGCCACCGCCACCACTAAAATTGACCATCAGCTGGTAGTTACCACTGCCGCTATATCGGGTAACTTTAATATAATGCGGCCCGGCGGGTGAGGCGACGTAACTGCCCATTTCCGGCGTGGCACTGCTTTGCCCTGAGACAATATAATTACCGCTGGCCCGATATAAAAACCAGTCAAAATCCACATTATTGCTATGACTTAAACTCACCGAGATATCGCCGCTAGCGCTGGTGTTAAAATAATACCAGTCCTGATCGGTACGGTTGCCAATAGTAGCCTGTACACTTGCCCCACTGCATAGCGGGCCGTTAGCCGCGCTTTCGTTATTATTTCTCTCACTTTCTTGTAACAAACAGGCCTGCGCATTGCCACAGAGCAATAGTGCAACTACGCCTAATAGACTTAGTGCTTTCATTTTTACGTCCTGCATAGTGTGTTTTTTTAGGAAATGGCCAATACAGGCCAAGTTTTTCGCCAGGCAAATGCCAGGCAAAACTGTTGCAGCTAACTCAGAGGGAGGAGGCTATTCGTCAAACCATTCAGATAAGTGATAGTCTGAGGCACAATTATGCAGATCAGTCGGTTTGGCAACCAACCACAGTATTTCACTGGCTCTACACAATATTGGATTCATAACACAACAAGATGACGGTTTAATTACTATTTAATATTGTCTCGAATAGACATGCTGTCAAGGCAATACGCCAAACAATGTAAAAAAAGCCGACACGTTGCAAAGTTAGCAACAACCTATTTGAGGTAGTGTAACAGTGCAGCCCACTGCTGGTGCTTTTGCTCAACGCTAAGCGCGGCATAAGCCGGACTAGTGGAGGGTAAGGGTAATAACGCTATAGCGCTAGTAAGAGTAAGTTGTGGAATAACCAGTCGGTTAAAGCTTTGCCAGGCTTTATTGCCATTAAACCCAATGGCCACTATTTTTGGGTGCTGCTTTAAAAAGGTTTCAAAATCGTTAGCTTGCTCGGCACGAATGGCACTGTCCAGACTGCCTTGGCGCTGACAGTGGCTAATAACATCCCATAATGCTATTTTGCCCTGCGACAAAGCCTGCAAACGCTGAGAATAACTCAGGGTTTGCTCGAAACCCAGCAACCGGGCCATAATTGGCCAAAATGCGTTACGTGGGTGTGCATAATACTGCTGCTGTTGCAGTGACGCTACCCCAGGCATGCTGCCCAAAATTAATAACGTGCTGCCTGGCTGCGCTACCGCAGACAAACCTGCTATAGCAGGCATTATCGTAATTCAGGCTGATACTGCCGCGCTTTTTGCCAGGCTTGCTGTGCTTGCTGTTGCTCACCCTCTTGTTCAGCCAAATACGCCAGCACCGCATACAAGTAGCCATTACTGGGGTTATCCCGCAGCCAATGTTGAATATGTTTTCGCAGCCGCAATACCGAACGTCCCAGGGTTATCTGCCGTAAATGAGGCCAGGCGGGGGCGATATCTGCCAGTTCCAGCGCTGCTACTAAGCGTTTTTCAGCTGCTTCGGCCTGGCCGGCATTGGCTTCAGCCCAGGCTAAACCCAGGGCAGCGGCTGCCGACTTTCGCTCTTTCGACGGTAGCGCTTGCCAGTAGTCTTGTTGCTGTTCAAACGCCTGGTCACCTGCCAACTGACGTAGAGCCTGCGGATAAATAACAAAGCGTTGTTGTTGCCAGCTGGGCGCATCAAACCAACGTTCCTTAGCCGCCTGCCCGGCGGCAACCAGCAGCGGCTGCCACTGCCCGGCCTGTTGTAAAGCACGCAGATATAACTGACCCAGCCCGGCATCAGGCGCTGTTTGTTGTAACAAAGCCTGCAATATCACTACTGCCTGGCGGGCATTACCCTGCTGCAACAACATGTCTACTTCCAAATACTGGCGGCCAGCATCGTCTTCCGCTAACCCAGCTAATAAGGTTTTTGCCTGCTCAAGCTGGCCAGCATAAAACGCCGCATAAGCTGCAAGTAAGCGTTTTTCGTTGTTAAAGTCACCCGCTAGCAGTGCCTGTTCCAGTTGACTGGCGGCTGCAGGCCATTGCCGCCTTGCATACGCTTGTAAACCATTGGCAAAGGTCAGCCTGGCTTTACGCTGGCGCCGTGAGCGAAAAAAGTTAAATGATATATGCTGCAGGCGCAGTACATACCGTAGCAGTTTAATTACTATGGTAACCACAACAATACCCGCCACCAGTACTATGACAAAACCCAATGCAGTCATTTCAATAACATAACCGGCTAACACCAGTTTTATATAACCCGGATTATTGGTTACCAGCGGCCCGATAAACATCGCCAGCACCAATAAGCCCACTAATAATAGTGCTTTGATCATAATGCCGTCTCCGCCAAGCTTTGCAGATAACTCTGCAATTGCGGGCCACTTTGCAGTGCAGGCCGCTGCGGCGTAGCAACATCAATAGCCGCCAATACCAGTAATTGGGCACTTAATTGCTGTACCGCAGCTTCAGTAGCTTGAAAATGACGTTGTAGCTGATCACTGGCTTGTTGCAGTGCGCTTCGATACACCTCAGATTCAGCAGATAGTGCCGCCTGTTGCGCCAGTAATAGCTGCTGATTAAGGGCAATTCGTACCATTAATTGCTGCTCAGCGGTTAAATTAAAATAATCTTCCGGTACTGCCACTCTGGCCGCAAACAATTGCTGCAGGCTACTGTCCCAATAATACTTCAAGGTGCTACGCCAGTTTTTCAGCTCACCTTGTGGTGCGGCTACCGTGATCTTAAGCGTGGCTTCTTGCTGCTTTAGTGGCAATGCCATACTGCTTTTGCGCATTTGTGCTAACTGCACATATACTGCGGTAAGATCAAGTTGCTTTAGCTCAGCCAGTGCGGTTAAATCAGCTTCAATTGCCTGGCGTACCGTTATTAACGAGGCATCATCCAGTTCAGCAAGTTGCTGCTGAGCCATGTTTAATAAGAGCCGGGCACTGTTGCTATCCTGGTTCAGCCATAGACTGTAATTAGCCCGCTTCAATAAAAACTGAATTTCAGCCAAGGCCCAGTGTCGTGGTGGTGCGCCATCACTTTGCTGCACCAGCTCACGCACTGCTTGCATTTGCTGCTGCAGTTGTTCTTGCTGGCGTTGCTGCTGAGTGCGTAATTGCTGCTCTATGGCACTAAAATTTTGCTGCTGAGCACTCAGGCTTTGTTGTAACTGGCTTTGGCTGCTGCTTAATAGTTCGGCGCTTTGCCGGTTCACGCTCTGCTGCGCCTGTTGTAATTGCTGTTGTTGCTGCTGCATCTGCTGCCACTGCGGCCATAACCAATAACCGGCTACAGCAAGTGCGGCCGCCAATAACAACGAACAACACAATGCCAACCATGCCAGCCCCCGACCGCCGGCTGCCGGCCGCTCGGCTTGTTCGGCAATACGTTTTTTTAATTGCGCAAGTGGAGCTGCTGGATCTTCAGCTACGGTTTTGTCTGCCTGCTCACTCATACCATTTCCTTTTTAAGCTGGATAATTTGCTGCAACAAGGCGTGATCATTGGCGTTCTCAGCCAAGCTAATATGCGAAAGCGCTATGCCCAGCGCCAGTGCCTGCTCCTGCATGCGGGGGCTAACTAACACCCAATGCCGCTGTTGCAACCACGCCTGCCCTGCTGCCGGGATCAGTGCAAACAACTGCTGCAAAATTTCATTACTGGTTGCCACAATACAACGTACTTGCTGTTGCTGCCATAGTTGCCACAACTGATTACCCTCTAACGCTAATGGCACTCTGATATAACTTTGCACATATTTAACGTTAGCACCACGGGCTTGTAATTGCTGTTTAATTAGCTCGCGGCCATTGTTGCCACGTACCACCGCTACCTGTTTATTTTTAACATGCTGTAACTGTGGCAAGGCCAGCAAGCCTTCGCTACGCTGATCGTGCGGTACTATCACCTCTCGCCCGGTCCAGCGCTGCAATAATGTCGCAGTTGTGCTGCCCACTGCCAATAAATGGCCAGTAAGTTGCTCTGGTTTGAGCTGTTGTTGCAGTGCATTTACCGCACTGACACTAACAAAAATAATGAGTTCTGCCTGCTGCAACAACGAAATATCTTTTGCTTTTAACCTTACTTGCTGAGTAGTAATTAACGGCTGATAACTATAAGCAATGCCCTGTTCATCCAGACTGGCCAATAAGTTGTCAGCTTTGCCAGCCGGGCGGGTGATCAAAAATGGCGTGGCTATACTCATTCGTTCGCCTGATATACCTGTTGTAGAATGGCTCCGGCACCTTGTGCCAGCAATTGCTCGGCAACCATCAAGCCCAGCTGCTCGGCAGTGTCTGCACTACCACTATGCTGCGCCCGGATTATCTGGCTGCCATCAAGTGACCCTACCAGTCCCCGCAGTTGCAACTGATTACCATTAAGCGTGGCAAATGCGCCAATAGGCACCTGGCAACCACCTTGTAAGCGGCGATTCATCGCCCGCTCAGCCAGCACACACAGCCGTGTGGCATAATGTTCCAGTGGCGCCAGCAACTGCTGAACGGCAGTATCATCACTGCGACATTCGATACCTACGGCACCTTGGCCATTGGCCGGCAAACTTTGCTCTGGTTCAATGAAGCTGGCAATCCGCGTTGCAAAACCTAACCTTATTAAGCCTGCAGCAGCCAATATAATGGCGGCAAACTCACCGTTATCCAATTTCGCCAGCCGGGTATTAACGTTACCGCGCAAATCGCGTATTGTTAAATCAGGCCGTAGTGCTTTTAACTGACACTGACGACGTAAACTGGACGTTCCTACCACCGCACCAAGCGGCAATTGCGCCAGACTTTGAAACTGATTAGAGACAAACGCATCACGCGGATCTTCCCGCTGGCAAATAGTTTGCAATACCAGGCCATCAGGAAATGCTACTGGCACGTCTTTCATACTGTGTACGGCGATATCAGCCCGGCCATCGAGCATTGCGGTTTCCAGCTCTTTTACAAATAAGCCTTTACCACCAATTTTTGCCAATGGCGTATCCAGTATTTTATCGCCCTGAGTCGACATGGGCACTAGTTCTACCTGTAATGCTGGATGATGGCGCAATAGTTCAGCTTTAACAAACTCGGCTTGCCATAATGCCAAGGCGCTTTTGCGGGTAGCAATACGCACAATCTGGCTCATAATGCGTTATCCTTTACCAGCATTAACCGGCGCTGCAAAAAGCTACTAATATCGGCCACTTCTTGCGCGCACACACTGTGTTCCATCCGGTAATCATGCCAGCTAACAGTAAAACCAAGGTTTTTTAACGCATGAAAGGCTTGCTGGCCAGCGGCTACCGGCACTACCGGGTCTTGTGTGCCATGGCCAATAAATACTGGCGTAGCTTTATTGCTGGTAGTGGCTTCAGCTGAGAGTTTTTCAGCGGCACACAAATAGGTCGACAGTGCCATTACCCC
This sequence comes from Arsukibacterium sp. MJ3, assembly GCF_000987765.1. Taxonomy (GTDB): domain Bacteria; phylum Pseudomonadota; class Gammaproteobacteria; order Enterobacterales; family Alteromonadaceae; genus Alishewanella. Next base: position 31,012 of record NZ_LAHP01000025.1, read on the forward strand.
GGCCAGTCGATATGGCAACCGTGCCAATAAATGCAGGGCAACAACACCACCCTGACTAAAGCCAGCCAGTACAATTTTCTCGCTTGGAATGCCATCCGCTATTAACTTATCCAACAACTGCTGCACTGCCGTGGCCGATTCGCGCACCCCGGCCTCATCGGCCCGGTTGCTAAGATCCATGGTTTTTATGTCGTACCAGGCACGCATCCGCATACCACCATTTACCGTTACCGGCCGCTCGGGTGCATGCGGAAATAAAAACCGAATACCGGCATCAGCTGGCAACCGCAACTCTGGCACTATAGGCGCAAAACCGTGGCCGGAATCACCCAGGCCGTGTAACCAAATTACCGCCGCCTTAACGGCCCCCTGCGGCTTAACATCAACAAAAGAAAGCAACGCCATTACTTTGGTCCAGTTTGCTGCGGGCCAAGCACCAGTGGGCTACCCGCTTGTTTCGATGCGACATCGGTTAATAATGTCCAAAATTCAATACCAGTGCGGTTATCAATCCATTGCTGCTCGCGCCATTCAAAGTGATGGCCATTAAATTTAGTTGCCACCCACAGTTGCTGCAACGGTGGTTGTTTATTGATAATAATTTTGCTTTGGTCTGGAAAGGTTATCGACAACAAGCCACCGTGCGATTCATAGTCTAAATCCAGTTCTTGCTGGTCAAGCGCCTCTTCTACCGCTAACAAGGTATTATCGGTTAGTTCATCATATTCATAGTCATTCATCTGCGTCACCTGTTTGCTTTTATCGCTAAGGATGCGATTATAGAGCGTCAAGCCGTTAAAGAAATAGAAACCATGCAAACGAAGCGCACTTTATCTCAGTTTCTTTTGCCTGCCTGCTTTATGTTGGGCAGCATAATGCTAACCGCCTGTGGCCAAAAAGGGCCTCTTACCTTACCACAAGCGGCACCCGAAGTGGCAGCGCCAGCGTCAGAAAAGCCGCTTCAACCAACCGGCAACCGTGAGGACAGTTATGGATCACTTTAATTATCATCACGCTATATTACATGCTGAAGACGTTGATTTAACCACGCTGGCAGCAGAATTTGGTACCCCTTGTTATGTTTATTCCCGTGCCACTATCGAGCGTCATTATCATGCTTTTGCCAGCAGCGCCGCCGCACATCCGCAAAGCTTGGTGTGCTATGCGGTAAAGGCTAATAGCAATTTAGCCGTGTTAAATGTACTGAGCAAACTGGGCAGCGGTTTTGATATTGTCTCTGGTGGTGAATTGCGCCGGGTTATTGCGGCCGGTGGCGACCCGGCGAAAATTGTCTTTTCTGGTGTCGCAAAAACCGCCGATGATATGCGCTTTGCCCTGCAACTGGGCATTAAATGCTTTAATGTTGAATCTGAAGCTGAGTTAGCACGGTTACAACAGGTCGCCAGTGCGCTGAATATGCTGGCACCGGTGTCGCTAAGAGTTAATCCGGACATTGATGCCAAAACCCATCCTTATATTTCAACGGGTTTAAAAGCCAATAAATTTGGCGTTGATATTTTAAAAGCACCTGATATTTATCGGGCCGCCAGCAAAATGAGCCACCTGAAACTGGTTGGGGTAGACTGTCATATCGGTTCGCAATTAACAGAAACCCAACCATTTTTAGAGGCGTTGGAAAAACTGATCTCTTTAATTGATACCCTAAAAAAAGACGGCATAAACCTTAGCCATATCGATATTGGCGGCGGCCTTGGTGTTACTTATGACAAAGAAACGCCCCCTGAGCCTGCAGCCTATATTAACAAAGTAGTTGCACGGCTTCGAGATTACCCAGAGCTGGAACTCATAATGGAACCCGGCCGCGCCATTATGGCCAATGCCGGCATTTTGCTTACCCGGATAGAATATTTAAAACCGGGGCAGGAAAAGCACTTTGCTATTGTCGATGCCGCAATGAACGACTTAATCCGGCCGGCACTGTACAGTGCCTGGCAAAATATTGTGCCGGTTAAACAACACAGTACTGCCAGCGCGCAACTTTACGATGTAGTAGGCCCGGTATGTGAAACCGGCGATTTTCTTGGTAAAGACCGCACACTGGCAGTTAGCCAGGGCGATTTACTGGCGGTGCGCTCGGCCGGCGCTTATGGTTTTACCATGAGCTCTAACTACAACAGCCGGCCGAAAGTGGCCGAAGTAATGGTAGCCGGCAACCGCAGTCATTTAATCCGGGCCCGTGAACAGTGGCAGGATTTATGGCGCGGCGAACAACTGCTGGTTGACGAGAAATAAGGCACTGATGATCATTAACTTTTCGAAAATGCATGGCCTGGGTAACGACTTTATGATGGTCGATAGTGTCAGCCAGAATATTTTTTTAACCAAAGAGCAAATTCGCCAATTAGCTGATCGGAATTTTGGCATAGGGTTCGATCAATTGCTGATGGTAGAACCACCCTATGATCCGGAACTGGATTTCCATTACCGGATTTTTAATGCTGACGGTACCGAAGTAGAACAATGCGGCAATGGTGCCCGTTGCTTCGCCAAATTTGTGCGACACCGTGGCCTGACCAACAAAAATAAAATTCAGGTAAGTACCAAATCTGGCAAAATTACGCTGTATGTAGAACAAGATGGTCAGGTGACGGTGACTATGAACGTACCACAGCTAGATCCGGCACTAGTACCGTTCAAAGCTCAAAAACAAGAAGCCACCTACATTATGCGCGCTGACGAGCATACCGTGCTATGTGGTGTAGTCTCTATGGGTAACCCGCATGCGGTGTTAGAGGTAGATGACATTACCAGCGCTAACGTTGCCATTTTGGGGCCGTTGCTGGAAGGCCATGAACGATTTCCGCAAAAAGCTAATATTGGTTTTATGCAGGTAATAACAGCGCAGCATATTAAACTTCGGGTATGGGAGCGCGGTGTTGGCGAAACTCTGGCTTGCGGTACCGGTGCTTGCGCCGCTGTAGTGGTTGGTCAGCTGCAAAAAAAATTGGGCCAGCAAGTACAGGTAGACTTACCCGGAGGCACCTTGCATATTCGCTGGAATGGCTCGGGCCAGGTGGTAAAAATGACCGGCCCGGCAGAACACGTATTTGATGGACAACTTTCGTTATGACCGATATTTTAGCTCAGGATAAAGACGCCATTGCTACTAGCGTGGTACTGGATTACTTACAGGACCACCCGGAGTTTTTCCAGCAATATCCGCAACTATTACAACAAATGCGCTTACCACATCAGCAACGGGGTAGCATATCGTTAGTAGAGCGGCAGCAGGAATTACAACGGGCAAAAATTGCCGCCCTGGAAGATGATATTACCCGGCTAATGTCGCTTGCCCGGCAAAACGAGCATATTTTTCATGCTTTAAATACGCTGCATTTAAGTTTACTGCAACACCCGACACTGCCCGACGCTGAGCGTGCAGTGCAGCATTTTGCTAAAAGCATGCCGCAAGTGCATGCCTGCCGGCTGGTTTGCCTGCAACCCGACAGCAGCGCCATAAGTCAGTATCAGTTACTGTTAACCAGGCGGCTTAGCAGCGACAATGTTTATCTGGGGCGTTTAAACAAAGAAGAACAGCAGCCGTTATTCGCTGACAGCATTCACTCGGTCGCATTGGTTCAGATTGGTACCGGGCCTGGCCTGGCATTATTAGCCTTTGGCAGTGAGCAAGACGACCACTTTCAGCCAGCAATGGACCGACTGTTTATCCGCCACCTGGCAAAACTACTGGTGTTGGTACTGCCCGGTTATGACCGCAACTGAGCCGCACTGGCAACGCGACATTGAGCAATACCTTAGCTACCTGCGCTTTGAGCGCGGTTACGCCAGCCGCACCTTACAAACCTATCGCCAGCAGCTGAGCCTGCTGGCCAACAGCCTGCCAACTCAGGCAGCCCAAACATTAGACAGTAAACCAGCTGAATTTAGCTGGCATAGCCAAACGGAAAGCAGCCTCCAAAGCTATTTGGCCAATGGCCGCCGCCGCGGCCTTAGTGCCCGCAGCCTGGCTTTGACGGTAGCCTCCTTGCGTGGTCTCTACCGTTATCTGCAGCAACAGCAGCAGCTTAGTGACAATCCGGCACAGTATTTAACGGTTCCGAAACCCAAGGCTACGCTACCGAAAAACGTTGATATTGATACCTTGCAGCATTTGCTCAGCTTTGATAGCAGCACTGATCTATTGGCATGTCGGGACAAAGCCATGCTGGAACTGTTCTATTCCTCCGGCCTGCGCCTGGCAGAGTTAGTCAGTACAAACATCAACGATATCGACTGGCGGCAAAAACTAATCCGGGTGCGCGGTAAAGGCAGCAAAGAGCGGCAAATACCGGTTGGATCGGTAGCGCTATCGGCATTACAACATTGGCTCAGTCAACGCCATTTTTTGCTGGGTGAGGCCACACCAAAAGCGGATCAGCTGGCGCTATTTCTTAGTAAACAGCAGCAGCGAATTTCGGCCCGTCAGGTTCGGCAGCGGGTAAACCACTGGGCTAAAGTGCAGGGGCTGGGCCAGCAACTGCATCCGCATATGCTGCGCCACTCGTTTGCCAGCCATGTACTACAATCAAGCGGCGACCTGCGCGCTGTGCAAGACTTACTGGGCCATGCTAACCTTAGTACCACCCAGGTTTACACCCACCTCGATTTTCAGCATCTGGCGGCGGTGTATGATAACGCTCACCCACGGGCAAAGAAAAAGCCGTAATACTCCGTAAGAACTATAGTAGTCTCACTGGCGTAAATCTTTATAAGTAAAATTACGTTATGTTGAATTCTGGAAAACCCATGCAAGTATTTAAAGCCCTCTCTGCTATTCAGGCATTGTCATTTGATCTAGATGACACGCTTTACCATAACGCGCCGGTGATTGCGGCTGCCGAACAAGCTATGCTTAACGCGTTGGCACAGCAAGCACCCGTTAGTAAAAATAAAGACAGTACCTTTTGGGGCCAGCAGCGCGTACAGCTGGCCAAAATACAGCCAGAAATACGCCATGATATTGGCCGCTGGCGCCTGCTGGGTATTGAAGCCGGGCTGCTTGAATTAGGCTTGCCATACCAAGAGGCTAAACACGTTGCCCAGCATGGTTACGATGCTTTTTTGGAAGCGCGTACAAGAATTAGCGTAACAGCTGACATCACTCAACTATTAACCCTTCTTGCCACACGTTACCGGCTAATTGCCATAACCAATGGTAATGCCTGCATTCATAAAATGGGCATAGGCGGCTTATTTCAATTTAGCTTGCAGGCCGGGCCTGACGGTAAGATGAAGCCCTACCCTGATATGTTTCAGCTGGCATCACAGCGGCTAAAACTGGCCCCAGCGCACATTCTGCATATTGGCGACAGCCACCGCGCCGATGTAATGGGCGCCTTAGCCGTGGGCTGCCAAACCGCCTGGCTGGATCATCACCAGCAAGCAGTAAGTACCTTGCCGCATATCCGCCTGACAGATGTGCGGCAGTTAGGCGCTTTACTGCTACCAAACAACTGACACTGGTTATTTATCCACTAAAAGCCGGCAGCTTTACTTGGCGCACCGGTTTCGCCTGCTATAATGGCCGGCAAATAGTTTACTGAGATGATCTGATGGATGTATCCAACCTGCTGGATGGTTTAAACGATAAACAACGTGACGCGGTGGCAGCGCCGGCGCAGCATATGCTGATATTAGCGGGTGCTGGCAGTGGTAAAACCCGCGTACTGGTGCATCGTTTAGCCTGGTTAATGCAGGTGGAAACTGTCGCCCCATATAGTTTACTGGCGGTAACCTTTACCAATAAAGCAGCTAAAGAAATGCGCGGCCGCATTGAAAGCACTATTGGTGTCAGTTTAAATAATCTGTGGATGGGTACTTTTCATGGCTTATCGCACCGCATGTTACGGGCACACTACCAGCAGGCCGGTTTACCCCAAGGCTTTCAAATCATCGACTCTGACGACCAGTTCCGGTTGGTTAAACGGGTATTAAAAGCTTTAAACCTGGATGAAAAGCACTGGCCTGCTAAGCAAATTCAATGGTTTATTAATGGCCGTAAGGATGACGGCCAGCGCCCGGCGATGATCGATGCTGGCGGTGATTTTAGCATGGTGCAAATGGTGAAAATTTATGCGGCCTATCAGGAAATGTGTGACCGTGCCGGCTTGGTGGATTTTGCTGAAATTTTGCTACGTAGTTTTGAGTTATTAAAAAAACATGATGATGTACGGTCTCATTATCAGCAGCGTTTTAGACATATTCTGGTAGACGAGTTTCAGGATACTAATGCGATTCAGTATAATTGGCTGCGCTTGTTGGCAGGCAATGCTGCCAGGGTAATGATCGTTGGCGATGATGATCAGTCTATTTACGGCTGGCGCGGTGCCAGGGTAGAGAATATTCAGCAATTTTTACGCGACTTTGATGGCGCCGAAACTATCCGGCTGGAACAAAATTACCGCTCTACTGCCACCATTTTAAAAGCCGCTAATGCCGTTATTGCCAATAACAGCGGCCGGCTCGGTAAAGATTTATGGACCGATGGCGTTGAGGGCGAAACGATTTCGCTGTATACCGCTTTTAACGAATTAGACGAAGCACGCTTTATTGTGTCGCGCATTCGCAGTTGGCATAACCAGGGTGGCGCACTAATAGAAAGCGCTATTTTATATCGTAATAACGCCCAATCACGGGTGCTGGAAGAAGCCCTTATTCAGGAAGGGTTGCATTATCGTATTTATGGCGGCCTTCGTTTTTATGAACGACAAGAAATTAAAGACGCGCTGGCGTATTTACGACTGGTCAGCAATCGCCAGGATGATGCCGCAATGGAACGTATTATTAATACACCGGCACGCGGTATTGGTGATACCACGATGAATAAAGTTCGGCTGCATGCCCGTGCCGAGCAGCAAACGCTGTGGCAAGCCTTGCAGCAAATGCTGCAACAAAAACAACTGAGCGGCCGGGCGGCCAACGCCATTGAACAGTTTATGCAGTTAATTGACCGGCTGGAACAAGAGTTAACCGATTTACCGCTGTTTGAACAAGCCGAGCATATTATTAAGCAATCTGGCTTGTACGCTATGTACCAAGCTGAAAAAGGCGAAAAAGCGCAAACCCGCATAGAAAACTTAAACGAACTGGTCACTGCCTGTCAGAATTTTAACAGCAACACGACAGAAGAAATGACACCGCTGGCGGCTTTTTTATCGCAAGCTGCGCTGGAAGCAGGTGATTATCAGGCGGAAGAGCATTCCGATGCCGTGCAACTCATGACGTTACACAGCGCTAAAGGCCTGGAGTTCCCACTGGTATTTATGTGCGGTTTGGAAGAAGGTATGTTCCCAAGCCAACAAAGTGGTGATGACCCAACCCGCTTAGAAGAAGAACGTCGCCTCTGTTATGTGGGCATGACCCGCGCCATGCAAAAACTCTATTTATGCCACGCCGAAAGCCGGCGCTTATACGGCCAGGAGCAATACCATAAACCTTCACGCTTTATCCGGGAAATCCCGGCTGAATATCTGGATGAAATCCGCTTAACAACTCAAGTTAGCCGGCCTGTTCAGTCTAACCGGTTTGGCAGTGCAGCCAGCCATGTTGCTTTTGAAAGCACCGGCTTTAAACTGGGTCAGCGCGTGTTACACGACAAGTTTGGTGAAGGCACGGTGTTAAACTATGAAGGTACCGGCCCACAATCGCGCATTCAGGTTAATTTTGACCAGCTGGGTAGTAAATGGCTGGTTACTGCCTATGCCCGATTGCAGGCTGTTGATTAAATGCCGTTACTGGCACTTTTACGGCCGCTATTGGCTGAAGCCTCTGCTCGGCATCTTCGTTTACCGGTACTGTTGCAAGGCGAGCAAAATGCCGTGTTACTCCTTTGCCATAAGGTCGTTGAGCAGCTAAAACCCAAAACGCATTATTGGTTGGGCGAGCAGGCGCCACCAGGCAGTATTATTCTTAAAGCTGGCAATAATTATCAGTTACTGGGTAGTGAATGCGATCTGTTAATTATAAATGCCTTTAATGGTTTGAATGCCGATTTGGTTGCAGCCAGTGCCGGGTGTTTACGTGCAGGAGGCCTATGGTTGATACTGGCGCCACCTGATGCGCAGTGGTGCCAGCAAGCCAACCCTGCGCATGCTTCATTATTACCCTATCCTTTTAAGGCTGCTGAGCATAACGGCCAGTTTATCCGCTTTTGGTTAGCCCGGCTGGCTAATTGTCCGCTACTAAAACTCAGCCTCGCTAATGAGCAGCTCAGTATTAGCCAAGCAATAACACTACCGGAATTTAAGCCGGTGCCGCAACCAACAAAACCTTATGCCAGCGCAGATCAACAGCTTGCAGTAGCTGCAATTATTAAGGTAGTAACGGGTCACCGTAAACGTCCATTAGTATTAATTGCCGATCGTGGCCGGGGTAAATCGGCAGCGCTGGGTATTGCTGCAGCGCAGTTAGTTAAACAAGGTAAGCAATATATAGTGATAACTGGCGCTAGCCCTAATGCTACCACCACTGCTTTGCAGCATTATCAGCAACTAATGCCTACCACTACAGGGCTGCACTTTATGGCTATTGATCAGCTGCTGCAGCAACAACCAAATCTTGATTTATTATTGATAGATGAAGCAGCAGCACTGCCAACCAACATATTAAAGCAACTTGCCGATCGCTACAGCCGTATTGTATTTGCAACAACTGAGCATGGTTATGAAGGTACCGGTCGCGGCTTTCAATTGCGCTTTCAGGCATATTTAAACCAGAACCAACCTGGCTGGCGTCGTTTACAACTTAGCCAAGCTATTCGTTATCAGCAACAAGACCCATTGGAACAGCTCGTTTTTCATAGTTTCTTATTACAACAGCCTGACGCCACCCTACATTATCAGCCAGACTTAACTTTGCAGGTACGTCAATATCGTCATAGCGACTGGTTAGCAAACTCAGAGCAACTACTGGCAGTGTTTCATCTGTTAAGCCAGGCCCATTACCAAACTCAAATAAAAGACTTAGCAGCGCTTTTAGATAACCCGCAGCTACGGGTAATGGCTTTATATCAGCAAGACCAACTACTAGCCTGTGCCTTATTAAGCTTTGAAGGGGAACTCCCTCTACCACTTTGCCAGCAAATTTATCAGGGCAAACGACGAGTACATGGTCATTTACTGGCTCAAAGCCTGGCGTTTCATCTGGCTCAGCCACAACTTGCCAGCCAAGCTCTGGTGCGGGTTATGCGAATTGCCGTTGCAGCGCCATTTCAACGCAATGGGTTGGGCAGTAAATTACTGCAGCAAATAGCCAGCGTACTTAAGGCTGAAAACATTGCCTGGCTGGGGACTAGTTTTGGTGTTAGTGACACTTTACTGTCTTTTTGGGAAAAGGCAGGGTTTATACCCGTTCGGCTAAGTCACTTTGCTGACAATGCCAGTAGCGAGCCTTCTATATTAATGTTGCAACCACTTAATGCAGCCGTTGAACCAGCACATTTTTTACAGCAACAATTAGGATACGAGTTATATCAGACCCTTATGGAGTATCCGGAAAACCTCAGTTTTACTGTCATTAAACGGTTGATCATCACACCAGCAGGAGGCTTGAGTGAAGCAGAACAGCAGCAAGTTCAACTTTTTGCTGCAGGTCAGCGTCCTTATCAGTTAGTCGCATCCTTACTAGTGGTCTGGTTTAATCAGCATTATAGGCAACTTGAACCTGCAGCAGCCGCTGTTTTAGCCGCTCGTTTATGGCAAAAACAGGGTTGGCAAATAATTTGCCAACGTTTTCAACTGACGGGCCAAGCAGCATGTATTAAACTGATACAGCAACAACTTAACGCATTAGAAAGTATTCCAAGCGACTAATACTGTTTTCAGCTTCAGAAAAATGCTAATGTGCGACGATTTATTTGAATACTGTTGATACTATATTTCTATGACGATGATAACGCCGTTACTAATAAGCCTTGCTGCCAGTAGTTTTTCAGGCTATAGCCAAACTGAAATACGCACTTTACAATACGCGGTAGATAGCCATGCCTACAGCACCGCCCTAGAACATTTCTATCAACACTGTAATGAACTCGACGCAGCGCAATTCATGGTTAAAAAACCTGATAACAGCCGGTTTTTTAACTTATTAGAACAACAATTACAACTCGATATAAATCAGTTCACTGAAAATGTTGTAGGTAATACAAGGCTGCATCAACGCGTAGCAAACAACATCCTGCTTACTGATTGCACTGACCATGCTAACTATCAACAGGTACTCGATAAATATGAGTTAGCATTATTCGCTTTGGAAATCGCTACACCTGTTAAAGTAAGTAAAGACAGCAGTAGTGTTAAATGGCAAAAGCAAAAGTCGGTAATGAAACAACAGGCAAGCGAACTATTACAGCGCAGCAAAGCAGTTGCATTAGTGAGTATTGTCGATCGCAACAGCCTTAGCTCGCTGGAGCAAAGTAATTTTTTGCATCCTGAATATAAAGGCCAATATATTTATAAACTGGAACAAGGCTGGCGCAATATTCCCTCTAAATATATGGGCATGCAGAGCTATCTGACGGAACAACAATATACAAAAAGCCCTAAAAGCTGGTTATTGTTGTTAGACCAGCATAATCAATTTATTAAAGTATTTAGCGAAGCTGATGTGCAAGTGTATCTTCAGTTACTTGGCAAAGCAGAATGGCATTTCGACAATCAGGGTAACCTGCAACGTAAATAATTAAATTCCTTTCCAAGCTACCTTAGTCTTTCCTTAAAAACTATAAATTCATCTTAACCCCCGTTGACAAAGGGGGTTGCTTAGTGGCAACTAAGAGCAACGGCTATCTTAGTGGATCGTAGCCAATAAAAAAGCCCCAGCTCTTACGAGAGGGGCTTATTTATTGAATTGGGAGCCTGGCGGTGTACTACTCTCGCATGGCGAATGCCACACTACCAT
>NZ_LAHP01000026.1 GCF_000987765.1 Arsukibacterium sp. MJ3
TCGGCGTTTATTCAAGCAGCCAGCCGGTACAATCAGGTGTACATGCGGATGATAATCCAGATTACGGGCATGGGTGTGCAACACGGCGGTTAAGCCGGCATTGCCTTGCAGCTTTTTATCGCGGGTAAAGAAGGATTGTAAGGTCGCCACAGCGCAGTCAAACAGTGCGGGGTAAGCCCAGGTTTGATGATGCCAGATAAAGGGGCGCAGTTGCAGGGCCCCCTGTGTCAGGATAGCTGTCATAGCTTACCAATTGATTCCAATAGAAAAAGAAGGTTATTCCGGCATTCCGATCACTGGTTTCGGAAAACAGCTAAAACTGATCGGATAAAACCGAAAGGGGTGATCGTTTTAAATCGAAATCAGCGATCGGATTGAACCGGAATGGGTGATCGGTTTCGACCGAAACATGCACAAGCTAAAAGCGTGTTATCTGATGTAGAGCGAATTAGAAATAATTCGATGGTTCCTAGCGAAATCCCTATTTATGGTTATATTTACGATTGTAAAACTGGAAGTCTCGTTGAGGTTCCTGAAGCAACAGAAGCGGGAAAGGCAAGATAAAACCTAACAAAGCAAATTCACTCGGTCGATAAAAGCGGTGCGGCTTTCGCTACGCTAAAACCACACTACTTTTATCTGCCGGTGATTTGCAACGTTTGCTGGTTAAGAGTATGGAGTCAAACTATGGATGAAATATCAGATAAGACGATTTATCGTATAAGGGCAGCTGTTAAACGTTACGAGAGAAGCTCTAAACCTACTAGGTATATACATTTAGCTATTGTTGCAATTTTAGCTGCAATTTTATTAGCTATCATTGTCCATGCTCATTTTTGGGGAGGTGACCTTCAAAACGTAGTGAAACCAGGAAGCATTCTATGTTCCTTATTTGTTTTTGTGTTTACACAATTGAGGGGGATGGATAAGTGTCTATGGGAAGCTAATACTCTTGATGTTATTGCTGAAGCAGGTGGTAAGAAGGAGTTACTTTCAGCGCTTAAAAATATAAGTTGCAAAAAATTAACCATAAAATTAGGAGGAGTATGAAATGGAGGAAAAAGCGAACAAAGATGAGGATCTGGATTTTCTACTTAAAGCAATAAAAGCTAGACATCTATCAAAAACAAAAATTACTAACTCTGTTATTATTACTTCTATGTTTGTTTTAGCTTTGTTTTTATTATACTCAGGTATAACTGCATCAAGCGAACGATCTAAACTAGAAGCCGTCATTGATAAACTTACTGAAAAAAATGTTCAGCTTAATGATCATTTAAATCAAACTAAACTTGATTATGATAGACGATTTTCAAAAGCAAGTATTGAGCTGCGCTCAGTACAAGAAAGGCTTGCCGATTCTACTGAAAAACTTAATGAGCAAATAAGTACTGAAAATTATGAATACAGAAATCGAATAGAAGCTATTGAAATATATACTAAAGGGGTTATAGATCTTCGTAAAGAATTAAACAGTATATATGATAGGTTAGATACAATAGAAAATCGAGCTAAAGAGCAATTCCACTAGGACTAAAAACAGTTGGCCATTGCTCGTGCCTTGCTTATTTTGGCCCACAATTTTTAGCCTTTTATTTGAGCGTTAATGTTCGCTTTTAACATTCCACACCTACCATTTGGATTTATACCCATAACATTTTCTGGTGATTATAAAGTTCTACAAAATTACTAGAAACGTCCGCTATAGGTCGTTAGCTTCCCTTTTAGCTAGGAGCATGAGCGACAATTAAGTGGCAAAAATCAGTTCAATTGAAGTAAGCCCCAATGACGGCCATTGGCACTTTTGCGACGGTCATAACTTAAAAACTAACGGCAGGTTTGGCAACTACTTTAGTGTCTAAGTAACAACTTTATTGTTCACCCACATCAGCATAATGGGTTAATAGTTTAGTGGTTAAGCATGGCCAAAATGTCAGCTTCACTTTCTGTAAAAGCGGTAATTCTGTCATACACAGCCGCTAAACTAAGATGCGAGGCATGCACTAATTTCATCGGAAAATCGTCATAGGTACCCGCCTTAATGTGTTCAGTATGGCTTAGCATATACCGCGACAAATACATTAGCGTTGGGTAAGGTAATAATGCCCCGCTACCAGCGGGTTGTTGCTGCCACAAAATAGCATTAACAATATCGTCGGGAAATTTCCAGTATTTTGCCAGCTCACTGCCGGCCATAGTGTAATCGAAACCAAATAACTCAAGCTCCGTTTTACGTCTTGGTGCGCCAGCCGCCACTTGTTCGTCTACTGTTTTTGCCAGTTCAGGTTTAACAACATGGATCAGGTATTCCCCAATACCATGCAATAGCCCGCATGTATAAGCGACTTCGGCATCAACTTTTAACAGCTTAGCCAGCCATTTTGTGCGGTTTGCCATCATAAATGAACGCCGCCAGTACGCTTTCATGTCAAAGGTGGCCGGTGCTTTAAAGCTAGAAACTAAACCAATAGATAACACCAAGGTGCGCAGCGCATCGCGCCCTAACACCACCAGCGCCTCTTTTACTGAACCGACTTTGCGATGACCGCCATAGTGTGCCGAATTTGCTAAACGTAATACTTTAGCGGTAATAGCCTGGTCACTTGAAATAATCGTGGCCAAAACCTCGGCCGTTACATTGTCGTCACTCATGCTGGCGATTAATTTCTGCACAACTTCGGGGATGCTGGGTAAGCTGGTTGCTTGCTCAATCATTTGCTTCATAGCGATGTTATTCCAATGGTTAACTGGGAATGTTGTTAATTATAATACGCTTAAAAAGGCAGTGAATGCTGCCGTAAATATTGGCTTACATCATCGGCTACTGCCGGACTAATAGTCAAATTAAAAGCGGCAATATTTTGTTGTAATTGCGCCATACTGGTGGCGCCAATAATGGTTGATGTTACGCCATCTACCTGATTAACCCACGCCAGCGCTAACTGTGCCGGATTAACGCTATGGCTGGCCGCAAGCTCAATAAACGCCGCTATGGCCCGGTTTGATTCTGTAGTGTCACGAAACAGGCCGTTACGCTGCAACATATTCCAGCGAGTACCCACTGGCCGCGCACCATTGAGGTATTTACCACTTAACGCGCCACCCGCTAACGGCGACCAAGGTAAATAAGCAATATTTTCATGCACACATTGCTCAATTAAATAGGGCCAGTCTTTAGTATGCAACAGGCTAAATTCATTTTGAATCGACACCATTCGCGGCACATCGTGTTGTTGGCTCAGTTGCAGATACTGGCTAATACCCCAAGGGGTTTCATTAGATAAGCCACAAAAGCGAATTTTACCGGCTTTTACACAACGGGCCAGCGCTTGCAATAACCCTAACATTTGCTCGGTTTGTTGTTTACTATCCACATCAGAAAAACCAATGCGGCCAACACTGTGTCTGCCAAAATGCGGCGACACGCGGTTAGGCCAATGCAATTGGTATAAATCGATATAGTCGGTTTGTAACCGCTGCAAAGAGCCATCTACCGCCTGAATTAACGTTTCAGGCGTCATTTCGCCACCGCCGCGAATATAGCCTAGGCCACTACCCGCCATTTTACTGGCCAGAATGATATCAGCACGCTTATTGGTATTACGGCTAAGCCAGTGGCCAATAATTTTCTCCGTCGCGCCATAAGAGTCAACCGAAGGTGGCACCGAGTACATTTCGGCAGTATCAATAAAATTAACGCCCTGTGCCATAGCATAAGCCAGCTGCTCATCGGCATCTTGTTGTGTGTTCTGAGTGCCCCAGGTCATCGATCCTAAACAAACCCGGGAAACGCTCACGTCACTGCTGCCAAGAGCAGAATATTGCATGGATTATCCTTAATGAGTAATTTAAGCACACCTTAAATAAGACCGTCACGGCAAGCAAGCCTAATTGTTTTCTGACAGATCAATCATCGGTGACTCAGGCTTCAGGCCGGTGCACGTGTTCTGGCACCACCGCCTCGGCCGCTATTTTCTGTTGTGCCTGTTGTTTGTCATCGCTGTCAGCTGTTAAGCCACCATGCGGTTGCTGCTGCCCGGTATAACATAAACGAATTAACATCGGAAAATGATCCGAGCCAAACGCCGGCAAACGCGTTAGCTGTTGCAAGGTAAAGTGGCTACTGTGGAATAAATGGTCCAGTGGCCAGCGCATAAACGGCATAGCAGCATGATAGCTATTGAACATGCCGCGGCCAATTCGGGGATCGATTAAACCGCTTATTTTACGAAATAAGCGGGTCGTTTTCGACCAGGCTACATCATTTAAATCACCGGCCACAATTACCGGAACACCGGCTTTTTTCACGCTGGCCGCGACAATCAACAATTCTGCATCTCGTTGCTCTGAACTTTCGTTTTCAGTGGGGCTAGGAGGCGCCGGGTGTAAAAAATGCACTGCAATATGGCTGCCATCCGCTAATTCCACTTCAGCATGAATAGAGGGTACGTTGTCCTCAACCAGAAATTGCAACGCCGGGTTATGCAGTGGTAAGCGTGAATACACATGCATTCCATATAAATTATCTAATGGGCACTTTACACTATAGGGATAAGTGTCACTCAGCTGATCGAGTTGCTGCTGCCACCAGCTGTCTGATTCCAGGGTAACCAAAATATCAGGCTGGTGTTGTCTGACTAAGGCAATTAAGCCCGCAGCATTGCGGTTAGTGGCCAGCACATTGGCATTTAAAATAGCAATACAAGGGTGGTTGTTATCCGCCGCAGTAGCCATAACCTCTGTTTTGAACAAGCGCGTATAAGGTAATATCCACCACAGTTGAACTAAAAAACAACCAACACTAACCAGTAGCATGGGCCACTGACTTAGCTGTTTTATATCTGCCAACAGTAGTTGCATTACTATAATAATCAACGCCATCACGGCTAATTGTAAGCGTGGAAAATCCAGACCACGAACCCACCATACCTGGAAATGTGACAGCGGTAGTAATGTTAAAAGTGCTAATAGCAGGCTGGCTAACCATAATCCAATAACCATCATCACATCCTTTTTGTTGCAACAGACTGTCACTTTATGAGCTTCGTTGCCAAAACACCAGTATAACACCGCTTCCCACGCTACTATTTGTACATTGTATCATGACGTTAGCCAACGTTTTATTTGCCAACAAATGGCTACTGCAAACTTTCCCTGCTTAACCTTGGTTAAAATGACTAACGCCTGCTAGGCTTATCCAAAAGTGTTAAGTTACTAAATCATATTGTTTTAATATAAAAAAGCATTTACATCGCAGCCTATGCGGGGTCAGGGAGACAACAGTGAACGTAGTAATAACGTTTTTTTCTGAGTTGCGCCGGCGTAAAGTTATTCAAACCCTTATTCCCTTTATGGGTGTCATTTGGTTGCTATTACAAATTATCGCCGTGGTAACGCCGTTACTGAATTTTAGCCCCTTTATTGCCACCAGCCTGACAATCTTTTTATTCGCCTGCTTTCCAGTAGTGTTTTACCTGGCTTGGTACTTTGATATTACCCCTCAAGGCATTATCGTTACCGAAGTTGACCGCTCTGAGGTTCAAAAGCCACTGGGAGTTAAATGGTGGATTGGTTTCACTTTTGTACTGATTGGCTCACTTATGCTGGGTTCTCATTATTTTAATAGTGCCCGGGTAGATTACGCCAAACGAACCGAAGGGCTGGTTAGTAACATTACCGCCACCTCAATTGCGGTATTACCCTTTCGGGATCAAAGCCCAGACAACGATCAGCACTATCTAGCGGCGGGGGTTACAGAAGAGCTGGCCAGCTTACTTGGCCAGGTTGCAGGCCTGCAAGTCGCCGCAGCCAGCGCCGGTTTTAACCTGGCCCGGCAGAACCTGCTACCGGTTGATATTGCCAGGCGTCTGCAGGTTGACACCTTACTTAGTGGCAGCATTTATAAAAGTGGCAATCAAATCCGGCTGCGGGTAGAGCTTATTAATGCAAAGGACGGCATGACCTTATGGAGCCAGAGCTTTTCACGTAATCTTAGCGATATCTTTGCAGTAGAAACCGAAATAGCCCGGACCATTGTTAACCTGTTGCAGCAGCGTTATTTAGAAGCCGGCAGCCTGACCAGCCTTAACAGTACTGCCAGCACCGATGCTTATATGATGTACTTACGCGGTCGTGAGCAATACCGCTTGCAAACCACTGAATCAATTAAAGAGGCGCGCCGATTATTCGAGCAGGCACTGGCCTTGGACCCAGAATATGCCATGGCTTATGTCGCGCTGGCCGATACCATTATTTCACTGGCCGAAGGCAGCGCCAGTTTTGGCGTGTTAAAAGCCGATATTGCCGCCACCTTAGCCGAACAGCACTTAGCCAAAGCCTTGGTGCGGGCACCCGAGCTGGCCGAAGCCCATGCGGTGCGTGGTTTATTGCTGTTTTATCTGCAAAGCAATTATGATGCGGCACTGCCGGCCCTGGATAAAGCCCTTAGCCTGAACCCCAACTTAGCCCAGGCCCATTTATGGCGTTTTGCCGCTTTAGAGCAACTTGGCCGCAGTCAGGATGCCTGGCAAGCGCTGCAACAAGCCTACCGGCTGGACCCTATCGCCCTTACTCACCAATATAACCTGGCCTTTAAACTGGCCGAGCGTGGCGAGCTAAATGCCGCTGAGCAACAATACCAGCAGCTAATCGCCGATTTTCCAAAATCACCGATGGGCTATGCCGGCCTGGCGGATCTTTATACCCAAACCGGCGAACTGGCAGCAAGCTTAGATTACTGGCAGCAAGCATATCGCTTGTCGCCGGAGAATAGTAATTATCAGCAAAATGCTATTGGCATTATGCTTGAGTTAGGCTTATTAGAAGCCGCTGAGCAACAAACGGATGATCCCTTTTATCAAGCAACGCTATTACTTCGACGCGAACAGCATGACGAATTATTCACTCAAATGACATTTCAGCTGGGCGCTAACCCCGAAGACCCGTGGATAGCGTTTGAGGCAGGCTGGTATCAGCTACTGGTGGGTGACAAAACCGAGGGTATTGAGCTGTTACTGCAGGCTCATAAGCATTTTCAACCGGCTGATTTACTCAGTATGCCAATGTGCAGCCCGGCGTTGGAAATTGCCTGGGCTTATCAGCAGCGTCAGCAGGCCGATGTAGCCACTAAACTACTGCAGCAGTGCGCAGCTAGCCTGCCAGCGCCCGGGCCTGATGGCTATCAGGATATATACCGGCGCTACCTGAATGCCCGGCTTGCGACGTTGCAACATAAACCGGAACTGGCGATAACTGAACTGAGCGCCGCAGTAAGCCAGGGCTGGCGCCAGTGGTGGAGCCAGCATGATCCCTTATTAGCACCCATTGCTCAGACAGCCGAAGCCAAAGCCTTATTCGGCCAAATTGAGCAGGCACTGCAGCAACAGCAAACCAAAGCGCAAGCGCTGCTACAAACCCGCGCAAACTAAACAACTAAAGCGGGATCTGTACTGCCTTTTTTATACTCTTTTAGCTAAATCGGCCGGTGCGGCGAAACAGCAGTAACAGCAACATAGCAAACAGACTAAGGCTAGCAGGCTCTGGCACGGCCAGCGGCAGCACCACAAAGCGCTCGAGATCGCTGGTTACCACCCAGCTATTACCAAAACTGTTACCCAAACGAAAGCAGCCACCCAGCTCCGGAATACAGGCCGGCCCGCTGATAAAAGTATCAATATTGTAAAATACAAAGCTTTCGGGAGCGGTAATATTCAGGCTGGCTCTAAGGGTATATTCACCCGGCTGTAAATCGGCTGGCATGGCGGCATTCATATACATTTCACGCCGGGTCTGCTGGCTAAGGCCCTCTTCTACCGCTACATCAACGCCGCTAAATACCCAGGAATTGATGCCATTACTGATAGTCCAGCTTAATAGCGACTGCGCCTCAGCAAAAAAGCTCTGGGTATAACCAAACAGGTCTAACGGCTCGCCCTGATAAAACTGCCAGTAGCAGGGGGCATCTTCAAACGGCGTGTTACCATCCAGATAGACAATACAATCTTCTTCTGGCACCGCTGAAATAGCATATTCACCGGGGCCGCGTGCGGCTATTGGCACCCCGGCTGCAAAATACTCTTCACGTAGTAAGCCAGACACCAGCTCCGTTTCCGGCACCATAGTGACCCAGGTAGGAAAACTAATGGAAATACTGCCTTTGCCAGCATTCCGAACCAACCCTGCCTCGGCTATAGTGCTATACACCAATAAAAACAGCTGACTGCAGATCAGGCTAAAGCCAAACAGTACTGCAATATACTTTTTCATAGTAATTCCTTTTTTAAACAGCACTTTCGCCGGCTGTTACTGGCGCAGTTTAAACACGGCGGCATCGACGCTGCGCTGCATTACCACCTGCAGCAGCACCGTTTGGTGCGGGCTAAACAGCCAGTCAATGTCATCTGGTTGCAGCTTTAAGCCCGCGGTGTCGGTGGCCGCAACACTGGCATAACCCACCGGCTGGCGGGGTGGCTTAAAATGCGGCTCGGCGTTAAAGCTAATATACAACTGGTTAAGCTGATAGTGCTGGCGCAGCTCAGCCAGGCTGGCCAGATTAAAATACAGGGTACGGTAAGCGCCGTTATCGCTATAGGCATGAACACCACATAAAAACTGCTGATACAGCTGTTGCTCAAACTTCTCGTCCTTTTTACCGGTACGGTAAAATTCGACAAAATAGTCCTGCACGCTGTTGGCCAGATGATCGGTTAGCTGACAAACCACCTGGCTACGCTGCGGGCTTTTGCTGGCAACGGCCGGGTCAAGGGCATTAATGTGTTGCTGCCAGTTAAAACTGTCAGCGAGTGGCTGATAATCGGCATCTTCTACCTGTAAGGCCTGAGTCAGAATGGTTTGAGTAAGCGGATTTTTCGGCCCTTTATCTTTAAATACCAGAGTGCTATGGTTTTCGTTATCTAAAATGGCCAGCGCAATATCGCCTTTGCTGCGGCTAAACTGCAAACTGCCAGATAATACGCATTGCTGCTCGTCCAGCGCCAGCTCAATCCGGCTGCAATTGAGGTTAGCGCCACTTATCCGCACCGTGCCATCTGAGCCTGCCTCATTGGCAATGGCGCTAACGCCAGAGTAACCGGTATTGCCAATCATTACCGTGGCCAAAATTTTACCAGCGCCATACCAGCTCTCTGTAGAGAACAAATCGTTAAATGCCAGTTGTTGGCTATAAGGAGAGGCTAATTCCAGCCCTTTGAGGATTTGGCTACCGGTTTGAAAACCTGGCTGGCCCCAGCCTTTTACCGCCCGGCCAAAAAAGCTGCGGCCCTTATGGGCTAAATGTGAGCCAAAATTGGCCGGCGCCATCATCACAAGCCGCTTCACCGGGTTATGGCTGGCACTGTAAAACTGAGTAAACCACTGACGTGCGACTAATGAACCGGTACTGTGCACCACTAAATCAACACTGCGATCTTCGGTAGGCAAGCCCATTTCGTGCCAGGCGCGCTGCATGGCAGTAGCTAAATCGGTGTAGGTAACATCGTCGTGCATCGACAGCCAGTCGCCCAGATGCAGATGCACGGTCTTTTTATTGGGTAATTGTTTGATAAATTTACTGATAGCAGCAAAAGAGCGACTGTTGTCGCTCCAGCCATGTAGCATAATGACCGGGTTGTCCATAATGTCTTCCTTGTTACCAGCCGGAAAACCAGACATCACCCGCACACTTCGCAGATCTTGGTTACATTTTAAAACCTGATGAGTATAGCAGGCTTTGCTAATAGCCTTTACGTTGTAAAAAATTCAGTGCTGCTACAATCGCCGTAACCTGAGCCTGAATGCACTGCGCAGCGCTGGCATTGGGGCTGTCCGGATACATTTCTGTTGTCGTGACGTAGCGCGCATCTGTGACGCCGGCGCATAAACCAAGGGCTTTTTTGGGATAATTCACCACCCCCGGCTGGCTAATGGCTTCGCCTATTAAACGACCTTCGCTATCGGCTGGCGCAATTTGGGTTACTTTGCTCACTGCCAGATTAATGGCTTGCTGAAAATCGGCCACTGGTTTGGCACTGTCACCTACTAAATAAAAACCATCGGGAATATCCCAATTGGTATTCACTTCACCATCGCGTGCCGCTTTTGCTGGCCGAAACTCGCTGTTATCCGAATTAGTGGTTTCATGTAAGTCAATATGCGCCAGTACCGGCTGGCTAAGATGTTGTAAATAGCTCACCACCGCAGCCGCTTCTGCTACCGGGCTGTTATTAGTGAAGTTACGGTTAGGATCCAGCGCTAACGGATTCCAGCGGTTGATGGTTTCATAAGCCCAGGGGCTAATGCAGGGCAGCACCACTAAATTAAAATGATCGCAGTAATTCATAGCTTCGGTTTGCAAAAAACCAATCGCGCCCTGCACGCCGCTGGTTTCATAACCGTGTACCCCGCCGGTGACAAGCACCGTTGCCTTGGCGGCGTCTATACCATTACTAAATGCGACCAGCGGGTAATGGCCAGCACCATACTGCCGATAATCTAGCTCACCATATTGCTGGCACTGAAAGCCCGCTGGCAACTGCTGTAATGTTGCCAGTACCTCCTGTGAATAACTGCGCTTAATGTGTTGCCGCTGCAGCCACTGTGCTTTTTCTGCTACGCCCCATTGCTGCCCCGGCACGCCTATATCGTAAACTTGACTATCCATCATAGTGCTCACTCATTATTAATAGTAAGCCTACGCTAACGCGTTATGCCCCAACAGGCAATTACAACGAGAATAAGTCTGCTATGTGCTAATTTATAGGTTAAACCTGCCACTATTATTAAATAGCCGCATCAAGCAGAGTTAGCTACAGTGACAGCTACTGAGCATTACTAAAAAAGCTATTCTGGCCTATTAACGCCAACTAGTGCTGATGAATTTACGGAGTCTGATATGGGTTTACTGGTTAACGGTAACTGGCAAGATAAATGGTACGACACCGACAGTAACGACGGCGAATTTAAACGCGAAAATGCCCAGTTACGTCATTGGATTACCGCAGATGGTAGTGCTGGAACTTCTGGCGAAGCGGGCTTTAAGGCTGAAAAAAATCGTTATCATCTTTATGTGTCGCTGGCGTGTCCCTGGGCGCATCGTACGCTGATTTTTTTGCAGTTGAAAAACCTGACAAATTATATCAGCGTGTCAGTGGTCAGCCCCGACATGCTTGCACATGGCTGGGCGTTTGATACCAGCAACCATAGCACCGGTGATAGCCTGTTTAGTTATAATTATTTGCACCAGGTGTATACCCGCCACCAAGCCGATTACAGCGGCCGGGTAACCGTACCTTTGTTATGGGACAAGCAACAACATTGTATTGTCAGCAATGAATCGGCCGATATTATCCGGATGCTGAATTCAGCTTTTAATCACCTTACTGGTAATAACGATGATTATTATCCGGCACAGTTACAAAGCGACATTAACGCAATCAATGATGTGGTGTATCAGAACATTAATAACGGCGTGTACTTGTCTGGTTTTGCTACCAGCCAATCGGCCTATGAACAGGCTTACAATAACCTGTTTAAGGCGCTGGATAACATTGAAGCATCTTTAAGTGAGCAGCGCTACTTAACCGGGGCCAAAATTACCGAAGCCGACTGGCGTTTATTTACCACACTGATCCGCTTTGATGCGGTATATCATGGCCACTTTAAATGCAATAAACAGCGTCTGGCGGACTATCCTAATTTATCAGGTTTTACCCGCGAGCTATTTCAGTGGCCGGGTGTGGCAGATACCGTTAATTTTTATCATATTAAACGGCATTACTACTTCAGCCATACCATGATAAACCCTAGCCAGGTAGTTCCCGCAGGGCCAAATATAGATTATAAGGCAGCCCATCAGCGCGCCAAGGTTAGCCCATAAGTATAATTAACCTCAAACAACTTCATGTTATCTTAGCTAGGCTGCAGTAGACGGATAATGGTACACTGACACTTGAAACTTACTAACCTACAGAGTGAATAATGCGTTTGTTTATTCGTTTATTTTTCCGCTTAATCCGACTTGTTTTAACTCCTTTTATGCTGCTGGCTGAATGGCTAACTACCCCAAAAGCCATCAACCGTAGTGCAGAACAACAGGCTCAAGTTAATCAGGCTTGCCAGCAACTGGCGTTGTATCAGTTTGCTGCCTGCCCATTTTGTATTAAAGTGCGTAAAGAAATGGCCCGCTTGGGGCTTACTATTGAAAAACGCGATGCCCAGCACAACCCGCTGCACCGCAAGACGCTACACGACAACGGCGGCAAAATTAAAGTACCCTGCCTGCGCATTACTTCAGTAGTAACTGAGGCGCAACCCAAAGGCCAAGCCGCTGCACAACAAGAACAATGGTTGTACGAATCTACTGCTATCATCCATTATCTACAGCAACAATTTACGACAGAACCTGTAAGCCAGTAGCCGTTTTTAACGGCTTAAAATAACCAGGACACCACTCCAGTCTAAGCCTCGGCTTTTACCCGCCTGAGGCGCAATTTCCACCCCACAGTAGAAGCCGAGCAACGGGATATTTTGCTCATTTAACAAACGTTGTACTTCACTAGCGTCTTGCTGATCAGGGTGATCAAGTTGGGCAATCCGGCCCGCACAGTCCATATACAAGGCAAACAACGGTTGTTTACCATCGTGCTTAATCTGTTGCAACAGGGCAGAAGTGCTCGCTCTGGCTGATACTCGGGTTAACAGCGGGTCACGCAACATTAGTTGCACTTGCAGGCCTTCATGCATATCGGGTTCAAACAAAATAACCCCTTCAGCATTTGGCAAAATGCCACTAATTAGCCGGTTGCTAAAATCGTTTTCACTACCCGCCAGCGCTGGCCGTACCGGAATACCAAAACAAAGCTCTCTCACCGGTGCCTGGTCGCGCCAAGTGCTGTTGCCAAAAGCCCGATCAATTACGTCGACTGCCGGCTTGCCATCTAAGGTATATAAAAACTGCCCAAAAATACCGGTAATGGTGTAAAGGGTGTCACTTAATGGCTTACAACCGTGCATCACCGTAATATGGGGCGTGAGGTTACCACCAAATAACAACGCACTGGCGCTTTGTTGTTTAATGCTGTTACCACAAAATTGATAAGTACTACTAAAATACTGATCGCCCAACAAACCTGCCCCCACTATTGGCACAGCACTCGCTAAATGCCGCTCTAAACCACGTAGCAGCGGCGCAGACGGGTTCATCACGGGGGCCACATTTTTGGCACCGGAAAACTTTATTGAATCATAAAATAATAGAAGTAAACTGGCATCAGGCATCATTGGCATTGCGGCAGCCAACTGCTCGCCCGCATTAAACGGGCTGTTAAATAAACCGTTAGCCACGGCCATCTGGCAGTAATTATCCTGAAATTTTAACACCGCAATAGCCGCAGGATAGCCTTGATAAGACAAATGCTGATTGGTGATAACACCAATGGCTTAACCACCAAAAATATTTACATTTTGGCCAACAACTGCCCGTAGCCCTGCGTGAAATGCCTGATGATCAAGCTGACCACTGCAAAAAGCCAGTACTAAATCGGTTTGTTCAAAATCGGCCTGAGCCATAGCGTTTTTAGCAGCCTGCTGCCCTGCAATAAACGCTTCTTTACCATTACTGTACCCTACACCAACTTTCATAATCCCTCATATTGCTGGCAAATTAACGTCTGCGGTGAAACTACACCAACCAGTAACGAATGTTACACTTATTTAACGGTAGCAGATATAAATAAAACAGTATGATTGTTGATAGTAGTGCTTAAGCTGCGCTATCTGCAGCAAGAAATTGTAACTCTGCCAACTGTTGATACAGCTGGCAATGTTGCATCAGCTCACTGTGGGTACCAGAGGCAATTAACTGGCCTTTATCTAATACCAGAATACGGTCAACATGCAACACCGTAGTTAAACGATGCGCAATAATCAAGGTTGTTTTACCTTGCATTAACTGCTCCAGTGCCTGCTTTACATAGTGCTCACTGGCTGCATCCAGTGCGCTGGTTGCTTCATCCAGCAGTAATATGGGCCGATCGGCCAACATAGCCCGCGCAATGGCAATACGCTGCTTTTGACCACCGGATAAACGCACACCACGCTCGCCCAACTGACTGTGATAGCCCTCGTTTAATAATTGAATAAACTCATCAGCCTGGGCGGCTTTACAAGCGGTAATAACATCTTGCTCGGTGGCATCAGGCCGGCCATAACGCACATTTTCCAGCACGCTATCGGCAAATATCACTGCATCTTGCGGCACCAGCGCAAACTGCGCCCGCAGTACAGCAGGGTCTAGCGTACTAATATCTACTCCATCCAATACGATGCTGCCAACCGGTAAATTATAAAAACGCTGCAACAATTGAAATAAGGTACTTTTACCGGCACCACTTGGCCCCACCAGTGCCACACGTTCACCGGGGGCAATGCTTAGGTTAAGCTGCTGTAACACAGATTGCTCAGGTAGCTGTGGATAATGAAAACTTACCTGTTCAAACACTAAGCCACCGGCTACCGGCTGGCTTAACTGCGCCGGACTGCCCGGTGCAGCAATATCGACCGGCATATGAGCCAACTCGATTAACCGCTCAGTGGCACCCGCAGCGCGCTGAATTTCGCCTATTACTTCACTAATTGTTGCCACAGCACCGGCAACCACTACCGCATAAAACAAAAAAGCGGTTAGCTCACCGGCAGTAACCCGGCCTGCTATTACGTCTAAAGCCCCTACCCAACCAACCAAGGTCATGGCACTGATGCTCAGTAACATCACCAGACCAATTAACAGTGCCCGATAAAAAATACGCTGTTTCGCCGCCGCCATCACCTGCTCGATTTTGCCTGCAAACAATTGTTGATCTACCGCTTCATGACCATACGCTTGCACGGTATGAATTTCATGCAGGCTTTCATCAACATGTGCACCAATATCGGCCAGTCGGTCCTGACTTGCTCTTGCCATACGCCTTACCAGCCGGCCCAGCACCAAAATAGGTACCAGCACTAAAGGCACCGCCACCAGCACTAACGCAGTCATTTTAAGACTGGTAAACGCCATCATCAATAAACCGCCTATAGCTGACACTGTTGAGCGTAATGCCATGGACAAACTGGAACCCACTACCGTTTGTATTACTGTGGTATCGGCAGTAAAGCGGGAAATGACTTCACCGGTACGGGTTTCGTTATAAAACGACGGTGACAAGGTTAACATGTGCTGATACACCCGATTGCGGATATCGGCACTGACCCGCTCGCCTAACCAGGTCATCAGATAAAAACGACAAAACACTGCCGTAGCGCTAACGCAGGTGATCACTAAAATAAGCAGAATAATCGTCGTCAATCGCGCCGTATCACCACTTACAAAGCCTTCATCAACCAATAAACGCACACCTTGCCCCAGCGCCAGCCAGGCCATTGCCCCAATCAACAAAAAAAACATCGCGGCCACAACCCGCCAGCGATAAGGCGCTAAAAAGCCAATAATCCAGGGCAATACCGCTTGCTTAGTGCTTACACGATTATCAGACAGTGAATTCATATTACCTTGGTTCCTACTATGGCTGTGTGGGATGGCTGTGTGGTGTATCACTATGATAACAGTGATAGTACGACATAGCCTGTCTGATTAAATACTCTAACTCGCGGGTATGCGCGCTAGCGTACAGACGATAATTTTGTCTGCTAATATCATTTAAACTCATTTACTTAACTTTGCAGATCACAAAACAGATCACAACCTTGAGTAAATTCTATTGGAGGCGCGATGACCAACCTTGAACCGCCTACTAACCATGGATCACCGTCTGCCGTTGGCTCTGTTGTGGCTATTCGCGGTAGCGTGGTGGACGTGCGTTTTGCTGCCAATTTGCCAGCCATACACCAACTGCTTGAAGCCGATAACGGCCGCATTATTATTGAAGTATTGTCACAGCGCGATGCTAACACGGTACGCGGCATTGCCATGACACCAACCCAGGGCTTGGCCCGTGGTGCTGTGGTTAGTGCAAAGGGCTTTGTACTGCGCGCTCCGGTAGGTAAAGTAATTTTATCGCGAATGTTTGATGTGTTTGGCAATACCATTGACGGTGAGCCTGACATTGCCAGTACTGACGTGCAATGGCGTTCGGTGCATAACGCACCACCGGCACTAACGCAGCGCGCTACTAAGGCCGATATTTTTGAAACGGGCATTAAAATAATTGATGTGTTACTGCCATTGGAGCGAGGTGGTAAAACCGGTTTATTTGGCGGAGCCGGTGTTGGTAAAACCGTATTATTGACTGAGATGATCCACAATATGATCGGTCATCACAATGGGGTTAGTATTTTCTGTGGTATCGGCGAGCGTTCCCGTGAAGGCGAAGAGCTGTACCGGGAAATGAAAGCAGCTGGTGTACTACCGAATATGGTGATGTTATTCGGCCAAATGAATGAACCGCCTGGCGCACGCTTTCGGGTTGGGCATGCAGCACTGACGATGGCGGAGTATTTCCGGGATGATCAGCACCGTGATGTGCTGTTGCTGATTGACAATATTTTTCGCTTTATTCAGGCAGGCTCAGAAGTGTCTGGTTTAATGGGGCAAATGCCCTCGCGCTTAGGCTATCAGCCGACCATGGGCACCGAATTAGCGCAGTTAGAAGAGCGCATTGCCAATACTGATAATGGCGCCATTACCTCTATTCAGGCGGTGTATGTTCCTGCCGATGATTTTACCGATCCAGCTGCGGTGCATACCTTTTCGCACTTGTCGGCCTCTATCGTGTTGTCGCGTAAACGGGCGGCGCAAGGGTTGTATCCAGCCATTGATCCATTGCAATCCAGTTCTAAAATGGCCACTCCGGGCATTGTTGGGGCCCACCATTATGCACTGGCACAAGCTATTCGTAGCACATTGGCGCAATACGCTGACCTAAAAGACATTATTGCTATGCTGGGATTAGAGCAACTGTCGCCAGACGATCGCAAGCTTGTCAGCCGGGCGCGCCGACTGGAGCGGTTTTTCACTCAACCGTTTTTTACCACTGAACAATTTAGTGGCATTAAGGGCCAATTGGTCAGTCTTGCCGATGCGCTGAATGGCTGCGAGCGCATCTTAAATGATGAATTTAACGACTTACCAGAAAGCGCATTTTATATGATTGGAGCTGTCGATGCCCTCAACGCTAATGCAACTTGAAGTACTGCTGCCTTCAGTGAGTGTACTCGCGCAAGATGATGTGCTAAGCATTGTCGCCGACACGCCAAGTGGCGCCTTTGGCATACTGCCACAACGCTTAGACTGTGCCGCCGCTCTTATCCCGGGCATTTTAGTTTATCAAACGCAAGGCGGTGCTGAAGGGTTTATTGCTGTGGATGAAGGCTTGCTGGTAAAAGTGGGCAACGCGGTTACTGTAACCGTGCGCCGAGCCATTCGGGGCACGGATTTAGCAACATTACACCGCTTGGTGGCAGAGCAGTTTTTAAGCCTTAACCAGCATGAAACAGCAGAGCGGGCCTTAAAAGCCAAGCTTGAAACCGGCTTCTTAAAACGCTTCGCCAGTTTTCAGGATGAATAAACCCTCTGCTGCCCATAAAAAAACCGCTGGCGATATTTCAGAGCAGATTAGCGCTAAAGCGCAGCGTAAACTTCACGCCCGACGCAAGGGCCAGCCCGCGGTTTGGCTTGGATTAGGCATGATGGGGTTAATTGGCTGGTCGGTTGTGATACCCACCCTGCTTGGCGCGTTATTGGGCGTTTGGCTAGACACGCAGCATCCTGGCCAGCACTCCTGGACCTTAGCGCTGTTAATGGCAGGGTTAACTTTGGGCTGCTTTAATGCCTGGCACTGGGTAGATAAAGAAGACCGGGCAATAGCGGCTGAACAGGCCAGACAACCAGAAGACAACGAGCAAAACGATGATACAAAGCACTAGCGCCCAACTGCAACAGACATTATTACCCATAGCACAGTGGCTATGGCCTTTTATCGTCGGCACTGGTTTAGGCCTGATTTTTTTTGCGGGCCTGTGGTGGACAGTAAAAAAGATTCAGACGTCTTCGCAGCCCGCCGGCTGGTTAATAGTCAGTTTTGCACTAAGAATAGCTGTCGTTGTCTATGGTGTGTATTGGGTAAGTAATGGCCAATGGCAGCGTGCGCTGGCCTGTACCCTAGGTATTTTATTCGCCCGCTTTATAGTGCTGCGCTTAACGCATGTAAGCCGCTCACAGGTTAGCTCTTATCATAACAGCGCCGATAACGCGGTTAACGCCAATAGCGGCAGGGCTAAACATGAACCTTAGCCCCGATCAGATTATTTTTTGGCAATATGGTGTTGTTAAGCTTAACGCCACATTACTGTATACCTGGACATTAATGCTGGTACTGGTGCTGGGCTCCTGGCTAATTACTCGGCAATTATCTCATACTTTAAGCCGCTCCCGCTGGCAAAACATGTTGGAAATTATCGTGACCACATTGGAGCAACAAATTCGCGAAGTCGGTTTAGCAGAGCCGCGCCCCTATCTGGGCTTTTTAGCCAGCCTGTTTTTATTTGTCGCCATAGCCAGCCTGGCAACCATAATTCCGTTTTACGAGCCACCTACCGGTTCACTCTCTACCACTGCGGCCTTAGCGGTGTGTGTATTTATTGCGGTGCCAATGTTTGGTATTCAGCAACAAGGCTTGCTGGCTTACCTTAAAGCCTATACCGAACCCACCATTATTATGTTGCCCTTTAACTTAATTAGTGAGTTGTCACGCACGCTGGCGTTAGCCGTGCGTTTGTTTGGCAATATGATGAGTGGCGCCATGATTATTGCCATTTTAGTGAGCATTACGCCATTTATTTTTCCGGTAGTGATAACGTTACTTGGCTTACTAACCGGCATGGTGCAAGCCTATATCTTTTTTATTCTGGCCGCGGTGTATATCGCTGCCGCAACTCGTGTCAGCACAGCACCACAAGACACCTAATAGCGCACTAACAGGAACACTTTTATGGACAGTTTAACCATTATTGCCACCGTTTCTATCATTATGGCCGGCCTGACTACCGGCTTTGGTACCATGGGGCCCGCGCTGGCCGAAGGGCGCGCGGTGGCAACCGCACTGACTTCGCTGGCGCAGCAACCTGATGCCTCTGCTACCATTACCCGTACTTTATTTGTTGGCCTGGCGATGATCGAATCTACCGCAATTTATTGTTTTGTGGTGTCGATGATTATTTTGTTTGCTAATCCATTTTGGAACCTGGCTGTTGCCCAAGTTGCTGGGAATTAACGAATGCTCATTGATTGGTTTACGGTTATTGCCCAAACTCTGAATTTTTTAATTTTGGTGTGGCTGCTTAAGCGTTTTTTATATCAGCCTATTTTGGATGCCATTGATGCTCGGGAAAAACGCATTGCCGATGAGTTGGCTGCTGCCGCGACTAAACAACAACAAGCAGTCAAGCAACGGGACGATTTTCAACAAAAAAACGCCGAATTCGACCAAAAACGTCAGGCGTTATTGCAACAGGCTACTGCGGCTGCTGAAACTGAACGTCAGCGCTTGCTAAAGGCAGCGCAACACTCTGCAGACGAGCTAGCAGCGCAGCGCCAGTTGTCACTGCAGCTTGAGCAACAAGCCTTACAGCAGCAGTTACGAGAGCAAACGCAGCAGCAGGTATTTGCTATAGCCCGCAAAACAC
The DNA here is from genome assembly GCF_000987765.1 of Arsukibacterium sp. MJ3. Classification (GTDB taxonomy): domain Bacteria; phylum Pseudomonadota; class Gammaproteobacteria; order Enterobacterales; family Alteromonadaceae; genus Alishewanella. Next base: position 19,675 of record NZ_LAHP01000026.1, read on the forward strand.
TCTCTGATCTGAGTAACAAAACCTTAGAGTCAGCCATGGTAGCGATGTTTATGCAAAAACTGAATAACTTGCCTGACGACGCCAAAGCAGTGTTAACCGCCAGCATCAAAAAAGCCGACAATGTGGTTTGCATTTCCAGTACCTTTGCCCTGTCAGATAATGAGCATGCTACATTACAGCAAGCCGTAAATAGCAGCTTTGCACTGGCCGCCACCCTACGTTTTGAGAGCAGTGATAAGGCTATTGCCGGCATTGCCCTTAGTGCCGGCGGGCAGCGCATTGCCTGGACCATAGACGCCTATCTTAGCGCGCTGGAAAAAACCATCACGCAACGTGTCACACCGCCATCATGCTAGAACCACTGTTTACGCAATTATTCAATGACATGACCCTGCAACTGCAAACTTTTGATTTGCCTTTAGTACCGCATGAAACCGGGGTGGTAATCTCGGTAGCCACCGGCATTGCTTATGTGTCGGGTTTGCCCGGTGTGGGTGCTGACGAGTTATTGAAGTTTAGCGGCAACGGCGACTTCTCCACCCAGAGCTATGGCATAGCCTTTAACTTAGACGAAGCAAGCATTGGTGTGGTGTTGTTAGGGGATTACGCCAAGTTACAAGCAGGCGATATGGTTGAGCGCACCGGTCGGGTAATGGATGTAGCCGTAGGCAACGCCTTGCTCGGCCGGGTAATTGACCCACTAGGTAAGCCGCTAGACGCCAAAGGGCGTATCGATACCACCGAGCGCTTACCGGTAGAGCGCGCGGCAACGCCTATTATGCATCGAGCGCCGGTTTCGGTGCCGCTACAAACGGGCCTGAAAGTGTTAGATGCGCTTATTCCGATTGGCCGCGGCCAGCGCGAACTCATTTTAGGTGATCGTCAAACTGGCAAAACCACCATCGCCGTCGATACCATCTTAAACCAGCATGATCAAAACGTATTATGTATCTACTGTGCTATTGGCCAGCGCGCGTCAGCAGTAGCGAAAACCATTGCCACCTTGCAGCAAAAAGGCGCTATGGATTATACCGTAGTGATGGTAGTTGAAGGCAATGACCCACCAGGGTTGGCGTACATTGCGCCTTACGCAGCAACCAGTATTGCCGAGTATTTTATGCTGGCTGGGCGTGATGTCTTACTCATTTTTGATGATCTTACGCACCATGCCCGTGCTTATCGCGAGTTGTCGTTGCTAATGCGCCGACCCGCCGGGCGCGAAGCGTTTCCGGGCGATATCTTTTATATTCATGCCAGACTGTTAGAGCGGGCCACCCATTTAAATGAGGCGCATGGTGGTGGTTCCCTGACTGCCCTGCCAATTATTGAAACCGAAGCACAAAATATGTCGGCCTTTATTCCAACGAATTTAATTTCGATTACTGATGGCCAAATTTATCTGGCACCGGCACTGTTTGAGTTAGGTGTACTGCCCGCTGTTGATGTTGGCAAATCCGTATCACGGGTGGGTGGCAAAGCACAAAGTAAAGCGTATCGGGCAGTTGCCGCGGATTTAAAACTAGCCTACGCCCAGTTTGAAGAGCTGGAAACCTTTGCCCGCTTCGGGGCCCGCTTAGATGACGAGTCAAAACAAATTATTGCGCATGGCCAGCGGATCCGGGCTTGCTTAAAACAAGCGCAATACTCGCCTGTCTCGGTTCCAGTACAAATAATTACCTTGCTAGCGTTAACTGAAAACCTATTTGCCCCAATTACCATTGAGCAAATGAGCGCAGCACAACTGGCCTTATCTGATGCAGCAAAGCTGATGCCCGAGTCGATTACTGCTGGCTTTAGTGCAGATAAGCCGCTTAACAGTGCTGATCGGGCAACCATTATCGATATTGCCAAAACGGCACTGCAGCCACTGCAACAGCCAATATCGCCATAACGAGGCTAACTTATGCCAGGTGCATGTAATGAGTGAATCCTTAGCCAGCTTACAACGCAAAATTAATAGCGCCACAGATTTGCAAGCGGTGGTGCGCACCATGAAAGCCATGGCCGCCGCGAGTATTGGCCAGTTTGAGTTAGCCGTATCGGCACTGGATGCCTATTATCGTAACCTGGAGCTGGGGTTGCTGGTATGTCTGCGCCAGCAGGCTGCCACAGATAGCACGGCAACAACTGCGGCCATAAACGGTTATAACCGTCGTTCGTCCAACCGAAACGGTTCTATAGTCGTTATAGTATTGGGTTCAGATCAGGGTTTAGTCGGCCAGTTTAACGAGTTGATGGCCAGCTTTGTTATTGAGCAACTGGCAGCACTGTCCGGCGAGAAAAAAATATGGACCCTGGGCGAAAGAATTCAGGCGCGCCTGCTTGATAGTAAACTAACACTAACCCAGCATTTTGACTTGCCCGGCAGCCTGGCGGCCATTACACCTTTGGTAACGAACATATTGCTGGCACTGGAAACAGGTTATGAACAAGGTGATATAAGCGACGTATATTTATTTCATCACAAACCGCAAACCCGCGATCGTTATAGCCCGAACCAGCAACGGTTATTGCCACTTGATCAGCACTGGCACCAACAAATCAGCAATATTAAATGGCCCGGCAACAACCTGCCAGAAGTTATTGGTAATAGTCAGCAGACACTGCTGGCTTTTGTACATGAATATTTATTTGTGACCTTATTTCGCAGTTGTGCTGAGTCGCTTGCCAGTGAAAATGCCAGCCGGCTGCTGGCTATGCAGCGCGCTGAGAAGAATATTGACGAGTTGCAAGATGACATGCAACGTCATTTTCATCGTTTACGCCAAAGTGGTATTGATGAAGAATTATTTGACGTTGTGGCCAACTATGACCAGGTAAAATCATCCCTTTAAATACCATTGCAGGCAACGCCATTTTTGCTTGCGTAAGGCGCTAATCGGTAGGTTACCCCTAAAAAAAGAGCTATTTGGCACTAAATAGCTCGCTGATAAAAAGCTGTAGGCGATGCCAAATAAACTTGCTATTATCATTTAAAACAGAGTTTAGCTGGTGAAATATCAGCAAGATATTGATATTAAAAGCTTTAAGGGGGTGTTATGGGGTTTTGGAACACAATAGGTGGACGTTTACTCAGCATACCTATATTGGCATTAGTGGGTTTTACCTTGCTAGGCGCAGTAGCGTTAAATGCGCTTAATACTAGCCTGGTAGAAGGCAGTGAAGATCGGGTAGTAGCAATAATTGACAGCGGTTTAAGCCTGATAAAACATTATCAGGCGCTGGAGCAAAGTGGTGCCATCAGCACAGAGCAGGCCAAGCAACAGGCAATGGCCGCTATTAAAACAATTCGCTATGACGGCACAGAGTATATTTGGATTAACGATACTGGCCGTCCAATTCCCAAAATGATAATGCACCCCACGGTACCCAGCCTGGATAATACTATTCTGGATAAACCCAATTTTAATTACGCCACCTTAATGCGCAACAGAGATGGCAGTGAGCAACAAGCACTGGACAATACTAACCTGTTCGTTAGTTTTGTCGATGTTATCGGCCGTTACGGTAATGGCTTTGTTGAGTACCAGTGGCCCAAGCCGTTAAGTGGCGGCGGGGTAACAGAAGAGCGTTATACCAAACTTTCTTATGTTGAAAAAAACGACACTTGGGGCTGGGTGCTGGGTTCCGGTATTTATGTCGACGATGTGAAAGCATCCTTTTGGGCTATCGCATTTCAATTTGGGCTACTGGTCGTCATTATTATGGCCCTGACCATTGGTATTTCTCTGTATATTCGTAGCTGGTTAATCCGGTCACTGGGTGGCGAAGTGGCCAGTACCAAGAGCCTGGTACAACAAGTGGCTGCCGGCGATTTTTCAGTTGAATTCACGCTATTACCTGGCGACGATGACAGCCTGTTGGCGGCACTTAGCGGCTTAATCAGCCAGTTGCGACAAATTATCGGCCAGCAATCTGCCATGGCAGAACAATTAGTTACACAATCACAAACGCTGGATGAAACCAGCAAACAAAGTCAAAAAATATTACATAGTGTGATGGAACAAACGGCACAAGTTGCCACTGCAGTGCATGAAATGGCCACAACCTGCGAAGATATGGCACATAGTGCTACCACTGCCGCTAAAGCGGCAAGAGACGCAGACCATGAAGCCAGAAGCGGTGTAACAGCAGTTGAACAAACTATAACCGCTATTGATACCCTGAAGTTAAAGCTGGAGCAAGTATCTGACGTTATTGCTCAACTGTCAAAACGTGGCGAAGAAGTAGGCGCGGTAACCGATGTAATTGGCTCTATTGCTGAGCAAACCAATCTGTTAGCTTTAAATGCGGCGATTGAGGCTGCCCGAGCCGGTGAAATGGGCCGGGGTTTTGCTGTAGTTGCAGATGAAGTACGTACCCTGGCCAGTCGCTCGCAGGCATCAACTCAGGATATAAATAAACGTATTCAAGGGATCCAGCAAGACTCTGCTAATGCGGTAAAATCGATGGCTCAAAGTAAAACTGAAACAGAACAAACTATTGCTTGCTCACTTCAAGCCAGTGCCGCTTTGCAGCGGATCAGCACTGCGGTATCTAGCATTACCGATGTAAACGATCAACTGGCGAGCGCGACCGAAGAGCTGGCGGCGGTTTCAGGCACCATTAACCAGAATATGGAAAACATTGCCAGTGCGGTGCAAAAAACCACTGAAAAATCTGCTGAGTTATCAGGATCAAGTCAGCAGTTGCGGCAAATGGCCACTGAGATGAAAAAATCACTAAAGGGTTTTACTCTTTAACAGAAAAACCGGCTGGCGGAACTTGCTGGGTTATCCGGCTTCGTCAGCCATTACCACCGCGCCAAAAATTCCACCTTCTTTTATCAGTTAGCTAACTGCTTCATATAGTGCTTTTTGATTGTCGTCAATTGGCTTTTTTGAACAACACACCTTAGCTACAAAAATTCAGCTGCCATGCTTTACTGCAATCTAACATGCCGTACCCTAGGCTCTTTATTGCTGCAAGCAGCTTATAACGCCATGCAGCTCAGCAACAAGGCGAAATACTAAATACGATAAACATAATTTAATTTACGTTTATCATAAAATATTTATTGATATACGAAAATTAATAGGCTAAGGTTTGCTGATGAATATACAAATCAATCTCGATATACAGTTAGCGAAGAACAAGATGTCTCTTACCGAGTTATCGCAACAGGTTGGTGTATCTATGACTAACCTATCGCTGTTAAAAACCGGCAAGGTAAAGGCTATTCGTTTTAGCACGCTGGCCGCCATTTGTCAGGCGCTAAGCTGTCAGCCTGGTGATATTTTGCAATACATTAACCACGACAATATTGCTACCTAAGCACAGTCAACGACAACAGGAGGTTTTATGACTCAACAACACTATTTTTTACCCGGTATTGCCGCGCTGCTTCTGGCAGTAGTCTTTCCAATCTATTGGTTGTATGCCTTTAGTGTGGGAGCAGAAAACTTTATTGAGGTATACCGCGCTGATCTGCTGAGCCTAAGCCTGTCAGATCTGGCTTTTGTGCTTATCGGCGTGCTGGAAGTGTATATTTATTTGTGTCTACGCCGCAGTTTTTCTGAGCGCTTAAGCTCAGCGGCAGCGGCAGTATTGCTGCTTATTATGGCGATACTGGTGGTGCTATTTCACGCCACGGTGCTGGTTGATGTGGCACTGACGTTAATGGGTTCAAGCCTGACAGCACACGCCATTGATACTATTGCTGAAGTTACGGTAGTTATCGCCCTTGGCGTATTGTTTGCTTATGGGTTGGTGGGGTTTATTCTCAGTGTTGTGTTACTGCTGAATCGCACTGGCGCACCAAGCTTACTAAAATACTTTGCAGTAGTATTGCTGGTAGGTTGTCTGTTGCAATTAACCGTTATTTTAAGCCCGCTGAATGTTTTTGTGTTCCCGGTTGCTTTGCTGCTGTTGGCATTTTATTTTCTTAAACCCCCTCAGCTATTAGAGGTAGTGTAATAACCCGGCGCGTGTTATCCACAGCAAACGTCAGATAGCCACTACTAAAATAAGGCGAACAACATGTTCGCCTTATTTGTTTTCACGGTTAGTCTGAAAGCTTGCACTAACCATCATTGACCAGACTAACACGGGTATCAGGCGTAGTAACAGTATTGCCACCAGTAAGGTTATGCCAAAACTCAGTAGCGATCCTAACAGAATATATCCGGTCAGTGCTCGTATGATTACAAGCCAGTCTGTGAACATAGTAGACATTGCGGTTAATTCTCAACGGCAATGCGCCCGGTTATCACGGCTTGTTGCCAGACACGCGGCTGAGGGGCCAGCACAAATAAATCACCATTTTGGCCGGTAAATTGCTGAGGTACACCCGCTAACTTAGCGACAGCGGCATTTGCCCGCATATGCGCGGCTTCGCCGTGTACCGGTATGGCGATGGCCGGTTGCACATAGCGATATAATAAATCTAGTTCACCTTGATTCGGGTGGCCCGAAACATGAATAGGTAACGGGCTGTCGGCACTTTGCAAGGTACGTACTTTCAATAGCGATAACTGCGCTATCAAGCGGCTAACCAACATTTCATTGCCGGGGATCAGGATAGAGCTAAACAGTACCAGATCGTTTTCTTCCACTAACAAATGCGGATGGCGCTGCTGCGCTAAGCGGCTAAGTGCAGCCCGCGGCTCGCCCTGACTACCCGTCGCTGCCACCAGCACTTCATTAGCCGGCAGGTAGCCAACATGAGAGGCATCAATAAGGGGTATATCCTCAGGCCAGTAGCCACAGGCTCTGGCTACACCCACCATATTTTCCATAGCGCGGCCAAACAAAGCCAGGTAGCGGCCGGTGCGCCGGGCGACATGGCCCAGGCTAATTAAGCGGCCAATATTACTGCTAAAACCGCTAACAATAACGCGTTGTTTCTCATGACGAATAACGTCATATAGCGCATGATAACAAGCGGTTTCAGACTCTGAAAAACCGGGTTTTAAGGCATTAGTAGAGTCACACACCATAGCAGTAATATCTTGCTCTGCCAGGCGTTTAAATACTTGTGGTTTAAATGGCCGGCCGGTCATTGGCCCGTGGTCAATTTTCCAGTCAGCAGTATGAAACACCTTACCAGCAGCCGTAGTAATTAGCAGCGCCTGTGGCTCGGGTATAGAATGGGTAATATTGAGCCAGTTAATTAAAAAAGGGCCAATGTTACAAGTACCACCGGGCGGTATTTCAATAATCGGCATATCCTGGGATACACCGCTACGGGCAATTTTGCGGCGTAATATTTCAGCGGCAAAAGGCGTACAATACACCGGGCAGCCAAAGCGTGGCCACAAAAAAGGTAAGGCACCAATATGATCTTCATGAGCATGAGTAATAACAATACCCGCCAATAATTCTTTGCGTTTAGCAATAAATGCTGGATCGGCAGCCTGAACCTCGGCAGTTATCGGGCTGGTTATGGGCTGCAGCGGGTTGTAGAAGGTCACGCCGCAATCTACCATTAACCAGCGGCTATCATGGCCATATAAGTTAAGGTTCATGCCAATTTCACCGCAACCACCCAACGGTAAAAACCATAAATCATTTGGACCAGGCAGTAAATCAGGGGGTAAACTAACAGTCAAAACCACATCCTTTAACTGGAGAAAGAGTAGAGTGTACGCAATACAGAATAATTAAGTACACTGGGTAGTAATTTAAATACGCATCTTGTGCAGTCATAAAGCAGATATCACGCCCTAGCCGGGTTTGTCCCAATCGCGCTGCATTTCAATAAATAAAAATGACGCGGTCCAGGTAATTAGCACCAAGCCCGTTAACGACTCAATACCGGTTAAGTATCGTAAATCACCAGTGGGTGCTATATCACCAAAGCCAACCGTGCTAAATACGGTAAATGAAAAATACATACAGTCCATTAGGCTGCCATCAAAATTACCCGTAAGTTCACCCCAGCCCTCGGCTTTATGCTTAAAATAATAGGCCAGCGCAAATAGCCAAATTTCGATAACATGTGCAATTAAAGCGCTAAAAACCCCGAATAAGATGCGATAACGATGTTTAATCTTAAGTTTAGGGATGTACAGGGTAAAACGGTATAAAAATTCATAATGCACCATAACCACAGCAGCCACCACTAGGCTGTTAATTAACCAGACATACACCAATACATTCACTCCTTAAATAAATGGCTATTGCGCCATTGCAAAAACGTTGTACTCAAACATATTAGTCAGACAGTAATGCCCTGTTACTGTCTGTCACTGGTCACAATCTGCTCTGTTGCATAGGGCAGGTTAATCGTCTACTCTTTCGAGGTGATAAATGTTAACTAGCCAGCGGTGTAAATCTTCGCTAAAAACCAAGTTTACTCTAAAAGCGTCTGCTTTATAAAATAGTGTTTAAGGATAAATAATGAATAAATTTATAACAGTCAGCATCGTGATGTCACTATTAATCTTCGGTATCGGCCAGGCAATGGCCGGAGTTTACAGCTCAGATCAAGTCATCGTGAATCAGCAACATCACTATAATAAACAGCAAGTATTGTCTTTTGTAGACAACGAGCAAGTACAACAAAAACTGGTTCAGCTTGGTGTCAACCCTGCTGACGCTAAACACCGCATAGCCAACATGACCAATGAAGAGCTTACCGCGTTAAACACCCAAATGAACGACATGCCCTCTGGTGGCATTATCGGTACTATTGTAACGGTATTAGTCGTCGTCGCGGTGTTGGATCTGATGGGCATTACCGACGTTTATCCTTTTATCCGTCCAATCGGTTAATTATTTTATGCTTTTACCGTGGCAGACTTGCCTGTTGGCAGGTCTGTTAATATTGCTTAGTGCCTGTCAAACCCCAATACAAACTAAACAACTTTTGACAACACCGCCTAACATTGCGCGGCAATACCTTATCCCAGAAGTACCCTTTTATCCCCAGCAACAGTTTTTTTGCGGGCCGACTACCCTATCTGAAGTAGCCGGTTTTTATGGGCTTAAGCAAAGCCCAGCCACCATTGCCCCAAACACGTTTATCTCTGGCTTAGATGGCACCTTACAAATTGAAATGATAGCCGCTACCCGGCAACTCGGTCTGCTGGCTTACGCACAACGTGCCAACATGAGCCAGTTGTTAAGCCTGGTCGCTGACAATATCCCTGTTATCGTGCTGCAAAACAATGCTATTGCTTTGCTGCCTCAATGGCATTATGCCGTGGTTATTGGTTATGATCTTGATACTGCAGAAATTGTGTTACATAGCGGAATAACAGCAGCACATCGTCTAAACTTTGCCACTTTCGAGCGCACCTGGCGGCGAGGCAACTATTGGATGTTAGCCATGCTACCGAGCAATAAGGCCAGTAAACATCTCGATCCCTTTATATATACCAAGGCCTGTCAGGATTTGCTGAACACCCATCAGGTAGACACCGGTATAGCCGCGCTTAACACTGCCACAAAACAATGGCCTGAATACTGGTTACCATATTTTTTACTGGGCAATCATTATTTTTCAACCGAGCCTTTGGTTGCTGCCACCTGGTTTTTGCAAGGCCTAGCATTTGCTCAGCACGAAATAGCTTATCTGAATAATTACGCTATGCTGTTAAGTACACTTCACTGCCATAGTAACGCGACTGCATTAATTGCAGCCGCACTACTAGTATCGCCAGATGATGCCAATTTGTTAGATAGCCAGCAGCAAATTCGCGCCGCTAAACAATTAGCTACTAACGCTAACTTGCCCTGCCAGATTGATACCACTGCATTTTCAACTGTTTCTGACAGCCGCCCTTGAGTAGCATGCCGGCTTTGTCTACAATGGCGAATATTTTATTTAGCACAGATCAGAGCCATGAACGACACAACGCCACCACCAGCCTTACCAGATCGCCTTTCTGTTAACCCCCGAAGCCCACATTATGTAACAGCCGTTTTCGAGCACGATGTAGGTATTCGGTTAAACGGTAAAGAGCGGTTTGACGTTGAAGAATATTGCATCAGTGAAGGTTGGGTAAAAGTTGCCGCAGCCAAAGCACTGGACCGCCGCGGCCAACCATTAATAATGACGGTTAAAGGTACAGTAGAAGCGTTTTATCGATAGGACATGTCAAACAATAACTGATAATTGCTAGGGCACATAACTGCAGGGTTACTTCCGGGGTCCGCCAAGCTAGCATACAGGTAACCGCATGAGTGTTCATTTTCCGCGCATTCGGCTAAACCCTGCTGCTAGTACTGCCTTAAAGTAACCGGTTTTAATCCAAACACGCTATTGTTTTGCCGCGATGCTACCTTTAGATGGCTCCGCTCTTAGCATGTTTAAAGATAAATGACGCAGCAGTGACCAATTTTCCGCAGTATTCCCCTGATAAATCTGGCAAGCGTCTTCTTTTATGCTGGCAGTTCATGACCATTGAGGGTTAGATAAACAAAACTTAATATTAAACAGTTTAATGGTATTTTTACCTTTAGTGACTTGTGGCACTGGCATGCCACACAGTTGAAATATATTCCGGAATATTTGTAATTACTGCAGGGGCAGCAAATACAATAAATAAAATGTAGTTTTAAAACAAGTAAATATACTTGGTCTGTTTTTTGCTTTAATAATTTCTAGTAAATTGTAACTGTTATAAATTGTTAAGCTTAACCCCTATTTACTTCTAAGGAAAAAACGATGAACATAAAATTACCACGGTCGCTGACGTTATTCCTGGTGGTGTTATTTAGTGCTGCTGTTGTTTCCTGTGCCACTATTGACGGTGCAGGTCAAGACATTGAAAGCGCTGGCGAAGAGATTCAAGAAGCAGCAGAAGGAAACTAGCTAGCGCCTTTACTAGCGACAGGATGGCTGGTTTAAATAAAGTTATTTAGCAATCCACAGCATGTTGAAGTGATGCTTAAGTCATTAAACATTGGCAATGCGGGCATACTGTTTGACGGTGTGTAAATAAATTTGCAGAAAGTGACTTAAGTACTTCTACAGTGCTTAGCGAAGTGTCCACTGTTGCTGGTACAGATAAAAACGTGCGTTGCCTGCTACACAATACAAACGTAATTGTGTAACAGGCATAATTTATTTTACAAATTCACTCTCTCTTGATAAATGACGATGGGCGGCAATCGCATCGATAATCTCAGAAGTCATTTCGCCTAATTCATCACTGGTTGTCATTAGGATACCGTGGTCACTATTGTTGACTGTTGCAATACCGGCCATTTCCAATAACTGCTTTGCTGCGCCTATTGCCAGTATGGTCTTACCGTGCCTAAATGCATCTTTTACAAACGCCATGGTATCTACATTGGAAGCAAGCGCCTGCACCGATTTTATACCATCAGATAGCATTAATGCATCAAACAATACCGATGGGGAATTCTCCATTGATTTATTTGCAACTATTTTTTCACCATTGACACCTTCAAACATGCCAACTCTCGAACCCACAAAATGCACCACTGCACCTGCTTCAATTAATGCATTGTAAAGTTCTGCCAATGAGGCTTGCTCAACTCCATCTTCGATTAATATTGCAATTTGACGACTGCGAATACCACATTCACCTGGTAGTGCCGTTAACGACAAAGATGGAGAAATCGAAACTTCAGGCTGCGATAGTTCAATAAAGGCTTTTGGCATAGCTTCAGGAACCTCCATCCCTAACCCTTTCGCAACTTCCGCGGCCAACTCCTCAGACACATTTACTAACGATGATAACATTCTATCTCTAATAGCAAGTACCTCAACTTTGCTAAGCTCGAAGCGAAAAGCACTGGCTATATGAGCTTGCTCGATCGCCGTTTGACTGTTATAAAATAAAGTAGCCTGGGCATAATGCTCCGAAAACTTTTCTGGCTTACCACGCATTTTGTCCGCACTGAAGGCCTCTGGGAATGATACAAAACCAGCTGTTCCAGCCTGAAATGGGCAACCACCAGCCAGCGAGTTAGGCTCGTAAGCAACCCGCCCACGATGTAACGCCTGGCGATGCATGCCATCGCGTTGGTTATTCTGAACGTGACCTAACGCGGAGTTAATTGGGATCTCATGAAAATTTGGACCGCCGAGGCGAGTGATCTGTGTATCTATATATGAGTGAATGCGACCTGCTAACAAAGGGTCATTTGAAAAATCAATTCCCGGAATGATATGTGCTGTGCAAAATGCAACTTGTTCGGTTTCGGCAAAAAAGTTATCTGGGTTACGATTCAGAACCATCCTTCCTACAGGGATCAGTGGCACTAATTCTTCAGGGATCAACTTGGTCGAGTCGAGAACATCAAAAGTAAAACTTTCGGCTTGTGCTTCACTAAAGATCTGTAACCCCAACTCCCACTCCGGTGATTCGCCAGACTCAATAGCCTCCCACAAATCCCGTCGATGAAAATCAGGATCGACCCCCGATATTTTCACCGCTTCATCCCATACTAGAGAATGAGTACCCAACAGGGGTTTCCAGTGAAACTTACAAAAGACTGATTGATTCTGATCGTTAATTAATCGAAACGTATGTACGCCAAAACCCTGCATCATTCGGTAACTGCGAGGTATAGCCCTATCTGACATGATCCACATCAACATATGTGTAGATTCAGGCATTAATGAAACAAAGTCCCAAAAAGTGTCATGTGCTGACGCTGCCTGCGGCATACCATGATGTGGTTCCGGCTTAACGGCATGAACCAGATCAGGAAACTTCATGGCATCTTGAATAAAGAAAACAGGAATGTTATTGCCCACCAGATCCCAATTACCTTCTTCGGTATAAAATTTGACAGCGAAACCACGTGCGTCTCGAGCAGTATCTTTCGAGCCTCGCTCACCAGCCACGGTTGAAAAGCGCACAAATACCGGTGTTTTTTTTCCTTTCTCAGCAAACGGTGCAGCAATAGTATATTTACTTATCGAGTCATAAGCTTCGAAATAACCGTGCGCGGCCGAACCTCTGGCATGCACAACCCTCTCCGGAATACGTTCATGGTCAAAATGAGTAATTTTTTCACGCAGAATAAAATCTTCTAGCAACGAAGGTCCACGCAATCCAACCTTTAAAGAATTTTGATTATCGCTTACTTTAACGCCGTGATTAGTCGTTAAGGACTGATCGGTTGCATCAACCCTTACTCTGTTAAGTGAGGAAATAGTCGCGTTACTTCCAAGCGGTGCCAAGCTACCCGTTTTTGCTGTACCAATCTTCTCTGAGCAAGTGCTTGCAGTAAATTCACTGGACTTCTGCGCTACAGTATATCCAGCAGTAGGTGCTATTGCATTATCGTAACCATATTCACGCAACCTATCACTACTGTTAGGCATCTTCGAGACAAATTCGTTGATAGATTCGGCTTGTTCAGTGACGATATAGTTAGTGTTAAGAATAGTTTTATCACTTACTGTAGGCGTTTTACTTTCACTATTGCTGCATGATAACTTAGCTGTCTTTTTACTTTTAGCCATTATTGTTCTCCGTTGAGCTGAGATGTCGATATCAGATGTGAATGTGAATGTGAAATACTGAGCATAACCATTATTAATGCCACTAGAACTCGCTTTACCATCCGGCTTAAGCATAAATCAGACCAGAAGAAGATGACTGCTTAGCACCCTCGTAACATCTAAATTTCAAAAGTTGCCATATTTACTAGCATGTAATTTTTTCTCGTTATTGCAAAAAAATTTCAATATTTTTTAGTTATGTAACTTTAAAAGTTAATTTAAAGTACCAATGCAAAAGCTAATAGCATGATATTAAAAGTTTATTATGACATGGCATTAACTATGCAAACACTTGAAGTGTGAACAGCCGTTCATAAATGCAGTTAGTTAATGTATTTAAATAACAATTAGGAGGCCCTTCGTGGCTAATCAAAAAGATCAAAGCGGCCGTCCAGGAATGGACGAAGAAAAACGTCAAAGCGGTTCTAACGATTTAAAAGATCAACAAAAATCGGATAAGCAGAAACAACAGATCAATCCAGACAAAAATCAGTCTACAGACCGAAAAAGTGGTCGTAATCAGTAACTGAAAAACCCGGCAGATAATGCCGGGTTTTCTCTTAGCACTTCATACGCTAAGCAAATGCATTAAGATGATAAGCTGCAGACAAAATATTAACAATCTCTGTTGTTACAAACCTTACCATTAATGATATCGGGGAAAAACTCGTGATAAACAGTTCTCCCGGACGTCTCCCGAAAACCTGACACCAGCACCGAAATTTGTGCAGCGAGATTAAATTTCGTCACGCTAAGTAAGTGTTAACCTTAGAACGGCAGGAGTGAAAGATTCTGCCGTTTTTAAATGCTTGGTATGTTATTACTTGCAGTTAAGATGCCTAGTGGCCGCTGATAAGTGTCAACAGTATCCTGTTAAAATATATTTAGTGAACAATGCTTGTAAATATTACGCATTATCTGGTAAGCGTTACAAAATTTAAAATAACTTAATGTTGATAAAATTATAAGCGCAGTTTCCTAATGTCAGCAAAAAAAGTCTCAAATTTACATCCAGTTGGCTTAATTCTTACGATATACACGTTGCTTTAAATGTTAAATACTTAACGCTACGGCAGTAGAGTGTTTTAAACAGCGTCCGTTTAATTAAGTTCGGCTTATACTGAAGCCAGTAGCGCACTACGTTCGCCAAGATAGTGTTAGCATTCATGACGGCTTAATCTGGTTAATGTTCACGCGGTGTCAGGATAGTTGTCCGGTCTGCTTTTATTTTTTCCACGATTATGGTAGATACCTGATCACAAAAATCAAATCCTGAATAGTCAGGATTAAATCCACTAATAAAAGGAACCGCCATCATAAAACAATTATTGGTTGCTGAACCATCCGCATATAAAAATTGAAAATAATCGTTAATAGCAAAACCCTGCAAATTCAAATAGTAAAAAGAGTCTTCTTCCAAGGAAATATGTTGCGTACCTTGGCTAAGCAAAAAAACGGCGTTTTCATTACTTTTGAACCTTACTCTGGCGTGAGCTACAGGTCTATTCTCGAACATTGACGTAAAGGGAAAATCATCAATTGCATATGGCTTTTGACCAGTACAATCTATAAATGATTTGAAAATATGTGCTTGTGCTGTCGGGTTATCCTCACCTAAATAATAGTGAAACTCATGATCGTTCAAAATTTGAATTTGACTAGTTTTGTCTACGGGGATTATGTCGAGCCGGCCACATTCGTATAGTGCTAACAATTGCTGTGCAGACGACTGCGGTATATCGGCAATAATTATGGCAATTAGTGGTTGCAAAATATTATGCAATCTTATCATATCCTCGCCAGATAAGTATTTAGCAGGATAATTGATACTGTAACTAAGAAGAGCGAATAATTTTTTCCAAGGTATTGTGTTTTTTACTCTTATGGATTGCCCAGCTTGGATATATTCAATTTTGAGCAAAGTAAAAGATTCAAATCCCTTTCTAGACGACAGAACCCACTGCGCAAATAAATCCACGTTTTTATCTGCTATTGTTTTGTAAAAGTCTGGATCACATTTTTTGAGGAGCATTTTGAAATTACTTTCGAATAAAAAATCCAAGGATACAAAACCACCGCTATTTGCTCTGTGATGTTGTATCTGAGTGTCACTCATCATGTATTGAGAAAACGCCAAAGGATCGCCCAGATGATAACGAACACTTGGTAACAGACCATCCAGGGTATACATTACTATTTTAAAATATTCAGAATTATTATCTACTTGGTAAATTAAACGCTTACCTTGTTTGATAAAGCGACCGTTAGCCTGACTTAATGTCCTAATGGCATCGATAGCAGTTAGTGAACTGCCTTTAAGTGCAACCGAGTGATTAAACACCTTATTTAACTTTTGTGGAGGGTAAGGTGAGTTGAAAAATCCCGCCACTTTAACTTCTTCTTTTTTAGGCCATAAGTGCCCCGTGCAAATGACTACCTTGTCAAAACCCTCAAATTTATCAACTTGAAGTAGAATGCTGTAAGTTGCATCAACATTATTTACTTCAATATCGCATACTTCAGAATTTAAATGAACGTTTAAGGTATATCCACGTTTCTCTCCTATCAAAATTAACTTGGCAAACTGATTCTCTAAGTAGCTGCCTAAGAGTAATCTTGGTACTACTTCTTTATTATGGAAATCTGATTTATCAAGTTCAAATTTTGATAGCAATTGCTCACTTTGTAACTTAATCCAATTTTCAAGAGTATCGATTAGAGGAGGAATTTCGTCGGACGAAACATTAGATATATGCGATTCAAGGGCACCTTTAATGCTATAAGGCATGCCTTTACCCAGAGAATCGGCACTTTCAAATATATCAATGCTTAAAAAATCTATATCAGCATCTAAAAGTTTCTTAACCATGAATAATGCGCTTGGCCCACCGCCAACGAGCGCTATTTTTAGATCCTTCATGTTAATATCCTGGCAATAATATTTTTTAGTTGATTAGAGTTAGTTAACGTTTTAAGCAATTGCCATGCCTTTCTCTTATAAAACTTCTCATTTAAAAGTCGCATTACGCTTGAAGAAGACTCGTTACCATTCAAATAGCCAACTAATTAAGTCATTAAATCGCTAATTTTCACTGTGTAAATGTTGGCATTACGCTAAGCTAATAAATAGTCAGGTTCTCTCTGTCACAATGCTACATTTTGTAATACTTATTTTTATCATTTTCACTGTAAAAGAGGTTTACAATGTTTATATCTAATCCAGTTATTGATATGTTGCTTCGGGGAGTAATTTTAACAACTATTGCTATGATCTGGGTCGTATTACTTGTACGTATAAATGGTCTACGCTCATTTTCCAAAATGACAAACTTCGATTTTGTAATGACTGTTGCCATAGGATCGCTTTTAGCTGGCTCAAGTCAGTCCACTTCTTGGATCGGATTTATTCAAGCGTTAATAGCTATGGTGATGTTGTTTTCTGTACAATATGCTACCGCAAGATTACGCAAAATGTCGCATAAGTTCGAGAGTATTATACAAAATACTCCAGTGCTATTAATGAAAGATGGTGTCATTATTGATGAAGCTCTTTTAAAAACTCGCGTCGCAAAAGATGATTTGATAGCGAAACTACGTGAATCTAATGTGCTAGATTTCTCTCAGGTACGAGCGGTAGTATTAGAAACAACTGGAGATATATCGGTACTTCATGGTGAATATTGTTCACCTGAAATGTTAATGGGCACTCATACGTATGACCTTTAGAAATTGAAGAAGTGCTTCATTCGTGAACTAATTGATTTACCAGAAAAAAAGTTTAGCTTTGCAAGCAAAACGAATGAAGCAACAACCATATATCCGATTTTTAGCCGCTTTTGAACGACTTTTTTCACCAAATGAGCTCGATGCACTGGGTCAACAGCGTCATCGTTAGAATTAACCATTAGGATGTTGGATTTGAAACGGGCTGCGCCTGTAATTTTTGTAAGTACAGCAAATCTACTGTGAGCGTAACACCAACCGCACATTCCAGCTTTAGCTAAATCTGCTTACCCTGTCTGGATCTACAACCAGGCAGAGGTTTCACATGAACCGCAGAACAT
>NZ_LAHP01000027.1 GCF_000987765.1 Arsukibacterium sp. MJ3
TAACATCGAATTTTTTTATTCTTATACAGTTACATTGATAGCAACGTCATACCAACAGACTTTGCTTTTTTATCAAATGTCATAGTTTCAGAGCATCCTACATCCTTGCTAAGAGTGACTATTAATGCGTCCAAAAAATCACCATTACCCTCTTCAAATACCTTTAAAGCGCGGTAGCATGATTCAGATTGTTCAATTGAAAACTGTTTTTTTTCCAGCACCATTCTGAACATTCAAAAATTGTACGACTTGTATGTTACGCGAAATGAAATAATTAAAGCTGAACCGATGTACGCATTCGGTTAACAGAGCCAACTTAATCCCAGTCAACTACTGCTGCTTGCAACTGATAGTTTATTTAATGCTCGACGGTATTGCCGAGCTAGCTCGAAATAAATATATTAACTGTGAATGGACAAGGTTGCAGCGAGCGGCTAAACATAAAGTACAACGTCTCAAGCTGTCGTACCCTGTTGGTACGCTAAATTTATTTAGTGCAGCAGAGGTGTCTATGTCTTCAAATCAGATTTTAATCACTACAAAAGAACTTACGCAATTCCTTAGCCTGCAATTACAACTACTGAAAGATCCAACCATTGACGGCTTGGTGGCGCCTATTATGTTGTGGGGGCCGCCTGGGGTGGGTAAAAGTTCTGTTGTGCGAGAGCTGTGCCAGCAACAAGGTATTCAATTTATTGACATTCGACTGGCACAACGTGAACCGGTTGATATTCGTGGTTTGCCCGTTGCGCGGGAAGATAGAGTAGACTGGCTACTCAGTGGTGAATGGCCGCGTGATCCCCATAGCCGTGGCATTATTCTTTTCGATGAGCTAACCGCTGCTGATCGTAGCTTACAGGTTGCGGCCTATGAAATTATACTAGATCGTCGATTAGGCGATTTATATTCGCTGCCACCAGGCTGGTTGGTGATGGCCGCAGGCAATCGGAGCAGCGATCGGGCGGTGGCTTATACCATGTCGAGTGCACTGGCTAATCGATTTTGCCATCTGGAATTAACCGCCAATTTAACCAGTTGGACGCAATGGGCCCGTGAAAACGAGGTTGATGATGGTTTAATCGCGTTTTTACGTTATCAGCCACAATGCTTTTTTGATATGGAAGCGGATTTAGAGCGCGGCTGGCCCAGCCCACGCAGTTGGGAGAGGGTGTCATTTTATTTAAAACAGCAGCAAGAACTGGGCGACACTCTGCTACAAAAAGTTATTTGTGGTTTAGTGGGCGCGGGAGCCGCTTATCAGTTATCTGCTTTTTTAAAATCACGTGATCAAATGCCCGACGTGCATCTCATGCTGAATGGGAAAATACCTATTCATATTCCTGAGCGACCAGATATGTTATTTGCTTTTTGCTCAGCCCTTAGCCATAAGTTATGGCAATCACCTACTATGCTTGACACCCGTATTAGTCGTTTTCTAGAAATTGGCGTGGTAATGTCTTCCGACTTTGCCACCCTGACTTTGGTCGACTGCTTACAACATCCAAAAACAGAAGAAATGCAGCGGCGCACAGAACTGATATTGGGCCATCAAAAATTTGACCTTTGGTCTGAAAAACATGGCCAGAGTTTTGATGCTCTGCAAGGTTCAGACCTTATTGCGAATGCCCCCATATGACTGAAACCCTAACCCTAACGTGCATTTTACCCGACGAGCAGGTGCAGCAAGAGAAAAAAGCATTACTGGTCGAGTTGCAGCAACTTCGCTCAGATCTATTACTTAGCCAGCCTTTTATTGCGGTGTTGGCAATGCGCTTAAAGCTGGTAGTCGTAGCCGATGATCGGCTGGCTACTGCCTGTACCGACAGCCATAATGTTTTTTTTAAGCTGGATTTTATTAAGCAGTGTAGTTCTGATCAAAAACGCTTTGTATTAGCGCATGAGGTATGGCATTGCGTAATGGGGCATTTTTTTCGTCAACAGCAACGCGAAATGCGGCGCTGGAACTTCGCCTGTGACTATGAAGTGAATGCTATTTTGCAGCATTATTTTTTACATAAGGATATGCCAAATAATGTGTTATTTAGTGCTCACTACTTGGGGAAATCGGCAGAGCAAATTTACGTTATTTTGGGCAAACTTTCTGAGGATGACTGGGCTGAAACACTGCACTGGCAAGGCAGTGAACTGCCAATAATTGAATCGCAGTTTGATCAGCATCTGCCTGAACTTGGTTCGGCTTTGCAAGGTGGTATCCGCATTGATCCAGATTTTCAGCTAACATCAGTCAATGAGCAAGATGTTCATCGCTGGCGTGAATACACGGCTGCCGCCGCTCAGGTTACCGGTGTCTTGGCCGGTAGTCACAGCGCCGGATTACAAAACATCATCAACAATGTATTAAGCCCGCAGTTATCCTGGTCAAGCCTGTTACAGCGTTTTATTCAGCGCACGATTAATGGCAGTTACAGCTGGCATCGTCCGGCACGGCGTTATCTGGCGCAAGGGCTTTATATGCCGGGTCGACAAGGTACACGCCTTACTATTAGTTTAGCTATTGATACCAGCGGCAGCACTATGGCAGATTTACCACAATTTTTGGCTGAAATGACCAGTATCTTGCACGGCTTTGACCAAGTGCGATTACAGGTGATTAGCTGTGATATGGCAATCACAGATGTTAGCTACTATGAAAAATCTGATTTACCGGCTTTGAAAAAATGGCAGGCCAAAGGCGGAGGTGGTACTCAGTTTACTCCGGTATTTCGTTTTGTAGAACAGGGCGAAGGTGAGCAAGGCGCACCGCAGGTACTTATTTTTTTTACTGATGGCTTCGGCGCGGCTCCGTCGCAAGCACCTGCTTATCCGGTAATATGGGTGTTAACAAGAGAAGGCAGTGCTCCGGTCCCTTGGGGAGAGGTGATTCGCTTAAGCTAATCACCCGCAATTAAAGCTGAGAAGTTCAGTTTGCTCTGGCTAATGCGGCCTTGATATACCAAATTTTTACACTTTCATAAGATACCTCAGCCAAACTTGTGGTAAGGGACAGTGAGGTATCATTTGCTATCGCTAACAATTTAGGCCTGACATACTCTGGAAAGGTTTTCATTGCCAGCGGCAAAATGTCAGTTAAATATTTTGGCGATAAGCTCAATGCCAAAAAATCAAATAGCGCCAGGCACCATTTCTGCTCAAGTTTACTAAGCTCAGCACCTTGCTGGCAAAGGCGATGAAAGCGAGTCGATAAACGCAATAGCCCGGGAAGTAGCGCATTATTCAGGGTTAGCCAAGTATGAGTATGGGTGGTTATTTGATCACAAAATAGCCGGATAATGGCTAAGCGTTCAGCTAGCGAAAAAGGACTATCCTCTTTGGTCAGCAAATTACACAGCGTAAAAAAACCAGCCGGTTGCTGAATGAGTGCAGAGTGCACCATTACCGACATAAAACGCTTCGTGTTTTCTTGCCCGGCACGATAAGCGATTAGCCAGAGTAAAACATCAGCTTCCAGTGTTTCAAACAATCTGTCGGCTTTAATGCTCCAGTTCCAGCTTTGCGGCATGACCTCAGCTAGCGAAGATTTGAAGTGGATCTGCCGGCGTTTGTTTTTTAAATACAGCATACAGCGCAGCGGCCACAGTTTGGCTATTGGGAAATTTAATTGCGCCAACGCCTGTAATAACATAATCGCATGGCACACGTTATAGGGTTTAAACTGTCTTGCCGCCTGGCACAACAAGGCTTCAATTAATTCAGTATCCATTCGCTCGGTCAGCTGTTGCAGTGTGTTGCGGATCATTGCTTCATTAATAGAAAAACTAGCTTGATCTAACAGTTCAGGCGCAAAAATGCCGCTGCTAAAAATTAGCGGTGAACCGGCTTTTAACCGGGTTAAATTAGGGCAATCAGTAACATGTAATTGTTCAATAGTATCCGAGCTAAGCTCGGTAAGGGCACTGCGGCGTAGTTTTACACTTTGCCAACACCCGGCAAGCTCAACACTGCCGTGGGCGGCATCGGTTAGTTGGGCCTGGCCGGCAGTAAAACCCGCCGGCGCGCTTAAGCGGCTAAATTGTGGGCATTGTTGCAACTGTAAATATTGTAGTGCACCATCCAAAATATCAATACTACGCAGACCAATAGCGCGTTGTACCGTTAAATATTGGCAACCTGACACAGTAAGGCCATCAATGCCGGCGATATCGGTAAATAATAATGCAGGTAACTGAGCAAAAACCGGCACCATCGCTTGCTGAAAACCACCGCTAAATATCACCAAAGCTTGCTCTGACATATCTTGGAGCATGGCAAAATCGTCAATACTTATTTGATTCAGGTCATAAAAATGAACCTTTTGCCGTAATGCTAACTGGTGCTTAGCAACCAGCGTAAGCAACTCGGTGTCCTTCTGCCAACACATGTCCAACTGGCTTATTGGTCCGGTTAGCTGCAAACCATGCGGAAAACTTTCTACATCAATATGCACAACCCATTTGTTAGCGGGGGAGCCATGTAATGTAACTTGTTTTAATGCAGCAGCACCTTGTATGCGTAAATGTCGCTCTGCCGCAGTAGTACAACATATTTCAAGTTCTTCCAGTGCCGTTACCTGCATTAAGTCTAAGTGACGTAATGCCGTTTGCTTAATGTTCAGCCTGGTGATAGCTGCGTCACAAATACTGCTGCTATGGTCCGCATTAAGTGTTAAGGGTGCTTTATCACAAATTTGTTTAAACCCAGTCATAACACCTCGCAATGGCAATATATCAGGCAACATACCAGTAAACATTGTCGCAATATGGCGCGACAACTTGGGTCTTGCCTGTCTTGTTTTGACTTTATGCCGCTTATTTATGCCGCTGATAACCCCATTACAGTTCACCGATTTTTCAGGTGCGCTATTTATTGTCGGTATTGTTATTTTCGCGTCTTATCCTGTCGTACCCCGTCTTTACAATGGTTAAGTCGTAACAGAGGAGGGTGGTTTATGGGTATGGCAAAACAAAAGTTAAGCAAGGTCGTGAATACTGAGCTGCTGTTTATTGATACCGACTCGCCGGATATTTGTCGGTTGTGGGCATATCGTTTAATTGTGAACCAGAAGCTGATAAAAAAACTGTACGACATAGACGAACTGGATACGCAGTTAGCTATCATACTCGGGTTAAGCAATGAGGCAGAGCTGTTAAGCCCGATGCAATTACAGCGCGCTTTGATTGAAAAGTTACGCCAGCTAGAGTTACAGCCTGCAATCAGTTTGCCGGCTACGCTGGCCGTTAATATCCAAAGCCTGGGCGCAATGATTGGTCTGAATACGCTTGAGCAACAACTGCTGGGTTTTATCGCTCTGGTTAAAGCAGATCAAATGCTATCGAGTGTTTGTGCTTTACTGCGTAATGTAAAAAAAACACAGTTACCAGCTTTATTGGCGCAAACTCTCGGCGCTACTGAAGCGGCAGTGAAACACATGCTGCGCTTTGACAGCACCTTGCTTAACTCGGGTTTAATTGCTGTAGAGTCGCAGCCGATATTTTCGCTTGACGATGTGTTTGAATTTATTTCATTTAATTTTGGCTATAAGTTATTTGAAGACAATACCGATACCCAGCGCTTACTTAAAGAAATCGTGCAAAAGACCACACCACCTTCGCTAACCATATCGCAATATCAGCATTTGAATACCGATTTACACATTTTACTACCTTACTTAAAAAAGGTAGTAAAACAGCAGTTGCGCGGGGTTAATATCCTGATTTATGGCCCGCCTGGTACTGGTAAGAGTGAACTGGTGCGTGTTGTGGCGCAACAGCTAAAAATACCACTGTTCGAAGTAAGCAGCGAAGATGATGAAGGCGATGGTATTGCTGGCCATAACCGCTTAAGAGCGTATCGAATGGCGCAAAGCTTTCTAGCCAACTCAGCAGCATTACTATTGTTTGATGAAACAGAAGATGTTTTCATTCAAAATCCCTTTGCCAGACAGGCAGAGCCGCGTAAAGGCTGGATGAACCGCATGCTGGAGCAAAATGCGGTGCCGTGCTTTTGGGTAACGAACGACCGCAGTGTGATAGATGATGCCTTTATCCGCCGCTTCGACCAGGTTATAGAGCTTAATACACCACCAAAAGCGCAGAGGGCTGCTTTGCTTCATAGTGCAGCGGTTAACTTGTTGACGCCGCAAGAAGCGGCGCAGTTGGCGGAGCATCCTCATTTAACCCCAGCTATTATAACCCGTGCCGGAAAAGTGGTGGCGCAGCTTAATCCCAGGTTAAAACGCACAACTAAGGTTGCTGCCTTGCAGCACCTGATGCAGCAAACACTGCGTGCTCAGGGGTATCGCATTAAAGATGAACTAACCCACGACGTTTTGGGGCCGGTGTATAATGCTACCTGGGTTAATAGCGATGTAGACTTAAACTTGCTGACTGAGGGGCTAAGTAATGCGGGCAGTGGTCGCTTATGTTTATACGGGCCGCCTGGTACCGGTAAAACGGCGTTTTGCCATTATCTGGCTAAACAATTACAACAACCATTACTGCTTAAAACGGCGTCGCAGCTTATCGGTAAATTTGTCGGCGAAACCGAACAAAATATCGCTGCAGCGTTTGCAGAGGCTAAACAAAATGAAGCCATATTGTTGTTGGATGAAGTTGACAGCTTTCTACAAGACCGCCGTAAAGCGCTGCATAGCTGGGAGGTTACCTCGGTAAATGAAATGCTGATGCAAATGGAAGCCTTTAACGGCATTTTTGTCGCCAGCACCAATTTGCTGCATAACCTTGACCAGGCATCGCTACGCCGTTTTGATTTAAAAGCCTGCTTTAATTATTTAAAGCCAGAACAAGCGGTAAGTTTATTTAGCGCGCATTGCAAACAACTTAAGCTGCAGCCTTGCCAGCACAGTGTGCAAAAAATATCGGGTGTGCGGCAACTTACCCCCGGTGATTTTGCTGCTATAGCCAGGCAAAGCCGCTTCCGGCCTTTTAGCACGGCTGGCGATTTTGCGAGGGCATTACTGCAGGAGGTTAGCCTGAAAAGTGCGGATACGGCTAAACCTATCGGTTTTTTACAGTAGCATCACCTTATGTTTAAGGGGCGTTATTACTTTGAAGGTGGTTGCCACTAAGCTCGGGGTAATGTGCGCAGCTTTTATGTAAGCTGTTAATAATGCTTTGCCGAAGACTGGCGGGTGCCAACACTTCTATGCTACTGCTGTGCGATAAAATCCACCACTGTAATTGCCAGCCATCATGAACGGTGGCATTAAGTCGATGCCAACCTTCAGTTTCAGGACTAAGCCGCATATCCTCAGAAAGAGGTGCTTCTTGTAGCAACTGGCTTAAATAAGGACTTACTCTGGCTTGTAGGGTAATTTGCTCGCCATTGGCAAACTGTAAGGCGCCACTTTGTAAATACTCTGGCAATGTAAACCCTGCCGGACTGTGAAGTGTGTTTTCAGTTATGGCCAATTCAACAAAGCGATGCAGTGCAAATAAACGCACGTCCTGATAACTGCCTATAGTGGCAACAAGGTAAGTGATATGGCCGCGTTGCACCAAGCCCAGCGGGTTTAGAAAATACTGTTTTTGTTGCTGATCATACAGTGCGGTGTAAGTGGCTTGCAGTTGCTTATTCTGGCTAAGCGCTTGTTGCACTGCTTCATATAGAGCAGGAGAGGTAGCCGGGGGTATCATCGGCAGTGCCGGCGATACTACGGCAATTTTATCGGCTAACCGGCTATTACTATTGCTGTCTTCCAGCGCTTGCAATTTATTTTTTGCCTGGCTAAAACGGCTATTCAAACTTTGCAGCATCACCTGCGGCAAAATGCTTTTAAGGGTGCCCTCTACCAACTGCAGTATCATGGCGTCGGCCACAGTGATACCAGGTAGCTGAATATCTTTATTCTCCATCCAGCGCCATAAGTGTGCAGTTTTGCTGTCATCACTGACAATCGGAAATACCATCGACAAGTCATTTAAGTCACGTTCAACCGTACGTTTAGTTACCTTAAAACCATGATTATCAAGCGAAGCTTTAAGCTGCGCTGCTGTTTTACCTTCGCCGCGGGTTGGCAGCAAATTCAGTAGCTCCCATTGCCGGCTTAACGTAACGTGTGATTTGGCAGAAGACATAACAACCCATCCCTGAATGTAATGCAAAAGCTAATATAGTACTTGCCGAAATGCCGGCAGCTATGGCAATAATAGAGACAAGCACTGCAAATAGGAAGCTGCAAAATGATATTAGATAAGGACTTAACCCACAGTGCTCTTAAAGCCTATCAACGGCAACACCGCGACCATTTTCCAGAAAGCCTGTCATTACGGGTACACCGGGCACTTAGCTGGCTGAGTAAAGCAGAGCAGGCCAGAGATGCAAAAGACGCTGACACCGAATTTATCTACTACTGGATCAGCTTCAATGCTGCTTACGCCTATGAGTTTGGCGAAACTGAGCGCTTAGCCGAGCAGCAGAATTTTCAGGCTTTTATCGCAAAAATGGCTGATCTTGATACCGAAAACCTACTTTATAACCTGATTTGGCAGCAATTCAGCGGCAGTATCCGGCTGTTAATGGATAACAAATTTGTGTTTCAGCCGTTCTGGGATTTTCAGCGAGGCCGCATCACCGAAGAGGAATGGCAACAACGCTTTAGCGCGTCCAAAGCCAACCTGAATAAAGCGCTGACCGATAAAAATGTACCCGGAGCGTTGTCTTACCTTTTTAGCCGGCTCTATACCTTACGCAACCAACTTATCCATGGCGGCGCTACACACAATAGCAGCGTGAATCGCGAACAACTAAAAGACGCCTGTAACCTGCTTAACAAGCTTATCCCGCTAATTATTACCTTAATGATGAGCGCACCTGAGCAGTTGTGGGGTGAGGGGTGTTATCCGGTGGTATGTTAAAAAGTAGCAATTTCAAATACTAGAAAATAGTTTGATTTTTTTTAATGAGGTATCTTGTGAGTAGGAAAAAATTTATTGAATCCGTCGGTGCCACTTGTAAAAACTGGAATTGGAGTTGGTCATTCGTAAACCATCAAGAAAAATTTGTCATTTTCGGACTCTGGGATGTCCATGAAGATGGGTTGATATTCGATAAAAGCTGGAGTGGTAATGGACGAACTCAGTCACTTGAACATATTGATCTTATTGAAAATAATGCTTACCAACTTCAAACCTTCCCTATGCAATATGAAGAAGGAGAAAATGGAAAAGCAAAAATTAAAAACTTTACTCCGCTTTTAGAGAAAAAAATCCTTGTAGGAATATCTGGCCGTTGGTTCGCACTCAGTGAAAAAAGGCGCACCGTGTTATCAATTCCTGAGGAAGTTTTGTTCCCTGAACAGTTTACTGAGGGGGCGACTAAAATAATTTCCGTCAATGCTTATGAACGCAATGTCAAAGCCAGGGAGAAATGCATTGCTCATTATGGTTGCAAATGTTTCGTTTGCGGATTTAATTTTGAAGCTAAATATGGCTCTATTGGCAATGGTTTTATACATGTTCATCATGAAGTACCGCTATCCGAAATAAAGAAGGAGTATAAAGTTGATCCTATAAAAGATCTTAAGCCTTTATGTCCTAATTGCCATGCGATAATTCATAGAATAAATCCGTCATTAAAGCTCGAGGAATTGATTAACGCCTTAGAGCAAGTTTAGAAAGCGTAATTTTATTAATTTGTTACAGACAGAGTAAGGTAATTGGATAGTTGCCTCAGGATGAAAACTGGATGGCAACTATCCTCTTCGTCCTTATTTTTTAATTACAAAGTACGTTGACCAATTTGCACTGTTGATAACTGTCAGGTCCTCTAACTTACCCAGAATATCCTCTAGTTGGCCTTCAGCATCCAGATAGAAGTCATGTTCTTTCAGAATGCTGGGGGTAAAGTTAGGTTTCCAGTACCCTACACCTTGGTCTAACAGGAACTGCGTTTGGGAGTTATCAGCCCAGTCAACGGTTAATATTCTTGAATGTGGCAGCTCCCAAGCGGAAGAGACCGTATTAACGGTTACCTCGGCAGTAGCACATGCATTCTTTATTAAGTTGTGCAAAATATGCTGTTGTTCCGTGTCAAACCGCCAATCGTGGGTTATAAACTTGCCTTGCTGTACCGAATTACTTGATACTGTATTGATAAGTACTTTTACATTATTGTCAGAAATGAAAGCGCTCAATAGCTTACTGCATAACAAGGCGGCCCATGGCGACTTAAGATAGCGGTCACTGTAAGTAAGTTGTTTAACCGCTGTAGTACTCAGTCTTGTAGCAAAATCCGGCGCTTTAACCTGTAACAGTTCATTTAAACGAGCAGCAAATCCGCTAATTGTTCCGTTTAATTGCTCCGTTAACTCCAGGATCGCAAAGCTATCGTTAACTAATTTACTGCTATCAACCTCGAACGGGCTAATTAGAGCAGGTGCTAATTTTTCACTTGATACCCAAATCGTATCCTCTGCTGTTATTAACCAATTTTCTCCAGCAATAGTTGCGTCTTCAGAATTCGTAATAACACTGATGCAGCTATCATTAAATAGCACTTGCACCCCGATAAAGTTGTTCTGCGAAACCTTAATAGCATCTTCACTTACTGTATAAGTAGGGATCCCCATACTACGGTAAGCACTTAGTTGCCTTTGCATTTCAATATCAAGCTCGGTTTGCTTTGGTATAACCAGTTCGATATTCAGTTTGTCAATTAACTTCCATGTCAGCAGCCGGTCTTTAAAGCCTGGCAGCGCTAGATCCCAATGCTCAACGGGTCCTTGCAGGTAACAGCGCAGAGTAAATGGTTGTTCATTGGATTTACGGCGGGTCTGACAGGCCTGAATAAAGCGAATGGGACCTACAGCACATAATTCAGCTCCATCAATTCTCTGAAACTGTTCTGGTAAGTGCAGATACTCTTCAATTTTGCAGTTTGCAAGCCAGGCTAATGCGAGCTTTCTGTCAAGTTGCTGTTGCTCAACTCTGCTATCAGAACTGGCCAGGCATTTAGAGCATGCATTAGCACAATCTGCCGGGCAGCGTAGTAATTGGAACGCTTGCATAAGCAGCAGCTGAATATTGTTAAGTCCACTTAAAACGAAACCTGCACCGCCACTTACGTTATCAAACACCTGGATAATAGATCTGGTTTTCTTACTCGCTAAATCTTTATCCAGCCTAACAGCGAATCCCATTTCTGTACTGGCTATACCTATATGTTCTGCAATCGTGTCACGTAGCGCAACCGCAAGCGTTCTGGCAACAATCTGATACTCTGAACTATCAGACAACCATTCTCCTGAAACTGGATCTCTTAATGCCAGCTCAAGTACATCAGTTTGGGTATGATAGCCAAGATAAAGGTTGGTTTTCACATTTCGGCCAGAACAACTCTTTTCTTTGTGGCTTCCTGTTGCCCCGCCTATCGGACGATGTTCTTTGTCAGCAGCTAATAATTTTGGCGGTGTTGTTGCATCTAACATGGACTCCGCCCGGCCGCACGCGAGGCATACCGCAAAACCATGCTCATTTTCACCAGAAGAGTGATGAAACACTGTGCCATCATGGCCAAAGCGAAGAAAACCACATCGAGGATCGGGCAGTGGTAAGGTTTCCCCATATACTTGCACCCGAGGCAGCGCCATCTTTATAAACTTTTGACTGGTAATATCATTTGACGTTGGTTCAAAAAAATCGGTAGCAAAGCCAAGGGGTTTCAGAACCGTTTTTATGTCAGTAACCGTTTCCTGGCAGTGCGTGCATTTTAGGCTTTCCTTATTGCTATAAGCATTTTCTTTTACGCCGGTTGCACCGCAGTTATTGCAGCGCCAGGTCAAATCGAATTTTAACGGCTTGCCGTTGCCAGATTCATAGTTTTGTAAAAGCACACCGGCCGAACGATAAACTCTGCCATCTATCACTAAACTGGAGCCAGGCGCATATTCCCTTAGCGCTACATCAAAGCTTCTTCCACTCATTGAAAGTTGAAGCGATCCACGACGAGCCAATCATGGATAGGGAAACAATGCGCCAGTGTGTTTTTGAGTACATTGAGGTTGATTACAACAAGACCAGAAGGCATAGTGCTCTTGGCTATCTTAGCCCTGAGAATTTTGAACTGAAGAACAGTGCTTAGCAAAGTGTCCACTGTTGCTGGTACAGATCAAGGAAACAAGACATTCAAGTACCAGTGACCAAGAAAGTCGTAATTTAAGAATTAGGAGCAGTAATGCAGGAAAGCAGTAACACTATGGATGTACAGGAAGAACAAACCACCACTAAGAAGCCGGTAGCCAAGCAAAATGCGATGCAACAGCGTATTACTAAACTGCTAAAACAGTTAGGCGAGGGCATGCACGAACGTGAGCAGGTGCTGGCAATTGCTTTGCTTGGCGCTATTGCCGGGCACAACACCTTTTTATATGGCCCACCAGGTACAGCAAAAAGCTTAATTTCACGTCGTTTAGCCGCTGCCTTTGACCAGCCAAAGTACTTTGAGTACCTGATGAACCGCTTTAGTACTCCGGAAGAAGTGTTTGGCCCGGTGTCGATAAAAGAGCTAAAGCAAGACCGTTACACCCGCCAGATAGATGGCTATTTACCAACTGCCGACTTTG
Organism: Arsukibacterium sp. MJ3; assembly: GCF_000987765.1. Taxonomy (GTDB): domain Bacteria; phylum Pseudomonadota; class Gammaproteobacteria; order Enterobacterales; family Alteromonadaceae; genus Alishewanella. The sequence goes on from NZ_LAHP01000027.1 coordinate 12,578, forward strand.
CTTTTTTGGATGAAATTTGGAAATCCAGCCCGGCTATTTTAAATAGCCTTCTTACCATTATTAACGAGCATATCTTTAAAAATGGCGCTGAGCGGGTGCAGGTGCCGCTTAAATCGCTGATAGCCGCCTCTAACGAAGTACCGGCAGAAAACCAGGGGCTGGAAGCACTGTTTGACCGCTTTATAATTCGTTTAGTCGTACCGCCAATTACTGCGGAAGAAAACTTCGCCCGCTTGCTTAACAGCAAGCCAAGTTCTGATAAACCTGCCGTAGCACGCGAGTTGCTGATCAGCTACAACGAGTTAGAGCAGTGGCGTGAGCAGCTGCACAACGTGCAACTAAGCGCTGATACCATGCTGGTGATTAAATATATTCGTCAGCAACTGGCAGAGCGGTTTGATGAGTTAAAGGTATATGTGTCTGACCGGCGCTGGCAGCGTGCAGCAATGCTACTTAAAGCCTCTGCGTTTTGTAACGGCAGAAAAGAAACCAACCATAGCGATACGTTATTGCTTAAGCACTGCTTATGGACTGCCCCAGATAACCAGCCGAAGGTTGTTTCCTTGGTTGATGACGCGGTTAAACGCTGCGGTTTTGATACTGAGATTGACCTGGCGAAACTGGACAAGGAAAAAGAAGCATTAGATAAAGAAATCAACCATGAATTGTTTCACTCGGAAGATATTTATAAAACAGAAACGTTAAAAGATGGGCAAGTTTACTTTAAGGTTGTCGCTACCTTTAAATATTCACGCCGAGGATATGGTTACAACACCCAGTCAGATGAGAAAAAGACACTTTATGTCCCTTTAGTAAGATTTAAAACACAAGGCGAATTTCATCCTGTAGATTTTTCTGGAAATGAAAACTCAGGTGTTAAGTGTGAATTTGATGGACAGGGCTCGTGTAAATTAACGCTAAATAATAGTTATTATGAAGACTATACCTTTGACCCCAAAATTCTTTTTCATCGTGGTGATAAAAAGCAGGATATTAACGAACGCTTGGTTAAATCATTAGCTACCTCTGTTAAAGACATTCGCAATCAGCTCGCTTTGGTACTTAATCAGGTTCATAAAAAACATAAAAAGTTAAAGACAGAGCTATTCAGCCCTTTTGCAACGGATGAAGAAACTGATATTGCTGTGGACGGGATAACCACCCAGACTGAGCAGATAAAACTGCGTATTGCCGATTGTGAGCGGCTGGAATCGCTATGTCAGCAGTAATAGCGTCTGCCCAGGCCTCGCTTGTTGAAGCCAGTATTAAACAGCAGTTTGCCGACTTGTTTGCAAAGTACGCTGCGCTAAACGAGCAATTAAGTAGCCGGGTTAGGCAGTGGCAAATTACTGCTGAAGACCACCTCGAGCAAAACGATCCTTTCGAACACTACCGAAAGCAACTGGCCAGGTGGCAACTTAAGGTTGATGCACCAGGTAGCTTAGCGATAAACCGTACGTTAATTAGTGACTATGAGCGGTTTTGCCGTTTTGCCAAAGCACCATTTGATGAAGCGTTCTGGCTACGGCAACTGACAATATCAAATAAAAAATCTGACAAAGCCTTGCTGGCAAGCCAGCTTTTGTGTCAGGAATGGCAAAAGAAGCTGGATGATGCACTTGCAGTCTGGCAGTCTGAACAGCTTAGTAAGCTTGGCAAAACACTGCTTGATGAGCTTACCGATTGGCTAACTGCGGTAGCAAGTTTTGTTGCGCGCGTGGGTAGCAAATCTATTGGGATGGATAGCTGGTTGGCAGGCATGTTAAACAAGCTAACCGGGCAAAATGTGCAGCAAATGACACAGTGGTGTGAAACGCTTGCCGAGATGTCGCAACAACTTGAGGCGTTAGGTTTAGACCCCCAAGTTTGGCTGGATGCCAGCCTGGACGAGTTAAACCCGGCAGGCCTTAACGCATTACAACAATGGGCTAGTGCGCTGGCTAATGATATTGCCGCACAGAAAATTGCCGATATTTTAGGGCGTATGCGTGAGGCAGAATGGGCAGAGCAGATATCGGTAGTTAAACAGACTATGGGTGTTAGCACGCCGGTGGTGGATATCAATTCGAAAGAAGAGATCATCGGTCTGCGGCTGGGCAAAGATTTGGAGCACGCTTTGCCCTCTGAGTTAGCGCTGATGGCTGATCCGGATACGGCTATTTTATTCGATTTAAAATATCTGGAGTCCAAGCTGATATGTTTTGAGCTGCAGGGGACAACGTTTCAGGACGAAAGTGTTGAGATTGACGTTGAAACCACCGAGCAACAAGAAGAAGCCAAAGGGCCAATGATCCTCTGTATCGATACCAGCGGCTCTATGATGGGTGAACCGGAATATATGGCCAAGGCAATGGCGTTGTATTTAGGCACTAAAGCAAAAACGGAAGACCGCCCCTGTTACATCATTAACTTTTCACAGCAGATAGAAAGCTTTGAAATAACCGGTAATAAGGGTATTTCGGCGTTGGTGGCGTTTTTACAACGTTCATTTTATGGTGGCACCGATGCCGCCCCGGCATTAGCAAACGCACTAGACATGCTTGAGCAAGAGCAGTACACCAAAGCGGATGTGCTGATGGTATCTGACTTTATTATGGGTACGTTACCCTCCGATTTGCTTAAAGCCATTGAGCAGCAAAAGCAGCATGGCACCCGGTTTAATTCACTGGTTATAGGTAATGTGTTTTTATCAGAGCGGCTTAAAACCCTGTTTGATAAAGAATGGGTGTATAACCCTTATACCCACCAGATCCATGAAGTAGTTAGTTTTGCTAAAGGTGTTGGCTTAGCAAAGATCAGTAAGTGATCAATGAAGGCTACTACTGGTTAAGCTTGCCTACCAAGATATTAATATACGAGCATTATGATCCTAAAAGACAAAACTCAGACCAGCTCTTCATCCATCAAACTTGATGCAGGCATTAAGCAAGAGCACGATGTCGCGTTTTACCTGCGCCGTGCCTACAAAAATAGCGAAAACGTTTTGGTGTTGAATGATCTGCGCATTGAACATGACAGCGAAAGCGCGCAGATAGACCACCTAATTGTGTATAGCTATGGCTTTATCGTGGTGGAGTCGAAAAGTATTCGGGGTGAGGTTAACGTAAATGAATACAGCGAATGGACCCGCAGCTACAAAGGGCAGTGGAGTGGTATGCCCTCGCCAATTAAACAGGCCGAGCTGCAGCTTAAACTGCTAAAGCAGTATCTGTGTGCTAATACCGAGAAGGTTGTTGGTAAGTTTCTGGGTATTCAGCAGGGACTTGGCATGCGCTGTTACGATGTGTTTTGCGCTATATCCAGCGATGCCATTATTGACCGTTCTAAGGCACCGAAAGACATTGCCGATAAGCTGGTTAAATCGGAGTTTGTTACTGACGCGCTGGATAAGAAGATGAACTTTAAAAAGTTCTATAACGTTGTTGGCAAGATATACGATACCCGTCCAAATTTTAGTAACGAGGAACTGCAGCATATCTGCCAGTTTTTACTGGGTAATATTCAGCCGCAGCACAAAAGTAATGCGGTAAACGAAGTGCCGGCAGCATGGGCTACCCCAATTGCAATGCAACCAAAATCTATTGATGCCTCTCAGCCCTTAAAGCAGCATGCGGAGATAAACAAACCTTACATACCCGTGGTTAAGGCGTTGGCAGAAGCCGCAGTAGGGCAGCAGATTAGCGTCCAATGCAAACACTGTGGTGATTGCAGCGCACTAAGCCCACAATCAGGCCGTTATGGATACTTTGTACAATGCGGCAAGTGTGGTGGCAATACACCGCTTAAAAAGCCATGCCCGGCGTGCAAAAGCCAAAATACTAAGGTGAGCAAAACAAAATCAGTTTATCGACTTAATTGTGTTGATTGCGCTGCAACCGCTAAATTAATACTCATTAATCTTTAACCCTGCGGTAGCCGCTATGAAATACCAATTTTGTACTACCAACGCCCTAACCAAGTGGCTTAAAACTGATTTACCCCGTTTACCGGCAGAGCCTGGCAAGCAGGTGGGCGTCAATAGTATTACCAGCACCGCAGAGCAAATGAGCTGGCAGCTGCATATTATTGAAAACAGCTATGGCAGTTGGCATAAAACCATAATCGCTACTGAGGCCAATAGCCGCTTTACCGTGTTTATACCGGTTGATTTACTGATGACACCTGACCAGCTAACCAAACGCCTGCAAATGGAATGGCAGTATGTATTAGCGGAGACACTGCAACTTCATAGTGATATGCCTCGCAGTGACATAGCGTTTCTGCTAAGCAACCTGAGTGATGTTAGTTTCGAAACTGAGTGGGTTAAAAATACCGACCTTAGTGTTAATGGCCATATTGGTGACGCTGGCCTATGGTTAACCCAGACGCTAGCTGACAAACGGCGGGCGGAGTTATCACCTGAACTGGCACTGGAGTTAGCCGTTTACCTTAATACCCAGCCTAAGCGGGTACAGAAAAAGGCCAGGTTTATACCGGCTGAAAAATTACTCGAGTATTGCCATACATTGGATGGGGCAGGGCAGCCAAGCACCCAGGATGAAAAGTGCACTGATCTGCTTCAACCCGGCGGCAATGTCGTTTATTTAAAAGATTTTAAGCCCTGAGTATTTTTAGCAGCATCGGAAAGTCGTACGCAGCGATCACAGGTTGGCGCTCTAATTTAAGTGTCCACTTAATTTTTAGTGGACACTTAAAGTCTTAAATCGCGTTACCTGGCTGGGTGGATAAGTCAATGTTCCAGGGTAACAGTTCATTGATGAGGTTGATGGGATGATTGCCGCTACGTTTGAGTACAGCTATTAGATAGTCATTTGGGTTGATACTGTTTAGTTTAGCGGTACAGAGTATCGAGTACAGTACCGCAGCCCGCTTGTTTAAATCATACATTTTCATCAGGTGTATGAGACGCAACCTTGTCTAAGTCTACGCCAAAATAAATACATAACTTATCTAAAACATCAGTCGTCGTATTGTAGCCTTTCTGATTAGCAATTTTTGACAGCGTTGTACGGTGAACGCCAGTGGCCTTTGAAATGTCCTCGTAAGTGATGCGCTTACCATCATTGAACTCCTTATCAGCTATGAGTTCTTTCAGTCTAAATCTAATCATGATCTCCCCCCTTAGAGAGAGCTTAGTGTACATCAAAAAAGCCTATTACTCATCATATGATGAATAAAAGCTACTAAAGATGCTTGGCAATGACATTTATATGTTCATAATGATGAGTATACGCTACATTGGTTCAATAAGGAGTACGTAAGATGAGTAATACCTACTTAACTACTGAAGAGCTTTCTTCGCTCATTAAGTATGACCCGAGGACAATTCGCGAAACACTCAAAGATCGGGTGTTGCATGAAGGCGTCCACTACATACGTCCTTTTGGTGGTCGTAAGATTTTGTACATCTGGGAAGCCATCCAAAAAGACATCGCAAAACCGCAAACACAGGTAATTATTCCAATGGCAAACGGAGGTATGGCTCATGGGTAGTATTAGGATAAGAGGGTCAGGAAATCTGCAAATTGATTTCCGGTATATGGGCACACGCTGCCGCGAGCAGACAGCTTTGCCAGACACCGCAGCAAACCGCAAAACGTTGGCAAAGCTGTTGTCGAAAATTGAAGCGGAAATTTTGCTTGGCATCTTTGTGTACAGCAGTTATTTCCCCAACAGTAAAATGGTTGTGCGCTTTGAAAAACAGCAGCAACGTTTGCTAGCCGGTAACCGTGCTAGCAGGCTGCCAACATTGGAGGAGTTCGCCCAGATCTGGCTTGACGAAATGCAGGTTAGTTGGAGGGTGTCTTACAACAAAACAATGCGGTTGATAGTTCAGAACCGCCTGATCCCATATTTTGGGGTAATGGAGGTCGACCACATCACAAAAGCTGATCTTATCCAGTTTCGCGCCACACTCGGCAAAGTTCGTCGCGATAATGGAGAGCAGATTTCAGCAGGTTATATTAACCGTCATCTGAAAGTTATCCAGATGATTCTTTGTGAAGCAGCCGACCGGTATCAGTTTACTGCGCCGGTACGTTTAAAACCACTGAAAATGAAAAAGAGTGATGTTGATCCATTCACGCTCGATGAAGTGGAACGTTTCCTGTTGCATGCCCCAGCAGCGTTTGTTGATTACTACATTGTGCGGTTTTTTAGCGGCATGCGTACCGGCGAAATCGATGGACTAAAATGGCGCTTTGTTGATTTCGACCGGGGCATCATTTTGGTCCGTGAAACCTGGGTTGGGGGCAGGGCGGAGTACACTAAAAATGACGGCTCTCAGCGTGAAATTATTATGTCGCAACCGGTGCGTGAGTCACTAGAGCGTCAATTTGAGGCAACAGGGAAAGGTGAATTTGTATTTGCGACCCGCAACGGTACGCCATATAACCACCGCAATATTACCCAACGGGTATGGTATCCGACGTTAAAAGCCTGCGGACTTCGCGAGCGGGTTCCATATCAGACTCGACATACTGCTGCCACGCTCTGGCTGGGGGCGGGTGAAAACCCGGAATGGATTGCCCGGCAAATGGGCCATACCACGACAGAAATGTTGTTTCGGGTATATAGCCGCTTTGTGCCTAACCTAACCAGACAAGATGGTAGTGCATTCGAAAACCTCTTACTGAAGCACTTAAAGCAGGAGGGCGCATGATGGATGTTAATAATTTACCGGTCATGCAGCAGCTCCACGCTGAGCGTGACTTAAATCGGTTAGTTCGTAACCACACTGACGTACTGTTATCAGTTTTTAAAATCGCTCCAGAGGGAACCGGTATTATTTCGTTATTTGGTAGTGGAATGGAATTCACAAATAAGGAAGCGCTGCGAGTTTGGGTTCGAAAAAACCTGCTGGATCACTCACACTACGTATGCTTGCCAACGCTACGGGATATGTTAAAGAGGGAGTTGAATGCTTTTTCGCAAGGTTGGATTTAAAACCCAGTAATAAATAGTGAGGTTATGCGGGCAATATGACTTTGCTCGCATAACCTTGCGTGTATTGTAGTACTATCCTGTTTGACAACTTTCTGCCAGATTGTAGCAGCCCGCAGCTAAAATCGATAGCTGAGACAATGTAATTGATTGGGAAGTCCATATTACACAAATACCAGTTTTGACTATAATCAAAAGAAAGCAAATCAAGAGCCAACGACTATGCCTTATTGCCAGACAGCATTTCAAATTGTGAAGCTAGATCAGGTTGAAAGTCTGCTAACAGTTTTTGCCCAAGAGTGCTTCATCGGAGGGCAGGCTGCTCATCAGCTAGATGATGGCACTTTCTCGATTGACGCAGGGGAAAACGATGTTCGGGCTATCTATGATGAAGACAATACAGCCATAAGATTCTTCTGCCGCTACAAACGTGACATGAAGTTTTACGACAACAAACTACAGACATTTGCCGCCAAGCATGGGATTGATATAGCTGTCGCCTGTTTACAACTTAATTCGAACAATGGCGGGACTATATTGTGACCAAACAACTTGATGTTCTGGCGTTGGCTCAAGAAGTTGAGCGAGACTGTCAATCTGGGAAATTAAGCCGTGAGTTGCTAGGTCAGGGGCAAGTGCTTTACGGTAAGAGCCTTCAATACCCTGATTATCTCCAACGTATCACTCCTGATGGCAAAAAATCACTCGGTCACTGGCGGAGTGGTGAGTTTGAAGAAGTAATAAGTCTGCTTTAAAACAACGCTCGGCAGTGCAGTTTGCAACGTGTGCTGAAATTAAGCTCGGAAAGAGCAGTGAGCGTCTGTTTTCTTTAGGTGACTCATCAAGCCATTTATCCAGGTCTTCCTTTAAGAGGCGTATCGAGCGTCTAATTTTGATAAATGGCGGGGCAGGCGTTCGATTAGCTTTGCTTCTCTCTTTTCTGAATTGTAGTGACTCATATCTGATCTGACACATTCTTCTAAAAGTTTAGATTTAATCTGACAGGCAGTTATGAGCGAAAAGCGGAAGTAACGCCCAAATTTAGCGCGTAAAGTCGCGCAGCAGGTTGACGTCGCAGCCAGCGATTTTTGCTGGCGATAAAATTTTTTTGTTAGCGGCGGTACTCAACGCTATCACCCGAAACCGAAATGACATTATCACTAACAAGCTGATTTAAATAACCTTGTATAGCAAGTTCATTGCCTTTGATTCGCATGTGTGAGGCAATATGGTTGCGTAGCGATGCTACTTTTTTAGGCCGCTTATCTTTGGGCTTTGATGTCAAACTTTGTAGCAATTTTGCACTGATATTTTCCACATTAGCAAGTTTGATATGCTTGCAGGTACGGCCATTAGCTTTTATGTGAGCAATCAGTGGAGTAAAACCATTGTCATTTGAGATTATGTCGAAAGTAAGGTCTTTACCGGCAGCGCTATCGTAACGTCCGAGATAATAAGATAAATGAAAATCCAGGTTATTTGACTGCGTTGCCTTAAGCTGAACAATGACTATTTCCAGTGGTATATCGTATTTTTTCTCACCAAAATCTATTTTGGGTTGTTTAGCGCCAAGGAATACAATGATTTTCTGATAAGCCGAAAGGTCTATTTTTTCTAAATTGCCGATGTTTTCGTAATCAATAAATGCCCACTTCACTGTGATAACTCCTTTTTAGCGCTAACAGTTATTATGTAGACTTCTCAGTAACATCCGAAAGCCTACGCAAATTCATACCCATGAGTTTACCGAAAATCAATAACTTGAAAAGCCCATCACGCACTAAATTTACTTTATATTTAAAAGAAGGATTAACATGGCTCGTGCATTTAAATGGCTGGCTACTGGGCAATTCTAGGCCGAATCAAACCGGGCTAAATGTTCGGTTTTGGCACTGACCGGTCATAACTGGTGAAAGGCAGCCAAGATCGAAAAGCGGAATTTTACGCTGCTAATCAGTTGCTACGCTTTTACGTCGGCTTAATTAACCCTGTTAGGTCAGTCATTCTCGCCCAAGGAATTCACCCTCTTCACTAAGTACATAAGTTGAAACTCTGAAGATAAATCTAGGCCCTGAGTGATCGTTAATGATTTGCAAATGTCCGCCACATTCGTGCCGGAAGTTACACACTATGTTGCTCTCAGTGTTAAACGTTAACGGGGCAGTTCTGTCAGACCAGCACTTTAGGCATCTTGCTTTCGATTTCCGGTTCTCCAAAATTTTTAGCCATTCGCCAAGATTATCTATCTCATTGTCCAGCCTCATAAGCTTAGACTTCAACTGTCGTTTCTCTGGACGGTATCGAAAAATTGATAGAAGACCACTACTCAACTTATTCTGACGATAGTGTGTTTTAAGCCGTTCGCGCTTTTTTGAAACTAACTCCTCGCGTAACTCGACTTGGTCTATTTGTTCGATGTCGGAATAGCTTGCACAACCGAAACACCATCCTTTGGCACGCCCAGTCTCGATAGTTTTACCATTCTTGGTTTGATATCGAATCAGTATAGGCCGATACATCTCAAGCGTTTTATAATCGCAACCAGTGCATACAATTCGTCCTGAATCTATTGACATGGCGATCTCCCTCTTTGAACAGAATAGCCACTTTGTATCTAACGTTTGGTTAGTTGGCGGGTTTTAGCGCGTCCCTTAACCAAACGGTTTGAACAACTGCTATACACTCATAGGTAATTTTTTAACTCGCCAATGAGGTCTAATGCTTCGGACTTATTAAGATATGGCACTTTAATTGTTCTTGCCCAATAAAAACTCTTTTCGGTGAACTCGGCAACCTTTGCAAACGGCATTGCTTTAAGTGGCATCCCTCTGCTTAATCGTGGAGTAAGGAATTCAACATCTCGATAAAGTGTGTATTCGTCTGGGGCTTTAACTTCACCTTTGACTTTCGCTGCAGCAATTATTCCATAGCCTTTGTGTGAGAAAAAAACAATATCGCCAATATGGACATGAGTAACGAAACGTTTTGCTTCGCCGTATGCCTCAAGGCGACCATTCTCCATCATGGACCAAATGGACTCTTCGTCCCAGCTACGGTTGGTATCAAACAAAACCCCTTTAACGTCACTAGGATTTTTATGCCTATCGTAAGGCGGAGCAAAAAACTCGAAATATTTTTCGCCGCCTAGCTCATAAACTCTGTAAGGAAGAAACTCAATGGAAACCCCACTTTTCTTCCAGTAATCAACTGCTGAAATTAACGAGTCATCTGCAGCGCTGCCTATTATTACTAGATGCTGCTTTTTGTTGATTTCTTTAGGTTCTAATTTGTGTTCTAAGCTAAAGGCTTCCCTGTGGGCGTCTACTAGAGATATTTTTGAGTCGCTGTATTCTTGATATTTTCTTTCAATTTTTTGGTAAGTCCATTGACCGGAGTCTTGCGCATACCGCAAGGCTTGCTGGACTGCACCGTCTCCTGCTGAGGCTCTTTTAAGCTCGAAAATGACTAACTCGCCCGTCTCGTTAAGTGCATATATATCAGCTTCTGACTGCCATTGCCGCTCTTGAAATATCGGCATTAATTTAGCGTCCTCAAACAAAACATCTAATATATTTTGTGCGATGAGGTTTTCTAGGTCTTTTTCTAATTTCCCAAAGCTAGAGAAATCCTTGAATTCAACCGGATCTATTTTCTCAAATACACCATTGTGACCTTCGATTCTATAAAGCACTTCGGAATCCTTGTGAGCGTATAATTTAGTCTGCCACTACAAACCGACATTAACAAAAATTCATGTCGTACGACATTACGTTATTTTCTTTGCAGCATGCCATCCTTTGAGCTCATTTTAAGCAGTTTCTAAATTCACGCCATACTGGTTACTTATTCAGTGTATGTTTTTCAGGCATGTTGAATAATCTGTGTCGGCATTTTGAATCGCGCGGCCCAAGTTGTCGTAAAATCGCTCTAAAATAGAGCTGAAGCATTGCCGTGATGAATATACCTTTTGAGCATTGTGAAAATTTTTTTGATTTTAGTTTTAGGGTCAGAACAAAATTAAACTATATTTGGCACTGCACTGACCGTCAGATTTTATCATGCTCTTTAATGGAAATTGTTAGATAGTGTTGAGTCTAATCCATTTGAATTGCTGCAGATAAGACAGGCTCATGCCGATGTACTTTGCGTTTTGATCTCACTAAAGACACGTTTTCCATATTGATTGATGACTAGGCGGTTTGTACGCTTGGTCCTTCCAGCTTAGATTGACACCATAAACAGCAAATATAACCCAAATCTGACACCATATTCGCTAGGTCTGCGGCGATGTTGAAATTGACTCTTCCCTCGCGCTAACCTTTTTCGCTGACGCGAGACGTCTGAGCCTTTGTTCGCGACAAAATCAATCGCGAGATACCCTTCTGGAGCATATTCTTTATTAGTACGGTTATCCCTGAACGGAGTTTGCCAGTTAGCCAGTGACCAGCTTTGCCACTGCAATTCGCGCTGTTCAGAATTAAGTGGTGCTCGTGAAACCAGCGTGAAGCGCATTCTTTGGGTGACAGCAAAGGCTTTTTTGAACACATGTATCGCATTGATAAAACGATGCAATGTCGTTACTTCATAAAACCGAAAATGTGGCCAGATAACCGAGCAGGAGGTTATCGCGTAGCGGGCGGCCCAAAAAATTTCGCCCTGCTCTTGCTTTGTCAATTGATTAAACTCTTTAGCCATGCGAAGGGCGATATTAAGGCTTTTTGCGCTAGCAGGTGGAGCAGGCAGCTCTGCGATAGCAGAGATATTCACTCTGGCGCTGTCTTTGTAGATAAAGCGTTTGTGATTGCGGGAGCGTTTTTTGTGTTCGAATTGCGATGCTTCATTAAACTGTTGACTGAAAAAATATGCCGCGTTATCACAAGCCTGTATTAGACGACTGAGCTCAATGTTGGCTTCTTCTGCACATATCTCTTTGGGTATGCCATGGTTAATAAATCGAATCAAAGCACGATAAATATCCAGCTCCAGCACTTGATGGTTAACGGATAGATCCAGGGAGCCCGGAAGGCGAGCAGTTGTTTTTTGCCAGTGTTCTAGCTGTATTGGGGCACACTGTTTTAACAGTTTACGTGCAGCGTAGCCTGCCATGCCCAGGTAAGCCGGAACAGGGTTTGTCGTTTCGATACGAGCACGGGTTGCTGTGCGCACATCCACACCTGCAAGTGCAGCTTCAGCTTCACGGCTTATATTAGGGGTACTGTTATTTAATTCCATCCAGATAAGCCAGCTCGCACTATGGATGTAGTGAAATAATGTCATGCCCGGCCCGGCATGACCGATCATGGCACTAATGGTGTGAAGCACTTTCCTGGTGGGTTGCCTTTCAGTAAGGTGTAAAAGTACCGACTTGGCTTTTTTCAGATGTACAAATTCAGAGGCGCTTTTTAGTATGTCGATTGGCGGCGGGTACTCATTAGATGGTTTTTCCTGCCAGTTCCATAGCATCCAGGTGGCAAATGAATGACGCAGATGATGGAAACGGAAACTATCATCTCCGGTAATGCGTTTTAACAATATTGTCAGTGGTTCAAATAGTAATCCTTCTAGTACTAACGGCCGACCAGAGGTGCCTAATGGCGGCTGATCACCAAAATAAAACAAGTAAGGTGAATGCTCGGTACCGAATTTTTGTCTTGCTTTGAGGTATTCGAAAAAAATAACCTTTTCTGCATCATTCAATAGTAACCCGAAAGGAATGCGCCGCTCCGCTGAAGTTGTCTTAAGAGACCGCTGCTCATGCGGCGTGATATAAAGTGTTGCGTAATCAGAGAGCCTATCCGATTTTGCATCTGTCGGAATTTCAATATCCTGCAGGCGCAAAAAGTACACTTCGCGCCGTCGCAGACCACAGCGAAAACCTAATATTAAAAGTAATATTAGTGCTCTGGTCTGTAAATAACTGAGTCCTGACTGCTGCTCTGTACTGTTAAGTAAAAAGTCACAGGCGTGACGATATTCCCAAGGCATTAAAATATTGGCGTCAACCGTTAGTGCTTCAAGTCGCTGGCTTTTGGCAATGTATTGTTGAAACAGATGACAGGGTGACACCTGATATGTCACCTCCAGATAGATGTGAAAGTCCCTTAAAATCCGGGCCCGTTTAGTTTGAGAAATTAAGCTGGTTCCTTCATCTATAAGTTGTATATAAAGCTCTGATAATTCATCGGGCTCGATGTCGATCGGATTACGCTCAGCAAATGCCAACATCAAGGGGTTGGCAATGGTATCCAGATAGCTGGCTATGGTGCTGGGAGACAACTTACCTGACCAGCGGCTTTGTGATGTCAGACGTACACTGGCCCAATGCAGCAGATAATGCAAAGCTCGGGGTAAATAGGTGTTCTCTTTTAGTTTTGTTTGAATCTCTTTAGCCACGTTTGAGTGCATTTGCTGTCGGGACTGGTTTGGTTTAGCTGGATCACGTTTCAGTTGACGTAAAAGAGCTTTAATCTCTTTCAAGCATGCCAGTGTTTGTTGCTGATCGTACTGTCGAGTATGGGACGCATAACCAATGGGGGTAATATTCAATATCTTGTTGCCTTCATCGGGTATTACGGATGTTTTAACTAGATCCAGTGCTGGCGATTTCTTACTTATTAGCCGGTAAAATACCTGTGGTTTAAGCGTAAGGTTGGGTTGTGCCCCTGTCAGGAGCGACAATGAAAACGGTGAGATTTCTAGGCTGAGTCTGCTGTTGATCGCCTGGACCAGCCAGCTAAACCGTAATTTGGTTTTTAGGTTAAGCTTGGCACCTTGCAAGTAGGTCTGAAGGCATTTTAGCGTATCCAGCTCAGAAGATTTCTGCTCATGCTCCTGTTCGGAATACCAGTGATTAATCAATTGAACCGTCATGTTATCAGGTTGCCAGATATGTGTTTCACCGGCAGCACCTTGTAGTTCAAACCAGAGCAGCTTTTTGTAAGACTGAGGTTGGCCGCTGAGTAGTAATGTTTTGAGGCTGTTCAGGTAATCTTTTCGTAGCAGTCCACCATAGCGCATCGCGCTGTAGAGTAGCCTGCCTAGATAAGATCGATACTGATTCTGGCTCTCCGTAAGGTTGCTATGAAAGAAGTCATCTAGCCTTTCAATAATATGAATATCGCTTAGGCTGCTTTGTTTTGCGGGTGGTGCAGGGCGCTTTAATTTAACCGGAGCACTTATAGAGAACGATGCTGGATAAGCTGAACGATGAGCGGCAATATAGTAATTTAGCTGTTCAACCAGATTAATTCCTGTTTCTTTAAAACGTTGGCTCTGTTGAGTTTTCAGCAACTGCCAGAAAAGGTCGTTATATTGCTGCTGTGTTAGGATCACAACCTCAGTGTAACCAGAGCTCTTGCCATTAAGACGCTGCAGCCGCAGCTGGATTTCTTCGTGTAACTCAAAGATGTTCATGCGAATAGCCCTGCAATCGTCTTAATACCTAACAGACGTGCAAACAATGTCATATGAGGAACCAATTGTGTCCTGATATCCCGCATCGACAAAGTAGAATGAGCTCCCCAGTACTGTTCACCAATATTGGCATGTCCCAGTGCAACATCGATGATCTCGTGTGATACAGATTGCTCTTCCAGATAATTGCGCAATAGCCGTCGATTAAGATTAGGTGGCAGGTTGATATAGTGGTTTAACACCCGTTGGTAGAGCAATGGCTGGAAGCGCTGTGTTTTGCCATTTGCCTCGATGTAAAACAGTGTTGGTAAGGACGCCGGTTTGATATTTGTGCGTAGCAACCGACTTTTTATGATCATGAGGTGGCGCTCGTAGGCGCTAATCAACTCCAGTACCGTCTTGCATAGAGGAATGTGGCGGGTATTAAATTCATCTTCACGCGCTTTTTCTTTGCGAATAAACACCCCTGCGGAGACAACCAGTTGTTCTCGCTGGACCAGTGGTGTGGTAATGGGCCTCATACCTGTCAGCAATGATTGGCAAAATACCTGATAGGTTACATAAAGATTATGAAAATCAATCCACTTACCCGGCTCGGTTAACGTAGTCTGTAAGCGTGATAGGTCATATTTAATTGCCGTAATCGCTGCAGTAATTTGGTCCATTTCCGGGCGATATCGAGCACCAATCCAGCCGTCACATTCGGCATGCGATGCAGTGCTGACTTTTCTCTCTACAGATGCAGCCAGAACATCCAACAATATCTTATACCGTTGCTGTAGGAGCGAAGTGTGGAGCGAGGTATAATAGCTTCGCGCCATGCTGCCCGGCGGCTCTCTATTAAATAAAAGTGCGGCTGTAGCCTGACCGAACACCGCGCAACCGGTTACGAGCAGGTAATTGCTGATGCGTCCTTTCGTTAAAGTACCTGAGCCAATGTCCGCTATATATTTGCTGAAATCAACTGACAAAATATTGATTTTATTACATGGTTTTTCTTGTGTTTGAGATGGAGGCTTTAATTTTGCGAGCTTCTCAAATTTAAATCTACAGAGTTTTGTTGCCGGCAATCGAAGCAGATTGGCGGGCTTTTGTGCTTCTGAAAAATCTCCCGTGGTTTTGTAATTGAGGTTAAGAGCTGGAATGACCCAGCTATGGGTGCTGTACTCGTAGCCTATTTGGACCGGGGTGTCGTTATCATCAAACCTGGTAGCGAATAATACTTCTCGTGCACGCTCAAAGGGCGAGGCGGTATAAAGCATGGTCAACAGGATTAGCTGTTTTATCAGGGTATCTGTGCTGATACTGACATGTTCATTGATAATAGCATCCAATATCAATTGATGTTCGTGGGGCGACAGCATTTGCAATGACAACGGCAGGTAATTGTTTTGGCGCGTTATACGGTTGAGAATGGCAGTGGAAACCCGTTTACCATGGAATGCCTGCACATAGGATTCTAATGGCTGCGATGTTTGGAATATGTAGACGTCCCCGACTTCCTGCTCCTGCTCTTCCTCGCCAGAATAGATGGCTTCGTAATCCACCGGCTCGGATGGGCTTTCCCAAAGTGCGTAAATTAGATCTTCGTCATCATGAATATCAGGTAGTGTTAGTTTAACTAGCATCGCACCCGTCAGGGCGGTAAAGCCATCAATTTCAGGAGACTTATGTGGTGTTGAGCCTCCCCGGCGACTTTTCACATTGTGGCGTTTCTTTTCTATTCCCAAACCAAGTTGAAAAATTTGGATAAGAGTATTCAGCCGCGACAATAGCCTTGCTTTATTCTTATACGCTAACCTCTCAAGTCGTAAAGACAGTTGTTGGAGGAGTCCTATTATTTTTGATAATGAATTGTACTTTTCACCCCTGATGTAGCCATACCAATCTGTTATAGGGGATTCTGTACTGAATTCTCGAAAAATTTCACACATCTGAAGTTTTTCATACTCTTTTAAAAAAACATCAGGATTCTTGGTTGTTTGCAGTTCGATTAACGCAGGAAGAAACAGCAAAAGCTGTTGCAAAGCATTATAAAACTGCTGATTTTTATCGCTGTTCATAAACAGCAAAACATAAATCGGATGCTTGGAAAGATAGCCCTGCATGGCTTTTTTGACATTAGTTTCCATCGGTCGGAAGAACTTAATCTTGTCCCGATGAAGCTGCAGTTTTTCGAGCAAGAAATATGCTGATGAACGGTATTTAATTGCTTGCTGAACCAATTTGGTATGCGGTGCGATGTCTCTGATGAGGGGTAATTCTAATGCTGCAGTAATATTTTCGAGCACAGCACCCAGATAAATCAGGTCATCAGGTGCATCAATAAAGTCGAGAAAGTCGACCAACTCCTCAGCATCTTTACCTGTAATATTAAACAGCGCTAAAGAGCTAATCAGACGATTTTTTCTGTCCACGGATACGCCTAATCGATTTCAGTTTTGGGAAAAGAAGTGATGCTCTGTGACTAAATGACTGAGCTAAAGTCTGTAATTGCTGCACATATTTTGGCCCAAGCGAATGCATGATAGGGGAGCCGGCAATATCAATAATCGCGATATCCGAGAGTTCCTCTGATGCTAGACCCGAATGCATGATGCAGGTGAGCTGAGCTTCCTCGTAAAGTCTTAAACATGCTAATTCATAACTCCTGAAACCTGCAATCACATGCAGTTGGCCTTCCAGTTTGGCAACATGAATAGGATGGAGATTCAATAAATAGTGAATAGCAAGCTCCGAGTAGTCGTCCGGAGCCGATGCATAAATCAGATCTGCTGTTGTCGCCACTGCGTTTTGAATGGCAGGATGTATTCCCTGAATATCGTTGAGGCGGACATCTATTAGCGAGCTGTTCTCTTTCTTTTTCGATTTAGTCATTACGTCATCAAAATGACAGAATTGAGTGCAAGTGTCAAAAATACGGTATACCTAATGTGACACAAATTAAAAATTTTGTCTCGAATTTACGGTTTTAATAGGTGTTTATGGTCACCATTGGTAAAAGATGTTTTCTTGCTGCAAGCCTTGATTTATATGTAATATAGCGTAAAATATGGGTTTCAAGGTGATTTGGTTTGGTAACAAGCCTTCATCCTCCGGAGGCAGAGGTCCCGCGTTCGAACGCGGCGGGTGCACCAAAACATTAAAACCACCTTATGGTGGTTTTTGTGTTTTAGGCACCTTGCCCAGTGAGAACGCGTTGTTCGACAAAAACGTCAGGAACGTTTTTGAACAGCTTTAGCTGGCCTGCGAGGCAGGCGAACCCCATGGATGGGGTGAGTAATCGCGGCGGGTGCACCAATTAAATCAAGGTCTTAGCTAAAAAGCAGGGCCTTTT
The DNA here is from genome assembly GCF_000987765.1 of Arsukibacterium sp. MJ3. Classification (GTDB taxonomy): domain Bacteria; phylum Pseudomonadota; class Gammaproteobacteria; order Enterobacterales; family Alteromonadaceae; genus Alishewanella. The sequence continues at coordinate 30,270 of NZ_LAHP01000027.1, forward strand.
TTTATGGCTATAAAAATTTTTATAGCTAAAAAAATTTTTATAGCGTATTTACAGCAGAAATATTTTATTATTTGATTCTCACCACTTCCAATTTGTAGACAATTAAAAATATTAGTGTTAAAAATGATTAATGCAGACGTATCGTCTGTTCGCCTAATTTGAAATAAAAATTGCATTGGTATTGTTCGGATACTCGAACGCTCTTATCGAGCTTATGAGAGGGAGCCACGCGCACCCTCCGCCACTCAAGAACGGAGTAGCGTAGGACGGTAAGCCTGACTTTATTGTTCTAGATTTTAATCTATGCAATTTCAATGGAAGCGACTAGAACAGTTTAACCCTGTTGTATGGGGGATGGTCAGGCTTATATTGTAGGAAATAAATATGGCAACGGATGTGCTATTTAAGAAAGTGTCAGCTCCAATCGTTTCAATTGAAAAGCTATGTTTAGCTCTTGATATTTCCAAAGAAGAGTTAAATGATGCTTTAAAATTAACATCTTCAGAACGCTACACCAAAAGCGAAGTGCCTAAACCAAACGGGAAAGTTCGCATTGTTCACAATCCTCATAAGTTAATTAGAAAGATTCAGCGTCGTATTAATACGAGACTTTTCAATCCTAAACCCACTGGTCGTGGTGTAGTTGAATGGCCATATTATATATTTGGTTCAGTTCCTAATGTTAAAGATCCTATTAAACCTATCGAACGGGATTATATAGCTTGTGCTCGACAGCATTGTCTATCTCAATCAATTCTAAAAATAGATATTACAGATTTTTTCGACAATATTCATATTGATCACGTTTATTATATTTTTAGACACCTATTGGATTATAGCGATGAAGTTTGTAATGTTATATCCGATATTTGCTCATTAAATGGTGCCTTACTGCAAGGAGCCTTAACTTCAAGCTATCTCGCATGCCTCTGTTTATTTGATGTAGAACCAAATGTAGTAATTCGTCTACAGCGCAAAGGTTTACGTTATACAAGGCTAGTCGATGATATAACCGTTTCTTCTATTAAAGACGGTTATGATTTCACTTTAGCTAAAAACATTATCGTTGAAATGCTTGAAAGTAAAGATTTACCCGTGAATGATGCTAAAACACAGATAATTCATAAATCGTCTGTCCCGTTAGTAGTTCATGGATTACGTGTTAATTTTAAAGAACCCAGATTACCTTCATCAGAGGTTTCAAAAATTAGAGCGTCAGTTAAAAATATCGAACAGTTAGCGAAAGAGAGGCATTACATAACCACTCATGCATATCGGAAAGATTTTAATAGATGCATGGGGCGTGTAAATAAGCTTAAAAGGATAGGACACAACCAACATCAATCTTTGGTAGAGCGACTTCGTAAAATACTTCCTCTACCATCTAAAAAAGACATTGAACGCTGTAAAGAAATGGTTTCTGGATTGGAGAGTGACTTTCCTAATAAAAAAGGACACTTTTGGTACCATCGAAGATTTTACAGAGCTAATGAAAGAATTACTATTTTAGATAGAACTTTCAAGTCCATAGCTAAAGAGCTTAGATTAAAAATGAAAGATATCAGACCTTTATACAAGGATTAGTATGAGACTGCTGAAAGAAATTTATGATTTTTTTAGATTGGAATTTTTAAAGGCGCTTAAGCCTCATCATCCAGTTTTATACTATTTTTCCAATTGTTTTATGTGGTTTTTTTTTGCTGGCGTTATTCTCACTTTAGTTTTTTTCTTTGTTTCGCTTTATCAAGTAAGAGGCGTAGGTTTTTGTTTGAAGCCAGGTTGTCTCAATAGCTTTTTGATGTTCCATGAAGAAGCAATAATGTTGGCAAGCTGGAGTTTGAGCTTTCTAGTGTCATTTTCTACGATTGGAGCAATTATAGTAGCTCTCTTAAGCTACATAAATAGCGTTAGTTCAACAGCACTTGGAACTCATATTGCACATTATAAAGTATTTCAGGAATATCTTAGTTTTGAACTAGAGAAGAATAGTAAGCTGTCATTATCATCAATTAACGCTCTTCAATGGTATAACCTCATTTTTAGCAAGTCACGGCTTGGTTCTACTACCGTTTCGGAAGAGTACAAAAAAAAAGTTGAAAGCATTAATAAATTGATTGCTGAATCAAATTCTAAAGCTGATAGCGCTCATAATGGGTCATTCTCTTATAAAGATCATCAAGGAAAAATGATTACTGCGCTGGCAAGTTTTGGCGTCCGTATAGAGCGCGCTCCAAGAAATGATTTTCAATCTGTTGAAAACGATATATTTAAATTAATTGATTCAATAAATTTGGAGTTTTGCTCACTCCAAGGTATTCAAAAGTCAGTGGACAGAAAATATCTTTAGTATAGTTATTTACAGAACTCCAAGTTAGAGCGAAAAGCGCTTCGGTCGAATTCAAGCCGCCATTGGTGCAGGCGGGTAATTATGGCTTGGCCAAGGTAACAAATGCCTTTTAGCTTGGTAGTGATAAAGCCGTCGTAATAGTCTGTGTTGATTTGGCCGGTTTCGGTGTCTATCTCAATATCATAATGCGGCCTGATGGTTTGCTCTTTGCGTTTGCAGAATACGCCGCCCATTAAGGTAACAAAGCTTTGCCAGTTACTGACGAAAGATATGCTGATATTAGCTGGTCGTAACGACCTCAACCGGAAATAACCGCCTGACACTGATAGTCCTTTTGCAGGCGTTGATTGAGCTGTTGGCATAATTGCAATGCGCCGGCGGTATCGCCGGTGGCGTGCAATACCCGGGCGAGACCCAGCGTAGCTTGCTCGTGCAACGGCGCAAAGCTAATGACTCTGCGATACCAGCTTTCTGCGGTTTGCCAATCAGTAGCGTTTAGATAATGATCGCCAAGCATACTGCCAATATCGGCTATCCAGGGCCGTATTTGTACTTCTTGTTGGTGGTAGCGTTCAGACATCGCATTAAATGCGGCTTCATATGCGAGCAGCGCCTGTGGCATATTGCCGGTGGCTTGATATAACTCGCCGATATTAAGCTGCACTTGCCAGGCTTGCGGATCAGCTTGCAGTGCTTGCTGATAAACGGCAATTGCCTCGTTATAATCGCCTTGCGCCGATAATACAAAACCCAGCGCTTTTAACGTAGTGGCACTATCTGGTTGTAAAGCTAACGCTTTTTCTGCCAGGGTGCGAGCCCGCAATAGTTGTTGCTGGCTGGCTTCATCGGCTAATGCATCTGCGGCTACTTTGCCGGTAAGGGTTAGGCCTTTGTTATCCTGTGTGCCCGACCAGCGTAGCGCTTTTTGCACCAGCGAGTTTGCTAGGCCAGCATAGGCTGCGCCAGAATCAGGATGTAACGTAATATGTTGCTGATACAACGAAATAGCCATTTCATTATCAGCCAACCGTATCTGATGGTAATAATCATCAGCGCGGCTTAATAAATTTTTGGCGGGTGGTTCGTCGTTAAAAAGACTGACCCGGAGTCCATAACTTAGCAGGGATACGAGTAATATCGACGTGGCTATTTGCCAGTACCTGCGCCAAAGTTGTGACTGCATGTTGGCAGGGCGTGTTGGCAAAGGAGGAGCAATACTGCTGACATCAGCGACTAACATATAACCGCGTTTAGGCACGGTTTCAATGTACTGCGGATTTTTAGGGTCATCCCCCAGACTAGTGCGAAGCCGCGAGATGGTTCGCGCTATGGTCTCGTCACTGGCATAGGCGCCAGGCCATACCTTAGCACTTACCTGCTCTTTTGTTACCAGTTGGCCGGGATGCTGCGCCAGGTATTTTAGCAGCTGGCAAGTTTTGGGTTCTAAGCGGTGGGTCTCGCCCTTCACAGAAGAGTCGGTATGGTTTAACCGCGCACAGACGCCGCTGCTAAAATCCACCTGCCACTGACCAATTAGCACTTTATCCATAATAGTATTTTTTAGTTAATTCAGTACATTACAAGCTGTCATGTTTTTGTCCGATTAATCATTTAAGATTGTCAGGACAATTCCAGCACCGGTTACTACTATTCTGCACAACCTACTTTACCGGAGTTTACCCGATGTTTCGTCAGATACTGTTAATTTTGTCCACCGTGCTACTGACCAGCGCGAATGTGGCCCATGCGGCTGCACCGACCCAGCATTATTCATTGGCCATGCTGCAACAGGATTTTCAGCAGCTTTATCAGGACTTGCAGCGCGGCAGTTACGACTTGTTCGCTCATTATCCGAAAACCCGGTACGACCAGAGCTTTGAGCAATACCTCGTCAAAATTGACAGCCCAATGACAGAATTGCAAGCCAGAAAGCATTTTATGCAATTTGTTGCGCTGGCAAACATTGCCCATACCCGCATCGATTTGCCGGCAGCACAATACCGTGATTTTGTGAAGGCAGGAGGTAAAACGCTGCCGTTCTCTTTTAATATTAATGGTGCTGACGTTAGGGTAGCCAGTTATTTCGGATCATCAGAGCAGGTGCAGGTGGGCGATCGGGTGCTTAGCATCAACGGCACAGCCATTGCTGCGTTTCTACAGCCGCTGCAGCGTTATGTTGCTGCTGACAATAGCACGCTACGAGATCGCTTAACCGAGGCACAGCTAACCCCATTGCTGTGGTTACATCATGGCGAGCAAGACAGCTACAGCATGACATTGCAGCATCAGGTTACTGGCGAAAGCTACTCAATGCAGCAAAAAACCCTTAGCCATACTGAACAGGCTGAACATTCTTCCGCGCATAGTGGGGAAGGCGCTAAACCGCGGCAATATAAAATTATTGCAGATAATGTCGGTTACCTGCAGCCGGGCCCTTTTTATAATATTTATGCCGCTACTGATGCCGAGATCTGGGACACCACTGAGTTTCATAGCTTTATCGACGAAGCATTTACGGCACTGCTTAAGGCTGACGTAACGGCCATTATGATCGACTTGCGCGGTAATCCCGGCGGTACTAACAGCTTCAGTGATCATATGCTGGCTTGGTTTGCCAATAAACCGTTTCGTTTTGCTTCGGACTTTAGGATAAAGGTATCTAATTTATCCCGTGCCGCTAATAAAGCCCGTATGCCAGAGAATGCGCCTGCCGATGCTATTAGTTTGCAGTTGGAGCATTTTTACGCTGGGCAAAAACAAGGCGAGGTTCTGTCCTTTCCGCTTAGTTACAGCCAGCCGCACAGTAAAGAGCGTAATATATCAGCAACGGATATTCAGGTTTTTATCCTGATCGACCGTTACTCGTATAGTAATGCGGTATCGGTGGCGGCTATTGCTCAAGATTACCAGTTTGCCACCGTGATTGGTGAACCCACAGCTGATTTAGCCACCACTTACGCTGCAATGGAAACCTTTACTTTACTGCACACCGGCCTTATTGTTGGCTACCCTAAAGCGCTGATTATCCGCCCCAATGGTAATACCCAACCTGCTGGTGTTACGCCGGATATTCAGCTGCCCTTTCTGGCTGATGCGAATGATAGCCAGCATTCGTTGTTCCAGATTGCCGATTATCTTAAGAAAAAGACTGGCACCGAGCTGGGGGCTGGTCAATAAAACATTTCAATGCTATTGCGTCGCAGTTTTGTAAACTGAGCCATGTTAGTTTCTTTTAAGTGGTGTAGTAACCTCAGTTTTGTAGACTGAGTGTGCATTCAGCACGGTGTTTTAGGCACCATGCCCAGTGAGAACACGTTGCCCTGACAGCCACCGCGTTCAGAGTGAGGAAGTGGGGTAAAAACAGAAGATAAACGAAGATCAGATCATGTTGGCCGGACAAAGCGAAATACGCAAATGACCGCTATAGGTCGATTTTTGCTTTTTTTTAGACAACAAATCCGACATTGCAGACCTAATTATGAGTTTTGGATAACATCGAATTTTTTTATTCTTATACAGTTACATTGATAGCAACGTCATACCAACAGACTT
>NZ_LAHP01000028.1 GCF_000987765.1 Arsukibacterium sp. MJ3
ACAGGTGGCCGGATGATGCCGAAATCAGTGGCCGGATGATACCGAAATGGGCGGCCGACTCATGCCGAAATCGCTGGCCGGATCATCCCGAAATACGCACGTGGTGAGCTTCGTATGAATTGGCACTAATTTGACGGCATCAAGTTGTTGAGAATTTGCGAGCACACATCTCCCTATGGCGATTTTACGACTAACGCGCGGATTCTTGGGGATGACTATGTGATTAGCTGGAATCTGTGTACTCTTTCCGTCGTAGTATTTTTGTGATGCTTCATCAAACTGATATTCGATACCTAATCTCTTTAGCGCTTCTAGAAGAACGCCTAATGCGCCACGGATGTTATCAGGCATCAACTTTCCGGTAATACTATTTACTCTGGTCCGAACATACAGTCCGTGGCCAATTTTCATTAGCAAACCTTCTCTGACCATATTTCGTAGACCACGACCTACCTGGTCATAATCAGCGATATCAGCAAAATCAGATCGCATGAAAACAGAATGCTCAGCGCATTTCACCCTGATTGCTAATCTGTCTTGTATTGTCATCTGATATCTCCTGTCACTCGTGGCAAAGAGTAAAAAAATACGTCATTTAAATGACCGTTTGCTCAGTATCAATAATACTTTGGCGAAGAGAAGAGTCAAATTCAGCTGAATTTACCTGATTAATATTTAGAGTTAATTAATAGCCAACCCTAATTGCGTTTCCTGAGCTGATTAGTCTTGATATTCGCCTCAATTTGTGATTAGATTGGTCTTGGTATTCACCTCAGCAGCAGGAATTTAACCTATGTGGATCTGGCAACAACCTGACTGGCCCAGCCGTCAGCAAGATGCAGCGCAGGTTTTTCGTTATGATAATGCGGCATTGACCCCTAAGCTACGTGAGCTGCATTTTTTGCAGGGGCTGCTGTTGGGTAAAATGGACGTGCAGGATAACCAGCTGGTGGCACTGGATACGATGTTAGCCAACATTCTTACCTCCAGCGCCATTGAAGGTGAGCGGTTGAATCATAGTGTGGTGCGCTCATCATTAGCACGTAAGCTCGATATTGATGAACCACAAGCCGTTGCGACGACAGCCCAGTCTGATGGTCTTGCTGCGATGGTAACGGACGCAATTGGCAACTGGCAGCAGCCGTTAACGCTAGAGCGATTATTGCAATGGCATACCTGGCTGTTTCCGGTTGATAGCTCATTAATGCAAAGAATACAGGGTGGGCAGCTTCGCGGCGACGAGCCGATGCAGGTTGTCTCGGGTAGAATTGATCGCCCAAAAGTGCATTTCGAAGCGCCACCGCGGCAGGTGTTAGAAAGCGAGCTTAATTGCTTTATAGGCTGGTTTAACCGCTCGCAGAAAGACGCTAATTTAGACCCGCTGTTACGCGCCGGTATTGCGCACTTCTGGTTTATCACCATTCATCCGCTGGAGGATGGCAATGGCCGCTTGGCGCGGCTGCTGACCGATCTGGCGCTGGCACAGGCAGAGCATCAGTCCATCCGCTTTTATGCCATGTCGGTTGCTATCCTGGAGCGACGTAGCAGCTATTACGACATCCTTGAGCAAAGCCAAAAGGGCGATACTGATATTACTGCCTGGCTGCTCTGGTTTCTTGATACTCTGGCTGCCAGCCTGCGCCAGGTGCTGGTCGATATTGAACAAACGCTGCTAAAAACCAGATTCTGGCAACGCGTAGACCAAACCCAACTGAGTAAAGAACAAGTCAAAGTTTTAAACCGGTTGCTGGATGGCGACTTCAGCGAAGGCATCAGTAACAGCCAATACGGCAAAGTTGCTAAAGTAAGCCCCGCAACCGCCAGCCGGCATTTGGCCCAGTTGGTTGAAATGGGTTGTTTGGTGAAAACCGCTGCGGGGGGCCGAAGTACCAGGTATGTGATCTTGCAGCCTAACCAAAGAAATGCTGTGAATATGTAGCCTCTAATCACTTAGCATGAAGAAGAGTGCTGTAAGGCTATTATTATGGTGGCTATCAAATACCAATTCACATGACAGAATAATTCTGGCGTCAAAAACCATTGTGTAATTGGAGCTCATTTACCATCTAATCTTCTGCCACTATTTTGTTTTGATTTGTAGTGGTGATCATGGGCGTCATTAATCAGCATCTCCACAAATTCACTTTCAGATAATCCATTGGCCACTGAAAGATTTTCCAGTTTTTTTGAAACTGATTTACTCATGACGAAGTTATAATCTTTTTTATTTTGTCGTTTGAGTCGGTGTTTCTGAGTTGCCCAAGCTCTCTTTATTTTGATTAAAAAAAGCGCTTTTGTATCAGGAGGTTTTGACCAGCAATCTATGCAAGCAATAATGTTATGGTACGTATGAAAGACTTTGTGAAAACTCCCTTAGCTCTTTGATAAAATGACGTTTGTTGCATGATTTTTCTTCCCAAAGATGAAAAAAATCTTTTAGTGCTTGGCGACGAGTATTTACTGAATATGGACTTTGCTCAACAGCTGTTTTCGTATAAATCTCGGTTACCAAAGTTCTTCCAAAAAATTCAATTTGCATACAACACCTCGTTAAGTAATTTACCGAGGTATTGTCGTTTGCTTCTGAGTAGTCGAGCAGGGGGGTTAGGAGTCTAAGTTTCAAAAAATAAAACCCGGCATAAGGCTACCGCATTTGCGGTAGCCTATATCTGCGTTAAATTTCCAGTTCAACAAAGTTTTTATCAATGTCCTCTTGGGTAATGCCGATATAGCGTAACGTTACCCCTTCAGAGCTGTGGCGTAGCATCTTCATTACCCTGGCAATATCTTTGGTCGATTTGTATAAGTGATAACCTCTGGTTTTACGCATTGAATGGGTACCCAAGTCGATGCCGACATCTTCACCTATCAAGGCAAAGGCACGGCTAACATAACGGCGTGATAATGGCGCCGGTGTTAAGTTGCCGGCACGCTGGTTTCGATACGACTGAAACAGATATGTATGATCGGGGTGTTGTCGTTTAATCCGGTTGGTTATTTCATTCGTCTTCTGGTTAAGTTTAATATTGGCCAACTTGCCGGTCTTACCCTCTTTAAGTAATAAACGTTCAGCCTGGATATCAGTAAACCTTACAGACAGTAAATCAGTTATGCGCAATGCCAGGTTTAAACCAATATTCCAAATGTCAGCCATTTGCTGGCCGTAATGCCTGTCTAACAGGTGACTAATTAGTTTCACCGTATCTAGGCTTTTGACAGCGTATACCTCAGCCATAGTCAACTTCCTCTTTTCGATTAAAACGCAGTTTTGAGAACTTCAGCACAGTGCAAAAAGCACAAGTGCCGTTTTATAAGGCTTTCTAAGTACCCAAAAGGCTAATTTGGGAACTTGGCATTTATGCCGTTTTGTCAGTGGTTTGCTAACCTGATAAATAGGCTTAAAGCAGCCCACGTTCAGCGAATGACACCGGGGTTTCGCCCACGACGATATGGTCCAGCACTTTTACATCAATCAGCGCCAGCGCATCGCTTAGTCGTTTGGTTATCCGTTTATCAGCTTCTGAAGGCTCGGCCACACCAGAGGGATGGTTATGGGCAAAGATTACCGCACCTGCGTTATGCTCTAGTACCAGCTTTACCACTTCACGCGGGTAAACCGGAGCAGCGTCAATGGTGCCGAAGAATAACTCTTTGTATTCAATTAACCTGTGCTGGTTATCAAGCAGCATAATTGCAAACACTTCGCGCTCGTGGTGAGCCATTCGGTATTTCAAATAATCTTTGGTGGCATCAGGGTTGGTGAAGGCATCTTTGCGGGCGTATTTTTTGGCAATCAGCGTAGCAGCTTTATCCAGTACTTCTAAGGCGGCAACTGACCATTTAACAACGTCTGCAGTGGTAGGTTTTGGTGTCATGGTATATCTCCTAATAGGCATTTATTTGCATATGCTTATTAGTGATATAGGTCTGAGTTTTTTTCGATTTGGCAATTGCTGGCAGCCGGTACCGGCTTACAGTTAAAAAATACGCAACAGGCACATGGTCTGGACTAATACGAGGACCTAACCATGAAACTAATCAAATTAAAAGCCGTGATGGATTGCACCGGCCTGGCTCGCTCAACCGTTTATAAATTTATTGCAGAAGACCGTTTTCCAAAGCCAGTAAAACTGGGCACCAGAATGGTGGCGTGGGTAGAAAGTGAAATACAAGATTGGATACAGCAAAAAATTGAACATCGTGAGCACCTGACGACTAAGTAATGCACTTTTTGACACAAATATGAAATCTGCGACCCGTATCATTAGCGTACACATCATAAATATCTGCACTGTTCAGAGCTGTTTTCAGCGGCTAATCTGGCTACACTGAAACAGAGCCCAAGGAGAAAGCTATGGATAATGATGTAATCCAGCTTGAACGGCAGAGCCTGGAAGCACTGCGACACAACTACCCTCAACTACAACAACTCAGCGGCAGCATTATGTTTTTCGCTGAAGCCGAATCACCAATGCTAACCGCTACCGCATGGCACTTAACTGAAGCCGATAATGCCATGCTGAAAAAGTGGGGTGTTAAAGGCGCGATTTTAGAACTACTTGATAGCCTGGTTGAACAGCGCAAGTTGCACCGCATTCGTCCAAACCGGGAGGGACGATTGGTGATCCAGTTGGGTGTGATGGAAATTGATTGGTTAACCGAGGGCAGTACATTGTTATCGACGTATGAGCGGGCGAGCTAGAATAGGCTATAGACGGACTTACAGTCTGCATGTTGCCAATAGCTTATTTCGCTGGTTAATCAGCTTCTTTAGCAGTAAACGAAATCTTACAAGCTATACAATTTTTTGCGCGGAGCTAACTAAGTATTTCCGAATACACATCCAAAATTTATCGATGAAAAAAATCGCAATTTACCGATAAGTTGTTGTAACTTAGGAGGAAGCAGGGTAATGTTCTCAATGTTAAATATACGAAATAAAGTTAACTTGAGGTTAAATAATACTTGCCTGTAGACGAGCATTATCTGAATTGGTAGTTTTTGGCAGTGCTATAGGGAATAGTTTTAAATGGAAGAGAGAAATTTTATGTGGCCAGGTCATTATCCTGAACGGTGCCCACCAGATGACGTGGAAGACGTTTCAGGGGTAGTTTTTAGGTTCACGAATAGAGCAAATCCGAAGCACAAGGACTTTCTATCTTACTATGAGTTAAAACCTAATGAGGACTGGGGTGATAAAGCTTGTCAGGCTAGAGGCCTGTCAGTCTATATTTCTGAGAACGATTGCAAAACTGCTTTGGCAGCGGTGCCTGCGTTAAGGAAAAAGAGTCTCTGCGTAGCTGAATTGTCTTCTGAAACAGGTATGATTGGAGGAACTCCCTCAAAAAATAATTACAATCATAAAACATTATGGTCATTAATCAGTGCTCACGATTTGGCTGAAATATTCATGCCAATAGACACAATGAAGGTGATCAATGCTTAACCTTCCAAATAACACCATACTTGGCAAATTGCGCATCGAAACAGTCTACCAGTTTTATGACATTCCAAGGCTATTTTCATGCTCGAACAATTCCGGGACAAAATTCTTAGCGTTATCCGTATTCGATGATTATGAGAGCTATAAATGGCTGTATCTTCCAGTATCTATTGATAGGCTGGCTACGATTATTAGCAAAGGATTTATGCTGAGGCGTGCTTTTCTTCTGCCTGAAGACGGATTTTTATATAAAGTAGAATCGAACTTTGAAGGGGATTCGTCTGTTCTTCGCATATTCCCTGAGCAAATAGATGAAGAAGATCTTCCAGATGAGGGTGTATATCTTGAATCGAAGGAAGGAGTGCAACTTGGACTAGGTGCGATAGATGCAGATCAGGCTGCAGAGGGGTCAAGAAGAGAAACGTTTAATCTTCATTTTTATCCTTGGGATACAAAATTACCTGAAATAGATGCAAAAGATTTAGGTGGGATACTTACATCGTTTCAAGAGCTCGCTAATGCACTAGGTCAATTCTGTAAAGGAGACGTCACCTTAAAGGGTGCTATTCCTGCTGATGTTTTAGAGGCAACAAAATTTCGAGCTACGCAGATCTTTGAGGGTTCGTTTGGGCTTCAGCTCAAATCAAAGTCTACGTCTGATTTATTTTATAACTCGTTAGCATCTGATGTTCTTTTTGAACTGACCAACTTAGTCGAATCTAGAGATAATGAAGATAATATCAGTAATAAGCTCCACCAGTTAAAAGGAAGAGTAGCTTCTAAATATCGCTTGTTTCTTAGAGAGGTATCAAAACTGGATTCACCAATGAAGTTGCACTGGGGCTCACCGAATAAAGAGCGTGGCCGAATTTTATCACTATCTATGCAGGAGATTAAAAGGGCTTTTGATCTTGTAAGTAAAATTGATATTGATATGTCTGAATCCGTTACTTTTAGAGCAGAGCTATTGGGACTGGATATTAAAACGAAGCGTTACAGGGTTCGTCATCTAAGTGATAACGAAGATTATAGTGGAAAAATTCTAGATGAATCGCTAGATGCAGTAAGACATTCTGAGATAAGCGGAATTTATAACGTAACATTGAAAAAGATAATTGAAACAAATTTTTCGTCTGGTTCAGAGTATACGAAATGGGCTCTTATTAGGCTGGAATCAACTTGCAAGTAGTAAGCTCCGCTAACTTTTTTTACCGTTTAGAATGGTTCGCCTTGCTGAGCCAACAAGCGAAGCGCAACTTACCATTTTTTGCTATTTTTGAATGTGTCACAGGCATCAAAACGCATGCCGTTTAACGTCATTTAAATTTGCCACCACAATTTGCTGCGCCTCTGGGCGCGCTTCTATTTTGGCTAAATCTAGGTTTAGTGCTTGCACGGCATAGGGTACCAGTGCAGAGCGTACCGAGATAACCCGCTTACCATCGACCATATTGTAATCTTCAGCAATAATGGTTTTTTGGTAATCGCTTAGCCTGGAATCTGGCACCAGCACGATATCAATTTTGCTATTCCAGCGTTCATCCTGTGTTTTGGTCATATCGGCATCGCCTTCGATGCCATTTATGCCACGAAACCGGCTTAATACAAAATCCCGAAAATCACGATTTTTCTCGCAATAAGCGCGCACATGCCAGCGCAATGGCGTGCATACCAGGGTATGTGGTGCAATAATCCGGCTTTCTTCATCGGGTGAGGTTAGTGACACATAACCCATATCAATCTTTTTACCGTCGCGTGCGGCTTGCACCAAGGTGCGCAGAATGTCTGGGTTAACCTGCCTAATTGGCGGCGTGAGCATTTCGGTATGGGCAAAGCCTAAATCGAGTTGACTGAAAGTGTGAGCAAAATCTTTGGTACTGGCCAGTGCATGCAGGTATTCATCTGCCAGGCCGCTGGTTACTTTTGGTGTAAATGTAGCAGAGGGTTTATAGCCTTTTAATTTACCGTCATAGTCTAGGTTACCTGGTGCAACGTCGCGTAAATAGCCATTAATATCTTTCGATGCCTGCTGGCGGGCAATACCAAAGCTGTTACACAAATGGTTAGTCGTTAGCCTGCCTTCCCATAGCGCAACTATCTCAATCAGCCGGTAGCGCATCAGCAGCTCCCAGCGAATGGGCCAGCCTTCAGCTTCATGCTGCACGGTGTGTTCCATCGTTTTCATACTTTAATCCTTTAAATGTGTATGCAAAGCGTGCACTACTATTCACTTCATATCCAGGGCTAGGCCGGCCAGGTCAGGTGATGCTGTTTTAAAATAGTTTGCTCTTGTTCCAGCCACTTTACAAAATTATGTACCGGTAATCCATAATTACGTGCAAGCACATAATACTCATATGCCACATACACTAAATCTGCGTAACACCAAATCTTCCCGTCATAAATTACCTTATCGTTTCGATGCCCAGCTAAATGGCCAATTTTAGCCATCAATTCATTGAGGTAACTCATTCTGCTAAGTGCAGGTAAATCGTCACTGGTAACGTTAAAGTTTATGGCCATCTTTTAATTGCTCCTGCTTATATAAATGTAGCTACCACTTCATACAGAAACTTTAGGACAATTAAGTCAGGTACCCAACGCTTATTAAAGTACGCAAAAAAGCTTCTGCCTGAAAAACATACACTGGGCATCTGCACAGTATAGTGTGAATTTGGAAACTGCCTAAGATGGTTAGTAAGGGATGACATGTCGCATACAGTGACAGTAAATGGACAAGGCTGCAGGATGTAGCCAACAGGATGTAACAAGGACAAGCTGGCATGGATGCCATTTTAGAACGTTAAAGCATCATACCTCTGACTGTTGTTTTTAAGGAGAATCGATGTCGACTAGCAGTAAACCGATATTAGAATCAGACTTCACTGATATGACCCTCTTCATGCGCGTCGAGGGCGGAGCGATTTATACGCAAGAAAAAGATTCTAAATTTTTGGTGGTTACTGATGAAAGCGCTATTGCTGATTTACTTGAGCCAGAAGATCTAGACGGCATAGAGTTAGTTAAAGTCATCGAGTTTGACACAAAGCAAGCACGATCTGATTATTTGACTTCAAGATTTGAGAAGCCCGCTCCTCTGACCTAGCAGAAAACAGTACCATAAAAGTTTCAATATCTGTCTGTTTTCAGGGATACACATAATTCTGTTTTAGCTTATCTACACCTACTTCATTCATGACACTGGTTTGAGTTCTTCTTTATTTTAATAATTTGGTCATTGCAGTGACATTCTCATATCGGGCCGCTTTTTTTATTAAATTACATTTGCAATGTAATTTAAGTTGACAAGCCTAAACGGCGCAGGCATAGTTACTGCATATTACATCGGCAATGTAACGAGGCTTTATGTTTAACATTAACGTAGAAGAAATTAAAGATAATCGGATTTTGACGCGGGTCGATGTCCAGAGAATCACATTTCATATTCGTCAGACTTTTGAGCGTTATACAGAGCTTGTGCTCAATGGTTATCTTTCAGCTGAATCAAAGTTTACTGATCCAAATGGTGACGATCTTGATGCTAAGCCTTTTTACCCTGAGGTTGAGCGCGATCTTAACTACGTTGAATGTAACCTTGGTAGAAACCTAGAAATTATTCGAACGTTTTGTTTTGAAGCGGAGAATCCTAAAAGCTATCTGGAAGCTGCTGGCGTTACTGATGGTTACACCAGTGGTGGGCTCAATGATTTTCTGTATGAAACCCTTCCACCGTGTCTTGCTTTCGAGGGGCTCCTTCGAAGCGGTGTCATGGAAGTACCTTGCAAAATCGAGCATGTACACTGGCTACTTATCCACTTCTTTGCCCGATTAAAGCTAGAGTATGGGTCGTTAAGCTATGGACGTTTACCTGATATTGACATGGTAGGTGATCAAATTGCATCTTTAGGTATTCATGAATCTTATTTCTCATTTCGGGAATTAACTCTGCTTGGTGGCTATAAAACAGAGCGCGCTGTCCGTAATCTCGCATCACCCTCGACACCAGAACATCGTCGGCTACCAATCATTAAAAATGGAAGAAGCACCTTTTTAACACATGAGGTAGTAAGTGCCTGGCTTAAAAACGTCACTTCAAAATAGTGTTTTCGTTTTAGTTCATAACCCCAGCGGAAGGTGGGGATGTAACATCCGCAACCGCGCCAGCGCAAGAGCTTGGGTATTTGCAGTGCCTTTATATTGCGTCAAAAGTGAGTAACCAACTTAACTGTGAATTGGGGCAGTTAATGGAGTGATACACCATTGGTGAGCGGCTGACAGCAGGAAAGACTGCATATTACTTAATGGAATTACATAGCAAAAATTATCGGAGAGAAAAATGCTTAATCCTCGAGAGGGTCGTTACCCCGTTTCTACTATAAAAACAGGATGTGTACCTTTTAATCATCTGTTGAAAGGTGCTTCAGGTTTCAACGTTGGTCCAAACCCAGTGAAAATAAATGGTAATTACCTCCAGTCTTTTGAAGCCGCGTTAGCATTCTTAAGAACTACTCATATTGCGGGCTGGCGCGAGTTAGGAGTTGGTAATAATAGTGGTGCCCGTAAGGCTATCGGCTGGGTTACTAAAGCTGATGCAGAGAAGTTATTAAAAGAGCGCGATGTGATAAAGCGTATTGAGTTATTCAAGTCATTAACTGATGTGGTTAGTTAGCAACAAAATTAAAATTTTAGGCAGATCAACGTTGAACAGCTTTTTAAAAGACTTTCCGGTATTGGTTGGGAGTGTCAGAGTCAAATTGTTGATTTGCTCCTGCCTGAAAAACATACACTGAGTATCTGCACAGTATGGTGTGAATTTAGAAACTGCTTAAGATGGGTGCCTAGGGATGCCAATTATTTAAAGACAAGAGGGGTAGCAATGAATTACGCACAACACGAGCTGTTCTTAATCAATTTACGCCAGCAGTTTGCGGATATTTTTTTAGTAAGCAAGGCAGGCAAAGACAACTCTGGACAGAGGCTACGCGCCCAGGGTTTTATTCATGCTGGCGAATTACTTGAGATATGCAGCCGGCATGAAGTGCAGCAGTTAATGGAGCAAGTACACACAGAGGTGTTTGGTATCAGCATCGCCGAGAGAAAACCCAGCGAGCAGGCGCGCAGGCAACAGGCGTTAAAGCTGGGTGATTATGATTACTTTGATGAGCCGGCGTTTAACCGGTTGCGTTGATGCCAATTATTACATGTTGCAAACAAAATCACCTTACTCTAAAGTCGGTGCGATTTGTGGTACGTAGTTAAGGATAATGAAGTTGAAAGATAAGGGAAAAACCGCTGTATTGGCTCGCGCTATTGTAGTCTTGCCTTCAACGTTACAGTTCCTAGTTTTTCGCAATTACTAATGGGCAGCCATCGTAAATCCAGCTTGATAGAAGATCTCTATGGCATAGCCAGTTTCTTGCCTTGGTGGCTCAGTATCTGTATGGCAATTGGGTTTTATTTTTATCTGGATAGCCTAGCGGTAATGCCGGTAATTGATCCGCAAAAGCCAATGGCGCACGTAACTGGTTGGTTGGTCTATTACGTTGCTTACTGGGGGCGGTATTTACTGCCATTAATTTTTGTCTTTGGCGCGGTGACATCACTCAAGGCAAAAGCCAAACGGGTATCACTGCTTAATAATGTCCGATACGACTCTGCACCACAGCAAGATGCACTTGCGGCAATAAGCTGGCGTGAGTTTGAAATGTTGGTAGGGCAGTTTTTCCGTGAAAAGGGTTATAAAGTCAGTGAAACAACAGAGGGCGCCGACGGCGGTGTCGACTTACACCTGACAGACAATGATTTTAAAACCTACCTGGTGCAATGCAAACACTGGAAAGCCAGCAAAGTGCCGGTCAATGTGGTGCGGGAGCTATACGGTGTAATGGTGGCAGAGAGTGCCTCTGGCGCCTTCGTTGTTACCTCGGGCCAATTTACTGATGATGCGCAGGCTTTTGCTAATGGTAAAAATATTCAGTTGATTGATGGCCTGTTACTTGTCAGTGCGATAAAAGGACGAGATACACAGCAAAATAAACCGGTAATCAGCACGGTAGCTTCTGCAATACAATGCCCGGTTTGCAATAGTGATATGGTGCTACGTACTGCCAAAAAAGGCCCTAATGCAGGAAATCAGTTTTTTGGTTGCTCAAGGTATCCGTCTTGTCGTGGCACTAAAGCAGCGTAGTTTAAGAGTGTGATATGAATAAAACGCAGCAAATTGATAAGTGGACTTCCCAGACTTTACTCTGGTAAACCTAAAGATATTTGGGAACTTGCTGAAGTAGTAGGATGAGCACAACCAGAAACAACGCCACCATGTAACGGTAAAACAAACAAAGCACTCAGAGCTTTAGGGTATCCAGTGTGAGTACTCTTCTAGTTTCTACCTAGCGCAAATTTGGCATTGGTTGTTGGTCAATCAAGGTGAATTGAACCGATCTATAACGTTATAAATGCCCTCAACGCCTTTCAGCTTGTGCTCGCCTCTTCCCTGAGACTCGGCCTGTGGCCCATCTTTTCGATGTGCAAAAATGATCCTGTCGATTTTGTGGTTTGGACAGCGCTCATCCTGAGAATTGGATGCTATTCGATATTTTGGATCTGTTCGCGCATCTGCTCTATCAGCACCTTTAGCTCTACTGCCGCATTGGTAATATCGGTACTAATGGCTTTGGAAGATAAGGTATTCGCTTCGCGGTTAAATTCTTGCATCATAAAATCGAGCCGCCTGCCGCAGGCGCCGCCTTTTTTCAGGGTATGGCGGGTTTCTTTGATGTGAGCGTCAAGCCGGTCAAGCTCTTCGGCTACGTCTGATTTTGAGGCTAAAAACGCCATTTCTTGCTCTAAACGGCCTTGTTCAATGTCGGCTTTAATGTCGTTTAAGCGGTTTAGAATACGATCGCGCTGCCACTGCATGGCTTGGGGTAAATGAGTGCGGACAAACGCCACTTGCTCGCCAATAGCGGTAAGGCGTTGTTGGATCATGTCTTCTATTGCGTCGCCTTCACGGCCGCGGCCGGCTAAGAAATCTTGCATGGCGGCATCGAAACCGGCCAGTAGTTCGCCTTGCATGGCGTCTAAATCTTCGCTTTGGCTTTCCATTACACCCGGCCAGCGCAAAATGTCGGCAATATTAAGCTGGGCCTGTGGCGCTTTTGCCAGTAATTGCTGGGCTTTTTGCAGTAGTTGCGCGGCAAATACTTCGTTCATGCTAAGCTCGCCCGCCGCTTGGTTAGCATGGTAACGCAGGTTTACTTCTACTTTGCCACGTTGCAAGTTGCTGCGTAGTTTGTCGCGCAAAATGCTTTCAAGACCTCGAAATTGTTCAGGTAAACGAAAATACGATTCAAGGTAACGCTGGTTTACCGAGCGAATTTCCCACTGGGCAGTGCCCCAGCTGGCTTTGGTTTCGTGGCGGGCGAAGGCGGTCATGCTGTGGATCATGGTTAATTCTCTGGCAACAAATAAAAACAGAGTATACCGCAGGATTACAGATTTTGGCGAATTGCTCGCCCTCACCATCGTTAGCCCCTATAATGGCGGCCATTGTTAATTTCAGGAGTGCAGTTATGCGTCCAAGTGGTAGAACCGCCAGCCAGATCCGTCCTTTAACCTTTACCCGTCAATTTACCGCCCACGCTGAAGGTTCAGTGTTAGTAGAATTTGGTAATACTAAAGTAATTTGTACCGCCAGTGTGGTGGAGGGCGTGCCGCGTTTTATGAAGGGCCAGGGTAAAGGCTGGGTAACCGCCGAATATGGCATGTTGCCACGCGCAACGCATACCCGGAACGATCGCGAAGCCGCACGGGGCAAGCAGGGCGGCCGCACTATGGAAATTCAGCGCTTAATTGGCCGGGCACTGCGCACCGCTGTTGATTTAAAGTTACTGGGTGAAAACACCATTACTATCGACTGTGATGTTATTCAGGCCGATGGTGGCACGCGTACGGCGTCTATTACCGGTGCCTGTGTGGCTTTGGTTGATGCGCTTAGCCATATGCGGGCCAAAGGGATGATTAAATCTAACCCGTTAAAATATATGGTAGCCGCTGTTTCGGTAGGTGTTTACAAAGGCACGGCGGTAGCCGACTTAGATTATGCTGAAGACTCTAACGCTGAAACCGATATGAACGTGGTAATGACCGAAACCGGCAAAATTATTGAAGTGCAAGGCACCGCCGAAACCGAGCCATTTAGCTTTGAAGAAATGCAGCAAATGATGGATTTGGGTCGCCATGCTATTCGGGAAATAATTGACGAGCAAAAGCGGGTATTAGCGTAAGCAGAGGCCGAAAATAATGAAGCAGTTTCAGCTTGATTTTATTGAGTTTGCCCTGGCGCGCCAAGTGTTAAAGTTTGGTAGTTTTACGTTGAAGTCTGGCCGCAGCAGCCCGTATTTTTTTAATGCGGGCTTGTTTAATACCGGCAGCGATTTAGCCAGGTTAGGCCGTTTTTATGCGGCAGCGTTGCAAGATGCGGCCATTGAATTTGATGTACTGTTTGGCCCGGCTTATAAAGGCATACCTATTGCCACCACCACGGCAGTGGCGCTGGCGGATCACTATAACCGTGATGTGCCGTACTGCTTTAACCGTAAAGAAGCTAAAACGCATGGTGAGGGCGGTAATCTGGTAGGGTCGCCGCTAAAAGGCCGCATTATGCTGGTAGATGATGTGATTACCGCCGGTACGGCTATTCGCGAGTCGATGCAGCTTATTCAGGCAGAGGGGGCACAGCTTACTGGGGTGTTAATTGCGCTGGATAGGCAAGAGCGTGGCCAGGGTGAGCTGTCGGCCATTCAGGAAGTAGAACGCGATTTTACGACCAAGGTGATCTCGATTATTAGCCTGCCCGATTTAATCAGTTATTTGGCGGATAAACCGGAAATGGCAGAGCATCTGCAAGCGGTACAAGCTTACCGGGCGCAGTACGGGGTGAAAGCTTAGTTTGCTAACCGTCGAGCAAGGTGTCAGATAATGCTTACGGAACAGCGGCATGGATGCCGCGCAGGCTGAAGGGGCACAGGGATGTGATCCTTGAAGCCGGAGCAGTAAGCGTTGCCTGATGCCTTGCTAGTATTGGCTGCTGTTACGAAAGCACAGCTGACCCTGCGCTCTGTGTAATTTACGCGTGAGAAAAGAGTTATCTGATGCCTTGCTAGTATTGGCCGCTGTTACGAAAGCACAGCTGACCCTGCGCTCTTCATTATTTACTGCATAGAAATTGCTAACCGATAAAGGTTGGCCCATTTACTTAATTATCAGGTAAATAAGCTCTGTTGCAGTAACGCCCACTGGTTTTGCCAGGCGGTGGTGGGTAAGCGTTTAAAGCCTGAGCGCACAAACTGATTAATTTTACCTTCTACCAAAGCCAGTAACAGGTTTGCCAGTTCACCCTCATCAATAGTAAAGCCTTTGCCTTCGCGTAATTTTCGCTCACGCAAGGTTTGTTTAAGTTGGGTTTCCAGCTTTTCAAACAATATCGCTACCCGTTCTAATAAACGTTGCTGTTCGCCTTGCAAGGCATCGCCGGTAAGAATGCGGCAAAAACCCGGATTACGCTCAGCAAACACCAGTATTAATTGCAGCATTAATGTTACGCGGCTTTGCGTGTCTTTATGCTCATCTAAAATGGCATTTACTGTGGATAATAAGGTGTCTTCAATAAACTCAATTAAGCCTTCAAACATTCGGGCTTTGCTGGGAAAATGACGATATAGCGCGGCTTCAGACACCCCTACTTTTTCTGCCAAAGCGGCGGTGGTAATGCGCTGACCATTATTGCTTTGCAGCATGGCAGCTAACGCCTGCAAAATATCTTCTTTTCTGTTGCTGCGACGCGGTGTTGACATAGTTTTTCCCAAATTCAAACTAGCTTTTACCCGAATGACCAAAGCCACCTGCACCGCGCACTGAGGCATCAAAGCTGTCTACCACAACAAACGTAGCCTGTACTACGGGCATAAATACTAATTGCGCAATGCGGTCACCCGGCTCAATGCTAAAGCTCTGCTGGCCGCGGTTCCACATAGATACCATTAAGGGCCCCTGATAGTCAGAATCAATTAACCCCACTAAATTGCCCAGTACAATACCGTGCTTATGACCAAGACCAGAGCGTGGCAAAATAGTGGCGCATAAATTAGCGTCGCCAATAAAAATAGCAATGCCGGTTGGTATTAATACCGTTTGGCCGGGTTCTAGCGTTAACGTTTGCTCCAGACAGGCTCTTAAGTCCATGCCAGCTGAACCGGCTGTGGCATAAGCGGGTAATGGAAAGTCTTTGCCAATACGGGGGTCAAGTATTTTCAGCTCAATCGCTTTATTCATTTGTTGGTTTCACTTGTGGTCTGTGGTTGAGAAAATAGTTGAGAAATTAAGGTGATCAGGCTGGCAGCTAGCGTAACTTTATTCTGTAATTCAAGCACCTGCTCGCCGCCATGCCAGATAGCCGTGATGGCGTTTTGCTCGCTGTTAAAGCCGGCATTAGGCAACGACACATCGTTGGCGCAAATCATATCGAGTTTTTTACTGTTAAGTTTTTGTCTGGCATAGTGCAGTACATCTGTTGTTTCAGCAGCAAACCCAACGGTAAAGGGCCGGCGCTCTGTCAAACTGGCCACGGCAGCAATAATGTCAGGGTTTTTCACTAGCGTTAGCTGCAATGTTTCGGCACTGCCTTTTTTAATTTTTCCAGGCGCAATAGTGGCAGCCCGATAGTCGGCAACGGCAGCGCAGCCAATAAATATATCGCTTTTTATGGCAGCGTTAAGGGCGGCAGCGTGCATTTGCTCAGCGCTAATAACCTGTATCCGGTTTACGCCGGCGGGCGTAGCTAATTGCACCGGGCCACTGATTAAGGTGACGGTAGCGCCAGCTGCCGCTGCAGCTGCCGCTAAGGCATAGCCCATTTTACCTGAACTGTGGTTTGACAAGAAACGCACCGGATCTATCGCCTCACGGGTAGGGCCCGCGGTAATGGTAATGTGCAAGCCGATAAGCGGTGTAAGCGGTAGCAAGGTTTGCTCGATTAATGCTACCAGTTCAAGCGGTTCCAGCATGCGGCCGTAACCGACATCACCACAAGCTTGTGCACCGGCACCAGGGCCATAAATGTGAATATTATGTTTTTTTAGTGTTGCTAAGTTTTGCTGGGTAGCTATATTGTTATACATCTGCTGGTTCATGGCCGGGGCTACTGCAACGGGTGCGGCAGTAGCCAGCACACAAGTGGTGAGTAAATCGTTAGCCATGCCGTGGGCTAGTTTGGCTACAACGTCGGCTGAGGCCGGGGCGATAACGATAAGCTCGGCCCATTTCGCCAGCTCTATATGGCCCATTGCGGCTTCAGCTGCCGGATCAAGCATGGTGGTGCTAACCGGGTTGCCTGATACTGCCTGCAAGGTTAAGGGCGTAATAAATTGCTGAGCTGCACTGGTCAGAATGACCCGCACTTCGGCGCCACGCTCTTTTAGCCTGCGGACTAAATCGGCACTTTTATAAGCGGCAATACCGCCGCTAATGCCAAGCAATATACGTTTTGCTGCCAGTGTTTGCTGCATAAATACCTAAAGCTGGTCCGGAAATCGTTGGCATAAGATAACACGGAACGTAAAAGTCGGCATTAATTCAGGGAGGATTCAGATGGCAATTTCTGACTGGCCAATAACCGAACGACCACGAGAAAAGCTGCTGCAATTAGGCGCTACGGCGTTGTCTGATGCTGAATTACTGGCCATATTCTTGCGCACCGGGGTTAGTGGTTGTGATGCGGTATCGTTAGCCCGGCAGCTATTAAACCATTTTGGCTCGTTGCGGCGTTTAATGGCGGCTAGCCAGCATGAGTTTTGCCAGGCAAAGGGTTTGGGTGAAGCTAAATTTGTGCAATTACAAGCGGTACTGGAGCTAAGTAAACGCTACATGCAGCAGCAATTGCAGCGCGAAACCGTATTTACCGAGCCGGCATTGGTAAAAAAATATTTATCGCACATGATTGGCCATGAGCAGCGTGAAATATTTTTATTGCTTTACCTTGATAATCAACACCGTCTGATTGCCAGCGAGCCATTATTTATGGGTACTATCGATGCGTCACCGGTGTATCCTCGTATTGTAGTTCAACAGGCTTTAAAGCATAATGCAGCCGCCGTTATATTGGCTCATAATCATCCTTCCGGGGTGGCAGAGCCAAGCCGCGCCGATAGGGCAATAACGGAGCGTCTGACCCAAGCCATGGCACTGGTAGATATTAAAATACTGGACCATTTTGTGGTAGGTGATGCAGAAGTGGTGTCTTTTGCAGAACGCGGCTGGCTTTAATAATACCGGAAAGATAATAGCGAGCTGCCATAGGATCTGCCTGGGTGCCATTTAAATTCTCTTGAGTTTAATGGGGCTTTCGTGTATAAAGTGCGCCCTCATCCATTTTCGGGGCAACCTTCAAGGCCAGAAGGGTGAATGATAGCTCGAGCTGACGTAATTTTGGAGAAATATAGACATGTCTAAAGTATGCCAAGTAACTGGCAAAGGTCCGATGGTAGGTAACCGTCGTTCGCACGCCAACAACGCGACAAAGCGCCGTTTCCTGCCTAACCTGCAAACTCACCGTTTCTGGGTTGAAAGCGAAAACCGTTTTGTTACTTTACGTACTACCACTCGTGGTATGCGTATTATTGACAAGAATGGTATCGACGCTGTGTTAATAGACGTTCGTGCCAACGGTCACAAGGTATAAGGAATTAACTCATGCGCGATAAAATCCGTTTAGTTTCTTCTGCCGGTACTGGTTTCTTCTACACTACAACGAAGAACAAACGTACCATGCCAGAAAAAATGGAAATTAAAAAGTTCGATCCTAAAGTGCGTAAGCACGTGATTTTCAAAGAAGCGAAAATCAAATAATCGACTTAAAAACCCGGCCAACGCCGGGTTTTTGCTTTTTACGGCCCGCCTAAGTTACTATGCCGCTGCCACAACTCGTCAAATGTGCAGACAGGTGTATTTATGATAAAACTCTCTCGTCGTAACTGGAATAACGTACTGATTTTTGCCGTACTCATTCTGATGTTTGCGCTTTATGGCATACCGCAGCGCTTGCAGCAGCGGGCAGCAACGGAACACCGGCTTATTCCCGCCGATAGCCAACTGTTAATGGTAGGTTATGCCACGCAGCGGTTGGTGAAAGCCGGCCCAGAGTGGCAGTTACAACCTGCGGGCTCTGCTAAGGTTGATGCTACGCAGTTGGCATTGGCCTGGCAGCATAGTCAGTTACTGTTGGCAGAGACCGCACCAATGCAAAGCCGGGTGCCGGTAGCGCAGGCCAGTGTACAATTGGTTGGTGCTAATGCCCCTATTATTTGGTTACTGTACCCTGACGATAAGCAGTATTTATTGCAGCAGGCCGGGCAAAGCCAGTTTTATCAGCTTAGTGTTGTTCAGGCTATGCAATTATTTTTACTGGAGTAACCCCAATGCCAGAATTACCTGAGGTTGAAGTATCCCGTCAGGGCATTAGCCCCTATTTAGAAGGCCAGCAGCTGCTGGGCGTTGTCGCTCGTCAGCGCCAACTGCGCTGGTGGATCCCTGATGAGGTAGTGCAGCTAACCCCGCAGCCTATTCTGGCGGTAAGCCGCCGCGCCAAGTATTTGCTCATTAGTCTGGCGCAGGGTGACATTATTTTGCATTTAGGCATGTCGGGCCATTTAAAAATGGTTGCCACAGATACGCCACCAACCAAGCATGATCACCTGGATTTGTTATTGTCTAATAATAAGCTGTTGCGCTTAAATGACACCCGGCGCTTTGGTGCGGTATTATGGCAAGCTGCCGGCCAGCCGCATACGTTATTGGCAGCATTGGGGCCAGAGCCACTTACTGACGCCTTTACGGCGCAAACGCTTATTAGCGCCTGTGCTAAACGCTCAGCGGCCATTAAACTGGTGCTGATGGACAATAAGGTGGTGGTTGGGGTGGGTAATATTTACGCCAACGAAGCATTGTTTAAAGCCGGTATTTTGCCTGCGGCAGCTGCCAATAGCGTTACGGCAGATAAGCTGGCGTTACTGTGCACGGTAGTGAAAGAAACGCTGGCAGCCGCCATAATACAAGGCGGTACTACGTTAAAAGATTTTAGCCAGGCAGATGGCAAGCCCGGCTATTTTAAACAGCAATTACTGGTTTATGGCCGGGGTGGGCAACCTTGTACCAGTTGTGGTGAGATATTAGCTGACATCCGCCTTGGCCAACGCAGTACCGTGTTTTGTGCGGTATGTCAGAGCTAAGTTATCAATGCTAAGTTAAAAGCTTCTTTTCGCCATTATGCGCAGTTCTGCTGCCCCTAAATTCTGATCATCTGTCAATGCTTTAGTAATATCTAAATGCACCATTAAACCCCGGCTTGAATGCGTAGATAACAGCCGCACACCCGCACCAATACCAAGTAGTGTTCCACCTGACGAGGTGTTGGCGGCTTGTTCGTCGGTGTCCCAAATTTTACCTGCATCAACATAACCGGCAAAAGCAACATCGAGTAACTGCCACAGTGACCAATCGGTATAATGGCGATATTCTGCTGTGGCTATTGTTCGCGATTCACCACTACGGAAATAGACGGGATAAGCTCGCAGGTCATTGTCGCCGCCAATGTACAACGGCGCATCGCGAAATAGGTTTTGTCCTTTATCTACGGTTATCTTACCCACTATGCTGCTGTATTCGTTTAGATGTTTAATCAATTGCCAGTGACTGCTGGCTAGAAACTGTGGCTGGTCAAACTGGCGCTGTAGCCAACTGGCGTCGGCTAGTAGCCATAAGTCTGCAGCCAGTTGCCAGTTATTCATTGCAGTTACAGACCAAAAAACAGCGTTGTTATCCGCACCTAACCCCTGATTATATTGGCCCAGACGGGCATTGAGCTGCCAGCCAAGGTTAAAATCCTCGGTGCGATTAAACGAGTTAACATTAAACAATTTTTTATATTCTGCCTGAACAAATTCATATTCCAGCCAATATCCTGACAAATTACGGTTTTCCGGCACATTGAGCAGCGAGCGTTCATTTTCCTGAAACTTAAAACTGTCCAGTTCCACTGCAAATTTTAGTCTATGAATATTTTTAGTTTGAATCGGAAGTTTGTAACCAAATTCTGCTTTTGCATGGTTGTTGCGGCGCTGATAGCTATTGTATTCATCGCCAGCATCATATTCATTAACGTCTTCGGTTACCCTGTCAATGTCAAAGCCCAATGCCCAAGGAGAAGACAGCCGATAAAAAGGCCGGTTGACACTTATCAGATAGTTATTACCATCACTGTTTTTGTTGTAACCAACAGAGGTATTCCAGAAACTGCCAAAAATGTTAGGTGATAAAAATGCGACACCCACACCGGTGCGCTCACTGTCATGTTTATACTCCAGGCTTAGCCTGTTACCGCTACCCAGCAAATTGTCCTCTTCAAAACCAAAGGCGCTTTTGCTTTTACCGCCTTCGCTGGAGAAATCTACGGTAGGTAATAATGACCAGTTGTCCCAGGTGGCTACGTTGACAATAACGCCATTGCTGGCAGCACAATAATGAGTAATGCGTACTTCTGCTTCTCTAATGTAACGTCGGCTACGCAATAAACGTTCGGTTTCGGCTAAATCGGCTAATACTAAAGGGCTGTCGGCATAAAATAATAAATCATCTGCCACTACCGCCTCGTTGGTTACGGTATGAGTATAGTTAGCAAATCTGTGCAACCAAAAGGTGTCTTTGTTGGTTAAATCGAAAACGTTGTAGGCATTGTAAGTAATACTTTGCACAGTAACGCCTTGCTCATCTATTAGAAAATGATTGTCTGCTACAGCCTGACACTCTGCCGACACCTGTTGGGCATAGAGCAGCATAATCGCGGTACTAATGAGCGTTTTCATAAGTTACTCCGTTGCTGACGAACAGTCAGTATGGCTGATACACCTTAAGATAATATTAACGTAATCAGACTCTTTTGGAGCATGTAAACCGTTTTTAATAATAGTTTTATACATTATTAGAATCTGAACTTTGCTGTGGGGTAACAGCCTGTGGTTGAACCAAATGTACGGTACGTTGCGGAAACGGAATTTCTATGCCTGCTTTATCAAAGGCTATTTTAACTTCTTCCTGAAAGCTGTTGCGTAAATCACGGA
Organism: Arsukibacterium sp. MJ3; assembly: GCF_000987765.1. GTDB lineage: Bacteria > Pseudomonadota > Gammaproteobacteria > Enterobacterales > Alteromonadaceae > Alishewanella. The sequence continues at coordinate 21,613 of NZ_LAHP01000028.1, forward strand.
AGTTCTCCCGTTTGGTCCAGACACTAAACTGAATACTAAGCGATGAATCAGCAAAACCGTTAAAAATAAACAGTGGCGCCGGTTCGTCCAGGCTAAGTGGGTTATTGTCGGCGACGTGTTGCAGTATTTGCCGCACTTCGCTGATATTTTCTTTATAGGCGACGCCAATCATTAAATCGAAGCGACGGATTGGAAAGCGCGTTAGGTTGATCATTTCGGTTTTAATCAGACTTTCATTGGGAATACGCACATATAGATTATCGAAAGTACGCAGTTTCACCGACAGCAAGTCTATCGACAATACTTCGCCGGTGGTATTGCCTACTTTAATAATATCGCCCAATTGAAAGGGTTTTTCGCCAATTAAAAATAAACCGCTAATTAGATTTGACGCCGAGGTTTGTGAAGCAAAACCAATAGCCACCGATAACACACCGGCAGCACCTAATAATACACCCAGAGAAAAACCAAGCTGACGCAAGGCTGAGGCAAAAAACAGTGCCAGCACCAGCCAATATACCAACCGCTTAAACAACACTGCATGATGCTGTGAAAAGTGTCGAATTAACAGTTTTTGCACCGCACGGCTGGCCACACTGGCTAGCAGTAAACCGACTGCCAGCAAAATAACGGCTTGCAGAATATTGACTACCTGTTCCGACAGTAAATAGGCCGTTAATTGCGCCATCATTGGCTACTCCTGTTAGTCATTAAACATCTCGGTAAAGGCCCGAATTAGCCCGTGCTTTTCAATATGCTGCCGCGGTGCCGTTAAGCGGGCGGCTGTCGTCACTCCGCTTGGTAGCTCTTTACCTATTCTAAAACGGGTTAGTGCATGGTTACCCTCATGCTGCAAGGTAATAGGATCGGTCCATAAACTGCCGTCAGCTAAACCATAAACGGCTAAATAGGGTACTGGAATACTCAGTTTATCCAGTACTAACATGCTGTTAGCCTTGTTTTCAATAGTAACGGCCGTGACGGCTCGGTGTGGCCTGGCCAAAAGCGCTGCTCTGTTATGACGTGCCTGTGTTTTATCAGCGTAGCATAGCTCGCCATGTAAGGTAGATGGGCCAAACCAGGTGTCGGATAACCGCTGGCTGGCAATTTCAACCAGACTGCAAGTTGGCTGTTGCAAGCTTAGGTTTATCACTACCGGTGAGCTGATGTAAAATACGGCTTGCTCTGCCGGGGGAATGCTTAACGGAGTTCGTGTTTTTACTACTACCGGCCTGTCGAGTAAGGTTGGCATTAAACAAAAAGCGGCCGGAGAATCCCGAAAAATAAAACGTTGCAGGTTATCAAGTTCCGGTAAGCTGGCAATACTGTGGTTGTGCAGCTGATACCGTTCTTCCGGCTCGTGTTGTCTAGTGTAACCAAGTAACCACTCGGTGCGCAACCTTTGCACATACAGCGTTAATGGCCCCAGCGTGTATTGCCAAATTTGACCACACTCTAAGCTTACAGGCAGCCACCATGGGCTAGGGGCCGGCGTTGTGTTGCGGTGTTGTGGTTGCATATACTATCCAATAAATTGGTTTAGACACTAGCATGCTAGCAGAGCAAGCCTGAGTATACCGTTAATTGTTTCACCATCCCGGTTGTTATCTTAGCCGGCAGAACCTAAAATAATGGTTAATTTTTTCTTAATAAGCAATATGTTATTTTATTTGAGCCGCTGACTCTCACCTTTGTTGCCATAGGGTATCAGACTACAGGCAGCCACTTACTGGCTTAATCTATGCCGTTATGCGCTAGTGTACCGAGGGCTTTATGACACTATGCTTAATACGTTAAGCCTGCAACGCCCTGACAGCACAGTCAGGCCAGGAATAGGAGGTTACTATGGAATTACCCGTTCTGATTGACAGGCTGCGCACGGCACTGGAAAACGATACTGTTTTATTGTTGCAGGATCAGTTAGAAGATGTGCATCCGGCCGATTATGCAACAGCAATTACCGAGTTCTCGCTTGCGCATTTATGGATTTTACTGACTGCGTTACGCCGGGCCGAGCAAGCAGAAGTATTTGGTTACCTTCCTGCTGAAGTGCAGGTAGCACTGGCTATTCAGATAAGCCGACGCAAATTGGCGCCAATTATCCGCCAGATGTCATCAGATGAACGGGCCGACTTATTTAACCACTTAACCGCTGAGCAGCGTGAAACGCTATTGCCGGCGTTGGCGCAAGCTGAACGTGAAGATTTACTGCGCTTGTCGAGCCATCGGGAGGGTACTGCCGGTGCAATTATGACCTCAGATTACGCTTTACTGGCCGCCGATATTACGGTGCGCGATGCGCTGGATGTGCTGCGCCGTGAAGCGCCCGACAAAGAAACTATTTATTCAGCTTATGTGGTGGATGACGCCCGCAAGTTAATTGGCGTGGTGTCGCTGCGCGAACTTATTCTGGCGCCGGTCAGCATGCTGGTTGATGATTTGATGAACCACGATCCTATTTTTGCCACTGTTGATATGCCGCAAGAAAAAGTAGCCACGATGATAGCGAAGTACGATTTACTGGCACTGCCGATTATTAATACGCTGCAGCAAATGGTGGGTATTGTTACTTACGATGACGCAATGGACGTTGCTGCTGAAGAGGCGACTGAAGATTTCCATAAAACAGCCACCATTGGCAAACTGGACGGGAATGTTAAAGATGCCAGTATCGGTTTATTGTACCGTAAAAGGGTATTTTGGTTGGTGATACTGGTATTTGGTAATATTTTCTCAGGAGCAGGCATTGCCTATTTTGAAGACACCATAGCCAGCTATCTGGCGTTATTATTCTTTTTGCCACTGCTTATCGCCAGTAGCGGCAATGCCGGTGCACAGGCGGGTACTTTAATGGTACGGGCACTGGCTACTGGTGATGTAAAGCTGCGCGACTGGGGCTCGTTATTGGCAAAAGAATGCGTGGTAGCCGGCTTGCTGGGTTTAACTATGTCGGTCGCGGTAATAGGGCTCGGCTGGTGGCGAGGCGGTTATGATATTGCCATTGTGGTTGCCATGACCATGATGCTGGTCGTGATGGTGGGCAGCCTGGTGGGGTTATCCTTGCCGTTTTTATTAAGCCGCTTAAAGCTCGACCCGGCCACCGCCAGCGGGCCACTTATTACCTCTATTGCTGACGTGGCCGGGGTAGTGCTGTATTTTTCAATTGCTACCTGGTATCTGGGGTTGTGATATTTTGTAGCAAACAGCGCTTTTTACCGCAGTAAAAACTCCTGTCTTTATAACTCATAAATTTTCGTTGCAAAAAATAAAACCGCATGTAAAATCGCGTTGCATTTTAAAGGAGATTATATGCGCAACATGATAAAAACAATAGCAATCACTTCAATGTTAACCACTACTGCCTTTGCCGGCGCTGCCCAGGCAGAAATGTATTTTGAACTGGGTGCAACCCAGTTCTCTGCAGATCTTGACAGTGAAAGCATCAGCCATTTTGGTGCTGTGGGAGTGCTAGGAACTACGCTTAAAGCAACAGAAAAGTTTGCTCACAAAATTGAAGCGTTAGCTGTTATCGGTTTGAACTCTGACAAAGTATATGGCGTAGATGTAAAACTGCAATCTTTAATCGGTGCAGCCTACCGCCCAACCATCATACTAAACGATTCAGTTTCGCTGTATGCCCGTCTGGGTGTGTTTAATGGCCGTGTTAAAGCCAGTGGCTTTGGCATGAGTGAATCAGATTCAAGTACTGAAGCTGGTTTTGGTGTAGGTATCGATTTTAAAAAGCTGTCGTTGTCATACTTAAATGTTGATGACACGAATTTTGTTACTGCAACTTACCGTTTCTGATAACACTTAGATGTTGTCAGGACAGTAATTTTTGTGTACTAAAGCCTGATATCTCAGGCTTTTTAATTTTAAGTTTGTGCTCGAGACGAACAGCCATTATAACTCCATGTCGTTTTACTCTGCTGTTATGACTCTGACGTGAATAATGACTCTGGCGTTAAGAGCTATTAATGCCAGTAATAACCCCAGATTTTATTCCAATGCCAGAAAACCGCTATGGCAATAGCCGTCAGCCAGGCCATCGCCTTCTATGTCTATTTGGCTCCAGGCATCACTATTGCCAATTACATTAACGTGCTGCCCACTGACTAAGGTGGTTTTAATATCAAACTGGGTACCTGGTCCTGCCCGTAGTCGCAGACCATCCCGTGCGGTTACCTGCAAGATAATGGACAGGCACAGGCAAGATACTCCCATAGCTATTTTACTACTTACAGCAACCCGGGCGACAGCAAAGGTTATACCGGCCACAACATGATTAACGACTTTGACGTTATTCATATGGGCGGCCGGACGTACAACCCAAACCTGGGAAGGTTTATGCAGGCTGACCCCATTGTGCAGGCGCCAGGTAATCTGCAAAATTACAACCGCTATAGTTATGTGCTGAATAATCCAATGAGTTTTACCGACCCAAGCGGTTATTTTTTCAAAGCGGTAGGTAAGTTTGTTAAAAGATATTGGAAACCTTTAGTTGCTGCAATTGCAACGGTCATTACATATGGTGCTGCATCGTCTTGGGTCGCAGGTTGGGGTGCTACTTGGGGAGCCGCGGCAACGGCTAGTAGCGCAGCTACTTTGACATGGGCTGGAGGAGCTGCAGCTGGTGCAATGGCTGGATTCGTTGGAGGAGCTGTAGCCACGGGCTCTTTAAGAGGCGCTGCAAACGGAGCTTTTAGCGGAGCAGTCTTCGGCGGTATAGGTTCTGCTGGTTGGGGATCGGAAGCTACATTGGGCGCGCACGCTTTAAGCGGTGGAGTTATATCGGATCTTCAAGGTGGTAACTTTGGACATGGATTTTGGACGGCTGGAGTAATGAAAGGCGTCGGGCTAGTAAATACACCTGGCGCTGGAGCATCAATTGGCCAAATAACTAGCCGAACTACACTACAGGCTATGGTTGGTGGAACCATTTCTAGAGTCACAGGTGGGAAGTTTGCAAATGGCGCTATTACGTCAGCTATCCAATATGTAGTTAACTCTCTGTCTACAGCGATTACTGACACTTGGGATGACTTTGCAAAGGGAACATCTAAATTTTTCTCCTCATTAGGAAAAAGAGTACTTGGGGTCGCAGGCGCTCTATTTGGAATAGATGATACTATTAAAAGAAATTCATATTTACACCACTACACGACAAATGAATTCAAAGCTTTAATTGATGAATCAGGTTATATTATGCCGGGTAAATCTACTGGGAAAATATGGTTAACCCCAGATGTATATAACACTGGAGTGGATGCTAGAGCAGGCCTGGCGTTAGATAAAACTCCAAATGGTTATTATAAAATTCCACTGACAAATATTCCACCGCCTTCCTATATAGGTACTGTCATACCTGACAATGGTCAGCTTGGTGGTGGAAGAGAAGTTATTGTGACAAGTCCAGTAAGCGTCAAAAACGCAAAGTGGGTTAACATTCCATCGGGGGAGTAATTGATGCAAAAGTTCTTAGTTTGTCTTGACTATGATACTGGAGGGATTTGGAGAGCTGTTCTGGCTGATTCAGCGTCTACTATTAAAGAAAAGTATCCTGAACTTGAAGTAGAACTCAGAAAACCAGAGTGGATGAGCGATGATATGTATGACGACATTATGGACCACGCCATTGATCTAGATAATTCCAACAATAAGTTGTTTAAAACTATTTTATCGTTGCGCTCAGAATAACCGATATCGTGAAACGTCTACCTACAACAGCAGAGGAATGGTATCGAATAAGCTGGTAAATACGGCAGGTCATAGTTTTAGCATTAGCAGCACTTATGACATAGACGGGCGACTAGACTTATTAACTTACCCCAGCTGGTCACTCAATCCTACTACTGACGAT
>NZ_LAHP01000029.1 GCF_000987765.1 Arsukibacterium sp. MJ3
GGCCGTACAGTAGGTGCTGGTGTAGTATCTAAAATCATTGCTTAACTAAAGTGTAGTTAGCGGTGATGTAAAGAAGGCTCCTCTTGTGGAGCCTTTTTTTTGCTTTGTTTTTGAACACTAATTCCATTCATAAGAATTCAAACACTTGTTCGAAACGGTCGCATATGCGATATTGTTCACTCATCCGTCCAGTGAGGAACTTACCATGAATAGCTATCAAGCCCCAATAAATGACATGTCTTTTAACCTGTTCGATGTTTGGAAATTAGACCAATATTGGCAGAATAATCGCCAGTTACAGGATTTAATCGACATTGATACTGCAAAAGCTATTCTTGAAGAAGCAGCAAAAATTTGTGAGCAACAAATTGCTCCGTTTTTTCGTGACGCTGATGAACGCGGGGCGCAGCTAGTTGATGGTAAGGTTAGTTTGCCAAAACATTACCATGCGGCATATCAAAGTTTAATTGAAGGTGGTTGGACCGGTTTAAGCGGTGATCCTGAATTTGGTGGCATGGGTATGCCCAAAGCCTTATCAATGATGGTAGATGAGATGCTCTGCAGCGCAGATATTGCTTTCTCTTTATACCCAGGCTTAACTGCTGGTGCTTGTGTAGCATTAATACAGCATGCAGACCAGGCAATTAAAGAGACTTATTTACCCAAATTGTATAGTGGTGAGTGGTCAGGCACCATGTGTTTAACTGAAGCGCATGCTGGTTCTGATCTTGGAATTATGCGTACTTCAGCTAAACCAAATGAGGACGGTAGTTATAGGATTAACGGTTCCAAAATTTTCATTACAGCAGGAGAGCATGAACTAACGTCAAATATTATTCATCTTGTGTTAGCCAAGCTACCTGACGCCCCAGCGGGTAGTAGAGGGATCTCATTATTTCTAGTACCTAAATATAACCTTGATAGCAATGGCGAACCAGCACAACGCAATGGCGTAACGGTTGGTTCAATAGAGCATAAGATGGGTATTAATGGTTCAGCAACCTGCATTTTAAATTTTGATAATGCACATGGTTTTTTAATTGGCGAACCACATCGCGGTTTAAGCTGCATGTTCACCATGATGAATTATGAACGCTTATCAATGGGAAGCCAGGGCTTAGGTGCCGCCGAGCGTGCTTATCAAAATGCGCTGGCGTATGGTAAAGATCGTTTACAAGGCCGGATTAGCGAGCAAAATCTAAATAAGGCTGAGTCAATTATTGGTCATCCCGATGTGCAACGAATGCTATTAAACATTAAATCAATTAATGAGGCGGGTCGAACGTTTGCCACCTGGGTTGCAGCGCTGTTGGATAAATCAAAATACGATAACTGTGTCGTCTCTGGACAACGGGCAAATTTATTAACTCCAATAGCAAAAGCTTTTATGACTGATCAGGGTTTTATCGCCTGTGTGACAGCACAACAAGTGTTTGGTGGCCATGGCTATGTAAAAGAATGGGGTATGGAGCAATTAGTGCGAGATGTTAGAATTGCCCAGATTTATGAAGGAACCAACGGTATTCAGGCTGCTGATTTTATGCTGCGTAAAGTTGCCGCGGACCACGCAGCTGTATTGAATAGCTTGTTAGATGATATCTGCCGGGAAATGAGTAATAAGCCATTGGCAATAAGTATAGAGCTAATAGACATTGCAACTCAATTGCGTAATTTTAACAATCAAATGTTAAAACAACACAATAGCGTATTAGCAGGTGCAGCATGTGATTATCTAGAATTAGTATCGTATGTGTTATATGGTTACATGTGGTATAAAAATTTGGTGGCACTGGATGAAAGCAAACACAGCACCATTTTTATTGAGTCAAAAACGGTTACGGCTAACTGGTACTTTAGTAGGATTCTACCGAAGGTAAACGGTATTATTTCCAGCTTGAACAAAGATTCATCATTTATGGCTAATGTTACTTCAGAGCATTTTTGATTAAACGTTGAGTAATAAAAGGATCGTTATGAAATGGGTTTTTGCTATTTTGGTATTTAGTCTGTCATTGCCACTATTAGCAGCAGATGCATTAGATAAAAGATTAAAAGCTGAACAGTGGGATCAATATGAACCTTTTAGCTTACTACCACATAAATCTAATTATTTGATGCCGGTAAGTTACGTAGACGGTATTGCCAGTACATTAAGTCGCGATGGTGTAAGTGCGCCATCCGATAATCTGGAAGCAAAATTTCAGCTCAGCTTAAAAACACCGTTGTGGCGCAAAATATATCAAGACAACGGCTACCTGTTTTTTGCTTTTACTCAACAAGCGTATTGGCAAGCCTATAACTCTGAAGTGTCATCGCCATTTCGGGAAAACAATTACGAGCCAGAACTTATTCTGATGCTGCCGCACTACCGTAATTATGAAGAGGCAGCCAGTCGAATAATTAGTTTAAGCTTATCTCATCAGTCAAATGGCCAAGTGGGGGATCTATCGCGAAGCTGGAATCGATTAAAGCTTAGTTGGGTAACGTCTATTGGCAATGTATTTATTAACTTTGAACCTTGGTATCGTTTTAACGAACAAGCAAAAACATCAATTGATGATCCTAAAGGTGACGATAATCCTGACATTACTAAATACATGGGGTGGTTTGAGTTATCAGCAGCCTATAAGCAGGGTGATACTACCTGGCGTATTATGGCGCGTAATAATTTACGCAGCAATAACAAAGGTGCATTGCGTTTATCTTACTCGAGACCCTTCAATCATCATATAAGAATTTATATTGAGGTGTTTAATGGTTACGGCGAAAGCTTAATTGACTATGACCGCTCAGTAACCCGGATGGGTATAGGTTTTGAATTGAACGATATTCTGTAACGCTATACCTGTGACAAAGTTTCCAAAGCGTCCAAAATATAAACAAAGCTTGCGTTGGTTGTTAATTTAAGTATAATGCGCGGCCAGTCGATTTAATTCTGACTGCAGCGATTAACAGGTTTCAGTAACATAGTTAGTTACTAATATAAGCTGACTTAATCGTTCTACAATGCTCCCAATTGGGGAGCAACTGGTACTTTGGTGCATAAGCATACTCGAGATGAGTGTCTGCTTATGTTTATTTTTGCTCTTTTTGCTCTTTGAGGCTTTGATACATGAGTAGTCAAAGGATACGCATCCGTCTGAAAGCGTTCGATCACCGTTTGATCGATCAGTCAACTATGGAAATCGTTGACACAGCTAAACGTACTGGTGCTCAGGTTCGTGGTCCAATTCCACTACCAACACGTCAGGAACGTTTTACTGTTCTGATTTCTCCTCACGTCAATAAAGATGCGCGTGACCAGTACGAAATCCGTACCCACAAGCGTTTAATCGACATCGTTGAACCAACTGAAAAGACAGTTGATGCGCTGATGCGTTTAGATCTGCCTGCTGGCGTTGACGTTCAAATTAGCCTGGGTTAATCAGACAGGTTTTTAGAGAGGTTTAGGAAATGGCTATCGGTCTAATCGGTCGTAAAGTGGGCATGACTCGCATCTTCACTGAAGATGGCGTATCAATCCCTGTAACCGTAATCGAAGCAACACCAAACCGCGTTACTGCTGTTAAAACGCAAGACGTTGAAGGCTATAGCGCGCTGCAAGTGACCACTGGTACTGTGAAGGCAAGTCGCCTGAACAAACCAGATGCGGGTCACTTTGCGAAAGTGGGTGTTGATGCTGGTCGTGGTCTGTGGGAATTCCGCCTACAAGATAACGAAGGCGCTGACATTCAGGTTGGCAGCGAGATTACTGTGGATATCTTCGCAGATACGAAAAAAGTTGATGTGTCTGGCACATCAAAAGGTAAAGGATTTCAAGGTGCTGTTAAGCGCTGGAATTTCCGTACTCAGGATGCTACTCACGGTAACTCTTTATCACACCGTGCACCAGGATCGATTGGTCAAAACCAATCTCCAGGTAAAGTATTTAAGGGTAAAAAAATGGCTGGCCACATGGGTGATGAACGGGTAACTGTGCAGTCTCTGGAAGTGGTTCGTGTAGACGCAGCACGTAACATTCTGTTAGTAAAAGGCGCAGTGCCTGGTGCTATCGGCGGTGACGTGATCGTTAAACCAGCTGTTAAAAGCTAACGTCTGAGGAGATAAGTGATGGAATTAGCATTACGAGACGCTCAAGGCGCTCTTGAAGTTTCCGAAGCTACCTTTGGACGTGAGTTTAACGAAGCTCTGGTACATCAGGTAGTAGTTGCTTATGCAGCTGGCGCCCGTCAGGGTACCCGTGCACAGTTAACTCGTTCAGAAGTTCGCGGTGGCGGCAAGAAGCCATGGCGCCAGAAGGGTACAGGTCGTGCCCGTGCTGGTACAATCCGTAGTCCAATTTGGCGCGGCGGCGGTGTGACATTTGCGGCGAAGCCACAAGATCACAGCCAAAAAGTAAACCGTAAAATGTATCGCGGTGCGATCATGAGCATTCTGTCTGAATTAGTACGTCAGGAACGGTTAATCGTGGTAGAAAACTTTGCAGTTGATACCCCGAAAACTAAAGACTTATCGGCCAAATTAAAGGCGATGGATCTGAAAGACGTGTTAATTGTGACTAACGAAGTAGATGAGAACTTATTTTTATCTGCACGTAACCTGTACAAGGTTGACGTACGTGACGTACACGGAATTGACCCGGTCAGCTTAATCGCATTCGACAAAGTGTTAATGACTGCTGCTGCAGTTAAACAACTTGAGGAGCTTTTAGCATGATCCGTGAAGAACGTTTACTGAAAGTGATTCTGGCTCCGCATGTTTCTGAAAAAGCAACTAATGCGGCAGAAAACAACAACACTATCGTTTTCAAGGTATCTACTACCTCTACTAAAGCTGATATAAAAGCTGCTGTAGAAAAACTGTTTGAAACAGAAGTAGTAGGTGTTCGCACTGTTAATGTTAAGGGTAAGACCAAACGCACTGGTGCGCGTATGGGCAAGCGTAGCGATTGGAAAAAAGCTTACGTTACTCTTAAAGAAGGCAGCGAAATCGATTTCGTTGGCGGCGCTGAGTAAGAAGAGGAGTTAGGAAATGGCACTTGTTAAGTGTAAACCTACGTCACCAGGTCGTCGCCACGTATTAAAAGTGGTTAACCCTGACCTGTACAAAGGCAAGCCTTATGCTCCTTTGTTAGAGAAGAAAGTTAGAACTGGTGGTCGTAACAATAATGGTCGTATCACTACCCGTCATATCGGTGGTGGTCATAAACAACATTATCGTGTTGTTGACTTTAAACGCACTAAAGACGGCATTCCGGCTAAAGTAGAACGCTTAGAATACGATCCAAATCGTACTGCTAACATCGCTTTAGTTCTGTATGCAGACGGTGAGCGTCGTTACATTCTGGCCCCTAAAGGTCTGAAAGCTGGTGATTCAATTGTTTCTGGTATGGACTCGCCTATAAAAGCGGGTAACAGCTTGCCACTACGGAACATTCCGGTGGGTCAGGTTGTTCATAATATCGAAATGAAACCAGGTAAAGGCGGTCAGCTGGCTCGTTCAGCCGGTGCTTTTGTACAAATTCTGGCACGTGACGGTGAGTATGTAACTCTGCGCCTACGTAGCGGTGAAGTACGTAAAGTATTAGCAGATTGTCGTGCTACTATCGGTGAAATCGGTAATGCCGAGCACATGTTACGTCAATACGGTAAAGCTGGTGCAATGCGCTGGCGTGGCATTCGCCCAACCGTACGTGGTGTGGTAATGAACCCGGTTGACCATCCACACGGTGGTGGTGAAGGTAAGACTTCTGGTGGTCGTCACCCTGTTACACCATGGGGCGTACCAACTAAAGGCTATAAAACTCGTTCAAACAAGCGTACTGATAAACTTATCGTACGTCGTCGTGATAAATAATTTGTGAGGAATTGCCATGCCACGTTCTCTCAAGAAAGGTCCATTTATTGACCTTCACTTGCTGAAGAAGGTAGAGAAAGCGTTGGAAAGCGGGGACAAGAAGCCTATAAAGACTTGGAGCCGTCGTTCAATGATCATACCTGATATGATCGGTTTGACCATCGCTGTCCATAATGGTCGTCAACATGTACCGGTGTTTGTCTCGGAAGAGATGGTTGGTCACAAGTTAGGTGAATTTGCACCTACTCGTACTTACCGTGGTCATGCAGCCGACAAAAAGGCCAAGAAGCGCTAAGGGGTAAATGATGCAAGCATTAGCTAAACACAAATTTGCCCGTTCTTCTGCACAAAAAACCCGTTTGGTCGCTGACCAAGTGCGTGGACTGTCAGTTGATAAGGCGCTGAATGTACTGACTTATAGCCCGAAAAAGGCTGCTGAGTTAGTTAAAAAGGTTCTTTTATCAGCCATTGCCAACGCTGAGCACAATGAAGGTGCCGATATTGATACGTTGAAAGTGAAGACCATCTTCATCGATGAAGGTCCTTCAATGAAACGGATTAAGCCACGCGCTAAAGGTCGAGCTGACCGTATTGTTAAGCGTACCAGCCACATTACAGTGGTTGTTGCTGATAACTAGGAGATAGAAATGGGACAGAAAGTACATCCTAATGGTATTCGCCTAGGTATCACTAAGCCATGGAGCTCAACCTGGTTCGCGAATACAAAAGATTTCCCGGATTTCTTAAACGGTGATTATAAAGTTCGTCAATATTTGACGAAGCAATTAAAAGCCGCTTCAGTAAGCCGGATTGATATTGAGCGTCCTGCAAAAAGCATTCGTGTGACTATTCACACGGCGCGTCCAGGCGTAATTATCGGTAAGAAAGGTGAAGACGTTGAGAAGATCCGCAAGCAAGTTGCCGCTATTGCTGGCGTACCTGCGCAGATCAATATCTCTGAAATCCGCAAGCCTGAGTTGGATGCCAAATTAGTAGCTGATTCAATCAGCAGCCAGTTAGAGCGTCGCGTTATGTTTCGTCGTGCTATGAAGCGCGCCGTACAAAATGCCATGCGTATTGGCGCTAAAGGTATCAAGGTGCAGGTGAGTGGCCGTTTAGGCGGCGCTGAGATTGCCCGTGATGAATGGTATCGTGAAGGTCGTGTGCCGCTGCACACCCTGCGCGCTGACATTGATTACAACACCTCAGAAGCTTTAACTACTTACGGTATCATTGGTGTTAAGGTGTGGATTTTTAAAGGCGAGATCTTAGGACCTCTGCCATTAAGCAGCAACACCAACAACGCTAACAATAACAACCAGCCTAAAGCGCCGAAAAAACCGGCACGTAAGGCTAAGTAGGGGTATTGAGCGATGTTGCAACCAAAACGTACAAAATTTCGTAAAGTGCACAAAGGTCGTAACCGTGGTTTAGCCCAGGTTGGCGATAAAGTATCTTTCGGTACTTATGCATTGAAATCATTAGAACGTGGTCAAATGACTTCACGTCAAATCGAATCTGCACGTCGTGCTATGACGCGAGCTGTTAAACGTGTTGGTAAAATCTGGATCCGTGTGTTCCCAGATAAACCAATGACGGCGAAGCCGCTTGAAGTACGGATGGGTAGTGGTAAAGGTTCTGTTGAGTATTGGGTATGTCAGATTAAACCTGGCAAAGTCTTATACGAAATGGACGGTGTGTCTGAAGAATTAGCACGTCATGCATTTACGCTTGCCGCTGCTAAGTTACCCTTTAAGACAACCTTTGTAACGCGGACGGTAATGTGATGAAAGCCAGCGATTTAAAATCGAAAAGTGTAGAAGAGTTGAACACTGAATTATTAGGTCTGTTACGTGAGCAGTTCAATATGCGCATGCAATCAGCTACTGGTCAGTTAGCTCAGACGCATTTAATGAAGCAGGTGCGTCGTAATATCGCGCGCGTTAAGACTATCTTAACCGAGAAGGCAGGTGCGTAATGACTGAAGTGAATATCCGTACGCTGCAAGGTAAAGTGATCAGTAACAAGATGGAAAAATCTATCACTGTTGCTATCGAACGTTCAGTGAAACATCCAATTTATGGTAAGTTCATTAAGCGTACTACCAAACTGCATGTACATGACGAAACAAATCAGTGTAATGAAGGCGATGTTGTCACAATTCGTGAATGTCGTCCTCTGTCTAAGACTAAGTCTTGGACTCTGGTTGCGGTAGTTGTACCAGCTAAATAATTATTATTCAGCTGATAGGAACGGCCCTCCGGGGCCGTTTTTTATTATTAAACTACCTATTTAGTAAAAGTGCTGTTATAATCACGCGCCCTTCCATATGGCAGGGTATTTATTATCGTAAGCAGCGTAGTCCGAGAGGGCTATATAGTAGAATAGCGGAGCACTAAGATGATCCAGATGCAATCTATGCTGGAAGTCGCAGACAACAGCGGCGCGCGCAGCGTAATGTGTATTAAGGTCTTAGGTGGTTCACATCGCCGTTATGCGGCAATTGGTGACGTCATTAAAGTTACTGTCAAGGAAGCAATTCCACGCGGTAAAGTTAAAAAAGGTGACGTCCTGAATGCAGTGGTGGTGCGAACACGCAAAGGCGTACGTCGTCAGGACGGATCTTTGATTCGTTTTGATCGCAATGCAGCAGTATTATTAAATACTAAGCTGGAACCGATCGGCACACGTATTTTCGGACCTGTAACACGTGAACTTCGTGGCGATAAGTTTATGAAGATCGTGTCACTGGCACCAGAAGTACTGTAAGGAGTCACAATGGCTAGTAAAATCCGTCGTGATGATGAGGTGGTTGTTCTTGCTGGTAAGGACAAAGGTAAGCGCGGTAAAGTGACGAAAGTATTACTTTCTGAAGACCGTGTTTATATCTCAGGCGTTAACTTGGTTAAAAAGCATCAGAAACCTGTTCCTGCGCTTAATACACCTGGTGGTATCGTTGAGAAAGAAGCCTCAATTCATGTTTCAAATGTAGCGGTTTTCAACCCTAAAACGGGTAAAGCAGATCGCGTAGGTTTCCGTTTTGAAGATGGTAAGAAAGTTCGCTTCTTCAAATCGAATAATGAAGTAATCTAATTGCTATTGGAGTAATACGATGGCGAAACTGCATGAAATTTATAAAGACACCGTAGTCCCAGAACTGTTTAAACAGTTTGGCTACACCAGCGTCATGCAAGTCCCTCGGATTGTTAAAATCACACTCAACATGGGTGTGGGTGAAGCGGTTGCAGACAAAAAGATTCTTGATAACGCCGTAGCGGATTTAGCTGCTATTGCTGGCCAAAAGCCACTTGTTACCAAGGCTCGTAAATCTGTAGCAGGTTTCAAAATCCGTGAAGGCTACCCTATTGGCGCAAAAGTGACCCTGCGCGGCGATCGTATGTGGGATTTTTTAGAGCGTTTAGTCTCTATAGCTATCCCGCGTATTCGTGATTTCCGCGGTGTAAACCCGAAGTCATTTGATGGCCGTGGTAACTACAGCATGGGTGTACGTGAGCAAATCATTTTCCCAGAAGTCGATTACGATAAAGTAGATGCAGTACGTGGTTTAGATATCACTATTACAACTACAGCACGTACCGATGACGAAGGACGTGCTTTACTTGCCGCGTTTAACTTCCCGTTCAAGAAATAAGGTGTAGGGTCATGGCAAAACAATCAATGAAAGCTCGCGAAGTAAAGCGTGCACAACTGGTAGCCAAATTCGCTGCAAAGCGTCATGAGCTGAAAGACCTGATTGCGAATCCAACGACTTCTGATGAAGACCGTTGGGCAGCAGTTCTGAAGCTACAGACGTTGCCGCGTGATTCCAGCCCTTCACGTCAACGTAACCGTTGTCGTGTAACAGGTCGTCCACATGGTTATCTGCGTAAGTTCGGAATGAGCCGTATAAAGGTTCGTGAAGCAGCTATGCGCGGTGAAATTCCTGGCCTTCGTAAGGCTAGCTGGTAAGAATCACGGGAGTAACGAGCTATGAGCATGCAAGATCCAGTAGCGGATATGTTTACTCGCATCCGCAACGGCCAAGCTGCCAATAAAGTTGCGGTTAAAATGCCTTCTTCTAAAATGAAGATCGCAATCGCGAAAGTATTAAAAGACGAAGGTTACATCGGCGATTTCGCTGTATCTGGTGACGTTAAACCAGAATTGGAAGTTACGTTAAAGTATTTCCAAGGCAAATCAGTTATTGAAACTATCGATCGTGTTAGTCGTCCAGGTCTGCGAATCTATAAGAGAAGCGGCGAGTTACCTAAGGTAATGGGCGGTTTAGGTGTGGCCATTGTGTCAACATCTAAAGGACTAATGACTGACCGTGCCGCGCGCAAGGTTGGTATCGGTGGCGAAATAATCGGCTACGTAGCGTAACGGAGGTAGTAATCTATGTCTCGTGTTGCTAAGGCCCCAGTCACTATTCCAACCGGCGTTACGTTAACGCAAAACGGCCAGGTAGTGTCGATAAAGGGCAAAAACGGCGAGTTAACTATTAATGTTAATTCCGCGGTTGAAATTGTTGTCGAAGGTAACGTTTTACGTACCAACCCTCGTGACGGTTTCGCAAATGCAAACGCACAAGCGGGTACTGCCCGTGCATTGATCAATAACCTGGTAACAGGTGTCAGCGAAGGTTTCTCGCAGAAACTGGAACTGGTTGGTGTTGGTTACCGTGCAAAAGCAGAAGGCAAGGTATTAAACCTGAGCCTGGGCTTTTCTCACCCAGTCGTTTTCGAGATCCCTCAGGGTATCACTATCGAAACGCCTACCCAGACTGAAGTCTTGGTTAAAGGTGCTGACAAACAATTGGTTGGTCAAGTTGCTGCAAACATCCGGGCATACCGTAAACCAGAGCCTTACAAAGGCAAAGGTGTTCGTTATGCGAATGAAAACGTGCGTCGCAAAGAAGCGAAGAAAAAGTAGGGTAAGACGATGGATAAGAAACTTGCTCGTCTGCGCCGTGCCAAACGCACTCGCAGAAACATTATCGAACAAGGTGCGAATCGCCTGGTTGTACACCGTACACCACGTCACATCTACGCGCAGCTTATCGCACCAAATGCTGAAGTGATCGCAGCGGCTTCTACTGCAGAAGCAACTATTCGTGAATCATTGACGTACACAGGTAACGTAGATGCTGCCAAGGCTGTTGGTAAAGCGATTGCTGAACGTGCAGTAGCCAAAGGCGTTACTGCTTGTGCTTTTGACCGCAGTGGCTTCCAGTATCATGGTCGCGTGCAGGCGTTAGCAGACGCAGCGCGTGAAGCCGGTCTTCAGTTCTAGGAGTAGCTTATGGCTAACGAAGATGCTAAACAACAATCTGATTTACAAGAGAAGCTTGTTGCAGTAAACCGCGTGTCTAAAGTTGTTAAAGGTGGACGTATATTCTCCTTTACAGCATTGACAGTAGTGGGTGACGGCAACGGCCGCGTTGGTTTCGGTTATGGTAAAGCGCGTGAAGTACCAGCTGCTATTCAAAAAGCAATGGAAAAAGCACGTCGCAACATGACCCAGGTTGAGTTAAATGGTCACACTTTACACCACCCAACACGTGGTGTGCATTCAGGCTCTAATGTATTTATGAAGCCTGCATCAGATGGTACTGGTTTGATTGCTGGCGGTGCAATGCGCGCCGTGCTAGAAGTAGCAGGCATTCAGAATATTCTGTCTAAGTGTTACGGCTCAACTAACCCAATTAACGTAGTTCGCGCTACCATTAATGCCTTGGCTTCAGTGAAGTCACCGGCACAAGTGGCAGCAAAACGCGGTTTACGCGTTGATGACATTTTGGGGTAATTTGCCATGGCGAAGAAGACAATTAAAGTAACCCAGACTAAATCGGGCATCGGTCGTTTACCGAAGCACCGTGCAACGTTAACGGGTTTAGGTTTGCGCCGTATTAATCATACTGTTGAGCTTGAAGATACACCTTCAATTCGTGGCATGATTAACGCTGTGTATTACATGGTTAAAGTGGAGGAGTAAAAGATGCTTTTAAATACACTTTCTCCCGCACCAGGTGCAAAGAAAGATAAAAAACGCGTAGGCCGTGGTATCGGTTCTGGCATGGGTAAAACAGCGGGTCGAGGTCACAAAGGTCTGAAGTCTCGTTCAGGCGGCAAAGTGCGTCCCGGTTTTGAAGGCGGTCAAATGCCATTGAAACAACGCTTACCTAAGTTTGGTTTTACTTCACAGAAATCTTTGGTTTCTGCTGAAGTCCGGTTACACGAGTTGACTGCAGTTAATGGTGACGTAGTAGATTTAGCAACCTTAATGGCAGCTAATATTATTTCTCGTTCCGTTAAGTTCGCTAAAGTTGTGCTGTCGGGCGAAGTTACTCGTCCGGTAACTGTAAAAGGTCTAGGCGTAACCAAAGGCGCGCGTGCAGCCATCGAAGCCGCCGGCGGTAAAGTCGAAGAATAATAAGGATAGTACGCTATGGCTAAACCAGGTTCGGACTCAAGAAGTGCAAAAGGCGGTTTCAGCGAGCTGAAATCTCGCCTGTTATTTGTACTTTTGGCCATAATCGTTTTTCGGTTAGGCTCCTTTGTGCCAATTCCTGGAATTGACGCCAACGTGCTAGCTCAGTTATTCGAGCAACAAAAAGGCACCATCGTTGAAATGTTTAACATGTTCAGCGGTGGTGCTCTTGAACGGGCTTCTGTATTTGCGTTGGGTATAATGCCCTATATTTCTGCTTCAATTATTGTTCAACTATTAACCGTAATGCATCCGCATTTGGCTGAGTTGAAAAAAGAAGGTGAAGCAGGTAAACGCAAAATAAATCAGTACACTCGTTACGGTACATTAGGTTTAGCGATATTGCAGTCTATAGGTATAGCCACTGGTTTACCTAACATGATGCCAGGTTTAGTACTTAATCCGGGCTTTGCATTTTACTTTACTGCAATAATTAGTTTGGTTACCGGAACCATGTTTTTAATGTGGTTAGGCGAGCAAATTACCGAGCGTGGTATAGGTAATGGTATTTCGTTACTAATTTTTACCGGTATTGTTGCTGGCTTCCCGTCTGCCATTGGCCAGACGATTGAGATGGCACGTCAGGGCGATTTGCACTTTTTGCTATTAATAGCTATTGGCGTAATTGTAATTGCGATAACGTGGTTTGTGGTCTTTGTTGAACGCGGCCAGCGTCGTATTGTGGTTAACTATGCTAAGCGTCAGCAGGGCCGTCAGGTGTTTGCAGCGCAGAGCAGCCATTTACCGTTAAAAGTAAATATGGCAGGTGTTATTCCACCAATTTTTGCTTCTAGTATAATTCTGTTTCCAGGCACTATTGCCAGTTGGTTTGGTGCAGGCGAAGGTATGGTTGCAAACTTCCTTCAGGAAGTATCGCTAGCTTTATCTCCGGGACAACCGCTGTATATGATGTTATACTCGGCGGCTATTATTTTCTTCTGTTTCTTTTATACTGCGTTGGTGTTTAATCCGCGTGATACAGCAGACAACTTGAAGAAATCCGGTGCTTTTATCCCTGGGATCCGTCCTGGTGAGCAGACATCAAAATACATTGATAAAGTAATGACCCGGTTAACCTTAGCAGGTGCTATGTATATTACCTTTATCTGTTTGGTTCCCGAGTTCATGATGGTTGCATGGAATGTGCAATTTTATTTCGGTGGTACATCGTTATTGATTATCGTCGTTGTTATTATGGATTTTATGGCACAGGTACAAACCCATCTGATGTCTCATCAGTATGATTCTGTACTTAAAAAGGCAAATCTTAAAGGTTATAACCGTTAAGATATATTTGCGGAGTTAAGTTATGAAAGTACGAGCTTCCGTTAAGAAGATCTGCCGCAACTGTAAAGTTATTCGACGCAACAACGTTGTGCGGGTAATTTGCACTGAACCTAAGCACAAACAGCGCCAGGGTTAAGGTAGAAAACATATTATCGGGCTGGACATTAAGTTCGGCCCCTTAATTGTTTGCAATATGAGCGCTATTTGAGTATCCTTACGGGCTTTTCAAATTGGCACCTATTAATTTTTTAGAGGAGAACGTTAGTGGCCCGTATCGCTGGCATTAACATCCCCGATAATAAACATGCGGTTATTTCATTGACCTATGTTTATGGTATCGGTAAAACCCGCGCTAAATCAATTTTAGCTGCTGTGGGCATCGAAGAAAGTATGAAGATTGCTGCATTATCTGATGCACAGTTAGATACGCTTCGTGAAGAAGTTGGTAAGTACACCGTAGAAGGTGACTTACGCCGTGAAGTGACATTAAACATTAAACGTTTAATGGATCTTGGTTGTTATCGTGGCTTACGCCACCGTCGTAGTCTTCCGGTTCGTGGTCAGAGAACTAAGACCAATGCGCGTACCCGTAAAGGTCCACGCAAAGCGATTAAGAAATAGGACGGAGTATAACACATGGCTAAAGCACCAGTTCGTACCCGTAAAAAGGTAAAAAAACAAGTTTCTGATGGTATGGCTCATATCCATGCTTCTTTCAACAATACCATCGTTACGATCACCGATCGTCAAGGTAATGCTCTTTGCTGGGCTACTTCTGGCGGTTCAGGTTTCCGTGGCTCGCGTAAGTCTACGCCGTTCGCTGCTCAGGTAGCTGCTGAACGTGCAGGTACTGCCGCGTTAGAATATGGTCTTAAGAACCTTGAAGTGTTTGTAAATGGTCCTGGCCCAGGCCGCGAATCAGCGATTCGTGCACTGAATGCCGCTGGATACCGCATTACAAATATCACCGACGTGACGCCTATCCCGCACAACGGATGTCGTCCACCTAAAAAACGTCGCGTGTAATTACAGCGCTTCACGGATTATTGGAGAGAGAAGATGGCAAGATATTTGGGTCCTAAGCTCAAACTTAGTCGTCGCGAAGGTACAGACCTGTTCCTAAAAAGCGGCGTAAGAGCAATTGATTCAAAGTGTAACTTAGCAACCGCCCCTGGTCAGCACGGCGCTCGTCGCGGTCGTTTATCAGACTACGGTTTACAGTTACGCGAGAAGCAAAAAGTTCGTCGTATGTACGGCGTATTAGAGAAGCAGTTCCGTAATTACTACAAAGAAGCTGCTCGTTTGAAAGGTAACACCGGTGAAAACCTGTTAGCGTTGTTAGAGTCTCGTCTTGACAACGTAGTTTATCGTATGGGTCTGGCTAGCACTCGTGCTGAAGCACGTCAGCTGGTAAGTCACAAAGCTATTTTATTAAATGGCAGTGTGGTTAACGTACCATCGTATACTGTGTTACCTGAACAAGTGATCTCTGTGCGTGAAAAAGCCAAGAAGCAAGCACGTATTAGTGCAGCTCTTGAAGTTGCAGCGCAACGTGAGAAACCAACTTGGATTGAAGTTGACAACACGAAGCTGGAAGGCGTTTTCAAACGTCTGCCTGAGCGTTCGGATTTGTCTGCGGACATCAACGAACAGTTAATCGTCGAGCTTTACTCTAAGTAAAGCTAATTGTTAAGAGAGGATATATGCAGGGTTCTGTCACCGAATTCCTTAAGCCGAGATTAGTTGGTATCGAAAGGATCAACCCAACTCGTGCCAAAGTTACTTTGGAACCACTAGAGCGCGGTTTCGGGCATACCTTGGGCAACGCGTTACGTCGTATTCTGCTATCGTCAATGCCAGGTTGTGCAGTGACTGAAGTAGAAATTGACGGCGTTCTCCATGAGTACAGCGCCAAAGAGGGCGTGCAGGAAGATATCATTGATATCCTTTTGAACCTCAAAGGCCTTGCCGTTCGCCTGGAAGACAAAGATGAAGTCACGCTGACTTTAACGAAGAAAGGTGCCGGCCCTGTAACTGCTGGAGATATCCAGCGTGGCGACGGTGTGGTTATTACTAACCCTGAGCACGTTATTTGTAATCTTACTGGTGAAACTGAATTCAGTATGCGCCTTAAGATAGAGCGTGGTCGTGGTTATGTACCTGCATCATCTCGTTTGTCCTCCGATGATGACGAACGTCCAATAGGTCGTCTGTTATTAGACGCATCGTTCAGCCCGGTTGAGCGTATTGCTTATACTGTGGAAGCGGCACGTGTAGAACAGCGTACTGACTTGGATAAACTAATTATCGACATGGAAACCAACGGCACTGTTGAGCCTGAGGAAGCCATTCGTCGTGCAGCAACAATTTTAGCTGAACAGCTAGAGTTTTTTGTTGAATTGCGCGATAAGAGTGAGCCTGAGAAACGTGAAGAGAAGCCGGAGTTTGATCCGATTCTATTACGTCCGGTCGATGATTTAGAGCTAACAGTTCGTTCTGCTAACTGCTTGAAGGCAGAGCAGATTCAGTATATCGGTGATCTGGTACAACGTACCGAGGTTGAGTTACTGAAAACGCCTAACCTGGGTAAGAAGTCACTTACCGAAATCAAAGACGTGTTGGCGTCGCGCGGTTTATCTCTGGGCATGCGCCTAGAAAACTGGCCGCCAGCTAGTTTGGTAAATAAAGACTAACCAGACACCAGTTCCTGGTTTAGTGAGAAGGAATAGATCATGCGCCATCGCAAGAGTGGTCGTCAATTAAATCGGAATAGCAGCCACCGTACTGCAATGTTCCGTAACATGGCAAGCTCGTTGGTGAAGCACGAAATCATCAAAACGACTTTGCCTAAGGCTAAAGAGTTACGTCGTGTGATTGAACCATTGATCACACTGGCAAAGAATGACAGCGTTGCAAATCGCCGGTTAGCTTTTGCCCGTACTCGTGATAAAGAAGTAGTTGGTTTATTATTTAATGTTTTAGGTCCGCGTTACAATGCGCGTCCAGGCGGTTACACTCGTATTATGAAGTGTGGTTTCCGTACAGGCGATAATGCACCAATGTGTTATATAGAGTTAGTTGATCGTCCAGAAGTGGACGCCCTGCCAGTTGAAGAAACTGCTGCAGAGTAAGCTAATACTTAACGTAAAAACCGGGCTTGGCCCGGTTTTTTTATACCTGTTTGTTTTATTTAATAATGCTGGCTAAGCTATTAGTATTTCTTATAGTAAGGTGACTTATGCCATCACGTACCTTTATTGTAGCCGTAAGTTGTTTTTGTCTTTTTCCACCTGGCCTGTTAGCCGTTGGTTGCGATGATATAAAGCCAGCCGATTGCTATGATCTTAAACCATTGCTAATTGATACTCAGTTAAATTATCCAATTCTTCATCAGGTTTTACAAAATCAAGCTGCTTACAAAGTCCAGATTATTTATACTCAGATAGATCGCAATGCTGATAAAATAATTCATTTTACGGATTACCAGTACGGGCTTAATGAGTCGGAGTATTTTTACCCTGCCAGCACCGTTAAGTTACCGGTTTCACTGTTAGCATTACAGTGGCTTGAGGAGCAGCAAGTACCTGCTCTTACTAAAGATAGTATTATGCTCAGCGGCACTAACAGATCTTTACAGAGTTCTGCCTTAAGTGATGTCACTGCAGAAAACAATCTGCCCAGCATTGCCCATTATATTAAAAAGATTTTATTGGTTAGTGATAATGATGCTTATAACCGTCTTTACGAGTTATTAGGCCAAGACTATATTAACCATCAGCTTCAGGTAAAGGGCTTAATGAACACGGTTATCAACCACCGTTTAAGTTTGCCATTACCTGAGTTTGAGCAACGGCATTTTAACCCGATACGTTTTCTCGATAACGACAACAACGAGTTGTTATCATTGCCGGCCCGCTACACGGAGAGGCAATACCTTAATACCTCTAAGCCAATGTTAGGTAAAGCACATATTGTTAATGGTAAATTAGTTAATATACCGATGGACTTTACTGATAAAAATCGTTTTTCTTTGCTTGATTTTAATAGTGTTTTAAAACGAATCATTTTTCCTAAAGCTTTTAAACCGCTGCAGCAATTTAATATAAATCAAAGCAGTCGCGAATTTGTGCTGCACCACATGACAATATCTCCTTCTGATAGCCTTTACCCTAGCTATACCGTGGAGGATTATCCTGATAATTATGCTAAATTTTTACTGGTAGCAGGTGATCCGGCAACAATACCACCTCACTTTAATATTGTTAATAAAACCGGATGGGCTTATGGTCATGCCATAGATGGTGCTTATATTGTTGATACTGATAAAAATATAGAATTTCTGTTGGTCGCCGTTATTTATGCTAACCAGAATGACATCTTAAATGATGATAAATATCAGCTTGAAGAAATTGCTAAACCTTTTATGCGCCAACTTGGCCAATTAATTTACTCACATGAATTGAAACGCCGGCGCGCAGCAGTTCCTGCACTTACTTATCAGAAAACAAACCGTAGCTAATTGTACAATTTATCGACTTTATGAAGGTTATTACAGCAGAACGATTAAAAAACACCCACTCAGTCATCAATTTGTAAAAAAGATCTTGATCATGTTTGCCGGATCTCTATAATGCGCATCCACAGACGGGGCAGCGGCAACGCAGTAAACGTCTGGTGATGAACACTGAACAACTCTGAGAATGGCATTAGCGGTTCTCGCTTCGAAAGTCGAAGCACGCTCTTTAACAATTGGCAATCAATTATCTTTGTGGGCACTTATGATGATGTTCGTGTAAACGAAAAAAATCAGTATGAGTGACCAAGTAGTAATATTTAGTCAGTAATGCTGAG
>NZ_LAHP01000030.1 GCF_000987765.1 Arsukibacterium sp. MJ3
TCCCCTTTAGTGTCGGGGCAACGTTTGAACCAGTGGGGTGAGAGTGTGGGGTTATCCAACCTGTCTTAATCCCCTTTAGTGTCGGGGCAACGTTTGAACAATCACCTATTGCTTTAAGACCGGATTGATCCTCGTCTTAATCCCCTTTAGTGTCGGGGCAACGTTTGAACAGTGCAGTGGCTGCAGCCAATCCTGACATAACCGTCTTAATCCCCTTTAGTGTCGGGGCAACGTTTGAACGACGATGCCACCTTAATGCTATCCCGCTTTAAGTCTTAATCCCCTTTAGTGTCGGGGCAACGTTTGAACGCTGCAGAAGTCTCCACAGGCATACTTGTCGTGTCTTAATCCCCTTTAGTGTCGGGGCAACGTTTGAACGCAATGTTCGGAGCAATGATCCTCGTCCTACTGTCTTAATCCCCTTTAGTGTCGGGGCAACGTTTGAACCTGATACCAAAGGCTGTAGGCAAGCCAGCGATGTCTTAATCCCCTTTAGTGTCGGGGCAACGTTTGAACGTCAAACGGTAGGTTTATCCACGTCGAAGGCCGTCTTAATCCCCTTTAGTGTCGGGGCAACGTTTGAACCTCCTAAGAAGGAAATAACATGAATATCAATGCGTCTTAATCCCCTTTAGTGTCGGGGCAACGTTTGAACATCAAAAAGCTGCGCGACGAGTTCGATAAGCAAGTCTTAATCCCCTTTAGTGTCGGGGCAACGTTTGAACTGACTGGAACCGTCCAGATGGTTGGAACGGAGGTCTTAATCCCCTTTAGTGTCGGGGCAACGTTTGAACCGGCTCCTGTGGGCTTTGTGTTCCATTTGACTGGTCTTAATCCCCTTTAGTGTCGGGGCAACGTTTGAACGCATACGCTGGGGCGCTGGGGTTAAGGTCTCTGTCTTAATCCCCTTTAGTGTCGGGGCAACGTTTGAACCTACGGACTGGGCTACGGCAGAAGATCTGGCCGGTCTTAATCCCCTTTAGTGTCGGGGCAACGTTTGAACCTGACAGTAATGGTCGGGTGTTCCGTTTGCCGAAGTCTTAATCCCCTTTAGTGTCGGGGCAACGTTTGAACTTAGTAAATGAGTCTGGCGTAGCAGTAAAAATTGGGTCTTAATCCCCTTTAGTGTCGGGGCAACGTTTGAACGCAGAAATATCCACAGGCATACTTGTTGTGGTGTCTTAATCCCCTTTAGTGTCGGGGCAACGTTTGAACTACCGCAATTAACCCGTAGAACAGGCGCAGCTTGTCTTAATCCCCTTTAGTGTCGGGGCAACGTTTGAACAAGGATGATGTTTAAGCTGGCCCTGATACTGCCGTCTTAATCCCCTTTAGTGTCGGGGCAACGTTTGAACTGCCAGCCTTCGCAATATGGATCAATGCGCGTGTCTTAATCCCCTTTAGTGTCGGGGCAACGTTTGAACTCTTGGTAATTATTACCGAACGCTGGGAGAAGGTCTTAATCCCCTTTAGTGTCGGGGCAACGTTTGAACGTAGCTCATTACGTGTACTAGCCGTGTGTCTAACGTCTTAATCCCCTTTAGTGTCGGGGCAACGTTTGAACATGCTCGGTCGAAAGGCCGGGCATTATTGCCTAGTCTTAATCCCCTTTAGTGTCGGGGCAACGTTTGAACCTTCAATCGATGGTGATGGCGGCGATACCGCAAGTCTTAATCCCCTTTAGTGTCGGGGCAACGTTTGAACGTAATAGCTGGTTCTTTCTTAGCCGGCACTGCAGGTCTTAATCCCCTTTAGTGTCGGGGCAACGTTTGAACTCTAGCACGTTTTTTTCTATATAAAAAACAAATACTTGCAAACGCTTTTTATTGATTACTTTTTAACCAATGAATTGGCTAATTTTTGTACAATTAAATTGTTAAAGAGCACCCTTACTATACTACTGTGTTGTATAAATTCAATTAATTATTTATACCGCCACCGCCAATAAAGGCGTTAAAGTAAAGCGTGGGTAACCACCAAAATACAGGCCTTGGGGCCAGGGGCTGCTGCCAAAAAAGTTAAAACAACATTCTTTATCTAACTTGTACACTCTTACATCGTCTTCATGCTTTTTTATCCGCTTTTCCAGCTCGGTTTTTAACGTTTGCCAGGCCGTTTTATTACCAACAAATAGGTAAACCGACTCTTGCAACATAAAGCTATAGCGCTTTAAATAACGATGTAACCGTGCCAGTCTTTTACGCTCACGAATATCGTAACTAATAACGTACCAGTGTTCGCAATTTGTCATGTCAACAGCTCCAGGCTAGGATAACCAGT
The DNA here is from genome assembly GCF_000987765.1 of Arsukibacterium sp. MJ3. Classification (GTDB taxonomy): domain Bacteria; phylum Pseudomonadota; class Gammaproteobacteria; order Enterobacterales; family Alteromonadaceae; genus Alishewanella. Next base: position 2,281 of record NZ_LAHP01000030.1, read on the forward strand.
GGGTTGTTTTAGCTGTTTAATTAACCAGCGCGCATTGGCGGCAAGTACCCGCCGGTAATGGGGTAACTGCTGGTCAAACAGTGGGTAAAATAGCAGGCGGCCTTCTTTGCCTAAAAAGCAGCCATCGGTGCGGGTTTTGCTAAAATGGCGACGATTTAACTGACCATTGGCCAGCGTTTGCACTAGCCATTGTTCAATTTTTGGTCTTAATGGCTCCATTAGATCACAAGCCAAAGATTGCCGGCTATAAGCCAACCGGTGATAAAACCCTAAGTCGGCATCCAAGCCGTATTTCTTGCATTGGCGCACCGCTTCCTGGTGCACCATGGTGTACGCAAAAGACAACAACGCATTAACCGGATCAGGCGGTGGCCGGCGGATCCGCTGCTCAAAACCCCAGGCGGGGTCAAGCTGCTGCCGCCAATAATGAAATAACCCTTTTTGAGCGCTTCCCTCCAAGCCACGAAGTTGCTCCTCGGTGTGACAACGCTGTAGGCTTTCGATGGCCATGGCCAGTTGTGCCAGCAGGCGATGCGAGCTGTCTGCCGCTATTACCCGCATGCTTACCCGAAATTTATGCAGACAAAACGCTTTAGCCAAGTGTAAACGTAATTCCGGTTCCAACTGCCAGGCATACTGCTGACAGCGGCGCAGTGCATATTGATGCGTGTCGGCATAGATGGCAAAACTGTGTTTCACATAGCGGTTATTCAGCACGACAAAATCAATACCTCGTTGGTATAACTGCCCTAGCAGCTGCGTAGTAAGCTGCACATTGTGCATACAAACCACTTTGGTAATGCGGCCTAATGGCAGTGTGCGCACCGGGCTTTCCGGCTGGCGCACCAACAAAAAATCAGTAACATATTCCAAGGCAATGTTATGTTTCTCTATCACCAACGTGCTCATAAGCCTACCTTAGCTAATGATAAAACAGTTATCAGATAGTGGCTGCAAACCAGTGCCAAGCTGCATACACTCGGTGTTTTGTGGCAGGCTAATTTGTAGCAACTGTTCACCGGGTGCCAGCAACGCCAGCAAAAGTTGCTGCAATTGCTGATGCTCTGGCTTGGCTAAGCGGCAATCAAATACTGAATCTTGGTACACATCTGCCACTTTACGCAGTTGCCGTAACGCTCGCCGGCGGTGTTTGTTATTGCTAATATCATAGGCATACAAACTATTTTTTAACCTTGGCATAACTTACTCCGGTACCACCAAAAAGCCCTGCAGTGTTGCCCCTAAAACATTAAGATCATCCAGGCTTAACTCTTTGCCACGTAAGCTGGCCGGCACCTCAACATTTAAGTGCACATAATAGGCGCCAATGGCATTTAATGCCGCAACCATCGGAATAGGCAAGGTGCCCACCACCGTGTCTCCCGGCGCTACGTCTGATAACGATAAATGTGTTTCCCAGCGCTCTATTAACACGCCTTGTTGTTTAATCCAATCGATAGCGCCGGGGTGGCGGCTAATAAAAAGCGTGGTCATAGCATGTGCTCCAGTAATTTTTCAGGATTATGCCGACAATCTTTTCAATAGTGTTTTTTACAAGTTTGTAAGCTGAGCTTAAGCACTAAGGTCTCCCCTTCACCAAGCCAAACGATGCGGCTGCGCTAAGCATTAAAGCAGGCGCAACTTGCCTTTGCTGTACTAAGCACAACCGCTATTTTTTAAATCTGGTTAAAACGGAATATCATCTTCGAAGTTATCAGGATAGGTATTATTCGTTGGGTTCGGTATCGACGATATAACGATAGCGGTAGCTTTTACCGCTATCGGTGGAGCAGAGAGCGTTGTTTGTTCGCTTGCTGTGTCGTCGCGTTTACCGAGTAATTGCATAGTGCCGTTAATATCGACGACAATCTCGGTGGTGTAACGGTCGATACCTTGCTGATCTTGCCATTTACGCGTTTGCAACTTACCTTCAATATATACTTGTTGGCCTTTTTTTAAATATTCTTGGGCAATTTCTGCCGTTTTACCAAACAGTACAACTTTATGCCACTCTGTCCGCTCTTGTGGCTCGCCAGAGTTTTTATCTTGCCAGCGCTCTGACGTTGCAATGGTTAATGTGGCCATCGCTTTACCCGATTGCATAGTGCGCACCTCGGGATCTTGGCCCAAATTTCCCAATACAATAACTTTATTCACACCACGTGTTGCCATATTTGTCTCCTTATTATTGACCTCTGTAACCTAACGTTAATGGTACATTTTTAAGTTACTGACAAACTTGTAAATAAATAAATGCTCTAGCTCAAAAGGTAACCTACTTCTATCAACGGAGGAGGTGACAGTGATAAAATTATCTATACAAAAAACTATTCGGCACTGCCCTGCCATCCATTATGTTTGGCATCTCACTCATATTGATAATTTACCCTCGATTTTTTTACGTGTCGGTGGCTTATTAAGTAAAAATTACTTAGCAAAGCAAGCTGCTTCGTTTACTGACATTTCTATGCCTGAAGCTCAGGCATGCCGTGAACGCAAACGGGTATTTGGTATTCCGCTACACGATTTTGTACCTACCTACATTTGCCAGCGTAACCCCATGATGTATGTCCGTAAATCGGATGCAAAAAATTTAGTCTGGCTAAAAATTGATGTAAGCAAATTAGCGGCGACCCAGTGCGCCACCACCGACCGTAATGCGGCAACTGCTGACGTACAGTTTTTCAAAGGTATTCAACCACAAGTACTGAACTGGGAAGTATTGCAGGCGGCAACGTGGTGCGATAAACCCGATGGCAAAGCACTGCGCTGTGCCGAGCTATTGGTGCGGGAACGTATTCCGCTTTCGGCTATTGTGTCGGCTGAAGTCGCTAATATTCACCTGCTTAATACACTGGAAGCTGAATTCAGTTTATTTGCAAGCTATAACCCTAAAGCCTTTTTTGCGGTAACATCATACCCACAGGAGATATGTTATGCCGATATCCGTTTTTAATGACAACATTTTCACCAGCAAGGCGCAAACTTTGGTTAATACCGTTAATTGCGAAGGTATTATGGGTGCCGGTATTGCCTTAGAATGTCGTTTGCGCTATCCCGATATGTTTAATCGTTACCAGCAATTTTGTGAACAAAAACAATTATACCCCGGCAAGTTGTGGCTTTATAAAGGCGACGATCGCTGGATATTAAACTTCCCAACCAAATTACAATGGAAACTGCCATCAAAACTGCAGTATCTGGAGCTTGGCTTTACCAATTTACTACAAACCTACCAGCAAAGAGGCATTACCAGCATTGCGTTGCCACTATTAGGCGCAGATCGCGGTGGCCTGGATAAACAGCAAGTATTGGCGTTAATGCAGCAACGTTTAGCCCCGCTGGCCGAGCATATTACTGTTGAAATTTACCTGTACCGGCCAGACGCGAAAGATGACCTGTTTAACCAGTTTGCCCATCAGTTAGGCCGACTTAATGCCGCACAACTAAAAGACCAAACCGGCATTTCCACACAGCGGCTGGAAACACTGCAGCATGCGGTGGTATCGGGCCGTTACGCGCAAATTAATCAGCTGGTTGAATTACCCGGTATTGGTTTAAAAACCCTAGAGCAAGTATTTCGTTTCTGCCAGCAACCGCCGCCAGAAAACATTAACTTGTTCTAACCCTAATCTAGAAAAAAAGCAGTTTTAATAGTACTCTGCAACATTAACACATAACCTAAAAGGAATTGTTATGACTGCGGTACTATTGCCTGCTGCCCCTACTGACCTACCCGAGCCTTTTCAACAGGCTCAGGCGCTTAACCTAAGCGGGCAGTCGCAGTCACTTGACGATGCTATTACCGCCATTAACATTGCCATAACGGCTACTGCGCCTGTTACTGCTTATTTGGGCAGTGTTAGCACGCCAGCGTTGTTTTGGTTTGCAGCCAAGCATGTTAGCCCAATGGCGCAACTCTGGTGTTATCAGCCTAACCAGCAGTGGCAAGAATTACTGTCGCTCGATAAGCTAAAGCAAACAGTACCTTCAGCACCCACAGCAACAGCACCCGCACCAAAACAAGAATTATTAGATACCGTGTTTCGCTTCCACGCTTGGGGTAAAGCAGAAGCCGAGCGCATATTGCTTGAAGCCAAAGAACAATTTGCGGCGCAGCCTGAGGCCATAATACTACTTGAAAAAATGGCCAGGCAAGGCTTACATGCCGAACAACTGGGGCAGGCACTGCAGAAAAAATGGCAAGCGGGTGAAGATGAAACGGTTATAAAAGCGTGGCTAAGCAAACTAGACAATCAGCCCGGCAAAATAAAACGTTATCTGCAAATTACCTTGAAAAAGCTAATTGATTATAAACAAAAACAACAGCAAAAATTTACCGAACGCAGCAGCTTTACGCTTACCTTGCCACAATATTCTTTAATCGGTTCATTACACCAACACAATTTACGGGCGCTGCCACCATCGCCCGAATGGACTTTGTTTATAGATGAAACGGGTAGCAGCTTTGATCAGAGTGCACTAGAACTTAACCTTAGCGATAAGCAGTTAGGTAAAATAGTTGCCCTGGCTTTACCGGCTAACACTACCCTGCCACCGCTTGAACAAGCCTGCCATGCCGTTACTTTACCGCACGAACAAGTGCAACAGTTGCTGGCACATGTGCTAAGCAGTAATAGTGGCGTGTTTGGCGCAACAGTGCACGATCTTACCACCTACAGCTGGATTGGTGCCATAGCCAAACTTACCCGCTGGGCACTATTAATGCTACCAATTGCCGGCAGTGCAAGGGTAAAAATAGTGGTAGAGCAACGCGCACCCTATGCCGATACGCGCCAGCTTAACGCCTTTTGCGATACGTTAGAAAACGAGCTTAAACTGCTGGCACCTACCCGTTTTGCTCAGCTGCATTTAAGTATTGAAATAATGCAAAAGGATAACCGCTACAACGGTTATGTCGATGCTATCGCGAATATTTGGGGAAGCCCTGATCCGATTAAACGCAAAATGCTGAATCGAACTGGCTGGCGCAACCACTGCCTGCTGGAAAATAGTGATTTGGACAGCATTGAACGTTTTTACCAGCGGGTGAGCTACCAAGATACGCTGTCCCCGACAGACTGGTTTGAGTTATGCAGCTTAGCCGCGCAAGAACCTGAACATTCGTTGCTACACTTTTTATCAGCGCAACATCAACAAAAAGCCCGGGAAGATCTGGTTTTATGGCAACACTATTTAAAAGAAGCACAGTACCGTGCTGCCACCAAAAACTTCACTCCGGCCAGTTTACGGCAAGCACTAACATGGCTGCAAGTGGCTAATAACCAACAAAATTTACCACCAGCACTTGAGCTGCAACAGCGGGCATTGCAATTGGCCGCAGACAATCATTTTGGGCAGGCCGATGCAGAAAATGCCAAAACCATTTTAAAAATGGCCAAACAACTGCGGGACGAAATACCCGCAGAAGCGTGTGAAGCCGCACTGCGGGTAGCCACCAGTGCCACTCACTTTATGGACTTCAGCACAGCAGTGCCCTATTTACAAAATTGGCTACAGCAGCCGCTTGCCGTGCCAGGTTTACTTAACCATGGCAAACTGCACTCTAGCCTGGGCCAACTGGCAGCATTTCGGCAAGATTACGTTGTTGCACAACAATATTTTACTGCGGCTGTCAGTACCTTTGAAAAACTATCTGAACAAACTCAGGTACAAAAAGATATTACACAAACCCGTACTTATCAGGTGTTAGCCTGGCTAGATGAGGGAAACCCAAAAGCCGAGCAGGCCGTTATTGCTATATTAGCCTTGGGCGAAACGCCCCATAGCAGCGAGCACTTTATTAAATTGGCCCGCAGTGGCGACAGCCAACGTTTCGGGCAGTATTTATTACTACGCTGGCTTATCGCCAACCCGGGCCGCCAAGCCGAGCGCACGAGTTATTTGCAACGCGCAGACAATTGGCAAACAGGAGAAGGCCACCCCTGGATGCTAATTAACGCTTATCGGGCCTGGTTATTAGCCAATAACGCACAACCCGATATGGCAAAAGGTTATTTACAGCACGCTATCGACGACTGTGTAGCCGCAGGCAGCACCTTATTAACCTGGATGGGGCATGTACTGCATGCTCTAGGGCAAAGCCTGGGGCTTAATTGCAGCATTGAACCCGCCCCAAGCTGGCCAGCCTATTTACCATCAGCACAATTGCCTAAGCTAGCGGCAGCCAACCAGCACCATCAACTGGGGCTGTTACAACAACTGCTGCCTTTTAACTTTCACTAGCGGTATCTAACGGTATATATACAAACTTGTTAGTCGCAATATGCGTTAAAAATCAAATAAACTGGCCTGGTAAAAACCCAGTAAATTTTTAAGGAATAATAAATGAGCCAACCAAATAAAACCTTGTTGCTAGCAGTTACTGGCATGTCACCACAAGTGGTAACAGAAACCTTATATGCTATTTATCAACAAGGCTTAGAGTGGCCAGATAAGATTGAAATTATTACTACCTCTGTTGGTAAAGAACAGGCCAGCCTTAATCTTATTACCGATGGTAAACTACGTGCCTTATGTGACGAATATCAGCTAAGCATGCCGCACTTCACTGAAGAGTCTATTCATGTTATTCCCGATGCCAATGGAGTACTGGTAACCGATGCCAGAACGCTGGAAGATCAGGAAGCCTTAGCCGACTTTATTGTAAAAACAGTAGCTGATCGCGCACAGGACAATAACACCCGCATTCATGCTTCAATTGCAGGTGGCCGTAAAACCATGACGTTTTTTTTAGGCTATGCCATGTCTATTTTTGGCCGCGAGTTCGACCGGTTAAGCCATGTTTTAGTCTCTGAGCAGTTCGAGTCTAACCCGCAGTTTTATTATCCAACGTTAAAGCCTAAAACAATTCAGGGACGCGATAACATTACGCTTGATTGCAGTAAAGCCGAGGTGATGTTAGCCGAAATTCCACTGATCAGCCAACGCATGATTAACCCGAAAATGGTTAATGAATTTAGTCAGTTTAGCTACAACGACATTGTTAATGCCATACAACTGGTCAACCGACCAGATCAGGTAAAACTGGAACTGATATTTGACCAGGAAAACCCGAGAATTGTGTTTGGTGCTAAAGAAATTACGTTTAACAACCGCAAAGCCGACTTTGCCATGCTGGCTGTCTTTGCTAGGGCCAAAGTAAATAATGAGCCAGGTTATTACCGCCAGAGTGGCAGAAAAAACGCACCCAGTTTTACCCATAATTTACTAAAAGAATTGTGCCAGTTAGAGCATAAAAAATTTGATTTGCATAACATTGACGACATGCTAGAAAACTTAAGCATTAACGGTGCCTTAGATAGCAAAACGGCAGAAGCACTTAAACGCACGCGTGAGAAAGAATTTGACGAACACGGCTTTAGCGATAAGCGTAATAGCTTACAAAAATTACTAAGCAGTGCTTTACCAAAAGCCGCCGTTAACCTTTTGGTACCGCAAACCTCTGGCCAAAATAATCCTTACCACATTCAAATTCCGGCAGCCAATATTTCTTTTAGCGGCATTAAAGGCGCGCAATAATGCAAAAATACTTAATCAGCTTTTTAGGCCGTAGCCCAAAGCGGGACGGCAGTTACCGTACTACGGTTTATCAAATGCCCGAAGGGCCAAGTCAACCGCTGGCTTATTTTGGCTACCTGCTAAAACAACGCTTTAAGCCTGACTGCATGGTCATTTTGGGCACTAGTGGCAGTATGTGGGACGGCTTGCTGGACGAAATGGACATTCCTAAAGACATTAAAACGCCGCTTATTGAGTATTTAATGGAAGCGGTTGACCAGCAACAGGTTAGCCAAGTAATGCTGGAAAAAGTGATGGCCGCCATCAACCCACACAGCACTTGTCAGTACCAGCTCTTGCTTATTCCCTTTGCCCGAACTGAAGCTGAACAGTTAGCCATGCTGCAGATTGTTGCCTCTGCTATACCAGAGCAAGCTGAAGTGTTATTAGATATTACGCATAGCTTCAGGCACTTGCCCATGATGGCTTATGCCGCAATACAGTATTTGCAAGTAATAAAACCGCAGGTGCTGGTAACGCAAATTTACTATGGTGAATATAACGAAGACACCAAAAAAGGACAGCTGATTGACTTGTCTGGCTTGCTGCATATTCAGCAATGGTTAAATGCCGCTACCTTAGCAAACCATACCGGTGATCTGACTGAAGTGGCCCATTTATTAAGTAATACCGGCATTGGCCCCGACTTAGCCAAAGCCAGCTTTTATATGAGTGTGCACCGTTCTGATCAGGCGCGTAGCCCGCTTAAAAAAGTACGGCAAGCGCTCAATGAAGAAATACTTGATGGCGCAGCCGCATTATTAAAACCGGTATTAATGCAAAAAACCGAATGGGTTAATGAAAGTTATATTTATCAGCGGCAAAGCGCACAAGCCTTAGACGCGATGGCGCGAAAAGACTATTTACGAACCAGTGTCTATGCTTTTGAGGCCTATCTCACCCGAAAAGTGAAAGAAAGTGGTGCTCAGCCGGGCCAAGAGGGTAATTTTCAAATTCGTAAAGAATTACAAAAGTCTCTGGATGACGATAAAATCTTCCGAAAAACAGCAGAAGGTGAAGCCTATATTTTGCTAAGAAACCTGCGTAATGCGCTGGCCCATGGCGGTGCCGGTACTCAGGTAGAGGTGCAGCAACTATTAAATGATCAAACTAAACTAGACACTAAACTGCACCAGGTACTTTGCTTACTACTAAACGAATAACCGCTTACAGTGCCAGCCACTGACAAACTTGTCATAACCCGACGCCTATTGCACCTGATTTACAATACGCACCTCAACCATACAGAGGTGCGAACATCATGTTGCAATGGGCTTTATCAAGACCTGTTTACCACTTAATAGAAAGCTTAGTCGATGCTTGCCGTGATGCTGTGCAGCCACTACCGGGCTCAGTAGTGTATTGCGACCTGGCTTTTGGCTTTGCCGAGCATACTGGCATTTATTTGGGTGGCGGACGCATCGCGCATTTAAATGGTAATGGCATTATTGAAAGTGTTGATCAGCATGATTTTGTAAAGGGTACCCCTAGCATCCGCATTGTGGTTTCTGCCCGCAATACTTCAGCCGTGGGTTGTGGCAAGGTAGCCGAACGAGCCCGTACAATGCTGGGCAGCCGTCGCCGCTATAACTTTATACTGAATAACTGTCATCAGTTTACTGCGGGTTGTTTAACCGGTGACGTTGAAAATGCCAATAGTTTTTTGTGGATGGTTAAGTTCGAAGCAGAGAAAAAACTGCGTGCCGATTCTTGGCGAGCGTGGCGTTAATTACGACAGTAAGAGCCTCAGATTTATATACAAACTTGTGTACCCTCTTTAATAAAAAAAAACCGATAACATAACCTTTGAATTGCAGCACAAACAACCACCACTGGAGAACAGAATATGAGCATTCAAAAAATATTTGCTTTAGGTATTGCCGCGAATGAATTATCAAAAAAAATTACCCGTAGCAGTAAGCGCAGCGTGGGCAGAACGGCGGTGGCTTCCGGGACGGGTGCCGTTTTAGGCATGGCCGCTGCGGGCACGCTTGCGGCAGGTGCCGTAGCACTAGGTACCGCCACCGCCCCCATTACAGTGCCTTTGGCCGTAGGAAGCGCCCTGGTTGCCGGCATTGCCAGCTTATTTGATTAGCGAAAGGAGTCGCTAATGTTACGCGCCATGGAAGGCTTTTATAAAATGCATTATAACGATGCACATTTATGAATTTAATGCTTTTATTTTTGCAGAACTGTATTTAAGCTGCGTTTAATAATGTACTGCAAGGGTTAAAGCATGCTACTGATCAATTTCGAGCAATTTTGCCAGCAAGAGCATTGGCAACATCAACCTTATTTACCACTTAACACGGTGCAGCCAAACCCCGACTTTGCGCTTTGGCAACGCTGGCTGTTACGCAAAACGCTAAGCCATGACCAGCTAGCGCAGTTTCCTGCTGCTGCGGTTGCGTTACATCAAGGCTGGCAGCAATATCATTTAGGGGAATATACCAACGCATTTAATGCCTTTAGTACCTGCTTATTGCACACTGCAACTAACTGGCCGGCAATAAACTTGGATGCCGCCTTAGGGATATGCCGTTTGTATACTCGAACCGGCCACTGGCTTCACGCCAGGCACTGGGGCCTGTATGCCTTGCAATTGTCCAGGCAACACAATCGGCTGTTTGACATTAGCCGCAGCTTTAATGTCTTAGGTGATGTGTTCTGCCGCGCAGGCCATACCCAATTGGCACATGTTTTTTTAATGACTTCGGCTAATGTACTTCCGCAAGGTTCAGTGCATAAAGCAAGGCATTATAATAGTTTAGCCACTACCCTGCTCCGCCAGAAAGCACTATTACGAGCTGAAGCGGTATTAATGAATAGCTTGTATCTGGCAAAAGATACCGAAGATACTGACAGTATTTGGCATGCGTTGGCCCGTTTACAATGGTTATATCTTGAAATAGCTCCGGGCGTAAAAGTAACGGCACGTTTTTCGGCCGTATTACCAGCCGAGCAAACACCTGTTGCTTTATCTTATATTGAGTTAGCACTGGCAGCCATGGCCCTTAATCAACACGATGAGGCCAGTGCCAGCCAGTTACTACTTAGTGCTGCCAAGCGAACTTCTGCCGCATTTCCGGTGGAATCAGCCTGGTTTGCCAGATGCGCCGGCCTGAACATTAGCCCGGCTACAACAGCTTTTTTAAACTTACCCAAACAGCTGCCCGACACCAGCTTAAGCACCACAGTATTTGATCAAAGCTGGCTAAATGCACCGCTGGCTAATGAGCAATTAAATTGGTTAACCCAACGTCCTGCGCCGCTTTCAGCACAGCGGTTATTGCATGAACGTCAATATTTTTTTATATAAGGACAGCCTATGAAAAGTGTAATCGTTACCGGCGCAGGGGGTGGTATGGGCCAAGCCACGGTTAGTTTATTAGCTGAGCAAGGTTGGCATGTTTTGGCTATTGACCGTAATGCCGACAGAGTAAGCTGCTTTGCCAACAATGCTCAAGTAAGCACCTTAGTGGTTGATCTAAGTGATCAAGCGCTGGTTTCTTTAGTGACAACGGCCATTGCCACCTTGCCGCCTTTACAAGGCTTGGTAAACATGGCTGGCGTGTCGGTTGGCGCACCCATCTGTGACCTAACCCAGGCAGCCTGGCAAGCCGCTTTTGCCACCAATGTAGATGCACCCATGCTCCTTACTCAATTAGCCGCAAACGTTATGCCGCAAGGCAGTAGTATCGTCAATATTGGCTCGCCGGTGGGTATTGTAGGTGCCAACAAACCCAGTTACGCTGCCAGCAAGGCCGCCTTGCATGGTTTAACCATGAGCTGCGCCCGCAACCTTGGCCCTTTGGGTATTAGAGTAAACCTATTATTACCCGGCCCCACTATTACCTGCATGACCAATGACTGGCCACAAAGCCGGCGAGATAGTATTGCCCAAGGCACCTTTTTAAAGCGTTTATGTACCCCGGAAGAAGTTGCTAATACCATCAGTTTTTTACTGAGCCCACAAGCCAGTTATTTTACCGGTAGTGTTTTGGATATGACGGCTGGCAGTTTATGGGGCCACTAATGCTGGGTAAACTATGTTGAGTAAACCATATTGAGCACACTAAAATGAAAACAATAAAATTAGGCTTAATTGGCCTGGGCAATCAGGGGCGGGAACATTTAAGTGCCGTAACAGCTGCTGCAGATATTCAGTTTATTTGTGGCTATGATCCCGCTGCCGATGCAGCAAAGTTGGCACAACAGATTCAACCGGGTTTAGCCTGCGTAGCAAACATTGCCGATATGCAACATTACCCGCTAGATGGCATTGTGCTGGCATTACCACACTTTGTGTATGACACGCTTTGGCCAGAGCTTTTAAGGCTAAAGCTACCTATGCTAAAAGAAAAACCATTAGGCCGCAACTTAGATGAAGCCATGCGTTTATTAGCACAAGCAAAACACGCAGCCTGCCCACTGCAAACGGCTATTCAGCGTCGCCACCACCCCAGTTACCAGTTTTTAAAAGCACAACTACAGCATTCGCATTGCCATATTAGCGAAGCGCATGCCCAGTTACATTTAGGCTTTAGCCGGTTAGGACAAACTGAAAGCTGGCGTACAGAAAAACAATTATCTGGCGGTGGTGCTTTACTTGATGCCGGTTACCACATGGTAGATTTATTACATTATATGTTGGGTAGTTTTGATATTGTTTCAGCAGCGCTATGGCAAAATGGCCAGCTATGCCAACAACAACAAGTGGAAGACCAAGTGCTGCTATTAGCACGAAACAGCCAGTGCTGGCTAACGTTAGACGCCCAAATATATTCCGATATTAAACAAGAAAGCTTAATGGTTCAAACCAACCAGGGCCATTATAAAGCAGACCGCTCTGGCGTATGGCATAACGATAACGCCATTTTTACTGCTGATAAACAATGGCAACAAGCCATGCAAGCGCAACTGCGACAGTTTGCCAGTAATATTAGCCAACAGCTTTGGCATGACACGTTAATTTGGGATCAAATACCCGCTATGCGGGTAATAGAAGATGCTTACCACCTTGCGCAGCGCCTGTAACACTGGCTATGGCAAAATGGTAAAATGGTAAAATGGTAAACGACAATAGGCTTTGGTTAATAAATTAAGGAAAGTAGCATGCCGATAAAAGTAAGTGCCTATACCGTTTTTTGCCCACATTGTCACTGGAAACAAACCTGGAAGCCCAGCAGTGACTGTTTGCCGCAGGTAGCAAAACCAGAGCACTGCCCTTGCTGTAATCATGGCGGGGTGCAAAGCAGAACACCTACCTTACTTGAGCTGCTTTTTAACAGTAAACGTTGCTAACACACTACATCACTGCAGCTAAGCGTTACGTTATGCTTGCTAGGCGAAGGCATATTAAGGGCATATTAACGCGGCAGCGCGAGTTAACGCTTAAGGGCTGCACTTTATATCGCCGTGCCGTATAGTAGCTGTTATTTAAACTTACCTTTATTTATTATGCCCAAACCAATAGCGTTATTAATTCCTATCTCCGAGCATAATATTGCCCAGCTGTATAACTGCCTTACCACCAAGGCAGATGCGGTAGTGTTAATGGCCTCTAGCCATTTCGCCACTAGCCGCAGCCGTTTTTGTACGGTATTAAATGCATTACAACCGGGCATTACCATTATTGAATTAGATTTACCCGAAGATGCCGAAAATTATATGGCGTTACACCATTTTGCTTTGCACCACCTACAGCCGTTAAGTACCACTTATCAGCTGGAGCTAAATGGCACGGGCGGCACTAAAGTGATACCGCTGGCCTTTATCGACAGCGTAACCATTGGCAAAGTGTATTATAAAGGGCAACAGCATACTCATTTACAATGCTGGCAACCCGGCAAACCCAATAGCTACCATGAACTGGCGTTGCATGCCCCGATAAGCGCCGATAAAGCCCTGGCGCTATATGTCAGTAAAACGGTGCCAGGCAACCCGCGCGCTAACCCATTTGAGCAAGATAAAACCGCTTTATGCTTAGCGGCTAGCATGTGGCAGCAATACGCAGACCCAACATCGCCAATGCATTGGCTGGCGGCGCAACTGGCTCAATCAGCCTGGGCAGACAAAACTAACCCGTCAACTAGTGTTAACTTAACCATTCCGCCAGAGCAGCTTAATAACCCCGACTGGCAAGCATGGTTTCAAGGTTTATCCACCTTCTCCCAAGCGCAACTAGTGCTAGTGCAAAACAGTATTGTGGTGCAAAACAGTCATCGTACCGCCAGTTTGGCTTATCAGTTTAAACGCTGGCTCAGTGGCGATTGGCTGGAGCAGTTGGTACAAAGTTGGTTACGTGAGCAATTTGCTGCAGATCAATTATTGTGCGGGGTAAAACCGTCTGGTAGCGGTGAGCAAGGTGACTCGCGTGAACTGGACTTTATTTGTTTTCATAACACTGCAGGTTATGTTATTGAAACCAAAGTAACCACCGAGCCCGGCCAGTCGGCCAATAAAATGGTGCAACAACTAATTAGCCTTGCCGAAAACTTTGGCAAACTGCGTAAAGTGCTGTTACTCAGCCCGCTATTTTTTCAACAAAAGCCTGATGCACATGCGCTGGAACAATTTAAAAAGTATTGTAAAGGCCACAACGTAACACTGTGCCACGATAAAAACTCGCTGCTTTCTCTCTTCAAATAAGGCGTTAGCATGCAAATGTGTTACGGTTAAAAACAACGCAAACCTCTGTGCACTAGGGTGGTGTGTTGTCGTGTTTATCGGGTAAATGGTCACACTGACCGTAGACATTTTCAGGTTTTGATGGCTTTTGTTGTAACAGCCGCCTTTGCTGCTCAACATCGTCCCAACCAATAATAATGCCACCAAAAATACACAACAATAAAATGATAAGAAGAAAGGTTGGTGTTATATCGGCTATAAAGTATAAAAAAGCGTCCATCGTTCACCTTCTATTTTAAAATATTGTTTTATCGTACTGCACCAATAACATTCAGCACATCTTAATTTCCCTTAACCTATTCACTTATGCGGCGGCTTAATCCTAAGGGCCAACAATAACGGCACCACGCCTGCTCCTGCAGCGTGGTCGGGGTAATGTTTGAACGGCAAGCTTGTGTCAATGGGGCTGTACGTAAAGTCTTAATCCCCTTTAGTGTATTCACCGCGTCCTGCGGCTCACCCCTTCGGGGCCAGCTAAAGCTGTTCCACGCCTGCTCCTGCAGCGTGGTCGGGGCA
>NZ_LAHP01000031.1 GCF_000987765.1 Arsukibacterium sp. MJ3
TAACTAGAGACAACCGTGTCTTAGTAAAGAGGGGCGGTGCTTTTTTATGGAGTGAAACTTAAGGTATTAAATGAAATTATGGTGGATTGTACTGGGCTCGAACCAGTGACCCCCGCCTTGTAAGGGCGGTGCTCTCCCAGCTGAGCTAACAATCCATGGGAAATGTACTTTCTATTTTGCCTTTGATAAGACATCAAATTGGTGGATTGTACTGGGTTCGAACCAGTGACCCCCGCCTTGTAAGGGCGGTGCTCTCCCAGCTGAGCTAACAATCCACGCTGCTTGATGGCGCTCATTATAGGGAGCATGAATGTACTGTCAACTTTATTTTTTAATAATAGCGTTTGATTGCTGCAAAAGTAAACATCAAGCCAATTTCGCAGTGAAATGCTAATGATATGCCAGTGCACAAGTGGTGCATCATTACCCAAGCATTGTTACAATAGGCTATATCAAAATTTGCCCACTTTGGATCCGTTATGTCGTTAATTACCCGTTTTGCCCCAAGCCCCACTGGTTACTTGCATGTAGGTGGTGCCCGCACTGCATTATACAGCTGGCTGTATGCTAAAAAGCAGGGCGGGAAATTTATTTTACGAATTGAAGATACCGACCTAGAGCGTTCAAATCAGGCCTCGGTAGAGGCTATTTTAGAAGGTATGCATTGGCTTGGGTTAGAGCATGATGAAGGCCCGTATTATCAAACGCAGCGCTTCGATTTATACAAAGAGGTCGTCGCGAAGCTGCTGACCGACGGTAACGCCTATAAATGTTTTAGTACCGTGGCTGAAGTAGATGCGATGCGTGAAGCACAAACGGCTGCCGGTGAAAAACCAAAATATAATGGCTTGTGGCGAGAGCGTACTGATCATCCTACCGATAAACCCTTTGTTATCCGCTTTAAAAACCCGCAGCATGGGGTAGTGGTTATTGATGACATGATTAAAGGCCGTATTGAAATTGCTAATGAAGAATTGGACGATTTAATTATAGCCCGCAGTGATGGCACACCTACCTATAACCTGACAGTGGTAGTTGATGACTGGAAAATGGGTATTACCCATGTTATTCGGGGTGATGACCATGTTAATAACACGCCACGACAAATGAATATTCTGGCGGCCCTTGGTGCCACTATTCCAAAATATGCCCATGTACCGATGATTTTGGGTGATGACGGCAAACGGTTATCTAAACGCCATGGTGCGGTAGGCGTTATGCAGTACCGAGATAATGGCTTCTTGCCTGAAGCGCTAATTAATTACTTGGTTCGGTTGGGTTGGTCACATGGCGATCAGGAAATCTTTAGTAAAGACGAACTGATTGAGATATTCGATTTGGCTGATTGTAACCGCGCGGCCTCAGCCTTTAATACCGAGAAGCTATTGTGGTTAAATCAGCATTATATTAAAACCCTGCCGCCAGCCCGAATAGCAGCAGAGCTGCAATGGCATTTAACCGAGCAGCAGCTTGACATAAGCAACGGCCCGGCCATTGAAGCGGTAATTACTGTCCAGGCTGAGCGGGTGAAAACCTTAAAAGAGCTGGTTGAAGTAAGCCGCTATTTTTATGAAGACTTTGCTGCTTTTGACGAAAACGCGGCGAAAAAACATTTACGGCCGGTAGCGGCAGAAGCGTTGGCATTAGCTAAAGAAAAGTTAGCCGTGCTAAGCAACTGGCAGTTGGAACCGATTCATGATGCGATCAATGCTGCTGCTGAGCAACTAGGGCTGGGCATGGGTAAAGTTGGCATGCCAATGCGGGTGGCGGTTACCGGTGGTGGTAACTCACCTGCGCTGGACCAAACCTTATTATTGCTTGGCCGCGAACGTACCTTAGCCCGCATTGAGCTGGCGCTGGACTTTATTAGTAAACGGGCAGAGGCAAACTAACATAGTGTTACGTTTTTTAAAAAAACTTTTACTAACAGCGGCGGCGTTACTGCTGGTGTCGCAGGCGCAAGCCGATATTAATACTGATGGCGACGGTGTTGCCAACGGTAACACGCCGACGTTTCAGTTGCCGTTAGATTTCCTTGGCACCATTGGTGGCGATATTGAGCTGGGGCTGTTAGTGAATACCGGTAATACTGAAGCTCGCGCTTTTCGGTTTAATAGCGAGTTGGTGCATGAACTGGAGTATTTTCGAAATCGTTATCAGTTGTCTGGTCGTATTCAACGCAGCAAAATTTTCAATGCCGATACCGAAATTAAAGAAGATGTTACCACCGCTAAACGCTATGGCATTACCGGCCAGAGTAATTACAAGTTTTTGATTGGCCGGCAGTCAGTGTTTGGCCGCGGTGCTTATTTGTATGACATGTTTGGTGCTTTTAAAGTGCAAAGCTCTTTAGCGGCAGGTTATGCCAACCGGGTTTATGAAATGCAGACTAACTATATTGACCTGGAAACCGGACCTGGTTTTGCGCATCAGCGAAGAAATAATGGCGAAAACAATACCGGTTTAATCTGGTTTTTGGCTTTAAACTTGGAGCAAAAAATTTACCAAGGTAGTAACTTTAAGCAAACATTTGAAGGTACAGTCTCGCTAGATGGCGCTAACTCTACTTTTGTTAGCCGAAGCAGTGTTACCGCTCAGGTGTATGATAAGTTATCAATGCGGTTTAGTGTTATTGCCCGGCATAACTCGCGGCCGGGAGACAATTTAAAAACCATGGAAACTGAAACTGCGGCCTCTTTGGTATACACCTTTTAGCGTCTTAAAAATAACCGCCCGCAACGCGGACAGTTTGCGTTGTTTAGTGCAGCACCCGCGCCCTAAGGGTCCCCGGAATAGCTTTAAGCTCGGTTAATGCCAGTTCATGATCGGCTGAATCAATATCAATTACCACATAACCAATATCCTGAATAGTTTGTAAATACTGACCAGATATATTGATATTGTGCTTGGCAAACGTTTCGTTGATTTTAGTTAACATACCCGGCTGGTTTTTATGAATATGCAACAGGCGTGACCGGCCTTTGTGCTCAGGCAAAGATACTTCTGGGAAGTTTACTGCCGATAATGTCGAGCCATTGTCACTGTATTTTACCATTTTACCGGCTACTTCATAACCAATGTTTTCCTGCGCTTCCTGGGTAGAGCCGCCGATATGCGGAGTTAATAGTACATTGTCAAAGGCGCGAAGTGGCGAGATAAATTCTTCATCGTTACCTTTTGGTTCAACCGGGAATACGTCAATAGCGGCACCGGCCAGTTTTTTACTGAGCAGGCTGGCGGTTAACGCGTCAATATCAACTACCGTACCGCGTGAAGCATTAATTAAAATGGCGCCTTGTTTCATGGCGGCCAGCTCAGCTTGAGCTATCATGTTTTTGGTTTGCGCGGTTTCTGGCACGTGCAGGCTAATCACATCAGAGGTTTTTAGCAGGCTAAGAAAGTCTACCTGATTAGCATTGCCCAATACCAGCTTGCTCTCAATGTCGTAAAATTGCACTCGCATGCCAATGTGCTCAGCCATAATGCTAAGTTGGCTACCAATATGGCCATAACCGATAATGCCCAGTGTTTTGCCGCGGGCTTCGTAGGAGTTATCAGCTGTTTTTAACCATTCGCCACGATGCGCGGCAGCATTGCGCTGTGGAATACCGCGCAGCAACATAATCACCTGGCCCAGTACTAATTCAGCAACGGAACGGGTATTGGAGAATGGGGCATTAAATACCGGTATGGCGCGCTTTAACGCCGCGTCTAAATCGACCTGATTGGTGCCAATACAGAAGCAGCCAATAGCCATCAGTTTGTTCGCTGCATCGAGCACCCGCTCAGTTAGCTGCGTGCGTGAGCGAATACCAATAAAATGTGCTTCACTTATCCGCTCAATTAATTGCTCTTCAGGTAACGAGGTTTTCAGGTAATCTATATTGGTATAGCCGTGATCTTTAAAAGATTGCACTGCACTTTGGTGTAAACCTTCCAGCAGTAATATTTTTATTTTATCTTTAGCCAGCGAATATTTTTCCATAATAGCTCTCGTAACATTAATTTAAAAAGTGTCGGCAGATGCTGCCGGGGCTGCTGCTTATTTAATTGCTTATTTAATGACCTGGGTACCATTAGTGCTGCCGATGAGAACGATGTCGGCCGCACGTCGGGCGAACAAACCATTGGTTACTACGCCAACAATATTATTTAGCTGCTGCTCTAATACCAGTGCATCGCTAATAAGCAGGTTATGCGCATCAATAATCAGGTTGCCATTGTCGGTAATTACCCCTTGGCGCAATATGGGCCTGGCACCTAGTTTCTGCAGTTCGCGGCTGACATAGCTGCTGGCCATCGGGATCACTTCAATAGGTAGCGGAAAGCGTCCTAGCAGCTCAACTTGTTTGCTGCTATCGACAATACAGACAAAGGTTTTTGCTACAGCAGCAACAATTTTTTCTCGGGTTAGAGCGGCGCCACCACCTTTAATCATTTGTTTTTGAGCGTTAATTTCATCAGCGCCATCAACATAAATACTGAGTTCGGTAATGTCGTTTAAATCTAATACCGTTATACCTAGTTGTTGCAGTTTGACAGTCGATTGCACCGAGCTGGATACCGCGCCGCGCACCTTATCTTTAATGCTGGCTAAGGCATTAATAAAATGATCTACCGTAGAGCCGGTGCCAACACCAACAATACTGTCTTTGCTAATAAATTGCAGAGCGGCCCAGGCAGCATCACGTTTCATTTCATCTTGAGTCATTGCGTTTCTCGTTTGCAGTAAGCGGGTTTTAGCGTTTAGCCGTACAGATGGATATTACATCGAAAGTCAGGCCAGACAAAAGACTAAAAACTGAAAAAGTGTATAACAACGTTGAATTTGCGCTATCTGTGAGGAAATTGCCAGTATTGCTGTGGGGTTATTACGCTATTAAGCGGCTGATCCCAGGCCGCTGCCGGCAGTTGCGTTACTTGCTGACAAGCATAAGCTAAACCAATAATTTGAGGCTGTTGCCTTGCGGGAAACGGGTTTAGCTGGCTAAGCGTTCGATCGTAAAAGCCGCCGCCCATCCCTAGCCGGTTACCGGTTTGGTCGAATGCCACTAACGGGGTAAAAATAACATCAAGTGTAGCCACGGGTTGCACGCTGGTACAATTAAGCTGTGGCTCAGCAATGCCAAAACGGTTTAGCCTGAGCGGCGTTGAAGGTTCATAGCGTAAAAATAACAAATAACCAGAGCAAAATGGGTGCAGAACCGGCAGATAAACCTGTTTTCCAGCTTGCCACAGTGCCGTAATAAGTGGTGCGGTGGCCAGTTCTGCATCATGGGCCAGATACAGGGCAAAGTGCTGCTGGCGCATCAGTTCTGTTTGGCTAAGTACCTGTTGCACCAATTGGTTAGATGCTGCGGTTTGTAAGGCTACAGGCATTTGTTGGCGCAGCAGTCGAATATGCTGACGCACAGATTGACGCTGTTGTTGCAAAACGGAAGTTGTGGTTTGCGGCCGTGCTGACATTAAAATGCCTATTGCTGCGAGAAGTATTGCACAGAGTAAAAAGGGTTCTCCGAATTGCCGTTTGTTATTTAAGCCCTTGAACCCAAGGTTCAAGGCGGAAGACTCATGGTTACCGTAGGCTTCCCGGTACAAGCCGGGCCTGCACAAAAGCAACGCAGAAGAATTCCTAGATAAAACAATTATCGGCTCAGGGACGTCAATAACATTACAAACAACCCAGAGAACACATTTAGTATAGCAGCTGTATTAGCGCCTTATAAGGGGGCAGCGCAGAAATCCTGATTGCTTGCACAGATATCAAACAATAGCGGTGCTGACGGCAGCTTACTGGCGGTTGACTGGCGGCAGTGGTAGGATATTGCTGTGTAAACTAGCGAAGACAACCCTATGAGTAACCCTCTGATACAACGTTATGAGCGCTGGAGCAGCGCGCTGGAGCTGGCACATGTTATGGCGTCAGCGGCTGAGTTGCATGGTTTAATTGCCGGCATGTTAAGTGCTGGTGTTAAAGCCGATGCCAAAACATTACTGCCGGTGCTGTACGATTTTCTGAACGATGGTCAGGCTTTACCGAAAGAATTAGCCTATCAGGTGCAACAGTTAATTGATGCTACTGCTGCAAGCCTTGAGCAAAGCGATTTCTCTTTTTCACTGCTTGTCCCCAGCGACGATGACAGCTTATTTGAGCGGTTAGAAGCGCTGGTAGAGTGGTCACAAGCCTTTTTAGTGGGGTTTGCAGTGCAGCAAACCGATTTATCCTTATTGGCAGAAGACGTCCGTGAAGCGATAGATCAGCTAACCGAAGTGACCCGGGTTGATATTCATACCGTAACGGATGGCAGCAAAAATGAGAATGAAGAAGCGTATTTTCTGGTGCTGGAGCATGTAAGAATGATGGTGTTTTGCTGCTTTAACGAAGTAGGCCTAAAAGTTAGCCCGCTGCCAGCACAGGGCAAAACGCTGCATTAATTTAATTTTGGTCTGACCATTTTTCCTAAAGGATTTTTATGGATAACCGGGTATTTGTCCAGCGCCGTCAACAGCTAATAGCGGCATTGCAACCCAATTCAGTGGCCTTAATTAGTGCTGGCTTTGAGCAAAGCCGCAGCCGTGATACCGGGTATCCTTTTCGGCAGCATAGCGATTTTTGGTATTACAGTGGTTTTAATGAAGCCGACGCCCTGCTTATTTTAACTAACCGGCCTAATATGCCCCCAGTACAGTTGTTGTGCCGCGAAAAAGATCCGGCACAGGAAGTCTGGCATGGCCGTCGGCTGGGCCCAGAGGCTGCTGCTGCAACTATGGGGTTGCAGGCCGCGCCACTTAGTGAACAACGTGTGCTGTTGCAGCAGGCATTAAATGGCAGTGCGTTGGTTTACCTGCATTTAACCGAAAACAACACTTTGCTGCAGCAGGTTACTGAGCAAATGCAGGTACTGCAACAACGTGAAAAACGAGGTGACAGTGCTCCTCAGGCTTTATTTAACGTGGCCGTTATTACCGCAGAGCAGCGGCTGATTAAAGATCACGACGAAATTGCCGTGATGCGTCAGGCTGGCCAAATTAGTGCCGAAGCGCACATCCGGGCGATGCAGTTTTGTCAGCCAGGGCGTTTTGAGTACCAGCTGGAAGCTGAAATTTTGCATCATTTTAGTTTAAATGGTGCGCGTTATCCGGCTTATAACAGTATTGTTGGTGGCGGCAGTAATGGCTGTATTTTGCATTACACCGAAAATAGCAGTGTGTTATGTGCCGGTGAGCTGGTATTAATTGATGCGGGTTGTGAACTGCAGGGTTATGCGGCTGATATAAGCCGGACCTTTCCGGTTAATGGCGTATTTAGTGCTGAGCAGGCAGCGTTATATCAGCTGGTATTGGACGCGCAGTATGCTGCTTGCAATGCCGTAGCGCCGGGTAGTAATTTTGCTCTGGTTACTGCGGCAGCAGAGCAGGTGTTAACTGAAGGCTTGCTGGGGCTGGGTATCTTACAGGGTAAGCTCAGTGATTTAATGGCCAGCAAGGCTTGTAAACAGTATTTTATCCACGGTATTGGTCACTGGCTAGGGTTGGATGTGCATGATGTTGGTGCCTACAAGTGTAATGGTGCAGAGCAGCCCTTTCAACCAGGCATGGTGTTAACCATTGAGCCGGGGCTGTACATTCCCTCTGGTAGCCCGGTTGAATCGCGTTGGTGGGATTTAGCTATTCGCATTGAAGATAATTTACTGGTTACGGCAGACGGCCATGAAAACCTGACCATAGCCGTGCCAAAAGAGCTGGATGCGATAGAGCAACTGATGGCAACAACTTTGTAGAGGCTAAGCAAGCAGTGACAAAGCAAACACAGCGCAGCAACTCCCATTTTGATATTGTTATCGCCGGCGGCGGTATGGCCGGCAGTTTATTAGCCTGGTGCCTGAGTCAGGCCAGGCCTGAGTTGCGGCTGGCGATAATAGAGCGGCAAACAACTGATAATGTGGATAGTACGGATGCAGCGCAAAGCCCGCCGCCGGCTAGCTTTGATGGCCGCAGCATTGCGCTGGCTGCCGGCAGTGTTAATTTGTTGCAACGTTGGGGTCTTTGGTCGGCATTGGCCGATAAAGCCTGCCCCTTGCGGCAAATTTGGGTATCTGATCGTGGTCATTTTGGCAAAGCGCATTTAACGTCCAGTGAGTATCAACTTGACGCATTGGGGCAAGTGTTAGAGGTTGAACATTTGGGGCAGTTGCTTAGCCACAAATTAGTAAAGCAAGCCAATGTTCAGTATTTTCAGCCTGATCATATTGTCAGCATTACTCCCACAAGTGCTAGCCAGCAATTGCAGCTGGCCAGTGGCAATAGCCTTAGCGGCAACGTGCTAATAATTGCTGAGGGCGGGGTGTCGCAAAGTCGTCAACTTGCTGGCTTTAACCTCAGCAGTGATGATTATCAGCAAAGTGCCATTATTGCCAATCTGGCGCTGGCACAGCCACATCAGCACACCGCTTATGAGCGCTTTACGGAGCATGGGCCTATTGCGCTACTGCCGCTTAGCGCTAACCGTTATTCATTGGTATGGACGGTTGCGCGCCATGCCGCTGCCCCGCTAATGGCACTGGATGAACCGACATTTACTGCTACTATTCAGCAGGCATTTGGTTATCGTGCCGGTATTTTTAGCGGCGTAGGTGCCAGAGCGCAGTACCCTTTATTGCTGCGCCGGCCCAGTGAAATCGTGCGCCACCGCAGTGCCTTACTCGGTAACAGTTTGCATAATTTACACCCGATAGCGGGCCAGGGTTTTAACCTGGCCATTCGTGATATTCAGGCATTACTGTTAGCGCTTGGTAGCTCGGCCGAACCCGGAAGCTACACTATGCTACAAACTTACCGGCAACTTCGGGAGCAGGATATTAAGCGGGTTATCTGGTTTACTGATGCGCTGGTACGCGGCTTTTCCAATAATTCTCGGCTGGTGGCATTAACCCGAAATACCGGTTTGCTGGCTATGCTGCTGTGTGATCAGTTAAAACGGCCACTTGCCTTGCAGGCGATGGGCCAGGGACAACACTATGCAAAATACTGATGTAACCATCGTCGGTGGTGGCAGTGCCGGCCTTACACTAGCGTTGCTACTCGCTAAGCAACAGCTGCGGGTAGTGCTGGTTGAAAAAGGCCCAGCGCCGGCGGCGATAACTGGCAGCGCGCCAGAGTATAATCGGGTAAGCGCCTTAAATATGGCCTCGCGCCGCCTGTTTAGCCAGTTAGGCATTTGGCCAGAGTTAGTGGCAGCCGCTGCAGCTTATACCGATATGCAGGTATGGGAAGCAGACAGTTTTGCTAGCATTAGTTTCTCTGCTGCAGATCAGCAACTTGATGCGCTGGGTTATATTTGCGACAACGAACAGCTTCGCCAGCTATTATATTGCCAGTTACAGCAACACCCCAAAGTGCAGTGCTACTTTAATATGGCTATTAGCCAATTAAAGCAGGGCGAGCGTGAAGTGATGCTGCAGCTGGATAACAACAATCTTATTTTAAGTCAGTTATTGGTGGGAGCTGATGGTGTTAACTCCTATGTGCGCCAGCACATGCAGTTACCGTTAACCCACTGGGATTATCAACATACGGCTATTGTGGCCAAAATACGTTGCACTACACCACATCAGCTAACCGCCCGGCAGGTATTTTTGAGCAGCGGTCCACTGGCATTGCTGCCATTACCTGAAGCCAACCTATGCTCTATTGTCTGGAGCGCAGATACAGCGGAAGCTCAAAGGCTAATGGCGCTGGATGACAGCGCTTTTAATCAGGCGTTGTGCGCTGCAGCGCAGGCGGTATTAGGGCCGGTAAGCTTAGAAAGTAGTCGCAATGCAATAAATTTAACTATGCGTTATGCCAATTGTTGGCAACGCGGCCGGGTGGTGTTAGTAGCTGATGCCGCACACAGTATTCATCCACTGGCTGGCCAGGGTATGAATTTGGGGTTAATGGACGTTGCTGCGCTGGCGCAGTTAATTGACCAGCAGCACACGGCTGGTGAAGATATTGCTGAGGCCAGAATGCTAAGACGCTACGAGCGATGGCGCAAAGCTGAAGCACAAACCATGATTGTGGCAATGGAGACTTTTAAGCGTGGTTTTACCGCAAAATCACCGTTAATAAAACTGCTGCGCGGTGTGGGTCTGGCGGCAGCAAACCGCCTGCCGGTGCTAAAAAAACAATTAATGGCGCATGCGCTGGGGCTGCAGGGTGACTTGCCACAGCGGGTTAAGAATAACACTGCAGACCAGTAGTTTTTGCCTTAGTTTTATTGGTAATTTAAATTTTCACATTATAAAAAGTAATCCAAATTGGGCTGTTTGCGGCGAAGCCTATGCGGTATAATCGACGTGTATTTTTTAGTCTCAAGCTTAGTGTTCTTACGTAATAGCCTGAAAAATAAGGCTTATTGCTATTGTTGGTTTTACCGCTTGTGGCCTTCACAATAAGTAGGAAAAAATAATGGCTCAAAAAACTGTATTACATGCCAGTCACCTTGCCGCTGGTGCTAAAATGGTCGACTTTTTTGGCTGGGAAATGCCAATTAATTACGGCTCACAAATTGAAGAGCACCACGCCGTTCGCCGCGATGCCGGTATGTTTGACGTTTCTCATATGACCATTGTTGACTTAACGGGCGCCAAAACCCGCGAGTTTTTACGCTTTTTACTGGCCAATGATGTTGTAAAGCTTAACGTAGCGGGCAAAGCCCTGTACACCGGCATGCTAAATGAGCAGGGCGGGGTAATCGACGATTTAATTGTTTATTTTTTGCAAGAAGATTTCTTTCGTTTAGTGGTTAACTCCGCCACCCGTGAGAAAGACTTGGCGCACATTGCTGCCCAGGCAAAAGCGTTTGACGTTACGGTTACTGAGCGGCCAGAATTTGCCATGATTGCCGTGCAAGGCCCCAATGCCAAAGCCAAGGTTGCTACGTTATTAACTGCCGAACAAAACGCTACTATAGCCGGTATGAAACCGTTTTTTGGCAAACAGGCGGGTGATTTATTTATTGCTACCACCGGTTATACCGGTGAAGACGGTTACGAAATTGCCTTACCAGAGCAGCAAGCGGCTGCTTTTTGGCAAAAACTGTTAGCGGCGGGTGTGGCCCCGGCCGGGCTGGGGGCGCGTGATACGTTGCGCCTGGAAGCTGGCTTAAACTTATACGGCCAGGACATGGATGAAACGGTATCACCACTGGCCGCCAACATGGGCTGGACTATTGCCTGGCAACCGGTTGAGCGTAACTTTATTGGCCGTAAGACGCTGGAGCAACAAAAAGCTGCCGGTACCGAGCAACTTGTTGGCTTGGTAATGGAGCAAAAAGGCGTTTTACGTCACGGCCAGCGGGTACTCGTTGCCGGTGGCGAAGGGGTAATTACCTCAGGGACTTTTTCACCTACCTTGGGTTACAGTATTGCCATGGCGCGTGTGCCAACCAATACCGGCGACACGGCTGAAGTAGACATTCGCGGTAAACTTATTAGCGTAAAAGTGGTTAAACCGGCTTTTGTACGCATGGGTAAGAAAGTTATCTAAAAAGATTATCTAAAAAGATTATCTAAAAAGTCATCTAAAATAAAATACGTATCAACCATAAAATACGTATAAAGACACCAGCTAAGGAATTTATAATGAGCTTAATCCCTACAGAATTAAAATATGCTTCAAGCCACGAATGGGTACGCAACGACGGTGATGGTGTTTACACCGTGGGTATTACCGAACATGCGCAGGAGCTGTTAGGTGATATGGTATTTGTTGAGCTGCCGGAAGTGGGCGACACTGTCACCCAAGGCGACGATTGCGCCGTAGCAGAATCGGTAAAAGCAGCCTCTGACATTTATGCGCCGTTGTCTGGTGAAGTGGTTGCTATTAACGACGCCTTAGCTGATGCACCAGAGCAGGTAAATGCCAGCCCTTATACTGATGGCTGGATGTTTAAAATAAAAGTAAGCGATGAAGCAGAGCTGGCAACGTTATTAGACGCTGCCGGTTACAAAAGCAGCATCGACGAAGCTTAATAAACAGATCGCTACAGCCTAAAGCCCCGTACATTATCGGGGCTTTATTTTACTAATGGCAGTTCTGAACGCTGTATCAATACTAGGACATTCAAAGCATGACCCATACCGCTGTGAAAACTCTGTCGCAACTTGCGAACCACGACGAATTTATTCAACGCCATATTGGCCCTGACGCCACTGAAATGGCGGCTATGCTGGCCGAGCTTGGCGTTGACAGCATGGAAACGCTGATGGTGCAAACCATTCCCGCCAGCATTCGCCTACCTGAGCCACTAGCTACCGGCAATAGCCGCACTGAACATGACGCTCTGGCGCATTTGAAAGCAGTAGCCGCGAAAAATAAAATGTATAAGTCATACATTGGTATGGGCTATCACCCCACGTTAACCCCAAACGTTATTTTGCGTAATGTGCTGGAAAACCCGGGTTGGTATACTGCTTATACGCCGTATCAGCCAGAAATTGCACAAGGTCGCTTAGAAGCGTTGTTAAATTTTCAGCAATTATCACTGGATTTAACCGGCATGGAGCTGGCCAGCGCTTCATTACTGGACGAAGCTACTGCCGCTGCCGAGGCTATGGCCCTGGCAAAACGGGTGAGTAAAAGTAAAGCCAACCTATACTTTATTAGTAATGATGTGCACCCGCAAACCATTGACGTGGTAAAAACCCGCGCCGAGATGTTCGGCTTTGATATCATTATTGGTAAAGCAGCCGACGCGGGCAACCACGACGTATTTGGTGCCTTACTGCAGTACCCTAGCAGCAACGGTGATATTACTAACGACAGCACGTTAATTGCTGCGCTACAGGCAAAAAAGGCAGTAGTGGCTGTGGCAACCGATCCGATGGCGCTAATGCTGTTAAAATCGCCAGGTGAACTGGGTGCCGATGTGGTACTGGGGTCAATGCAACGCTTTGGTGTGCCAATGGCCTATGGCGGCCCACATGCGGCATTTTTTGCGACCCGCGATGCGTATAAGCGCTCTATGCCGGGCCGCATTATCGGTGTGTCGAAAGACCGTCGCGGTAATCAGGCACTGCGCATGGCAATGCAAACGCGCGAGCAACATATTCGCCGTGAAAAAGCCAATTCTAACATTTGTACCGCCCAGGTATTACTAGCTAATATTGCTTCTTTTTATGCGGTATACCATGGCCCGCAAGGCTTAAAAGATATTGCTGAGCGTATTCACCGCAGCGCCGATATCTTTGCTGCCGGCCTAAAAGCGAAAGGCGTAGCCACAGTTAATAACTACTGGTTCGATACTATTACCTTTAAAGTAGCCGATCGCAGCGCAGTAATAGCAAGGGCGTTGGCCGCCGGGGTAAACCTGCGCACTGATGTTAGCGATAGCCTGGCGGTCAGTTTTAGCGAAACCACTAAAGCAGCTGATATTGCTGAGCTATTTGATATAGTGCTGGGTACTGCCAACAATGGCACTGGCCTTGACATTAACACGCTGGATGCCGCTATTGTTGCCAATGGTTCTTCGTCAATTCCGGCGGAATTGCTGCGTACCTCTGCACTGTTAAGCCATCCGGTATTTAACCAGTATCACAGTGAAACTGAGATGCTGCGGTATATTAAAAAGCTGGAAAACAAGGATTTAGCGCTTAATCACTCAATGATTTCATTGGGCTCGTGCACCATGAAGCTAAATGCTACGGCCGAGATGATCCCGATAACCTGGCCAGAATTTGGCTCGTTGCATCCGTTTGTGCCGCGGGATCAGGTTGACGGTTATTATGAAATGATTACTGAACTGGGCGACTGGCTGGTTAATATTACTGGTTATGACACTATTTCCATGCAGCCAAACTCAGGCGCACAGGGCGAGTATGCCGGCATGGTGGCCATTCGTAAGTATCACGAAAGCCGCGGTGAAGGTCATCGTAATATTTGTTTAATTCCGGTATCAGCACACGGTACCAACCCGGCAACTGCTGCTATGACAAGCTACGAAGTGGTACTGGTAGAGTGCGATAAGTCGGGCAATATCGACATGACCGACCTAAAAACCAAAGCTGCCGAAGTGGGTGAGCGCTTAGCCGCTATTATGGTAACGTATCCTTCTACGCATGGTGTATTTGAAGAAAGTATCCGTGAGTTATGTGAAGTGGTGCACAGTTATGGTGGCCAGGTTTACATGGACGGCGCTAACATGAATGCACAGGTTGGCGTAACCTCACCGGGCTTTATTGGCTCTGACGTATCGCACTTAAACTTGCATAAAACATTTTGTATTCCACACGGTGGCGGTGGCCCCGGTATGGGCCCTATCGGTGTAAAAAACCATTTAGCACCTTTTTTGCCTAACCACTCGGTAATTAAAATTGCCGGTACCGGTGACAATAATGGTGCAGTAGCAGCAGCCCCTTTTGGTAGCGCCGGTATTTTACCCATTAGCTGGATGTACATTGCCATGATGGGTGCCGAGGGCTTAAAGCAAGCAACCGAAATGGCTATTTTAAATGCTAACTATATGGCGAAAAAGCTCGATCCGTTGTTTCCCATACTGTATCGGGGTTCTAATGGCTTTGTAGCGCACGAATGTATTATTGATATTCGCGCCTTAAAAGACGCCAGCGGTATTACCGAGATGGACATTGCCAAGCGTTTAATGGACTTTGGTTATCACTCGCCTACCATGAGCTTTCCGGTAGCCGGCACCTTGATGATTGAACCAACAGAATCAGAAAGCAAAGCCGAGATGGATAAGTTTATTGAGGCAATGAAAACCATTCGTAGCGAAATTGCCAAAGTAGAAAGCGGGGAGTGGACCGTAGATAACAATCCACTGGCTTTTGCACCACACACCATTGAAGATATTTTAGACCCGGCATGGGACAGAGCGTACGAGCGTAATTATGGCGCTTTCCCGGTAGCCTATGTTGCCGAAAACAAGTTTTGGCCAACCGTTACCCGTATCGACGACGTGTACGGCGACCGCAACTTAATGTGCGCCTGCCCAAGTCCTGAGGCTTATCGGTAAGCGGTTAGCATATTTGTTCCCATGAAATAAGTCGTTTAATGGGAATAAATAAGTCGTTTACCGGAAATAAGACGTTTAAAAGTTGAAGCCCGCCTTGTGCGGGCTTTTTCCCTATACAGACTCAACTACTTAAAAATGAATAACGTTAGCAAAGTATATTACACTGTTGTGTGGAACAGTTAAGTTCCCTGCTGGATAGTCTCAGCCAATATGTAGTGTAAATCAAAAAGCCCACTTGATGTGGGCTTTCTTCCCCCACAGTGAGCTACCAAATCGACTTTAAAAAAGCCTGGAGATACATCGTCCCAATCAGCAAAGGTTCGAACTTGTATTTGATTTTTAAGCAACGTACCTGTTTTGGTGTGGCTCACACCGCCAGCATTGCGTCGTCTTTCATTTTGAAGCAAGCGGTCAACGGTAGCAGGACTTACCTTTAAAAGTTTACCTCTAATCTCTTCAGTTATTCGAAGATGGCCGTGACGTTCCATCGCAGCAACTAAGTTGGGAATAAAAGGTACGAAGCGTTTAGAGCATATTTGATTGGCCGTATTCCAAACAATCGTAAGTACGTGAACAAACTGCTCATCATACATCTGTGCCACAGGACGCTTGTGTGTGCTCATCAGAGGGCGGCTGTATTTTCCTTGATAACAATTGAATAGCATATTTTCTATCGTATCCAGTTACGGCAACAAAGCCATCTAGTATCTTAGTTTTTTTTCTGATTTAAATGCCTTGCAATAAGCATGGTTTACACCAATCAGCATTTCTCGCCGAGCCGACAGACTCATCATTTTACTCATAAATCACCAATTCAACCCTATTTACAGTTTGATTTTTAATGAGTCAATAAGTGTCTCATAGTTTGGTAATTAGTGAATCAATGCAGTGCGCTGGTATAACTGGCGGTAGACCAGTTAAGCCTAATTGTCGCCGAACACTATCATTACAAAAGAGTGATTTAAGCGTAGATTATTTAATTTGGTTCTTGACCCCCAATACTTCCGGCTGTCTGACATCAGGCCAGGGAGAACTATAACCGGCTTACCCGCACCAACCGCGTCCACATTAAAGCTTTAGTATGTTTCATTTTTAGGCGCGACGTTTAATTGCGGCACAATAACACCGACTACCAAGGTTAAGCTGATGGCCAGATAAGTCCAGCAGCTGGGTTTGGTTTTTTTCGGCGTGCTGTTTATGT
>NZ_LAHP01000032.1 GCF_000987765.1 Arsukibacterium sp. MJ3
AGTGATAGCAGCTGTCAGTGTAGTTTTACCGTGGTCAACGTGGCCAATAGTACCTACGTTTACATGCGGTTTTACGCGTTCAAATTTAGCCTTAGCCATTTGTAGACCCTTCTATATTAAATTTCGGCCCAGCATACACCGGGCCATATTAATTGGTTAATTAGACTTACGTGCAGCGATAATCGCTTCAGTTACGTTGTTTGGTGCTTCCTGATAATTCAGAGGTTCCATAGAATAAGAGGCTCGGCCCTGACTCAGTGAACGCATGTTGGTTGCATAACCAAACATTTCTGATAACGGAACATTTGCATCAACGATTTTGATACCACCAGGGGCATCGTCCATACCATGGATTATACCGCGGCGACGATTTAAGTCACCAACGATATCTCCCATAAACTCCTCAGGCGTTACCACCTCTACTTTCATAATAGGTTCAAGAACTACCGGCTTTGCTTGCAGCGCACCTTTCTTGAAACCCATTGAAGCAGCTACTTTGAATGCCATTTCGTTGGAGTCTACATCATGATATGAACCATCAAAAACAGTTACTTTAACGTCAATAACAGGATACCCCGCTAATACACCGTTTTTCATCTGTTCTTGTATACCTTTATCGATGGCAGGAATGTATTCTTTCGGAATAACACCACCTACTACCGCGTTGACAAACTCGTAACCTGCACCTTCTGCTTGCGGTTCGAGCTTAAGCCAACAGTGACCAAACTGACCGCGACCACCAGACTGACGCACAAACTTACCTTCGACTTCGGTAGTCTGACGCAGAGTTTCACGGTAAGACACTTGTGGTTTACCCACGTTAGCCTCTACCTTAAATTCGCGACGCATCCGATCAACGATAATATCTAAGTGTAATTCGCCCATACCTGAAATAATGGTTTGGCCGGTTTCTTCGTCAGTATGCACCCGGAAAGAAGGATCTTCAGCTGCCAGTTTACTCAGCGCAACACCCATTTTTTCCTGATCAGCCTTGGTTTTCGGTTCAACAGCTACCGAGATAACCGGTTCAGGAAACTCCATGCGTTCCAGAATAATAGCATTATCCTGATCGCATAAAGTGTCGCCTGTAGTGGTATCTTTTAAGCCGATTGCGGCGGCGATATCGCCGGCACGAACTTCTTTAATATCTTCACGAGTATTGGCATGCATTTGTACCATCCTGCCAATCCGCTCTTTTTTCTGCTTTACTGAATTGTAAATAGAAGAACCTGCCTCTACTACGCCTGAGTAAACCCGAAAGAAGGTGAGCGTACCAACAAAAGGATCAGTAGCGATTTTAAAAGCAAGCGCTGCAAAGGGTTCATCGTCGCTTGAGTGACGTTCGCCAGCAGACTCATCTTCCAGAATACCATTAATTGCCTTCACTTCAGTAGGTGAGGGCAAGTATTCAATCACCGCATCTAACATGGCCTGTACACCTTTATATTTAAAGGCCGAACCACACATAACCAGTACTACTTCATTACGTAATGTCAGTGCCCGCAGAGCCGCTTTAATTTCTTCTTCAGAGAAATCATCGCCATCAAGATAACGCTCCATCAGGTCTTCACTGGCTTCAGCCGCAGCCTCAACCAGGTTCTGACGCCATTGCTGGCACTCTGCTAACATGTCAGCAGGAATTTCTTCATAATTGAAGGTCATCCCTTGGTCTTCCATGTTCCAGTTAATCGCTTTCATTTTGATCAGATCAACTACACCAGCAAAATCGTCTTCAGCACCAATAGGTAGCTGAATAGGTACAATAGTACTGTTAAGACGGATCCGGGCTTGCTTTACGACCCGCAGGAAGTCAGCTCCTGTCCGGTCCATCTTGTTGACAAAAATCATCCGAGGAACTTCGTACTTGTTTGCCTGACGCCATACCGTCTCAGTCTGTGGTTGAACCCCAGATGAGCCACACAGCACCACTACAGCACCATCTAATACCCGAAGCGACCGCTCAACTTCAATCGTGAAGTCAACGTGACCCGGCGTATCAATAATGTTTATCCGATGCTGTTCAAACTGTGCCTGCATACCTGGCCAGAAGGTAGTAGTCGCTGCCGAAGTAATAGTAATACCCCGTTCTTGCTCCTGCTCCATCCAGTCCATGGTTGCTGCGCCATCATGTACTTCACCAATCTTATGAGAACGACCGGTGTAAAAAAGTACACGCTCTGTAGTCGTGGTTTTACCCGCATCTACATGGGCAACAATACCAATGTTACGGTAGCGTTCTATTGGGGTAGTACGTGCCACAATAGTGTCCTCTTCTTTAAATCAGCTTACCAGCGGAAGTGAGCGAAAGCTTTATTCGCTTCAGCCATACGGTGCACGTCTTCACGCTTCTTAACCGCAGAACCTTTGTTTTCAATCGCATCCAACATTTCACCAGCCAAACGCTGAGCCATTGATTTTTCGCCACGTTTACGGGCAGCTTCTACCAACCAACGCATAGCAAGTGCATTACGACGTACCTGACGAACTTCACATGGTACCTGATAGGTTGAACCACCTACCCGACGTGATTTAACTTCGACAGTTGGACGAATGTTATCTAATGCAACTTCAAATAGATCAATATGCTCTTTCTTTGATTTGGTAGCTGCAATTTCTAAGCCGCCGTATACAATTGATTCGGCTGTGGATTTTTTTCCGTCGACCATAACGACATTAACAAACTTGGCAAGTAATTCACTTCCGAACTTAGGATCTGGAAGGATTTTACGTTGACCTATGACGCGTCTTCTTGGCATTCGTAACTCCGATTGCTTCAGGTGATTCCAAAACTTTTAATACATTAAAGAAAAAAAGTTGTTTAGTTTGGCCTTACTAACGGAGTACCGTTATTTCTTAGGCCGCTTTGTGCCGTACTTAGAACGGGCTTGTTTACGATCTTTAACGCCTGCACAGTCTAATGTGCCACGTACGGTGTGATAACGCACACCTGGAAGGTCTTTTACCCGGCCACCGCGAATAAGCACAACACTGTGCTCTTGCAGGTTATGGCCTTCACCACCAATATAAGAAGAAACTTCGAATCCGTTAGTTAGACGAACACGGCACACTTTACGTAATGCTGAGTTTGGCTTCTTAGGTGTAGTGGTGTATACACGGGTACAAACACCACGCTTCTGCGGGCAAGCTTCAAGCGCCGGAACGGTGCTCTTAGCTACCTTCTGGCTGCGCGGCTTACGCACTAGCTGGTTGATTGTTGCCATTAAATACTCCTGGTTAATAAATACCCAATAAACGTGAAAATTCCGCACCCCAAAATTAGGGTCGCGGAATTCTAATGGTCAAGCTTTGACCTGTCAAGTTACAATGTAATTTGCTGGCTTTTTAATCGCCAGCAAATTACCTGCTCCTACCTTACTCGTCCTTGCCCGACAAATTCATATTAAGTGCATCAGTTAATGCTTGTTCAGCAGTTTCTGCACTTCTTGACGGTTCAACAACGATGTTCTTGCCACCACGATGACGCGTACGAGCACGGTTTTGATGATAAGCAAAACCAGTACCTGCCGGGATCAAGCGGCCAACAATAACGTTTTCTTTCAAACCACGCAGTTCGTCAATCTTACCGCCAACAGCGGCCTCAGTCAGAACGCGGGTTGTTTCCTGGAACGATGCTGCCGAAATAAACGAATCGGTCGACAGTGATGCCTTAGTAATACCTAGTAAGGAACGCTCATATTGTGCTGGCATTTTACCGGCCGCTTCTAAATCGCGGTTAGCAATATTAACACGAGCCACTTCTGCCATTTCACCTTCCAGGAACTCGCTATCGCCAGGACTGGTGATTATGCACTTACGCAGCATCTGACGAATAATCGTTTCAATGTGCTTGTCGTTAATTTTCACGCCTTGTAAGCGATAAACATCCTGAACTTCGTTAACAATATAACTGGCTACATGGTGAATGCCACGTAAGCGCAAAATGTCATGCGCTGATTCAGGACCTTCAGAAATAACTTCGCCCTTCTCAATACGTTCACCTTCAAACACATTGACCTGACGCCATTTTTGAATCATCTCTTCATAAGCATCACCCTGTTCAGGGGTAATAACCAGACGACGCTTACCTTTAGTCTCTTTACCAAAACTAATCACACCAGAAATTTCGGCCAGTATTGCCGGATCTTTTGGTTTACGAGCTTCAAATAAGTCAGCCACACGTGGCAGACCACCGGTAATATCGCGGGTCTTCGAACTTTCCTGTGGTATACGTGCCAGTACGCCACCGGTCGGTACATTTTCGCCATCAGCAACTTCAATAGTCGTAAAACTTGGTAAACGAATTTCCTGCAAACCACCATCATCTGTCGCCAGAATAAGTTTTGGCTCTTTCGCATTTGCTTTGGCCAAATCTTTTACCACTGTCCGTGTTAATCCGGTCAGTTCGTCCTGCTGCACTTCTGTGTTGGTATCGTCTACATCACTAAAGCTTACCTTAGCACCACGTTCAACAATAATAGGGTGTGAATGCGGTTCCCAGTTAGCAACGATCTGGCCAGAAACAACCTTAGCATTATCGTCAGTAGCCATGATAGAACCGTATGGTAATTTATAGCGCTCCTTCTCACGTCCTAATTCATCAAATACTGTTACTTCCGCTGAACGCGAGGTAATAACAATTTTGTTGTCTGCGTTACGAACGAACTTAGCGTTTTGTAATTTTAATGTACCGGCGTTTTTCACCTGAACACTATTTTCTGCAGATGAACGTGATGCAGCGCCACCGATGTGGAAAGTACGCATGGTTAACTGAGTACCTGGCTCACCGATTGACTGCGCAGCAATAACACCAACAGCTTCACCTGCATTGATCAGGTGGCCACGCGCTAAGTCACGACCATAACATTTGGCACAAACACCAAAATCAGTCTGACACGTTATAACTGAACGAACATGCACTTCATCAATTGAATTTTGTTCAATTGAATCACATAGCTGCTCGTCAAGCATGGTACCGTCAGCCACCAGTACTTCACCTGTAGTTGGCGATACAACATCACCAATAACTACCCGACCCAGTACTCGTTCACGCAGACCTTCTACTACGTCACCACCTTCGATCAATGGCTTCATAATAATGCCTTGATCTGAACCGCAATCGTGTTCTGTTACCACTAAATCCTGAGCTACATCAACCAGACGACGGGTTAAATAACCGGAGTTCGCTGTTTTCAATGCGGTATCAGCCAAACCTTTACGCGCACCGTGAGTAGAAATAAAGTATTGTAATACGCTTAAACCTTCACGGAAGTTAGCCGTAATAGGTGTTTCGATGATTGAACCATCTGGTTTCGCCATCAGACCACGCATTGCCGATAACTGCCGGATCTGTGCCGGTGAGCCCCGGGCGCCAGAATCAGCCATCATATAAACAGAGTTAAACGATTGCTGCTCAACAGTATTACCGTCCCGATCAACTACCGCCTCTTTCGACAAATTGTCCATCATGGCTTTTGATAAGGTTTCGTTGGCTGTTGACCAAATATCAATAACTTTGTTGTATTTTTCACCTGCGGTTACCAGGCCTTGTTGAAATTGCTCCTGAATTTCAGCCACTTCGCTCTCCGCAGCATCAATAATTTCAGTTTTTGCTGCTGGAATAACCATGTCATCAATACCAACCGACACGCCAGATAACATGGCGTAATGGAAGCCGGTATACATGATTTGGTCAGCCAGAATTACAGTCTTTTTCAAACCAATACGACGATAGGCACCGTTTAATAAACGTGAAATTTGTTTTTTGCCCATTGCTTGGTCAATTGAATCAAAAGCCAAACCTTCAGGTAAAATTGAGAACAGAATTGCACGTCCAACTGTAGTGTCACGAACACGTACGGTTTCTGTACGAGTACCATCTTCGGCAATTTCTACTTCAGTGATACGTACTTTAACTTTCGCATGTAGGCTGGCGCAATCTGCACGGAAGGCTTTTTCAGC
This sequence comes from Arsukibacterium sp. MJ3, assembly GCF_000987765.1. GTDB lineage: Bacteria > Pseudomonadota > Gammaproteobacteria > Enterobacterales > Alteromonadaceae > Alishewanella. The sequence goes on from NZ_LAHP01000032.1 coordinate 5,959, forward strand.
TTCTTTCGCGCTCTTAAACATCATGCCTTCGCCTTTGGCATTAATTGCCTCACGCGTCATGTAATAAAGCCCTAAAACCACGTCCTGTGAAGGCACAATAATAGGCTCACCGTTAGCGGGTGATAATACGTTGTTGGTTGACATCATTAAGGCACGAGCTTCTAACTGTGCTTCAATGGTTAACGGCACATGCACTGCCATTTGGTCACCATCGAAGTCAGCATTATACGCCGCGCATACCAGAGGATGCAGCTGTATCGCTTTACCTTCAATCAGTACTGGTTCAAAAGCCTGAATACCAAGACGGTGCAAAGTAGGTGCACGGTTCAGTAATACCGGATGTTCCCGGATAACTTCATCTAATACATCCCACACAGCGCCCTCTTCGCGCTCTACCATCTTCTTAGCTGCTTTAATAGTAGTCGCTAAACCCCGGGCTTCCAACTTACCGTAAATAAATGGCTTAAATAATTCTAATGCCATCTTTTTCGGTAAACCGCACTGATGCAGTCTTAAAGTAGGACCTACAGTAATAACTGAACGGCCAGAGTAGTCGACCCGCTTACCTAATAGGTTTTGACGGAAACGACCTTGCTTACCTTTAATCATGTCGGCTAAAGATTTCAATGGACGCTTATTCGAGCCAGTAATAGCACGACCGCGACGACCGTTATCTAACAATGCATCCACAGCTTCTTGTAGCATCCGCTTTTCGTTGCGAACAATAATATCAGGCGCTGACAAATCAAGCAGACGCTTCAAACGGTTATTACGGTTTATCACCCGACGATAAAGATCGTTTAAATCAGACGTAGCAAAACGACCACCATCCAGTGGCACTAACGGCCGTAAATCTGGTGGTAGTACTGGCAATACTGTCATGATCATCCACTCTGGCTTATTACCAGAAGTGAAGAATGACTCCATTAATTTTAAGCGTTTACTAATTTTCTTACGCTTGGTTTCAGAGTTGATGGTTGGCAGCTCTTCGCGCATTTGCTTAATTTCAACCGCTAAGTCGATACCACGCAAAATATCAAGTACTGCTTCAGCACCCATCTTGGCTTCGAATTCGTCGCCATGCTCTTCCAGCACGTCCAGATATTCTTCTTCAGTCAACATCTGACGACGCTCTAACGACGTCATGCCAGGCTCTGTTACCACATAACTTTCAAAATAGAGTACACGTTCAATATCACGTAACGTCATGTCTAATAACAAACCAATACGGCTTGGTAATGACTTCAGGAACCAAATATGTGCAACTGGACTAGCCAACTCAATATGGCCCATACGTTCACGGCGCACCTTGGTTAAGGTAACTTCAACGCCACACTTTTCACAAATAACACCGCGGTGCTTTAAGCGTTTATACTTACCGCACAAACACTCATAGTCTTTTACCGGGCCAAAAATTCGAGCACAGAATAAACCGTCACGCTCTGGTTTAAAGGTACGATAATTGATTGTCTCTGGCTTTTTAACTTCACCAAATGACCACGAACGGATCATATCCGGTGAGGATAAACCAATACGAATAACATCAAACTCTTCAGTTTTAGTTTGTTGTTTCAGAAACTTTAATAAGTCTTTCACCTTTGCTCTCCTGTAAGAGGTAAACCGGAATGGGGCAGCGCACTGCCCCGCCAACTAACTGTCGGTTTATTCCTCTTCCAATTCGATATTGATACCGAGCGAACGGATTTCTTTCATCAATACATTGAAAGATTCTGGCATGCCAGGTTCCATTCTGTGGTCACCGTCAACGATGTTTTTATACATCTTGGTACGACCGTTTACGTCATCAGACTTAACAGTAAGCATTTCTTGCAGGGTGTAAGCCGCACCATAAGCTTCTAACGCCCACACTTCCATCTCACCGAAACGCTGACCACCGAACTGTGCCTTACCACCCAGCGGCTGCTGAGTAACCAGACTGTACGAACCCGTAGACCGAGCATGCATCTTGTCATCAACCAAATGGTTCAGTTTTAACATATACATGTAACCAACCGTTACCTTCCGCTCGAAGGTATTACCGGTACGACCATCATATAAGGTGATCTGACCGCTGGTTGGTAAATCGCCAAGTGTTAATAACTCTTTGATTTCTGATTCTCTGGCGCCATCAAATACAGGAGTAGCCACTGGTAAACCTTTACGCAAGTTCTGCGCCAGACGACGAACTTCATCATCTGTAAAGCTAGCAATGTCGACATTCTGCCGTGACTCACCCAAGGCATAAACCTTAACCAAGAACTCACGTATTTCAGCGACTTCTTTGTGCTCTTTGATCATACCGTCGATCTTGTCACCAATACCGCGAGCAGCTAAGCCCAGGTGAGTTTCAAGAATTTGACCGATGTTCATTCGAGATGGAACACCTAACGGGTTCAACACAATATCAACGGGTTGCCCTTTGTCGTCGTAAGGCATATCTTCAACAGGGACAATAGTAGAAATTACACCTTTGTTACCGTGACGGCCGGCCATTTTGTCACCTGGCTGGATACGGCGCTTAACGGCAAGATACACTTTAACAATTTTAAGTACACCTGGCGCTAAGTCATCGCCTTGAGTAATTTTACGGCGCTTTAATTCAAATTTCTTATCGTACTCAACCCGAATTTCTTCAAATTGTGCGGCAAGTTGCTCTAAGTCGTTTTGCTTATCTTCGTCAGTTAAGCTCTGATTAAATAACGCATCACCTTTCAATGTATCCAGCTTGGCACGGTCCAGGCCGCTTTGCTCCAGCAGGTTACGAGCACGATCATAAATACCGGCCTCGAGAATGCGGAATTCTTCATTCAGATCTTTCTTAGCCTGTTTGACTTCCATTTCTTCGATTTCGCGAGCACGTTTGTCTTTTTCTACACCATCACGAGTAAACACCTGCACATCAATAACCGTTCCAGTTACTGAGTTAGGTACCCGTAAAGACGTATCTTTAACATCAGACGCTTTTTCACCAAAAATCGCGCGTAACAGTTTTTCTTCCGGCGTTAATTGGCTTTCGCCTTTTGGCGTAACCTTACCAACCAGAATATCACCGCCTTTAACTTCAGCACCAATATAAACAATACCGGCTTCATCTAGCTTACTAAGCGCAGACTCACCAACGTTTGGTATGTCACCGGTTATTTCTTCAGGTCCAAGCTTAGTATCTCGAGCAATACAACTTAATTCCTGAATATGAATAGTTGTTAGACGATCTTCTTGTACTAAGCGCTCTGATAACAAAATCGAATCTTCGAAGTTGTAACCATTCCACGGCATAAATGCCACACGCAGGTTTTGGCCTAACGCCAATTCACCTAAATCGGTAGAAGGCCCATCAGCTAAAACGTCACCACGTTCAATTGGCTCGCCGTGGTTAACGCAAGGACGCTGATTAATACAGGTGTTCTGATTAGAACGGGTATATTTAGTCAGGCTGTAAATATCGATACCGGCTTCGCCAGCAATCATTTCTTCTTCGTGTACTTTAATAACAATGCGGCTAGCGTCAACATAATCAACCGTACCACCACGCTTTGCTACAACTGTAACACCAGAGTCTTTAGCAACGACCCGTTCGATGCCCGTTCCAACCAATGGTTTATCAGCACGCAATGTTGGTACAGCTTGACGTTGCATGTTCGAGCCCATCAGTGCCCGGTTAGCATCATCGTGTTCAAGAAACGGAATAAGTGCCGCCGCAACAGATACAATTTGTTGTGGTGCAACATCCATATACTGAACTTCAGACGATGGCATCAGAGTAAATTCGTTTTTATAACGACAAGGAACCAGATCTTCTACTAAACGGTTTTCGCTGTTTAAATCAGCGTTAGCCTGAGCAATAACAAAGTTACCCTCTTCAATTGCAGAAAGAAAATCAACTTCGTCTGTCACTATGCCATTTTCAATCCGACGATACGGGGTTTCAAGGAAGCCATATTCGTTAGTTTGAGCAAACATTGATAGTGAGTTAATTAAGCCGATATTCGGACCTTCAGGCGTTTCAATCGGACAAACACGACCGTAATGCGTTGGGTGTACGTCGCGAACCTCAAAACCAGCACGCTCACGAGTCAAACCACCAGGGCCTAACGCAGAAATACGGCGTTTGTGAGTTACTTCTGATAATGGATTGTTTTGGTCCATAAACTGTGACAACTGACTAGAACCAAAAAATTCTTTTACCGCTGCAGAAATTGGTTTGGCGTTAATAAGATCCTGTGGCATTACCGCATCTAAGTCACCCAGCGATAAACGTTCTTTAACAGCACGTTCAACCCGGACTAAACCAACACGGAATTGATTTTCGGCCATTTCACCAACTGAACGGATCCGACGGTTACCCAAATGGTCAATATCATCAACTTCGCCATTACCATTACGAATGTCAATTAACACCTTCATTACTGCAAGAATATCTTCTTTGCTTAAAACACCAGCGCCGATTGCCTCTTCAAAGTTAACCCGACGGTTAAACTTCATTCGGCCTACTGTTGATAAGTCATAGCGATCTTCCGAGAAGAACAGGTTATTAAACAGTGTTTCAGCCGCTTCGCGTGTTGGTGGCTCACCAGGACGCATCATTCGGTATATTTCTACCAAAGCTTCAATACGATTGTTGCTTGGGTCGATACGGATAGTTTCTGATACATAAGAACCTTGATCCAAATCGTTAATATACAGTGTTTCGAAATTGTCATAACCCGCTTTGGTCAATTTAGCCAAAATGTCGAGAGTTAATTCAGCATTTGCTTCAGCAACTATTTCGCCGCTAGCAGTATCAACATAATTTTTTGCAAGTACCCGACCAACCACATATTCATGCGGTACTTCCATCATGGACAAGCCGGTTTTTTCTAATTGGCGTACATGGCGGGCAGTAATACGACGGCCCTGTTCAACAATGATTTCACCATCATTATCTTTAATGTCAAAACCAGCAGTATCTCCACGTAAGCGATTAGCAACCACTTCCATAAATATCTTACTGTCTTTAACTTCAAATTTAGTATTTTCAAAGAATATAGCCAGAATTTGTTCTGTGCTAAATTCAAGAGCTCGCAATAAAATAGTGGCAGGTAATTTACGACGACGGTCGATTCGGACAAACAAGTTGTCTTTCGCATCGAATTCGAAGTCTAACCATGAACCACGATAAGGAATAACGCGTGCGTTATACAATACCTTACCAGAAGAGTGTGTTTTACCGCGATCGTGGTCAAAGAATACACCTGGACTACGATGAAGCTGAGAAACAATAACCCGCTCAGTACCGTTAATAACAAAAGTACCGTTTTCAGTCATTAATGGGATTTCACCCATGTACACTTCTTGCTCGCGAATGTCTTTAATCGTGCCTGGTGCTTCTTTATCAAATAACACCATACGCAATTTTACACGAAGTGGTGCAGAATATGTCACACCACGAATTTGACATTCTTTTACATCAAAAACAGGTTCCCCAATGCGGTAGCTGACATACTGCAATTCCGCGCTGCCTGAATAGCTTTTGATAGGAAATACAGAGCGGAACGCGGCTTCTAAACCGTATTCACCTTCCGGATCTGGCTCGATAAATTTGCTAAAAGACTCAATTTGAATCGATAGCAGGTATGGCACATCCAGTACTTCCGGACGTTTGCCGAAGTCCTTACGGATACGTTTCTTCTCAGAATAAGAGTAGGTCATGGGGTTCCTCAGCTTGCTGATTTTTTTCCCAATTACTGAATTAACAGTAATGTATTGCTATCAGACATGGTAACAACAGGGGTGGGGAAATCATTGTCCCACAGCGCAAAAAGGCCGGTGATTAAATCATCACCAGCCTAGCCCGAATCTCAGGCAGTTAACCCGGTTTTTACCGGATTATTTAATTTCAACAGATGCACCAGCGTCTTCAAGATCTTTCTTAAGAGCAGCTGCTTCATCTTTAGAAACGGCTTCTTTGATTGCAGCAGGTGCTGACTCAACCAAGTCTTTCGCTTCTTTCAGGCCTAAACCTGTGGCACTACGTACTGCTTTAATCACAGATACTTTATTTGGACCAACAGTAGCCAGAATTACGTTGAATTCTGTTTGTTCTTCAACTGCAGCAGCTGGGCCGGCAGCAACAGCTACAGCGGCAGCGGCAGAAACGCCAAACTTTTCTTCCATTGCAGTTACTAACTCAACTACATCCATTACAGACATTGCTGCGATAGCATCTAAGATTTGATCTTTAGTCACTGACATTGCTCAGATTCCTAAATTATGGGACGGATCCCGAATTAAATTCCACTCACCAAACAACACGCAAAATTACGCGGCTTGATCCTGTTTTTGGTCGCGAACCGCGGCAATTGTACGTACAAGTTTGCCGGCTGCTGCCTCTTTCATGGTGCTCATTAAGCGTGCTATAGCTTCGTTATATGTTGGTAACGATGCTAAAACATCAATGCTTACTAATCCGCCGTTAAAAGCGGCACTTTTCAACTCGAACTGTTTGTTATCTTTAGCGAAATCTTTGAAGATCCTCGCCGCAGCACCTGGGTGCTCATTAGAAAACGCAATCAGTGTCGGGCCTACAAATGCATCTTTTAGACACTCAAATTCTGTGCCATCTACTGCGCGGCGTACCAGAGTGTTACGAACAACTTTCATCCAAACACCTGCATCACGAGCCTGCTTACGCAAACTAGTGATTTTGCCAACAGTGACACCACGAGCGTCTGCGACTACCGCAGATAAAGCACCTTTGGCAGCTTCCTGGACTTCAGCAATAATTGCTTTTTTGTCATCAAGCTTAATAGCCATTGGCTGTTTACTCCTGGTTCATCCGGATAAGATTATCCGGCTGCCTACACATCACCTCTGGATAACCAAAGGCGCGCGATTTACGGTGAGACCAGATTGAATTTAATTCTTTCTGGGGCCTACACCGTCTGCGTAGGTTGATATTTTAAGCAACTTGGCTTACACCTTGCTGCACCTACGGTCTTGGACGGAAACAACGAATTGTCGTTTTAACACGAAAAAACGCTATCTCTACCCGAATTTTTTAAGGGCGGCATTATAGAATAAAGTTAGCCACCTGTAAAGCCAGACCTTAGACCACAGCACTCAAAGAGGCTTGGTTTACCGTCATACCGGCACCGTGAGTAGAAGAAATGGTAACTTTCTGAATGAAAATACCTTTTGCTACTGATGGCTTAGCACGTTTTAATGCAATAAGTAACGATTCTAAGTTTTCTCTCAACTTATCGGCGTCAAAGTTAATTTTACCAATGGTAGAATGAATAATACCATTCTTATCATTGCGGTAACGTACCTGGCCTGCTTTTGCGTTTTTAACAGCTTCAGCAACGTTAGGCGTAACTGTACCTGTCTTTGGGTTAGGCATTAAACCACGGGGGCCTAATATTTGACCTAACATACCAACAACTCGCATGGCATCTGGAGAAGCAATAACGACGTCAAAGTTCATTACGCCTTTCTTAACCTGTTCAGCTAAGTCTTCCATACCAACAATGTCAGCACCAGCAGCTTTAGCCGCTTCGGCATTAGCACCTTGAGTAAATACTGCAACACGAACGTTACGGCCAGTACCATGAGGTAATACTGTTGCGCCACGTACGTTTTGGTCTGACTTACGAGCGTCAATACCCAAGTTTATGGCAACGTCAATGCTCTCAACGAACTTGCCGGCCGTTAATTCTTTTAACAAAGCCACAGCTTCGTTAATGTCGTACTCGCGGGTTACATCTACTTTAGAGCGGATTAACTTAGCGCGTTTTGATAATTTAGCCATTGATTAGCCCTCCACCACTAAACCCATTGAACGAGCAGTACCTTCGATAGTACGCACCGCAGCAGCATGATCCGCAGCTGTTAAATCAGGTTGTTTGACCTTTACGATCTCATCAACTTGAGCAGCGGTAACCTTGCCTACTTTTTGGGTGTTCGGACGACCAGAACCGCTCTTCAGTGCCGCTGCTTTTAATAGCAAGAACGACGCTGGTGGAGTTCGGGTTTCGAATGTGAAAGAACGATCGCTATATACAGTAATGACTACTGGAGTTGGCGTACCTTTATCAAGACTTTCTGTGCGAGCGTTAAAACCTTTACAGAATTCCATGATATTTACACCATGCTGGCCCAATGCTGGACCAACTGGTGGTGAAGGGTTAGCCATACCGGCTTTAACCTGCAGCTTTATAAGTGCTGTGACTTTCTTTGCCATGTGACACCTCTGTTATAGGGTCGTAGCCTTGTAAATGCGAGGACACTTACTCAAACGGCTTCCCTTACGATAAAAAAGGCGCTGATTATATTTTAATCAGCACCCCGTTACAACTATTATGTTTAAGCCTTTTCTACCTGACCAAATTCCAATTCTACCGGAGTGGCTCGACCAAAAATTAATACTGATACTTTAACACGGCTCTTTTCGTAATCTACTTCTTCAACCACGCCGTTGAAATCGGCAAAGGGTCCTTCAGTAACACGAACAACTTCACCTGTTTCAAACAACGTCTTAGGCTTAGGTTTGTCGGCATTGTCTTGCAACCGATTTAAAATCGTCATTGCTTCTTTTTCAGAAATTGGTGCTGGGCGGTCAGATGTGCCACCAATAAAACCTAATACACGCGGCACACTTTTTACTAAGTGCCAGGCTTCTTCACACATTTCCATTTGAACTAACACATAACCAGGAAAGAATTTTCGTTCTGATTTACGTTTTTGACCGGCACGCATTTCTATTACTTCTTCAGTAGGGACTAATACTTCACCAAATTTTTCTTCCATTTGATTTAGTTTAATATATTCCCGAAGAGACGTGGCAACCCGTTGCTCAAATCCTGAAAACGCTTGTACGACATACCAACGCATTTTTACAGTCATGCTTTAGATCCCCAATCCGGTAAAGAAAGAAACAACACGTAATAAAATGGCATCAAGACCCCACAACAACAAGCCCATTATGATGGTAGCAATTATTACAACAAGAGTAGTTTGCATTGTTTCCTGGCGAGTTGGCCATACTACTTTGCGAATTTCAGTACGAGACTCTTTAGCGAAATTAATGAATGTACGACCTTTATTGGTTTGTCCTGCTATAACACCGGCAACAATAACCAATACCACAACTGCAATAGCGAGCTCCAGGGACGATAATTCGAAGATATAATTGCCGACAACTGCCATTGACAGTATGACAAAGACTAATAACCATTTAACCAGATCAAATCCGCTTCTTGGGTTTTCGCTCGCTACGCTCATGTTCTAACTCACTTCAATTTGGCGTTTAATATGCCACTCGTTATTAACTTGCGGCTGCAGCTTACGTTAGCGACAACCTTAAATTTGGCAGGGGCAGAGGGATTCGAACCCACAACCATCGGTTTTGGAGACCGCTGTTCTACCAATTGGAACTATGCCCCTTCACTCTTTAAAATGACTTTAACGTTACCCAGCCATTAAATAGCCGCTCATTATACTGTCTCAGCTAACTAAAACAAGCTTACTGTGCCTATCCGGTTCAGTTTTGGACATATTTAGTTATTAGCAACAAAAAAGGCTCCACAAGAGGAGCCTTCTTTACATCACCGCTAACTACACTTTAGTTAAGCAATGATTTTAGATACTACACCAGCACCTACTGTACGGCC
>NZ_LAHP01000033.1 GCF_000987765.1 Arsukibacterium sp. MJ3
GTCTGTTGATGTCGCCGGTAGCGATTTAGCGGCTGACACTGAATTTGATGTGGTAGTAACGTCTTCTGATGCTGCAGGTAATATTGTAGATTCAACTGGAACGTCTACCCACACCTTAGATGAAGCTGCACCGTCACTGGATATAACGTCTAACCCAACTACTTTGGGTGCCAATGAATCAGCAACTATTACCTTTACCTTTAGTGAGCAAGTTACCGGCTTTGACGCGTCAGATATTGCAGTAACCGGTGGGGTATTAACTGGCTTAACTCAGGATGCGAACAATCCCAATATCTGGACAGCTACTTTTATAGCAAATGGCACGGCGGCTATTTCAATCACAGTTGCCAATGCCAGCTACAGTGACTTTGCCGGCAATGCAGGTAACGGTGACAGTGCAACGATCAACAATACACCAGTGGCCAATACTAATAGTTATACCGTTAATGAAGATCAGGTATTAATTGGCAATGTGTTAACCAACGACGCTGATGTGGATGGGAATACACTACTTGTACAAAGCTTCGTGATAAACGGTCAGACCTACCTGGCCGGTTCTGACGTAGTTATTGCCAATCAAGGAACGTTGCAATTAAATGCCAATGGTACCTTCACCTTTACACCAGAAACAAATTGGAGCGGAACGCTGCCAACGGTTACGTATACCATTTCTGATGGCAAGGGTGGCACGTCATCGGCAACGTTTAACATTGCCGTTACCGCGATTGCAGATGCGGCGACGCTACAAGTGGCCGATGTTACCTCGACTCAGGTTGGTGCAACAACTATTACCACAGGTGCTAACGGCACGCAGTCAGGTTCAGGTTTAAGCCAAGCCTCATTAGAGCAAGCGCTGGGTTTAGCCAGCGGTTTCCTGGATAGTTTTGCTGCACCCGCTGGTGTGCTAAATGATCCAGGTAATATTGATGCGATAGATGGCAACTTTACCTCAAGCACGGTTAACTTAAATGCCGGTATGTCAGTTGGGTTTAACTGGGGGTTTATTAACGGCGAAAACCTTGTTACTGAAATACAGCAAGGCTACAACGATTTTATTTTAGTTATTATCACGGCGCCCGATGGCACAAAAACAACGCAACTGATTAGCTCATCTGAGTTTTTAGGTGCTGCGGTTAATGGCAATGGCACCTTTAATTTTACTGCAACGCAAGATGGTCAATATCAGTTTGACTGGGTCATTATCAACGGCAGAGATGACGGCAAAGACTCCCGACTCAATCTTTCTGCCCCAACGATAACTGTTGATGGTGTTACTTATGGTGATATGGTTAACCTAACAATAAATGCTGCAGTAGTTGACGCTAGCGAAAGTTTGTTAATAACCATTACCGGCGTGCCTGGTAACGCCCTGCTCACTGCGGGTATTAAAAATGCTGATGGTAGCTGGACACTTACGCCAGAACAGCTAGAAGGCTTAAGTTTACTTACGCCGGTGGGTTTCAACGGCCAACTGAGCTTGACGGTTACGGCTACCACAACCGATGGCGCGTCAACCACATCGGTATCTGATACTTTCACCGTAGATCTGTCACAAACCAGCAATACAGTATCATCAGGCAATGACACGTCACAAACCATTACGGGTTCCGATGCCGGCGATATCATTATGGCTTATGGCGGTAATGATATTGTTAATTCAGGTGCTGGCAATGATGTCATTTATGGCGGGTTGGGTAATGACACCATTAATGCTGGCAGTGGCAATGATGTGTTATTTGGCGGTTTTGGTAACGATACGCTAACCGGAGGCACAGGTGCTGACGTATTTGCCTGGCAGCTGGGTGATCAAGGTACCGGTGCTGCAGCAGTTGATGTTATTAAAGACTTCAACACCGCGCAGGGAGATGTCATAGATTTACGCGACTTACTGCAAGGTGAGAATAGCGACAATATTACTGATTACTTGAGTTTTAGTATTAGTGGCGGCAATACCACCATAAATATTAAGCACACCGGGGCAGGTAATATTACGCAGCAAATTACCCTTGAAGGCGTCGACTTAAGTAGTTTTGGCACTGACACGCAAGCTATTATTGATAGCCTGATTAACAGCGGCCACTTAAAAATTGATGGCTAGCTCTTCAAAAGAAGGTAACTAACGTAAAATGAAACAGGCGCTTAATGCGCCTGTTTTTTTACTTTATCGCAAAAACCATTATTTAAAGTATATTACACACTCGCCGGCGTTTTCACTATAAACTCGCGGGCCCCTAGCTCTTTGGCTAAAGTACGTAGCTCACTTTGTTGTTTAACTGGCGCAAAGGCAAAACAACTTACCTGCAAGCCCACTTCGCTGGCAACATGAACAAACTGACACAGTTCACTAAAACCGCACTGGCTTGGCTTAACCGCTTGCTGATACGCCGGCGGATTACTGGCCGGCAAATACACTTCTAAGCGCTCTACTTCCAGCGCCAGCAGTTGCTGACATAGCGCTACAGCACCACCGGGCGCCACCAAGCCATAGGTTACCAGGGTTACCGGCACACCATGGCGCTGACGTTTAAACGCCGGAATTACCTTAGACAATACCTCTAAATACAATAATGGATCGCCAATACCGGCAAAGGCCAGCCCCTTAAGTTCAAATTCAGTAGACGCATGTTGCTCGTATCCCGCCAGATAGGCTTGCTCTGCTGCCTGAAGTAACTGCTCTGTGGTTGCTGCCGGCGCCAACTCTGCCAGTAGCAGTGTATCAGCCGATAACTGCAGCAATGATTGCGCAGCAGGCAGCAAGCTACCACTTGCTAAGGTTAATCGCTGATTATCAAGATAACTGAATGGGGTTGCTGTCATAACGGGCTCCTGCGTTGTGGCGGTTATCATGGCATATTTTACTGCGCGACCATAATTAACCCTAAAACCTCTGCTTGGTTATTTGGCCGTAACCCACTACCATAACCAACCTTTAGCGCAAGGGCCGACTTTGCTTAACATTCAAATATAAGTACCGGAGCAACCATGAGCATAGACGTAGATTATCACCTGCTTGTGCCAACCTATGGCAACAACTTTAACACCTGTTTTTATTGCGGTTGTATTGCCAGTAGCCACGATCACGCTCCGCCGTTACAGTACTTACCGTTTTACCTGGCCACTAAAGAAGCCAGTGAGTTTTTAAAAATTCCGTGCTGTAACGAATGCGCTGAGCATCTTAAAGCTTGCAAAACCGGCACCTTAGAAGAGCGCCGCCAATTTGCCAAAAATAAATTGGCTAAAAAGTACGACAAAGCGCTGACCATTTATGAAATGTGGACTGAAGATGAACTATCGGCGTTAGATTTTAGCCTGAGACACAGTATTGAAGCAGGCTTAAAACTGGGTGCAGAAACGACTGAACGGATTAACTTTCCGGGCTTTACTTATGAAGCCGCCGGTATGCAGCAAAATGTATCCTACACCACGCCAGAATATTTTAATGTATTTGGTGAGCAGTTCAGTACCTTTCGCGCAGCACTAGACTTTGCCAGTAAAGCCTATCGCATTTCGAAAAACACCCTAAAAGAATACTTCGCCGATAACGACAATAACTTTGAAAGCGCCATTAACGCCATTCATAAAGAAATGGCTGACAAAGAGTTAAAACAGCAGATGAAAAAACGCTGTGGCGACTTTGCCAAGCAACATAAGCAATCAATTATTTTTGTGCACAAACAAGTCGACCGCTATCTAAGCGAAAATGAAGATATAACCATTAACGACGCACTGGAAAAACTTTACCAGGAACGCGTTAAACCAGCGTTGGCTCGTTAACTTTTAACTGGAAAAATTAGACAGGCTTTTATAGAGCCTGTAACAGATTCTGTGTAAATGCCATTAGCGCCGTTTCCTCTTCACCTTTATTCCAAAATTGCGGCCAGAATCACCAGTACTTCATTTACAATTTCTGCAAGCGCTTTCATCGCTAAGCCTACATTTCAAGATAAACGAACCCTTACGCAGTGCGTGCCCTCAAGCTGACTTTAGCTCACTACCGGTGGCTACCGCGCTTTCTAACACAAAAACTCTGCACGCGTGCGGCTGCTTTCTTTAAATATCCCGCCGAGCGCAGTGGTTTGAGTAGACGAGTTTACGTCCATCACGCCCCGCGATTTTACGCAATAATGCACGGCGTTCAGTGTAACCGCAACGTTGTCAGTGTTAAGCAGTGTTTGCAGTGCAATTAGAATTTGCTGGGTTAACCGTTCTTGCACCTGAGGGCGCTGTGCAAAAAAACGTACAATACGGTTTATCTTTGATAAGCCAATAATGCGCTCTGCCGGGATGTAAGCCACTGTTGCGGTGCCGTCAATGGTAACAAAGTGATGCTCGCAGGTGCTGTTAAAGCTAATGTTTTTCACTTTAATCATTTCATCGACGCGCATTTTATTATCAATTAACGCAATCTTCGGAAAATTACCGTAATCAAGGCCACCAAACACTTCGTCAACATACATTTTAGCTATACGGTGTGGTGTTTCCCTTAAGCTGTCGTCATGCAAATCTAAACCAAGTGTACTTATCACTTCGGTCATAAGTTGATTAATTTTTACGTATTTTTGCTCACGCGTTAAACCATTACCCCGCATGGGCGTTTCTAACCCTTTGGCTTGCAGTGCGCTTTTTACTAATTCAGCTTCATTTGACAACATAAAAACCCCCTAAAATTAACATGCCGTTTATTTGTCGAGAAAAGCTTGCTCGATCACATAGTCACCTTGCTCACGAGAGGTGGCTTTTTTAAAGCCTCGACTATTTAAAATAGCCATGGTGTCATCAAGCATGGCTTGATTGCCACACAGCATAAATCTGTCAACGCTTGGGTTTAGTGCCGGCAAGCCTATTTGCGTCGTTAACGTATTATGTGTAAGTAAATGCGTAATGCGTTGTTGGTGAGCGTCGCTTTGAAAAGGCTCGCGCGTTACGGTTGGATAATAGATAAGTTTTTCTTTTACTAATTCGCCAAAAAACGGATTGTTTGGTAAATCGTCTTTGATCGTTGTTTGATAAGCCAATTCAGAGCTATACCGCACACCATGCACCAAGATAATTTTGTCATACTGTTCATACAAATCAGGGTCTTTAATGATGCTCATAAATGGCGCTAAACCAGTGCCAGTTGCTAATAAATATAAATGCTTGCCTGGGGTTAAATAACCCGCCACCAATGTGCCAGCCGGACGAGTAGACAGTGTGAGTTGTTGCCCAACCTGAATGTGTTGCAAGCGCGAAGTAAGGGCGCCGTCTGGCACTTTAATGCTGAGAAACTCTAACTCATCCTCATAATTGGCGCTGGCGATGCTGTAAGCTCGTAGCAATGGCTTATTATCGACCTCGATACCAAGCATTACAAACTGGCCATTTTCAAAAGTAAAAGTAGGTCGGCGAGTGGTTTTGATACTAAACAAGGTGTCATTCCAGTGATGAACATGGGTAACCGTTTCGATAATCGTATTGCGCATTAAAACCCCTTCAATAATATGCCGTTGTTATGATAAAAATAGTTTATGGGTGGCCAGGCTAGTTATTTTGGCTACTATGGCACGCAGGCCATTGCCGCGGAGTGGGCTAATATGGCGTTCTAAATCCAGTGTTTTGAAATAACCGTCGATATCAAAGGCCAGGATTTGTGCGGGAGTCTGATGTTGATAAGCTGCCAGCACGATGGCCAGCAGGCCGTTGACAATAATCGCTTCACTATTAGCTTGAAATTGCATTACATTATCTTGCACATGACTAAGCAGCCATACCTTACTCTGGCAGCCGGATACCAGGTGTTCGTCTGTTTTGTGTTGTGCTGGCAAAGGAGGGATGCTCTTGCCTAAATCAATGATGTATTGGTAGCGCTGTTCCCAATCATCAAAAAACGCTATATCTGCAATAATGTCTTCATAGCTGGGTAAAGTCATAAGAGTCTCGTGGTGGCTATATTATGTGTTTATCGTGCTGCGGCATGTTGCCGGTTTTTGCCGTGACTAGAAAAACAAACCGGCCTCTAGCTGCGCTTCTTCGCTCATCATGTTTCGGGCCCAGGGTGGGTCAAACACCAGATTAACCTTAACCTGTTGTACGTTAGGCACCATACTTAGCCGGTACTCAACATCTCCAACCAACACCGGGCCCATGCCGCAGGCGGGTGCTGTAAGGGTCATATCAATGTGTACGGTATGTGTTGCCTGCTCGATTACCACCTTGTAAATCAGCCCCAGCGACAACAGATTGATGGGAATTTCCGGGTCGTAAATCGTTTCCAGGGCTTGGTAAATTTGCTCTTCCAAAATAATCGGCTGCGGAGGTGTTTGGAACTCAAGCTTGAGTGGCTTTCGGCCAATAGCATCGGCATCAGTGCCATCGATCCGATACATATTACCGCCCCAGGTAATAGTGTAGTTGCCACCCAGATCCTGGGTAATGGTGACAAATTCTCCAGCTGAAATCAGTTGAAAGTCACCGTTTGGTACTCGTCTGGCGATGCAATCACGCTCGGTAGCGACTATTTTTTGTTGCATTTATTCCACCTTATATGAAACAGCAATATGTGAACTTAGGGCTTAACTCACATTAAAACTTTCGCCGCAACCACACTCCGCCACGATATTAGGGTTGTTAAATTTCAACACACCGTTCAGGCCCTCTTTGACGTAGTCTATTTCAGTATTGCGAACCAAATTCACAGCGTTAGGCGCTACGCAAAAGATCAGTTTTTCGCTGGCTTTAATCAAGGTATCGCCTTCAAGCGCCTGTTCAACAATGTCCAGCACATAGGCATAACCAGTACAGCCACTGGTTTTGATTGATAGGCGCACAACATGACCAGGACTATTGGTTAGCTTGGCTTCAAAATGCCCGATTGCAGTTGTGGTCAGGCGAACGGCAGTGACATTTAGCGTGTCGGGAGTAAAGGTTTCTACTTGCATTGTTGGTTCCTCAAGCGAGCATCTGTTGGGTTTTCTTTAAGGCTATAAATAGTGCATCTACCTCATCCAAGGTGTTATAAACCGAGAATGAAGCTCTGGCTGTGCCGGGTAATCCGAGTCGATGCATTAAGGGTTGTGCGCAATGTGCACCAGTGCGGATAGCTATGCCCTGTCGATCGAGTAAAAAACCAACATCTGCCGGGTGGCTGCCGTGCAATATAAAACTGAATACCCCGATTTTGTCTGGGGCAGTTCCTACTATTTGTAAGCCATCAAAGACATGGGCTTGTGCAGTGGCGCGCGCCAGCAGTGCGCTTTCATGAGCTTGAACAGCACGAATATCAAGCTGGCTAAACCATGTAACAGCCGCCGCCAGGCCAATAACACCGGCAATGTTTGGTGTGCCGGCTTCCAGCCGGTTCGGTAATGCCCCCCAGGTCGACTTTTGGTACGTTACCTGATCAATCATTTCGCCGCCGGTTTGCCAAATAGGCCAGTCTTGCAACACTGATGCTTTACCCCAAAGAACACCCACACCAGTAGGTCCAAATAGCTTATGACCAGAAAAGACATAAAAATCACAGCCAATATCGATGACATTAACATCACCATGCGCGATGCCCTGAGCGCCATCAATCAGCACCAGCGCTCCTTTAGCTTTTGCCTGTGCCGTTAGCGTTTTAATCGGGTTGACGGTACCAAGCGCATTGGAAACATGAGGCAATGCAACCAGCTTGGTGTGGTCTGTGAGCAAGGCTAAAAAAGCATCCGTGTTTAGCGCACCATTGTCATGGATTGGAACAATTTTTAAGGTTGCACCGCTACGCAGACAGGCTTGCTGCCAGGTGACCAGATTGGCGTGATGCTCCATCTCGGTGATCAGTACTTCATCTTGTGGCTTCAGGCGCTGCGCCATACCATTGGCCACGATATTAATCGCTTCGGTAGTGCCGCTGGTCCAGATCACTTCGCTGCGATCGCCAGCATGAATAAAACGGGCGACAGTGTCGCGCGCTTGCTCGAAGCGGCGTGTAGCCTCATCAGCCAAGTGATGCGCACCGCGATGCACATTAGCATTGCACTGCATATAAAAATCAGTGATTGCTTGAATGACCACTATAGGCTTTTGTGTGGTCGCGGCATTATCCAGATACACCAGTGGATTGCCTTCAATCTGTTGCTGTAAAATGGGAAACTCAGCCCGGATTTCCTCAATGTTAAAGTGATTCATCTGTGGCTTCATCGAACCTCCATTTCCTTAAATCGAGCTCTTAATTGAGGTTCCAACCACTTTGCCAGCTGCTGGTTTGGCATTTGGTTGATCAGTTCCTGAATAAAGCCAAAGTTCAGCATAACCAATGCCTGGGAGCGGGATATACCACGGCTTCGCAAATAATAAAGGGCTTCATCTGTAATCTCTGCAACGGTCGCTCCATGGGCACATTGCACATCATCAGCATAAATTTCCAGTTCGGGTTTGGTGTTTATCTGGCCTCGACGCGACAACAACAAATTGCGATTATTCAGTGCAGCTTGGGTTTTCTGGGCACCGCGGTGAATATGAATACGGCCATTGAACACTGCACTGGCTTTATCACCAACAATGCCTCGCACATTTTCTTCTGTAGTACCATGCGGCTTGGCGTGTTCTATAGTGCTGTGCAAATTGATATGTTCAGACTCACCCAGTAGGTACACCGCGTTAAGTTTAGCCTTGGCATGTTCGCCATTGTGGATAATATCGATATCCGTACGTGATAATTGACTGCCATAACCGATAAAGGTGCTGTTAAGCTCAGCGTTGTGATGCAAACAAAAATGACAGCCACCAAAGTAAATGGCTTGATGGGTATGCATGGCTAGCCGGTAATGCTCCAGATAAGCCTGTTGGCCAAGATCAAATTCAGTAAAGCCAGTACTAAGGCTAGTGTGTTCGCCCTGTGTTTGCTCAATAATGCTCGCTTTTGCCTCGTTGCCGATACGGACTAAAACACGATGGTGCGATTCATGCCCATCGGTACTTAGGCTGACAATGCGGATAGGCTGCACAATATGGCTGCCATTATCGATATCAATAAATAACACGTCGTTTGCCAGTGCATCGTTGACCAGGCCAAACAGATGCCTTTTAGGTTTTATCTGTGCAAACATGCTGGTGGCGATCACCCGCTGCACCGCTGAGGCACTCTGCAAATTGTTGATGTGCAACCCTGCAGGTAAGGACAGTGAATTAACATCGGTTTGCAATTCGCCATTGATAAACACTAAGTCCAAACTGTTTAAGCCGGCAATAGCGTCAATACTGGGTTGAGTTGCTGGCTCAGTGGCAGTTAACTTCAGCTGCTCCAAAGCAGCCAATGACGTATACTTCCAGCTTTCTGTCCGGCGGGTGGGCCAGGTTGTATTTCTCAGTGCTTCAAGGGCTTGCGATCGAACCGGGCTTAGCCAGTCGTTCATAGCTTGCCCCCGGTGTATAACCTGTTGCAGCCATGTCATGCGGTTACCTCCTCGCTGTTATCCAAGCCCAGAAAAGCGTAGCCTTCCTTTTCTACTTGTTTAGCCAGTGAAGCATCGCCGGTTTTTACCACTTTGCCGTTTGCCAGAATATGCACAAAATCGGGTTCTATATAATCGAGCAAGCGTTGATAGTGGGTAATGACAATAAAGCTACGCTTGCCATCACGTTGGCTATTGACGCCATTGGCAACGATTTGCAGGGCATCAACATCTAAGCCAGAATCTGATTCGTCCAAAATACACAAGCTAGGTTCTAGTAAAATCATCTGCATGATTTCATTTCGTTTTTTCTCTCCACCAGAAAAGCCTTCATTGACACCGCGCTTCAAAAAATCCAGTGGCAGTTGCACTTGCTTGCAGATTTCTTTGGCTTTTTTCAGGAACTCTGCCGCCGTTAGCCGCTCTTCACCTCGGTGCTGACGCATGGCATTTACCGATTCTTTCATAAACTCCATATTGCTCACGCCAGGTATTTCAATAGGGTATTGGAATGCAAGAAATAACCCCTTACGTGCCCGTTCTTCAATCGTCATTTCCAACAAGTTATGGCCCTGAAAATCGACCTGACCGTCTAGTACCTCATAGCCTTCCCGGCCAGACAAAACGTAACCTAAGGTACTTTTACCAGCCCCATTCGGGCCCATAATGGCATGTACTTCGCCTGGCTTGATGTTTAAGTTCAGGCCATTAAGAATGTTTTTTTGTTCTACACAAGCATGCAGGTTTTTAATGGTAAGCATATAATGGTTATCCTACTGAGCCTTCGAGACTAATTTCGAGTAATTTGCCCGCCTCGACGGCGAACTCCATTGGCAATTCTTTGAATACTTCTTTACAGAAACCGTTGACGATCATTGACACGGCCTTTTCGGCATCCAGCCCGCGCTGCTGGCATAAAAATAATTGATCATCACCTACCTTAGAGGTGGTTGCTTCATGTTCTACCTTAGCGGTTGGATTACGACTTTCGATATACGGAAAGGTATGCGCGCCACAAAGGTCGCCGATAAGTAGCGAATCACACTGGGTAAAATTTCGTGCCCCATCGGCTTTAGAACCCATATGAACTAAACCACGGTAAGTATTGTTGCTATGCCCCGCACTAATGCCTTTAGAAATAATGGTCGACTTGGTATTTTTGCCAAGGTGAATCATCTTGGTGCCGGTATCGGCTTGCTGCCTGCCCCGGGTTAGTGCCACCGAGTAGAATTCACCAATACTGTTATCGCCTTTTAGCACGCAGCTTGGGTATTTCCAGGTAATGGCTGAGCCGGTTTCTACCTGAGTCCAGGATACTTTTGCATTGGTATGGCAAATGCCTCGTTTAGTAACAAAGTTGTAAATACCGCCTTTACCATTTTCATCCCCTGGATACCAGTTTTGTACGGTGGAGTATTTTATTTGAGCATCATCCATGGCAACCAGTTCAACCACGGCGGCATGCAGCTGATTTTCATCTCGCTGCGGAGCAGTACACCCTTCCAGATAACTCACAAAACTACCTTCATCAGCAATAATAAGTGTTCGCTCGAACTGACCGGTATTTTGTTCATTGATACGGAAATACGTAGACAGTTCCATCGGACAGCGAACGCCCTTGGGGATATAAACAAAGGAGCCATCGGTAAAAACAGCACTATTTAGCGCGGCAAAGTAGTTATCTGAGCGAGGTACCACTGAACCGAGGTATTTTTTTACCAGCTCAGGGTATGTTTGAATGGCTTCAGAAATGGGGCAAAAAATTACCCCGGCTTCTTTTAACTTCTCCCGAAATGTTGTAACTACCGATACCGAGTCAAATACCACATCGACAGCAACGCCGGCGAGCATCTCTTGTTCGTATAACGGGATCCCAAGCTTTTCATAGACACGCAGCAGCTCAGGGTCCACCTCATCCAATGATTTGGGTTTGTCTTTCATGCTTTTAGGCGCTGAATAATAAGAAATAGCCTGAAAGTCGATCTTCGGATATTGCACATGAGCCCACTCCGGCTCCTCCATCGTTAGCCAGTTGCGGTAAGCACGAAGGCGCCATTCAATCATCCATTCTGGCTCGTTTTTCATGGCGGAGATACGCCGAATCACGTCTTCGTTTAACCCTACTGCAAAGGTCTCAGACTCTATATCGGAGATAAACCCGGCATCATAAGTACGGGATAAGGCTTGGTCGATTTGTGTCGTCATACTCTGGTTATTCCCTTATGTTTTTTGGCTAACAGGGGACCATGTTGTTCTAAGCGAGGCATAAGCTGCAGTCTGGCAAACCAGCATGGATAATGTTTTTAGGTACTGCGAAAGGATATAATACCCGAGTAATTAACTCAAGTATTATATCTGAGTGTTTTACTCAGGTATTATCTGCGAGCTTTGCTTAATGATACAAAAATCTTATTAAGCTGATGATTTTATTAAATAATAAACAAAATAGTTGTTAGTGTGCATGTTGGTTAATGACGTTAACAAGCAAGCCTGTATAATGAGTCGAACCCCGATGGTTGGCCAATTTTAGAATAAATCTGAAAATCATGTGCATGCAACTACCATCCGAAACGACATTGATGCCCGGCATCAACTGTGGCCAGCGAAATTGGTCTTTCTCCAGCCGCTTGTACCACAAGCAACAGCCGGTGCTGTCCCAGTATGTTCGGCGTCAACTATCTTGGCCAGTCGTATTGCCTCATGGTTTGACGATTGTATTTTGAGTTTTCACACGGCCTGTGCGATCAGGAGACAGTCGGCTGCTTTTAAGTCTATTACTGGTTTCTGACATAGCGGCCGTTCAAACTTCAAATTTTATGGTTTTTTTTGACTAAAATTATCATGCTATTTGCAAATTTAAGGGCAGCGTTCGACCTATAGCTGTCATTAGCAACGGTAGAATATCGCGATGCTTTTATTCGCTAACTTATTTGCGCTATGTTATCTTACATTAATGTAAGGAATTAATTAAAAGGTAATTATATGAGTCAGGCAACTATTACATCAAAAGGGCAAGTTACAATTCCTGCTATTGTCAGAAATGCTATGAAAGTAGGCGCTGGAGATAAATTAGAATTTATTGAGTTAACCGATGGTCGATATGAGGTAATTGCTGTAACAAGAGAAGTAAAAACGCTTAAGGGTTTTTTAAAATCAAACAAAACCGTTAGTATTGAAGAGATGAACTCAGCGATTAGTGAGGCCGCATCCAAATGATCGGTATTGATACAAACGTTTTAGTTCGTTACCTAGTTCAAGATGATGAAACTCAATCTGCACTCGCATCTAAATTAATAGAAAATATTATTTCAGTTGATAAGCTTGGATACATAACACTAATATCTTTGGTGGAGGTTGTTTGGGTTCTCAAATCCTGCTATTCGGTGAGCAAATCAAATTTATGTACCATGATCAGAATGGTGCTGGAAACAAAACAGTTTTCAATTGAACAATCTGAATCATGCTACCGCGCTTTAAAGGTATTTGAAGAGGGTAATGGTGATTTTTCGGACGCATTAATAGTCACTCTTAGCAAGGATGCAGGATGCTCTGAAACTATGACATTTGATAAAAAAGCAAAGTCTGTTGGTATGACGTTGCTATCAATGTAACTGTATAAGAATAAAAAAATTCGATGTTA
>NZ_LAHP01000034.1 GCF_000987765.1 Arsukibacterium sp. MJ3
AAAGCACTGGCAAGCAGCGATTGATAAATTACGAACATTGATTGATGATCCGCAAGCGAGTTTTTAAAATGCCTAAATTCGTGGGGATCTCTCAGGGTCGGAGCACATTTTGGCTAAAATAGCTCCGCCCCCATTTTCAGCGAACAATCGCTGGAAATAGCCCCGATAGTTGCCGACGCTATTAAGCTGGAAGCATTGGCCAAGAAACATGGCGTAGAATACGACGGCTGGGGCACCTATTTTGAAGGTGACGAAGACGATTTTGAATTGGAAGACGACGAAGAGTAGTCATTGCTTACGTTATAAATTAGCAATAAAAAAGCCGCTTTTAAGCGGTTTTTTTATTAGTGCAACACTAGGCTTTGGTTAACCGCCTCCTAGCCGTTCACGCAGTTTATCTTTTAGTTTGTCGGCAGCTTGCTCTTTAGCGTTGGCGAGTTTAGCGTTAAGCATTTGCTCAATATTGCCCTCTAGCGACGCTGCCTCGCTGTCTTGTTGATTTAACATGGCCAGCCAGTCGGTTTGGTTGCCTAGCTGTGTTTGTAGTGTGGTGTCGAGCTTTGCGCGCAAATCGGTTTGTAGTGCGGCAATTTTTGCTTTGGCTTCACCCATCACGGCATCAGCAAGCAGCTTATCAAGTGGTGAGCGAATACTCACCTCAGGCGCGCTGATTAAACCGCTGGCATGTACGTTAAGTGGAATTTCCGTTTGCTGGTTAAGTAAGGTGGCCAGTTGCTGCAGGTATTTATTGCTGCTTGGGCTAAACTTAGCGTGCTGCAATACCAGCTGAGCCTGTTGCTTTACCTGATTATCAACCAGATTCAGTTTGCCGCTGGTACTCAAGCTGGCACTGGCCAGTTGCAGCAACGTTTCGCCGCGGCCAATCGCCATGCTGTCTATCTTAATACCCTGCAGCTGCCAGTTAACGTTAGTAACCATTTGCTCGAGTATGGCAAAGTCGCCGTCCAGTTTTAGCAATGATAATTGCGGCAGGCCGCTAACTTTTGCAGTAAAACGGGTGGCAGTATTAATAATATCGTGCTGGGCGGTAATGTCTTGAATGTGTACTAAGGCTTCACCGCCGCCAATGAGCCAGTTCACTTTAGCATTTTTTATCCAGAAGTCGGGATAAGGTTGGCTGGGTAGCGGCAGAATGCGGGTGGGCAAGCTTGGCTCTGGTTCGTTGTTAGCACTGCTATCAGGCAGGTTTTTCGGAATATAGGGTTTTGCTAAGCGGTATAACGCTTCCAGCTGACCGATGCGCTCGCCCCAGAAATTACCCAGTAGTATTTGGCTAATGGGAGCCAGGCCGCCGTCACTGATATTGGCCAGTTGTTGTAGTTTTTGCCAATCGCTCTTGCTGGCATCACGCAGAGCGGTTAGCGCCCCTTGCAATTGCTCACGGCTTTGGCTTAACTGTTGCTGCACGGCTTTTACGTTATCGCGCTCGGCGCGCAGGGTGTCTTGCAGTTTTTTTAGCTCGGCCGCTTTACTGGCTAAATCGGCCGGGGTGGTAATTTGGCTGTCGGTAAGCGCTTTAATGTCAGCCTGAATTTGCGCTAACTTGGCTTTATCAGGCAGTTTCGATGGTATATCGCGCAGTATGCGTTGCTGGTTTTTAGCCAGCTGTTGTAATGCTTCACCACGGGCTACTGTTTGTAAATCGGCGCGGGCAAGAAGTTCGTCGGCGTTGGGTAAATCCAGCCGCAGTAGCTGCTGTAAATCGACGCGGTCTGCCGGGTCAGCATTAGGCCCTCGAAATACCTTGCCGGGGCTACTGCGTTCAGTGCCATAGGCCAGGCCTTCGATGGTTAACTCATTAATAACGTAATACCCTAGCAGGGCAGGCCATACTTCCAGTGCCGCCCGTGCATGGCCAAAACTTACCGTGTTATGGCTGGGCTTAACGTTATCGGTAATTTGCAAATTATTCACGTTAAGCGCTAAAGGCGCCAGGCTAAGTGAAACGTTACTGATATTCACTTCGGCGCCTACCGCTTGTTCCAGGCTGTACACCATAGCCAACCGAATGGCGGTGCCCAGAAATAAATACACCAACGCCAAGACAGCTGCCAACATGGCAAGAAAAATTAACCAACCGGATTTACGGATCATCAGACGCTCCTTAATTCAATTTTTCATACAGCTGCACCAGAGTGCTGGCTTTTAACATTTGCATAATTTTCCATTGTTGCAGTTTGCTCATTAGTTTAGTGCGGTACTGTTGTACCAGCACGGTACTGAGCCAAGCGACCGGTACTAGTAGCACTATACCCAGCACAAAGGCACCTAAAACCAGGGTGTGATGTAAATGAAATAACTGCAGGGTTTCGCTTTGTGCCAATAGTGTTAGCAGCGCCGGGCTTTGTGCATATTGCCAGGTAAGGGCTTCCAACGCCTCGCCAAATAACAACATTAGTCCACTACACACGCCCCATGCCAGTAAAAAAGTGGACAGGTTCACGGTAAATAAACACACCAACAAAACAATCAGCAGTGTTAGTAAACCAAAAGGCAGCAAACCCGCTAGCAGGCCCAAGCCAATAGCCCAGCCTATTTGCCAGGGAGAAGCTTGCGAGTTGAGTACTTTAAGGAGTTTAGCGAACATTGTTAACATAATAGCGTCCTGTTAGTGTTAACCAGTTTTAACTGCCTATAAGGTAACAGCCAATGCTATTTTTGTCAGCGTTAAGCGGGTAAGATTAGCCAATACTGATTAAGAAGGAGTTCTGATGCGTTATGTCATCCTAAGCCTTTGCTTGCTGCTGGCAGGCGTGGGCTGTAGCGATAGCACCACAAAAACGGCGTTTAACCCGGCGTGGCTGTCCGCCAAAGCGGCGCAGCAAGCTTTAGCTGACGAGCAGCTGAGTAGTGAACAGCTGGTGGCGTATTACCTGCAACAAATTGAGCTGAATAATACCGCAGGTTATCAGTTGGCGGCGATCAGTGATATTAACGCAGATGCATTAGCGCAGGCCCGGCAGTTAGATCAGGAGCGTCTTGCTGGCAATATTCGCTCGCCATTACATGGTTTGCCAGTAGTATTAAAAGCAAATATTGCCACCCACGACAGTATGCCAACCACGGCTGGCGCTCTGGTATTAAAGGGCCACTTAACGGCTGAAGACGCTACGCTGGTAGGTCAGCTTCGTGCTGCAGGAGCCATTATTCTGGCGAAAAGTAATTTGTCAGAGTGGGCCAATTTCCGGGGTGAAAAATCGGCTAGCGGTTGGTCAACGCTGGGTGGTCAGGTGCGTAATCCGCATTTGCTCAGTCACAGCCCTTGTGGTTCGAGTTCAGGCTCGGCAGTTGCCGTGGCGGCTGATTTTACCTTGCTTGCCGTAGGCACGGAAACTGACGGTTCCATTATTTGTCCGGCGGCAATTAATGGCATTGTCGGTATTAAACCAACCCGGGCAGCGGTATCTGGCGAGGGTATTATTCCGATTGCGCAGTCGCAAGATATTGCCGGCCCTATGGCCAGAACCGTTTATGATGCGGCGCTATTATTAGATGCACTATTAACCGCAGAGACAAAAACACGCTTTAACACCTCACTAAGTGAGGCGGCTGAACAAACTCCCTCGGCTAAAAAAGTACTGTTGGTGCGAGCCTATGATAAACAGGATGCTGCTTTGGTGCCTATGCTGGACAAACTGACGGCAGCGCTAAGCGCTGCTGGTATTGAAGTAGTTAATGCACCGCAATGGCAACTGCCTGCTGCGTTATATCAGGCTGAGCTGAAGGTGTTAGTGTATGAATTTAAACGTGATGTAGAGCAATGGCTGAAGGATTATCAGGTGCCAGCCGCGTTTGACACTCTGGCCAAGATTGTCGAATTTAATAATTCACAAGGTAAAACAGCACTGGCATTTTATGGTCAGGAGTATTTAGAGCAGGCTGCTTCGATTGATTTAGAAGCTGATTATGCCGGTTATCAGCAGGCGCTAACTGACAGTAGGCGGCTGGCAGAAGCCGCCTTAGATCAGTATCTGCGTCAGCAAGGCTTTGATGCTATTATTTTTCCATCTTATGGTCCGGCCTGGCCGATTGATCATATTAATGGCGACGCTTTTAATTTTGGTACTTCCACTGCGGCTGCCGTAGCCGGTTATCCGTCTATTACCTTGCCGGCAGGCTACAGCGGTATTTTGCCACTGGGGGTAAGCGTGGTTGGCCTACCCTGGTCAGAACCTGAGTTATTAGCGTTGGCCAGTTTATTAGAGCAACGCTTAGCGGCCTATCAACGGCCGGGATTTGTTGCCAAACTCAGCCACTGAACGCGTTGGCAGTGGTTATTTTGACATCATTGCAGCTAAGGCGTAATCTTAGCGCACTGGTTTTTGGCAACCTTAACTAAAACAACACGGCAGCTGATACAGACACTATGTTAAGCACTCTAGTACAACAGCAAAAGCACTGGACTATCCCGTTGATGGTCAGTATTGCATTTGCCTGGTGTTTAGCGTTGTGTAGCGGTGTAACTAACTATGCTTACGCGGCCGATGCAGTACCCCCTTGCCATGGTCAAAGTGTATCTGCTAATGATTCCTTAGCCTTACTGCTGGATGTTAAACACGACAATTGTACTGGTTGTGATAATCAGGCTACGCCACTTGATAAGTTATCGCTACCTGCAGTTATTCTATTTGTTAGCTGGCAGCCCGTTACGGATATCTGGCCGCAGAGCACGGCTGCTGATGTTTGGTTTGCCCATACACCACCACCCCGATCCTCAGTCCCTCTTTATTTGCGAAAAAATCTGCTGTTGATTTGATACCTGCCGTTGGCTTTACGGTTATTTTCGGTATGTCAAAAACAGAGGTTTTAGTATGTTTATTCCGCTTAGATACGCATCACTGGCAACATTGCCCGTGCTGTTCTTGTTATTACAAATGCTACTGCATAGCACCGCTTGGGCAAACGCGGCTAAGCAGCAAGCGCCTGCTCTTGCACACCAGCATCAACATCAGCATGAACAGCATCAGCAGCAAACTGATACGCTGTTGCAGCAGAGCGCTGTCGCCCAGCAAAGCCCGTTAGCGCAACTAACTAAGCAGCCAGCTGTTTATACCTGCTCGATGCATCCGCATGTTCGGTCAACTAACCCCGATGATCGCTGCCCTATATGTGGCATGGCGCTTATTCCGGTAGCCATATCCGAGCCGGAAAATCACTCTGACCCTTTTTCTGCTGGCAGCTTGCGGTTATCGGCGCGGGCCGAAGCCTTGTTGCAACCTGAACTTACCCCGGTGCGCCGGCAGCGGGCAGAGGGTGAGCTGTCGCTGGTCGGTAAGCTGGCTGCCGATCAAAGCCGCTTAAAAACTATCAGTGCCTGGACATCGGGTCGTATTGAGCAACTGTACCTCAGTACTACCGGAATAGATGTCGAGGTTGGCCAGCCGATGGTCGAAATTTTTAATCCGGATATCATTATTATTCAACAAGAGCTGGTTCAGGCAAAACAGTTAGGTCAGTCTGCCACAGGCAGTTTATCGGCCAGTAACACGCTGGCAGCAGCAAAACGGCGTTTGCGTTTGCTGGGGGTGCCTGCCACGCAAATTGAGGCCATTTTTAAAAGCGAAACCCTGCAGGATACCGTCACCATTAGTGCGCCGGTGTCGGGAACCGTAATGGAGAAGTGGGTGAATGACGGCGCCTATGTCAGCACGGGTCAGCCGCTGTTTACCGTGCTGCAGCTAGATAAAGTATGGCTGGAACTGGAAGCGTTTGAGCATCAGTTGGCCGCAATAGTGCCAGGTCAGCCGCTTACTGTAGAATTACTGGCATTGCCGGGTGAGCACTTTTCCGCCAAGGTGCTGTTACTGGAACCGGTGGTAGATGCTAACCGGCGTACGGTGCGCGTGCGGGCCGTGCTGGATAACCCAGATGGCCGTTTAAAACCCGGCATGCTGGCCAAAGCCCGCTTGCTGCATAGCAAAGAGGACGTACTGCTGATACCGGTGTCGGCAGCACTGCAAACCGGTAAAAGGGCACTGGTATACGTAAAGCTAGATGAGCAGCAGCCAACCTTTGTTGGCCGTGAAGTGATACTGGGCCCGCGTTTTGGCGATCAGTATCAGGTGTTATCTGGTCTTGCTGAGGGCGAGCTAGTGGTCAGTAAGGGCGCATTTCGGCTAGACAGTGAGCTGCAAATTCGCGGTTTACCCAGCATGATGGCGCCAGATGGTGCGGCTGGCGATCCGCATGCTGCTCATACTCCAGCACCGACACAACAGAAAAATTTTCGCTTAGCGCCAGCCTCTGAAGCTGTTTTAATGGGGGCGTATCAGCAGGCTTATCTGGCGCTAACCGAGGATGACTTGACAGCTTGGCAGCAGGCTATGGCCGTATTTCAGCAACAGGTTGCTGCTATTGGCTGGCCAACGCATTTGTCAGGCAGCTTACAAGCACTAAAAGCAGGTGCCGATAACCCGCAGCGGGTAACGGGCTTAACTGAAGCACGACAACAATTTTACCAGCACAACGTTGGGTTATTGCGACTGGCAGAGCTTGGGGTGTTGGGTGCCGGTTGGTATCAAGCCTATTGCCCTATGGCCCAAAGTGGTGAGGGTGCAACGTGGCTACAGCCGCAAGCCGAGCTGTTAAACCCGTATTTTGGGTCTGCCATGTTGCACTGTGGTGAGATCCAGTTGCAGTTTGCTGCTCAGGAGCCCGCTCATGACAGCCACTAACTTACAGGCAACGTCTATCTTTGATCGTTTATTGGCCGGCTGCCTGCAACAAAAATTACTGGTGTTGTTAGTCAGTGCTGTGTTGTTGGTGGTTGGGGTGGCGTATGCCCCTTTTGGTTGGAATAACAGTATGCCGCTTACTCCGGTGGCCGTTGATGCTATTCCAAACCTTGGTGAAAACCAGCAAATAGTGTTTACTGACTGGCCGGGCCGTTCACCGCAAGATGTAGAAGATCAGCTTAGTTATCCACTTAGTGTCGCTTTAATGGGTGTGCCTGGCGTTAAGGATGTGCGTTCGTTATCAATGTTTGGTTTTTCCAGCATCGCGGTGATTTTTGATGAAGGTATAGAGTTTTATTGGGCGCGCAGCCGTTTACTGGAAAAGCTGGCCAGTTTGCCGGCAGATACCCTGCCCTTTGGCGTGCAGCCTGCTCTGGGGCCAGATGCTACGGCGCTCGGTCAGGTATTCTGGTACACCTTAGAAGGGCGAGACCCAGCAGGTAAACCCACTCCAGGCTGGGATCTGGAAGAGCTGCGCACGATCCAAGACTGGTATTTACGCAATGGCTTACTGGCAGCAGAGGGCATAAGCGAAGTCGCGTCAATTGGTGGCTATCAGCGTGAATACCAGATAGAAGTTGATCCTGATTTGCTGCGTATTCATCAGGTGAGCCTGGCGCAGGTTAGCGCTGCGGTAATGGCTGCTAATTTAGATGTTAGTGCCGGCAGCCGCGAAATTAATGGGGTGGAGTACCTGATCAGGGGTGTAGGTTTTATTAAAAGCTTACAAGATATAGAGCAGGCGGTTGTGCGCTTAGCATCTGATCTGACCCCTATTACGGTAGCAGATGTGGCAAGGGTGCAATTCGGGCCAGCTGCGCGACGTGGCGCGCTCGATGTAAATGGTGCTGAAGCGGTGGGTGGCGTTGTAACAGTGCGCGAGGGTTACAATCCGCGTCAGGCCATTAGCAATATTAAGCAGCGTCTGGTAGAAGTGAGCCGTGGCTTGCCGGCAAAAGCGGTAATTGACTGGCAGCAGATATCGGGTGCTGAGGTAGACGCTTTTGCCGGCGACTGGCAACTGCCGCTCTGGCAAAGCCAGCAGCCAAGCGGGCCGGGCCAGCAGGCGGCAATGCAAGGTCAGGATAAGCACGTACAAGCTGCCTGGCAGGGGTTTTTACGTAGCCAGCCGAAAGCGCAGTGGCCAAGCTGGCTAACGTTAAGCCAGCTTACGGTAGTGCCTTTTTATGATCGTAGCGAATTGATTGATGAAACGCTGGGCACCTTACAGGATGCATTAACTCAGCAACTGTTGGTAACGGTAGTGGTGGTGCTGGCGATGTTGCTGCATTTACGTGCCGCGCTGGCGGTTAGTTTGATGCTGCCAATGGCAGTGCTGCTAAGCTTTATTGCGATGAAATGGTTGGCGGTAGACGCCAATATTGTGGCGCTGGCCGGTATTGCCATTGCCATTGGCACCATTGTTGACATGGGTATTATTGTTAGTGAAAACCTACTAAGGCAACGCCAACAAAAGCCACAATTGTCAGCAACTGAGGCAGTGCTACTTGCTGGTAAAGAAGTGGGGCCTGCCATTCTTACCGCTATAAGCACCACGGTAATCAGCTTTTTACCGGTGTTTAGTATGACCGGCGCAGAAGGCAAGTTGTTTGGCCCCCTGGCTTACACCAAAACTTTTGTGTTGCTGGCGGCGGCCTTACTGGCTTTAACGGTATTGCCGGTGTTGCTAAGTTTATTGTTTCAGTGGCGTAAACAAGATGCGGTGCGTACCTGGCAACATTGGCTACTAAGCAGCCGGCGTTGGTGGTTGTTGGCGGCACTGCTTGGGCTGTGTATCTGGTTGGGTGCGGGTTTGCTGTGGCTAGCCACCTTACTTTATGCGCTGGTGCTGCTATGGCAACAGTACAAAACGCGGCTGTTAGCGTTGCTTAGTCAGCACTGGCCAGCATTTGGTCGCTATCGTAGCCGCTGGCAGCAACTGAGTGCCCGTGTACCCGGCGCTTTCTGGCGTTTAGGCCATGGGCTGCTGGTGGTGGCAGTATTACTTAGCGTCGTCACGCTGCTTAGTAAGGTGTGGTTACCCCTTGGTCCCATGCAAGGAAATACGGCGAATTGGTGGTTTGTGCTGTTGTTAATTGGGCTGGTGCTTGGCTTTTTCTTATTGTTTTTGTGGGTTTATCCCACAGTACTGGCCGCTTGTTTGCGGCTAAAGTGGTTGTTTTTAGTGCTACCACTGGTACTGGTGGGCTATGGTAGCACCGTCTGGCTGGGAGCGCAGCATACCCTGGGTTGGCTGCCAGCGTTGTATAACCGCCTTGGCGGCGATGCCCAGCAACTGCGTGATACGGATAGCTGGCAACAGCTAGCAAAGCGTTATCCAGGCCTTGGCCGGGAGTTTATGCCGGCGCTGGACGAAGGTGCTTTTTTACTGATGCCAAGTTTAATGCCCCACGCCTCTATTGCTGAGGCACTGGCAGTACTGCGCCAACAAGACCAGGCCATTGCCGCTATTCCTGAAGTACGCTCGGTGGTAGGTAAAATTGGCCGGGCCGACACCGCGTTGGATCCGGCGCCGCTCGGCATGATTGAAACGGTGATTCAATATCACACTGAATATAAAACTGATACCAATGGCCGGCGTTTATATTTTCGGTTTAACAGCAAAGACGGTAAGTTTGAGCGTGATACGGCCGGTGAGCTCATTGCCGACAGTCGCGGCCGGCCTTACCGGCAGTGGCGCGAACATATTCAGACGCCGGATGATATTTGGCAGGAAATTATTCAGGCCGCGAGGCTGCCGGGGGTAACCTCGGCGCCTAAACTGCAACCGATTGAAACCCGCTTACTAATGCTACAAACCGGGATGCGTGCGGCGATGGGCGTGAAATTATCTGCACCCGATTTAGCCACTCTGGATCAGTTAGCGCAACAGCTGGAAGTATTACTGCGTGAGGCACCCGGTGTGCAATCTGCGTCAGTTAATGCCGAGCGGGTAGTGGGCCAGCCCTATCTGGAAATTCACCCAAACCGTGCCGAAATAGCCCGCCATGGCCTGAGTATGCAACAGGTACAACAGAACCTGGCCAGTGCCATTGGCGGTATGGACGCCGGGCGCACGGTAGAAGGGCGAGAACGTTTCGGCATTACGGTACGTTACCTGCGGGAGCAGCGCGACACGTTGGAACAACTGGCAGCAATACTGATTGATACTCCGGCGGGCTATCCGGTGCCATTAACACAACTGGCTGACATTCGCTACCAACGTGGCCCGCAGATGATCCGCTCTGAGAATACCTTTTTAACAGCTTACGTTACTTTTGGTGGCCAGGCTGATTGGGCCGAAGTGGAGGTAGTTGCTGCGGTAGCTGACTATTTGGACGAAAAACGGCTCGCGGGTGACTGGCAACTGCCTGCCGGCGCCAGTTATAGCTTTGCCGGCAGTTTTGAAAACCAACAGCGTGCTGCGACCACTTTACTATGGGTAGTGCCACTGGCTTTGCTGCTGATTTTTATGCTGCTATACCTGCAGTTTCGCCGAGTAAGTACCACCCTGATGATTTTCAGTAGTATTGCGGTGGCTTGGGCCGGCGGTTTTATTATGCTCGACTGGTTTGCGCAGAGCTGGTTTTTAAATTTCAGTTGGTTCGATATTAATCTGCGTCAGTTATTTCAGCTGCAACCTTATAATCTTAGTATCGCGGTGTGGGTAGGCTTTCTGGCGCTATTTGGTATAGCCGTGGATGACGGTATTGTTATGACCAGTTATTTAAAACAAGCCTTTGCTAATGCCTCTGCCAGCACAAAAGCCGAAGTAAGGGCGCTGGTTATGGCGGCGGCACAAAAACGGATCCGTCCTTGTTTGATGACGTCGGCCACCACTATTCTGGCACTGTTGCCGGTAATGACGGCGACAGGCCGCGGCGCTGATTTAATGATCCCCATGGCAATACCAACCCTAGGCGGCATGCTATTTGTGTTACTGAGTGTGTTGATGGTGCCGGTACTGTACTGCGCGGTGGAAGAGCGACGGGTTTGCCGAGGGGCGCGTTAATGCAATACTAGCGAGCGACTGCAATACCCGATTTGGCTTACCACAGCAACTACTCTGTGGCAACAAAATCGGGTTTCCAGTCGCTCACTAAAGAGCTGAAAAGCAAGAATCGGATTGCCCTAAGCCAAGGCAATAAACCCAAAAAAGGCAATAATTGCTGCTATTAACGCATACGGGAACTGAGTTAATGCATGGCTCATTAGATCACAACCCGAGCCTTGCGCCGCCAGCACCGTTGAGTCACTGTAAAAACAAGCCTGGCTGCCAAACGAACTGGCGGATAACAACGCGCCTATTACCAAGGGAATATTGGCATCTACCGCAAAGGCAAGCGGCATAACAATAGGAATAGACACTGCAAAAATACCCCAGCTGGACCCTGTAGCAAAGGCTAACACCGCCATGGCTAAAAATACCAAGGCTGGCAGCATTTGCGCACTCATGTAAGGGGCCAGGTTTTCAATAACGTACAATGGTAAGCCTAGCTGGTCGCAGACATCCTTAAAAACAAAGGCGGCAATTACCGTACAAATGGCCGGTAGCATGCTTTTAAAGCCATGCATCATTAGGTCCATCATTTCAACAAACGGCATTAAACGCTGCGCCATATATAGAGGAATGGTTAATACAAATGTTAAAATCAGCGCCGGCCAAATTTCGGCATCAAAACAGATAGTAAAGCCCACCAACATCAGCATGGGTATGACAAAATTATGTAATTTGCCATGACTGCGATCGCTTTGCTGTATTTCTTGTTCAAACGATTGCATTGCAAATTCGTCAGCACCGTGGTTATTACGTGCAGTAATAACTTGGCTGGTAATAACGTCAATTGTGGGTGAGTTTTGCGCAGCCAACTCGGCCTTTTTCATTGGCCCAAATAATGGCACTATACCCAGGATAACCAGTGGCACCATAATCATAGCCAGCCAGGCATACAGCATATACGGAATGGCTGAAATATAAGTTCTTATACCATTTGGGTCTGTGTCGGGCGCGACATCATTGGCGACCAACAGCCCACCAAAAAATACCGCCCAGGTTGAGATAGGCACCAGCACACAGACTGGTGCGGCGGTTGAGTCGACCACATAGGCCAGCATTTCACGGGACACTTTGTATTTGTCGGTAATACGCTTCATGGTTTCACCTACCGTCAGCGCATTTAAATAATCATCAACAAAAATAACAATACCCAAAAAATACGTCATTAGCAGTGAGGGTTTACGACCACTGGCATAGTGCTGCGCCATTCGACCAAAAGCAAAAGCCCCGCCGGTGTGAACCAGTAAAGCAATTAACGCACCGAAGCCTCCACAGACTAAAATTAACCAGCCAATGGTTTCATCTTGCATTACCCGTACCGAGGTTTCACCCAGATTAAACAGT
>NZ_LAHP01000035.1 GCF_000987765.1 Arsukibacterium sp. MJ3
ATGCTCTGCGGTTCATGTGAAACCTCTGCCTGGTTGTAGATCCAGACAGGGTAAGCAGATTTAGCTAAAGCTGGAATGTGCGGTTGGTGTTACGCTCACGGAAAAACGTCTACGACAAAAACAGAGCACTTTTCAAAAGCCTTTTTCAGGCAGCCTTAATTTACACTAATTCCTACATCGAATTTATTCGATGTAATTAGGCTAATTATTTTAAATTGAGGTTTGAGATGAAAAAAATAAAGTTATTGTTTAAAACATTAAATTTTCTGGGAAGCAATGCTGGCACAACACTGAGATCAACACTGGCCCACACATTACGTGTTGACCAGAGCGAAACTGTCTATCGTCAGGAAAACATGCAGAAGTGGGATTGCACACAGACAGCGGCAAATCAACTTTGGATAGGAAACAGCTTTTTAGCTCAAGGTCAAAATTTGGCTCCAAATACAATGCTCGATTTTTCGACCTTTATGACCTTTGGAATGAATACCGAATTTATCAATTCAATTGTGAGCCACTACCAACAACCGGCAAATAAAGGACGTCTAAATGAGCAAATAGCTTCTGCTAAATTTGCATTAAGAACCGCCTTTAAGGCGATTGAGAAAAATGTTCCAGATAATGTGAGTTCAATGGTAAGTCGGTGTTTGAAGGACGGTTCTAATTATGATGAGCTTAAAGATATTTTTGTTGATTTGCCGCAGGAGTTTCGACCAAAACAGTTAGTACAGAAGCTCGAACGTTTTTACTCCAGGCAGAAACGTAAGGGCAGATATCCATGCCGTAAAAGTACTATTGTGCAGGAGGGGATCCTGACATTTCCACTAAGGGATCCGCTTACAGTCGGATTTGCAGAGCTCGAAAATGAATTAACCTCCTCAGATCTGATTTTTGCAGTGAAAAGCTTTTTGGATAAATATTTTAGCGAGTACCCAATCATTGCCATAGTCGCTCACGTTGATGAAGTTAGGCTTCATGTTCATTATTTTATTGATGGCTGGTCTAACGGGCAGCTACCTAAAACTATCCCACAAAAAGTTTTCAGCTGTTTTTTACCATTTGATCTTCTAGCAAAGTCTAACAATTCGGTCTTGAGCAAAGAGGACTTAAAAAAAGTTGGCTCCACTTTGCAAGTATGTTTCTTTGAGCACATTAATGAAGTGCTGTTAAATAAAAAAGGCATTCATGCTGAGATTTCGCCAATTGAAGAGCGTAACAGCGCAGAAGCAAAGCACCGGAATTTGGATGCTAAAAAGCCAATTTATATGCGGAAATATCAACGGATTAACGAGCAGGTTAGGCAGTTAGAACTCCAACAAGAAGCTTTAAATGTCCGCAATGCGGAGTTGCAACGTACTCTGGCAAAACTAGTGCAAAAAGACATTGAGTTAAAAGAAGCCATTGCAGAAAATGACGATACGATTCTGGAACAGCAAAAGATTGTAGACGTATTGCATGGTGAAGGCTATTGGGAGTTCACTGATGCGCTAACAGCTGCATTTAAATTAGCGCCCTTATTTACCTTTACTACAGATCTGGAGGCTAAAATAAATGTGTTGCTTAAACGATATCCACTATTGCAGAGAGATTTCTGGCAAGACTTACTGAGACTGGGTCTTGGAGCTAATGGGGCTGTTTACAGTGACAACAAAAAGGCTAATAACAGCAATTAATATAGTAAAAAAGTGAAAGTTTGAATTAGGCGTATTTGCTTCATAACCAGCAGTTTCTCCAAAGCAACTTGAGCCAGTTATTTCAAAGGTGCTAGATGACAGGTCTTGCTAGTTGCTCAATGGGCAAAGAGCAAGACCTGGTAGTTTATAGTTTAGAGCGTGATATTAATCATCTTCCTCATCGGAACCCCGGTACTCTTCATTGTTAGGGTTTAGCTGATTTGCATGATTGTCCAGACTATCCCAATATGCATCATTATTAGGGTTCATGCTGTCACTGCGATCATCATTTGCTGTTCTACTCATTGCTGTTTCTCCTTTTGGTTTGGGTTCAACTGTTTACCGCGAATACCTTGTGCAAGGTCGTATTGACGGTTGGTGCCTTTAGTTCCTGGATTTTTGTTTCGAATATCAGCGTTGTTGTCATGCGGGGTAATGTGCTTTTTCAAAATAGCTCCTTGGTTGATATTGCCCAACGGCATCGCTATAGTCGCAAAGTCATAAAGATAAATAAGGGACAAATGACTGAAATGTTGGCAAAGGAACTGCAATGTGGATTGAATTTTTTAATGTGGCCAGAGGTAGTCGCGAAAGCAGTCTTTGAATCGGATTCCTTGGCTGAATTTTTTCTAAACGTAATTCGATTAAAACCTGAGAATAAAGATGTGACTTCCGACCATGCGTTTTTCCGGAAGATAAGAGCTGAAGATATTACTGAAGAAGAAGCTGATGAATTTTTCAGGCGCTACGGATCAGAAGCGGCGGCTAACGCAAAACCAATTCAGGAAATAGGTGCCTGGACCATTTTCAAGTTATATGCAGATGCAGAGAGCGTACTTCTTGATAATTCTAAAATTAATCCAGTACGCAAAGCTCGGTTAAAGCAGTTTTTTGCTTTTATTGGATATCTTTGCGATGTTGATTCTGCCTTCATAACGGAATGCCAAAGTTACGCTCCGGATGTTAATTACGATTTTTTGCGGCGCTCACATCTTGAGTGGCTGCTTATCGATGTTGATTTAAGTCAGCATGACAAAGCCGAAGCTGCAAAACTGATGATTGCTTCCATGCTAAATTTTGCTGCAATACTAAGTCTCTATATTAAATGCTCATTTATTGATGATAATGGTACTTCCTTACACAATTCTTTAGTCGATAGCTTTTTACCTGAAATAGCTATAAATGGAACAGAGCCTAGTTTTATTAATTCAAATCACTTGCTAATGGAGCGGCTAAAAAGAGCATGGGAGAAAAGCGAACATCGTATTGATAAAAAGAGCACATGGCAGGGATTTTACAGAGACTTAGCAAGGGCAGAAACACTGAATATTGATTGGTATTTAGACCCCAAGAGCAAATTGCCGTATGAGTTAGAAGACCCTGACGTGAGTAAGTTTAAAAAGCGGATATCCAGAATTAAAAGTGGTGTCTTGAACGGCAAAAATATAAAGCCTGTTTTGGTATCTGTGAAGGAGTTACAGCAGACCTTCATAAAAGCAATTTCACCAGAGCATTCTGCTCTAGTTGATGAAAGTTTGCTCGACTTTGTAATCGTAAAGGTATTTGAGTACGTTCAAATATCGCTTTTAAATGACGGCATAAACCCCGTCTTGATTTGTGAGCAATTTGCTGAATACTCGAAATATGAGACCGCGGTTGAAGATCGTTTCAAAGAGTTTTGCAAAACGGACGAACATTTTTTGTCGAAGACCGGCACTACTTCCTGACTAAATTAAGTCTTGGTATGAGATCACTACGTAAAGCCCTAATTTGCACTAATGATCTAATATCAGATCATTGACGTGTCCCTGTATGACAACGTTAATAGAGCCTATAATTGAAACAGATTGTCCTAGTAGGACAACGGTTACGCGTATAAAGACGTATAGCATCTGTAGTACCAAGGTGACAAATACATATCAAAAATTAGTGCAGCCCTAATAGGGAATTGGCCACTACATAATAAAATGACGCAGGGAATAAGTTTTAGCTCAAGTAGCTTATCATCATATAGCAGCCTCAGAACCTCGGTAACTCAAAGTTCTTTCTCTAGAAAATTAGCGGCTAGGTCCAGTTGGTGCTGTGTGGAAGTGTAGTTAAATAATTCTGCTAGTTCTGCATGCTTAGATTTGTCTTCGTATAAATCAAACAAATTCATGTCAACCGCTCATTTTTAAGCTTAGACAGTTTAGTTTGCCAAGATGCGAGCGTTGGTTGTAATTTTAACTTGCGTATAACGGGGTGTGCTTCAGTACTTATTAAGTTTAGCCGTTTAAGTGCAACCTTAAGCTGCCGCAGCGAAGAATGTTCTGCCGAAAGTACCAGCAGAGCCGGGTAAATGGATTATTCGGCTTTATTTGGCCAGCGTAATCTAATTTGGGCTGTATGCCTAACCATGAGTTGCTGGCTTCCCACTTTAAATTCGCGGGACGGCCCTGAAGACCTGTACTAATGATCCAGATCTCCCGAGTTATTTAGTTAAGAGAAACTCTCAGCACCAAGCCGGCATTAAAATCTGGGTTAGTCGCATGGTCTTTATATCCGTGCGGATTACAAACAACCCGACAACCATGAACATAATAATCTGCATTGGTATGGATATGGCCATGCAGCCATAATGCAATTTTGTGCCGCTGAATGGTCTCTTCCAGGTTAGAAACGTAAGCGCCAATAATCGGATTGGTTTGCGCGTGCTCGGGTACTGACTTTATTGACGGTGCATGATGACTTACCACCACATTGGTTGCGGTCGTTGACTGCGCCAAAGAGTTTTCGAGCCAATTGAGTGACTGTTTGTGGATGACTGAAATGTCCTGCGGACGGATTTTAGAATAAGTGGGCGCGCGTTTAATTTTCTTGTAATCGTTCATCCGTTGCTGGCATTCGAACCCGGTTAGGCGGGCATCTCCTGAAATTTCGAAGTCGGTCCATAACGTCATGCCATGGAATCGCACACCATCAATATCCACGAATTGGTTTTCCAAAAAATGTACTGACGAGCCGGCTAAAACTTCACGCACTTTTTCATGCAAAACGGGGTAGGTCTGTTTGTAATACTCGTGGTTACCCAAAACATAAATAACTGGAATATCGAAGTTTTGGGCGAGCAACCATTCTGCGCCTTTTGTGCCGGTATGCAGATCACCGGCAACAACCAATACATCAGCATCTGTTGATGGCAAATCAAAATTACCGAACTCAAGGTGAATATCGCTGAGAATTTGTAACTTCATGTTGTCACCTGAATTTGTTCATGCGTTCTAATACTACCAGTAATTTGCAAGGGAATTCTCATCCTAATCTAAGTATTACTTAACAAAGCGCAGCGCGCTTTCTAAGAGAATCTTAAGCACTGATTTCGCTCTGGTGCCAAGATGTCGACACATAATGCTGTACCGTTACCAAGACGGCTGAAAGAAGCCAGGCTTGCTGCGAAAATGACGCAAGAAACGCTTGGTATATTGGCGGGTTTAGATGAACAAGTAGCCAGTGCCAGGATGAGCCAGTATGAGAATGCCGTTCACACCCCTGATTTTAATTTTATCCGGAAAATAGCAAAAGTTCTTAAAATACCAACCGCCTATTTCTATTGCGAAGAAGACGAGCTAGCTCAGGTTATCGTATCGCACGGCAAAGCCAAGCAAGGTGACATGCGTTAAGCGGGACTATTTTATCTAGTCTTAAATGTATAGCTAAATAGCCGTGCTAAATTGGCTGCATCGGATACGGCAGAATGCTGCCGGCCCAAAGCGCTAATACCGCAAATTTGCAAAGCGGTTTTTAAGCCAACTCGTTTAATTTTTCGTTGTTTACAAAATGTTTGCTTAAAATTCTGATACTGCACACTGTTAAGTGGAGACGCGATGCCGGCGGCCGAACATTCCGCTTGCAAAATTCCGCTGTCGCTTTACCCCCAAGAAATCACAAGTTGTGCGTTACTGGCTTCAATAAACCGGCTAAACCCTGCAGCGACCCGCTGAATATGGGGAGCTGTGCTGTGCTGACCTGCGCTGCGCTGATGCCGGTTAATGTCGTGCAAAAAGATGTTACCTGGTAAGGTGAGACGGGTTGCACGAAACTTTGAAATCCAGAAATAAACTCATCGTTCTCGAATAATACTGCCCCAATCTCAATAATTTGATGGGGATAATCTAGAATATCCTGCTCACAGGTTAACTCCAAATCAAAGGCTATAAATCTCAATGTGGCTTCTCCTGTGTTGTCGCTCAAATACTGCGACTTCAATTCTCGCCTTGAAGTCGCCAGGAATGGCTAAAAATATTATCACTTATTAAAAAAATTATTACTTGCTTAATATTTAAGACTTGCTTAGATTACCATCTTGGCACGTCAGTTGAAAAGCTGCACACGCAAAGCTATGGGCCTTAAGGGGTAATAACCCTCATGGTCGCCAGGCTGCATCAATATCAATTAATATCGAATTGTGCATTTGCCTGTTAGCCATTTCAGTAACTTAAAGATGGATTGTAAATAATGCACAAATTTAAATTCGGCGCTATTCCAGCAATTATAATTGCTGCTTTATCTAGCTCAGCTTTCGCGCAAACGCATGAGCATACGCCTCAGTGCGGCCATGATAACCTTTCTAGCCCTGCGCTTAATGCGCTGAGCGACATTCGATTCAAAAAGGCGGTAACCAGCAAAGCAGCCCCCTTTACCGATGGTGCAGTACGCACAATGAGCGCCAATGTTAGTTCAGAAAACATCATTGATGTAATCGTGTACGTTCACCCCACTTACGTTGAGGACTTAGCTACTCCATTCCGGTTTGATGAAAATGACAAGCCTATTGAAAATGGCGCACAGTTTATGTACGACCGCGTTCAGACGCAGTACGACAAAGTTAATGCTGCGTTTGCCATCAATAATGTCAATGCGCGTTACCGTGTTGCGTATATTCACCTGCTTGATATTGAGCGTGCTGAGCTTGGCAATACAGATGCACTGTATGATGAATTCTTTGAAATTAATCTGTGTGCAACTGAAAACTTCGAAGAAAATAACCCTAAGTGTCAAACTCAGGTATATGAAACTGCCACAGCATTATTTAACCAGACTGGCGCAGATACTTTTCACTATCTTCGCACCATTACAGATAGCGGTAGCAACATCGCTGGTCTAGGTAATTTTTTTGGTGGTACTGCACACTTTGATGATTATGTTATTCGAATACCTGATTTTATCAATTCACAAGCAGATGAAGCAAATATCGATCTATATCTTGCTCAGTATGGCTACATTACAATTCACGAAGTTGGCCATGTTCTTGGCGCTAACCACCCTGATGAAGATACAGATGGTAAAGGCCATCAGGCACATCGTTGTGGTGAATCATTCCCCGGTGCGACAACAAGAAAACGTACTGTTATGGGTGCTGGTGACGTTCAGTTATTCTTCTCTGACCCTGACGTATTCCTTAATGGCGAGCCCTGCGGCATTGCAGGCGTAGCAGACAACTCAGACGCAGTTCGCACCAACGCACCATTGTTAACTGCTGTTGGTGAAAAGGCGGTTATTAGTACCAACTTTGAATTTGCTGAAAGTGAATTTACTGTTGATTCGGGTTCTGGAAAGCATACTCTACGTTTACAGCGGTTAGGTGATTTATCGCACCCTGTTAGTGTAGCATTAATGGCTGTAGACAGTTCAGCGTGGGAGCAGCGCGACTTTAACTTTGGCTGGCAGGAGGTAGCGTTTGCTGCTGGTGAAGCGTATGGCGATGTCACTTTCACAGCGTTAGAGCGTGAGGGTAAATTTGAACATACACAGTTTAGCGTAAAAATGATGTATAGCTCTGCTGGTACGGTTACGGAAGAACTGGTGCAGGTAAACATTCAATCGACAAGTCTGCCTGTAATTGGCTCTGTCACCCTTGACCCTGCTGCATACTCAGTAGTGGAAAATGCAGGCACAGTAACACTGACTATTAACCGCACTGGTGGTACTGATGGTGAAGCGCAGTTAACTGTTAAATCACGCAATCAAACCGCGTTATCAGGTACTGATTTTACGGCGCTGGATAGTGTTGTTACATTTGCTGATGGTCAGGCTGCTGCTACGGTCACTGTTAATATTACTAACAACAGCACCTTTCAGGGTTCACGCACTTTTGCAGTGGATATTGCACCTGTAACTGCTGGCCTGTTAACAGGCAACACAACAGCCGTTGTAACCATCACTGATGATGAAACAGCACCACCTGTAAGCGGTGGCGGTGGTAATGGTGGCGGTGATTCTGGTAGCGAATCAAGTGGTGGTTCATTTGGCTTCTTAACTACTTTGTTTGGCCTATTGGTGCTAACGCGGCGCAAGTTTACTAATCAATTCCACAACGAAAGGAAATAAAAATGGAAGGCACAGTTCTGCATTATGATGACACAACTAAAACAGGCATTATCAGGAATGATAGTGGTGACAGATATGATTTTGCCAGTGCTGACTGGAAATCCGGTAGTAATCCTCGTACTGGCGATAAAGTAGATTTTGTAGCGAGCGATAAAGCTGCTTCTGAAATATTTGTGATAAAAAGCGCTGTTCAACTTAATATGGGGAATGTGACGGACAAACTTGCCGATTTTCACAGCTCAGATGTCGGGCAGAAAATCAGCGCGTTGTTTGCTCATGGCTTGCATAATAAACTCGGATTTTTCGCATCACTGGTAGTTTTAATATCACTGTTTTTTTCTGTGGTTGAGGTTCCTCTGTATGGCTCAGTAAGCCTTATTGCCGGTGCAACTGGCAAATTGATGTTTGTGCTGCTTATCGTATTGGCGATCTTCTTTTATGGTGGCGCAACAAAGCTCTACACCCGTGTTTTAGCCGGTGTGGCCCTGGCACTGCTATTTTTCCAGTACTACAACATGGTTTCTGATCTTATGGAGCTATTTCGCTATGGCCGGGTCGGCAGAAATACTCCAAATCTATTTGCGCTATTTCAGTTTGGCGCACTGATTAATATTATCGCCAGTGTGGTTCTGTGTGTAGCCGCATTTTTCAGAAAATATCGCAGCAACGAGCATGCTCTCTGATTGAAACGACGGCTGTCTATGAATGACGGCGTCATAGAGGCTCTGGCAGAATTTATGTCTGCCAGTCCTTGTCAGCTTGCTGCTGCACCCAACGCTCAATATCGCTTTGATACCACATGACGGTATTTGGCCCCAATCGAATTGGTTTCGGAGCATCGGGCTGCTTTTGCATTAGATACCAATTGGATTTGCTAATCGGCACGATTTTTAGCACCTCTTTTAATCGTAATAACTGCATTGATTTCACCTCAAATTATCTTGAGATTATTTTCGGCGATGATGAAGGCAGTCGCAATGATGAAATTAGTCAATTCAATTTGAAGGCAAAACGGTTGAAAATGACGAAATCTGGTATTTTCTATATAAATCAG
This sequence comes from Arsukibacterium sp. MJ3, assembly GCF_000987765.1. Classification (GTDB taxonomy): domain Bacteria; phylum Pseudomonadota; class Gammaproteobacteria; order Enterobacterales; family Alteromonadaceae; genus Alishewanella. The sequence continues at coordinate 9,094 of NZ_LAHP01000035.1, forward strand.
TAGTATATTTGGTTTTGAAGCGGTTTATCAGTGAGTATGCTGGCGGCAAACCGATTAGTTTGCCGGCCAGCAGGTCATAAAGCCAATTGAATTTACATTATTAAAGCACTCAGATTAAAACGTTGCGGGCTTAGCATGCTTTTAGCGGCAGTTTGGATATAGCCACTCCACCAGTTCATCATGGTTCTGCGGTGATCCAGGTAAGTGGCGTTGTTGTAGATGGCCCTGATTGTATTTTTGTCAGTATGCGAAAGCGCTTGCTCAACCCAATCACTGTTAAACGCATGCTCATTTAATACGGTACTAGCGAGAGAACGCATGCCATGAGCTACTAATTTAGTATTAAAACCAATTGCCTTAATTACATTGTTTACTGAGCAACTGCTGCGGTGCTTGCGTTTATCATAATGTCCTGGGAAAACGAATTCATTGTTTCCCAGTTGCTGCATCAGTTCGAGTATGTCCATACATTGTTTGGACAACGGCACCTGATGAGGGCGACGCTTCTTCATAAATTCAGCGGGGATATTCCAAATTGAATTGGCAAAATCGATGTCTTGCCAGCGAGTTTTGACCGCTTCTCCCGGGCGCACCATAGTATGTAGTTGCCATTCAAACAGACCACGAGCCACCACATCAATATTGGTATTATTAAGCTGCTGCATCACTGCGGGTAGCTCTGCAGGCTCTATCGTGCGCATTCTGTTGCTTTTGGGGCTTAAAAAAGCCGATTTAATTCCATTTAATAAATTGAATTGAAGCACACCGGTGTTGGTGGCCCAAACCATTAACTGATTAATAAACTGGCAAAGCCTAGATAGCGTCTCAAGCTTTTTCGCTTTCTCTAAGGGGCGCAAGATCTCAATAACATGGGGTGCTGTCAGTTCAGATAGTGGTAGATGCCCGATTTTTGGCAGAAGATGTAATTTGAATGAACCTTGAATTTTAGAAGCATACCTGGCAGATATGGTACTGGATTTGATTAAAAACCATTTTTCGAAAACCTGCTGAAGGGTATTTTGTGCATTGATACTTGCTGCGGAGTTTTGTTTTTCTAACCAGCGCTGAGGATCTATTTTGGAGGATACTAATTGACGATACTGAAGTTTTAACTCGCGAGCTTGTGCCAACCCCATTGACGGGTAAGTACCAAGTTTGATGTTAGTTCGGCCGCTGTGATGGGGTGGCACATAGTTAAAGATCCAGGACCTGTTGCCATGGGGGCTAATTCGAAGTTGCAGGCCTTCTCCGTCATAAAGGGTGACGGTGAGTTGACCAGGTTTACGCGTTCTAATTGCAGCGTCACTTAAAGGACTGATTTTTCTTGGCATGTTGGTTACCTCGTTTGTTGCTATTAAATAGTTTGCGTGGTGCAGTTACACCAAACCTTAAATTGAATGTAAGAGGCATTTTGGGGGGGCGTTGATGCGGCTTCAACGGTGAAACCATTTGAATGAATAAACCGCAAAAAAATCGCCAACGAGAATAGTAGGCAAAAGAATAGTTTTTAAATTTTGTTGTTTAAAATCAACGCTATTTTCGCTGCCGCCCTGGTGGCGCTGCGCACCCCACGGGCGGCAGGGCCGGAACGCTGCGTATTCCGGTAAAAACAGACAGTCATTTCGGTTCTATCCGATCGCTTCATAACCTTCTTTTTCGCCAAGTCTCTTTTTACGCTAAGTGATCGGATT
>NZ_LAHP01000036.1 GCF_000987765.1 Arsukibacterium sp. MJ3
GGGAGCCGGATTTAGCACCTTCGCCCTGTGGTTATAAAGAGGAGCCCGAGGGCGCAATCTCAATATAACTGTCTAACCTAAAGTTGGTTGCGGGAGCCGAATTTAACACCTTCGCCCTGTGGTTATAAAGAGGAGCCCGAGGGCGCAATCTCAATATAACTGTTTAAACTAAAGTTGGTTGCGGGAGCCGGATTTGAACCGACGACCTTCGGGTTATGAGCCCGACGAGCTACCAGACTGCTCCATCCCGCGTCCGTCTAATGGCGCATAGTATATAGCGCCTTGCCTGTTATCGCAAGCCTTGACATGAAAAGCTATTGATTTAGTTGGTGCCGAGAGCGGGACTTGAACCCGCATGTCCGAAGACACTACCCCCTCAAGATAGCGTGTCTACCAATTTCACCACCTCGGCTAAAAAAAGGGCAGTTAACCTACTGGAATATCGCTATTATCATTTTTCTTAACCGGTACTTGTTCCGTGGCAGGCACAGACAAGTCAAACTCATCAACCGGCGTGCTTTGTTTAGCCGTGTAGTTACCCAGCACTATACTCAACACAAAAAACAACGTCGCCAACACAGTCGTGGTTTTCGTTAAAAAATTACCGGTACCTGATGAGCCAAAAACCGTTGATGATGCACCTGCACCAAAAGCAGCGCCCATATCAGCACCTTTACCGTGCTGAATAAGCACCAGACCAACCAGGGATAACGCTACCAGTAAGTAAACAACAATAATAATTTCGTACATACTTAGTCCTTTGCGCTTTGGCAAATTTGCATAAATTCTGCGGGTTTCAAGCTGGCACCGCCAACTAAAGCACCATCAATATCGGCTTTAGCGAACAACGCCCGACAATTCGCTGCGTTTACACTACCACCATATAAAATTTTAACCGTTGCAGCAGCAACACTATTATAATCAGAAATTTGCTGACGAATAAACGCATGTATTGCTTGCGCTTGCTCCGGTGTTGCCGACTCACCCGTGCCTATCGCCCAAACCGGCTCATAAGCAATTACTGATTTCAGCAGCAATTCGGGTTGCGCAGCATACACCGCGGCTAATTGTTTCGCAATAACCTGCTGGGTTTTTTGTTGCTGATGCTCAGCTAAAGTCTCGCCAATACAAAGCACTGGCGTTAAGCCGGCTTTAACTGCTTGCTGCATTTTTGCACAAACCAGTGTATCGGTTTCAGCAAAATACTGTCGACGTTCAGAATGCCCTATCAATACGAAGTTTGCACCGGCTTCAATAATCAAATTACTACTCAGCTCGCCGGTATAAGCGCCTGCATCATGCTCGCTAATATTTTGTGCACCTAAAGCATATTGCCGGTTTGCTGGAAAATACTGCAGCAAGGTGGCTGGCGGACACAGCAACACATCAACGCCCGACGGCAAATTGGTTAATTGCTGTGCCATAGTATCAACCAATGCCTTGGAACCATTCATTTTCCAATTGGCCGCGATCAGTTTCTTTGCCGTCATAATGTTATCCCTGAATTATATCGCCAGAATACTACCCAAGGCCGACTCTAAGCACAAGTTTTGCCGGCTTTATAACACGATAAACCCACCATAAAAGGCAAATAACGATGCTTAGTTAACTGGCAATTTTTACGGCCGCGGCAATTTGTTCTGCATAATCGCGCACCAGCTGCGAATCTTCGCCCTCTACCATTACCCGAATAAGCGGCTCAGTACCTGATTTACGAATTAGTACCCGGCCTTTACCCGCTAATAAGGTTTCTATTTCACTAATTTTTTGAATAACATGGTGTTTTTCTAACGGCGCGGTGCCTTTTTCAAACTTAACATTAACTAACACCTGCGGTAGTTTTTGCATGCCTTCACTTAATTGCGCCAAACTTTCACCGCTAATCAGCATGGCATTTAACACCTGCAAAGAAGCAATAATGCCATCGCCGGTACAGGCATAGTCTAAATTAAGCACATGTCCCGAGTTTTCACCGCCAATACGCCAATTTTTCTCACGTAATAGCTCCATAACATAGCGATCACCTACGGCACTGCGGGCAAAAGGAATATTTAATGCGGCCAACGCCAGTTCCAGGCCAAGATTGCTCATTTGAGTGCCAACAACCCCACCCTGCAAGGTGTTTTCACGCTGAGCGCAACGGGCAATAATATAAACAATTTCATCACCGTCTAATACCCGGCCATGCTGGTCAACCATCATCACCCGGTCGCCATCGCCGTCGTAAGCAATACCTAAGTCAGCTTGTTCAGCTAATACCGTTTGCTGCAGTAAATCAGTATGCGTAGCGCCGCATTTATCATTAATATTAAAACCATCCGGTTTACAACCAATGGCAATTACCTCAGCACCTAGCTCTTTAAATACCGCCGGTGCAATATGATAAGTAGCACCATGGGCACAATCGATAACAATTTTCAGACCGGTTAACGATAAATGGTTTTTTAAATGGCTTTTACAAAACTCAATATAGCGTCCGGCAGCATCTTCAATACGCATCGCCCGCCCCAGCTTTTCTGACGGTTCACAGACCATCGGTTGCTCCAGCTCATGCTCAATGGCCAGCTCTATCTCATCAGCCAGTTTAGTGCCATCAGCTGAAAAAAACTTAATACCATTATCATAGTAGGGGTTATGTGAAGCACTGATAACAATGCCCGCTTCGGCCCGAAAGGTACGGGTTAGGTAAGCTACTGCAGGTGTTGGCATTGGCCCTAATAAACGAACGTCGACCCCGGCAGCGACTAAGCCTGCTTCAAGAGCTGTTTCCAACAGGTAACCAGAAATTCGGGTATCCTTTCCTATCAGTACCTTACGGGTGCCGCGTGCCGATAACACCCGGCCAGCTGCCCAGCCTAGTTTCATCGCAAACTCAGGTGTTATTGGAAACTCACCTACCCGACCCCGAATACCATCGGTGCCAAAATACTTTCTGCTCATGCTGTTACTCCATAGCGGACTGCAGTAGCTACCTGCACTGCCTGACCCGTTTCTTTTACGTCATGCACCCGAATTATTCGGGCACCCTGTAATGTAGCAATTGTGGCACACGCCAGGCTACCTGCCAAACGCTGCTCGACTGGCACATTTAATAGCTGGCCGATCATTGATTTACGCGACATGCCGGCCATAACCGGGTAACCCAGTTTAACCAGCTGCGCTAATTCTGCCAGCAACTGGTAGTTATGGCTAAGATTTTTACCAAAACCAAAACCCGGGTCCAAAATCAGCTGGTTTTTAGCAATACCGGCAAATTGACAATCCAGCGCCCGCCGTTGTAAAAATTTTATCACCTCGGTTACCACATCGTCGTAATCGGGTTGCTGCTGCATAGTGCCGGGTGCGCCCTGCATATGCATCAGGCACACCGGTACATTTAACTGTGCCGCAGCAGCCAAAGCGCCTTCACTTTGCAAAGCCCGCACGTCATTAATCATATCGGCACCCGCCTTAACCGCAGCTGACATTACCTCCGGCTTGCTGGTGTCAATCGAAATAACACAATCGAACTGCTGTCGAATAGCCTCGATAACCGGCAATACCCGATCTAACTCTTGTTGTAATGGTACCTCAGTAGCACCAGGACGGGTCGATTCACCGCCAACATCCAGAATAGTTGCGCCGTCTGCTAGCATCTGCCCGGCCTGTCTTATACTGGCCTGCAACTGCATATGCTGGCCGCCATCAGAAAACGAATCAGGCGTAATATTTAATATCCCCATTACCACGGGCCGGCTTAAGTCTAACTGCCGCTGCCGGGGAAGTTTTATCAGCATAACGAATACCTTCGACAATGTTGCATTTAAGAAGTCGGTTTTATAAAAAAATAAACCCCGGCAAGCCGGGGTTTGAATTATAACCAGTGAAAGCAATTAGTGTAAGTTACCTTCTGAAGGTTTATCAGTTGCAACCGGGTTTTCGCTGTCTGTTGCTGCTTTACCAGCATCATCGTCATTGTTCTTGTTATTACCTTTGTCACGCGGCTCCCAGTTTTCTGGCTGGCGAACAGTGCGGCGTTTCATCAAGTCGTCAATTTGTTTCGAATCAATGGTCTCGTACAGCATTAACGCGTCTTTCATGGCATGCAAAATGTCCATGTTCTCTTCAAGCAGCTGTTTAGCTCTGTTGTAATTACGATCTATTATTACTTTAACTTCTGAATCAATAATAGACGCCGTTTCATCAGATATATGCTTTGACTTGCCCATACTGCGGCCTAAGAACACTTCGCCATCTTCATCATCATATAACAAAGGACCAAGCTTCTCTGAAAAGCCCCACTGCGTCACCATGTTGCGAGCAATAGAGGTAGCATATTTAATGTCTTGCGAGGCACCAGTAGACACCGAATCAAGACCATAAATTGCTTCTTCAGCCAAACGACCACCGTAAGCCACCGATATTTTACTTTCTAACTTACGCCGGCTAATACTAATAGCATCTTGCTCTGGTAAGAAGAACGTAACACCTAACGCACGGCCCCGCGGAATAATAGTGACTTTGTGCACCGGATCATGCTCTGGCACAATACAGCCGATAATGGCATGGCCGGCTTCATGATAGGCCGTCATTTCTTTCTCAGCATCGGTCATTACCATGGAGCGACGCTCAGCACCCATCATTATTTTGTCTTTGGCGCGTTCAAACTCTTCCATGCTCACTACCCGGCAATTTCCTCTGGCAGCAAATAAGGCCGCTTCGTTCACCAGGTTAGCTAAATCTGCACCAGAGAAGCCTGGCGTACCACGGGCAATTACACTGGCTTTAACATCATCCGCAAGCGGTACTTTACGCATATGCACTTTTAAAATTTGTTCACGACCACGCACATCCGGCAAACCAACCACTACCTGACGGTCAAAACGACCCGGACGCAGTAACGCAGCATCAAGTACATCTGGCCGGTTAGTAGCAGCAATGATAATTACACCTTCATTGCCATCAAAACCGTCCATTTCTACCAGCATTTGGTTTAATGTTTGCTCGCGCTCGTCATGACCACCGCCCAAGCCTGCACCACGCTGGCGGCCCACGGCGTCAATTTCATCGATGAATATAATACAAGGTGCCGCTTTTTTAGCTTGCTCAAACATGTCACGTACCCGTGAGGCACCCACACCAACAAACATTTCAACAAAATCAGAACCAGAGATTGTAAAGAATGGCACCTTAGCTTCACCGGCAATAGCTTTCGCTAGCAAGGTTTTACCTGTACCTGGTGGGCCTACCATTAAAATACCTTTCGGGATTTTACCGCCCAGCTTTTGAAACCGTGACGGATCGCGCAGGTAATCTACCAGTTCAGATACTTCTTCTTTTGCCTCGTCACAACCAGCCACATCGGCAAAAGTGGTTTTTATTTGGTCTTCACCCAGCAAACGCGCTTTGCTTTTACCGAACGACATGGCACCTTTGCCGCCGCCGCCCTGCATTTGTCGCATAAAGAAAATCCAGACACCAATTAATAGCAACATTGGAAACCAGGAGATAAAAATAGTTGCCAACCAGCTGTTTTCTTCTGGCTTAGCGCCTAACACCCGAACGTTATTTTCCAATAAATCGGCCATTAATTGTGGGTCGTTAACCGGCAATACTGTTTCAAACCGCTCGCCGCTATTGCGCAAACCGGTAATAACACCGCTACGCTCAATTTTGACTTCGCTGATCTGGCCTTGATTCACTTCTTTAATAAATTGAGTATAACTGGTTTGTCTGTCTGCACTCTCATTGGGGCCGAAGCTATTAAACACCGACATCAATACTACTGCGATAATCAACCAGACAATCAGATTTTTTGCCATGTCGCTCAAGGTTATAACCTCATTATTCGCTTAAAAAAAATTACCGACCTACTTTACTAAACTTTAAAGCCGGTCGCCACGATAAATGTTTCCCGCGAACGGGCACGAGATGAATCGGGCTTACGTATTCTAACTGTGGTAAATACCGCTCTGATTGCTTTTAAAAAAGCTTCAAAGCCGTCTCCTTGAAACACTTTGACCACAAAACTACCATTTTGCTTCAACACTTTGTGACACATATCTAATGCCAACTCTACCAGGTACATCGAGCGGGCTTGATCGGTCATATCATTACCACTCATATTAGGCGCCATATCAGATAATACCACATCTACGGTCTTACCTCCGATCCGGCTCAATAATGCTGCTAATACTGCATCCTCTCGAAAATCTCCTTGTAAAAACGCCACCCCGGCCAACGGATCCATCGGCAGGATATCACAGGCAATAACGGTGCCAGACTGCCCTACCACCCCAACAACGTACTGCGACCAACTTCCTGGTGCAGAACCCAAATCAACTATGGTCATCCCGGGTTTCAGCAACTTGTCTTGTTGTTGAATTTCTTCTAACTTGAACGACGCGCGCGATCGTAACCCCAGTTTCTGCGCTTTTTGCACAAATTGATCATCAAAATGCTCTTTTAACCAGCGCGTAGAACTAGCAGAGCGTTTTTTCTTGGTCATGTTACCACTCTTAAATAGTCTTATGCCTGAGATGGCGCTACAATAAGTAAAAATCAAGCTTGAATCTGGATATTCTACCTTTATGAGTTTAACCAATAAACAAAAACAATTTTTAAAAGCGAAAGCTCACGAGCTTAAACCGGTTATTTTACTTGGCGGCAATGGCCTTACCGAGGGCGTTGTGGCTGAAATAGAAGTAGCCTTAAGCTTTCACGAACTGATAAAAATAAAAGTACCTACTGAAGATCGCGAACAGAAAGTATTAATTATGGATGCCATTATCCGCGAAACCAAAGCAGATAAAGTACAGGTTATTGGCAAAACGTTGGTACTGTACCGTAAAAGTGACGCTAAAAAAATTCAGTTACCGCGTGGCTAAGTAACGGCTAGCATTGCTTACCCGCTATAAATAACCGGCTGTTGCAACACCTCGTTGGCAGCCGTTCTATCAGCTATATTTGTTTGGCAAATACTAGCTTTACCCCACTGCAACCACACTAACTAAATACGTTATGTTATGTTATGCAATTAAGAGACTATCAACAACACGCGGTTGACGCCGCCATAGCGCATTTTAAACAAAGCAATCAGTCAGCCGTGATGGTACTGCCAACTGGTGCCGGTAAAAGTTTGGTATTAGCCGAACTGGCCAAAGTAGCCAATGGCCGGGTGCTTATTTTAACGCACGTTAAAGAACTGGTTGCACAAAATGCTGAAAAAGTAGCGGTATTAAGCCAGCCGGGCAGTATTTTTGCGGCTGGCCTGAAGCAGAAAGACAGCTCAGGAAAAACGGTTATTGCCAGCGTGCAGTCTGCCGCACGCAACCTGCAACAATTTAACCAACCGTTTTCATTACTTATTATTGATGAATGTCACCGAGTAAGCCTGGCTGATGGCAGCCAGTATCAGCTATTGTTTAGCCATTTGCGCCAACAAAACCCGCAATTAAAAATACTAGGCTTAACCGCCACGCCATACCGACTGGGCACGGGCTGGATATATCAACGCCACTATCATGGCCGGATAGGTTCAATGGAACATGCCAGTTTTGATCGTTGCATTTTTGAGCTGCCACTGCGGCCGTTAATTAAAAAAGGTTATTTAGCCCAACCCCTGCTACTGGATGGCTTAGCCGCCCAATATGACTTTAGCAGCTTGCAACCGGCAAATGGCCTGGATTACAGCGAACAGCATATTGACTCACTGCTGGGTAAAATGGGCCGGGCCACCAAGCTTATAGTAGGCCAGCTATGTCAGCTGGCGGCCAGCAAGCAAGGTGTTATTATTTTTGCAGCCACAGTGCGCCATGCTGAAGAAGTCCTGTCGCTACTAAAGCAGCATAGCAGCGGTGTGGGACAAAGTGCCGCGTTAATTACCGCCACCACCGCCCATCAACAACGCGACCAGCTTATTAGCGCGTTTAAAGCCAAAGACATAACGTTTCTGGTTAATGTTGCGGTGCTTACCACTGGTTTTGATGCACCACATGTCGATTTAATTGCTATTTTAAGGCCCACCGCGTCGGTCAGTTTATTTCAGCAAATGGTTGGCCGCGGCTTACGCAGTGCCCCGAATAAAAGCCACTGCCTTATTATTGATTATGCCGCAAATGGCTTTGATTTATATTACCCGGAAGTAGGCAGCCCCAAACCTACCAGCAAAGCCGTACCGGTGCAGGTACCCTGCCCAAAATGTCAATTTGCCAATATATTCTGGGGGCTGGTGGATAACGACGGTGATATTATTGAACACTACGGCCGGCGTTGTCAGGGCTTATTAAATGACAGCAACACCGCCCCGGCACAGCAATGTAGTTATCGGTTCAGAGCCAGAATATGCCCCGATTGTGGCAGCGAGAACGACATTGCCGCCCGCATCTGTCAGCACTGTCAGTCGCAGTTAATCGACCCGGATAAACGCTTAAAAGAAGTGTTAAACAAACAGCATCATCATTTATTCCGCTGTCAGCAAATGCAGCTTACCGAGAATAATGGTGCTTTAACGGTGCAGTATCAGGACAGTGATGGCAACCCGTTTTTTCGTCACTTTACCCTAGACACGCCAGCGCAGCGCCGGGCTTTATATGCACTGTTTGTGCTGCCGCACAGCCGCACACCGGGCCTTAAACCTAAAAACTACCAGCGCGCTAGCGAACTGGTGGCGGATCAACAGTGCTTTCGCATGCCACAACTTATTTTATTGAAAAAAACCAGTAAAGGCTGGCAACACCTGGAAAGTATTTTCGATTACAGCGGCCGTTATCAGAATTCTACCCATTTTAAAGACGCTGCCGATTAAGCCCTGCAGTCTACCTGAGTTGGCTGTCTTTACTGCCACGGCGGTTAATGCCGCCGGTCTTAGTTTGCTGTTTTTCAAGAGCAGATTGACAAGCAATACACAGTTGCACGCCAGGGATCGCCGTGCGACGTGCCCCTGGTATAGCCTGTTCACACTCAACACAATTAACCGCACTGTCACCAACAGTTAATTGGCTGCGCACGCGTTGCACGGCATCTTCAACACTGGCATCAATTTGATCCTGAATGGCGCCATCCTTTGCCCAACCGCCTGCCATAATATTCTCCTATCGCTTAGTAATGACGATAATTAGTGGGCTTTTCACTACTATCGGTATCAGGCGCCCGTTAATTAAGTGGCTATGTTGCTTTAACCCAATACCAGAATGCCATTATTTAATGATAGCGGTTTGGTGTAGCGGCCGCATAATTAAATTCCTCATCGCCGTTGTCTGCTAACAGGTCTATTTCATCCAGTAACAGTTGCAGATTTTTCAGTGATTTACACTGGTTTAAATCGTTTCTTAGCAGCTTTATTTCGTATTTTAAGTCGGCAATATACTCAGCTAATGCCGGTTGTAATGCGGCTTTATTATAGTTACCAAACGTCATTAATACCCAGCCCATTGGTGTTTCACCAGTAGCCAGTTGCACCGATAACACATCAATTTTATGCCGGTAACGAGCCAATAGCGTAAGCAATGGCGTTAAGCTTTCAGCAGGTAACTGCTGTTGCACTAGTTGCTGATAGCAATCGATGAGCATGGCTTTAACGTGCTGCTCATTACCCTCTTCGCCCACGACCTGGCCCGACAGCAAAGCAGCCAGTTGTTGCGCCATGGCTAAATGCACCTTTTCCGCCACAAGTTTAACCGGATGCCATTGTCCGTCATCATCTACTGTTTCAACTGTCCAATCTTCGTCAGCGGATAAGGCGGCCACGCTGGCAAACGGTTCTGGCAAGTCAACGCTGTAATCAACGTCAGATTCTGGCTCACCAAAAGGAAACCACTGATCATCAAAGCCATTCATAAACTGCTTGCCTAAGGTAGTAACATCAATGCTGGGGCTGTTAAAGTGACAATACTCTAGCTCTTCAAGCAATTCATTAGTCCAGTCCATTAACGCTAAGCGTTGTCGCTCAGTAAGATGCTGGTTGTTAGCATAGTGCAGCAACATGGCCGTTAACTCCGCCTTGCGTTCACTTAACTGATGCTGCCAGGGCACTACCTGTTGTTCAAACACGCTAAACAGCGAATCGCGAAGCCGATACTGTTTATCCAGGCGCCGCCACGCTGCCTCAATATCTTGCAGTGTGGCAATTATATTACGTTCAGCCTTAGCCGTTATATTGGCGGGCTTTAGAAAAATTTTTGCAGCAGCTCGTGGCATAACAGGTTCCTTGTTATTTAAATGTAAAATAAAAACCGTAATAAGTGTAAGGTAGTCTGCCGCAAACTGACAAGCCGCTTTTTTAAAAATATCCTGCCAGACTTACTTTAATAATAAAACGCACTGGTAAAAACATCATAGTAAAAACCAGTGGATCAGTTTTGAATTGTTGGTAACAGCTTCAGTGTATCCCCCTGCTTACTGGGAACGGTAGGGTTACTCACAAGCTATGATATGGTGAGTCTCAGTAGAAAGGACAGGCACAACTGAACAACACAGTGAGTAACAAACACCAGGCGTTAGCACCATTACCACAATCACCAAAATCTTGACAGCCGGGCGAGCGACAACTAACCTAATTACTGTATATTTAAACAGCAATGCAGGCACAATTAATATGCCCAGACCCCGAAAAACCCTCATCGCCATCGAAGACACACCCTACTACCATGTAGTATCACGTTGTGTTCGCAGAGCTTTTTTGTGCGGCGTCGACCACGATACCGGCGAG
>NZ_LAHP01000037.1 GCF_000987765.1 Arsukibacterium sp. MJ3
AGAGAGCATAAACGAAGGTCAGATCATGCTGGCCGGATCACACCGAAACGCCTGGCCGGATGAAACCGGAACAGGTGGCCGGACAAACCGAAATACGCATTTGTTCCACCAGAATATAGCTACGAGCTATACGAGCGTATTTATCATTTGATATTGGTTGGGTATTTAAATCGTCACCCGAAGACGGACGATTATGATAAATATTTGCATGACATTGATGCCGGGAAGCAGAGCATAAAGAATGTGCCGAAACCGCCATCTTTCCTTGATGCAGGGACTGCCATGTTGATGGTGGGCAGGTCTGGTCATGGAAAAACGAAAGAAGTTGATAAGATTCTGTCGTGTCTGGATCTGAAACATCATTTCCACCCGCCAAGTGAGGAGACTGGTTGGCGGCGCGTTCCTCAAGTTTTGTGGATCAAAGTTTTCATTAAGAGCACAAGCAGTAAGCGACCCTTCTTGCTGTCAATTATTAATGCCATTGATGAAAAGCTCGGTAGTAACTTAGCCTCGCGATTACCTTCAGCCACAGTAGGCGACGAGATAATCTACGTGATAAAAATGTGCCGAATGGTCGGGTTGGGCATGATTGTCGTTGACGATGTTCAGTTTGTGCTAAATGCCAACAAAACGAAAGACGCAAAAAAGTTAACGAACGAGTTTTTGGAGGACTTATATAACGATCTTGGCATTCCCATGTTTTTCATCGGTACACCTGAGGTGACAGATTTATTCTCGGAAAAGGACCAACCTGAGCAGACCGAACGTCGTTTGATTAGTGATGGGTTATTCCGCGTTCAGGACTATACGTCTGATTCAGCTACATGGAAAGAGCTGGTGAAAGCAACGATGCTGAATTTCTTAGGCTTAAAGCGAGATTGGCTTACTGATAAGCTTGAAAGCATGCTTTTTTACTACTGTGATGGGAACGTTAGTAAGCTAAAACGATTGACTGAATTCCTACTCATTCAAAAAGAAAAGCCGACGAAAGCTAATCTGCCAGAGAGTATTTATCGTGCGCATTGTGAAACTCATATTCGAAGCGAATCGATCAAGCCAAAGCTAAAGATTAAGTTGGAAGACAGTACTCATGAGCGAACTGAAAAGCCTGTGGAGGATACTGTTACCAAGAAGGCCGCAGAACCTCTGCCTTTAGATCCCAAGTTGCAGGTTCGAAATGAACGAGTGAAAGCATTGATTAAGCAAGATATGGAAGTCGAGTAGCGATATGAACAATGACTCACTAGTCACCATGATGTTCGACAATGTACTCCTTCAAACGGAGGAGTACTTTCCCAGCTACGTTTATCGGTTGATGCAATTTGCCAACTTTATGGGAGCCAGAAACTTTCTTGATTTATTGAAGATGTCTAGCGCTCGTCAGATTGGTGAAACACTCCCCCGGTGGGCGGTAGTCTTAGCCACTCAAAACTACGGCGCCGAAAAGTTCACTCAGATCCTTGATAACAACCTACTGGGCCGTTATTGGCGTAGCTTCATTGAGGAGAGCGAGCTTGACCAGTTTGTCGCTCAACAAAGGAGTAAGCGAGCGACAGGAAGAGTACTGTTTAATGCTGAGAAAATACTTTTACCTTTCCAGTCGATAAAGTTATGCCCTGCGTGTTTTGATGAGTCAGTGCAGGCCTATGGGGTAGGGGTTTGGAATGCTCAGCACCAAGCTGCAACATCTTTTGTTTGCCACAAACATCAGCAGGTACTTCTTCAGCGCCCAGTATCACAGTTCAGTGGCTTTGAATTCAGTCAGTCATTTTTCGATAGAGACGCATACGTCACACCGAATATTTCATTGTTTCACCGCTGGTTGGATTTTGAAATACTGCGCATTTATGAGCTGGGTGTTGAAGCTCACAGAGATGAAGTGAAGCTTCATAAAAGAGTGTTTATGGAGAGCAGCTTTTATTCTCATAAACCGTGCTCGACGAGCGTGAATTTAAATAAACAGTGGAGACTGTCACTGAGTAAGTATTTAGCGATTCTGTATCCGCATATGAAAAATGAGGCTGAGCGAATTTCGAGCAATACGGGACTCCAGGCGAGCGCTATCATGAACGTGGAGTCATCCGTTCATCCCTTACTGTACTTGCTGTTTAAGTTCTTCTACTTACACGAGTTCAAGCCATGAGCACTGTGCTCTACACTCCAAGGATTCAGCCAGATGAGACGCTGTATTCATACGTGGCGAGGTGTCAGCATATATGGGGTATAAGTAATTCTAGGAGCATCGCACGAGACTGGTTTGGTCGGGCATCGGTCAGTATTAATCAAGTGCTTCCAATTGAGATAAACAAGATTGCAGATTGGTCTGACTATGAACCTAGTTATTTACTAACTAATCATACGTTGCTTGATCTGTATGGCATTTTCACAGGTCGCAAGGCAGCAATCGAAAACGTTATGCTGGGCAGTAATGCGATGTCTTTGGCAAACATATCTTCACTTTCACAGGTTAGGCTTAAGTCGGTTGGTTATTCTTGTGTCTGCCCAATCTGTTATAGCAATGATGTGGCGCGTATTGGTGTGGGGTACTGGCATTTAACGCATCAGTTCAATGGGGTAACAGCTTGCCCTAATCACCAATGTAAGCTTGTTCAGAGCCGCACAGTCAGCCGACAATACCGAGTTCCCTTGTTAGCCCATGATTATGCCCATGAGCGGGCTCCTGAGATGCAGGTGATGTTTGCTAAGTTCGTTGCTGGCTGCGTTCAGCAATCAAGGATTTCATCGGAAGCAGCTGATGATGCCTTCCGTCGTTCTCAGAATTGCTTCAGACGAGGACAGAATCTCGATATAAAAAGTTTGCTGCATTTGCTTGATGCAATTGAGCTTGGGCTGGGTGTGCCTAAAGTAGTTAACGAAGGCCACTTGCGCAGAATGATCCGCGAACCTTCAAGTCCGATACACCCATTTAAAGCGCTAGTCTTACGGTTTGCGCTTTCATTCCTATCTGATGACACCGTGGTAGCGCCTGCAAAAGCGAGGGTTGGCGTGACGGACAAACAGGCTCATCGGTGTGAATCGCTACTTCGCACATCAACTTACAGCATGCGAGAGATATCAAGACGGGTGAAAGTCAGCGTCGGATACGTGAAGAAAACCGGCAAGCGCATGGGCGTGAGCATAGATGAAAGGCGACAAACGATTACCCCCGACATTGAACGCAATATCAAAGATATGGCTATTGAGGGAAGATGTCGACATAAGATTGCTCGCAAGTTTGAAGTGTCAGTTAGTGCCGTTGAGCAGATTATTCAGTCTGTCAGTGGCTTGGTTGTCTGGCGACAATACCTAAGACTGCTATCAAAGAGAAATCAAGGTCGGAAGATTCTCCTAGGCGTGATGAAGCAATATCCAACTCACTCGCGGACACAACTCAGAAAACTTGTTCAGAAAGAGTACGCGCTGTTGTACAAGTTCGATAAGACATGGCTGTTCGAATCGCTACCAGCTAACGGAAAGCGGCAATATCATGGGCATAAAATGTGGTGTCGAAGAGACAAGGAGCTATTGCCTGAACTGAAAGGATTCGTCCGCATAGCCCTTCAAGGTGAGGGGGCTTTGCCATCTCAGTATGAAATCGACAAGGCATTTGGCGGGCACAACTGGTTTACCAAGTCACTGGAAAAGCTCCCGCTTTGCAACCGCTTTTACCGGAGAGTTAAGAGTATATTTTTACCCTAAGAGGAGAATACAGATGTCACAGTCAGAAGAGACTAAAGTCGAAGTAAACATTGATCATGATTTGATCAGAGCGGCAGAAACCGAGTTAGAAAAGCAGCCCAAGACAGTTGATGAAATGATTGAAAAGTGGATCTACTTAGGCAGGGCAGCGGCTAATCAGCTTACCGAATATGAACAATTGCTGCTTATGTCGGGTAGTGCCAAAGTGACTGTCATACCATATGATTAGGCTGACCGAAATTTCGATCAGGTGATCAACGTTTTTTGTTTCCAAAATGCCAGAATACGAATGACATTTCTAAATTTATAGTTGTTTCAGAATCAACTTCGAGATGTTGGTTCCGTTTAACTTATTAATTTTAGGAGATATTATCATGGCAAAGTCAAACTCGTCTAAACCTGCTTCAAACCATCCCGGCCCCGGTGGTAACTGGCCGTCAACGACTGGCAATAAATCTGGTGGTGGTAGAGGCGTAGCCGTACCAAGCAGTAGAAAAAAATAAAAGGAAAGGGCCTTCATTGGCCCTTTAATACTAACATGGACAATAACGAAATTTCATTCCCAACAATTGGTGAATTTGTTCGGGAAATATTTAAAAGTGGCTGCGACCTATTTTGTTTAATTGCAGCCTGTGCATCGGATTCGCTGGTTACCTGTCTTTTTTTTAAAGCCCAATACTTTTCTAGCGTCTGAACCTTCTCAATGAAATCTTCATATCTTTATTATTAATAAAAGTAATAATGTAAAAAAATATATTCCATCACGCCTATTTACATCTAATATGTTTCTAAGATATTAATATCGAGTGATGTACTGAAAATTAACGGAGAGTGTATGAAAAAAGCGTTGTGTTTAACATTGTTGACAGCCGGTATGTCATTTAACGTGATGGCCGGTTGTGATGGCCCAGTATGCTCTGGTGACATTATCTCATTTGCAGAAGCGTTAAAAGTCAGTTCGGATGAAATCATGGTCTCCGTTACTCAAAGTGTTGATCGAAAAGCATTGTCATGTGAGTTAATCAACGATAAATTTATTTCAGTGCCAACTAAAAGCAAGAATGCCGATGCGATGTATTCGTTATTGCTAACCGCTTTTGCCGCAAACGCACAAGTAAATCTTGAATTTAATCCTGCCAGTAAGCAGTGTGAAATTGGCTCAATCGAACTCATCCCTTCTAAATAAATAATCTATTTACCAATTCGCGGTCAGCGAAGGAGTGCAATGCTATGCGTTCTGGATTTTGTCGTGCTCTGTTAATGGTTTTATGTTGTCTGAGCTTTGCTAGCCTTGCTGCTGGTTACGATGTATTTACCGATGAGTTTGGTAACATATATTTAAAAGCGCCCGATAAACTGATTGTGGTTCCACAGCAAAAAGCTATTCCAGTTCATGTGCCCGCGCACAATGGTCTTATGCGCCTGATTGAAGTAAATGGCGTATGGCAGGTTCAAATCTTATCGAGGGCACAGTGGAATGAGCTTAACCTGACACCCGGGCACGATCTGGTAGACGAGGTACGACGTGGAGATTTTGACGATGATGGGAATGATGAACTCTTTTTAGCATTACGTCACAACACGACCTCACAGCTTCTGATATCAAATTTAAATGACACCCCAGAAGTCGAATCATCCTATTTTGAAGTGGATGAGCTTGCGGGTGTTGCCCAAAACACACCTGTGTTTTCCACATTTGCAACCATCGCGCCTCCTACTATTAATGCACTTTCTGCTGGTGATTTTCGGGTAGATGAGTCAGGTGCTGCTTCGTATGCCATGCCGTTAAGCTTACCTGGCGGTATCGCCGGTGTTGTGCCGCAACTGGCTTTTAGCTACAGCAGTAGTGGTGGTGATGGATATATGGGGAGCGGCTGGGCTTTTTCCGGAGCATCGGCCATATCCCGCTGCCCTCAAAATCTGTCGGTAGATAATGTGCAGGGTAATGTCTCTTTTACCGCTTCTGATAGACTGTGTTTGGATGGTCAACGGCTAGTAAAAAATGGTGCCAGTAATGACAAAGGCGTATCCGATGCAGCTTATTGGAACACATCAACCCAGTTCCATACGGAGCTTGATAGTTTTTCACTAATTCGCCAGCACGGTATTGCTGGCCAAGGGCCAACAGGATTCACGGTTGAGACCAAGTCAGGTGAAATACATTATTACGGGGATATGTCTGCGATTGCCGGCAATGACACTATGGGTAAACCATTGGCTTTGGCGGCCAAGAGTTATGGTAACGTTACCGAAACGGGTGCCGATGCATTCTTTAACACGTCTGCTGCTAGTAATGTAGCTAGGTTATGGGCGTTAAAAGCAATCAAAGATGTAAAAGGCAATTACATCGTTTTTAAATATACTGAAGATCATGCGCTTGGAGAGCATTACCTGTCTGAGGTTCATTATACTGGCCGTTCAGGTGGCGCGGCGCCTTTTGCGCGTGTTATTTTAAATTACGTTGATAACACCAAGATTGCGGTAGGGTGGCAGGCACAAAGTCGCGTTGCCATGACCAAATTGCTTGATACAGTGAATGTTCAATTGGACGGGGCAATTTACCGTCAATATCGGCTAAGTTATTTTAATACCAACGTGTTGGAAGAAAAGAACTATCTCCTTTCTATCCAGGAATGTGCCGACACGGGAAATAGTAACTGCTTGCCAGCAACACACTTTGACTGGAACCGTCCGCCTGCTGTAAGTACATCTTATGTGCAACGATGTGACAACGAACCAGGCTCGCCGCAATACTGTTGGCAAGAGCCGGTGACGGATAATTACTCACCGTTTTCTAGCAGTTTTGTTACCAAGGGTTCTTCCATCAACCGTAATGATCAACAACTGATGGACATGAACGGTGATGGCTTTGTTGATGTAGTTTACCCAAGCGGCAGTAATTGGCGCGTTCGACTAGGCGGCACAACCTCTAACTGGACGGAAAGCTGCGTAACACCGCCTGGTGAACCAACCCAATGTTTTCCAGAGCCCGCAGTAAGTAATTTTACCACTGAAGTGACGATGTCATCAGTTGGCGTAGCCAAAAAACAGTATGCACAAACCATAGATTACGATGGCGATGGACAACGTGATTTGCTGGTTGCCAATGGCATTGCATCTAACTGGACAATTTTAACCTATAAACAATCTACTTCTACAGCGCAACAATGCGAGCCGTATCCAGATAACAATATCTGCTACCCACATGAGGTTACGTCAGCTTATACCAGTATTGATATTGGCTTTAAAGCCATTGGTCTGGAAGGTGGCGCGTTGGTTGCCGATTATAATGGCGACGGCTTGGAAGATATTGTGTTTGTTAATGGTGGCGTATTTCAGGCGTATCGCAATAAAGGCGTTAACAGTGCAAATACGCATCTAGGCTTTGAACATATCGCCAACATTGGTTCCATCAGCGCATCAAGCAGCCAGTTTGGCCTTGATATTGCCACTTATACCGCTGACAGTAAATCGGCTTCCGGCTTTGACGTAAATGGCGATGGTAGAACTGACATTCTGATTAAGGTAACAGAAGGTGTTTGCCGTCTTGGTAACGGCACCATTATTACCTTTGTAGAGGAAGCGGAATGCCGCAGTGAAGGCTGGACATGGAGTGAAACAACCTCCTGGAAGCTATATACTTCTGATGGTACAAGCTATGCCTTGGCGCAAAATGTCGGAAATTATACCACTATCCGCGCGGTTGATTTAAATGGAGATGGCTATACCGATTTAATGTATCAGTCCGGTACAGCATGGTATTACCGATTGTCTAATGGTTCGACATTTCTAGCACCACGCAGTGCTAACCTAACCTCTGCCACCAATCTGCTGGGGTATACTTATTTCCTCGATATTAACGGTGATGGCCGTACCGACATGTTGTTGCCAACGGCAACAAATAGTTGGCGGATAATGTTATCACGACCAACTAAGACCCATGAGCAGGTTATTTTCGAGCAGCGCGGCACTCGCAGTTTCGATAGCGGTGCCGCCATCCAGTTTGCAGACGTTAATGCCGATGGCAAGCTGGATTTACTGACCTCAACCAATGATGCCGGCTGGAAAATATACCTGAGTAATCGCCCTTATATTAAAGATCATGCGGTGCGTAAAATCACTAATGGTTGGGGCGTTGCCTCATTGATTGAATATCAATCTATAACTGATAAAGATGTCTATTTTCGCCAGGACTCAACTAATAACCTGGGCAGTGATTATTTCTCACCGCGCGCGGGTATGTATGTGGTTTCTAAAGTCAGCTCAGAGGTGAATACTAATAACTATGTCAGTGTTGGCTATCAGTATGGAGGTTTACTCGTTCATAAGAATGGGCGAGGCATGCTCGGTTTTGAGGTGCTGCGAACTACAGACACCCAAACCGGTGTGCTGACCGAGACGGTATATAAGCAAGCCTGGCCATTTACCGGGATGCCACATAAAACATCGCAGTCCAAAGGCGCTGTATTGATGAGTTATGCCGAAAATAGTTTTGCTAGCCTTACCACCGGCTTTGGCGGCCTGCTGCCTTATATTAGTTCAGCAACGGAGTTCAGTTATCAGCTTGGCACCGACAGTTCACAATATCCTCTGGCTAAAACAGTCAGTAGTTTTGTTTACGATACTTATGGTAATTTGATTTCCAGTACTGTTACCCAATCTGATATTGCTAGTGCCGCAAACATGCTGGTAACAACTAATGCTAATGTCTTTAACACTACCGCAGTTTATCAGCGCTATGGTCGGTTAACCAGCTCAAGCGTCAGTAAAACTTTGGATGGAAATTCGGCTACAACCGTTACCAGACAGTCGGCATTTAGCTATAACACTGACTTAATGCTAGGCACAGAAACCCTGTCCCCCAATGCTCCAGCCACAAAAGTGGCCACTACGCATCTCTATGACGCAGCAGGAAATTTAACCAGAAAACAAGTAACTGCCGCGACAACAGCCACTGGTACAGCCAATGTTACCCGTAGTGCAATTACCTCTTATGACACGCGGTTCAGATACGTTGCCAGCACAACCGATATAGCAGGTAATATCACCACGTTTACCTACAATGGGGCATCTCCAAATACGGTGTCCGGTAAAATTACCTATATGGACAGTAAGGATGCGAATAATCAGACATTACGTGATTATTTTGACATTATCGGCCGCAAAAATCGTGGTTACGTTAAAGGTGCGTTGACTACTGACAATGATATTAACGCTTACACGTATTGGGAGTTATGCGCTGCTGTCGGCTGTCCAGCTTCGGTTACCGGCGCATATTTACAAATTCGTTCTGAGGCAGAAGGCCAGGCAACCCAAAGGCAATTTATTGATAAATATGGTCGTGCGGTAGGTTCAAGTGTGTTGTTACTCGATGGTACAACGTCGGTCAGCAGGAATACTTATGATGACTTTGGCCGGCCCAGCAGGGTTTATGAGCCCGGCTCGGGCGCGCCAAGTAGCCATTACAGCCAGGCGAATTATGATATTTTAGGGCGGGTAAGTAGCAGTACATTGGCCAGTGGCGGCACCAGTAGCATAACTTATTTGGGGTTAACCAGCGTTCAAACCGATCCAAAAGCAAAAAGCACCACAACCGTTAATAATTATTTAGGGCAAGCTTATGAAGTATATGACCATCTGAATAATAAGCTGCGATACACGTACGATGCTTATGGCAATTTAAAAACAGTTACCGCTATAAACGCCTCCGGTACCAGTTCACTCAGAACGACCAACCACTATGATACTTACGGACGTAAGCACCAAATGGTTGATCAAGATAAAGGCACCTGGAATTACACTCACAATGCTTTTGGCGAGCTGCTAACCCAGACTGATGCAAAGCTACAAGTTACCACGCTAACATACGATAGCGTTGGTCGGTTAATACGCCGTTATGACCCTTCCGGCGCAGCTTGCTGGGAGTTTGGCAGCAATGCCGCCAGTTATAATAAAGGCAAGTTGTACCGCAGTAGCAGCTATACCGGTAATGCTTTGTGCAATACCACCACTGCACCGCTGTATCGTGAAACCTACACTTATAACAGCAGAGGAATGGTAGCGAGTAAGCTGGTAAATACTGCAGGTCATAGTTTTAGCATTAGCAGCACTTATGACATAGACGGGCGACTAGACTTATTAACTTACCCCAGCTGGTCACTCAATCCTACTACTGACGAT
>NZ_LAHP01000038.1 GCF_000987765.1 Arsukibacterium sp. MJ3
CCATCGATATATCTACTATATAAGCAGAAAACCCAACCACCGGGCTTGTCCAACAACAGGATTAAGTCGCGGCTGCGCGCGACCTATCCTTGTTTATTATAACGATTTTACTCGAAGGTTTTCTATAGCGAAAATGAACTCGCTAGGTGAATCCAAACCTAAATATATATACTTACCAGAATTCAGCTTAATTTCTACATTTGGATTGCCTGCTAAGTTAAATCTATTAACATTGCTAGATCTGCGTATGAAACCAGAATTTAATTTTATATGTTCGAATTCAGTAAAACAAACCTCTAACGGGTTCCATACCCCATACCTAATAATTAAGCTTTTGGACGTAATCGAAATAGGCCTTATGGCAATGGCTTTGTACTCAGCAATAAAAAATACCAAACCAAAAAGAGTTAAACCTGTTGTAATATTGGCCGCAAATGGTGACCATAAAAAATGCAGCAGCATATGCATAACGGGTAATTCAAATAAAATGATGAGAATAAAACCTAATTGATTGCTTTGAGCGCCGTCTTTCTTGTAACAACTAAAGTGACTATTACCAGTAAAACATTGCTGTTTTATCTTTTTTGAAAATAATGCGTATGTCCAAATTCTAGCCTCAAAAGAAAGCAATGAACTTATAGCTCCTTTACCTAGTATTTTTTCAATTGGCTGTGATATAGCTATATCAGGATCTTTATTTCGCGTAATAGAGGCTTTGACAGCAAAGAAAACTGTCAAAATAGTAGCTATTTCTAAAAGGATAAACGCAGCAATAGCAAGGTAACGTAATGACTCAAGGTAGGGCCATGCAACCTTTGAGCTTTCAGGGATAATAAAGCTACCAAGTAATATAATTAGACAACTATATGCTACGGTTTTAATGGTCGCTTCTTTCTTATCTTTAACACACAAAAAGCATAAAATAGGTAAAACAATTAAGCCATCAATTAATAACAACCACTCAGGCTTTTCAGCACCATATTCATTCAGAATATTCGAACTTTGGTAGAAAAAAGCCCAAAAAGCACAAATAACAGTAAAAGATATGAGTGGGATATTCTTTTTAGTTAAAGTTGGCACCGAAACTCCTTATCGTTATAACGCAAAGCTTTGCGGCAATTCTGTAGCCGCGCAGCGGTGGAGGAATTGTCCGACAAAAGCGCCTTGTTAAGTTTCTTTTGCATGATCCTGGCCTTGCAGAAAACGGAAAAGCACGCATACGAGAACTAAAATAATGCCTGTAATACTGCTTATTGCGACCAGCACTGCCAAGGTATAAAACAGCCAAGGACCAAGCTGTTTATTTAAATAGACGAAGAAGCCCAGAGCAAACCGGGCCGCCAGTAATACCGATTCAGCAACCAAAGCTCCTATGAATAGAGATGTGCCGCTATCCGGCGCGGCCCAGGCGTTCCAGCTCTGCTGTGCTTCGGGAACACTAAGGAGCTTCAGCACCAGTAGAACCAGACCGCTCAGGATTAGGGCTATACCAAGTCCTTTCTGTATCAATGCTCGATCCATGATTCGTAAACTTAACAGTGTATTACCCGGACTTCTCGATAAACCCTGAACATATATTCAGTTTTCATGATTAACTCCAAGCAATTTACGCAAATTTTCAGTAACTTAGCATCACTTATATGGAACTTCAATTGAAAACTTGTTGAAACAAAGCGAGAAGTTTACATACCGAGAATTAATTTGGCGCGGTATGTAAATATTAATTAAGAATTATTA
This sequence comes from Arsukibacterium sp. MJ3, assembly GCF_000987765.1. Lineage (GTDB taxonomy): Bacteria > Pseudomonadota > Gammaproteobacteria > Enterobacterales > Alteromonadaceae > Alishewanella. The sequence continues at coordinate 1,738 of NZ_LAHP01000038.1, forward strand.
GCACTATTTCAACTACTTAGCATTTTGATCGAAAACAAACCGAGAACAGTGAAAAAAGAATACCGATCTATTTATGGCAAATCAGTAAATACCTGACTATAGCTGTTTTTATATACAGTTAATTTAGGTGTAATAATCGTGCCAAAATCTCCTTTATTGAAAGCATAAGAGCAGTTCCTTTCCTATCTCGCAAATCAGAGGAAGGTAAGTAGTTCGACTTAAAATCAGGCCTTGTGTGCAATAGTTTTTGTTTATAAACACACCCTAAAACGAGAAATAATTGGCTTAGCTTATTCATTATTTATATATTTACTTAAAATAGCCACACAATAAAATTAATAACTTACACGGCTTCTTGTTAACAACTTTATTGTTCACCAACAGCTTACTGATAAATCAGCCAGTACAGCGCTAAATGGCTAACACTGACCACCAGTGTTAGCCAGTTTCTAAGGCTGCGATATGAACGGTTATAACGCTGATTAATGCTGGTTAGCAACTCAGTTAAGCGCAGCAGCAGAAAAAGCACCAGTTGTAACAGTAAAAAAGAATGTTCAATCAACACTAAGCCAATAACACTTAGCACCGGAAAAGTGACGGCTAATAACGCCAGTGAATGGCTGTTATTGTCATTATTACTCTGGGGCAGTGCAGGCCACAATACCCCAGCCATAAACCCCAGAATAAGCGCACTGTATAATTGGTAAACGTGTAGCAATGTTGGGCTGTCAAACCATACTTGCTGTTGGTACAACAAAGGCAGTCCAATAAACGGCAGTAAGCCGGCATAACCCAGTGCATTAAGCAATTTCATTAATCATCCCCTTTAACAGGCTCTTACGCTTAGCTAGCGGCTGGTGATCAGGTTATGCCTGCTGAAAATAGCCCGTAATTACTTTAAAATTTCATCTACTGAACCCTGTGCCAGCGGATGATAACCTGGCCGGGCTTTTTCATACACTGCTCTTGCAAACGCTAGGCCGTCAGGTGTGGTGGCCAGTTGTTTGTACAGAGGAATAATCAGCTTTCGTCGGCCGATACTGATTAAGTATTGCTGCAATTGGTTATTAATGTGCTGATAACCGGTTTTTAGTGCCAGCAGATACCAGGCATGAGCAATCTCGCTATTGGTGGACTTGGTTAGCTTAAAAGTGGCATCAAGATTAACCATTTGCTCAGGGCTAATCGTGAGCGGTAAGTTATTAATAAAATACAACCACTCATGCACGGTCCAGTTGGCGGTAGAAAGCGCAGCAAGTTCAGTACTTTTGGCCAGCCAGTTATTGGCCTGTTGTTGCACCCGGTTAAAGGCATCAGATTGCGGCTGCGGTGTGCTTGCGGGTAAACCAGGCTGATAAATCCAGTTTTTTGCTTCATCCAACGACACAATATCCGGATATTTTTGCAGCAGGTTTTTATCTAAATACGTTACAAAGGTTTTGGTATCAATGCTTTGAAAGGCGTTATCGTTAAAATATTGCCGAACAAAAGGGTCAAACTTATCGCGGCCAAACTGTTGCTCTAAAAACATTAAAAACAATTGACCCTTGGTATAGGGCACACCACTGAAGGCATCGTCTGGATCGCGACCCTGTAAATCGATATGTAAAATGCTGTCGTTAGCCGCTAAGGTTGTCAGTTCATCTTTTAATGCCTGCACCGCCAACGCTTGCTCCATCACGGCGCGGTCAATACCAAATACCTGCTCCATTATCCGGTTTTCGACATAAGAGGTAAAACCCTCATTTAACCACAAGTCGCGCCAACTGGCATTGGTTACCAAGTTGCCTGACCAGGAATGTGCTAGCTCATGCGCTATTAAGCTCACTAGGCTGCCATCGCCAGCCACTACCGTCGGCGTAATAAAACTTAACACCGGGTTTTCCATACCGCCAAACGGAAAGCTTGGCGGTAGAATTAGCAAATCGTAACGGCCCCAACGATAATCGCCATACAGCTGTTCGGTGGCATCGATCATCGCCTGCGTGCTGGCAAATTCAGCAGCGGCCGAGTCTAAAATATATGGCTCGGCATAAACGCCGGTCTCATCGCTCATCGCTTTAAACTGTAAGTTACCGGCGGCAATAGCAATTAAATAGGCGGGAATAGGCTGTGGCATACTAAATTGGTAATCACCATCGCGCGCGGTGGTTGGATCATTTGGTGCGCTCATCACCACTAATACCGAGTCGATAGTCTGAATTCGGGCACTGTATGTCAAACGTACCGCTGGCGTATCCTGTATGGGCATCCAACTGCGGGCATGAATGGCCTGATTCTGACTAAACATAAAAGGGGTGGTTTTGCTGGCAGTTTGCGCTGGCGTTAACCATTGCAAGCCCGAAGCTTCTGGCGTAGAGCTGTAGTAAATGCGTAGCGTTTGTGCGTTAAATGCCGGGCGAATAGTCAGTTTACTACCCAATACGGCATCGCGTGCAGCCAGACTAAAAGGTACCTTTTGCCAACTGCCGGCGCTGGTTTTAGCATACACCCGGTCAATTAACAGGTCACGGGTATCGAGATATATAGCGGTTGCACTGCTATCAAGCCAGTTAAGCTGCAAATCGGCAAAGCCCGTCAGGGTTTTTTGCTCAAAATTAATGGTTAAATCCAGATGCAGATTTTTAACTGTCACCTGCTGATAATTGGCGTAGGTGTAACTGTCAGCGGCGCTGTGGGCGGCGGCACTGCTTAACAGCAAGCTAAACAGCACTATAAATCGGATCAGCATAGTGTTTCCTTAAGAAAAATGAGTAGGGTCAGTGTAATACTAAAGCCTGACAAGGCAAAGTTTATGCTTGCTATCACTTAAAAGCTTTAAAGCTTGAAAGGGCAATGGGGTTTGGTTATGTTGAGAACATCATGATTATGAATACCGGACAGTTTATGCTTTCAAAATGGGGCTGGCAATTATTGAAGCTAAGTCAAAAACTCTGGGTTCGTACTTCACTTTACACCGTGTTAGCGCTGATCACTCCCGGCCTGGCCTTACTGCTAAACGATCTGATCCCAAGCGCATTAGGTGGTGCCATCGGCAGTGACGCGGTTGAAAAAATTCTGACCATACTTGCCACCAGTATGCTGACAGTAACCACCTTTTCATTAAGCGTTATGGTTGCGGCTTTTAATGCGGCCTCTAACGGCGTGTCGCCACGCGCCACGCGCTTGTTAATGGCCGACAGCACCACCCAGAACGCGCTGGCAACCTTTGTTGGTACATTCTTATACAGTATTGTCAGTATCATATTACTCAGTACCGAGGTGTATGGTGACGGCGGCCGGGTAGTGCTGTTTATTATTACCATTGGCGTTATTTTGCTGATTGTCGTTACCATGTTAATCTGGATAGAACATTTATCCAGTTTGGGACGGGTAGGCGAAACGGCTAACCGAGTAGAAAATGAGGCCTACAACGCGATAAAACGATGTGTGCATCATCCCTGGCTTGATGCCAACCGGCTGCAAAGTTTAGCGGCAATCCCACGGCATGCGACAGCAGTGTGTACCCGCCAGATTGGTTATATTCAGCATATTGATGTAAACACCATTAATAATTGGGCAAAAGAGCACGATAGTCAGGTGTATATTTGCAGCCTGCCTGGTGCTTTTGTGTATAAAGACCGGCCGCTGCTATGGTTAAGCGGCAATAATAAAAAAGCTAACCAGCAACTGTTGAATTCGTTTTACATTAGTGACTACCGCAGTTTTGAGCAAGACCCCAGGTTTGGGATGATGGTATTGGCTGAAATTGCGGCTAAAGCCTTGTCACCAGGCATTAACGATCCTGGCACAGCAATCGAAATTATTGGTCGAGGGCTTAGAGTGCTAAGCAACTGGCTGCCTGAGAATAACCATAATGCCGTTAAATACGATCGCGTTTGGGCACCCGAAGTACAACTTAATGAACTATTCGATGATTTTTTCACCTCAATTGCTCACCATAGTGCAACCAATATTGACGTGCAAATTCGTTTGCAAAAAGCGTTTTTGGCCCTGGCCGGCTATGGCCCGCAATTTAAGCAATGTGCCAGAGAGCACTCTGCGGCGGCATTAACCCGGGCCGAGCAGGCCATGGCGTATCAGCCAGATATTGCGTTACTGAAAAAACTCAATAAGCAGTTGGATGAGTAATGGTGCGTTGCCAACCTCAGCAAAAGCCTGAAGGGTTAGCGACACAAGCCCAGCTTATTTAAAGTGGCAAGGGCAAATTTTAGCCTTTTCAGGCTGGCGGTTTGTGCTGGCGAGGTATCATGTAGCCAGCCAATAAATATTGAGACAAACAGCCCGCTTAACGCAAGTTCCTGGGTAACCCTTGCGCTACCCGAGGCCTTAAGCCCTGTTAACTCCCGTAACCACTGCACGGTGCGGCTTATGCGCAATAAAGCCGCTGCCTGCAAATGCACATGGCCCGGCTCCAGTTTGTAATACAACATTTGCCGGGTAAGTCGTGGATAAGGCACCAAGGCATTTAACCAGCTGCGAATGGCCAGCTCCAATTTGTCAGCTGCAGTATCAGCACCAGCTAATTCAGTGCTCAGCATCGCCTCGTCAGCCCGGTCAAACCAGGCATCTGCCAGTTCATCTTTTTGCTTAACCAGCCGTGCCAGCTGTACCACGCTGAAATTCAGGCTGTTAGCCAGCGCAGTAAGTTGTAAATTTTCCCAACTGCTATGTTCGGCAAGGACAAGAGCATGATCGAGAATATGCTGGATATCCAGTGGTTTGGTTATTAAAGTCTTTTGAGGCATAGCTAGCACCTAATTTTCTGGAAGGTTACTGTGATTATAGCTTTTCAAAAGGAAACGATCGGTTGCTATGGTTTCACTTGAAGCACTACATCCGAGAAAATAGAGCATTAAGTCGTCATATACAGCGAAACTGGTGCCATCTTGCAATTGCAAAATAATTCGCTTAAACATTTCCTGGTATTTATCTGTGATAAAAAAAAATATTGGGGGTCAGATCAAAATTAAATGCTATTCAGTCATAAGTCTTGGGGTTACAGCTGTTTGATAAGATTATTTTATTGAATGACATGCAGCCTGAAACATGAATGGGGTCACAATAACCCGTTAAATGCCACCGACACCTCAGGCTATTTCTTCCAAATGTTGGTGATATGGGCGGCGAATTATGTAGCAGCAGCAACTGCTACCACAGCACTGGGTGCTGCTTTGGGTCACGCATTGACCGCCTAAGCTTACTATGGCTATGCCCAAATGGCAAAAGGGGCTATGCAAGCAATAGAAGGCGGCGGCACCGCCATGGCCAACTTTGCCGGAGGTATGGCAAAGGGGTTTGCGAAGGGGGCAATATTTCAAGCAGTAATGGGAAATGCCAGGGAGCTTGGTGAGGCACATGCGGCTGAGCGAAGTGGTGCTGCAGGTGGTAAGTCGGCGACAAAG
>NZ_LAHP01000039.1 GCF_000987765.1 Arsukibacterium sp. MJ3
AATAGCTTCCATTTCTTCAATCGACACAACAAACACTTCATGTTGATTTGACTTTATTTGTTGCTTTAGCTCTTTCTTTTCCTGATCTGAAAGCATTCCCGCTTACTCCTTTGGTTGAATTTATGATGAGATAACAGCTTATTAGTTTAGAACATCCACGCTCTCACACAGTGTAAATTTAATTCTATCTTTTGTAAAAAATACATTAACTAATAACCATCGGTAAATCAACAGATTTTTGTAAGTTGTAGAGGAACAGCTTGGAGAAAGCGTGGTTTAAACTTGCGATTTACTTGCTAACAATAAATTTACCTACTGCTGTATATTTATAAGGGGTATCCACTTAGCTCAGAAGAAAAGGACAGCTACGTTTTAATTGGTGGCTGTCCAGAATTGCTGTTGGCCTTAAATGCTGCGTATTGTCAGCCAACAGTACAACAACCTGAACCAGCCGTGCAATTTAAAGCTAAAAAGTGGGTGGCCTATTTTTCTGTATTGGCAGCATTTGCAAAGCGATGGCGTGCTGGCGGTGCATGTCTCGAATAATTTTAGCGGAAGCAATCGTTATATCTGCTTTCGGCGGATTAATTGGTATACTTTTGGGCATTGGTTCTGCTAATGCAATCGCATTTGCAGTACCTAACTTCCCCTCAGCTCACGTTCCTAATTGGGCTATCGGCGTTTCTTTCGTTTCTACATTTTTCATAGGGATTATTTTTGGTTTAGCGCCTGCAATTAAAGCATCGAAGTTAAATCCAATAGAGGCTCTAAGATGTGAATAAATACTTACTATATTGTTGACAAGTTAATTATTTAATATAAAACAAGTAATAAGTATTAAAGAGAATTATAAATTTATAAGGAAGTATTATTCGTGAATGTTAAAATCTTTGTTGCATCTTTAAGCATCCTTCTGTTGTCGGGATGCGTAACCCTGTACCCTTCTGGTTCATCATTTTTAGGAAATCAAGTTTTAATCTCGAGTCTGGCTCATGAAGCCACAGTTATTGAGTTATCACAACAATATGAAAATTTTGAAATTTCACCCATATCTTTTTTACAAGACGACGGGAACGAGTCTCTAGGAATAGTTGTCGCAAAGCCAGATGCTAAATATACTATATTATATTTAGGTCCGAATAACTTTCCAATTCACAAGCATCACCGAAATGTTTTACCTTATCTAAACAAGTTAGATGCTAACTTGATTTGGGTAGATTATAGAGGTTTTGGTTTTACTAGTGGCCTCGCTACTATTGACAGGCTCAAAAAAGACAGTATGAATATTTTTAAGCTAGTTAAACACAGTAGCAATCTTCCGACTGTTCTCCATGGACTTTCTATAGGGAGCATCTTAGCCATTAATGTTGCGGCAACGACTAAAGTTGACTTTCTGGTTTTAGAGGCTAGCGTTACTAACGTGACGGAATGGATAGACATAGCGTTTGTAAATGAAGCGAAATTTTCTTATGGTATTCCAGCACCTATTGGCTACATAATAAAACCGTTCATTAAGATAGAGCCTCAAGAAGATGTCTTGAAAATACAAAATTCGATTAGTTTAAATATGCATGCAGGTAAACTGCTTATGCTAACTGGTGAAAAAGATTGGGAAACTCCCCCAAGTATTAACAATAAGCTTTTTGATTCGATTAGAGATAAAAAGCATTCACAAATACATACTATTGAAAATGTCGGACACTTAGATCTTTTGAGTAACCCTCGTTCGATTGATCTATATAGAGCGTTCCTAAAAGGTTTATAAATGGATACATTATTAACTCTATTTTCGATTCTAAAGCTTTCGTTTTAAACTCGAAGCAAAAGCATAAACAGGGCTATTGAGAAATTGGCCCGATAAGTATCTTATACAAAACTTATGCTTTCAACAGAGGCGAGCCTCTTGCCCCCCGTCTTTATAAAATAGTGATTTTTAAGGGATGACAACTATCCTGACACAGTGGGCATCCGGGGGGTTACCCGACTTAAGCATCTTAGCGAACACTTTGTAAGCATCGGTTTTACTGGCAAATGCTCGCTTATTTTCTTCATCATTGACCCACGCATAAACGATAATTTTTGATTCGAGGTGGTACCTAAAAAATAACCGATATTGTTGAAAAAACTTGGCCCGAAACCAATGCTTGTTGTTATCGCCTAATGTTTTGCCCTGGCGATAATCGGCTAGGGTTGGGTCTTGCGGAATAATCTCAAAGGCCAGCTTATGAATAGCCGCCAACCGCTTACTGTCGTTTTTTCTGGTATAGCCTTGTGGATCTTTTGCTTTTAACATCGCTACTTTGTGTTGCAGTGTCAGGTACTGCTCTGCAAAAAGAGGATGGGTAAATAGCGTCCAACCGTTAACTACCATCGGGTCTTTATCCGGCAAGGTTATTCGTCCTCAGCAGGCAATTCATCGGGCAGGGGGGTATCTAAATCAATATTAACATCTGCCACCAGCGATGCCACGCTTTGGCGCATACTGGCGGTCAGTGGCTGTAGTTTTTCAGGATGTTGCTGCATATCAACAGCCAGAAATGATAAAAACTGCTCAAGCACCGGATCCGCATCAACCGCCTCGGCACGTTGCATCAGCACACTGCCATCAGCTTGAATAACATATTTAATCTTGTCTTTTTTCCCTAGATGCAGTGCCTGACGAACAGGGCCGGGTACGGTCGTCTGAAAACGATCTGTTAGTGTTGATTCTGCTTCCAAAGCCACTTGAGTAAGCATTATGGTCTCCACAGGTTTACGTTGGCTAATAATGGTGATTCTAGTCGCAAAAGCATGGTAATGCAATTGCATTACCATTTGGTGGTGGGTTAGAAAATACTCTGCTTAGTTCAAAAGAGTTAGAGTCATTGATGTACAGCTGAATTGCTTCTGCTGAAATATCACTAAATCTTATCCTATCAATCGCAAATTACAAAATTGACAATCTTTTTCACCAGGCCTAGCATGACGGATATTAGTACTTAACCTTGGCGGCCATTAAAAATCAGCTTTGGTTACTTACAGAGCAACCGCTAATCGGCGTCGAGCGTTCAGAGCCATACCTTATTTTATCGGGTTACTGCCAAGCAGGTTGAAATTATTCGAGTGCTGCATGGCCGCCAAGATCCTCTGCGCAATTTAAACATACGATAAACAGCTACACTGCTAAATGTTGCCGGGGTGCCTTTGGACATTATTGATAACTTTATCGCGCCGCCCTGCGAAGAATTTGTGCATATTTTATATCAGGACCAGGCCATTTTACTGATAAATAAGCCCTCTGGCCTGCTGAGTTTATCGGGGAAAAACCCACTTAACCGCGACTCGGTACATTATCGGCTGGTACATGGCCAGCCTGGCATAACCCCGGCATTTTCACAGGCTAAATTACCGCATCGGTTAGATTTTGGTACTTCGGGTATTATGGTGGTGGCGCTTACCCAACACGCCACGGCGCATCTTAATAAGCAGTTTCAGGCCAGTACGGTGCAAAAGCGTTATACTGCCATGCTGGAAGGCTGGGTTGTCGCTGACGAAGGGGTGATAACGGCGCCAATTGCCAAAGACAAAAGCTGCTTTCCACGGGTTAAAATTTGCGATAGCGGCAAAGCCGCCACCAGCCATTTTAGTGTAGTAAAGCGGCTTAGCCAACCGCGGCGTAGCCTGGTGCAATTTACCCCGGTTACCGGCCGCACCCATCAGCTGCGAATTCATAGCCTTAGCATGGGCCACCCCATTCTGGGTTGTGATTTATACCACAGTAAAACCAGCCAGCAGCTGGCAAAGCGGTTATTACTGCACGCCAGTGATATCTATTTTGAACATCCGATAAGCGGCGGACAATGCCATGGCCATTCTGCCAGCCCTTTTTAGATTCTATCCTTTACTGGTTAAGACAATACCTGAAAGAGAACGGCTGGAACCCTTTTTGGTCTACACAGAGTGTCTGAGTGAGCGCGTCAGCGTGAGGGAGTTGCTGTGGCGAGCCAAGGTGGGGTTGCAGTTGCTCTCTCAATACGTCGGATAAAACGCTCTTACTCACTCGCCGGGGCAACTCCCCGGTTCATTCCAAAGAGGTGTTATCCTCTATTGGTTGAGCTCGTAAGCTGTTAAAAATTCAGTTCTGCACTGTTATTAATTTTGCACCTTCGCTGCATTAAACGCTTCGGTTCCCCATAACGGCACGGTAGACAAGCTATGCTTAAAGCTGCCAGAGGTCTCCTTGGTGGAATAAGACACATACATCAGAGTTTGGTGTTCCACGTCCAGAATACGGCGTATCTTCATGGTTTTAAAGAAGATGCTTTTTGATTTAGTAAACAGTACCTCACCGTTTTTGCTTTTATCTATTTTTGCGATCATGTCGGCGGTGATGAGGCCGGTCTGACGACAGGCGATAGAACTGTCAGACGGGTCGGAAAAGTTCAGGTTAGCTTCGATGCTGGATACATGACAGGTTATCCCTGTTACCACCGGATCGTTAAAGGCATCCAGCTTGATATCCTTGGTGGTAAAGACGCCCAATGATACGTCGCCAACTTCATTATTGTTACATCCAGCAAGCATTATCAGCAGTAATACACAGTAAATGGAGCGCATGATTAGGTCACCTTAGGTTAATTATTTCAATGCTGCCACGCTGGCAGTCGGCAATAAAGCAACATCAGCCGTAAACCAGCATAGCATTGTCGGCGAGGTAAGTGGTAGATGCGTTGGCACTAACCCTACCGATCTTGGTATGCGTAACAGCAACCACACCTTCGGCATGATTGCTGTTTAGCTCAGAATGGCAGCAGCTTCGCCAGTTTGTCTGGCGTATCGGCGGTAGGCAGCTC
>NZ_LAHP01000040.1 GCF_000987765.1 Arsukibacterium sp. MJ3
GGCCAGATAAGTCCAGCAGCTGGGTTTGGTTTTTTTCGGCGTGCTGTTTATGTTGTTTTTCATTTTTAATCCTTAGTAATAAGTAAGCAACATTACTAAGTAGCGCCAACAGCAGCGGCTGTGACAACAAAATAAAAAAATATGTTATTTACGTACTTTTAAGCGGGTGGCGGGAATAGAACCCGTGCTAACACCAACTGCTTAAAAATACTTTTCAATTTGTACCTGTTACGGTATGGTGGTGTAAAACAACTTCAGGGATACGAAGTGAACATTACTTATCATACTCACCAGCCCGACACTACCCCGCTAACTGTCTGCCCGCCACGGTTTGTTTTACACCAACTTACATCGCTATTTTTGCAGCAACAACCTGATAAAACCCTTAGTATTTTTTGATACTTTAATGTGTCTAATTAACGCACAGGTGTTTTTGTACAGTGTTGTTTAAAAAAGCACAGTGGGTAAAGTGGTGGTGTCAACAAGGAGATATGCTCGTGGATGATTTTTCACCGTCAGATTTAAAAAGTATTCAGCACTCCAAGCGGGCTAATATGTATTACCTGGAAACGTCAACTGCATTCTTGTCGCTATACGTGCTACAGCTTAAGACTGTGCACAAGATACTGTTCGCATTTTAAGACGCTAATGGTGAGGGGTAGGCACTAATCTGACCCACAGAATGGTAAGTACTGAGAACTATTGCAGTGTCTCTACCCCTTTATCCAATCACCTTGGATAGTATAAAACTTAGCCTATGTTCTACACGGGTTTAAGATACAAGAACAAAATTAAAGTCACCGTAGACTATTTAATTTTGATCTGACCCCAAAATTACTGTGTCTCATTGTAAGATCTCTTGCCGGAGAAAAAGCAGTTAGCTTATGAGCAACTGACCACTTGATCTAGCCAAAACAAGTTATGCACTTACAATTTGAATCTGAGAAAATTCACATGCTCCGTGTTACGCAAAAACCTTTCACGTTGAACCACACCGGTCGGCGGCTTGAGTCAGACTCAACAGTCTTCTGTGACGAGGATTCCTTCTTGCTTGAAGGCCGCAAGCACGACCGCTGCCGGGCCCATGCGTTCGCCGTAGTGCAGGCCCGGACCTGGTGCTACGAAGCCATTCAAGCCCAGCACCCATTCAGTCTGTAAAGCGGCACCGACTGCCGTCATGTGTGATTGCCCGGCTGCGTCTGTGAGGTGTAGAGTGCGGTGCACTAGCGCGCCGTTGCTTTGTCCTTCAATGTCCACGCGCACATGGTGGGGGGCACCAGTTCCGGGGTTGTGGAGCAGGCTGCGGCGCAGCTTCATGAAGCGCGGGCCGCTCAACAGTCCCCAGATACCCGAGCGGATGATGAACCAGAAGACGGCCGTGGTCGTTTTGTCGTCAAATGCGATTCGCGCGGCAACCGAGCGGGCCGCGCATAGCTGCGGCAGAACGGTTTGATCCGGACAGTCGAAGCGGTAGACCTTGGTCTCGTAGCCGTTGGAAAACCGTGTTTTGCGCCCCTCCGTGTACGGGATAGCCAGCCCAGGCTGGCCGTCTCGGACCACCGCAAAGGGAGCGCTCAAGCGATCCATGTACTCCACCGAGTTCTCGCCAGAGATATCTTTCAAGGCGTAAAGGATGTCCATGTTGATGGCTTCCACGCGCTGCAGCGACGCCGTCGCCTGGAGCGCAAGCGCACCCGGCACGCAGGCCATCCAGGACGATCCTTGCACCACAGGCGCTGAGGACGGGCTGGCCTGAACGATGGCTTCCAGGTCGCGCACCCGAGAGGTCCAGCGGGTGATGTCGATCAGCGCAACATTGGCACGCATCGCGGCTTTGAGGGCCACGTCATTCAAGTCGTTGGTAGCAATGACAAGCAATTGCGGTGTCTCAGGTAGACGCGACAAACAGTTTTCATCGTTTACGTCGAACCTGACTCCCGCAGCATCGCCAAGTTTAAGCGCCAGGGCCTGTGCCTTGCTTTGTGAACGCCCACCGATGAGCAAACGCAATCCAGGGTTGCGTTTACGAAGTAGACGCGCAATTTGGGCTCCAACGACGCCGTAGCCTCCGGCAATCAAGACCGTCATGGGGTTCTCCTGGTTGGCACATAGGCCTCAGCCGAAGCTGCGCTGTAGATGGAATTGGACGGATGGCCCAGGATGACGAGTAGGTTCTTGGGGTGGTTGGACGTTTGCATCGAAATGACTCTGTAGTGGAAGAAGCTTTACGATAAGTCTGCCCTCAGGGGCAGAGTCAAGCGATTTCGGCGCAGGCGCGTATTTCTATGTTGACTTCTTGCAACTGCGCGTCCAGGGCCTGTAGGCGCAGTATCTCGCGGGCGATATCGTCGCGGCGACGCTCGACCAGCGCGGCCATGGCGGTCCAGTCGGGCTCGGTACGCTGGCCGCCGACAGAGGGCGCCACTTCGGCTAATTTGAAACCCATGGCCTGGGCTTGCTTGATCAAGCGCATCTGGGTGACGTGCTTGTCGTTGTAGACCCGGTAGGCACCCAGGCGCGCGACGCGCCCCAGTAAGCCCATGGCCTCGTACAGGCGAATGGCCTTGGGCGTGGCGCCGGCGCGCTTGGCGAGTTCTCCGATATACATGGCATTCCTCTAAAACGGGTTCGGCGGCTGTCAAGCTAGTTGTCGCCTGAGTTGTGTTTAATTAAGCTGCTTTTAGCTGCTCTTCTTTTGCCACTTTTACGTGACCAATTTCTTCGTTTTTATCCGGATTCAGTTGAACAATAGAAGAAGAAAATAGGACAGGCACAGCAGAAATGCTTCTCACTGTGTTGTTCAGTTGTGCCTGTCCTTTTCACTTACCGGTAAAAACGGCTGCTGGCCTCCACCGAGCTCTCTCGAATGAGGGTTAGCAAGTTCCGCTTCATTTTCTAGCTTATTAGGGTGCTGCTCAGCGATAACACGAAGCTTTACCTTGTCTTTATTAACCGCATGGATAAATTTCGATAAATTAATTAGCAGAGCGATAGTGCCGACGATAGCTCCATAAAGTGCTAGCCAGTTTTGCGAGATCCAAACGCTCAATACTTCTCTCCTAAAATTTAATGCTCAAAGCAGCGGCATGTTTAAGTGTCTGATTGGCTTTGTTTGTTAGTCGACTTTAATGTAACCTTTTTACGCTGAGCGATATCTTCTAGTTGTTTTAAAGGATCGTAAAGCGCCTTAATACCTGCATCTATTTGCTCTTGGTCATACCCGATGTCTTTCATTAGTTGTACTTGTTTTGCTAAAATATTTTGCTTCTCGGCTATTACTTTTAATTCATTCATCTCTTTCTCATGACTGAGCTGCTCTTCCTTAGCCTCTCGTTCTAAACGATTTTTGTAAGTAAAATCTTTTATTAAGCCCCTCATTTGAATGAGTATTTTATCCAAGCCTAAAAGATTGAAATCACCAGGAGAATGTATTTCTATCGATTTTACTGTAAGTCTATTTTCCAGTGGAATTCTTGACAGTGACCCGTAAAGTGCCGTCTTTAATTTAATGGGGTTTTGCTTAAATTTTATGTCTTCCAGCACCGCCAATCGATTATAAAGAATATTAAGCTGATGGAAAAAAGTATAAAAATCTTCTACTGACCAGTCATCTACCGCGTTAAAGCCGATTTCCGTTATTTCTTCACTCATGTGTTTCTCTCTAGATTCTGTTTCAGCCGCGCTCTTCAGCTGCGACTTGATGCGTTTGTTAGAGCTTACTCTTTGCCCACGAATTGATGCTTGATATTGATATTACACCGCCTAAAAGCAATAAGGCATACGACACCAACCCAGCAAACTGAAGATCTGTTAATGTGTCTCGCTCGACATACTTCCACACAATTGGAATTGTAAACAAAAGCCCAGAGGCAAGACGATAAATACCCAAAAAACTATCGCCAATTTCAGCGATATATATGATTTTTTGTTTCGCTTTTTTTTGTTTTTCAGGGCTAAATTTATAGCCGTACAACCAACAAAATGAAGTTAAGAAAACATGTAGAAAGAAAAATAATAAGAAATAAAAGAAGAGATAATTTGGCACCATCGCTCCAGAAACAAACTCTCTGAGCTTAATAAATCCTTCATTAAATTGAATTAGTAATGCAGGTATACAACCTGTCATTACCACTAATATGATCTCTTTCAAAGTCACATTCATAAACTTTCCATGTAAGCTCTAACACTTATTGAGCGGAGAGATCCGTATTTAAATACAGACTTTTCCGTATTTGTAAATTTTATGTTTATGACATTACAACGGATTTGGCTTATTTACAATAACTTATAGGCAGAGAGAAAATAGGACAGGCACAGCAGAAATGGGCACAGCAGAAATGCTTCTCACTGTGTTGTTCAGTTGTGCCTGTTGTTCAGTTGTGCCTGTCCTTTTCACTTCCACCGCCGCACAGGCGGCTTAGAAAGCTGGGGTGAGATAGTAAGTGCCAGGCTGTCGGTTCACCGCCGCACAGGCGGCTTAGAAATTGACAGAAAATAGGACAGGCACAGCAGAAATGCTTGGGCACGGCAGAAATGCTGTGATTAATCGCTCCATCCATTACACATGTTGATGTGTTTATGCAGGGGCTAATGCGGCAAAGAATGGCGGCTAGGGGCGATAATGAGGTAATAAATTGCGCCTGATATATTTTTCACGGTATGTTCAGACATTACTGTTGCCGGACTTCAGGTGGATAGCCGGTAAGTATATTAGCAAGGCTTGGGGGAGTTGGTCAGGCGGTGTCGCGGTGGGCGCGTCGGCTAAAGAGAGTGGTGTAGCGCGTCTCGAATTGGGTGGCGCGTGTTAGCCAATCTT
>NZ_LAHP01000041.1 GCF_000987765.1 Arsukibacterium sp. MJ3
GTGAAAAATATATCAGGCGCAATGTATTACCCTTTAACGCCCCTAGCCGCCATTCTTTGCCGCATTAGCTAGTGCATAAACACATCAACATGTGTAATGGATGGAGCGATTAATCACATCATTTCTGCTGTGCCTGTCCTATTTCTCTGCGGGTTTCGAGACTGACGTTCATGGACTGGTGCGCGAAACTATCGCCGGGGAAAGCCATTACTTTATTGATGTGGTAAAGGAGTAGAGCGTCTTAACAGTTAGTCGTTAAAGTGCGGAAAAAATAAAGCCGGGCTTGGATAGGTGATACTACCCAAGCCCGGTTTTTTAGTTGTACGTTAGTCTTAAATTGCCAGTAAGGCATAATAACTTGCGTTTAATAAGATGTTTCGGGCTGTGCGGTGGCAGGTATGCCTGGCTCTGCATCAAGCGGAGCTGTGCCAGACATAGCACCGTCAGCTGATGTGACTATCTTTTCAATGATCCTTAACGTTTCTATATAAATGGCACGCGATTCAGCGGGATTGTCGTTGTTATTCATATTGAATTCACAGGTGCGGTATAAAAGTTCTCTTACCATTAATACTGCAGGTGAACGACCTCCAAGTGTTGCTGCACCCTTCGTAGCAGTATCCCCAATGGAAGCACTGCCAGCGGGGCCCATGCTTTCTCCAATGCTGATGCCACTGCTAGACGTATTTGCATAGTCCGGTGACGGGCTAAGACAGTGTGTTTCTTCAGATTTATTTTCTTTTATTAAAATAAATTTCCGGTCAGGTGCAGCGCTAAGTATATCAACACCGTTGCGGTCGAACAGTTCATTTTTCTTTATTTCAGATGTACTAAAAGATGAGCATCCTGAGATTGAGAGTAATAATATTGAAGCTAAGCTGAATTTGCGGGGTAAATTAAGTTGACTGTTTGTTTTTAATTTTGTTTGCATAAGTCGTCGAATAGGTTTTTAGAATGAAAAAAATATTAACTTATTATCGTTGCATGTCAACGCTTATTAAATATATCTCAACTTATAGCGGAGCTGGCTATTTAAAATTAAATATATTTAGTTAATTAAATACTTTTATAGTAAATTTTTAAATTATTTTCCTGCAATAATCCTCGTTATTTTATTTATTTTCTCCGATAACATTATAATTATACAGGCGGATTGCGCAGTAAATATAATTATATAAGTATGTGATTTATTATGTTATGTTTTTTTTAAAATAAAATAAGAATTAAAATAATATTTGGAGTGTCGGCACGCGTGCCGCGTTGGGCAGGAAGTGAGCTTGGCGGGCAACTTTGCTGGCCAAAAGGTGAAGGCTACGGTCTGTTTGGTGGCAAAGGTGGCATCTTGGATTCCTGCAGCGTGACCGCCGGCCAAAAGCTCGGCTGCATGGCCGGGCGCACTGCATTCTCGCTCAATCCCAAATGAACCTGCCACGTCGCAACCCGCTTACGGGGCGTGTGCAAAGTGAGTCTTGGCAACATCAACGATTTGTTAAACAGGAGTACCACCGTATGAGAAACAACAATGTACCCAGCGCTCGGTCTGTGCCCGCAAGGAGAGTATGGCTCGGAGCCCTCTGCCTGTTGGTGGCTTACCTTGTATTTCAGCCGCCGGCGTATGCACAGGACGCGACTGGAGCAAAATCTCAGGACACGGTTGGCGTAAAACCTGTACTGACGCAAATGCTCGGCAACCTGAAGCTGGACAGTGTGGACGAGCTGCAGAAGATGGTTGGTGCGTTGACGAAGACGAGCTGCGGTGGCGGACTGACCGGTTGCTACTCTACCAGGTCGGGCCCGCTGCATCTGTACTTCTACACCACCAAGGATGTGCAGCAAACGTTCATTATTGTGGTCGACCAAGACATGGCGATGCCCAAGCTGTTCGGCGACAAGGTGCACAGTGTCTTGGGAAGCACGAAGGCACGCTCGTTGATGATCTCTATCTCCACGACTGACTTTGACCTGTCCACGGACAGGATGCCTCCCGACCTGAAAAAGGTGGTTGACGAAAGCTATTTCGGGGTCAGTGAGCTGTCTTTCTCCTCCGGCGTACAGATGGCGGCGCGGGTCAATGTTGGCGGAGTGCTCAAGACCACGATGGTAGGCCTCGGCGTGCATGCCGATCAACTGACGCTGCGCGGTGCGGTGGTGATGCCGATCCCCCTGGACATTGCCAGCGGTGCCGGTGCTGCCGCAGGAATCGCGGGCGCCGTTGCTGATGGCGCGACGATGACCAAATCCGTTGCCGATGCGATGGTGCCGGAAGCCTTTGTGGAGTTCCAGTTCGCCCCGGGTTCCCGACTGCCGCTGCTGCTGCCGCCGATCACCCTGACGGACGCTACCTTCTACATCAACAACATGCTCGTCGCCGGCTACAAGGGCAATGCCGGCTTCCATGGCGTGCTGGATAAGAAGTTTTTGATGGAGTTCTACGCTCCACTGACACCGGCTGGCGAAATGGACCTTGCAGATTTTGGGTACCGCATCGCAACGCCGGCCAGCTTCACCCTGGAAGACGCGGCCTACGTGATTGCTGCTATGGCCACCCCCGATCCGCGACTTGCCAGGTATGGCGGTGGCCTGATCGGCGGCATCAACGCCTACAAGGCGCCGTTGCTGGCTGCTGCCAAGCCCTTGTCTATGTTCCGGCTGGAGAATCCGCATCCGGCGCCGGAGTATCGTTTTGGCGACAAGACCAAGCCTTGGCCGGCCAACAACAAGCACTTCAACATGGTCTCGTTTGGGCCACTGGCAGACAACGGGCCCTACTACGCCAACTCAAGCGATACGGTTTTTCTGGGGACGAAGGTATCTCAGACGGAGTACATCGCAAGCATCAAGGGGCTTCAAAGTAGCACTACCAATGGTGTGGAGTTGAAGCTGGGACCGCTCGGTAAAGTCAAAGTCAATATGACGCAAAGCGTAAAGGTCACGCCGACCACTCAGGAATTCGGCATGGCGGGCAACTTTGCCGGCCAGAAGGTGGAAGTCGTCCTGGGTACCACCCATGCCGACATTTTCGTCAACGCCAGTTGCGTGAATCCCTTCGAGATCAAGGGATCCGTAGAGTTACAGCCGGACCTCAACATCGCCAAGGTGTTTGAAGGCCATGGCGGCGTTAACGTCGACCCATCGAAAATTCAAGGCTGTATCGGCAAGGAACTAGAAGCGGCTTACAACAAAATCGCCAAGGAGTACAGCCACCTCAGTGGCTATACGGCGAGTGCTGCCAACGCCGAGCTGAACAAGATCAGCAAACTTGCCGAAGAGGAAGCACAAAGAGTGGCCAAGGTCGCCGAGCAGGATTACAACCGCGTCAAGAATGCCGCGCGCGATGTGGCCAGCAAGACCTCTAACGCGGCTAATAAGGCCTTTAACGATGCAGGCAACGCCTTTAAAAAACTCGGCAAAAAGAAGAAGCACAAAAAAGGGCCAAACCCGATCTTTGCTGCTTCCGTGTTTGACTGGGACTATTACTACGACAATGCTCCCGACGTGGTGCGAGCAAATATGGACCTGGCTACACACTGGAAAGACAGCGGCTTTAACGAAGGTAGACAAGGCAGTCTCGAGTTCAGCGCCAGCTTCTATTTGAGTCACCACTCCGACCTTATGGCGTATTGTGGACAGGGCAACTGGCAGTGTGCTACGCAGCACTGGCTTGACAACGGCATCCGCGAGGGTCGCCAAGGCAGCGCCAATTTCAGCATCGCCAGCTATCTGAACCGCTACCCAGATCTTCAGAACGCCTTCGGTAAAACCAATTACGAGGATGCCCTCGACCATTGGTTTAATTCCGGCGAAGATGAAGGCCGTAATCCCCAGCCTTAAGTCAGCTTCGGAACTGATTGCGCCGAGGGTACATCCATTGATGCCCTCGGCTTACCACCTTCGACGGGAATAAAATGAATCAAAACGCAGCTTTACCCTTTAGGCCACTGACCGTTAAGTCAAGATGGTTAAATGCTATTTGCCTGTTTGCAGCCGCCATGACGCTGCAACTGCCAGTGTATGCGCAAGACTTGCCTGCCATTACCCCGAGCCTGCAGAAGCTGCTCCACGGTTTGCCGATTGCCGAGCTCGAGGGCGAGGTGTACGGACTGCTCGGTGATCTTAAGCCAACCAGCTGTGGCAGCAATCTTACCGGTTGCTACATGAGCAAGTCGGGCCCCCTGCAGCTTTACTTCTTCACCAGCGGTCAGGCTCAGCAAACACAGTGAAAAGGACAGGCACAGCTGAACAATACAGTGAGTAACAAACACTAGGCGTTAGCACCATTATCACAATCACAGTGAAAAAGACAGGCACAACTGAACAATGGATGGGGCAATTAATCGCATCATTTCCACCAGTAAAAAGGACAGGCACAACTGAACAGGCACAGCTGAACAAAACAGTGAGTAACAAACACTAGGCGTTAGCACCATTAACCACAATCACCAAAATCTTGACAGCTAGGCGAGCGACAACTAA
>NZ_LAHP01000042.1 GCF_000987765.1 Arsukibacterium sp. MJ3
AGCTGCCTACCGCCGATACGCCAGACAAACTGGCGAAGCTGCTGCCATTTTGATCTAAACAGCAATCATGCCGAAGGTGTGGTTGCTGTTACGCATACTAAATATCGACATATTAGAATCCTCCGATGCTAAGAAACGGGTAAAGTTGGGCCGAAAAAGTCTTACTACTTTGAGCATATTATGATAGTTATCGTCCCTAACAAAAACAGTCAAAGCGACGCCAAAAAGCGGCGCGTTTACTCTTGGTTTTAGGCAACTCAACATATCATCGGCCTATCGATAGCAGGCTAAGTACGGAAACCATACATGAATAAATACTTTGTTCTTATTTCGCTGCTAGGCGCACTCTTTAGTTCAGCAGTTGCCTACACATTGCAAAGGTCGATAAGCGAAGTTCGCAAACATGCTGAATTTCAGCAACACTGGAGTTGCTATACGGCGGTTGATGCAAAAGTGCGCAAAGAGCGGGTTACTGGCGGTATGCTTCCCTTAGTAGTATTCGACGGTGAAACTAAACCCGTTAATGTCAAAACGCGCATGGATTTGTCCAATGTGCCCGCCCTGTCGGTGGCTGTACTGCACAACGGTAAACTGGATTGGAGCGCAGCTTGGGGGCAGCTACGTGCCGGTGGCGCCGATACTGATTGTGGCAGCCTGTTCCAAGCCGGCTCCATCGCCAAGCCCGTTACCTTGCTGGCTGCACTGCGCATGAAGTCAGCAGGATTGATCGATTTTGACGAGAACATTGACAAATATCTGTCATCCTATCGTCTGCCTGTAGGTCTACAATCCAAAGCCAATCCGGTAACATTTCGTAACTTGCTTTCACATACAGCAGGCATTGCCCGTGGCGGCTACGCTGGTTATGCACAGAACGAATCAATACCGACAGATCAACAGATCGTGCGCGGCGAAGACCCAAGCAATTCGCGCAAAGTAGAAGTGGTAAGTGTACCGGGTACTTCACTCGCTTATTCAGGTGGGGGTTATACCGTCATAGAAATTGCCTTACAGGATCAACAGCATAAATCTTTTGATGAGATCATGCGCGAGTGGTTGCTTTTCCCGGTTGGCATGAAGCAAGCGGATTTTGCTATGCCATTGCCCGATTCTAGCTATCTACATACTGCTCACGGACATCAAATTGACGGCACCGTCATTCCTGGAGGCTGGAATAACTATCCTGAGCAGGCTGCAGCCGGTCTGTGGGCAACGGCCACCGACTTGGCTATGTTTTTGCTCGAAATTCATAAAGGTTACGAGGGGAAGAGCAGCTTATTTACCCAAGTCAGTATCCGTGAGATGCTTTCCAGCCCCGTAGATAACCATGCTTACGGTTTCAGATTAATTGGTGAAGGTAATATGGTTTTTATCACTCATTATGGCGGCACTGAAGGCTACAGGGCCGGTATTACATTGAACTTGAAAACTGGTGATGGTGCGGTGTTTCTGGCCAACTCTAATAATGGAGCAAATCTTGGTGAAGAATTCTTCAACTCTGTTTCTCGTACCTATGAATGGCCTGTGTTCCGGGAAAAAAGAGTTCAGCGAGTCAATCAACCAGTTGCAGTCTTGCAGTCACTCGCTGGAACTTATGTTTTCCCGAGTCAGGGCTGGACGGCTTCGGTGCTTAACGAGCGTGACTCACTTACACTGGTATTTCCGGCGGGCAATCGTCTTCCCCTCGTCATGTTTCCGATCCAAGGTAAACCCCTCGAGTTCGCCCATGAAACTGGTGTTATCGCCAACTTCAGTGGGGAAGGAACTGATATGAAGATTCATTTGTTCGGACAAACGGGGCAGCGGCAAGCGATATTTGATTAGAATTATTTTCGAGCGGTTCTGCCTAACACATATGAGCCTTCTCGAAGTCTGCCGCGTGAAAAGGACAGGCACAACTGAACACGTATGCCAATAATAATCCGTATAAGTTTATTGATCCTAATGGTGAGGAAGCTAAAAGTATCTTTATCCAAAACAAAACTTATGAGAATTATGGGCACATTTCTGCTGTGCCTGTCCTATTTTCTACTTACATCTCTCTGAATTTTGATTTTCCTAGAAGTAATGGTTCGCCGCCATGAAAATCAAACATAATCTTCTCAAATCCATCTGAGTCGATAGCCTTACTTACAAAATCAACAAGTGTTTCTAACACTCCTTTTTTCAAAAGGGGAGGTCTTGATATCGAACTTGTATCACTTTTATTAAATACATAACAGTAGCTGCAGTTAATATTGCATCGTTCCGTTATCTTTAGGACAATTTCTAAAGTTTTCATCTAGCAACCTCGTTCTGACAAGACGATTTTAAAGATGTTAAGGTATAAAGCTCAACTTCTTGTGATGGCATGTATTCAATATTTATAAGCATTCCGCTTTGTTTTGAAATCACAGCTAAATTTGCTTTTTCGGTGTGGTCGCCTACTGAAAATGAAGATCCCACTATAGAATCTCCATTTCTTATTCCAAATTTATAAATTTCAGAGTTGATGTCAATCTCCTCTATTCTCATATCTTCTTGCGATCTAATAACATTATAACCAAGGTTGAATTTATGCTTTATATCTCTCCTGTACTCTACACAATTTGAAATATCATTTACAGTTACAGGCCGTCCAACAACAATATGTTTTAAATATAACTTTTTAAAAGTTTCTCTTACACTTTCAGAAAAAGAAGAGAATATCTTATCAGAGTCAAGATGACCTGGTGAATTAATTAAACGTGAGACTAATTTATAAATTTTATGATTTCTTGAAGTACTAGCTTCTAGATTTTTGTCTAAAATAAATGCGATTAAAAAACCTCTCCAATAAGGCATTTTATCTAATTCGGTTCTTGGAGTAACAAAGGCAGGAGTATTGTTAAATATATTTTCATATTCATCTAAACTTAATTTTGAGAAAATTGAATTTTGATTTTTATCAAGATATTCATTAACAGTATCCAAAAAAATACTTTCACTTATGAAGTCCATTTCCTTTTGTATACTAACTGAATAATACTCAGTGAAGCCCTCAATAAACCAATTCAGTCTTGGATATTTTTCACCAGCAAGCCCCATCTGAGTAGGTATCCAAAAATGAGTAAACTCGTGAGATATTATGTTAATTAGTTCTTGATTGGACACTCCCGCTTGATACTCAGCAACAATTGTGTCGTCAAGATTAACTCCGTTTAAATACGTAAAGCCATCATTTGATTCTAAGATAAACATGTTTTTGAGGAGATCCGCCCCCCCAAATCGATTCAAAAGCTTTGTGTATAGTTGTAGGATTTTTTCAAGCTCATTTCGGGAAAACCTATCATAAATCACTTGCACGCCATTTATTTCTGCAACGTCTAAGTTACTCTTAGTTACCAAGGAATAAGAATTATTTAAACTCTGCAAATCAATATTTTGTAAAGTCGGAGAGACGCTTTTTAAGCTTGAATAATAATGTAGATCTTTGTCAAAGTTTGAAATTTTAATGTCGTACTTAAGATTTTTGGCTTTCACAGGGGCAGCTATATAATGAGAGATGTCAAATTTGGCGTGTGGGTTAAAATTAGCAACTCCGCCACTGTCATATGTATAACTTACGTAGTTAGCATTGAGGCAGGGTAAAATTATGCTGTTACCTTCTATATGAATTTCATTTTTTTTTTCAAATGAGCCTAAGTTCAAACTAACTAACAACTCACTATTTGTGCTGTGAAAAATAGGTTTCAGTAGTTCTAACTTTCCATCGCAAGGTAGGCTCGCGGATAACTTAACACCTATACCAGATGACGAACTATATATTTCAATTTCAGCATTTGAATTTTCTTTGCCAAAACAAGCAGTAGGAATAAGGAATAAAACAAATATGAGGTTTTTTTTTATAATTATATTCATAATAAATTTACTTTTTTAAAGAGCTTCTCCTTTCAGACAAGCTCATATCGATATTAGTTAGGGTGACTACCTTGAGTAAACTTGCCATTTTGGGTATAAGATGATTTAAAACTTATAACCTGGCCAAAGCCACCACCAACCACAAGCATCAGTTCCTCGTCATCTAACTCAACTCCAGCAGTTATTTTCTGCTGTTCCGGTCTATCCACACCAGCCTTTATAAGCTGTTCTTTAAGATCGGATTCTAATACTTTACTTAAAGGCATATAACACTCCATTAATAACTGCGAAATTCGCGTAACGATTATTATTCATTAAATAATCTCATGTCAACTACATTTCTGCGATTATTATCAGGTTGATTTCATGACGGATATCTGACGGTAGCATGTATTCATACGTATGATCTTAACGAGCTAACTCATTGATTATTATATGGCATTAAGCATTTAAATAGGCCGGTTTTCTGGTCTCGTTTTACATTTTGGCGTTGGCAATGTTGTGCTAAAAATGCCATCGCGTTATTCATGGCGTTAACTAAATTTGCACCACAACTCATCGCCAGTTCAGTGCAAAAA
>NZ_LAHP01000043.1 GCF_000987765.1 Arsukibacterium sp. MJ3
GGCCAACTTTGCCGGAGGCATGGCAAAGGGGTTTGCTAAAGGGGCAATATTTCAAGCAGTAATGGGAAATGCCAGGGAGCTTGGTGAGGCACATGCGGCCGCAAGTAGTAAGGTTAGCGATATGCAAGGAACAACAAAGACGGATGGGCATGAAGGTCAATCAAATATTGACAGCAAAAATTCGAATAAGAAACCATCCCCTCCAGTTGTGAAAAATGCAGGTGGAAATGTTCAAGCAGTAAAAAATGATCTGTCTAAATTATCAACTGGAATTCTTGAACGGTTAAATGCTGCAGAAGTAACAATAGTTGCTGTAGAAGATTCTGTAACTGAATATTTTTCTGAGCTTATCGGCGTTACTCCAAGAGGCTGGCCTGAAGGGATGACATGGGACACGGTTCCTGGCTTGTATGATCCCGATACAAAAACTGTGGTGGTTGCGACTAGTGGCAGATTTGGTACCGGGTCTTATAGTTTGCTTCTTCATGAAGTAGGTCATGCTTATGATCATGTTATGTCATCTCTCTCAAGCTCTACTCCATTCCGTGCTGCCCGAGCGGCTGATATTGGCTCATTAGATCGTTACCAGTTACAAATTGGGAATGCTGGACTTGAGGAGACTTTCGCAGAAAGTTTTGCAAATTACTATGGTGGGAATGAGAACTATAAAAACACAAATCCTAATCTGTACAAATATTGGCGAGGGAAGTAATTATGATATTCAGATATATTACATTTGGTCTTTTTATTTTTTGCGCTGGTTGTGGCTCTGAGAAGCTGGAGGAATGTGAAATGGAAAGTATTGGTGTTGTAACCATGAATAGTGACAAATCTCTCACTCTTCAATTGAGGGCTGAGGACACAGACTCTGGAAAACTAGGTGATGCTTATTTTGTAATTAAGCCAACCGATCAAAGATACAATAGTATACTTGAGCATGTTGGTGAGATTAAAGTTGGTGAAGCAAGGGATTATATTGTTAAGGATGGTAAGGGTGAAGATTCTAATTGTGTAAAAGATAGAATTAGATAGTTAATTTTGAAATAAAAAATCAATGCGGTCAGAGTCATTGATTTTTAGAAAAGCAATCAATGTAATACTAGGGTCATTAGGGTCAGAACAAAATTAAATACTATTTAGTGATCAGCGCTTGGCCGGCAGCTTATTGATAAGATTATTTGATTAAATGGCATTGTGCCGCCAGTAGTAAGTGGAAAGGAAGTTTATGAATAACAAGATATTAGTAGTGCTGGGTTTGTTGGTGTTACAAGCCTGTAGCGCTGTGCCAGTTTATACGCCGGACAAGCCGTTGGAAGCAAATGAAGGCTTGCTGTTAGCCAACTTCCATATTTCCGGTAATATTGCACGCGCTAATTTTCTACCAGAGCTTAAGTTGCCGCATTCATTTGTAATTGAGACACCCGGAGCCCTTGTGCTGCGTCCGGTAAAAGCCGGTACCTACCGGTTTAATGAAATATTGTATATGCAGGGTATAAAATTGCTAAAGCCAGGTATCAAATGCATGGGTAGGTTTACTGTTAAGCCAGGAGTGGTGAATTATATCGGCGATATTTACTTTCATGCCGGTGGTAGCAAGGAATATATCGTTTTCTCTAGTCACGCTTACCAGTTGCAGTTAGTTGATAGCTTTGATACCACACTTGAGTTGGCAGTAGAGCAATATCCCGAATTGCAACAGGATTATAAGGTAGAGAATCAACTTATAGGTCCTTTTAGATGTGGTGATTAAATAAATATAAAATAGCAAAAGAAATAAAAGCAATATTAAAGCAATATTGGGGTCAGAACAAAATTAAATGACGCCGAACAGGGCGATTTGTTCCTGACTCAAGGCAAGGGTTCAATGGCATTGATCGCAACGCCCCTTTATCGCATGTGATTACATTACTTGCTACTGCCGATATCTACCTTATTTTCGTGCTGGCCTAAGTAATATTCAGCATATAGCTTGCGGGCAAGTTGAGCAGTGGTAACCATCTTGTTTGCCGCAAGGTAGAAAGGATCATCCTTTGCTAAAAAATACAGTTGCTCTGAGTACAGCAATTGCAGGGCGAGTGCATGATGCAGAAAATCCATCCCTGACTGCGAGCGTATTAACGGATTGGCACCTTGCTTAAGCATATAGCTTATTAAGTCAGCAGTATGCTCGCTTTGTGAATACAGCAGTTTTACCAGTGGTGTGTAGCCGTCCTTATCCTGCTGATTAATATCAATGCCCACTGCCAGCAGCTTATTTAAGCAATTCATGTTGTCACCAAGATCGCTGAAATACCCCACATAATGCAGTGCGTTGCCGTCTGCGAGCCCATATGATGGTGCATCAGCCGCAATCAACACATCTAAAAGGTCCGGGGAACAACGTTCTGCTGTAGTCATTGCCAAAACAAGGGGATTTTCTAAGGTAAATGACTGCTGGATTTCAGATTGTGGTAAAGACTGAAGTAAGCCGGCTAATGCTTCTGAATCAGCAGTGGCAATCGACTGTTGGATACGTTGTTGAATCAGTGGTGCCGGATTGGCGTCTAGAGCTGTTTTGGTATACGCATAAGAATATGGTGTTACCACGAATGCCGCGACCAGTAAAATAATGCATGTGGCACGTAAAGATTTCAGGCTTAAAATCATCAACGCTTACCGGTTCGTTGTTTTTTAACAACTTTATCTACTTGCTGCAGAAAAGTCAGTAAAGGAGAGTAATTAAAATTGGTTGGTAATTCTTTCACTCCATCGGCCAATGTAACTCTGATAATGTTTTTCCTGTGCGGTAATCTAATGCCATTAGAAATGGTTCTTTCTAAGAACGTAATTTCCAGAACGTCGCCGACTGGAAACTCAGCGGTTTCCTCCAAAGCAAGCTGCAGGTTATTTTGATCGCACGCAGCAATTAGCCTTTGCTCACCAGGTAGGTTAGACAACCAAAGGCTTAGATGCTCTATTACATAGAAAAATAAAAAAACGATCAATAACGCAAGTGCAACTCGATAGGCTGTTGCAGCTATCCATTCACTATTGATAAGGTAAAAAATAAACCAAGCAGCTGCAGGCAGCATTAGTAGCTTTACCCAAGCTAACAGTGGGGTGCTTTCCAGCCAAAAAGCCGCTTTAGACATTCTTAGTTGCAAACTCAGTGGCTCCTGGCGCGACGCACCAATTCAGCCTGAATGGCTTGACGACCTGCGTCATGATTGAAATAGAAACCCCAAATCATCACAGTCAGTACGGGGTGGCCTCGGCCAACACCTTTTGCCGGTGTTCTGTTGGTTTTCGCCATGTTGTATAAAGACGGTACTGAGAAGCTTGCACCCGCCAAGCCTAAATATGTGCTAACAGATTCTGCGAATGCCAAATCAGCTACCAGTTCACGAGTTGTTTTTGCCCATAGCCCCCAATTAGGGTTTACCATCGGGTTCGTTATCTTGGTAATCGCTTTTGCTATTGCTGGGCGTCCCTCCAGGTTTTCATGGATTAAACGCATTACCCTTCCTTGGTCTTGCCTAGGCAAATGATGGTAAAGCACTATACCTGTAAGAATTTCGAGCACGACACTGTCTGCAAGCGCTGACTTGTTACCATGAGCCAAGAACATTGTGCGAGGAAAATCAAGTAGTTGGCAGAGATACTCAATTTGGCCTGACATAGTTTCGGGAATTCTGTAGGGTAAAGAAGGTTGCATAGCCGAACTTCATTTTTGATAAAAGTAACTAAAGTTAATTTAATAAAAATTATTTGTCAAATAATACTACTGGCTACTGGCTGTCAAAAAAGCAATCAGAGGCCGAAGCTCAGATTAAGAATTACGGGGGCAGGCACTGCTCGCGCATTCAAACCCTAGCTAAAAACTAGGGGGTTTTAGTTTTTACGGTTCTTTCGCCAACACCAAAATTGCTTCAACGCCAGTTTATTTTATGTCTTATATTTGTTCCGGCACTCGCTGGAACGGCTGAAATTAATGGTATGACAATAAACAGAATAAGAGTTGTTGGAGATTATCCGGGAACTACTTACGATAACAGTGTAAAACTTTGGTTTACTAAGCCGATTTCATGGCCTAGCTCTGTTAACTGCACTGATTGCGTATTCCGGTAAAAACAGACAGTCATTTCGGTTCTATCCGATCGCTTCATAACCTTCTTTTTCGCCAAGTCTCTTTTTACGCTAAGTGATCGGATT
>NZ_LAHP01000044.1 GCF_000987765.1 Arsukibacterium sp. MJ3
GCCGACCCATTTGTGCAAGCGCCAGGCAATTTGCAAAGTTACAACCGCTATAGCTATGTAATGAATAATCCGATGAGCTATACCGATCCAAGTGGGTATATTTTCAAAAAAATAAATAAAGCTTTAGGTAAGTTTGCACCGGTATTCGGTATTGCACTAATGTTTGTTCCTGGAATGCAAGCTTGGGCTGCGCAAAGCCTTTTACATGCTGCGGCGACTGGATTTTTAGTTGGTGGCGTTTCGACGGGTAGCTTAAGAGGGGCCGTAATCGGCGCAATAACTGGAGCTGCATTTCATCAGGTTGGATCTCATTTCGGTAGTAAATTTGGCGAATTCAGTGAGGCTTCCTTGGGGCAACAAGCTCAATGGGCTGGAGGTCATGCCGTCGTAGGGGGGATTTCTTCTAGCCTATCAGGTGGGAAATTCGGTCATGGATTTTTCTCAGCTGGCTTTACCAAGTTTTCCATGGGAAATGCAGGGTTCGATTATAAAAATACTAGCGCTTCTGCTGTGGCTGGTCGAGTTAGTATTGCAGCTATAATTGGTGGAACGGCATCAGTTATATCTGGTGGAAAATTCGCTAATGGTGCACAGACAGCTGCAATGGCGCAGTTGTTAAACGCAGAAGCAAGCACAAAAAACAAATTAAATAATATGATGAGCCGTATCGGCAAGGGCATCGATCAGCTATCTAAAGGGAATGATATTATTACCATTAAATCTTCTGTAGAAGATTTAAATGAAGTATTAGGTTTTTCAAAAACTAGAGATGAACTACTAGATATGATTCCGTTGATGGATATGGAGCAGTTAGTAATGATAAATCCTGATGTCAAAGGGATGCAAATTTCATTAGCCAGGAATTATGTTGCGGGCTCAATACAGTTTTATGGGCCTGCCAATAATACAAGGATTCAACATATGGCGGGTGTTTCAGTTATGGCTTTAGGAACAGATGCTGTAGTTGTAATTTCAACTAGTCTTCTTCCCGTTAGTGCTGGAAGACTTCTATTTGCATTGGAAATGTCGGAGGTTGGTTATGAATTTAGTAAGAAAAATTAGTTTGATTTTTGCGCAGACACTTATTTTGACTAACTCAGTACCTTCTTTAGCTATGGACATATTTTATGAGTATAGTGAAGCCAAGGAAAAAATAGAACCACTAATCCTAGTTAAAAACGAAAGGTTCAAATTTTATGAGGTTAAAGTTGACGATAAGCATGGTTATGAAATTTATATTATCTATAACGATGAATACAATGTTTTATCGACGCCATATAGGGATAAAGTTTCAATCATGAGATATCGAGAAGAAAAAATTCCAGATGGTTTAATTGCTGATATGGAAGCAGAACCTGGTTTTATTAAGAAGGTCCATGGTAGTGATATTTGTGCCTACATTTCACTTCCAAGTTCATATTATATCATTATTCTTTTTTCTGGGGTTTATTACAGTATAACTGGTCAATTGAGCGACATTAAGGAAGTATTATCCATTGAAGACATGTGTATGTTTTAGATAAAGTATTCTTTAGTAGGGCATCATGTTAAATTTCCTTTTTAAGATAACAATATCTTCTCTTATTATTGTTTCAACACTTATATCTGGTTGCAGTATTGCTAATAAGCTAGCCAATTCTCAGAAAGAATATGAGAGTTCTGTGACATAAGAGATTTTAATTCACATGGATTTAGAAACGATGTTCCCGTCAGCTAAGCTTCGTGAGTTGGCGAAAGCTGCTGGTAAAGGGCAAATATCAGTCATTGAAAGATTAATTGATGAAGGGGTAGACATTAACGCGAAGGGAAGCCAAAACGCTACAGTTCTTTTTTGGTCAATGCGAAATGAAAAAGGATTTAACTACTTACTGACTAAAGGAGCTGATCCCAATGTCATTTTTGGTGATGGCGGTACGGTTATGCACTGGGCCGCGAGACAGACCAAATGCAACTTGCTTAAATCAGCATTGGCTTACGGTGGTAATCCAAACCTCAAAGCAGGCATGTTCGGAGGTTCTCCTGCGTTTGCAACAATTACTGCAGGGAAAAATAGCGGTGTTCCTGTGTGTTTGGACGTGTTGCTGACAAATGGTGCTGATATTGAATTTCGTGATGACAATGGGAAAACGCTGCTGTTATTTGCTACCGCTCTGGCAAGATTTGATATTGCTTTATATTTATTGGACAAGGGCGCAAATATAAATGCTATAGACTCGGATGGCCGAAGTGTCACTTCGCTACTTAGCTCTTATCAAGATGCATTCGTTAAGGGTAGTGATGTAGAAAGAAATTGGTTCAAACTTAAAAGCCGACTAAGTATTTCTGATTAAAAGGTTGTAATAATTGATATTGGCAATCTAAGGGCCTGTAGGAGAATAAAAAAACGTTCATGAGTGCGAGGGATTTGGCAAGCCCCCTCGAAGTGTATCGACAGCTGCGATAGCGTCAGATTCCAGTTTTGAACCGGGTGAGTCCAACGCTCAGATGCCTGCAAGATACCGGCATAAAGCAGCTTAAGCAAACTGTTTTCATTGGCGAATCCGCCCTTGGTTTTGGTCAGTTTACGGAACTGGCGGTGCACGGCTTCCACGGCATTGGTGGTGTAGATGGCGGTTCTGACGTAGTCCGGGTATTTAAAATAGGCTGACAGCGTTTGCCATTTGTTACGCCAGGATTTAACCACCACCGGATACTTCTCACCCCATTTTGTCTCCAGCTCGTCCAGCGCCGATTCTGCGGCATTTAACGTGGCTGCTTTGTACACGCACTTTAAATCGGCCATAAAAGCTTTCTGATTCTTGCTGGCAACGTATTTAAGCGAGTTGCGGATTTGATGAATGATACAGTGCTGTATCTCGGTATTAGGATAAATGCTTTCAATCGCTTCAGGGAAGCCTTTAAGCCCATCAACGCAGGCTATCAGGATGTCTTTCAGAGACTAAACAGCCATGAATGTTCGCGCTATTTTTATTATGTCTGGGGTCACAACAAAATTAAATGCTATTAATAAGTCTGAAATAGAAATTGGTTTCATCTCTAAAACATTCATAAACCGGGGACATCAACCGCACCGACTTTGCTTACGGTACCGACCGTCAGCTATACCGGCGCACAGATGTAAGAAGCGGCCAGGCGACAGATTCGTTTTATATTGACGGCCTGTATGAGCGGGTAACCCTACCCTCCGGTGTGGTTGAGCATAAGTTTAACGTTGGCAGCACCGTAATAACCAAGCGCAGCAACGGCGTGCATGACGAGCTGTATCTGCACAAAGATAACCAGGGCTCGACCATTAGCATTACCAATGTTAGTGGCACGGTATTGCAGCAGTTTATTTACGACCCCTGGGGTAAGCAATACAGCGTAAGCACTAATAGCTTGTTTACCATGTACAGCAACCCCGGCACCAGCAAAGGCTATACCGGCCACAAAATGGTGAATGACTTTGAGGTTATTCATATGGGCGGGCGCACCTACAACCCTAACCTTGGAAGGTTTATGCAGGCCGATCCGTTCGTGCAGTCGCCAGCAAACTTGCAGAACTACAATCGCTATAGCTATGTGATGAATAATCCGATGAGCTATACCGATCCTAGTGTATTAAGCGACAATTACGGTGGCCGGTCTAGCGACAATTATCTTGGCCGGTTGATCTGATAAGGTTCGGTGCAGCAGAACGAAGGAGTTCACTGTGCCGGGAACACGAATCACTGATCAACAGGTCACTATTTACATGAAACATAAAAAGCGTCATAGCCAAGTTGTCGCCGCTGCGAAAGCAGGTATTTCAGAGCGTTCCGCAAGGCGTATCGATAAACAGAATGAACCGCCTTCGGCCATTAAACGTCAATGGCGAACACGTACAGATCCACTTGAGTCTATTTGGGATAGTATTGTGTTGCCGCTACTTCAAGGTGATGAAACCG
>NZ_LAHP01000045.1 GCF_000987765.1 Arsukibacterium sp. MJ3
CGCGGTGGGCGCGTCGGCTAAAGAGAGTGGTGTAGCGCGTCTCGAATTGGGTGGCGCGTGTTAGCCAATCTTGCTGGCTGACATTAAGTCGTTGCAGGACTGGCGTGGAGGCAGTTTTCATCGCGCAGATAAGCTATGCTGGAGACTAATGAAAACTTATCAATGACATCATTGTCAATGCTTGATGCACTACCGGATGTAGTGATGTTACTCATTTGAAAGCACAAATGTAGCAAAGGAGAGCTTAAAGCCCAATGAAAATCCGATCTGGTACCCTTGCCGCCTGGTTAGTGTTGTATTTTCTGTTATGCCTGCTGCCGATGGGGCTGGCCCTCGTTTTCGAGCGCCCGCCGGTCCGGACGTTTTTTGTTGAACTGGGGGTAATGTTTGGCTTATTGGGCTTAGGGGTGCTGGCGATGCAGTTGGTTATATCTGGTCGTCATCCCTGGTTTGCTGCCGGGGTGGGGCAAGATAATTTGTTGCAGTTTCACCGGCAAATGGGAATTTTTGGTTGGCTACTGATCCTGGCTCATCCGCTAACGGTGCTAATTGCGGAACCTGAATTTCTGCATTATCTGCACCCTGGCGACGAGCCACTGCGAGCCATTACCTTAAGTGCATTACTGATGGCCAGCACCTTGTTGATTATTACCTCTGTTTGGCGGGTAGGTTGCAAGCTGCAATACGAGTGGTGGCGTGCGCTGCATGGGCTGCTTGCGCTATTTGTAGTGAGTGCAGGCTTTGGTCATGCCTTAATGGTAAATAATTACACCGCCGGCTGGCCTGTACAGGTTGCGGTAGTGGTAGTGGTGGGTGCGGCACTTCTACTTTTGATTGATTCGCGGTTATTGCGGCCCTGGCGTTTAAAAGGTAAGCCCTGGACCGTAAGCAAAGCGGAAAATATCGACGGCGACGCTACCCGGTTAGTCTTGCAAGCCGATAGCCATCAGGGTTTGAAGTTTCAGCCGGGCCAGTATGCCTGGATCACCCTGGGTGATTCCCCTTTCTCTTTACAACAACATCCGTTCTCAATTAATTCGCAAGATGATAACCCAGGCTGCCTGGAGTTTACCGTAAAGCATGCCGGGGATTTTACCCGCTCGCTTAGTGATGTTAAGGCCGGCAGCCGGGCATGGGTTGAAGGCCCTTATGGGGTATTTACCCTGGACCCAGCCAACAAGCGGGATACGGTGATTATAGCGGGTGGCGTGGGGGTGACACCTATAATAAGTATGTTGCGAAGCTGTGTCGCAGAGCAGAGCACTAAAAAACTACTACTGCTTTATGCCAATATCGACAAAGCATCGATACTGTTTGCCGATGAGCTGGCAGAGCTGTCGACACAGCTAAACCTTAAGGTAGTGCATGTTTTAAAAGAGCCACCGGAAGATTGGCAAGGCGAGCAGGGGCTTATTGATGATGAATTGCTGAAGCAGTACCTGGATAAGTCCAACAGCACTACCGACTACTATGTTTGCGGCCCACCGCCGTTAATGAATGTGGTGGAGACAGTGCTGCGTGCGCGCAACGTGCCGCTGCAGTATATTTTCTCTGAACGGTTTAACCTTGTGTAATAGCCATTAAGGAGGCGCAACATGATGCACCTGATTGCAAAA
The DNA here is from genome assembly GCF_000987765.1 of Arsukibacterium sp. MJ3. Classification (GTDB taxonomy): domain Bacteria; phylum Pseudomonadota; class Gammaproteobacteria; order Enterobacterales; family Alteromonadaceae; genus Alishewanella. The sequence continues at coordinate 1,617 of NZ_LAHP01000045.1, forward strand.
CGTGCAGGCACTGTTATGGCGTTAATGCTGTTGGCCACCACGCTGGCTTTAGCTTGGATGCTTTATGCTTAGCCTGAAAGCAGGCAGTAGATTAAGTATTTATGGCGCACAGTGATTAATGCAAACTAAGATGCTAATGCCAGCACTTCATGCCTTATGCCAACTGTTATTAGGCCTGCTGGCGTTAGTGCTAATCTGCGTTACATTATTGCCCTTGTTGCGAAGCGATGCCTGGTGGATCCGGATCTTGGATTTTCCGCGCATTCAGTTCGCAGTATTAATTGTGCTTACCTTGATGGGATATATAGCGCTTCGTAGCTGGCAAGGATTACGGCCCTGGCAATACGCTCTTACTGCGGGGGCTGGTATCGCATTGTTGTGGCAACTTACTGCAATTGCTCCTTACACCGCGCTGTATCCAAAAGAGATGCCGGCTAGCACCGCCGGGGACGTTACAAACCGGATATCGCTGCTAATTTACAATGTGCTGGCAGACAATCGCCAAGCACAAGCCCTGCTTGACCTGATAAGTGACACCGATCCGGACCTTATTCTTTTAAGCGAGCCAAACCAGTGGTGGCTAGAGCACTTAACCAGTCTGAAAGATGATTATCCGTATACCCTGTTGCAACCGCAAGAAAATACCTATGGCATGCTACTGTATTCAAGGCTGGAACTGGTAGCGCCAGAAATTCGGTTTCTGATTGAGCAGGATGTGCCGTCATTTCGCTCTGATGTGCGGTTACGTTCGGGCACTTTGGTTACTTTGTATGGTATTCACCCACGCCCGCCGGGCCTGCCTCGAGACGAAGATGATAATATTACTCAAGTAAAAAAATCTGAACAGCAGCAAGGCGAGCGGGAAGATTCTGATAAGCGGGATGCCGAGTTAATGTTGGTGGCTAAAGAGGTTAAGAAACTTGGCGACGTTCCGGTTATTGTCGCCGGCGATTTTAATGACGTGGCCTGGTCACACACTACGCATTTGTTTCAACGGGTGGGCGGCATGCTGGACCCAAGAGTAGGCCGAGGGTTATATAATACCTATGATACCCGCAGCCGCATTCTGCGCTACCCGCTGGACCACGCTTTTGCCTCCCGTCATTTTGGGTTAGCAGAGCTGCGCCGTTTGCCTGACATTGGATCTGATCATTTGCCATTTCTGGTGGTATTTGATTATGACCCCAATGCGGTAAAGCCGGAAGACAAGCCCAAAGCTGATGCCGAAGATGAACAGGAAGCTAGCGAAGCCATTAAAAAAGGCAAAGCCCGCTAATATTGACTGGGTATGACACATGAATAGTTAAGGCAGGGGTAGAAATGAGTATTGCAGTAAAACATGGGTTGTTATGAATATTGAGCATGCTAGCGCAGCAGATCTGGCGCAAGTCAGTACCTGGTTAACCAATGCTACTGATTGTCGAACCTGGGCCGGGCCCGTGGTCAGTTTTCCTATCGATAGCGCACGACTGGCATCTGACATTATGTATTGTTGGGATAATTCTTATTGCTTGAAAACGGCAGCCGATATGGCGGGTTTTGGACAGCTTATTAAAATCAATGATGACTGCTATCATCTGGTTAGAATTATCACTAACCCCAGCTGTCGGGGCCAGGGAGTGGCTCGTAAACTGTGCGAAAGCCTGCTGAAAATTGCCTGGCAACATGGTGGTAGCCAGGTAAGCCTGAATGTTTACCGGACAAACACGCGGGCGCTGACACTGTATCAACATTTGGGCTTTCGCGAGCAAGCTGACCAATCAGATGACACCATTATTTACATGCTGAAAGTTAATGAGGAGATTAAAATGGACCAGACTCAAAGTTAAAGAAAATAGGACAGGCACAGCAGAAATGATGTGATTAATCGCTCCATCCATTACACATGTTGATGTGTTTATGCAGGGGCTAATGCGGCAAAGAATGGCGGCTAGGGGCGTTAAAGGGTAATAAATTGCGCCTGATATAGTTTTCAC
>NZ_LAHP01000046.1 GCF_000987765.1 Arsukibacterium sp. MJ3
AGTGATAGCAGCTGTCAGTGTAGTTTTACCGTGGTCAACGTGGCCAATAGTACCTACGTTTACATGCGGTTTTACGCGTTCAAATTTAGCCTTAGCCATAAGTAACCCTTATTAAACAAAACGGCGATTTAAAAAATTGATTTGTGCGAGATACAAGAGGAAAACGTTATGGTGCTGATACCCAGAATCGAACTGGGGACCTCATCCTTACCAAGGATGCGCTCTACCGCCTGAGCTATATCAGCATTTACATTTTTGGAGCGGGCAGCGGGAATCGAACCCGCGTCTTCAGCTTGGAAGGCTGAGGTAATAGCCATTATACGATGCCCGCGGCCTACTCGTAGCTATTTGCTGAATGGTGGAGGGAGAAGGATTCGAACCTTCGAAGGCAGTGCCGGCAGATTTACAGTCTGCTCCCTTTGGCCACTCGGGAACCCCTCCACTAATGGTGCCGCTTATCCGAGTCGAACGGATGACCTACTGATTACAAGTCAGTTGCTCTACCAACTGAGCTAAAGCGGCACTACGTCAGTGGGTGCGAATTCTAGTAGAATGGGGGGAGCGGCGCAACAGGTAAAATCAAAAAAAATGGTTTTTCTTGCCTAACCGCTCAATTACTGTGCAAATAGTACATTAGTGGTCAATATATTGGGCCAGGCCTTGAAATATCAATAAAGGCTCAATAGTAAGTGGCAACTCAGTAAGGTAATTCTGTAGATAAAAAGCATCACCCCCTGTTAATATAATTCGTTCTGCTTTGTTTAACTGCCAGCCTTGCTGAATAGCACCAATAACTGCAGCCAAACAACCATTTTGCAAGCAGGCGATAGTATCATTACCTGGTACAATTTCAGCAATCATGTCGTTTACATTAAATACTTTAGCGGTTTGCTGCACTACACTTTGTTGTTGTAAGCGCAAACCAGGCAAGATCCAACCACCTTGGTGTAAACCTTTTTGATCCATCCAGTCAATAGTTAATGCTGTACCTGCATCAATAATCATCATGGCACAATTACTAAATAACAGTTGAGCACCTAACAAAGCCAGCCAGCGATCTACGCCCAGTAAATGTGGCTCTAAATAGCAATTGGTAACACCAAATGCCTGAGTTTCAGAATTTACCTGTTGCCAAGGTAAATGATCTAATGACAAGTTGTCTTTTAATGTAGTTAGCCTGGTGTCGTTTGCCACACAAGCGAAATAAACCGCAGTAAGCGGTAATTCACGTACTATTGTCGCGGTTAAATGGGGCAATTCAGTAATATTCCCTGCATCAAATAACGCTGCTTTTTCTCGGGTATTACCGATATCCAGTAATAAATACATCTATTCTCCCGCTCGTAAACTTAATTCGCCACCATAATAAATTTCTGTTGATTGTGTAGTTTCAATAATAATACCACCCTGATGATCTACTCCCCGGCAAATTCCAAATATTGGCGTTTTAGCCATAAGGTATACTTGGCGATTAGCATATAAATCGTGTTGATTAAACTCGCTAATAAAGGGAGAAAAACCAGTCGTATTGAATTCTTGCAGTATTGAGACCAGATAACTCTGCAATTGAACTATTAAATTATTGCGGTCAATCTGTTGTGTTGACGCCGTTCTTAGATCGGTAAAAGGTTGTTCAATATGTTCATTGCTTTGCGCTGGCATGCCAACATTTAAACCAATACCTATTACAACATCGCAGGCCGCATCAAGCTGCCCAGAAAGTTCTACCAAGATGCCAGCAAGTTTTTTTTCATTTATATATATATCGTTTGGCCATTTAACTTTAGCATCAAGCTGATAGCGTTGCTGCAGCAATCGACAAACCGCTAAGCCAATAACCAAGCTTAACCCCATTGCAGCTTGCGCGCCCTGCTCCAGCCGCCAATAACAAGAAAAGTATAAATTTGTACCGTAAGGTGAATACCAAAGACGTCCACGCCTGCCACGACCTGCTGTTTGTGCTTCTGCTACAATAACAGTACCTGAGTGCATTCCTTGTCCGGCTTGTAGCCGTTGCAAAAGCTGGCAATTAGTAGAGTCTGTAATATGTTGCACCAGGATCTGAGCACTTCCTGCAGCTTGGATTTTCTTAATTTTGTTAGCATCAAGCAATTCAATAGCATGCGCCAGTTTATAACCCCGACCTTTCACGCTATAGATCTCCAATCCATGCAGCTTCAGCTCATTAAGATAATTCGCCACTGCGGTACGGCTAATGCCTAATTGTTCTGCTAACCACTGGCCTGAATAAAAATGACCATCAGCAAGGTAATGCAATAATTGACGCTGACAGAACAAACTACTTTTAGACATATTGCTGACCATCACTTTTGAGCAGTCTAACCTCAGGCTCTAGCATTATATTATAAGCTTTACTCACTTTTGATTGAATTAATGCAACGAGTTCTAACAAATCTTTTGCTTGTCCAAAGCCATAATTAACTAAAACTAATGGTTGTTTAATATAACAACCAATATCGTTTTTTCGGGTACTCTTAAAACCTTGCTGATCTATAAGCCAGGCGGCGGGTACTTTAACTTTAGAAGTACTTTGTAGGTAACCCGGTATTGTTGGGTAAATTTGCTGTAATTTTTTATAGTCTAAAGTGCTTATTACCGGGTTTTTAAAAAAACTACCACAATTAGCTAATTCACGATAATCAGGCAACTTACTATTACGGGTGCTTATTACGCGTTGGAATATATCTTTAATATTAGCAGTTGCTGGCAAGTCATCCAAACCCTGATAACTCAGAACTGGCTTAGCAACTTTTGTTAAGTTAATACCTACAGCTATGATAATACCCTTACCGACAAGCTGATGTTTAAAAACGCTATCCCGGTAACCAAAATGACAATCATCGCTAGTAAACCGCTGTACACTATTTGTTTGCCAGTAATAAAAGTCTACATAGGCGCAGACATCGGCCAGCTCTACACCATAGGCTCCTATATTCTGCACTGGAGCAGCACCTACAGACCCTGGTATTAATGCCAGGTTCTCTATACCCCATAATTGCTGTTCAACTGCCCACCAAACCAGTTGATGCCAATTATGACCAGCTTCAATATGTAATAAACAACTTGCATCATCTATCCAGTGCTCAGCAATAGTAGCGCCAACAAACCGTATTATCGATTTGGTTTGTGCTTCAAGAAAAATGGTATTACTACCCTCACCTAAAACCAGCGGTGCAGAAGAAGTGTTTAGCTGCGTTAAATCATCTAAACAACTTACTTCAATTACAGTAGCCAAGCGTGTTTTCAGACGAAAAGTAGAATAAAGCTCTGCTGGTTGATCATGAAGAATATGCATAGTAAAACCATTGCAAAAACAAGACCACATTGTAAAGCTGAAAAATCGCTAAAGCAAATTAGCATAGGTATTCAGAGGGGTATGTAGATAAGTCATCCGCGCTGCGCAGTACTAACATTGCACAGCCAATAAAAAAGCCCCAGCTCTTACGAGAGGGGCTTATTTACTGAATTGGGAGCCTGGCGGTGTACTACTCTCGCATGGCGAATGCCACACTACCATCGTCGCAGCTGCGTTTCACTTCTGAGTTCGGAATGGGATCAGGT
>NZ_LAHP01000047.1 GCF_000987765.1 Arsukibacterium sp. MJ3
ATGCTCTGCGGTTCATGTGAAACCTCTGCCTGGTTGTAGATCCAGACAGGGTAAGCAGATTTAGCTAAAGCTGGAATGTGCGGTTGGTGTTACGCTCACTGAACACTTGGCCTCTCTATTAAATTGGAGAAGAAAAAATGTTTTTTAATGCTGTTATATTGCCGTTGCTCGTTGTCGTGGTTATGCCAAGGGTGCTAGAAAAAAGAAATATGACATTGACATCTTGCACCGTATTCGGTGTTGTTATTCTAATATTATTCCACGAATATACTTTTATGAATGAAAACTGGCTGTTTTCAACAACAGTAAAGTGTATAGCTGTACTAATACTGGGATTGGTATCTTTTAAGTATTTCAATAACGATGGTACCTTTAAGAAAAAACATCTAAGAGGGAAATTGTGGTAAAGCGAGTGGGCAGAAGGAATATTTGAGCAGAAGCTCGTTTATATTTTTCATGGAAATAGAGATATAAAAAAGCTTTTTATTAGGATGATACCAAGTCTAAAGAGCTTTTTGCTCTTAAATACTCTCCCATGATTTTTACTCTTAGAATTGATCTATCAATAGCAGCCAGGTTTTTTATAAAGATTTTAAAAATTTTCGGAAATTTAAATCATTCAGTCGTACTTTTCAGTTTGTACGCAAGCTTAAGGTTATCTAATTTCATGAAATGTCATAATGATTTATCAATCTGAAGCCGCTGAATGCGGTCTGGCTTGTATTGCTATGGTAGCCAATCACCATGGCCATCAGCTGGACTTAACCACCTTACGCAACCGCTATAGCGTTTCCCTCAAGGGTGCCAACCTGCAGCAACTTATGCAGCTGGCTAATCAGTTGGGCTTAACGCCGCGCGCCTTAAAGCTAGATTTAGCAGACTTAAAAAACCTGCGCACGCCCTGCATACTGCACTGGGACATGAACCACTTTGTGGTGCTAAAAAAAGTGCACCGCAATGGTATTACCATTTTGGACCCCGCCATGGGCGAGCGGCGTTTAGCGCTGACCGAGGCAGATAAAGCCTTTACCGGTGTCGCGCTAGAGCTAACACCAAGTACCGAATTTAAAAAAATAGACGAGCGGGTGCGCTTAGGCTTAACGGCGTTCTGGACCAAGGTGCAGGGGTTAATACCCTCGTTAACCAAACTATTTATTTTATCCTTATTGCTGCAAGTATTTTTACTGGCCGCGCCGTATTACACCCAGTTGGTGGTGGATGAAGTGCTGATTAGTCAGGACAAACCCTTGCTGGTGGTGCTGGCGCTTGGCTTTGGTTTAATTATGTTGTTACGTGTGCTCACCCAAACGTTACGTGGCTGGGTGGTGCTGCATTTAGGCTCGGTAATGAGTGTGCAAATGGCCACGAATTTAATGCGCCACTTGCTGCATTTGCCTTTAAGTTACCTTGAAAAACGCCATATGGGCGATGTGGTATCGCGCTTTGGCTCGCTTAATGCGGTGCGCGAGCTACTAACCAACAGCCTGGTAGAAGGCGTTATCGACGGCATTATGGCCATTACTGTATTGGTTATGATGTATTTGTACAGCCCGCAACTGAGTTTGGTGGTAGGTATTGCGGTGCTGATTTATGGCGTACTACGCTGGGCCTTATACCGGCCGCTGCATCAGCTTACCGAAGCCAGTATTATCGCTTCTGCCAAAGAGCAAAGCAACTTTATGGAAACGGTGCGTGGCATGCAGAGCATTAAGTTATTTGGCCTGCAAACCCCGCGCCTTAACATGTGGCAAAACCGCTTTGCCGATGCAGTTAACCAGAACTACCGGCTGGGGAAGTGGCAAATCTCCTACGGTACCATTAATCATTTACTATTCGGCATTGAAAACGTATTAGTCGTGTATTTAGCAGCGTTAACAGTGATGAGCGGTGATATGACGGTAGGTATGCTATTCGCCTTTATGGCCTATAAAAACCAATTTACCGAACGCACCGCCGCACTGATAGATAAAGTGGTTGAGATAAAAATGACCAAACTGCACCTAGACCGTTTGGCCGATATGAGAGAAAACAGGACAGGCACAGCAGAAATGTTACGTTAATCAGGCGATTAAACAACTGAATATGACCAGAGTAATCATCGCCCACCGGCCAGAAACTATTGTAAACGCCGAGCGGATTATGCAGTTGCATAAAGGTCAGTTGCAAGATGTAACCCAAGCATACAAGGCAACGTTTGGGAAAAATGTAGCAGAATAAAAACGGCGCAGGCTATCGTGCTGGCGCTTCGGTTTTGGTGCCCCATTCGGCGCTTTTATCGGTGGAATGGTTGGCTCTTTGGCGTGATAGGCGTCTAAGAGAGAAATGGCAAATTTTTTATGCGATGTGTGAAATAGAATAGTTTTAGAGGGCTCTGTTAAGCAGAGCCCAGAGGGTTTGTTTTTATAAAATATTTCGTGACTTTATTTTAATTATTATTACTATTCAATTGGTTAAGTTTTTTTCTGAGGTTGTTTTCTCAGAAAGCTACTCAGTTAGTATAATCAGCGTTTCGATTGATATTATAGCGTCCTTGATTGCATCGATAAGTATCTTTTACATAAATAAGTTTAAATCTCGTAAATCAACTGAATGATTTTTAATTGTTAGAGGCTTATGTGATTTATCAATCCGAAGCGGCTGAATGCGGCCTGGCCTGTATGGCTATGGTGGCTAATTACCATGGCAATCAGCTGGATTTAACCACCTTACGTAATCGCTATAGCGTTTCCCTCAAGGGTGCCAACCTGCAGCAGCTAATGCAGCTCGACAGAAAATAGGACAGGCACAGCAGAAATGATTGAAATTGCGAGGCTTGCACATTACGTTGCAAGCCTCAATGGAGGAAAAGTGAAACTTGTATATTTCAGTATAATTTTGTTATCGGTGAGCTGCATAATTTTAATTCCTTTTGTAGAAAGTTACTTTGCAATGTATTTTGCTCTATCTTTGCTACCGATTAATATTCTTCATGGAAATAGAAATGTAAAAGATTTTCATAAGGATGATAAGAGGTACCAGGGGGCTTTTATTCTTACATACCCTCCCGTGATTTTCATCTTCTTAGTATTGAACCATGGCTGGTGGCTAGGTTGATTTATAGGGAGTTTAAAAATTTCGAATGACTAACACAGAAAATAGGACAGGCACAGCAGAAATGATGTGATTAATTGCCCCATTCATTACACATGTTGATGTGTTTATGCAGGGGCTAATGCGGCAAAGAATGGCGGCTAGGGGCGTTAAAGGGTAATAAATTGCGCCTGATATAGTTTTCAC
>NZ_LAHP01000048.1 GCF_000987765.1 Arsukibacterium sp. MJ3
CGCTGACCACGGGAAAAAACTTTAACTAATGCTTGCTCTATAAACGCTTCAGAATACGCTGTTTTCATTGTGACCTCTAAGTATTAATTGAGGCGACAAGTAGTCTGACAGCTGGGGAGTACAGTTATAACTCAAGTGAAATCATATGGTGATGCTTAGCCAATGTGAGGACATCAAAATGAAAACAGACTGCGTTAAATCCAAAAAACAGGTCTCGTCAAGAGGGTGTTTATAGTGGACCCCTCCGGTGACTTCATGAGTCTCAATTTTTTATAAACGACTTATTTCAGATAGGGAGCCCTTGAAGTGCCTAAAACTAAAGAGCTTGGTTGTACGACTTATTTCATGGGAACATTAAGCTAGACGTAAAATCCAAAACCCCGGCCTATGTGCCGGGGTTTTTCTTGGTATCTTTCTCTGCATGCCGGATGCAACGCTCTTCCTCACTCGCCGGGGCAACTCGCCCGTTGCCTTGCGGCAGGGGCTCAGACACTCCCCAGTTCGTTCAAAAGAGGTTCTATCCTCTATTAGCTGAACTAATGCGCGCTCACTAAGCCCTCGTAGCACATAAATTTACGTGTACCCTTAAGTTATTATAAATAAGCCAAAACCGATGTACTGTCATCAACAACAAATTTACAAAGACGGAAAAGTCCGTGTTTAAATACGGATCTTTCCGCCCAATAAGCTTAACTACTTCAATGAAAAAGTTGCTGTGGTCTAATTGGTTTAAGATACCTGTCTATTACTTTGTAAAATTAAAACAGGAGGTTGAGGTTCGAGTCCTCACGGCACCACCAATTAAAGGTATAAAATGGAAAGTGAAGGTTTAAAGGTTTTGTTAAATTCTGTCGGTGATGCAGTTTATTCGTTAAACGTCTTTAATTTTCTCCGGCCCCATTTCACAGCGCCGCCTCCCAAGGTGCTAGCGGCAAAGTAAGCAAGCAACAGATTATCTGCTTCAACATTAAACAACGGGTGAGGTAGTAATCGGATTGTCAAATACACATCGCCGCTTAGAATAGTATTACTAGCGGGAGCCCCCTGACCTTTAAGCCGAATACGCTCGCCATCACGCGTACCAGCCGGAATTTTAACCTTCAACGATTTTTTTTTGCTGTTGATAACTCTGGCTACCGTTAACGGCAATGACAAATTCAATTTGCTTGGTGGTGTTAGCCAGGGTGTCTTCCAGCATTATTGGCCAGTCGAGTTCAACATCAGCGCCTTTGCTTATATTAATGTCGTTATACCATGGTTGCTGACGATGTTGTTGCCGGTAACACGAGCCGGTTTCGCCAAAAATAGAATTAAAAAAATCAGTAAACTCCTGATTGGTTGCCGTATTATTGTCGGCAGAATAGCCCGCTGTCGTTTGCCCCTGCTGTCTGTCAAAACCACGATGGTGCGTGGCGCATAAAGCATCGTATTCGGCACGTTTCTCAGCGCTGTGTAATACCTCATAGGCTTGTGCAACGCGTTTAAACTTTTCTGCAGTATCCGGCAGTTTGCTTACATCAGGGTGATACTTGCCCCCCCCAGCTGTCAGATTAGGTTACGCATAGCTTATTTAATTTTTATCTGACCCCATTTGTCTGAAAGCGTTAAAAACATCTTTTTGGGAGAAATTCTACAGTCTCAACGCCAAGCTAAGCGGCGCGCTTTTTAGCGTCCGCTTGAGCTTTTTGATATTTCTGTAGCTAGATTTTGGCAAACATCTTGATTTTTTGTGTAAACATACTTCTTATACAACAACCAACGGTACTCTACTTGGTGACATTCGATGTACTGGCGTTCGTGTACGATTCTACCTATACCGAAGTGCGTTACCTGCGGCACCAAAATCATTATTAGAACCCCAAAAATCGCGCCTCTTATAAGAGTTTTTTCGACTTTTTCTGGAACTTTTCGTGAAAATATACTGTGATATGCAACACCGATAAAAAGTGAAAACGCTCCTATTGATCCACCAAGCATATACATTGCCCCCTTATCAAAGTTTAGTACAGGGTCTGAACTAATAATGTCTGAAACTGAAGAGGATGCACTTAAAATAAACCATACTATGCTAGCTACTGATAGCACGAAAAATAGTGATGCCCCAAGGAATCTCTCAAGTAACGATGACTTTGTTTTACCAGTCATTTAAAGGTTCTTTGCTGTGGAGATAAAAACTTCTGAAGAGTATGTTTCGCCGTATTTATTACTATTCTAGTTGCTGATTCAACTACATAATCAAGGGCTTCGGAAACCGCGTTAGCCGCACTTCTTTCTACGTTTTCTTTTGCCCTTTTAACATATGAATTAACGTCATATCCAAGCTCATCAAGGCCAGCAATTACTTTATCGGTGATGCCGTAGCGAGTATCCAACGCACCAAGCAACATTGATGTGACGACTCCAACAACGACAACGGCAACGATAGGCCCAATAGCAACTGTGAATGCTGTGCTTATAACTATTGCAGCGGCAATTGATGCTCCAGTTGCAATGCCCACCTTTACAACATCAGTGGCCAAAGAACCAATAAGCTGGCTTAGCGTGGCCTGATCAGTTAGAAAATAGTCCGTTACTCTATAGGAGGATAAAAGGACAATGGAAAGAATGCCGCCAGATTTTGCAGCATTTATTGCTCCCGCCTTCCCCAGCCCCATAGTTATCACCTTGGGATTTTTTATTCCGTACTTGGTGCCGGTTAGAATGCGCCGCAATCCTGGGTGCCCCTTAATAATGATGTGTGGCTTTCCACCATACGTATTAACGTAGGCTTTTGTAGCAAACCCACCAAGATCGCCAACAAGTTTACTTAATGTTCTTAAATCATCCGCCGAGGCATAGTAGCTTGCGCCAACTTCGGTTTTTCCTTTTAGCTTTTGCCATGCATTCTTAATGTGCGGCAGCTTCCCTTTTGGCGAGGACTGCACAATAGCTTCCATTTCTTCAATCGACACAACAAACACTTCATGTTGATTTGACTTTATTTGTTGCTTTAGCTCTTTCTTTTCCTGAT
>NZ_LAHP01000049.1 GCF_000987765.1 Arsukibacterium sp. MJ3
AACGCCCACGGCAGATAGGGACCGAACTGTCTCACGACGTTCTAAACCCAGCTCGCGTACCACTTTAAATGGCGAACAGCCATACCCTTGGGACCGACTTCAGCCCCAGGATGTGATGAGCCGACATCGAGGTGCCAAACACCGCCGTCGATATGAACTCTTGGGCGGTATCAGCCTGTTATCCCCGGAGTACCTTTTATCCGTTGAGCGATGGCCCTTCCATACAGAACCACCGGATCACTATGACCTACTTTCGTACCTGCTCGACGTGTCTGTCTCGCAGTTAAGCTGGCTTCTACCATTACACTAACCGTACGATGTCCGACCGTACTTAGCCAACCTTCGTGCTCCTCCGTTACTCTTTAGGAGGAGACCGCCCCAGTCAAACTACCCACCAGACACTGTCCGCAACCCCGATTCAGGGGCCTACGTTAGAACATCAAACATACAAGGGTGGTATTTCAAGGTTGACTCCATCAGAACTAGCGTTCCAACTTCATAGTCTCCCACCTATCCTACACATGTAGGGTCAATGTTCAGTGCCAAGCTATAGTAAAGGTTCACGGGGTCTTTCCGTCTAGCCGCGGGTATACGGCATCTTCACCGCAATTTCAATTTCACTGAGTCTCGGCTGGAGACAGCCTGGCCATCATTACACCATTCGTGCAGGTCGGAACTTACCCGACAAGGAATTTCGCTACCTTAGGACCGTTATAGTTACGGCCGCCGTTTACCGGGGCTTCGATCAAGAGCTTCGCTTGCGCTAACCCCATCAATTAACCTTCCGGCACCGGGCAGGTGTCACACCGTATACGTCCTCTTACGAGTTTGCACAGTGCTGTGTTTTTAATAAACAGTTGCAGCCAGCTGGTCACTGCGACTCTCTGCTGCTTACGGAGCAAGTCCTTCACAACAAAGAGCGTACCTTCTCCCGAAGTTACGGTACTATTTTGCCTAGTTCCTTCAGCCGAGTTCTCTCAAGCGCCTTGGTATGCTCTACCTGACCACCTGTGTCGGTTTAGGGTACGGTCGCCAATACCTGAAGCTTAGAGGCTTTTCCTGGAAGCATAGCGTCAACAGCTTCGTGTCCTTAGACACTCGTCTCGTATCTCAGCCTTAATAAACCGGATTTTCCTAGTCTATCAGCCTACTTACTTTCACGCGGACTACCAACGCCGCGCCTGCCTAGCTTTCTCCGTCCCCCCATCGCAGTATTGGCCGGTACAGGAATATTAACCTGTTTCCCATCGACTACGCTTTTCAGCCTCGCCTTAGGAGCCGACTCACCCTACCCTGATTAGCATGGGATAGGAACCCTTGGTCTTTCGGCGGGGAAGTTTTTCACTCCCCTTATCGTTACTCATGTCAGCATTCGCACTTCTGATACCTCCAGCAAACCTCCCGGTCTACCTTCAACGGCTTACAGAACGCTCCTCTACCACTTGTGTGTATCCCACAAACTACTTTATCCATCAACATCGACTGTTGTTGGACGCTTTTCCGTTGGGTGCTTCGCACGTCAACGTTAATCAAATAGTCTCTGGTGATACACACAAGTCCGCAGCTTCGGTGAATGATTTAGCCCCGTTACATCTTCCGCGCAGGCCGACTCGACTAGTGAGCTATTACGCTTTCTTTAAAGGGTGGCTGCTTCTAAGCCAACCTCCTAGCTGTCTATGCCTTCCCACATCGTTTTCCACTTAATCATTACTTTGGGACCTTAGCTGGCGGTCTGGGTTGTTTCCCTTTTCACGACGGACGTTAGCACCCGCCGTGTGTCTCCCGGATATTACTCACTGGTATTCGGAGTTTGCATGGGGTTGGTAAGTCGGGATGACCCCCTAGCCCAAACAGTGCTCTACCCCCAGTGGTATTCGTCCGAGGCGCTACCTAAATAGCTTTCGAGGAGAACCAGATATCTCCGAGCTTGATTAGCCTTTCACTCCGATCCACAAGTCATCCCCTAATTTTTCAACATTAGTGGGTTCGGTCCTCCAGTTAGTGTTACCCAACCTTCAACCTGCTCATGGATAGATCGCCCGGTTTCGGGTCTACACCCTGCAACTGTTCGCCCAGTTAAGACTCGGTTTCCCTACGGCTCCCCTATTCGGTTAACCTCGCTACAGAATGTAAGTCGCTGACCCATTATACAAAAGGTACGCAGTCACCCAACAAGTGGGCTCCCACTGCTTGTACGTACACGGTTTCAGGTTCTATTTCACTCCCCTTACAGGGGTTCTTTTCGCCTTTCCCTCACGGTACTGGTTCACTATCGGTCAGTCAGGAGTATTTAGCCTTGGAGGATGGTCCCCCCATGTTCAAACAGGATACCACGTGTCCCGTCCTACTCGTTTTCACTGTAAAGGCATTGTCGTGTACGGGGCTATCACCCTGTATCGCTACTCTTTCCAGAGTATTCCACTAACACCAATACAGCTTAAGGGCTACTCCGCGTTCGCTCGCCGCTACTAACGGAATCTCGGTTGATTTCTTTTCCTCGGGGTACTTAGATGTTTCAGTTCTCCCGGTTTGCCTCGCTACACTATGTATTCATGTAGCGATAACGCATAAATGCGTTGGGTTTCCCCATTCGGATATCTGCGGGTCTAACGCCTCTTACCGGCTTCCCACAGCTTTTCGCAGGTTAGTACGTCCTTCATCGCCTCTGACTGCCAAGGCATCCACCGTGTACGCTTAGTCACTTAACCATACAACCCCAAAATGTCTTGAAGGTATACAGCTGTGAGTAAGGT
>NZ_LAHP01000050.1 GCF_000987765.1 Arsukibacterium sp. MJ3
TTAGTTGTCGCTCGCCTAGCTGTCAAGATTTTGGTGATTGTGGTTAATGGTGCTAACGCCTAGTGTTTGTTACTCACTGTTTTGTTCAGCTGTGCCTGTCCTTTTTACGCGCAGAAGGTAACCCCGACGGCTGAGCAGTACGGATGTAGAGTGCAATAACACAGGCTAAAGCTGCCGGAGGGCAAGTATTGCGAGATGGTTGGCATATCTTGAAAAGGGCTGATTAATAACATGATGAGAAGCAATAAAAAGTTATTAAAACAAATCACCTATGTAACAAAAGTCTGTAAATTAACTGCTCCTTAAATATACAAATTCCATTAGCATCAGTTATACAAAAAATTAAGTTAGCCGGGCCGTTCAACAGGCTTTTATCCGTCAATTAACAACGTGCCGGATAAAACACTAAGTTGTTATGCAAAAAAAGAGGAGAAAAGATGCTAACTTTCATTCAGAGGCTTTTTGGCAAAGCTTCATCCAAAGAAAAATTAGGCCAGTGTAAAGCTTTGGACTATTATCTTTTGCGGGAACTTGAAAAAAGCGAGCTAATCCGTAAAGATCAGATTGACGTTGTAATCCAGCATTTAAATGATGAGATCAGTCTAAATAAGACGGGAAATAAACTCACGACGGAAGAAAAAAAGGAGCTGGGGATAAACCCTCGTTTACAAATTACCTATGAGTTACTTGCTGTGTTGAATGAAAATGGTCGAGCTCAACATGACCCGAAAAGCGTTTTGTCGTCTATTGCGATGAAAGCCAATTTTGCACGATCTCATGACGAAATGAATCAAAATTACAGAAGCATGGGCCTCAAACAGTTTGAGGTTGTTGGGTGCAAGGATGATCGAGACTGTGCTTGGTGTAAGTCCATGGATGGGAAGAAGCTGTCGGTTAGTCAAAGCATAAATGATCTAATAGAAGAGAATTGCAACTGTGATAGGCACTGTAGATTAGTTACTGTCGCTGTGCTTACTTAACGAGCATCGCATAATACAACTATTTATTAAAATAAAGGCATCGAGTATTGATGACCATCGAAGACTGGGCCCAGAAAATCGTTACCAAAGAATTGAACACCCAAGTTGAAGTCTATGATAACGGATCCGAATCAGGAATGTATGATCTTATAGCTGGGCCAGTGAACGCTCCTGAATACGCTATTGAATGTGTTGGTTCTGTCGATCCAGCCGCAACCGAAACATGGAATATTGGCCCAGCAAAAGGACCTATGAAAGTTTGCTCATCGGGCAATTGGCTTGTTTCAATCAAGAAGTCAACGCGTATTAAATCGCTCAAGATTCACATTTCAAAAGCTATCTTTAAGTGTGAGAGTCTAGGTCTTACAGAGTTTACACCTGTTGATTGGCAGCTAAGACGATTTAATTTAGAGCTTTTCAACGAGTTGGATGAATTGGGGATAACGTCCTTTCAAATGTATAAAAAAGATGGAAGTGGTTATGCTCATTTGAGCATGGATGGTGGTGGCGGCCCTATAAATCAAAGTAGTGATGCTCTTATTGATTGGATCGGCTCGTTTTTAAGTAGTCATGACAAGCTTGATGTTGTTAATAAGCTCCGCAAATCCCGCGCCAAGGAAAAGCATGCTTTTGTACCAATCGTACTTGGCGGTGCGCCTTGGGAAGTTGAGTCATACTTTCTTGGTAAAATGCATCTTCCGTGTAAAGAACCCAATCTGCCTGAGCCCATTACAGGAGTTTGGGTTCTTTTAAACGGTAAAGGGTTGAGGCACATTAACGGCCAATGGCATGTATTTAGTTACTGAGATGCATAACAAAGCCAGACACGGCGACGGCTTTTTCGTTGCGGCTTCGCCTCCACTACAAAGCCGCGCGTGCTGGCAGCGTTAGGCTATAAAGTATGGAACGTGATGAAGACTTGATCGGGGGTGTTGGATATATGGTTATCCAAACTTCTCACTTAGATCGAGAAATTGAAGAGCTTTGTCGATGGTTTGGTATGGCTTTTTCTTGACCACGACAAAGAGTGAAAACATGCGCTTTAAAGGAAAAATAGACCAGTGGGAAGATGAAAAGGGCTTCGGTTTTATTCAGCCTATGCTAAAGCCTGTTCACAAGGAAGAACGGATTTTTCTTCATGCTAAAGCGCTGCAAAACCGCAGCCGCCGGCCACAAGTGGGTGAAGTGGTTACCTATTCAGTTGCCAAAGATCAGCAAGGCCGCAGTCAGGCCAAAACTGTGACTTATGCTGGAGAAAAGCAGATAGTAAAATCAGCCAAAGCAGCCAGCAGCTGGCCACTACAAGTGGTGCTATTGTTCTTTTTGCTGATGGCCGGCGCCTGCTGGTTTGGCAAGCTACATTATTATTTGCTGGCCAGTTATGCTGGCCTAAGTTTACTGACGTTTGTCGTATATGCGCAGGATAAGCAAAAGGCGCAACAGGCTGGCCAGCGTACGCCCGAAAAAACCTTGCAGCTGCTGGCATTATTTGGTGGCTGGCCGGGGGCTTTGCTGGCGCAGCAGTACCTGCGGCATAAATCAAATAAAAAGCCTTTTCTATGGGTGTTT
>NZ_LAHP01000051.1 GCF_000987765.1 Arsukibacterium sp. MJ3
TTCTGGCCAGGCCTTACCAGATGCAAACCAAAACCACCCACCCCGCAAAAAAGATCCCAAATTTGTTTAAATTCGCCCTGCTGCTGTTGCAGTTCAGCAACCCAACTGGCGGCTGTATGGTATAAGCTGGCTGCCATAACGGGTTGGGTTTGAAAAAAGCTTTGCGGTTGAAGATAAAGCGGTACATGGTTTAGCTGCTCGGCCAGCACATGTTGCTCTATGAGTATAATTTCTTCTTCACCTTCCAGCACGGCTGCAGCCACTGGCTGCAAATTTACCGAAACGAGCTCAAGTTCTGGTATTTGTTGCAATAACCAGGGTACATGCTTGACGATAGAGGCCAGACAGTTTTTGGAACGAAGCAAAAAGCGCAGCATAAAGCGGCCACTGTGCAGACTTTGACTGAGCAAGATATATTTCAGCTCGCCCAGGCGGTTGTCAATATCATAGGGAGTTAACTTAGCGCGTGAAATAAAAGCTTTGCAAAGAGTAAATATTGGCACAAAGCTGGCCGGATATAACGGGCAATCACTTAAATCTAGCTGTTCACCCTGATGGTTAAGTATCCCTAGCACAGGATTTTCAATGCTACCTAACACCACCATCTTGGCTTTATAACGAAACCCCTGCTCTGCACTTGCCACCGGTGCCAGCCTTTGCCACCCGGTTGGCAGAAAAAACTGGCGCCTGGCCAGTTCCCGGCACAAGACTATTACCAACGCGGCCAGGTTATTAAGCGGCCAGCGGCTGTTGGCATTATCAGCGTACAGATTGAAGATACCATTATCGAGTTGTATGAAAATACTCGCGAAATCGTGCGCATTCTGGATGGCAGCCATTAGGCACGCCTAGCCAGTAAGGTTAACACTTCATAGTGGCAGTAGTACTTAATGCACGAGCTGGAGCAGGTGAAACTGGGCAGCAATACCTTTGCTGAAGGGGCGATAGAGCTGATTTTACGCCATGCCTTGGGCTGCCTACGGCTGTGCCGTAACCTGTGTTATGGCAGTTTGGTCGACGCCTGCCGCGAGTATTACTGCGCCATGTCGACAATGTACTGCAACCTACAGTAAGGTGGTTGCGATCATAAAAATGTGGTCGATCTAAGCGGTCGCACAAAAAATTTCAGACACAACCGCATAGTTAATACAGTTCAGCTACCGTCATTTATAACCGCAGCTGTATTTCCCTGTAGATACCTTCTCGCACAAAAAACCAGGTGTGCCTCCATTCATTTTTATTTCAAATACTTTAACCATCGACTCTATATCAGAATCGTCTAAAACCTGGGCAAGTAAATTTATCACTTCATCGCCAACCCGACCTTCCGTTAGCAGTGTTATCAATACTTCTTGAACTTTAATATCACCAATATGCATCTGAAGCGCATCAGCAATCACCCTCCGTAAATAATAGTTTATAGATATAGATTCAAAGCTCATTAATTCAAGCAACTTAAATGGATCATTTCTGTAATACTGCGAGATAATTAATAACTCAGAAATCTCATCATAATCCGGATAAAAGCCAGCACCATGTTTCATGATAAAATCATCAATAAGCTTTGCACTAGCAGCGTCATCCAACATTACCAGTACTGATAATGCAGCATATTTCTCGTGCAACGTTCTCGGTGAGTCAAATGCTTTATTGGCCCAATCAATTAAATCTTCAATTTTATCTGGAGCCAAGCTGCCAATAAGATAAATTAAGTGATGTGGAAAAGAAAATTCAGGTGAAATTAACAAGTCACCATCTATTACATGCTGAACAAAAGACAGACCTCGCGATTTTGCTTTTGGCAATGCTCTAGCCGCATTCTCTTTCTTTGTAAACAACACTTTTGCTATGCTAGCATCCGAATATCCACAGAAATAAAAAGTGCAATAAAAACTAGACAATGCAAATAACATAAAAGCAAAAATCACTAAAGAAATAAAGTATTTCAAAGCAGGCCACCTCTACTAGGTCTTGTTATAATATCTGGCTCAACTCTATTTATACTATTATATAAATCGCTAGGAAAATCTCCATTACCAGGATTCATGCCTAATATATTTATCAATCCATCTCTAACATAATCAACACAACTTCTGCTAGTTAAATTATAAAGACCTGGGTTGGCGATATTATCCGCCTGATATTTCTCCCATGCTTGATCCTGTTCTGGTGTGGATTTTATAACTTTACAACTTTGTGTTAATTTATCGTTATTATCTAAATCTCTTGAAACTCTACCTGAAACGTTCAACATACCGCCATTTTGAGTTCTTCTCCCAAACGTATCGTTACTGTTAACACCAGCTCCAACATGCGTTGGAGACGATGAATAGTAACAAACGTGTATATCGAGCCCCAATGGATCTATATATCGAATCGGGTTATTAATTGTATAGATGCATGTATTTAACCCACCCGCTAACCCTATTGGATCGCTCTGCAAGTATCTGCCTAAAGTTGCATCATACTGGTGGTTAACACCGCACGGTCAAACGCTTCCAACTTAG
>NZ_LAHP01000052.1 GCF_000987765.1 Arsukibacterium sp. MJ3
TTAAATATTTTGATAATGAATTTTCAATTATTTCTTTATTATACTATTGTTTTTTATATACATTTTGTGGGGATTTGTCAGTCTCTGACCCTATTGATCAAAAGATACGCGCACTTAGCCGTGCGCGCGGGTTTGGTTACTCTATTGACTCCGAGAGGCTAATGGGTGACCCTATTGATCTCTATTTATTGATCAGCTATTTTACTCTGATCTTAATTCCATCAGCTCGCCGTTAAAAACTATAAACCCTCTTTTTTCATTATAAATAACTTCTAACACTAGGAAATCTTTGGCGTAATGTCGGGAGCCAACAATCAAAATTTGCCCTTTAGGAATAATTTCTAAAAACAATTCTTCTGTTTCATTCGACTTTCGAGGTATCTCGCTAAGTAACTCAACGTCTTCAATAATCTCCAGCCTCTCACTAGCGCACCCATGTAAAAACATAATAAGAACCAACAGTATTATTTTGCCCAATGTGCAGCTCCTCATGTACTAGGGATAGCGGAAGAATGGAAAATAAACCCACTGACCACACCAAGGTCTAATAATGCGTTGCCCAGAGAAACTGGTAAAATAACATCACCTGTATCAATACCCAATTGCTTTAATCCCCTTTGCACTGGTGCGGCACAATTATTACCCAGCGCTCCGTAAGCGGCTGAACCTTTTTTGAGTAGCGCCTCTAACTTCCCCGTCTGAGCATCATTTAACGGTATAACTGAGGTTACACCACTTCTAAAACTATTTCTGGCTCTATATTCAGATGTTGACATGATCGTCATTCCACTAGGCCCATAAGAATATGTAGTACCATTAATTGAAGTTGACACATGTCCAAAGGAAGAACTCCCCCAGCCAACTGGTTGCCAAATCGTTACCTCAGCGTCCAGTCCTAGAGGATCGATATAGCTAATCGGATTCCCACCAACATACCCATAAGTATTCAGCCCGCCCGCCAAACCAATTGGGTCGCTCTGCAAATAGCGGCCGGTAGTGGCGTCATAATCCCTAAAGTAGTTATACCAACTTAGTTTTTCACTGTCCCAGTATTGCCTAGGGAAGCCTATGTTAAAGTCACCAATACTGGTGGTTAATACTGTACGATCAAACGTCTCCAACCTGGCCCGCCAAACTACCGCTTTGCTTTGGTAATCACCTCTGGCTGGTCTAAGTGGGCGCGTAGCAAAAAGCAATGCGACCCCATAGTTTTGTAGTGTCGTGTTCTTACCCTTATTTTTCTTTTTTCTTAATATAGTCCGTTACAAAATCTACTGCTTTGTTAAAAAATACTGGACTAACAACAAAGACAGTCTGCACTATGCCAATAGTTAAAGTAGCTAATGTCGAGGTTGAATTTGCGTCCCGATATAACCAAGTCCCACCGGATATCGTATGCAGGAAAAAAAATACAAAATATATAAAAGCAAGTGGATATATCTGTCTAACTTTAATTGAGAGCTTCGACGAGATATAGGCAGCAGCCCACCATCCGGAGACGATTGAATACCCCTCAACAGCAGAAAATCCAGCTCCGAAATATTGCACAAGCCAATAGGCTGATAACCACGCTATAAATATATAAAAAGAACTCACTAAATAATTAAGATATTTCATGGTTAGTCCACCAAAACTGGAATTATTCCATCAGGATCTTTCAATATGTCATTTAATAACAAATCAGTCATAGGACTTCCGAACAGTCCACCCCCAACATCTATACAACCTGCTGAACCTGGATACGCGCCTCCATGTAAAAAGAAACCTGAACGTCCAAAGGTATTGGTACCTCCGAGCGGACTCATTTTAGCTCGCCAATCCCCCCAATCACCTTGTGTATTGCGCAAAAGATCACCTAATACCCCTGGGTTTGACATATCTTTTGCGTTAATCTGATACTGTCCTTTTGGAATAGCACCTTTGTTTTTTGTCTCACGGTCTTTGCAAGAATCACCGCCATTTACTCCTGATGTTGCTTTCATTGAGTAGGGTGATCTACCAGCCACTTCAGGATCAACAGTCAAAGTATTAGAGTTGCAAGAAAAGGTAAGCGCTGCTAATCCAGTCGGATCTATTCTGTTAACTGGATTCCCTCCAACATACCCATAAGTATTCAACCCACCCGCTAACCCTATTGGATCGCTCTGCAAGTATCTGCCTAAAGTTGCATCATACTGGTGGTTAACACCGCACGGTCAAACGCTTCCAACTTAG
>NZ_LAHP01000053.1 GCF_000987765.1 Arsukibacterium sp. MJ3
TTAAATATTTTGATAATGAATTTTCAATTATTTCTTTATTATACTATTGTTTTTTATATACATTTTGTGGGGATTTGTCAGTCTCTGACCCTATTGATCCTAACGACGGCGACGCTGTTCGCCAGTTAAAATTTCAATACGCTCCATAGACACTCCTTAAAGATAGGTCTAAGCCTATCGCTTAATTAAAAAGTGTCCGTTTTAAAAAGGGGCTATTACAGAGACACCAAAATAGTCTCTAAGTAGCCATATACCTAATGACCTGTTTATTCTTGAAAAGATAAAATATGAGAACAAACAAGATTATAAGCATCATACAAGCCATCGCCACAGCCCCTTCCAAGCCATACCTATATTCTGCAAATAGAGTAGGCAAACAACTCAGTAAGAATGCTGTTAAAAAACATAGCCGGGAAAAACTAGCTTTTAAAAGAAGCATAACTGAGGATATCATCGCGAAAACAGAACTCAGCAAGTAAAAAACGACAAGCCCCCCTTCATAACCTGAAGTAGATGAAATCAAACTCACCAGTGCAAAAAAAGGAGCAATAAACCCAGCACCAATAATTAGCAGTAACAAATTTGGTGCGCTTTTAATCCGTTGCAAAATATTCATATTATCAAAACCAACCTATTACTTCGAAAGTTGCATGAGCACTAACCTTTAAACCCCATGAACGACTGGGATTGGTCAGGGCATTTGTAAAACTAGGTACATTTGAAAAACCATTGCCATTTAATGTAGTACCACCACTTGCAGACATACCGGGGTTGTATGGACCAAATGCTGCACTGGTAGAAACATTTGTACCAAAACTGGTTCCTGTGGCTTCACTACAGCTAGTAGAATTAGTGGCATTTAAGCTAGGCCTCTGCTGAGCCGCATCATAACTTGCGCCTCCACCCATACCAATTCCTAATCGCCCGCCAAAAAACCATTTGCCATCTGTTCCTTTCCCGACTGTGATTCCTCCACCGATTCCAAAATAAGCATCGAGATTAAATGCCGCCAACCCTAAAGGATCAATATAACTTAACGGATTCCCCTCAACATACCCATAAGTATTCAGCCCACCCGCCAAACCAATTGGGTCGCTCTGCAGGTATCTGCCAGTCGTTGCATCATAATCCCGGAAGTAGTTATACCAGCTTTGCTTTTCCGCATCCCAGTACTGGCCGGGGAAGCCGATATTAAAATCACCAATCGATGTTGTCAGCACACTCCGGTCAAACGCTTCCAGCTTGGCGCGCCAAACAACATAACTGCGAGCCAAAAATTACTGCACTTTTATATTTTTGATCTGTCAGGAAATATTTTTTAACTTTATTGATCACATACCACCCTGAAAAAAACAAAAAATACACTTATGGATTTTAATAGTAAAACAAAATTTATTTACTTTAACGATTAATTTTTCTATTAGATGGGGAATATTGCGGTTGTTACTGGTATTTTGCGATATTGACATTTATTTGAAGAAAGTTTTTCCCAGTCGGTTAAAAGACATTTTATAACTTTATGGTTTAATCAACAGTACCTAACTTAGCGTCTACGCTGCAGCAAGGTTAACACTTCATAGTGGCTGCTGTGGGCAAACATATCAAACAGCTGAACTTTCAGTAACTGATACCCTGGCAGTTGCGCCAGATCCTGGGCAAGGGTCTGGGCGTTACAGCTCGAATACATTAACCATGCAGGCGCCAGCCGTTCGATATCATGACACAATGCTGCGCCCAAGCCGCGCCGTGGCGGGTTAACCACCAGCAAATCGGGTGCGTTGGCAGCGGCGTTGGCAAATGCACTGGCATCCAGTGCCTGAAAACTAACATTAGCTAAACCCATTGCAGCCGCTGAACGCGTAGCGCTGGCAATTGCGGCTGGGGCAATTTCAATTCCCACCAGCTTCTGGCCAGGCCTTACCAGATGCAAACCAAAACCACCCACCCCGCAAAAAAGATCCCAAATTTGTTTAAAT
>NZ_LAHP01000054.1 GCF_000987765.1 Arsukibacterium sp. MJ3
AAAAAGCTCTGCGAACACAACGTGATACTACATGGTAGTAGGGTGTGTCTTCGATGGCGATGAGGGTTTTGCGGGGTCTGGGCATATTAACTGTGCCTGCATTGCTGTTTAAATACACAGTGATTAGGTTAGTTGTCGCTCGCCCGGCTGTCAAGATTGTGGTGATTGTGGTAATGGTGCTAACGCCTAGTGTTTGTTACTCACTGTATTGTTCAGTTGTGCCTGTCCTTTTTACTGTACAGTAATTAGGTTAGTTGTCGCTCGCCCGGCTGTCAAGATTTCGGTGATTGTGGTTAATGGTGCTAACGCCTAGTGTTTGTTACTCACTGTGTTGTTCAGTTGTGCCTGTCCTTTTTACTTGCGTTTTTACTTGCGCCGAGGACGAAGCGTTGCTTGAGCTGGAGCGATTTAGTGAAACCTGGGACAAGCAATATCCACAAATTAGTAAATCATGGCGAGCCCATATGCAGAACGTCAATACGATATTTAACTATCCTGCGGACATATGCAAAGCAATTTATACAACCAACGCCATTAAGTCACTGAGCAGCGTTATCCGCAAGGCGATTAAGAAACGAAAAATATTCCCAAGCGACGATTCAGCGAAGAAAATGGTGTATTTAGCTATCACAGAAGCATCAAAAAAGTGGCCAATGCCAATTCATCACTGGCGACAGGCCATGGTTCGATTTATTATTGAGTTAAGGGATCGCCTCGAGAAGCATATTAACTAATGGCATTTACACAGAATCTGTTACAGGCTCAATTTTAGCCCCCTAATAAAAGAGAAAATAATGAATAAGATTA
The DNA here is from genome assembly GCF_000987765.1 of Arsukibacterium sp. MJ3. Classification (GTDB taxonomy): domain Bacteria; phylum Pseudomonadota; class Gammaproteobacteria; order Enterobacterales; family Alteromonadaceae; genus Alishewanella. The sequence continues at coordinate 808 of NZ_LAHP01000054.1, forward strand.
TTAGTTTTTCCTTCTTAATCTACCCATTTTTGTCATATATAATAATGTCTTATTTTGACATTGATTTCTTTTGGCACTACTCAGAAAATTACATTGTAATAAGCACTATTTATTCCATTATTTGTTTCGCACTATTTACAGTTGGGCTTTTCACACTACTCGATAAATCAAAATATTACGTAACAATTTTTATATCTTTTATATTTCTATGCTACCATCTGTTCACATGGAGCTTTAAGAGTGTAAATTTCACTGACAAAATTGAAGTTGGTGAAAACACATATATTGTTTTATCCCATCAGGGATTTGGTGCGGTAGGGGAAGACTTTTTAAATATAGTTCTAGTCACTAAGTTGAATTATTTTTTCATCAGAAAAAGTATAGTACGAGCAGTAGAGGGAACGTCTGAGGCAAAAACCTTAGAAATTGATAAAGAAAAAAGAATAGTTTCCATATCATACGAATCTCACAACTTTGATAGAATCGTAAAGACTATCAACATTGAATATTGAGCCGGGTAGGGCCCAAGAGAAAGAGAAAACAGGACAGGCACAGCAGAAATGTTAAGTTAATCAGGCGATTAAACAACTGAATATGACCAGAGTAATCATCGCCCACCGGCTAGGAACTATTGTAAACGCCGAGCGGATTATGCAGTTGCAAAAAGGTCAGTTGCAAGATGTAACCCAAGCATACAAGGCAGCGTTTGGGAAAAATGTAGCAGAATAAAAACGGCGCAGGCTATCGTGCTGGCGCTTCGGTTTTGGTGCCCCATTCGGCGCTTTTATCGGTGGAATTGTTGGCTCTTTGGATTGGTAGGCGTCTAAGAGCGGAATGGCAAATTTTTTATGCGATGTGTGAAATAGAATAGTTTTAGAGGGCTCTGTAGTGCAGGGCCCGAAAGGGTATATTTTTATGAAAATATTACGTGATTTCATTTTGATAGTTATTGCTATTCAATCGGCAAGGCTATGCTCCGGATTTATATTCTCAGAAAGTTACTCAATTACTATAGTCAGCGCTCATACGTATGATCTTTAGGAATTGAAGAAGTGCTTCATTCGTGATCTAATTGATTTACCAGAAAAAAGAGATCACCTTTGCAGGCAAAACGAATGAAG
>NZ_LAHP01000055.1 GCF_000987765.1 Arsukibacterium sp. MJ3
GGATTATACTGACTTTGCCTATGGCACCGACCGCCAGCTATACCGGCGCACAGATGTCAGAAGTGGCCAGGCGACAGATGCGTTTTATATCGACGGCCTGTACGAGCGGGTAACCCTACCCTCAGGTGTAATTGAACATAAGTTTAATGTGGGCAGTACCGTTATAACCAAGCGCAGCAACGGCGCGCATGACGAGCTGTATCTACATAAAGATAACCAGGGCTCTACCATTAGCATTACCAATGGCAGTGGCAATGTGTTGCAGCAGTTTATTTATGACCCCTGGGGTAAACAATACAGCGTAAGCAGCAACAGCTTGTTTACTACTTACAGCAACCCGGGTACCAGCAAGGGCTATACCGGCCATAATATGGTGAATGACCTTGACGTTATTCATATGGGCGGGCGTACCTACAACCCAATACTCGGCCGCTTTATGCAAGCCGACCCGTTTATTCAGGCGCCCAGCAACCTGCAAAACTATAATCGTTATAGCTATGTGCTAAATAACCCCATGAGCTATACCGACCCAAGCGGATATTTTTTCAAAAAGCTTGGGAAGTTTGTGAAAAAGTACTGGAAAGTCGCTGTTGCTATTGCTGTTACGGTTGCAACCTACGGCGCTGCGTCAGGTTGGGCCGCTGGTTGGGGGATGACCCAAGGATTTTCTATGACTGTACTAGGCACCACACAAACCTTTGTGACAGGGCTTTCCATAGGGGGAGCAGTTACTGCGGGAGCAATTGCTGGAGCAGCAGGAGGCTTTGTTGGTGGTGCGCTGCAAACAAAAAGTTTGACAGGCGCACTGCGAGGCGCTGCTACTGGTGCTATCGCCGGTGCGGCCGGTGGCTATGCCAATCATGGTGCTGTTAATGGTTGGGGAGATGCAGCGAAACGCATTGCGGTATCAGCAGCCGGAGGATGTGGTTCAGGAGAAGCTTCAGGTGGTTCTTGTAGTAAGGGAGCTAAGATGGCAGCAATGGCACAAGCATTAACTATGGGGTCTGAAGCTATCTATAAAAAAGTGAGTAGTAAATATAACAAATCGGGTGAGGTTCATTTCAAGCAGAAGGGCGTTAGTGATGTAGGTAAACAAGTTGAAGAAACTTTACCTGAGCATTATTGGGGGCAGTCTGATCAAGCGGGTGTTATGAAAGATATTGCCAAACTGCCATATATGGATGCATTTGCTGAATTCCATGACGGACTTCATGATTACTTCACTGATGTGCTCGGTAAGGGTAGTGTTGTTACCAATAATGGTGTCGGATTAGTGCTAACTATGCCACATTCTTATGGATTGACTTTATTAGCTGCTGCAAGACCTTATAATCATATTTATACACCTTACAGACTACTGGATAATAATGAATAGGACTAACTATGGGTAATTACATTTTCGTTTTTGGACTTATTTTACTCCTTAATATAGCTGGCTGCGCAGCTGGTCATGAAGATTACAAAAAATACCTGAATATGAATATTGGGGGAAATATTAATAATCAGGCTTTATCTAAATCTGAAAAGGCAGGCCAGTTGATACGATCAGATTATTTAATTGGAGGAGAAGGATTGACAAAAACTACAACATTGGATAGCGGTAACTTAAGATACCACTTTAATAGACAGGAAGTTTTACCTAACTACAGTATTAAAGATTATGTAGGAAAATGCCTAATTTATTATGATGTTGACCCAGGTACACATATTATATTGGCTTGGGGTTTTGATAAAGGCGGTAATCCATTAAGTTGTAGAACTTGGCCTTGAGAAGTTTAGCGCAGCTGGAATAAATGGAATAAATGGGGTCAGATCAACATTAAATAGGCATTGCCGAGGCTGTATTTATGCTGAGTGGGTTATAGAGCTGAAGATGTTGACTCCTCTGCAGGTTGA
>NZ_LAHP01000056.1 GCF_000987765.1 Arsukibacterium sp. MJ3
AACGCCATGAATAACGCGATGGCATTTTTAGCACAACATTGCCAACGCCAAAATGTGAAACGAGACCAGAAAACCGGCCTATTTAAATGCTTAATGCCACATAATAATCAATGAGTTAGCTCGTTAAGGTCATACGTATGAATCACCATTAGCGCCATGACAAGCCGGTTTATTTTGTACGCCACCCACCGGGTAGATATAAACTAGGTTACCGTCTTCATACATTAATATCTTATCAATTTTGGCGGTGGTATCAGCTTGCGCGCCAACAGCAAATAATAATGTTATTGCAATTAAAATTATTTTCATCATTGTTCTCTCTCTATAAATCTAATTAGCACCAACACCTTTTTCGGTCCGCAATTCGCACTTAAATCTGGATGTCCTGCTTTTTTTCCTTTGGTGGGAGTCTTCGAATTTACTTTTCACATGTCCAAAGTTTGGATGTCCTATTTTTTCCTGCCTATTAAAAATCAAGTAAACGTTCTACAACTTAGAGGATTTCCACCGTCATCAAATCCCCAACTTTTAACAATATATGTCTCCGGGTCAACAATGTAGTAAATTAAACATTTACCAATCCACTCTTTTTCCATTCTAGTGTTCGGCAATATCTGCTGTACGAATACATGATAAACAAGTTGACCTTCACTATTTGTATTAACATTTAATAGTCCATCACCTGAAATTACGTAATCACCTCTAATATACTCACCTGCTCTTGAAAATCGATCTGGGCTGGTTTTAAACATTATTTCTCGTCCAACATCAAAGTTATTTCTAAAATTGATGAAATCTTGATGTCCGGCTGCGCACGATACCATCGTTAGAACTAGAACTAATGCCCAAAAAAAAGACTTTGCTATATCTTTCACTAGTAGCGTCTCCGATTAATTAAGTGTATGTAATAGTAATCAGAAAAAGGCTGAGCCGCAGCAAGAACAGTAACTGCATACGATGGTGCCATTGTTAGAATTAAAGATACTTGATCGTCAGGAACAAAAAAATAGTCATGAAATCCATCATGAAACTCAGCAAAAGCATCCATATAAGGCCATTTTCCAGCTCTTTGCATGAAAGGTGATTTATCATAAGCCATGCCAATGTCTTTAGATTTTAAAATGCCTTTTTTCCATTGCTCATAAGAGATATCATCTAATTGAGAGCCAACATCAGACTGCCCTCTCTGTTTCAAGTGAGGTTTACCATTCTCGTTGTATGGCAGTTCAGTTTGTTTGCTAGTTTTTGTACTGACCTTTTTGTATAACTCACTTGCGCCCATAGTCAAAGCTTGCACCATAGCGGCGGTGCTAGCACCTTTACCACAAGAACTACCAGAAGCCTTTCCAGCGCCACAACCACCCAACGCAGAGACACCAATCCTTTGCGCAGCATCACCCCATCCAGTAACATCACCAAAGTTAGCATAACCGCCAGCAGCACCTGCAATAGCTCCGGTAAATGCCCCTCTGACAGCTCCTCGCAAATTACCTGTGATTAATGCACCTCCTACAGCACCACCAACAGCGCCTGCTATTGCACCAGTTGCTACCGCGCCAGCAGTTGTCAGAGTAGCTGCAGTAGTTGCTGTTGCAGCAGTTCCCCAAGTTGCTCCCCATGTAGAAACCCATCCTGATGCCGCACCAGCTGTAAAATAAGTCACAGCAACCGCTACGATCGCTTTCCAGTACCGCTTAACAAACTTCCCAAGCTTTTTGAAAAAATACCCACTTGGATCGGTATAGCTCATCGGATTATTCATTACATAGCTATAGCGGTTGTAACTTTGCAAATTGCCTGGCGCTTGCACAAATGGGTCGGC
>NZ_LAHP01000057.1 GCF_000987765.1 Arsukibacterium sp. MJ3
TTGGTATTGCGTGGCCGCTGTTTCGCCGCCTTCCGTTACGGTTTTCTGGCTTAAACGGCCATTGGCGTCATAGGCATAAACCGCATTGCCGCTTTGCGCTAGTTGGTCGCCTGCAGCAACGCGGGTAGGCTTATCATGCCACTCTCACAGCCCATTTCCGAATTCAAATCGTTCAACTTCCGTTTTGTCTTTATTCCTGTATACCAATGTTTGATTTGATAGCCACTTTAAATCACCAATGCGCCCATTAAACAAAAACTCGTCTGGCTCCTCTGAAAATAAATGCTTTACAAGCACTTCCTTACCAAAATTGTCAGTTACTTTAACAAAGCAATCAAAAGACGATGAGCCATGGTTACAAACCAACTCAGCATTGAGCTTCTTATTCCTACTAGCCTTCCCCTTTATGCTTTAAGAATTCAAAAATCTATCGTTAATAACTCCCTCATATGCCGATTTGAAATTCTCTTTTGGCCAACCATATAAATCACAAAGAGCAATCAAAGATTCATACAACTCATCCAGTAAAATATTTTTCTTGGACACTTCATCAAGAGAATTAAAAACCTCAAAATTAAAAACTCTATAAAATTTCAATACGGAACTACTTGATTCAGTAGTACCCGTTCTATCGTCATGTTCACTCAGTTTTATTACAACTCGATAAATCCCGTCGGTATCTATCGGTTGAAAATGTCTCAAAATGCGCGCAAACACACCTATTGAATAAAGTAAACTTACGAGAGTCATCCAGTTCTAACTTAAAGCCCCAAAGACTAAACTCTTTTAATTTCATGTTGGATGTCCTTAAAACTGACTGGAAAGTCTGATTCTTAAGCACAACGCCAAACGCGCTTTTGCTGGTAAGCTTGCTTAAACAAAAACAACTCAATCTAGCGCTTTAAGCTAACAAGCCATCTACTAAATTCACGAGTAGCCTGTACGTCACCACTTAACCCCATAGAGTCTGTTTCAGCAGTCCACAAGAAATTGAAGACCTGATCTTCAGAACCATCTTCTTTTAAGATCCTACAAAGATTAGGTAAATATCCATCATACTCACCCATTTCTTCTGAATAAGCACACACTCCAATTGGATCCCATTTTTTATGAAGAGCCTCTCGAACGAGCGTATAAAAATCTGAATCAATATTTGATGACATCACTAAAGCCCTGGAATTACGGTTATAACGTTTCCGGTTTCAGAATTCGTCACAACTCTAAATTTGTTAACCGTATCAGTAAACAACGATGTATTAGGTTTATTGCCCACAGTCCGAGCACCATTTTGTAACGCGTTTTCAATTACTGATGGGGTGAAACCTCTCTCTTGCATCCTATCAATAGCATGGCCACTGTAATCTCGGCCATTAATAGATTCTGGGGCGTTTCTGGGTTTCGGAGCGTTCGGATTAGGGAAGTTATTTTTCTGTCCAGATCGACCGACGGGAGTCCTTGCACTCTTTGTAAGCGCTCTGGCCCCACTTACAGCACCACGCCTTAGATCAACAAAATTCGCGACAAAAGCCCCACCAGCATAGGCCGACGAACACTTATCTACACCACTATTAGTGCCCATGGCATCGCGTATAACATCTGTTAAGCCAAACGATATGGCATCACCAAACCCTGTTACCGCATTTACTACACTTTGCGGGATAACTGGTAAAGCAAACAACCCATCCGGATCAATAAAATTAACCGGGTCGCCCAACACATAGCCATACAGGTTGGTATCACCACCCGCAAAGCCGATGGGGTCTCTTGCTGTCCAGCGGCCGGTT
>NZ_LAHP01000058.1 GCF_000987765.1 Arsukibacterium sp. MJ3
TCCACTTTCATAACTTACTAACACATCATTCCCATGATGCTTGTATGAGACCCTGCTTATGATACCCATAGCTTCTTCTTCGTTATGCCGGTACACAATTGTCATTGGAACAACGCCTTCCAAACGCCACGTACCCTCTAAGTCCCCGGGACCCTTACTGCAAGCACTCAAAGTCATCAAGCTTAGAAGTATCAGAGTAATAGAACATAAGTGCTTCATCGACTCTCCTAGTTAAAACTCTGCTGCCTAACATTTGTATATAAGGCATGCGCGGTGTATTGACGGCAAGAAAAGACTTGAAAGGCAGATGAATACTGAGGATTTCACGAACGCCTCCCTGTGTTCTTACGGTGCAAAGTGCGCATGCTCATTTATAACCGCATGCTTGCTTATTATTTACTCAATAATGTAGACCATAAACGGCTTCTAGCCAATAAGCAATTAGATACTGCGCATGTCATTTGAAAGATACGCGGCGGGTTAGAACGTTCCTTTGATTCTGTCTAGTGGACTCATTGTACCTGCATAGTGCTGACCCAGCACGTGAGTATATATTTGGGTTGTTTTGACATCATTATGGCCAAGCAACTCTTGTACGGTGCGAATATCGCAACCGTTTTGCAGTAGATTGTTACCAACAATGCAAAACTGGTCCACTCCAACAATTGAAATCTGATCCACTTGTTTTCACTATGGTGCTTTTTCGGAGGCACCTTGATCACAAAAGAAGAGCTCATGAAAATTCAGATTTTGCATCAACAAGGCCTGTCACAACGAGCCATTGCTAAACAACTTGGTATATCAAGAAATACAGTAAAGCGTTATTTGCGAGCTAATATTGATACGCCAGCTTATTCTGCACGTGGTCAAGCACCTTCACTGCTTGACCCTTTTAAGTCATTCTTGCACTCGCGCATAGCGCAAGCAAAACCAGTTCACTTATCTGGAGTTGTGCTTTACCGTGAAGTTCAGGAGCTGGGATACGCTGGTAGTTTGTCGTTATTGCGACAATATTTATACCAATACCGTGGCACCCACACACCTGAGCCGGTGGTACGTTTTGAAACTGAAGCTGGCAAACAAATGCAAGTAGACTGGGGGCAAATGCGCGGAGGAAAGCAGCCTATTCATGCCTTTATCGCCGTCTTAGGTTACAGTCGTGGAATGATGGTGGTATTCACCGATAACATGCGTTACGACACGTTAGAGCATTGCCATCGGCTGACTTTTGAGTATTTTCAGGGGATCCCTAGAGAGGTCTGGTACGACAATATGAAAACTGTGGTGGTTGAACGTGATGCGTATGGTGAAGGCAAACACAAGCTCAATCAGGCGTTTTATCAGTTCGCTAAAAGCATGGGTTTTATTCCAAAATTGTGTCACACCTATAGACCGCAGACCAAAGGCAAGGTTGAGCGGATGGTACGATATGTGCGAGACAACTTCTTCCGACCTTTGAATACAAAGCTGCAGGCATTGGGTCAAACACTGGATGTTTTGACCGCTAATGAGGAAGTGCTCTTATGGTTAGAAACAGTCGCACACCAGCGTATTCACGATACCACTAAGCAAAAGCCTGCTGAACGTCTGGTGGAAGAGCGCAGGACCTTACAGGCGTTACCACCCCAAATATTACCTGTTTCCTCTTCGCCTGAAGCGCAGACGCCGTTACCATCATCACTGAAAGTGTTAAGCCAGCAGCCACTGC
>NZ_LAHP01000059.1 GCF_000987765.1 Arsukibacterium sp. MJ3
AATAGCAAGGTCAATGAAAACAAAATAATAAATCTACATTTGCAGCCGTTCTAATGTCGGTTTAACGAATATTTACTATAACTATACTCATATAACGAATCACAGGTACGCCCCGGTTCAATCAACACAAACTAAATAACGTACGCAATAGCGTAAAAAGGCCAACACAGCATGAATGAAGTGACCCCCAATAGTTGGACATTCCAATTACTGGGGGTCTTTTTATGTCAAAACATCACAGAACGTTTAAGTTAGAGCTTGCTAAAAGAGCTTTAGAGCAAAGTTCAACCCAGCTCAGCCGTGAATTTAAGGTATCCGCACGACAGATTCGTTACTGGGCTTCGGTTTATCGGGTTCATGGTTTAGACAGCTTTCTTCACACCGGTTATCCTTATAGCTTTGAATTTAAACTAAAAGTACTCACCACCATGCGCAAGCAAGGTTGGTCACTTAACGACGCGAGTGCGTACTTTGATTTATCAACATCAGGTATATTATTTCAATGGCAAAAGCTTTATGCTCATGAAGGTATTTCCAGACTTCACCCCAAGAAAAAGGGTAGACCCCGCATGAAACATAAGCCCTCAGAGCCAAAGCCATCAGAGCAAATGACAGAGAAAGAGCTACGTGAAGAGCTAGACTACTTGCGTGCGGAGAATGCTGTCTTAAAAAAGTTAGAAGCCTTGGCCCAAGCAAAAAAGAAACGAGCAAAGAGAAAACCTTAGTGGTTGTTGAGCTCAAGGCGCAATTTAGCTTACGGAATTTACTGAAAGCGACCGGTTTACCTAAAAGCGTTTATTACTACCATTGTGAATCAATGCAGCGGCCTTGCCCTGATGAATCGTTAAAGGCACAAATCCAAGCCATATACCACGCCCACAAAGGGCGTTATGGGTATCGAAGAATAGCACTCACATTACGTTTATCAGGGTTACTGGTTAACCATAAGCGTGTGCAACGGCTCATGTGTGAGCTCGGGTTGAAATCAAAAGTGAGGCCAAAACGGTATCGTTCGTATAAGGGTGAAATCGGCCGAATTGCGCCTGATTTAGTACAAAGAAAGTTTACTGCTGATAGGCCGAATCAAAAATGGGTAACGGATGTCACCGAGTTCAAAGTAGGCGAACAAAAAGTATACCTATCACCTGTCATCGACCTGTTTAATCAAGAGGTTGTGAGCTATGAAGTAAGCAAATCCGTGAGGTTACCTTTGGTCACCGAGATGCTAAAGAAAGCAATAAAGAAGCTACGGCACGATGAAAGGCCAATTGTTCACTCAGACCAAGGCTGGCAATATCAGAATAAGCGGTATCAAAAGCACTTAAGAGAGAAAGGTTTACAACAAAGTATGTCGAGGAAAGGGAACTGTTTAGATAACGCAGTAGCAGAAAACTTCTTCGGGATACTTAAAACAGAGATGTATCATAACGAAGTATTCAAAACGGCGGATGAACTCATTGAAAACATCAAAGAATACATCGACTATTACAACAACAAACGTATTAAGCAGAAATTAAAAGGCCTGAGTCCGATTGAATATCGAAATCAGGCCTTGATAGCCGCTTAGAAATGAGTCCAACTTTATGGGGTCACTTCAATAGTGGGGCTTTTTGTTTTTCGCTGTGTACCAAATTTGTAGCAAACTCGCACGCTCTGCT
>NZ_LAHP01000060.1 GCF_000987765.1 Arsukibacterium sp. MJ3
GGCTGGTGTGCCCCGGCTAATGATCCGTCGTACATCACGGTCATAACATAACGCTTCGTTTTTAACCCAAACCTCCATTGTCACGCGGTTGGTTAGTAGCGTCATAGCAGGGCATACTTGATAAGCTGCGTACTCTGCTTTTTTGGTCCAGTAACTATTTACGACAAAGTTACCAATAATAATAAGCAAGATACTGCCAAGTAACCCGATCGCGGTAACTTTGCCATTATTAGACGATACAGGCTTATTAAATATGCCCTGCCAAAGCCGAGTTGCTGCATAACCCAACATAAACATCACGCCCAGCAGTGCACCAGGAAAGTAGCCGTGAAAACTACTTAAAACAATTAGTGATTTTTCGCTGGATAACTCTGCAGACTGGGTTTGCAACGAGTAAAGCAAAGCCCAACTGCCAATAATGAATAGCACCACAAAAGAAGTTACCGCAATAAAATCTTTTATTTTAGTTTGTTGATTCATCTAAATTGCCGGAAAACTGTTAAAGCGACGAAGTAAACTTAAGATATAACTGCGGATATTGGCTTCGAATTTACGCCTTACCGCATGTCCAGTTGATTGAATAACATAGTAAATGCCGTCTCTAATATCGTTTTTGACATTCTGCTCAGCATGCTCCAAATAATCAACAATCGCTTTTGTAATACCTAAATGATTGTCCAACACATACAATCCGCCAACAACAAGAATACCGACTACTATTGCAGCACTCAAAGGAAGAATTGCAATTGTGGCAGCGGCTGCGCCGCCAGCGAAATACATGCCGGCAGCGTAACCAGCAGCTCCGGCAATCACCGCTTTAATGACATCAGTACTAACGTTTGCAATCCAATTGGTCCATCGAAACTCTTCTTTAAATATCCAATCAACAGAATTAAGTGTGACAGAAAAAATAATTGAAACAACAAAACCACCTTTGGCAGAAGCTCTAAGCGCCTGACCACCAACACCTATTTTCATTACTTTAGTATTTTTTGCTAAATAACGTGTTCCAGTTAAAACTTGCCTAAGGCCTGCGCGGCCTTTAAAAGTAATGTACTGTTTGCCACCACGTGTATCGATATAATATCGACCTAAAATATTACCAGACCGCTTCATCTCGCCAGCCAGTGCAACGAGCATTTTACTGTCGATTGAAGATGATATAATGTTTGAGCCAAGCCCTCGAACAAACTGCTCTGATGACTCAGCAAATTTTTCTCCGGTTATTTTTTCGAACGATAGCTCAATTTGCTGCTGACTCTTACCCTTCCTCTTTTGCTCTGCAACCCATAACTGGATCATTTCCTGGCTATTTAGTACGTAAACATCATGCTAATTTTCTTTAAACGCATTCTGTAGTTCATTGCGGCTTATTTTTAATTGCGACATCGTTTTATCGTCCCTGACGGCTACAAATATTAATAAAACGTTATTAAATCATCTCTTTTTGGATGCCGCAAGGAAAAATAATAGGTTGTATTGTAAGTAATTTATAGTGGCCCCCTCTGTCCACTATACTTAACTACTTTTGGCAGCATTACGGCGCTGCTTTAATTCAGCTTCTTGTTGTAAAAAACGCAGCTTGGCTTCGTGTTGTTT
>NZ_LAHP01000061.1 GCF_000987765.1 Arsukibacterium sp. MJ3
TTCTGCGGTTCATGTGAAACCTCTGCCTGGTTGTAGATCCAGACAGGGTAAGCAGATTTAGCTAAAGCTGGAATGTGCGGTTGGTGTTACGCTCACGATATTTAAAACGAAGCTAAAATTTTCCCTTGCTTCACCACCCACCCGACCCATACCGTGCAATGCCCAATTGTTACCACTTTCAAGACACGTCATTTCAAGCACTTGCTCTTGAGTTTCCGTGGTGTAGGATAGCTGAGTAAATAGGACAGGCACAGCAGAAATGCTTAAAATCCGAAGGGCTTTATCCATTGCGTGATGGTTGGATTGCGCTTCATCATTCTAAGTGAAACGCCCTGTGCGGAGTCGTCTGGGCCGACATTTCGGTGCAGGGTGTTTGTGGGGGCTGGAGGTTAGAGACCTCTGGCTACCCGATTATGTTACAGGTTGACCACTGCCTTCCAATACTGGGCTGTAAATACCCCAAATAGCAAATGGTACTAACAACAATGACAATACAAAAAGCCAAATTAGTAATTTCATAGATTTGCTGCTTTTACCCTTACTAACTTTGTAAAGAATAAAAGCTGAAATTAAGCCCAAGATTCCCCAGTAACGATAAGTGCCAATTAATATGGAAGTTTGAATTGGTAACTCAGCTTCGAAAGAGTCAAATATGCTTTCGAATTGCTGAATTAATATAAAAGCCCCATAGGCAAACAACCCAAAATAAAGCGTTGATATCGTAGCGGTTATTACCTGAAAATTACTCTTAACTTGATTCATACTCTGCATCTCCTTTTGCAACATAACGCAAAGCACACGGGCGACGACCGCAGCGAAGTTGGCGTCCAAGCGACCATCGGGAGCGAGTGATGCGCATTGTTATATGCACTTTTCTTCTTTATCCGATAGGTTAATTGTGAAAAGCGCTAATACGCCATTGATAACATCAACATTATCTTTTTGGTGCTTCTCGCCATTGCGCTCACTCTTATTTTTTCTCTCCTGCTCGGATTCGTGAGCACCGTTTATAAATTTACATCCATTCTCTGCTACTTGGTGTGAGGCACATGAAGAAAGTGAAACTACCATTAAACACAATAATATTAATTTACGCATAGACTTCCTTGTGCATATAACAACTTAGTGTTTTATCCGGCAGATGCTAATGGAATTTGTATATTTAGGGAACAATTAATTTACAGACTTTTGTTACATAGGTGATTTGCTTTAGTACCTTTTTATTGCTTCTCATCATGTTATTAATCAGCTCTTTTCAAGATATGCCAACCATCTCGCAATACTTGCCCTCAGGCAGCTTTAGCCTGTTTTTTTTCACTCTACATCCTTACTGCTCAGCCGTAGGGGTTACCCTCAGCGCATATTCAAAAGTGCCAGGCACTATTTGGGCGGCAAAATCGACAGGGATAAATTTACTTTGGCAGGATAAATCAGGTTTGTAGTTCGCCATGGTATTTTTGCTTTAGGTGAATAATATCTATCAGATCAAAGACATTGACAGTATGCGTAACAGCAACCACACCTTCGGCATGATTGCTGTTTAGATCAAAATGGCAGCAGCTTCGCCAGTTTGTCTGGCGTATCGGCGGTAGGCAGCT
>NZ_LAHP01000062.1 GCF_000987765.1 Arsukibacterium sp. MJ3
ATGTTCTGCGGTTCATGTGAAACCTCTGCCTGGTTGTAGATCCAGACAGGGTAAGCAGATTTAGCTAAAGCTGGAATGTGCGGTTGGTGTTACGCTCACCATTGACACACTGCAAGCTCAAAAAACAACCAAATAACCTTGTTTGTAGAAAGCGTTAAAAACATCTTTTTGGGAAAAATTCTACAGCCTCAATGCCAAGCTAAACGGCGCGCTTTTCAGCGTCCGCTTGAGCTTTTTGTTATTTCAGGGTTTATGCAGACAGCTTGGCTATTAACATAAACTATTTTTTTATACAAAAGCCATTGGTAGCTCATTTCTTTGCATTCAAAATACCCATTTCGAGTCGCAATAGTATTTACTGAAAGGTGGGCAACAACAGGAAAAACAAATATCACAACCGTTGACAAAACAAATATTTTTGTCGCTAATTTTGTCTGAGCTTTTGACAAGTCGGTTTTTTTAACATTTTGGTAGACACCTAACAGGGTTAACAACAACAATACAATGCCCGTACCCAGCGAATACATGGCCCCCTTGCTAAAATATACAACCTCATTACCATAAGAAAGAGAATGAAGCGTGCCATAACCACTAGCGATAAACCACCAAAAAGATGCAATAGTTAAAATAACAAAAAACAAAAAACTAGCGATCCTAGTCATTATTGAAGCATTATCTATGTCCTTCATTTAGAATACTCTCGGATTTCCTGATAAAAACTTATGTAGCTGATGCTTAGCAGCATCGATGAGAATAACTCTTGCCGAGTCAACGGCATAATCAATGATTAGTGCAACAGCTCCGCCTGCCTTATGAAGTATATTTTCTTTAGTTTTTTGTATTTGAGACTGAACATCCTGACTTAATTCATCTAGCCCCAATATTACTCTGTCAGTTATACCGTAATGATTGTCTATTTCACCCAGCGCCATAGAAGCCAGCAATCCCACTGCAACCACGGCTATAATGGGGCCAATAGCCAAAGTTACACCAAACCCAACTAACGCTGACGCTGCAACGATAGACGCACCAGTGGCCAAACCAACTTTAACAACATCCGTTGCCAAAGTACCAATAAGTTGGTTTAGTGTTGCGTTATCTGTAAGGAAGTAGTCTGCAACTCGATAAGCTGAAAGCAAGACAACTGATAGAATGCCACCAGACTTTGCAGCGTGTATTGCTCCCGCTTTGCCTAACCCCATAGTGATGACTTTGGGGTTTTTTATGCCGTACTTAGTGCCAGTTAGAACGCGCCGCAATCCTGGGTGCCCCTTTAGAATGATGTGTTGTTTACCACCATATGTTTTGACGTATACCTTTGAGGCAAATCCGCCAAGGTCGCCAACGAGTTTGCTTAATGTTCTTATATCATCCGCCGAAGCATAGTAGCTTGCGCCAACTTCGGTTTTTCCCTTTAATTTTTGCCATGCATTCTTAATATGCGGTAAATTTCCTTTTAGCGAGGACTGCACAATAGCTTCCATTTCTTCAATCGACACAACAAACACTTCATGTTGATTTGACTTTATTTGTTGCTTTAGCTCTTTCTTTTCCTGAT
>NZ_LAHP01000063.1 GCF_000987765.1 Arsukibacterium sp. MJ3
GCACAGCAGGAATGCATTGGTGATTGTGGTTTTTGGTGCTAACGCCAGGTGTTTGTTACTCACTGTGTTGTTTAGTTGTGCCTGTCCTTTTTACTTTTTTTTTACTTTTTTGGAGTGGAAGTGGTGCTCACGAAAGACGACACTGAATATGGTCTAACTCTTGGAAGAGACTTTGGTGTTGTTGGTGCTGAAAAAAAAGCATTCGTTAGTCAGAATGGCAAGATAGGTGTTGAAGCATCAGCTTCTCTTAGATATTACGAAGTTACAATTAAGTATGTGACTGAATTTCAATCTGTAGTTTCTAATATATATCATACGAGTGTTGCTACAGCAGAGGCGTTATATCGAGATGCAACAGGAGGTAGGTAGGTGAATAAATATATATTTATACTTTTAATGTTTTCTTTTTTTTCTCAAGGGGCGCTTCCTGTTATAGAAGCATGCGGTGGGCAAGTGGATTTAAATTTTGATATTAAAGATATGGTAGTCGATGGCACCGTACCATATGAAAAACGACATAGAATGGAAACTATTTTGACAGAGCTTGAAAGGTGCAACCCTAAAAAAGCTTACATAAATTTAGGTGAAATCAGCCAGTTCGGATTGCTCGGAACCGTAAATATTACTAAAGCTATCGAGTATTACAGTCGGTCTGCTGAATTAGGTGAGTTAAAAGCTCATTACTATTTAGGAACAATTTATTTTACTAATGAATTGTTTTTTGATGTAAAAAAATCGCTATATCACACTGAAATTGCAGCGAGAGCGGGTATTAAAGAAGCCATTACAAACCTATTGCAGATGCAAAGATCAGGCTATTTTGATTCAGCCGAGATGCTTAAGATTCTTCACGGTTTTTCACATGCTGACGATGAGGATATTGCTATTTTATATGCTCAGGAAAAGTATAGAGCAGTAGTCGCTGCTGAGGACGATGTCGAGTTTTTAAAGTTGTTAAACTATTTATTATCATTAGAAGTAGAAAAAAGAGCTGCTGACATTTACTTCATGACTGCAAGACTTTATTTAAATGAAAAGTTTGCTACTTATGATAGAACCAAAGGCCTTAATTATCTTAAGCTAGCTGCTGCAAAAGGGCACATCATTGCACCAGATATATTGATAATGTATAGAGAAGATAAATAAAATTTATTATTGAAATCAATAGGGTTGGAGCCGGGTTGAAGCCTGCGAAAAAGGGGGCGGAGCTAATAAGCTTTAAAGGGATATAACAATGATAAAAAGTATATTAGTTGCCATAGTAGTGTTGTTTGCGGTTTACAGAAAATAGGACAGGCACAGCAGAAATTCATTGGTGATTGTGGTTTATGGTGCTAAGGCTAGGTGTTTGTTACTCACTGTGTTGTTCAGTTGTGCCTGTCCTTTTCACTGCTACGTCAGCACGGGGCTAAGCGAGGGCGTCCGTATGTTGGCGTAAGCAGGTTTAAATTTACTCTGACCCTGACAAATCCCCACAAAATGTATATAAAAAACAATAGTATAATAAAGAAATAATTGAACATTCATGGCGTTTGGTGATCAGATCTATCG
>NZ_LAHP01000065.1 GCF_000987765.1 Arsukibacterium sp. MJ3
GTCTTCCTGTTGCCAAGCGAGAAGTTGCCGCTTACGATAGCTGAAATAGGTCGGGTCAATGCCTTGTTGTTTTGCAAATTCGGTTTGAGTTAGCCCACTCACTTTATGCTGGTCAAACAGCGCCAGCCATTGTTCGGATGTTCTGCGGTTCATAAAAAGCCCAGTTTGGTAAATGTAGATCCAGACAGGGTAAGCAGATTTAGCTAAAGCTGGAATGTGCGGTTGGTGTTACGCTCACCGATCTTGTTCTAGGCACAGAAATTTTCTAATTTATAAATCAATGGTTTTAGCAGGCACAATGTAGAGGCAAAACCGGACTGGGCCATCAACCACATTTAGAAGTTATATGCACTGGAGCGTAAAATAAAAACGCAGTCGTTCGAGATAAAACAGCAACAACCGTCATGCCGCAAGGTGTGGTTGTTACGCTTACATTTCAAGGTAATTCTGTTGATCTTGACACTTCTCGGTGTGCCCAATATTTTTCAAGCGCTTTCTCACCAATGATCCCTAGAGCATCTTGATCAAGACCTTTAACGCTACCAAGAAATAACTGAGCTAGTTCGCGATCAGTTATTACTGTTGCTATAAGTGAAATTGCGTCGTCCAGAGAAGAGCCACCCTCTAAATAGCGAACATGATGTTCAGCATCAACAATATGATCATCTAGTTCGTTGTACCATTTTTTAAAAACAAGCTTAGCCAGTTCTTTATAGCGGGGTTGGTGCCCACCAAGCACCACTAAGTAGGTTTCTGTACTTTTTTTATGGTGGATTTTAAATTCCAAATCTAACGTTTTCACTATATTGTCAATTTCATCGTTTGCTGCTTGCATCATCATATTTGCAAACAGAGGTTCCAGACCCTGAGTAAACTGAAGAAGCCAAGAATACTCTAAGCTATTATTTTTCTCGACCTTGTCCAAAAGTCGATCCATTAAAATTGATACCTCAGCACAGTTAATAATATCGTTGCATTGTTGAAAACTCTTTGTCCATGAACGCAATAGCGGGACCGCTTCATCAATATCCAACGCTGATAAAATATAATATGCAGCTAATGTTGCATGAGTTAATGCTTTTAAGTCATGATATTTTTTTGTGTTAATATCATGCACTTTTAATTTATCTCCGCACATTGAAATTAGCCGGCTATCCAACCGTACAAAAAGTAAAATATCACCTCGGAGAATCGCTTTTTCATACTGTTTTTTCTTATTATTGTAATGTTTGTGAAATTGCTCATTCACAATTGATAGTGGGCCATTGTCTGGTTTGCTTTTAGTACTTTCAGTTTTTAAGTTCATTACGTTCCTGATTACACTTAACGTATTTCACAGAATGGTATCAAGTAAATCTTAAGATAAAGATAGTAGTAGTTAAGTAGATTGTATGCGTAACAGCAACCACACCTTCGGCATGATTGCTGTTTAGATCAAAATGGCAGCAGCTTCGCCAGTTTGTCTGGCGTATCGGCGGTAGGCAGCTC
>NZ_LAHP01000066.1 GCF_000987765.1 Arsukibacterium sp. MJ3
GGTAAAACCGGCTGCCCACCCAGATGGCACTAGTATTGAAGTGGTAGATTTGTTTTTCAATACCCCTGCCAGGCGTAAATTTTTGCGTAGTGACAAAACGGAATTTAGCCATATTGACGAGCTGATAAAACGCTTAGCATTAAGCCGGTTTGATGTAGGCTGGCAGCTAAACCATAACGGTCATAGTGTGCGGCGTTTGCCGCAGGCAACTACCGTTAGTGCCAGACAAAAACGAGTAGCCACTTTATGTGGCAAGGCCTTTGCAGAACATGCTGCTTATATTGAAAACAGTGCTGGTGCCGTTAAGCTGCATGGTTGGTTGCTGGCACCCGTAGCGTGTCAGAGTCAGGCTACTTGTCAGTATAGTTATGTTAATGGCCGGATGATGCGTGACAAACTGTTAAATCATGCTATTCGTCAGGCTTATGGTGAGCGTTTAAACGCCGAACAACAGCCTGGTTTTGTAATATATCTCGACATAGATCCCGCTGAAGTTGATGTAAACGTGCACCCGGCCAAGCATGAAGTGCGGTTTCATCAGGCGCGGTTGGTACATGATTTTGTAGTCAGTGCACTATCTGATGCGCTGCAACAGTTAAGTATTGCCCCTAATGCTGCGTTGTCGCAGGTAGCCAATACCGCGGCGCCTTACCAGGTGGTGGCAGGCAATTCGATTACGCCGTCACGGCAACGACCTGACAATGCATATCCGCAGGCCGGGTCTGCTTTGGGTACTGAGAATAAACCGCACAGAACGTTAAGCTGGCAAGCCACCACGCCTGCTCAAACTGCCAGAAAAAGCGAAGGCCAGCTGCAGTATTTAACAGAACAATACGCTGCGGCAGATCCGAAAATTGCGTTGCTAACGCCGGCCATGCCGGCATTATTGCCAGCAGGAAATGGTTATGCAATTGCTCAGAGTGAACAAGGGCTGGTGTTACTCGATTTAGCCGCGACTCTGGCGCCAGCGTGGCTTACTGATGGTAACAACGCAGCATTATTACTGCCGCTGCGGGTAAAAGTAACCCACGATGAAAAACAGCAGTTGCTGGCTGCGGCTAGCCTGTTGCAGCAATTAGGGTTTGATATTTTATTGCAGGACAGTACGGCTATAATCAGAGCAGTAGCGCCCTGGTTACGCTCGACCACCATTAGCCATTGGCTACTCGATTGTTTACCGTTGTTGCAACCGGCAGAGCCGGTTACCAGCAGTAAGGCCATTTTGACTATGCTACTTTCATCGCATAGGCTTAGCAGTGCTGCGCTGCTACACTACTTTGCATTAACGCTAACGAACCATCAGCATTGGCTGGCGGTACCGTTGGATTTATCCAGCAGTATTGCTGCGTTAAACCGGGAGCAGCCGACATGAGCAACGCTTTACCGGTCATTTTTATTATGGGGCCAACAGCGTCAGGTAAAACCG
>NZ_LAHP01000067.1 GCF_000987765.1 Arsukibacterium sp. MJ3
AGCAAACCCCTTTGCCATGCCTCCGGCAAAGTTGGCCATGGCGGTGCCGCCGCCTTCTATTGCTTGCATAGCCCCTTTTGCCATTTGGGCATAGCCGTATTTAATTTTGTTCTGACCCTAATATTAGTGCGCTGACTCAACGGTGCTTTTAGCCAAGCATAAAATCCACTGCGATTGAGCTTCAGAACACGACACATGGCTAAAACGGAAAATACTCGCAGATGGTCACGGATAAAGGCGTACTTCACTCTGGCTGGCTTGCAAAGTACCTTCCTGAACAGAATAACCACGATCAGTAATCTGCTTTACTGCTCCAATTTTAAACTCTTCGGTATACCGTTTGCCTTTGCTCATAAACACCTCTAATTTAAGTTACATTGTAACTGTTAAATGTGTCTAGCAAAGTCTGGGAAGTCCATAATTTTGTTCTGAACCTAATATTACTAAGAGCTGCTAACTAAATAGTATTTAATTTTGATCTGAACAAATTGATTTAATTAAACTCATTATTTCTGTAAAAATTTATCTAGCCCTGAACTTCATCATGAAAATCATTTCTTCAAGCTCTTTAGCTCCCTCCTCTCCAGGACTACTCTTTACGAAACTATTCCATACATCGCAGTGAGGATTAAATTTTTGATAATCAAGTCGGGAAATGGATAAATCTATTCTCAGATATGTTGTACCCAAGGTGCCAAAAAAATGGCTTTTTTCATGTTCCTCGCTCGCTAAAAAGTTACCTATAACCATTACATGGCACATGTCGTAACTCTTATAACCGTCCAAAGTTACTTTTTTAAGCGCTTCCTTATTTACCTTAATTCGGTTTGGGTTCCACGATAAACAAACATCCAGAGTTTCACACAAATAAATCTCATCGTTCTGTACACTTAATATACCAATCATATCGATTGTCCGACCCGAAACTTTATCAACTGAAGCATTAAGCTCACTAAAAGTTAAGCGATTTGGATAAGTCACCTCAGTTGCGGCTCCAATTTTGCAACAAACCAAAAGCATTGCTGAAATTAGTATTTTCATTAGCAGTCATCACCTTTAATACATGTTATGAAACCATTTGCAAAATCACTACTCATACTACGTTCTTGCGGCATATGCCCAAATTGAGACCATGCCTTGACTCCGTCAAAATATTTTAACGTCATATCCTGCCACGGAGCACGATTATAACTAACATACCTATGCTCAACTCTCTGAAAATCAGTTTCTGAGAAACCATTACTTGAACCAACAGGGTGTGTGTGCCAGGGCAAGAGCGTGAGTGCTCATTTTTCATCCAAGCTTAAACTGGCCAGTAAAACCTGCTCAAGATAATCTTCATTTATATGTGCTTTGCGCTGTTTT
>NZ_LAHP01000068.1 GCF_000987765.1 Arsukibacterium sp. MJ3
TTACTGGCCAAACGCACCAGTAATATGATGCAACCGAAAGACGCTGAAAAAATTGCCGACCGCACCCGAAAACAGTTTCCGGAGGGTATTAGTGCCAGCGGCACCGATGCAGTACGCTTTACGTTAGCCACGCTGGCATCTACTGGCCGCGATATTAATTGGGACATGAAACGCCTAGAAGGCTACCGCAATTTTTGTAATAAACTGTGGAATGCCAGCCGCTATGTACTAATGAACACCGCCGAGCAGGACTGTGGTTTTGGTAGTGAGCCTAAAGTACTGTCACTGGCCGATAAGTGGATTTTGGCGCAATATCAGCAAACTGTACAACACGTTACCCATTATATTGACAGCTATCGCTTCGATTTAGCGGCCAATGCCTTATATGAATTTACCTGGAATCAGTTCTGTGACTGGTATGTAGAATTAACTAAACCCGTATTGTTTAAAGGCACCGAGCCAGAGCAACGCGGCACCCGTTATACACTGATCACCGTGCTGGAAAGTCTGCTGCGCTTAATGCACCCGATCATTCCTTTTATCACCGAAACCATTTGGCAATCGGTTAAACCGCTGGCCGGTAACACTACCGAGCATAATACTGACAGCATTATGCTGCAACCTTATCCAGAGTTTAATGCCAGCTTAGCCAACGACACCGCAATGGCTGATCTGGAATGGTTAAAAGCCGTTATAACGGCCATACGTAACGTGCGCGGTGAAATGAATATTGCGCCTAGCAAACCACTGGCTATTTTACTGCGCAACCTTAACGGTGAAGAGCAGCGCCGTTTGGCTGAAAACCAAAACTTTTTAATGGTTATGGCCAAGCTAGACAGCATTACCGTGCTGGCAGAAGCTGAAAAAGCCCCCGCCAGTGCCGCGCAGTTAGTTGGCAGCATGGATTTACTGATCCCTATGGCCGGCTTAATTGACAAAGAAGCAGAGCTTAACCGCATTAGTAAACAGTTAGATAAAGCCGCACAAGAACTGGCCCGCGTTTCGGGTAAACTGGCTAATCAGGGATTTGTTGCCAAGGCGCCCGAAGCGGTGTTAGATAAAGAGCGCGCCAAACAAGCCGAACTGGAACAGGCAATGGTTAAATTACAAGCGCAACAAGCTGAAATTACCGCACTATAATCTAAACGGTTATTCTAGAAAATAAAAAACCGGAGCATGCTCCGGTTTTTATAATGTCATTAGCTAACAACTAGATATTAGCTAAGCACACATTACTTTTTAGTTAAACGGCGACGACCAAACGCTCTTAAGCCTAATAAGCCTAAACCGAACATACCTAACATTGCTGGCTCAGGTACATTTACT
>NZ_LAHP01000069.1 GCF_000987765.1 Arsukibacterium sp. MJ3
TGGAAGAAATAGCCTGAGGGGTCGGTGGCATTTAACGGGTTATTGTGACCCCATTCATGTTTCAGGCTGCATGTCATTCAATAAAATAATCTTATCCAACAGCTGTAACCCCAAGACTTATTACTGAATAGCATTTAATTTTGATCTGACCACAATATTCAACAAAGATACTAGTGACAGCTACTTATCACTGCAATGCATATCGCTATATTTCTCTGTAATAATCGCAACTCTAGTTTCAAGAACTCTTTTATAAATTTTTAAGGTGGAAATTAAATCGCCGGAAATTTCAGCCTGATGCGCTAAAACCAAATGCATACCACTATCATCAATTACATTATCAGAGCTGTAATATTCTGATAACGAGTCAAGACCTTCTTTCAGTAACTGAATGGAAATCTTTACATTCCCTTCCATCTCTTCACTAATAGCAGCACTAAGCTTCTTACTAGAAATAACTCGAGCATCCAAAATTTTATTGCAAATCAAACTAGACTCCTTTGAAAATTTACAAGATGCCAGACTACACGATAAGAAAAAAATAATAAAAAATACAGTATAAATACTATTTAACCTTTTTAAACAATCCATTTTTTCCCTCATAATAAGCTAGGTTATATTGCCTTGCCGTTTCTACTGCAGACATTTGACTCGCAATGCTAAAACTTTTACCCCCCATTATTGCTTTACCAATTCTTATATTATGAGAAGCATTCACGGCATTATAATCAACGTTACGTGGAGTAAGACTTGTTCTTAGATACATAAACTGACCTCCTCCACTTTGGCTAATTATAAATTTATGCCCCTTGTTGATCATATATGCTGCATCTGCACCACTTAATGACACATCAACGTAACCTTCGTCATATGGATGAGTATGAAAAGTTCCGACCACACTCAATCTAGAGGTGACAGCTAAATTTGGAGTAAAAGACCCTGCAGTACCACTACCTTTATTTACAAGTATTGCTTGTTGGCCAGCCAATGCCACAGTGCCTCCTTGCTCTTGGGCACTCCCTCCAGGAAAACTACCTCCCCATAAAGCATCGAATTCACCGTTGAGGCCAGATAAATCGATTTCGTCTGGAGCCGTCAATGCTTTCGCCGGAGTTGAAACTGTATAACGTCGGTTACCACTTTCAGGTTGGGGCTTTTGAGCATGACCATCGGTACTGGCAGTTCCCGATTTGTTGTTAACAGGCTTTGTCGCCGACTTACCACCTGCAGCACCACTTCGCTCAGCCGCATGTGCCTCACCAAGCTCCCTGGCATTTCCCATTACTGCTTGAAAT
>NZ_LAHP01000070.1 GCF_000987765.1 Arsukibacterium sp. MJ3
ATGGCTAAGGCTAAATTTGAACGCGTAAAACCGCATGTAAACGTAGGTACTATTGGCCACGTTGACCACGGTAAAACTACACTGACAGCTGCTATCACTAGCGTATTAGCGAAGACATACGGCGGTCAGGCATTTGCTTTTGATCAAATCGATAAAGCACCAGAAGAAAAAGCACGTGGTATTACTATTAATACGTCACACGTTGAATATGACACCCCTACGCGTCACTATGCACACGTAGACTGTCCAGGTCACGCTGACTATATCAAGAACATGATTACCGGTGCGGCGCAGATGGACGGTGCGATTTTGGTAGTTGCGGCGACAGACGGCCCAATGCCACAAACGCGTGAGCACATTCTGTTATCACGTCAGGTAGGCGTACCTTACATCATCGTGTTCATGAACAAATGTGACATGGTAGATGACGAAGAGTTGCTAGAGCTGGTAGAAATGGAAGTGCGCGAGCTTCTTTCTGACTATGATTTCCCAGGTGATGATTTACCGGTAATTCGTGGTTCAGCGCTGAAAGGCCTGGAAGGCGATGCAGAGTGGGAAAAGAAAATACTGGAGCTGGGCGAAGCGTTAGATACGTATATTCCTGAGCCGGTACGTGCGATTGACAAGCCATTCATCATGCCAATCGAAGACGTATTCTCAATTGCTGGACGTGGCACTGTAGTAACAGGCCGGGTAGAGCAAGGTGTAGTAAAAGTTGGTGAGACAGTAGAAATCGTAGGTATCAAAGATACAGTAACGACGACGTGTACTGGAGTTGAAATGTTCCGTAAGCTGTTAGACGAAGGTCGTGCAGGCGAGAACATTGGAGCATTGTTACGTGGTACCAAGCGTGAAGACGTAGAACGTGGTCAGGTATTAGCAAAGCCAGGTTCAATCAAGCCACACACTAAGTTTGAAGGCGAAGTGTACGTATTGTCAAAAGAAGAAGGTGGACGTCATACACCATTCTTTAAAGGCTACCGTCCACAGTTTTACTTCCGTACTACAGACGTAACGGGTGCAGTAGAATTACCAGAAGGCGTAGAAATGGTTATGCCAGGCGACAACCTGAAATTTGTTGTTGAGCTTATTTGCCCAATCGCGATGACAGAAGGTTTACGCTTCGCCATCCGTGAAGGCGGCCGTACAGTAGGTGCTGGTGTAGTATCTAAAATCATTGCTTAACTAAAGTGTAGTTAGCGGTGATGTAAAGAAGGCTCCTCTTGTGGAGCCTTTTTT
>NZ_LAHP01000071.1 GCF_000987765.1 Arsukibacterium sp. MJ3
AACCGGCCGCTGGACAGCAAGAGACCCCATCGGCTTTGCGGGTGGTGATACCAACCTGTATGGCTATGTGTTGGGCGACCCGGTTAATTTTATTGATCCAGATGGTTTAATGGCCTTGCCTGCGTTACCACAGTGGTTTGTAGATGGTGCAGCAGGTTTAGGTGATGGCATTATTGCTTCGTTAACCTTGGGGCTGGTTGATGCTGGTGACATTCGTAGTGGTTTGGGGATTGATGGTGCTGTAGACACGTGCGCCTCGGCGTACAGTGTTGGCGGATTTGCATCAAATTTTATAGACCTGAAAAAAGGTGCTGTTACTGGCCTTGCTGCTGTTGCAAAGGGCGTAATGTTAGGCTCCCGCGGTACAAAGACAGCGAGTAAAACATTATGGAAAGGAAAAGGTAAAGAGAGAATAGATGTCGAGAACCCCAATCCAGGGCAAAGGCCAGGTCAAGTTCATTACCAAGATAATAATAATAAATATCTATATGACCCGAAAACCAACTCTTTTCCAGGTGCTCCAAAGTCTGTGAATAATATGCTCAAAGATAAAAAATTTAAATCGGCAATTGATAAAGCAGTATCAAAATATCTTGGGGGTAGCTAGATGATCCTGATGAATTCAAAGATGTCAGAAACGTATAAATATGCAGCTTTCAGTTCGATTGAGTTGCAGAAGGAGTTATTAGAATTTGTCGAAAAGGGGTTCTTGGTTGAAGACGGCTGTTATTTTTTGAGCAAATGTTTTTGTGTTGTGACAAATGCGACGCAAGATGATTTCCCAGATAACACTGGCTATGAATGTTTCATAAACTCAATAAATGTAGATGATTATGTCGAAGATAAATTTCTAGAATATGGGTTATGTTTAGTTAGTAAAGTGTTTTCAAAATGGCGAAGTATGTGTTTTGAAAAAGAACTCAGAGCCATTCTTTCTATGGATGAATTTGGGTTGAAAATTAAGTTTCACGTCTTTCGAAATGGAGAAAGTTGGTTAGATTCAGAACTTGAAGGTTATGAAGAAGCAGTGATGCTAGTTAGTTCAATTGAAGAAAATTTCCTGGGCACTACATAGACCAGTAATAGAAACCACCAGCTATGCCGCCGGCGACCAACTGGCGCAAAGCGGCAATGCGGTTTATGCCTATGACGCCAATGGCCGTTTAAGCCAGAAAACCGTAACGGAAGGCGGCGAAACAGCGGCCACGCAATACCAA
>NZ_LAHP01000072.1 GCF_000987765.1 Arsukibacterium sp. MJ3
CTATGCACAAAGTTCGTCGACTAAGTTTGTTTGCCGCCATTGAAAGCACCATTAATGGCGGAGTACTTTCTGTTACCGGACTTGGCCGGAATATTGATAATGCTGCCCATGAAAAACATCGGATTAAACGTGTTGACCGACTATGTAGTAATGTCAATTTACAACAAGAAATCCCGCTGGTTTATAGTAAAATGTGTGCTGTTATTGTAGGTCAACATCGGCAACCTATCATTCATGTAGATTGGTCAGATATGGATGCGCGCAAACAGCATTTTCTCATTCGCGCATCGATTGCCGCACAGGGACGGTCATTAACGCTTTATGAGGAAATTCACCCCTTGAGCCTGAAGGAAAAACCGACAATACACCGGTTATTTATGCAAAAATTAAAGGCGATGTTACCGAAAGAGTGTAGACCTATTATCGTCACCGATGCGGGTTTTAGGATCCCGTGGTTTACTCTGATTGAATCACTTGGTTGGGACTATGTAGGCCGGGTAAGAAATCGCACATTTTGCAAGAAAAAATCAGATACTGCGTGGCTTCCGGTCAAGTCACTTTATCAATTAGGCACCTTGCGACCTAAAGATTTAGGACAATATCAACAAGGCATGCAACAGTCTTTTGAATCAAGAATGGTCGTTGTATGGCGCAAATCTAAGGGTCGAAAAGATAAAACAGCCACAGGAGAGAGTGCCAGAAGAAGTAAAAAATCAAGAGCCTGTGCAGAACGAGAAACAGAACCCTGGTTACTGGCTACATCGCTGAATAAAACACGTCAATTATCAAAAAAGGTAGTGAAGATATACGCCACTCGAATGCAAATTGAAGAGAGTTTTCGAGACTTAAAAACAGGGCTAAAAATGAATAATTGCGGCACTCGGAATTCGCCACGATTAAAAGTATTACTTCTCGTGGCGTTGGTTGCACAATACTTATTATTTTTACTTGGTTTAGCGGTAAAATCGTCAGGAAAGCATCGACGATATCAGGCGAACTCAATTAAAAACCGGAATGTGTTATCTAATCAATTTATTGGATTACGCGCATATAAAGATAAACAACTCAAACTACTAAAAAAGCACTGGCAAGCAGCGATTGATAAATTACGAACATTGATTGATGATCCGCAAGCGAGTTTTTAAA
>NZ_LAHP01000073.1 GCF_000987765.1 Arsukibacterium sp. MJ3
AACTTAGCCACCCGCTGCCCCAGCGCATTATGGCGGTAGGTTATGGCTTTATCGGCCATGGTTACTGCCAGTAAACGGCCGGTGCTGCTGTATTGGTATCAAGTAAATGGCTAGTTGCTAGTTCACAACCCCACGCTTTTTCCTTGTTTAACCTCGCCTCTTCTTATTTTTCTTTCTGTGCCTAAAACCACTTTTTACTTGTTCAGCTTTGTTTTTGCCATTTCTGAAGTCGGAGAAATTTGCAATACAATAAAAAACATACAGCACTGCACCGCAAAACACTGGAATTTTCACTAATAAAGCCATAAGGAAAACAACTGAACCGGCAAAGCCATCGTCATAACGAACATACTCTGCCGATCTCAGCATCATTATTTCTCCGTAAAATAAGACCATGTAAAAGTCATACAAGAGAAAAGCAATAAGAAATAAACTTATAAAAAACCATAAAATTGAAGGCCTACCGAAGACAGAGTTAAACCTCACTTGCAAGCCCTCCTTTCGTCGTGAAAGTCCCACGCCTCATCAATTAAATCAAAGTCAAACAATTCAAGCCAAGAGGCTACACCAGCGCCACCAGCAAGAGTCCACACTACATTACCTATAATTGGCCTAAACTTGCCTGCTTTCGTCATTTTATTTATTTTGGTTTTTCGCGACGCTTTGCTATTAAACCGCCAAGCTGCTGCTTTTTTTCTTGCTTGATAGGTTACATACCCAGATCTTGCAGCACCAGCCAAACTACCCGCTGAAGCATAGGCAGCGCCAGTGTATGTACCTGATTTATAAAATGAAGAATTTTTATTAACAGCACCGTCAGTACCCATTATCTCTCTTACCGTCCCCAGTTCAAGAGTACCCACACTGATCGTTGAAACTATACCATCTCCAAAACCCGCTGCGCCATCTACCAATCCTTGGGAAGGTACCCAACCACCTGTAAGGTTGTAAATCCCACCAAACACCCAGTCCATGCCTGACAGGCCGTTACTATCAATAAAGTTGATAGGATCACCCAACACATAGCCATACAGGTTGGTATCACCACCCGCAAAGCCGATGGGGTCTCTTGCTGTCCAGCGGCCGGTTTGTGGGTCGTAATCGCGGTAACCA
>NZ_LAHP01000074.1 GCF_000987765.1 Arsukibacterium sp. MJ3
CGGTGGCATTTAACGGGTTATTGTGACCCCATTCATGTTTCAGGCTGCATGTCATTCAATAAAATAATCTTATCCAAAAGCTGTAACCCCAAGACTTTTACTGAATAGTATTTAATTTTTGTTCTGGCCCCAATATTTTAGTACCTTGATAATGAGGTGCTGGATTATTTTTCGGCCAAGGCCAAAGGCGTTGAACTCAATACAATGGTCAATGATCTACTTAAAAAAGATATTTCTCTAATTGAAGGCGTTAAATAATAAAGCCCGCTATTGCGGGCTTTATTATTATTCAGCGACAAGAATATAGAATGTCTCTTTTCCTCTCGGATTATTGTAATTATTTACATAATCTCTAGCTTGGCTAATACTCCGTAACGCAAAAACATCTAATGGCTCTCCGCCTTCTCTTTCACAATACCAATTGTCATAATTTGACTCTGGAGCACCATCAACCAACTCATAAACATCACCACCAAGTACTGATATTCTTTGATCTACAAACTTATCAAAAACAGCTAGAACTTGATCTTTACTCAAAGCCCAATTGTTAATACCCGTATCATGCAACGCTACACCACATGATAAAATCGCTTCAACTTTTTCTGACCAAGCCATTAACCACTACTCCTTATTTGGCCGAAACAGACGGTGGTTTATATTGTTATTTGGTTCTTTTATAAATTCAAACTTGCCATCACGCCCACGATAACCGCCAGGAATTTCAAGCTTATCTCTGACAACTCCATCGCCACCTTTTAGTTTAGATACTTTCCCTGCATCTTGAAAACCTTTAACGCTTTCAGGGAACGAATGAAAATCATCTTGCTTCATCTGATCTTTAACTTTATTAGTATATTTCGTACCTTTAAAGAAATCGTCAGCTTTCCCTGCGCCCTTTGTAACTTGTTTTACAGTCTGCTTCCCTAGCTTAATTAACAGTCCTGCAGGAATCAAGAAATCTATATCTACCGGATTAAGGTAACCAGATTCCGGTTTAATGCTAAAAGTCTG
>NZ_LAHP01000075.1 GCF_000987765.1 Arsukibacterium sp. MJ3
ACCCAAGTATAAAAATGCATCGGCAGACATCTCATAAGCATGAGCAGTATTAACGGTATCTTGGTTATGGGTTTGCGCCAGTTGGCAACCCGAAAGTATAAAAACAGAAGCTAGCCCCAGCCGCGTTAATGATTTGAGCATTAATTTAATCCATAAATAGGGTTTATTTACGAATCCTAACGGATAAGCAGAGAATATTCGATAGTTAGTTTTTGAGTGATACCAAACCGTTTTTGGAACGCTAAACTACAACCAAACACACCAACTAAGATTAAATCGCAGATAAAAACGAAAAAACCCCAGCCGTTAAGCTGGGGTTCTCGTCGTATTAGGAGCCTGGCGGTGTCCTACTCTCACATGGGGAAGCCCCACACTACCATCGGCGCTGACATGTTTCACTTCTGAGTTCGGAAAGGATTCAGGTGGTTCCACGTCGCTATGGCCGCCAGACAAATTTGGCATAATTTGAACAATCTGATAAAGGCGTTTGAACACCAAGTACACCCACACCACTTCTCGCGGTTTATCGCTCGCGCATACACGTATCGCTACACATATCGCTATATCACATAACAACACCCCTTCGGTGTTGTATGGTTAAGCCTCACGGGCAATTAGTACACGTTAGCTCAACGCCTTACAGCGCTTCCACACCGTGCCTATCAACGTTGTAGTCTTCAACAACCCTTTAGAGCAATTACATGCTAGTGAGAACTCATCTCGAGGCTCGCTTCCCGCTTAGATGCTTTCAGCGGTTATCGATTCCGAACGTAGCTACCGGGCAGTGCCATTGGCATGACAACCCGAACACCAGCGGTTCGTTCACTCCGGTCCTCTCGTACTAGGAGCAACCCCTCTCAATTCTCAAACGCCCACGGCAGATAGGGACCGAACTGTCTCACGACGTTCTAAACCCAGCTCGCGTACCACTTTAAATGGCGAACAGCCATACCCTTGGGACCGACT
>NZ_LAHP01000076.1 GCF_000987765.1 Arsukibacterium sp. MJ3
TGGCAAGCAGCGATTGATAAATTACGAACATTGATTGATGATCCGCAAGCGAGTTTTTAAATGCTTAAATTCGTGGGGATCTCTCAGACTCTGACCCCATTGATCCGGCGGGGTTAACCGCACGGTATTAAGTGATGTAGTAAAAGCACCGAATGGCCTGGTACGGCGCTGGACTTATGGTAATGATTTAGTCCGCGCATTGTCGTTTGATAATAACTATCGATTAGACTTTATTGGCACCACAGGCATTCAAGCGCTTACCTATATTTTTGATAATAACAGTAACATCACCCGTATTAACAACTACATTAATACGGCGCACACGCAAAACTTTAGCTACGACAAACTTAACCGTTTAACCGGCATTACCAGCACTGGCCTGGGTAACCATAACTTTAGCTATGATAATCTGGGTAACCGCACTGCGCGCAGTGGCGCTATTGCAGAAAGTTACAGCATTAACACCAGCTCTAACCGACTTAACCAGGTAACGCGCGGCAGCCAGACGCGGGTATTTACATATGATGCCAACGGTAATGTTACAAACGAAAAGCAGTTTAACGGCAGTAACTTTACCTATGTGTATAACAGCGATAACCGCATGGTAAAAGCCGGCACTACCGATTATAAATACAATGCGTTGGGCCAGCGAGTGTATAAAATGGTCGGCAGTACCGAAACCCGCTTTATCTTCAGCCCAGAGGGCCAGCTGCTAGCAGAAGGCACCACCAAGCAATATATTTACTTTCAGGGGCAAGTTGTTGGTTATATTTTAAATAACCAGCTGTATTATGTGCATAACGACCACCTGGGCCGGCCAGAAGTCATTACCAACCAAAGCAAGGCGGTAGTGTGGCGGGCTAAGTTGGAAGCGTTTGACCGTGCGGTGTTAACCACCAGTATGATGCAACTTTAGGCAGATACTTGCAGAGCGATCCAATAGGGTTAGCGGGTGGGTT
>NZ_LAHP01000077.1 GCF_000987765.1 Arsukibacterium sp. MJ3
GTTGCCCCGACACTAAAGGGGATTAAGACATCTGACCAAAGTTTACTGCACTCCCACTTGGGGTTCAAACGTTGCCCCGACACTAAAGGGGATTAAGACGTGGCGATCTCCGCCGACTCAGCGACGTTGCTGGTTCAAACGCTGCCCCGACACTAAAGGGGATTAAGACTGTCTCTGCCTGTCTGGCAGCTTCAGCATCCAGGTTCAAACGCTGCCCCGACACTAAAGGGGATTAAGACATTAACTGGCTCTAAGCGTGGAGCGGGTTTGGTTCAAACGCTGCCCCGACACTAAAGGGGATTAAGACTAATTGTGTCGAATGTGCCACGTAATTCTACGTGTTCAAACGCTGCCCCGACACTAAAGGGGATTAAGACACGGGATTGCCCCACGCTGCTCATGCTATGTGGTTCAAACGCTGCCCCGACACTAAAGGGGATTAAGACCTACGCGAAGACTGCTGCCACAGTCTCCGACTCGTTCAAACGCTGCCCCGACACTAAAGGGGATTAAGACTTTTGCTCCTTCTCCCATTTCTTAGCTACCACGGTTCAAACGCTGCCCCGAAACTAAAGGGGATTAAGACCCACTTGGCGCGCTGGCCATTGCCTTAAACAAGGCGTTCAAACGCTGCCCCGACACTAAAGGGGATTAAGACGTAAGGAGCGCTTTTTGCTCCTTCTCCCAGCGTGTTCAAACGCTGCCCCGACACTAAAGGGGATTAAGACTATTCTGAGGTAGCCACCGACGTATCGGTGTCCGTTCAAACGTTGCCCCGACACTAAAGGGGATTAAGACCGGCTTAAAACACCCTCGGGGATTTGGTTTAAAGTTCAAACGTTGCCCCGACACTAAAGGGGATTAAGACATCTGACCAAAGTTTACTGCACTCCCACTTGGGGTTCAAACGTTGCCCCGACACTAAAGGGG
>NZ_LAHP01000078.1 GCF_000987765.1 Arsukibacterium sp. MJ3
GTTTTCTAAGCTGCCTGTGTGGCAGTGAACTAAATTTAGTTGATGTTCTATAAATACAAGAATTTCTAAGTGTCAACAACAGTCTAAAAGTGATCCACAGCAACAATCTAAAAGTGATCCACTACTCTTTGGGTTTATCCATTAATCCGGCTTGTTTCTTTTCTTTGATCCGATAACTTTCTCCTTTGATTTGTAAGATATGAGAGTGATGTAAAACTCTGTCTAACATGGCTGATGTCAATGCTGTATCGTTAGCGAACACCTGTCCCCACTGACCAAATGGTAAGTTGCTGGTTAAAATCACCGAGCCTTTTTCATACCGCTTGGCGATGACGTCAAACAGTAGCTTTGCTTCATGGGCACTAAAAGGTAGGTATCCGATCTCATCAATAATAAGCAGTTTAGGTGCAACCACTGAACGTTGCATCACTTGCTTATAGTTATCTTGTCGTTGTGCTGTAGCCAGTTGCAGAATTAAATCTGAAGCACTAATAAAGCGGGTTTTTATGCCGGCCTGAACAGCTTTGTAGCCGAGTGCGACGGCAATATGTGTTTTGCCAACCCCAGATGGCCCGAGCATGACGACGTTCTCTTGTCGCTCAATAAAGGATAGCGATGCTAATTCCGTTACCTGTTTTTTGGGCACACCTGAGGCAAAGGCATAGTCAAAGTCTTCTAGCGTTTTCAGTCCAGGGAACCCAGCCATTCTAGTGAACATATGCTGCTTGCGCTGATGGCGTGATCGCTTCTCACACTGGAGTGCCTGCTCCAGGAATGTGAGATAGTCCCACTCCTCTTTCGCCGCTTGTTGGGCTAAATCACAAGCATTGGCATCAATGCCTGGTAGCTGTAACTCTGCTGTCAGTTCACCAATACGTGATAACTGTAAGTTCATATGGCCTCCATCAATTGGTCATAGATACTGAGGT
>NZ_LAHP01000079.1 GCF_000987765.1 Arsukibacterium sp. MJ3
ACATTTTGGCGTTGGCAATGTTGTGCTAAAAATGCCATCGCGTTATTCATGGCGTTAACTAAATTTGCACCACAACTCATCGCCAGTTCAGTGCAAAAAGGCAGCCACCACATAGGGGCAGATTTTGCGCCGGTAAAAAGCGACAACACCCGGTTATACTTCTTTTCAGCTGCGTTGATAAGCCAACGTTTTAAGGTGGCTGCCAACAAGCTACCCCAGATGAGTGTTTCGACGATAGTGGCATGGCCTGTGTCGAATTTATTTAAATTATTCATCGACTTCCATTCTTTGAATAACAATTCTATTTGCCAGCGAACGCGATATAAATCACCCACGGCTTTGCTAGGGAACTGTTCACGGCTAAGGTTGGTGCATACCAATACATGACGCTTTTTATGGTCCAATGCGGCAAAGGCAACACAGCGATAAACCGGGCCATCAGGCCAGTGCACATCTAAATCTAATACGCCTTTACCAGGTAATTCTTTTAGCCATGTCTTCAGCGGTTTCTTCTGCTGGCTCACCGTACACACGGCCATTGGGTTAATACTGTTACTCATCCGCATAATAAAATACGCGCAAGCCTCGTGCAGTTGCTGCATATATCGCTTTGAAAAATATCCTGCATCTGCCATAAATAAGCACCCCGTTAACGCTGTGGGGGAAGGTAAATAGTCCCGCTCTGGCGCAGTATCCTCTGTCAGACTAACGCAATCAGGTTGTCCTTTGAGTAAGTCATACGTGACATGCAACTCAACCGCTGCTGGGCTAATTTCATTGAAACGTCCGGGAAAATAGAACATTAAGTCATCATGTACAGCGAAACTGGTACCATCTTGCAAAATAATACGCTTAAACATTTCCTGGTATTTATCTCTGATACAAAACATATCAGGAAGATGCAGCGCCAGAGCCTTTTCAAA
>NZ_LAHP01000080.1 GCF_000987765.1 Arsukibacterium sp. MJ3
GCGTATTTTTGCGTATTTTTGCGTATTTTTGCAAAAAAGATGACAGTTTACACAAGTCCGGCAAGCTGCACTTGTTAAGTGATTATTTGCCACGCTTTGGAACTCTCTTGCTAAGTTTGTCGGCTTTCTCAGGATGCACGTACATCGTCTCGACTAAACTCTCAGTGACGTCTACTATCGTATGAACATCTTCAGTGCTTGGGTGATAGCCTCTATGTATGGCGGCATGACCCGCTTCCAAGATTGACTCAATAATTTGCCGCTGTTTTCCTGATATATAGCCTTCTGATTGAAAAGCATCGAGATTCTTTACGAAAGTACCTTTGTCTCCAATGCCTGAAATTGTCACCGGCAATGTAAAACTGACCCACTAACGGTAATTTAAAATTGACCCACCTGAGGCACAATGACCGCCTAACCTGTAAAGAGAACGGCGGTGAGATGCAATGTTAAATCAGGAGTCACTAGTGGATATTCATGTGCTACATCAGCAAGGTCACAGTATTCGGGCTATCAGCCGTAAACTTGGTATTGCTCGGAACACCGTCCGTAATTATTTGCGTGATATTGCGCGAACACCCGTTTATGGTCCAAGACAAGAACGGCCATCGAAACTGGATCCTTTCAAATCCTACATACGTGAGCGTATTGAAGCAGCAAAACCGCACTGGATACCAGGAACTGTTCTTTGCCGCGAAATTGAAACCATGGGTTACGATGGCAAAGAAGGGATCGTTAAGATCTATATTCGCCAGTTTAAACCCAAGACCGAAGAAGACGTTATCCGCTTCGAAACCCCTCCGGGACAGCAAATGCAGGTCGACTTTACCACTATTAAGCGTGGGCGATATAAGCTCAAAGCCTTTGTTGCAACATTAGGTTTTTGTCGAGCTACTTACGTTCGGTTCAGCACGCATGA
>NZ_LAHP01000081.1 GCF_000987765.1 Arsukibacterium sp. MJ3
CGGTGGCATTTAACGGGTTATTGTGACCCCATTCATGTTTCAGGCTGCATGTCATTCAATAAAATAATCTTATCCAAAAGCTGTAACCCCAAGACTTTTGACTGAATAGCATTTAATTTTGATCTGACCCCAATATTTATTTGCAACTTGTTTACCTAACCCTCCTAACCCTGCAATTGCAGCAAGTTTGTAGGGTAATGAATCCTTATTCACATTACTATTTGCTGAGGTGTAACCCGCTGAAAAAACCCACGAGTAATTATCTGCAAGCCCGGCAGCAAAGTTTAACCAGTCGTTATTTCGCGGCAATGGCTTACCTACAGTAACATAACGTCCGCGGTTAGAACCGCCATCTGCACCACCGGCATAATTCCAACCTTCTGAATCGACTAAAGAAGACGTCTGGTTATACCCTCCTGCAGCCGAAGAACCCTGCCCATTTGTACTGTGGCTATGGCCATCAGTGTCCGTTGCTCCTTGAGCCGAAACCACAGCTTTCGCCGCCGACTTACCACCTGCAGCACCACTTCGCTCAGCCGCATGTGCCTCACCAAGCTCCGTGGGATTTCCCATTACTGCCTGCATTTAATTTTGTTCTTGACCACAATATTTCCGAGCAGTGCCTGCCCCCGTAATTCTTACTTAGTTTTTATAATAAACTTTTAGCCAAAGGTAAGCCTAAAAAGTAGCTTTAATCGCGGTGATGCGAAAATTACTGGTACTGGCTTTTGGCGTATTGAAATCAGGAAAGCCATTTGATGTTAATTACCAACATTAATCAAATTTGGGCTTGATCCTCAAGACAGTATCTGACCCTGAGAGATCCCCACGAATTTAAGCATTTAAAAACTCGCTTGCGGATCATCAATCAATGTTCGTAATTTATCAATCGCTGCTTGCCAGTGCTTTTTTAG
>NZ_LAHP01000082.1 GCF_000987765.1 Arsukibacterium sp. MJ3
ACAGGCACAACTAAACAACACAGTGAGTAACAAACACCTGGCGTTAGCACCAAAAACCACAATCACCAATGCATTCCTGCTGTGCCTGTCCTATTTTCTCCTAAATGATAAGTAATAACCATTAGCGCCATGACAGGCCGGTTTATTTTGTACGCTACCAACCGGGTAGATATAAACTAGGTTACGGCCTTCATACATTAATATTTTATCAATCTTGGCTGTAGTATCAGCTTGCGCGCCAACCGCAAACAACAATGCCATGGCAACTAAAATACTTTTTATCATTTTTTAATCCTTTAAAGCTAATTAGCTCCGCCCCCTTTTTCTGAGGAATATGTTGCTGACTTAGCCTCGCCTTTCATTCAAAAAATCTTGAACTTTTCCGGCGTGAAGCACACCAACAGCAAGAAAAATCAAAGCCCATATAATACTTAAACCTTTGCTGTTCCAAGAAAAAATAAAGCAAACACCTGCCATAACGTACCCTATAAAAATCTGCCCCCAAAATATCTTCCTAGTGTGCTTAATGTTTTCACAGAAATCTTTTATTGATGGATCAAATCTATAAAATAAGAATGCAATTAACAATGCAATTAATGAATACGCAAACTCCCCTTTAAAAAACAACATTACTGTGACAACCCCAAGGATCTGGAAAAACATATACTCTCTAACATGTCGTTTTTTTTTCATTAATCACACCTCGTTGGTATTGTGCATACGTAATTCGCTTTACCCGTATTCATCTGGTGAGCAGTATTGCCGGTCTGAATAATTGGGGTCAGAGTCTGAGAGATCCCCACGAATTTAAGCATTTAAAAACTCGCTTGCGGATCATCAATCAATGTTCGTAATTTATCAATCGCTGCTTGCCA
>NZ_LAHP01000083.1 GCF_000987765.1 Arsukibacterium sp. MJ3
AATAAACGCCGAAATCTGTGGCGCGAGAAAACCAGTAAATACCTGTTCAAAGCCGATAACGTAGCCAAGGTGTTTCGGGCCAAATTTATTCACGCCCTGGCCCAGGCCGGGTATCGCTTGCCCTACCAATGCCCTAAAAAGTGGAATGCCGATTGCGAATACGTTGGTAGCGGTAACAGCGCCTTAACCTACCTGGCGCGGTACTTGTACCGTGGGGTGATTAACGAAGACAATATTCTGTCTTATCAGCAGGGCAACGTGACGTTCAGGTACAAGAACAGCACCACTAAACAGTACCAACGCATTACCGAGCCGGCTGTCGATTTTTTATGGCGGGTGCTACAGCACGTGTTGCCCAAAGGCTTTAGGCGAAGCCGGGATTATGGCTTTTTACACGGCAACGCCAGGCGCACGTTACTGCGTATTCAATTGCTGCTTAAAGTGCGGTTATCGCCACCACCCAGCAGGCAGCTGAGCCAAAAATGTTGTCCGCATTGCCATGGCCAGTTACACGTAATCTGGCTCAAACATCGCTGGGAGGCCACAACTACAAAGCAAACAGCGCATGTAAAACGAACCGACTAAGCAAAGGAATGCGCCAAGGCAAAGGAGCTGCCCCACCCATGATGAAAACACAAACCCGGGAGATGAATAACGGTAAGATAGAAATGTAAAAGCAGGACACAGATTGCCGTTGGCAAAAGCGGCGATGATGGTTCAACTCGGCCAGAAATTACTGCCGCTGACCAACGCAACCAAAGCCACTCAGGCTGCCATCGATATATCTACTATATAAGCAGAAAACCCAACCACCGGGCTTGTCCAACAACAGGATTAAGTCGCGGCTGCGCGCGACCTATCCTTGT
>NZ_LAHP01000084.1 GCF_000987765.1 Arsukibacterium sp. MJ3
AATAAACGCCGAAATCTGTGGCGCGAGAAAACCAGTAAATACCTGTTCAAAGCCGATAACGTAGCCAAGGTGTTTCGGG
Source organism: Arsukibacterium sp. MJ3 (assembly GCF_000987765.1). Classification (GTDB taxonomy): domain Bacteria; phylum Pseudomonadota; class Gammaproteobacteria; order Enterobacterales; family Alteromonadaceae; genus Alishewanella. The sequence goes on from NZ_LAHP01000084.1 coordinate 80, forward strand.
CCAAATTTATTCACGCCCTGACACACGCCGGGTATCGCTTGCCCTACCAATGCCCTAAAAAGTGGAATGCCGATTGCGAATACATTGGAAGCGGTAACAGCGCCTTAACCTACCTGGCGCGGTACTTGTACCGCGGCGTTATTAACGAAGACAATATTCTGTCTTATCAGCAGGGCAACGTGACCTTCCAGTACAAAAACAGTACTACTAAGCAATACCAACGCATTACCGAGCCTGCTGTCGATTTTTTATGGCGGGTACTACAGCATGTCTTGCCAAAAGGCTTTAGGCGAAGCCGGGACTATGGTTTTTTACACGGTAACGCCAGGCGAACCTTGCTGCGTATTCAATTGCTGCTTAAAGTGCGGTTATCGCCGCCACCTAGCAGGCAGCTGAGTAAAAAGTGCTGCCCACACTGTCAGGGCATACTGCAAATAATCTGGCTGAAACATAATCGAGCCACTACGACACTGCAGCCAACCGCCCACGTTAAGCGAACACACTAAGCAAAGGAATGCGCCAAGGCAAAGGAGCTGCCCCACCCATGATGAAAAAACTAACCCGGGAGGTGAATAACGGTAAGATAGAAATGTAAAAGCAGGACACAGATTGCCGTTGGCAAAAGCGGCGATGATGGTTCAACTCGGACAGAAATTACTGCCGCTGACCAACGCAACCAAAGCCACTTAGGCTGCCATCGATATATCTACTATATAAGCAGAAAACCCAACCACCGGGCTTGTCCAACAACAGGATTAAGTCGCGGCTGCGCGCGACCTATCCTTGT
>NZ_LAHP01000085.1 GCF_000987765.1 Arsukibacterium sp. MJ3
TAGCATCAGTATGATCACCGCCAGCGCGACCCCAGCTAATCAGTGAGTCGTTTACAATTTGATTGGCGTTAACGCCATTAAATGTAGCGCCAAGCCACTCAGTAGTCACATTAAAAGACCACTCTATAACTGCTGCTTGGGTAAATGGCGCGACCAATAATGCGGCACCCGCCACCATCCCCTTGGTAAATTTGTTCATGTTAATCTCCTTGGTGGAACAAAAGGGCGAATTACCACAAGTATTCGCGTTCTATTACTTTTTTGCATTATTCATACCAACTTTTACACCCCTGTTTTTGTTGATATTTAATATTTTTGAATATGTTATGTGTAAATTTTTATGACAATAACCATTACCTTTAACAGCTTCAGATGCGAATAAATGGTGTCATAACCCTTCTGACAATTTTCTGGTAGAAAAATATTTTTTTGATATTATTGCGCCGTAGTTTATAGCTAGCACAAATCATAACTAATTTAGTGAGTGCCGTTGCGCTGTAATATCTGCTGCAACGGTTTACCAACCCCGTTCCGGCCTGCCGGAGATTTACGAGAGAATAGAGTATGTCTGAGACCTTGATGGATAATCTAGCCGAACCTGTTGCTGCGGCGGCTGAAACGGCCGCCGCAGTTATTACCACCGCCCCCTCTGCCATAAGCTTAATTCCACCGATAGTGGTGCTGGCTTTTGCCATCTGGCTAAAGCGGCCCATTCTGGCATTAGTGCTGGGTGCCGTTGCTGGCTTGTTGTTAATTGGCAGCCCAAAAGCAGCACTGTTTAATCTGGGTGAAACCTCGGTACGGGTAATGCAAGATGAAACCATTGGCTGGTTAATTTTAGTCTGT
>NZ_LAHP01000086.1 GCF_000987765.1 Arsukibacterium sp. MJ3
CTTCAATGAGATTTCAGTTTTTATGCCACCTGCTTTGCGTACTCAGCTGGCGGTAAATAATTCAGTGAGCTGTGTGTCAACGGTAATCTAATTTTGACCCACTTAGTGGCAAAGTAAAATTGACCCACCCTTAGCGGTTTATTCGTGATCTTTGTTGTTCATTACCGGCACTATTCCTGCTGTTTTCTTGCCTCGTAATCGATAACTATTTCCAGTAATCTGTACTATGTGCGCATGATGCAACAACCTATCAAGTAATGCCGCTGTCAGCGTTTGGTCGTCAGCAAAAGCGGTTGACCACTGCGAGAACGGCAAGTTACTGGTGACGATAACGCTGCCATGCTCATAGCGCTTGGCAATCACGTTAAAGAACAAGTTCGCTTCTTCACGGCCGAAAGGTAAATAGCCGATTTCATCAATAACCAGTAACCGCGGGCCAAGCACGCTTCTCTTGATGTAGCTCTCGAGCCGATCTTGTTTTTTGGCCGTCGCGAGTTGTAGCATCAGATCTGCAGCGGTAATGAAGCGTACCTTTATACTTTTCTGAATCGCTTGATAGGCATAGCTCAACGCAAGATGACTTTTACCGACGCCGCTAGGCCCGAGCAAAACGATGTTCTCTGCTCGTTCGATGAAAGCTAGGCTGGTGAGTTCCTGTAATTGCTTTCTAGGCGCTCCCGTTGCGAACTTAAAGTCATAATCAGCGAAGGTTTTAATCGCCGGTAACCCAGCGAACTTAAGCAGGGTTTCTCGTGTGCGTTGCTGCCTAGCTTCTAGTTCAACGTTCAACAGTTGCTCAAGGAAGTCAGCCAGTGAACTCTCTTTACCGGCGGCTGTATCGGCTA
>NZ_LAHP01000087.1 GCF_000987765.1 Arsukibacterium sp. MJ3
GCAGGTCATAGTTTTAGCATTAGCAGCACTTATGACATAGACGGGCGACTAGACTTATTAACTTACCCCAGCTGGTCACTCAATCCTACTACTGACGATATTGTGATAAAGCACGGCTACCAGAACGGTGCATTAAAGCAGCTTAGCAACCATAAAACAGGCACTGTTTACCAGAACATCTCAGCCATTAATGCACGCGGCCAGGCCAGCGGTATTACCTATGCCAATGGCGTGGTGGAGTCACGCAGCTATATCGCGCAAAGCGGCTGGCTTGACACTTTATCCATCAATAAAGGCGGCAGTGCATTACACAGTCTGGATTACGATTATGACTTTGTTGGCAATGTAGAAAAGCGGACACAAGGTTTTGGGGTAGGCAGCAACGCCGGTTTTACTGAAGTGTTTACTTATGATGATTTACACCGGGTAAAAACCAGAACCATTAGTAACCTTAATAACAGTACTGGCTATAACGCTTTACCTGCCAGCTTGCGAATGAACGAAGGCTATAACTACGACCACTGGGGCAATATTACCTATAAACAAAATACCGGCTACTACAAATATGACAGCATTAAGACCAATCGCTTAACCGAAGTATGGTCGGGTAGTGGCTTTACCGGTACCAAGCATTACGGCTTTAGTTACGATGGTAACGGCAACGTAACCAATGACAGCAAACGCAGCTTCACTTATACCGCGTTTGATAAACCATCAAAAGTTACGCAGGGCACGGATTATACTGACTTTGCCTATGGCACCGACCGCCAGCTATACCGGCGCACAGATGTCAGAAGTGGCCAGGCGACAGATGCGTTTTATATCGACGGCCT
>NZ_LAHP01000088.1 GCF_000987765.1 Arsukibacterium sp. MJ3
ACCACCAATGCGATACGCGTATTTTCGGCCTGGCCGGAGGCGATGAAATGATCGCGGTGAAAGGTAAGTGCGGGTGGTTGTCCATACAAACGATGGCGTACTTTGTGTTTACGCTACTTACAGTAACTCTGCTGAACGCGTTCGCGTTTAATGCGCAAGCTGATACGCCGTTAAGTGAGAGCTGGAGCGGAATAAGCAGTGGTTGGGTTTCACCGGACATTTGGTTCTATAAAGCAGAGCAGCAGCCGAATATTGAACTCGCTCAAGTACAAGCCTTGCCGGCAGAGCAGTGGCAGTTTTTAGGCCAAGAGCCAGTGGCTTTTGGTTATGATTTAACGCCTTACTGGCTGCGTTTCACGGTTGAACCTGCGAATTTCTCCCGAGTACTGCAGGTTGAATATCCTCTGATCGATGATTTACAGTTCTTCTTTGTTTCGGCAGCAGGTGATGTGGAACAAATTCATGTAGGCGATCGGTTGCCATTTAATGAGCGCCCAGTAGCGGCTGATGGTTTTGTGGTTGATATACCCTTTGCAGAAGCTCATGTAGTATACCTGCGGGTAGAAACCACTAGTTCTCTGCGGGTACCGGTGCGGATATGGAAAACAGCCCAGTTTCATGAAGCGCAAGGGCCGCGTTATGTTGCCATCGGTTTATATTTTGGCGTAGTCATTTGCATGGTAATCTACAATCTCTTTGGCTACGCGGTAACTCGCGAAGCGAGTTTCTTTACCTATTCAATTTATGTGGTGTTTACAGGTTTATTGATGGCCGCACTCAGTGGTGTTGGTTTCCGATACTTATGGCCTAATAGTATCTGGCTGCA
>NZ_LAHP01000089.1 GCF_000987765.1 Arsukibacterium sp. MJ3
ACAATTGCCCTTTTGCAAAAGGCAGTATCTGATCATAAGCTGGCGTTTGGGTCAACTGTTGAGTGAGTTGGTTAAAAAGTGTTCGTGATCTTGCCCTGGGGTGTGTGCCAATCAGCTGCCTGACTACCAAACATATTGAATGATATCGATGTTTGCATATCTGTGGCAAATACTGTTCCGGTATGATAGCTAGTTACCAATTTACCAATTGAAAAACCATCAGCATGTTTATAAATCCTTGCATAAATTTCCGCACCACCATTTTGATCAGTGATGCGTGAAGCATTGGTATGGAGCCAGTCTGCAGACTCTTTGTGACTCTTTAAATCTTGCGGCTTAAGCTTGCTAACCTTGTCATTAATATTATCTAAATCTCTGTTCAGATTCGCTTTCTCTGAATCATCTAAATACCGTCCATTTTTACCAGATTTTGTGTGCCCGTCTGCTTCAACAGAACCTTGTTTTCTTTCAACACCTCCAACCTTGTCCTGCCCACTACTAGCCAGATTTGTTAATCCTGCCATAGCGGCTTGGAAGATCGCGCCCTTTAGCAAACCCCTTTGCCATGCCTCCGGCAAAGTTGGCCATGGCGGTGCCGCCGCCTTCTATTGCCTGCATAGCCCCTTTTGCCATTTGGGCATAGCCGTAGTAAGCGTAGGCTGTCAATGCGTGACCCAAAGCAGCACCCAGTGCTGTGGTAGCAGTTGTTGCTGCCACGTAATTCGCCGCCCATATCACCAACATTTGGAAGAAATAGCCTGAGGGGTCGGTGGCATTTAACGGGTTATTGTGACCCCATTCATGTTTCAGGCTGCAT
>NZ_LAHP01000090.1 GCF_000987765.1 Arsukibacterium sp. MJ3
GCAGCTTTTAGCGGATTTTCGGGCAATAACGGATGCTCTGGGAAATACGCATCAAGATACTCAATAATCGCTAGTGATTGGTTCAGGCGCACCGTTTCACCACTTTCAGAATCGGTAAGCTCCAGTGTTGGTACCAATTGCGCAGGATTAAGCTGCGCGTATTCAGTACCTTTCTGCTCCCCACCATTCTTCAGTAAATGCACCGGCACATAATCATACGCGATACCTTTTAAGGCGAGCGCAATGCGCACTCGATAGCTTGCCGATGAACGCCAATAGCCATACAACCGCATTTTATGGCCCTTTATATGCAATCACTTGCTGATCAATAGCACCAAAAATGCTATTGCCCTGCTGATCTAACATTTCCATTCGAATAGTATCGCCAAACTTCATGAATGAAGTAGCTGGCTTGCCATCGCGAATGGTTTCAATCATGCGCACTTCGGCGATGCAACTGTAACCCACACCACCTTCGGCAACTGCACTACCGTGCTCGGTACCCTGTTTATTGGAAACCGTACCAGAGCCAATAATGGTGCCTGCCGATAATGGCCGCGTCATTGCCGCATGCTGAATCAGGCGATCAAAATTAAAGGTCATATCTTCGCCAGCATTCGGATAACCAAACAATTCGCCGTTGTAGGTTGAGCGCAGTGGTAAATGTACTTTGCCATCCTGCCATGCATCGCCTAGCTCATCAGGGGTTACCGCTACAGGAGAAAACGCAGAACTCGGCTTCGAGTTGAAGAAACCAAACCCTTTGCCCAGTTCATTTGGTATTAATCCGCGTAACGACACATCATTT
>NZ_LAHP01000091.1 GCF_000987765.1 Arsukibacterium sp. MJ3
CAGACTTTTAGCATTAAACCGGAATCTGGTTACCTTAATCCGGTAGATATAGATTTCTTGATTCCTGCAGGACTGTTAATTAAGCTAGGGAAGCAGACTAGTAAACGACTCACAAGAAAAGTTGATGACGTTGTTTGGCCACCAAATCGCGGCTTTGATGGTGATTCTGTTCCAGCCAGCTTGATTCCGGGTGCGAAAATTGATAGGTTCGGGAGCCCTCATGGCACGTTTGTCTCACCAGATGGAACGCCATTTTCCGCGAGGTCTTTGCCCGCATCTTCGGCGAATAAGCCTTTAAACACTTATGTAGTCGTTAAACCAATTCAAGTGGAAGCTGGCAATGCAGCACCATGGTTTAATCAACCAGGGGGCGGCATTCAGTTTGAATTACCAAAAACAGTGCAAGAATTAGTTGATTCAGGGCACCTGAAGTGAGTATAAATTTTATGAAAAGAGATTATTTAGTATTTGATCCACGAAATGGCTATCCAAGAGGAAAAGATATTTTTTACGAATGCGAAAGGTGTGGCGATATTATTCCTAGCCAACCAGAGGATGGGATAGGTTGTACGTGTAGAAATATCTTTATTGATGTGGATGCTGGTCGAGTTTCAGTTAAGGAAGCTACTAAATTTAGTGTTTTTAAATAATAAATAATATTAGGGTCAGTACAAAATTATAATCAATAAATCAATAGGGACAGTGTCTGACAAATCCCCACAAAATGTATATAAAAAACAATAGTATAATAAAGAAATAATTGAACATTCATGGCGTTTGGTGATCAGATCTATCGCCAAACA
>NZ_LAHP01000092.1 GCF_000987765.1 Arsukibacterium sp. MJ3
ATTAATGCAACAATTGTTACGTACGCATTGACATGTAATATGGCTCAAGTAGAATGACAACAGTGCCGTTGCTTTGCGGCCGTTATTAAAATTTTAACAACAAAACCCGAGAATACGGCATGATGCCAAAAATTCTCAATTTCTAGAAATTGGAGAAAAGCATGAATAACATGTTTAAAAAATCACTTGTTGCTGTTGCCGTTTTAGGCTTTAGCTCAAGCGCATTAGCAGCGGAATTAGATAATACTCCAGAGTGGGTATCTAGCGAATACGTTGCAACTGCGGGCGCGGAAACTGCGTCGAAAACAGTTACCGTTAAACTTTCAACTAACTATGCAGATAACGATACGATTCGTGTTCAGTTCTCTGGTGTATTCCCAACTAGCGTAGCTGGTGGTGATATAAGCGCTGACGGCGGAATTACTGTTATTGGTACAGCAAGTATTATCTCTTATGATGCGGCTACTGGCTTAGCGATTTTACGTGCAACTGGCGTAACGGGTAATACTTCAGGCAGCGAGTTCGATATCAGCGCCGAATTTGATTATGCTGACGTTACTGAAACTGCTACTGTTTCTTATCAAGCATATTTGGGCAATTCAGAAACCAAAATTGGTTCATCTGACACTGCAACTATTTTCGGTGTTGCTAGCCAGTTTGCAACTGTAACTTCAGCTGCAGGCGATCGTTTAACTGCAACTATCGACGTAAGTGAAGAGCGTAAGCAATTCATCGATCTTGATACGGATACAGCAGTATTTGTTGTTGAC
>NZ_LAHP01000093.1 GCF_000987765.1 Arsukibacterium sp. MJ3
TTGGTGTCGCGAGAAAGGCGTGTTTACACACCATTTAACCAGTTGGAAAGACGAGTTTTGCGCTCCGAAAACGCCGGTGCCAGCTGCACAAATGCGAACTCTGAAAGACGAAAATGTTAACCTTAAAAAAGAAATTCTGCGTAAAGATAAAGCATTAGCGGAGGCAGCTGCACTACTGGTGCTGCAAAAAAAGTTCCGGGCTTTGTGGGAGGACGAGGAGAAATGACGCCGCTGCCGATACGGTTAACACTGATTGAGCTGATTGAACAAGCCATGCTATCCGGAGCCAGACAGGCGAAAGCCTGCGAGGCAATAGCGCTTGAAGTTCGAACTTTGCAGCGTTGGCAAAGTGATAAAACCAAAGGTGACTTAAGGCCACAGCGCTTGCAAACGCCGGTTAATGCACTGAGCCAGAAGGAGCGCGCACAGGTACTAAGTGTCCTTAATGGTGCTGAATTTGGTCACTTACCTCCCGGACAAGTCGTGCCAAAACTGGCGGACAAGGGAATTTATCTGGCATCCGAATCGACGATGTACCGGGCTTTGCGCGCGGCTGGGCAATTAAGTCACCGGCGCAGTGAACGGCCAGCCAAGCCCCACGCCAAGCCTGAAGGCTTTAGCGCTACAGCCCCTAATAGGTTGTATTCCTGGGATATCACTTATTTACCCAGTACAGTTCGTGGAATGTATTTTTATCTTTATGCTTTTATTGATATTTTTAGTCGAAAACTGGT
>NZ_LAHP01000094.1 GCF_000987765.1 Arsukibacterium sp. MJ3
CATTGCGAAAGTCGCCAAAGATTACCACGTACAGTACGACAATCACTGGTACTCGGTGCCACATCGTTTAGTGGGTGAGCGGGTTGAAATCAGTGCCACTCAGACCATGGTGAAGGTTTATCATCATAGCAAGTGTATTGCACAGCATCCTCGCAGCCATCACGCTTACCGGCACAGCACTCACGTGGCACATATGCCAGAAAACCATGCAGCCTATCAGGAGTGGAGCCCAGAGCGTATTCGCAGTTGGGCCACCAATATTGGCCCCAATACCCTGGCTGTTGTAGTAGCGGTTGAACGCAGTAAAGACCATCTCGTTCAGGCGCAGCGCGCCTGCTTGGGGCTTCTCAGCGAGCAAAAGCGCTATGGTAGTGACCGATTGGAAAATGCCTGTGCACTCGCCATCAGCCGCCAGCTACCTTATATACCGGTCATCAAAAAGCTGCTCAAAGCAGGCGATGATATGCGCTTCCAGCAGGACGATAGCAGCAATACCACGCCTGGCACACATGCCAATATCCGTGGCTCACACTACTACCAATAAGGGCAAATAATGGACACCTTACTTATTCAATTACGCCAGCTTAAACTGGCAGCCATGGCGAATGCGCTGGAGCAACAACGCCTTGCACCACACACTTACGCAGAGCTGAGCTTCGATGAACGACTGGGATTACTGGTCGAGCAAGAACATCTGGCACGGGATAACACCCGCTTACAACGCCTGCGC
>NZ_LAHP01000095.1 GCF_000987765.1 Arsukibacterium sp. MJ3
AGTTGGTAATCCAGCTCGGAGCATTTTCATACAGCACCCCTTGTTGGTCGGGACCATTAATGGTACCGATGATGTTGGTTTTGGTAATCGAAGCAATTGCTGGTGCAGTAGTGTAAACCACAGCGATAAATACCAACGCCCAACCACCTGAACGACGCGCATCACTCACTTTAGGAACGGTGAAGAAACGAATAATTACGTGTGGTAAACCAGCGGTACCTACCATCAGCGCCATGGTAATCGCAAACACATCGATACCCGATTTCGTGCCTGCGGTATATTCAGCAAAACCTAGTTGCGTAGAAAGACCATCTAGGCGCTCTAGCAAGTATTGCCCAGAACCATCAGCCAATGTGGCACCAAAACCTGTTTGTGGCAGGAAGTGGCCGGTCATTTGCATGGTAATAAATACTGCTGGCACGGTGTAAGCAAAGGCTAGAATGCAATATTGCGCTACTTGCGTATAGGTAATGCCTTTCATACCGCCTAAGAGCGTGTAGAAATATACCATTGCCATACCAATCAGTACGCCCGTAGTAATATCAACCTCTAAAAACCGGCTGAATACCACACCTACGCCACGCATTTGGCCTGCTATGTAGGTAAAGGATACGAGAATTGCACAGATAACAGCTACCGTTCGCGCAGTTTGCGAGTAATAGCGATCACCGATGAAATCAGGAACGGTAAACTTACCAAACTTACGCAAATAAGGTGCTAAACA
>NZ_LAHP01000096.1 GCF_000987765.1 Arsukibacterium sp. MJ3
GATCAGCATGGGCTGCCACTTCATGATCGTGGGTGATTAAGATAATGGTATGGCCCTGCGCTGATAAATCTTTGAGCAGCGCCATTACTTCTTTACCGCTTTGGCTATCGAGTGCACCAGTTGGCTCATCGGCAAGAATGATTTCGCCACCGTTCATCAGCGCACGCGCTATAGAAACCCGCTGCTGTTGGCCGCCAGAAAGCTCTGAAGGCTTATGGTGCATGCGATCTTCAAGGCCTAACCGGGTAAGTAATTGCTCAGCACGTTCATGGCGCTGCTCCGAGCCCATAGAGGTATAACCGGCCGGTAGCTCTGCATTGGCTAGCGCGGTGGCCCCACCCAGCAAATTGTATTGCTGGAATACGAAACCAAACGCACTACGCCGCAGGCTCGCCAGCTGATCTACGTTCATATCCGCAACCGCTTGGCCTTGGAAATGATATTCACCAGTGGTGGGCTTATCCAAGCACCCAAGAATATTCATGAGGGTGGATTTACCTGAACCCGAGCTACCCACGATGGCCACAAATTCACCGGCATTGATATCAATATTGATACCGTGCAATACCTGGGTGTTAATCGGCCCCGTTTGGTAGCTCTTGGTAAGGTTACGAATTTTAATCATTGGCTCGCGGCTGTTTTCTAGCGGCTCAGGGCTGTTTCCTGGCCGCTCAGGGCTGTTTTCGTTGCCGCTTGCGGCTTGCTTCGAAGCTTGGT
>NZ_LAHP01000097.1 GCF_000987765.1 Arsukibacterium sp. MJ3
GAGAGGTTTATCTCATTGGTGAAGACGATCGCTTATATCGACAACAAGTAGTTGTTGAGTTTCAACAACGGGGCATTGCGGCGATAAGCGCTGGAATTAGTGAAGGTGATCGCGTGATCCTCGATGATCTGGCTTATGCCATAGCAGGGATGCGGGTAATCGCTGGGCATTACCAAGAGTTGCAAAATGAACTATTGAACACTGCTAAAGGTAGCTCGTTATGATCCGCTGGTTCGCTGGGCATCCAACTGCCGCAAATTTATTATTCCTTATTATTATGGCTGCGGGCTTGTTCGCCGCTCCTCACCTGCAGCGTGAAACCTTTCCAGACTATCGGCCAACAGAAGTTTCTATTGATATTATTTATCGTGGCGCCAGTGCTGTTGATGTTGAAGACGCGCTGTGTAAACGAATGTATGACGCCGTAAAAAGCGTAGAGCATCTCGATGAATTTCGTTGCGTTGCTCAAGATAATATCGCTACGGCGATCGCAAAAATGGAGGCTAAAGGGAACGCGCTCCGTTTCATTAATGAGCTACAAACAGAAGTGAATGCGATAACCGGATTACCAGAAAGAACGGAACGCCCGATTATTCGGCAAAAACATCGCAGCGACCATGTTACAGCTGTGGCAGTAACGGGTGATTTGAGCATATCCCAGTTAGAAAATTACGCTTCTTACTTGGAAGCTAAGCTCATGGGATTAAACGGTA
>NZ_LAHP01000098.1 GCF_000987765.1 Arsukibacterium sp. MJ3
CTTAGATGATTGGGGCCTTGAGGGATTTAAAGGTAAGCAAGTCAGCGATTTACTGGATGTGATTGAAGATCGCTACGAGCAACGCAGCACGATTATCGTAAGTCAATTACCGGTATCGGAATGGTACAGCCTGATGGATAACCCGACCGTTGCAGATGCGCTGTTAGACCGACTGATCCACAACGCCCACCGACTGGAATTAACAGGTGAGTCACAACGTAAAAAAACACTGGTTCAGGATGAAGAAGTCGGGTAAAAAGAGAGCATAAACGAAGGTCAGTTCATGCTGGCCGGATCACACCGAAACGCCTGGCCGGATGAAACCGGAACAGGTGGCCGGACAAACCGAAATACGCAACCTAGACCGGCCACCGTAATTGTCGCTTAATAGTCTTCAGATGAATCTGAACACTCTGACCATTTTTGAATAGGTAATAAATATAAACCTGTTTTACATTTATTACTAAATTTGATTGATAGTTGATTATATCTCTAATACTGATTCAGATTTTGCCGGTTTGGAGAGGTATGCCTGATATGCTGAGAGTGATATTGAAGTGGACTTTTTAGACATATCATTTGGGGGTTTTGGCGGCAAAATTGAGGAAAAACGTATGCGTAACAGCAACCACACCTTCGGCATGATTGCTGTTTAGCTCAGAATGGCAGCAGCTTCGCCAGTTTGTCTGGCGTATCGGCGGTAGGCAGCTC
>NZ_LAHP01000099.1 GCF_000987765.1 Arsukibacterium sp. MJ3
ACAGACTAAAATTAACCAGCCAATGGTTTCATCTTGCATTACCCGTACCGAGGTTTCACCCAGATTAAACAGTGCTGCTTTTGGGCTGCCAATTAACAATAAGCCAGCAACAGGTTCGGCTAGATTATCCATCAAGGTCTCTGCAGACATACTCTATTCTCACGTAAATCTCCGGCAGGCCGGAACGGGGTTGGTAAACCGTTGCAGCAGAAATTACAGCGCAACGGCACTCGCTAAATTAGTTATGATTTGTGCTAGCTATAAACTACGGCGCAATAATATCAAAAAAATATTTTTCTACCAGAAAATTGTCAGAAGGGTTATGACACCACTTGTCTGTACCTGTTAAAAGTAGTTGTTATTGTCATAAAGATTTACACATAATATATTCATAAATGTTAAATATTAACAAAAACAGGGGTGTAAAAGTTGGCCTAAATAATGCTTTACCTAGTAGAACGCGAATACTAGTGGTAATTCGCCCTTTTGTTCCATCAAGGAGATTATCATGAACAAATTTACCAAGGGGATGGTGGCGGGTGCCGCATTATTGGTCGCGCCATTTACCCAAGCAGCAGTTATAGAGTGGTCTAATATTGTGACTACTCAGTGGCTTGGCGCTACATTTAATGGCGTTAACGCCAATCAAATTGTAAACGACTCACTGATTAGCTGGGGTCGCGCTGGCGGTGATCATACTGATGCTA
>NZ_LAHP01000101.1 GCF_000987765.1 Arsukibacterium sp. MJ3
AATTCGCCTCCGTTGTCACCGAGGTGTCAGCCACGAGAAAGACAAGCGCAGCAAGAAATACCTTCGGGTAAACGACGTTGCGAAATTTGATTCGAAAATATGAAATCAAGGTCTTGACTTCCTCACTGGGTCGCGTAAAATTCGCTTCCCTGCTACGAGCTCCACTGAGCCGAGCAACGTTCTTTAACAATATATCAAGCCAAGTAATCTGTGTGGGCACTTGCGCAAGAAAAGCATCAACCAAAGCCACTTCGGTGGCAGTTGCAGAAGTTTACTTCTGTAACAAGGTTCAGCTTTCGAGTGACAAGTTGCTTATATATAAGTAACCAGAAATTCATAAAGTTGAGCGGCTTTGTTTGTTAGTTCTTGGGAATTTATTCCTTAGAGTTAGCGAAGTGAAGCACTTTGCATCAAGCACTTTTAATTGAAGAGTTTGATCATGGCTCAGATTGAACGCTGGCGGCAGGCTTAACACATGCAAGTCGAGCGGTAACATATCTAGCTTGCTAGATGATGACGAGCGGCGGACGGGTGAGTACAACTTGGGAATCTGCCTGATGGAGGGGGACAACCACTGGAAACGGTGGCTAATACCGCATAACCTCTTTCTGTAATAGGGGGGAGCAAAGTGGGGGACCTTCGGGCCTCACGCCATCAGATGAGCCCAAGCAAGATTAGCTAGTTGGTAGGGTAAAGGCCTAC
>NZ_LAHP01000100.1 GCF_000987765.1 Arsukibacterium sp. MJ3
ACATACGTGGGTTGCCAGAGCTGGCAATAATTCGGGAATAATCGCCGTAACCGGCAATGTAGATGTGCTCATATGCACCTATCGTTGTGCTTACAACAAGGGGCTCTAAAGAGCCCCTATTCGAAGTTCATTTACGCTTCATTATATGTGTTTAAGATTCGCGCGATATTGCGAATACCCAAACCAGTGGCGCCTGCTGCCCACAAGCCATTGGCAGTACCATGGTAAGCGCCGGCCAAATCGAAATGTAACCAACCTTTGCCTTGTTCAGGAGCAAATCGTAATAAGAAACCGGCTGCATTGCTAGCACCGCCCGCACCTCCGCCTTTTACTGGCTTACTGTTCGCCGTATCGGCAAACGCTGAAGGGCAGTTATCTTGATGCCATGGGGTAAGTGGTAAACGCCATAATGGTTCGGCTTCCGCTTGCGCTGCTTGCAATGCGAACTCGGCGAACTCTTCGTCTACACTGAATAACGCATTATATTCTGTACCTACCGCAACCTGCGCTGCGCCCGTTAGCGTGGCCGCATCAATAATGCGTTTCGCACCCAATTCGCCAGCACGTAATAAGCCATCTGCTAGTACAATTCGGCCTTCAGCATCCGTGTTTACAATTTCCACTGTAACGCCATTTTTGTAAGTAATGATATCGCCATTCTTATAAGCGGTGCCATCTATCATGTTTTCAGCACAGCAAAGG
>NZ_LAHP01000102.1 GCF_000987765.1 Arsukibacterium sp. MJ3
TTTAGTTAAACGGCGACGACCAAACGCTCTTAAGCCTAATAAGCCTAAACCGAACATACCTAACATTGCTGGCTCAGGTACATTTACTGGCCGAGTGGTGATAAGAAAACCAAACTGCGCCGGCGTAAACGCTTTTTCTGGCGTAGTAAAGCCTAAACAACCATTGGCCACGCCTGCTCTGGCGCAAGTAGCGTTAGCTAATGGCGTTAAATTACCAGATAACTCAACAATACTGAGAAAATAGGTAACATCGTCGTAAACAAACTCAGTGTTTAACGCACCAAACTGAATAATGAAAATGTCATCGCACACCGTAGCACTTGGGAAGTTACACGGTGTCCGGTTAGGCGTTTCAATAAAATCTACAGAGAAATTAGTGCTAAACTGCGGCGCTGCCGGACCAACAGGATTAACCGGCGTTAAATTCAGCGTGGTAAATACACTGGCACTGGTCAGCGAGCTAAAAGTATTAGAAATAGTGTTGTTAAAATGGGTAATGGTGTTAGTTGGCGCTGGTGTCATATTGTTAGTGAAAACGGTACCCATTGCCGGTGAATCAGTAATTTGTAAACCACTGCGTGAATTAAGCGCATTTTGCGTAGCATCAGTATGATCACCGCCAGCGCGACCCCAGCTAATCAGTGAGTCGTTTACAATTTGATTGGCGTTAACGCCATTAAAT
>NZ_LAHP01000103.1 GCF_000987765.1 Arsukibacterium sp. MJ3
TTTAGTTAAACGGCGACGACCAAACGCTCTTAAGCCTAATAAGCCTAAACCGAACATACCTAACATTGCTGGCTCAGGTACATTTACTGGCCGAGTGGTAATAATAAAACCAAACTCCGCCGGCGTAAACGCTTTTTCTCGCGTAGTAAAGCCTAAACAACCATTGGCTACGCCTGCTTTGGCGCAAGTAGCGTTAGCTAATGGCGTTAAATTACCAGTTAACTCAACAATACTGAGAAAATAGGTAACACCGTCGTAGACAAACTCACTGTTTAACGCACCAAACCGAATAATGAAAATGTCATCGCACACCGTAGCACTTATAAAATCACACGGAGTCCGATTAGGCGTTTCAATAAAATCTATAAAGAAATTAGTTTCAAACATCACTGACGGACCAACAGGATTAACCGGTGTTAAATTCAGCGTGGTAAATACACTGGCACTAGTCAGCGAGCTAAAAGTATTAGAAATAGTGTTGTTAAAATGGGTAATGGTGTTAGTTGGCGATGGCATCAAATCGTTAGTGAAAATGTTACCCATTGCCGGTGAATTGCTAATTTCCAAACCACTGCGTGAGTTAAGCGCATTTTGCGTAGCATCAGTATGATCACCGCCAGCGCGACCCCAGCTAATCAGTGAGTCGTTTACAATTTGATTGGCGTTAACGCCATTAAAT
>NZ_LAHP01000104.1 GCF_000987765.1 Arsukibacterium sp. MJ3
ATAATGGTTTCAATTTCGCGCGCTGCAGCATCGGTTTCAAAAGGCGGCGTACCGCTTGGCAATACCATCCGCACACTTACGCCTAATGCCAAGCCACCCAAGCTGATCACATTCAGGGTGAAGCCACTGGCGCCCATTAACGCAAAGGTAGCCATAATGGCCACCGGAATAGAAATCCCTACCACAAAGCTTTTGCGCAGCGAACCAAGAAATAGGAACACCATTACCATGGCTAAAAAGCCGCTGCGCGCGAGATCACACATTAGCTCTTGTACGCCGGGAACTTGCAGCAATAGATTCGTAACCTCACTTGCCGAGGTAAGCATGCCATCGGTTTTCGCCATTACATCGAAGGTATCGGAGGTCATCCAACCAGCAGCAACATCAATATTTTCAGCTTCAAGCAGCGCTATTATATCCTGCAAAACGAATTTTACTCATTCGTGTATTGGCCCTTGCAAAACAATAAGTTGAGTTCCCTCATTTACTTTCACCTGCGCATTCAGATTTGGATTCAGCACAGTTTCGCCTCCTTCTTGCTGGTAACCGAGTAGCACTGCTTGCTCATTCAGCGCTAGTTCACGCAGTTCACCAATCGTAAATACCCGATGTAAATCTGCAGGTAAAAAGCGCAATGCTAATCGTGCACCATCGGCACTCAAGAGTTGCTCATAC
>NZ_LAHP01000105.1 GCF_000987765.1 Arsukibacterium sp. MJ3
GTTGCCCCGACACTAAAGGGGATTAAGACATCTGACCAAAGTTTACTGCACTCCCACTTGGGGTTCAAACGTTGCCCCGACACTAAAGGGGATTAAGACCAACTTTCTTTAAGCCCATGACGGACTCCTTAAGTTCAAACGTTGCCCCGACACTAAAGGGGATTAAGACAGCTCTTGCACGCTATGCAAGTCGTGCGTCTCTGTTCAAACGTTGCCCCGACACTAAAGGGGATTAAGACCGTACTCGACGTGGTTCTGAGCGTTAAGGATAGGTTCAAACGTTGCCCCGACACTAACGGCGGCTGTCAAGCTAGTTGTCGCCTGAGTTATGTTTAATTAAGCTGCTTTTAGCTGCTCTTCTTTTGCCACTTTTACGTGACCAATCTCTTCGTTTTTATCCGGATTCAGTTGAACAATAGCAACCCGCTCCCAGTTTCGTGTATCACCGCTCCAACGTCTTGGATTGGCCGTTTTAGCACGTGCATACACTTCTTCCCGTTGCTTCAGAACGGCTGAGTCTTGACCAGCATGGCGCTGTGACGGCGTGACAAAGCCTATCGCACTGTGTTGATGGTCATTGTTGTACCACTGCACAAATCGCTGCACCCATTGACGGGCCTCTGCCAGGTTAGCAAACGCCTTTTTCGGATAGTCAGGTCGGTATTTCAAGGT
>NZ_LAHP01000106.1 GCF_000987765.1 Arsukibacterium sp. MJ3
GCTACCTGTGCAGCAACTTGCGCAGAAATATCAAATGGCTGCTGCGTGGTTGTTTCGCCGCGTATTACTGCACCTACTAGCTGATAACGAAACCAACGTTCGCGCTCAGTTGCATTGTCCACCAGCTCCATCACTATCTCGTTGCCTTCAATATGGCCATCGAGCAGTGCTGATAGTTTTTCTCTCTGGTGTATCGTCATTCGCATGTATCCTCAGTTGCCTTAATTGTCATCGAGCAAAGGTTGTATTGCTTTATCTATTGCTTCCCGTGCCCGAAATATCCTTGATCTTACCGTACCTATTGGACAATCCATTGTGATTGCTATTTCCTCATAACCCAAACCATCTAATTCACGCAATGTAATTGCTTGTTTCAAATCGTCTGGTAATGCGGCAATGGTGTCCATCACAGTTCGCTTCAGTTCGTCGGATAACAACATACGCTCCGGAGAGGCGATATCACGCAAACCATGTCCTGCATCTAAAAACTCAGCATCTTCTACATCTACATCAGAGGCTGGGGGCTTACGCCCTTTCGCCACCAAATAATTTTTTGCTGTATTTACAGCAATTCTATATAGCCATGTATAGAACGCACTTTCACCACGAAAGTTCGGTAATGCTCGATACGCTTTAATAAAAGCTTCTTGCGCTACATCCGGAACATCACC
>NZ_LAHP01000107.1 GCF_000987765.1 Arsukibacterium sp. MJ3
GGGGCCATAGCTCAGCTGGGAGAGCGCCTGCCTTGCACGCAGGAGGTCAGCGGTTCGATCCCGCTTGGCTCCACCATTTCCCTTTACTCGGCGTTGGCGTCGTCGTCGCATACTGATGTATGCTTCCTCCTAGCCGCCTTGATTAAAGCGAATTTGGGTAAGAACACCTTGCCTAAAGCAAAATACGCTTTGATTTGAATGAAATATCTTGCTGGCTCACTTCTGCCTAAAGCAAAATAGATTTCCTTTTCTTTGTTCCTGCATATGATGCGCATTGCTAAGTGGTTTTTTAATGAAACTATTTATCAATCACATTATGTGAGTTGCTCTTTAATAATTTGGACAAGCTGATAAAGAAACAAAACGAAGTTTGAACAAGCCAGGTATAACTCACCAGAAACACTTTTGGTGGCGTATCGTTCATGTCATGTAAGACGTACGACACTCTTTGGGTGTTGTATGGTTAAGTGATTAAGCGTACACGGTGGATGCCTAGGCAGTTGGAGGCGATGAAGGACGTATTAACTTGCGATAAGCCATGATGAGCTAGTAAAAAGCGCATGAGTCATGGATTTCCGAATGGGGAAACCCAGTGTGGTAACACACTATCCTTAACTGAATACATAGGTTAAGGAGGCGAACGAGGGGAACTGAAACATCTAAGTACCC
>NZ_LAHP01000109.1 GCF_000987765.1 Arsukibacterium sp. MJ3
GCATCATCCGGCCACCTGTTTCGGTATCGTCCGGCCAGTTTGTTCTTCCTTCGTTTTACGAACTTTGGCATAACAGTTTTTTAACTGTTTGTTGGAGTAGTCATGACACGTAAGAAGAAAATGGTAAGGACAGATATGCACACTTATCTGGATATATTCCGCCTTAAATTTGAGGCCAAGTTAAGCGATCGGCAAATCTCTCAAGCACTGAATATTGGCCGGGCGACCATCAGTGATGTGGTTATCCGCTTCAAAAATTTAGGTCTGAGTTGGCCGCTTGCAGCGGATCATCCGCTTGATAACCTCGACAAACAGTTATTTCCTGGTCGTGATTACAGTACGCAACGTGTGTTACCCCAGTGGCCACAGATGCATATTGAGCTGCGCAGGAAAGGCGTAACCAAATTGCTGTTATGGCAGGAGTATCAAGCAGAGCATGGCAGCAAAGCCCTTGGCTACACCCAGTACTGCGAGCATTATCGGCGCTGGTGCGCCGTGCAAAAGCGCTCTATGCGGCAACACCACGAAGCCGGTGATAAGCTGTTTATCGACTTCTGCGGCCCTACTGTGCCCATTGTTAACCCACAAACCGGCGAGATAAAGCCCGCTGCTATCTTCGTCGCCACAATGGGTGCATCCAACTACACCTATATTGAAGCCTGT
>NZ_LAHP01000108.1 GCF_000987765.1 Arsukibacterium sp. MJ3
AAGTCTGTTGGTATGACGTTGCTATCAATGTAACTGTATAAGAATAAAAAAATTCGATGTTATCCAAAACTCATAATTAGGTCTGCAATGTCGGATTTGCTGTCTAAAAAAAGCAAAAATCGACCTATGGCGGACATTTGCGTATTTCGCTTTGTCCAGCCAGCATGATCTGATCTTCGTTTATCTTCTGCTTTTACCCCACTACTTCACTCTGAACGCGGTGGCTGTTGGGGCAACGTTTGAACACGTCGAAGGGTTTGAAACCTTCGACGAAGAGTCTTAATCCCCTTTAGTGTATTCACCGCGTCCTGCGGCTCACCCCTTCGGGGCCAGCTAAAGCTGTTCCACGCCTGTTCCTGCAGCGTGGTCGGGGCAACGTTTGAACTCTTGTGGACAGCAATGGCAAGTCTTTCAAGCTCGTCTTAATCCCCTTTAGTGTATTCACCGCGTCCTGCGGCTCACCCCTTCGGGACCAGCTAAAGCTGTTCCACGCTTGCTCCTGCAGCGTGGTCGGGGCAACGTTTGAACTGGTTATCACAAACCATGACGCGGTAAAGTGGATAGGTCTTAATCCCCTTTAGTGTATTCACCGCGTCCTGCGGCTCACCCCTTCGGGGCCAGCTAAAGCTGTTCCACGCCTGCTCCTGCAGCGTGGTCGGGGCA
>NZ_LAHP01000110.1 GCF_000987765.1 Arsukibacterium sp. MJ3
TATGTCTGGAATCGCAATCGCAGATACTTCATCTGCAATGCGCGGCCAGATTGTTGGTCCACAAGGCGAAGTAGTGGCCAACACTCGCGTTATCATCCAGCACGTTCCATCCGGTACTATTTCAACAGCAACAACCAACTCAGCCGGTGTATTCACCGCAACTGGTTTGCGCGTTGGTGGTCCGTACATTGTTATCATCGATTCAGATGTTTACGAAGGCAAAACTTTAGAAGATATCTTCTTGCAGTTAGGTGATGCTTACCGTTTGAACGCGCAGCTCGATGAGCGTCGCGACAATATCGAACGGATTACCGTAACTGGTCGCACAATCAATACTACTTCATTGCAAGCTGGCTCTTCGAGCACTTGGGGTGAAAATGAAATTCGCAACATGCCAACTTTCGATCGTGATTTGAAAGATGTTGTGCGTCAAAACCCATTAGCAACCGATTTAGGCGATGATAGCCGTTCGTTAACTGTTGGTGGTAATAACCCACGTTATAACAGTATCACTGTAGATGGCATTGGCCAGAACGATGATTTCGGTTTGAACTCTGGTGGTTATCCAACCAACCGTTCACCGGTATCTATTGATGCAATTGAGCAGGTTTCAATCCAATCAGTGCCATTTAACGCACGATACAGCGGCTT
>NZ_LAHP01000111.1 GCF_000987765.1 Arsukibacterium sp. MJ3
TAACCGGAGGCTAGCATGGCTGCAAATGTACGGATTGCAGTGCAAACAGCAGATTTCGATGTGGCCCGCGAATATCAATGGCTACGTGGCTCTGAGGTGGCGAGTAATGGTGTTTCGGCATGTGGTGAAAATGGTGCTGTAGTTACTTTTACAGGCCTCGTGCGTGAGCTTGCAGAAGGCGGATTGGTGGGCATGAACTTGGAGCATTATCCCGGCATGACCGAGCGGGCACTCACGGATATCGTGCGGCAAGCCCAACAGCGCTGGCCTTTGTCTAGGATTGCGGTAATTCATCGAGTGGGCTTCCTTACCTTGAATGAACAAATTGTATTTGTAGGCGTTGCCAGTGCGCATCGAAAAGCCGCATTTGCAGCGGCTGAATTCATCATGGATTACTTAAAAACGCGAGCCCCATTTTGGAAGAAAGAGCATCGTGAAGATGGAGCACAGTGGGTAGCTGCGAAGGGCAGTGATGCCCAAGCAGCAGAGCAATGGGATAACGATAATGCAGCAAGCTAAGCATGCGTATAGAGCTTCGTATTTGCGTTACTGGCTTGCTGTTTGCCATTGGCGTTGTGCTTTCTTGAGAGCCTTATTGGCCAGTTTACTGTGTTTGAGCTTGCTGTGGGCCACCGCTCACGCGAGCAC
>NZ_LAHP01000112.1 GCF_000987765.1 Arsukibacterium sp. MJ3
TGCGGCATATCGAGAAAATCAGCATATTACCTTTCATAGAACCACAACTACTGCCACCGCAGCCGCAAGGTGTTGCAGATATCGCTGATGTGCATGGCCAAGAGCAAGCTAAACGCGCACTACTACTGGCAGCAGCCGGAGGGCATCATGTCCTGTTCGTAGGTCCGCCGGGTACAGGTAAAACCATGTTGGCGCAGCGTTTAATTGGCTTAATGCCGCCGCTACCGGAGCCGGAGGCACTAGAAGTAGCGGCGATTAGCTCGCTTACGGGTACTAAGTTTCAACCGGAACATTGGCGCCAACGGCCTTTTAGGGCTCCGCATCACTCTTGTTCGGCGGCAGCACTTGTGGGTGGTGGTAGTATTCCGCGGCCTGGAGAAATCACCTTGGCGCACCGTGGAATTTTGTTCATGGATGAATTAACAGAAACACCTCGCCATGTGCTTGATTCACTGCGTGAGCCGCTAGAATCTGGGCGCGTGAGTATTAGCCGAGCGCGCCAGCAGGTTACGTTTCCCGCACGTTTTCAGCTGGTGTGCGCATTAAATCCTTCCCCGTGTGGCACCTTCAACGGCGATATTCAAAGTTCGCGCTCTACGCCTGAGCAAATCTTAAAGTATTTGGGAAAA
>NZ_LAHP01000113.1 GCF_000987765.1 Arsukibacterium sp. MJ3
AAAAATGTGGGTGGTAATCAAACCGACATGGCCTTTAATGATCGAATTTTCATGAACTATCACATCACTGGGCAATACAAGCTTTCTGAAGTAGAGCGCGATGTAACCGCCATGGAAAGCTACCTATATGCCAACAAAGATCTGTTTGAAATCGAAGATGTGTATAGTTACTACACCCCAGGGTTTGCCGTTTCCACGTTATTATTAAACCCTAACCGTGAGCTTTCAGTAACGGAAATACAGCGCCGCATTCGCGAAAATATGCCGCCACTGCCTCGCAGCAAGCCGGTGTTTGGTTTCCGCGGGGGCGATAATCGCGGTGTACAAGTTACATTGCAGGGTCGTTCTACCCAAGAGTTAGAGCAACTTGCCGAAGAAATCATTCCCATGCTGGGCCGCATTGAAGGCCTTACCGACGTGCAAACCGCTACCGGCAACGCTAAGAATGAGCTACAAATTCGCATTGATCGCGAACAAGCGGAACGGTTTGGCTTAAATCCAAGCATGGTTGCCGAACAAGTTGGTGTGGCATTACGTGGCCGTAATTTACGCTCCTTTCGGCATAATCCAGAAGGTGATATGCGGATACGGGTTACCTTCCCTGAATATTTTAGCCTTTCATTGCCA
>NZ_LAHP01000114.1 GCF_000987765.1 Arsukibacterium sp. MJ3
CCATGCCGTTATCCAGCACAACGTCAGCCGAAATTCGATTTTCAGTAAACTTGATTTCAGTGGCATGGGCTTGTTGCATTGCTAATGGCTGAATGAGCAACGCAGCAGCAAAAGTGAAGCTTACGAGTTTTTTCAACATTGTCCTGTTCCTCTATGTAACCAAAATACTTAACCAAAAGTGGTGTGGAGCTATTCTTAAGTAAAAAAACTCAAACAAACGAGTACTGTCACCTAAGTAAAAATGTAAATAGAATGTAAACCTTGATGGCGAGATAATGGCAAGAGATTTGTTGATTAGATATAGGGGTTTACCCTCTATTTTACTTGCAGAAGAGCCCATTTCGGGCTCTTTTCCAGCTATTTTCGCGAACTTACGCGCATGATTCGCGCACTACCATCTGCTATAATGGCTTTTGCGCTTTTAATAGCCAAGCAAATAACTGTTCGTTGGCATTAAATTCGTTCAGTTCGCTTGTTGCCTGCGCTTGGCTAAAGCCTTTGCTAATTTTCTTCGCACTTGCGGCAGTTAATGCGGCTTCGCCGTGGCTAACTAAGCGCTGCTGATGATCTTGCAACATATTAAACGAAATCATTAAGTATTCGGCCGCCTGAGTGGCTTTCTC
>NZ_LAHP01000115.1 GCF_000987765.1 Arsukibacterium sp. MJ3
CGGGATGATCCGGCCAGCGATTTCGGCATGAGTCGGCCGCCCATTTCGGTATCATCCGGCCACTGATTTCGGCATCATCCGGCCACCTGTTTCGGTATCATCCGGCCAGTTTGTTCTTCCTTCGTTTTACGAACTTTGGCATAACAGTTTTTTAACTGTTTGTCGGAGTAGTTATGACACGTAAAAAGAAAATGGTAAGGACAAATATGCACACTTATCTGGATATATTCCGCCTTAAATTTGAGGCTAAGTTAAGCGATCGGCAAATCTTTCAAGCACTGAATATTGGCCGAGCGACCATCAGTGATGTGGTTATCCGCTTCAACAATTTAGGTCTGAGTTGGCCGCTTGCAGCCGATTATCTGCTTGATAACCTCGACAAACAGTTATTCCCTAGTCGTGATTACAGTACGCAACGTGTGTTACCCCAGTGGCCACAGATGCATATTGAGCTGCGCAGGAAAGGCGTAACCAAACTGCTGTTATGGCAGGAGTACCAAGCAGAGCATGGCAGTAAAGCACTTGGCTACACGCAGTACTGCGAGCATTATCGGCGCTGGTGCGCCGTGCAAAAACGCTCTATGCGGCAACATCACGAAGCCGGTGATAAGCTGTTTATC
>NZ_LAHP01000116.1 GCF_000987765.1 Arsukibacterium sp. MJ3
TAGCTCATGAAGCATGGGAGGCGGGCAAACTTGCTGATGAAGTAATGGTGGCGCACTGCGCACCTTATAAAGAATATTTTCAGCGCGATAATAATATTCGTGGCAACTCTGATTTGGCTGGCTATGCAAAGTTACGCCCAGCATTCGACAAAAAACACGGTACGGTTACTGCGGCGAACTCAACTCCCCTTACCGATGGTGCCTCAGCGATACTGATGATGACCGAAAGCCGCGCTAAGGAGCTCGGTTATACCCCGCTTGGTTATATTCGCAGTTATGCGTTTTCGGCGATTGATGTGTATGAAGATATGTTGATGGGGCCCTCCTATGCGACGCCGATAGCGCTTGATAGAGCGGGAATGACCCTCAATGATCTCGACCTAATTGATATGCATGAAGCATTTGCCGCGCAAACTTTGGCGAATATGAAAATGTTTGCATCGAAGAAATTTGCCGCAGAAAAACTGAATCGTAGCAGTGCAATTGGTGAAATAGACGAAGCGAAGTTTAACGTAATGGGCAGTTCAATTGCCTACGGACACCCATTTGCAGCAACTGGTACAAGAATGCTAACGCAGGTGCTATATGAGCTTCATCGCCGTGGCGGTGGTACCGCA
>NZ_LAHP01000117.1 GCF_000987765.1 Arsukibacterium sp. MJ3
GGGCACTCAGAACTTAACACATGCTCTAAACTTTCTCGTGTGCGCTTGCGCGTTAGCTCTACCAAACCCAACGAAGTAAACCCAGAAATACTGGTTTTCGCACGGTCTTTGGCAAGCGCCAATTCCAAGCTATGCAACACCCGGCGTTTGTGATCATCATTTTGCATATCTATAAAATCGACAATAATAATGCCACCAAGGTTCCGTAACCGTAATTGCCGCGCAATGGCTTGGGTAGCTTCCGTGTTGGTATTGAAAATGGTTTCTTCTAGATTGCGATGGCCAACAAAGGCACCGGTATTGATATCTATGGTGGTCATGGCCTCGGTTTGATCAATTACCAAGGTGCCACCTGATTTCAACTGCACTCGGCGATCAAGCGCCCGTTGAATTTCGTTTTCAACATCAAATAAATCGAAAATTGGCCGCTCACCTTCATAATATTCCAAGCGATCCGCCAACTGCGGTACAAATTCTTCTACAAAAGTGTGCAGTTGTTGAAAGCTAAGCCGGGAATCCACCCGAATGCGTTCAATTTCTACGCCTACAAAATCACGCAGCACCCGCGCAGCTAAGTTTAAATCTTCATACAGGATGCCACCTTTCGAGTTCTTCT
>NZ_LAHP01000118.1 GCF_000987765.1 Arsukibacterium sp. MJ3
CCTGCGGCCGATTCACGCTCTTGCCAACCAAAATATAAAATAATCAAACCCGCAACTAAAATAGCAAGTGATACAAATTTATTCATAAACACGTCTCCTATGAGATGTTGTTCTGCAATCCTTTCTAACTCATTTTTACTTTGTTTGTTGTTCTGTTTGTTGCTTTGTTTAACACACACTTTTCCAACTACCCCATCAGAGTAGTTGATGTTGACTGAAAGTAAAGTTTGCTCACCCATGTTTTCTTTTAATTAACAGTAAGCTACATTCATCTTCACTAGGGGTAGCGGTTATTCCCATTCCTTTACGTGCTGCTGAATGCTACCTGTAGCTATGCTTTTAGCCACTTCTTCGGCTAAACGATAGCCAGCATCAGTGGCCTGCTGCCAAAATTTTTGCCGAGCCGCTACATCTAAATTCGCAAAATCATGCCGATCTGGAATTTTGCCATACGGTAAAGCATCAACGAACGCCTGTGTTGGCATAATCACTACTGCGTTGCGCCAATTCTTGCCTGTGGTGCGGCGCTTGGTATTCTTATCAAACCACCCCGGTATCACCTCACGTTGAAAGTGTGGGTACAGAACTAACCCCGCTTGGTCATC
>NZ_LAHP01000119.1 GCF_000987765.1 Arsukibacterium sp. MJ3
CCGTAGCGGCAATGCAACCGTTTGTTTTACCATTAATAAGCACAGTGTGGGGTTGTTGTGTCAAAGAGTTTAACGCTCCTACCAAGGCCTTTATTTTGCAGCACCAACCATTCTTTCTTTGCTGGCACTAGGCGAGAGTAATATGAACTACAAACTATACAGGAAAATACAAAGTGCGCGAAAACACTAATACAAAAAAGGCGAAATGTTTGCACATTTCGCCTTTTTCGCTAGAACCGATGTATCAATTAAGCAGAGTGCTTATTGATGTAATCGATAGCTGCCTGAACGGTACGAATCTTTTCAGCTTCTTCGTCAGGAATTTCAGTTTCAAACTCTTCTTCAAGAGCCATTACTAATTCAACCGTATCTAATGAATCAGCACCTAAATCGTTTTCAAAAGAAGCTTCTGGTTTTACTTCTTCTTCTTTAACACCTAGCTGTTCAATTACAATTTTTTTAACGCGTTCTTCAATAGTGCTCATGTTTAACCCTCAAATAAAGGTGTCTTTAATAAATTTGCGTGTAGTGTAAGCCTTCCGGCCACACACTTAAAGTAAAAATTTAACGAATTGGTTGAGGTCTTACCTCGTTGCGCGCCAAT
>NZ_LAHP01000120.1 GCF_000987765.1 Arsukibacterium sp. MJ3
GTGATTGCCCATATTACCTACATCATACTGTAAGTAGTTTAAGGCGCGCATAATCGGATGGTTGCGCTCGTTAACATAACCAACCCCTTGCTCTGCAACCCAATCGCCCAAGGCGCTGCCTTGAATTAAATCACCATTATCCACCAAATAATGATTTGGGTTTTCCGCGCGCGCCGCATGAATAAGTGCGGCAGTGTGAACTAAACCATGCGCTTCGGTAGGCTGTTGGCGAAAATAATCAAAGCCCAACATGTAGGCATGTAGATCCGTAGTTTCCATCACGCGCAGTTCAATTCGCGCTGGTTCCTCGTTAACTGCTGGGCTGCATGCGGAAAGCATTCCTGCGCTCAAGGCAAAAATCACTATTCCCACCGCTTTTTGTAGCGCGGCACTCACACTTTTACCATTGTTCATTTGCTCACCTTTTATCTACTTATCTTAT
Source organism: Arsukibacterium sp. MJ3 (assembly GCF_000987765.1). GTDB lineage: Bacteria > Pseudomonadota > Gammaproteobacteria > Enterobacterales > Alteromonadaceae > Alishewanella. The sequence continues at coordinate 443 of NZ_LAHP01000120.1, forward strand.
TCGTGCTTATATTGTTCCTGCCTTGTACTCGTAACTGCTGCCCATGCAATAGCTTTGCTAGGCAATGTGTTTACTAGTAATTACCAGCACAGCTACTCGGCTACTAGCCAAGTATGTTGATAGGTTGCTACTTCACCGTATTGCGCTAAAAATG
>NZ_LAHP01000121.1 GCF_000987765.1 Arsukibacterium sp. MJ3
CGCCATCACTAGCTACCCGATAAGGGCGCCTAAGTGGCCTTATAGCTGTATTAAAACCCATCGAGCTAGCGCCTCTTAGCACACAACAAAAAGCCCCGCTCAAGAGCAGGGCTTTGTTTACTAAAACACTTAATGTTTTTGAAAAACGGTGTTTTAAATGCTTGAACCGCGGCGTTCCGCTGTATCTTTAATAAATCGTGACCAGCCTTCTGCATTACGGCGCGTAGCATCAAAACGCGTGGCGCTTTGTGCCGCTTGGTATGCTTGGCGGTACTGATTACTATAGAAATAAGCTTCAGCTAAAGACATATATAAACGTCCCGCATCATCATTACGCTCTACTAAATCAATAGCAGCCCGAAACGGAGCTACAGCTTCACGATACTTCTGTGCCAGAAGCAGCGCTTCACCTTGACGACGATAGTAATCACGACGGTCAGCATCAGTAGCAGCAAACTCTACCGCTTTACCATACATTTCTGCTGATTTAGCGAACTCACGCGCAGAGTTGTAACTCCGTGCTGCAGTTGCCAAGTTACGATCGGTTGCCTCAATGTTGCCTGCTTCGATATTGCTTGCCATGATATCA
>NZ_LAHP01000122.1 GCF_000987765.1 Arsukibacterium sp. MJ3
ACAGGGTGGCACTGATAACAACAACTGGAGGACACACGCATGGCATTTGAATCGCAAGATCATGCCAAGGCCTATTGGAAAGAGAACCTTTCGTTAATGCTCAAGCTATTATCGGTTTGGTTCATCGTATCTTTTGGGTTCGGTATCATACTGGTAGATGTTTTAAACAACATCACCTTCTTTGGCTTTAAATTGGGCTTTTGGTTTGCACAACAAGGCGCAATTTACACCTTTATCGTGTTGATATTCATTTATATCAAGCAAATGAATGCGCTCGATAAAAAATATAAAGTTGAGGAGGAGTAAACCCGATGGATATTAAAACACTCACATTTATCGTGGTTGGCGCTACCTTCGCTTTATATATTGGTATTGCGATTTGGGCTCGAGCAGGTTCCACCAACGATTTCTATGTAGCGGGTGGTGGCGTTCCACCAGTAGCCAATGGTATGGCAACCGCAGCTGATTGGATGTCGGCAGCATCATTTATTTCTATGGCAGGCTTAATTTCAGTACTCGGCTACGATGGCAGTGTGTACTTAATGGGTTGGACCGGTGGTTATGTATTATTAGCCCTCTGTTTAGCA
>NZ_LAHP01000123.1 GCF_000987765.1 Arsukibacterium sp. MJ3
GGAAGACGATGCCGGTTTTGTTGAACTGACGCCCCAAGGCATGTTGCTTAGCCAGCCAATGCTGCTGAAAAAGCGCGATGTCGAGCTGCACTTACCGCCTGGCACGGATGCCTTGTGGTTAGCTGCGTTGCTCCGAGCGCTTTAACCATGAAGATGTTTATCGACCCACCGAAAATTTACCTGCATAAACAGCCGGTCGACTTTCGTAAATCCATCAATGGCTTGTCGCTGTTGGTTGAACAAGACATGCAGCTATCGCCGTTTAGCGGCTCGCTGTTTGTGTTTTGTAATCAACAGCGCACGCGCTTAAAAGTATTGTACTGGGACCAAACCGGTTTTTGCCTGTGGTACAAACGGCTGGAGAAAGACAAATTCCGCTGGCCGCGTTTGATGACAGGTAAAGTACTGTCTATCAGCGAGCAGCAGTGGCACTGGTTGTTGCAGGGTATTGATATCCAAAAACTGACACCGCATCAGCCATTGAGTTACCAAAGTGTGGGCTGATATGCCGATCGGCTATAAATCCTTTAGATCGCAGCTTAAACAATCTAAATAAGTACAGGCACTTAGCCGTATTGGCCGTTA
>NZ_LAHP01000124.1 GCF_000987765.1 Arsukibacterium sp. MJ3
ACTGTTTAATCTGGGTGAAACCTCGGTACGGGTAATGCAAGATGAAACCATTGGCTGGTTAATTTTAGTCTGTGGAGGCTTCGGTGCGTTAATTGCTTTGAGCCACTGCTTACCGACCAATGGTATGTGCGGGTTGCGCCACTGGCTAAAACGGCGGTAGACGCAGTAGAAACCGGCCAGATTGAATTTGTGCCCAAACAATATGAAAACATGTATTTCAGCTGGATGCGCGACATTCAAGACTGGTGTATTTCCCGCCAGTTATGGTGGGGCTACCGCATACCGGCCTGGTACGATAACAATGGCAAAGTTTATGTTGGCCGCTCTGAGCAAGAAGTGCGCAGCAAATATCAGCTGGCAAATGACATAATACTGCAACAAGACAATGATGTGCTCGATACCTGGTTTAGCTCAGCACTGTGGACATTTTCTACCCTCGGCTGGCCGGAAGACACTGACGATTTAAAAACCTTTCACCCTACCGATGTATTAGTAACCGGTTTTGATATTATTTTCTTCTGGGTTGCCCGGATGATCATGATGACCATGCACTTTATTAAAGATAAAGACGGTAAACCACAAG
>NZ_LAHP01000125.1 GCF_000987765.1 Arsukibacterium sp. MJ3
ATTTCTCGGCCGATATTGATTACCCCCAGCGCCTGTTAGCTGCGGATATTGCCGCGTCGAGCAATGTGAATACCAATGTGAATAGCAAGGTAAAAAGTAATGTAGAACTTGCTGCTAGCAATAGCCGCTCGGTTTATCCCTATGCAGAAGGGCTGTTGGCGGCTTGGATGCTGGTTGATAATGCGCAGGCCCTAGCTGAAGCCGGGCAGGCGAGCAGCGCAGATAGAGTAGCCGATCTGGATACATGGTTAAGCATTACATTGCAGCAACGCCGAGGCCGAATTGCCATCGCCAATCCGCAACATGCACCTTATGGTGTAAGGGCTCTGGAATGGCTACAGCAGCATCCGCGCTGGCCAGCAATTGAAGGGCGTTTAGTATATGCCGAGAATGTAGCGCAAGTGGCACATTTTGTGCGTTCGGGTAGCGCGCAGTTGGGTATTTTGGCGTTATCCTTGGCGCTCAGTGAAGAGCTTGCAGAATACGGGCAATTTATAGCGATTCCAGAGCACCAACATGCGCCGATTATACAAGGAATGTTGCTCACCGAGTATGGCTATGAGCATGCTGGCGCGCAGGTGTT
>NZ_LAHP01000126.1 GCF_000987765.1 Arsukibacterium sp. MJ3
TCCCCTTTAGTGTCGGGGCAACGTTTGAACCAGTGGGGTGAGAGTGTGGGGTTATCCAACCTGTCTTAATCCCCTTTAGTGTCGGGGCAACGTTTGAACCTGTATCCGGTCCCCAGCTGGACACGTTGTGTGTCTTAATCCCCTTTAGTGTCGGGGCAACGTTTGAACGAATCTGGTCATGACCGATAGTAATGGTCGTGTGTCTTAATCCCCTTTAGTGTCGGGGCAACGTTTGAACCCTCAAGACTCCTTACACCAGTCAAAGTGGGCTGGTCTTAATCCCCTTTAGTGTCGGGGCAACGTTTGAACGGGGCTTTCCTTAACCTAAGCCTTACCGATAGGTCTTAATCCCCTTTAGTGTCGGGGCAACGTTTGAACGGCAAACCAGTGGGGCCATAGCGTGGGGTTATCGTCTTAATCCCCTTTAGTGTCGGGGCAACGTTTGAACCTGGGTTGACCTGAATAACGGCATCGCCGAGTCGTCTTAATCCCCTTTAGTGTCGGGGCAACGTTTGAACCAGTGGGGTGAGAGTGTGGGGTTATCCAACCTGTCTTAATCCCCTTTAGTGTCGGGGCAACG
>NZ_LAHP01000127.1 GCF_000987765.1 Arsukibacterium sp. MJ3
TCAAGAAGCTCTGGTATCGCTGTGATTTCATTCGATTTTTCTTCAGTCTTCACTTGTCCCATCACCACGCCATTGGCTGTGGCAAAAGCACTCACCATGTGAATAGCCGAGCGGCGACTTTTTCGGTTGTACGAGCTGCAGAGTGTTTTACCATCAATTGCCACCACTTCGCCATCGGTCAGCACAGTCACCGCCTGCATCCAATCGGCAAAGCAGCGTTGCAGTTGAGTCGGCTCTATCCGCGCGATAATTCGTGCAATGGTATCGTGGACCGGTAAACCTAAAGCAAAAAATCCAAGCTTTTGTAGCCAAGGGAGCCGATTCTCGCCGAAATCCTCGATATCTTCCCAGCCCTGACAGCCAGCAATAACGGCACAAAGCGTGAGAAAAAGTACATCAAACAGCGGATAAGTGACTTTGGCGGATTGGCGAGAGTCTTCGATGCTGGAAAAGTGTTCAGAAAATACGTTTAGGTTCACACAATTGCCCTTTTGCAAAAGGCAGTATCTGATCATAAGCTGGCGTTTGGGTCAACTGTTGAGTGAGTTGGTTAAAAAGTGTTCGTGATCTTGCCCTGG
>NZ_LAHP01000128.1 GCF_000987765.1 Arsukibacterium sp. MJ3
CTAGTGTTAGTTTTACCTACGGTTTCCATCACATCACCATGGGTAATAATCACCATTTCACCTTTTTTAATATGGCCACGTTTTTCAATCATACTTACTGCATCACGGAGAACATTTTGCGGTTCGGATAACGTAGAATCGAAGAACATCGGATAAACACCGCGATAAAGATTGGCCTTATTCAAAGATTGTGCATGTCGTGAAAGGGCGAAGATTGGTAAATCTGTATGAATACGTGACATCAACTTCGCCGTACTCCCAGATTCTGTGAGCGCGATAATAGCGGATACGCCGGTAAGGTGGTTAGCCGTATACATTGCCGCTAAAGCAGTTGCTTGGGATACCGAATCAACAGGCTCATCAGATTGAGGGCGGGTTAATCGTAATGCAGGATACTCTTCTGCACCACGGCAAATTTCTGCCATCGCTTGCACCGTTTCTACTGGATATTTTCCCGCTGCTGTTTCTGCACTTAACATTACCGCATCGGTACCATCAAGAACGGCATTGGCCACATCCATAACTTCAGCACGCGTAGGCATGGAGTTGTCGATCATCGATTCCATCATTTGGGT
>NZ_LAHP01000129.1 GCF_000987765.1 Arsukibacterium sp. MJ3
CGATATAGGCTACTGATGGCCACATTACTGCTGGAATCAGTGAGAACACCGCACCGAGCAGAAATATCACCACGAATAGGGTAAGTGGCACCGGCGCACTGCCAATGAATGGAATTACTAAATTGATATCGGGGCCGGCCGGCAAATAGGTTACAGCTAAGAAAAGTGGCACCATTACCAAGGTTCCCGCAGCCATAAATAACGAGCGGCGGCCCACTCTATCTACCCACAACCCGAATAACGGCGTAAGAATAATTGCTGCTACAGGCAATAAGCTACTTAATAGGCCTGCTGCCTCGCGAGTAATGCCATGCGCTTGTTGAAAGTAATCAATGGCAAAGGTGCGGAATGGGAAAATTGCCGCGTAGAACACCACACAAAGTGCCACGATGTACCAATATGAAGCACTAAATTTGTACAGGCTGCGGAAATCGATTTTCTCCGCAGCTTGCGCATTGCCAATTTGAAAGCGGCCTTCAGCGCGGCGCTCCATAATCCAATATAAAATGGCGGCGGTTACGGAAATGCCGGCTACTGCAGTGGCCAACCAGAGCGGATCTTGCCAGTTTGCAT
>NZ_LAHP01000130.1 GCF_000987765.1 Arsukibacterium sp. MJ3
GTCAGGCAAAACTGAAACCTTTCTTTACCCTACTCTTTGCGGATTGATTGAGAACTCCCGTAGATCGCATACAAGCGGCATCATGAAGAGTATGATTCTATATCCAATGAATGCTCTCGTTACAGACCAAACTACTAGATTAAGGAAGATATTGGGTTCTGAGCCTTCCCAAAAACAAATCTCAGGAATTTTAGGTCGTCCACTGACTTTTGCGAATTACACAAGCGCAACTCCCTATGCAGGTGAATTTGATAGAAAAAAAAATAGGAATCTCTCTCGCTCAATGGAGAGCCTTTATTGCATTTCTGCAGTTACGTCCGAAGAGCAACGTTACCACCAAAGATTAATAAAACAAAACCGTGTACCTATAAAAGCTAATATTCCTGATTTTGTAAAATCTCTCGCTAATGCGAAGAGTATTGAGCAAGTTGATATAAGTCATGATACCGAACTAGTTTTACGTCAGGAAGTACAGTCGTCTCCTCCAGATGTATTAATTACCAACTTTTCCATGCTCGAATACATGCTACTTAGACCAATAGAGCACGGGATTTTTGATAAAACGGCTCAAT
>NZ_LAHP01000131.1 GCF_000987765.1 Arsukibacterium sp. MJ3
ACTTCGCATCGAAGTAGTTAGTAGCGCCATCGTAGTAGCCCGCTTGGAACAACACGTTTAAGAATGGGTTTTGTGCCATTGCTTGGCGAAGGTTCTCACCGGTATTGTTACCGCTGCGATCCCATGGGTGTACTGGGCCAAACATGTTGTATGAAACATCAGTTTTAAAGCCTAGCTCTTCACGTAGATAGTAGTTAATAGCAGGCGTAAACGAATGCAACCAAGAGGTAAGCTCAGAGTTGAAATCTGGGCGCACGCCAACATCTTTGCGATCCAAACCTTTGTAGCGCGAATCTAAACGCCCTACGGTGTGGCCTTCATGGCGCAATAATTCTTTCCAGAAAAATGCTGTATCTACATCCAAGTTACTTTGCAGTACCGCTTCAACAGAAATACCAGAATAGCGCGCTACTTGCTCTGCTATGGCTTGTTTCTCGTCGGCTGGTAACCACGCGCCTTTTGCTAAGGCAGGTAAATACTGGTTAATGGTAAATTCTTCTACTTTCGGCAATAAATCGTATAAATCGCCTTCTTGCAAATCATCGGCTAGCTGGCCGTGATACCAAGCAGC
>NZ_LAHP01000133.1 GCF_000987765.1 Arsukibacterium sp. MJ3
GATTAGCCAGCGGCTCATGGTTTGGCGACTGAGTTCAATGCCGGCCTGAGTAAACATTTTTTCCTGCCGGTACAGCGGCAGGCCGTAATGCATTTTGCTGCTGATGATTTGCGCCAACAGACTTGGTGTTGCCATGCTTTTGGGCATGATAGAAGGCGGTACATCGGCAATTTGTATGGCCACTTCCGTACCCTGGTTTTCGCATGCACGGCAGCTGTATTTGGGGCGTATATTTCTGATGACGCGAATTTGTGCTGGTACGAACTCTATCTGCTCACTGACTTCTTCGCCCATCCGATGCAGGGCATGGCCGCAGCAGGCACAGGTTTTGTCCACGATGTCGTGAATAACATCAACTCTTGGTAATTCAGCGGCAATTCTTGGGCGGCGCGGTTTGGTCTGCTTTTTTGAAGCCTTGTTTTCACACTGCACAGCTTCAACCTGCGCGATTTCTTCATCAACCAACTGCTCGGCTTCGTTTAATACCTCGCCATCACCCTGATAGCTTTCGCTGCTGGGGCTATATTTTTTGTACTGGGCAAGGTTATATTGCTCCAGCAACTGCTGCAGT
>NZ_LAHP01000132.1 GCF_000987765.1 Arsukibacterium sp. MJ3
TGAACTTAGCGCAAGTACTCATTGCCCGCGCCGATCTGTTATTGCTGGATGAGCCCACTAACCACCTAGATCTAGATGCCATTGTTTGGTTAGAAAGCTGGTTAAAACGCTTTGAAGGAACGGTAATCGTAATCTCCCATGATCGCGAATTCTTGGATGGTGTAGTAAATAATATTATCCATATCGAGCGCCAAACCACCCAGTGTTATAGCGGTGATTACAGTAGCTTTCAGCGCCAGCGTAGTGAGCGCCGAGCGCAACAGGCGCAACAGTATGCAAAAGAACAGCAGCAACGTGCGCATTTGCAAAGTTTCGTTGATCGCTTTCGCGCCCAAGCAACTAAAGCCCGCCAAGCACAAAGCCGCTTAAAGGCATTAGAACGGCTTACCGCAACGGCACCGCTGGGCGATGAAGAACCCTTTGATTTGAATTTTCCTGAGCCCAGCAAGTTACCCAACCCGCTCATTCAGCTGGATAATATTCAAGCGGGCTATAGCAGTGCCGGTGAACAAACCATTATTCTGCAAAAAGTGCATTTAAATTTGGTACCTGGTAGCCGTATCGGGTTGCT
>NZ_LAHP01000134.1 GCF_000987765.1 Arsukibacterium sp. MJ3
TGATCGTTTAAGTAATTCCGAAATACCACCAACCAGCCATCTGCATAACGCACAATACTAAAGCTTGGGATATTATAATCCACAGCAGCCGCAATAATGGTAGGCGCCTCGGCATCTTCCACCAGCTGCATACCATTGTCAGTATGATTCCGTACTTGAATACGTTCGCCACGGCGCCAAGCAAAACCATCGTAAGCGGTTGTTTCAGCTGCATCCGTTAGCGCATTTAAACCACGTTCGTTGCGCGCTATTTCTTGCTGAATAATCCGTTCCACCTGCTCCGCTTCAGAAAGCGGTTGCACTTCGCTGCATCCAGTGGGCAACACCACTGCAAATACACCTGCCATCAACCATTTCAACACGTTACATTACCCTTACTACGCACGTTTAATCTTCTTCAAGATATCCGCAAAAAATGGCGCACCTTTGCGCCGAGCAAATTCAATATTTCGCTCCGGAATTGATTCCGGATCAGAGTAATCTGCTAACGCCTTTTCCAAACTCGCCTCACGTAAAATATGCAGCACCGGCAATGGCGAGCGGTTCGTATAGTTTGCCGCATCATCTAG
>NZ_LAHP01000135.1 GCF_000987765.1 Arsukibacterium sp. MJ3
GAATTCGCACAATACCATCGCCTTGGGGAATTTCTGCTTGTTCCTTAGGTTCTTTGATACGCCCTTGGTCGGTAGAATAAACCAGTTGCGAAAGTTGATCGCGCATTGACATAGTTGCGGCCCTTATGAGTATTGTGGTGCAGAATCGCTTGATTTGATCTAACGCATACTGAGGCGAAGAATCTGCCTCCTTGCTGTATTTCGCGTTTGACAGTAGCTATAGATACTGACATTCTTAGTTCATTATAGAATAAAGAAACGCCTAACCAAAGTTCTGATTTTGCAAAGAAGCCACTATGAAACTACAGCAGCTGCGTTATATCGTAGAAGTACTAAATAATAATCTAAATGTTTCAGCTACAGCAGAGGCGCTGTATACCTCGCAGCCAGGAATTAGCAAGCAAGTTCGTATGCTGGAAGATGAGCTTGGCGTGCAGATATTTGGCCGCAGTGGCAAACACCTTACCCATGTAACCTCAGCCGGCCAAGAAGTAATTAATATTGCTCGTGAAGTGCTATCGCGAGTAGAGGGTATTAAAGCCGTAGCAGCGGAACACAATCGTCCC
>NZ_LAHP01000136.1 GCF_000987765.1 Arsukibacterium sp. MJ3
AAGGTAAGCGGCATCGCTGTTGACCAACCATCTAACGCATTAATTGCGTTCTGCGGGTTGCCAAAATCGGCTGCGTCAGGAACGGGGATATTCAAGGTGCCATCAGTGGTACCACCTAATAGAATATCGCTCGGCACAGGAAGATTACCTGCCCCCGGATCAAACGCAACACGTGCGAATGGAATTTGTACTTCTTCTTGAGTTACAGGGGCATCGTTACCATCAGGCAAGCAAGCTGTTAAGCCTAATGCTGAGGTAATTGCCAATGTCAGAAACAGTTTTTTCATGAGGTATCCCCAATCCTTATTGTTCTAGTTCTTAAACTACTGCAATACGTACTACAGTGTAGCCGATTGTTCATTAGACGTTAACAGAAAGTTATACACCTCTGCTAATGATTATTAAAGAATTTTCGTAGAGTTTCCGATCTGTTACTGAGTTAAGGCACAAAAACAGGTAAACTTAGGGTACATCTTTAACCACTAAAGTAGGCATTATGCAGCATTATCAAAACTATCAGGCGCCAGCAGATGCGTTGGCAAATAAAGTTATCTTAGTTACCGGG
>NZ_LAHP01000137.1 GCF_000987765.1 Arsukibacterium sp. MJ3
TGTGGCAATGTAAATCTATCCGCAAAGTGAGCCTCAATTAGAAAATATTCGTATATGTATTTAGTGTAGAAATACTGGCACAAAATAATGCCAATATCATACGCGATTTTTTACAAAAAATCGTTGACACTTTTTCCACAGACATTTAATGTTCTGTACAAGTTTACTCAGATGTCTAGAAAGGTATTTACTAACGCTATGCAACAGTTCGCATCGGTTCAACATCATTGGTGGTGGCACTCCCCTCGCGGGTAGTGGATGCATCTGTGCGTATTTAGTAAACGCAACTAATACAGAATTTCATTCAAAACCCGCTTCGTAAGCGGGTTTTGTCGTTTTTATTCCATAACAATAATTGGCATCAGCATGCAAAAACTAGGTCAGATTTTTCCCATATCGGTAGCCGCGCAATACCAAGCCGATCCAGTAGCAGTGTTGCAACGCTTATCAGCAAGCGAAGGCGAGCACATTTTGCTTGAATCAGCAGAAATTGATTCCCGGCAGAATCTGAAAAGCCTACTGATGATCGATGCGTCACTAAAACTAGTTTGCCGCGGACAGCG
>NZ_LAHP01000138.1 GCF_000987765.1 Arsukibacterium sp. MJ3
ATTTTGTTCGCAATTGCTTGCCCAGCGGCGTCATCTTTTGCGCTGTTGATGCGTAAGCCCGAAGACAAACGCTCCATTGAAGTTTGCAGTGACGACTGCGACTTCTGTAGATTTTGCTGACCAATGAGTGAGGTCATATTGGTATTGATTACTGACATAGTATGTTCCTTTTAGTAACGACGCTCAGTGGCGACGAAATGACCAGAGTCAAAAATACTATCGGCCAACCAGAGAAAAACTTTAAAGAAAGGTATAAAAAAGCCGCCACATCTAGAAGAGGTGGCGGCTTTGGCATTGCGGAGGTTGATTAACCCAGGAGTGACAACACAGACTGTGGCACTTGGTTTGCTTGCGCAAGTACTGAGGTACCTGCCTGTTGCAAAATTTGGGCACGAGTCATGTTCGATACTTCTACTGCGTAATCCGCATCTTCGATACGTGAACGGGCAGCTGAGAGGTTAGTAACCGTGGTATTAATGTTATCAATAGCTGATTCTAAACGGTTTTGAATTGCACCGAGGCCTGAACGGGCTTCGTCAACAGCCGCTAAAGCAGTATCAAGA
>NZ_LAHP01000139.1 GCF_000987765.1 Arsukibacterium sp. MJ3
ATACGCCTTGGCGCTGTTTAGCCACAGTAATTAGCCTTTGGTTAACTAAAAGCTGCAGGCAGGTTGCCAGTTGGTAGTTATCCACCCCCAACTGTTGCAGGCGAATAATGGCGCTCATGGCTGCACTTGCATGTAAAGTAGCAAATACCAAATGGCCAGTTTGTGCCGCTTGTACGGCAATATGAGCGGTTTCTGCATCGCGAATTTCTCCTACCATTAATACATCCGGATCTTGGCGCAACAAAGCACGTAGAGCGGTGGCGAAAGTTAAACCAATACTGGGCTTAATGGGTACTTGGTTTACGCCAGCTAGGGCAACTTCAACTGGGTCTTCCACAGTGGCAATGTTTTTGCTTTGTGCTGCAAGAATTTGCAGCATGGCATATAAGGTGCGCGTTTTACCGCTGCCGGTAGGGCCGGTAACCAGAATAAGGCCTTCCTGCAGTTGGAGCGCGCGTTCCGCTTGTTGCAGTTGCTGTGGCAGCATACCGAGCTCGGTAAGTGGCAGCGCCTGTTGGTGGGTTAATTGCAACCGCAGCACCAGCTTTTCTCCGCGTAACGT
>NZ_LAHP01000140.1 GCF_000987765.1 Arsukibacterium sp. MJ3
AAACAAAGGCATGATTCTGCGGTGCTCGTTGAACCCCTTCCTGCAATAACTGCAAGGCATCACCAGCAAAACCGCGGCCAAACGACAAAGCAGCTAACTGCAAGCGCGCATCATGGTGGTTGGGTTCGAGCGCTAATGCTTCTTGAAAACGCTGCATCGCTTGCCGAATATCGTTGTTATCAAGCGCTTCGAGACCACGCCGATACAAAGTAGCCGCACTTTGCGTACTACTGCTACGTTGTACATTCATTTCACCAGCGGGTTCTGGCTCTGGTTGCGATTGTTGAACAACCTGCGCGGTAACCTCACTTACAACCTCCACTGCTGGCGTTGTTGAAGCTGCGGCGCTCGTTTCTGGTTCGGCTACTATATTGCTTTGCACATCCTCGATTGTTGCTACATCAGTGCCTGGCGCTACCACGGGCTGTGCTACTTCTCGAGCTCGTTGGTTCGCGGTTCCACCTGTAGCACTTGTAGTGCGAACATTTGTGCTATCACTTGCTCCAGGCTCTGGTTGTTCTGTTTGCTCAGACGTTGCCGCAATACTCGCGCGCGGG
>NZ_LAHP01000141.1 GCF_000987765.1 Arsukibacterium sp. MJ3
AGGGATAGGTATGAGTGTACCACGGCCAACCATACGGTTAGTTGGTGATGTAGCGCAACCTCGCGCGGTGGTGCCAAAAACAGGTGAAGATGTTACGCAGCGATTAGCTGACTTTGCCAATGTTCGCGAACAGCAATTGACGAAACTATCCGGTTATATTCTTTGCGCGAAATCGCCCAGTTGTGGCATGGAGCGCGTGCGAGTGTATGCGGAAGATTCTAATATGAACGTTAAAGATGGCACTGGCATATTCGCTCAGCGCCTGAAAGAAATGTTTCCGGCGTTGCCAATGGAAGAAGACGGCAGGTTGAACGACCCATTGCTACGGGAGAACTTTGTACTGCGTTTGTATGTGTATTATGAATGGCAACAACTGCCAACCCCCATTAGCAAGCATGTGTTATATCAATTTCATGCGCGGCATAAGCTATTATTGCTTGCCCACAATCAGCCAGTGTATCGCGCTTTGGGTAAAGCTCTGGCAGAGCAACAGCAAATTGATGAAGAGTTCACCACTAGCTATATCATGCGGCTCATGTCGGGGTTATCCGAGC
>NZ_LAHP01000142.1 GCF_000987765.1 Arsukibacterium sp. MJ3
AAAGATTAGCACGAGCGCTAGAGCACTTGAAGCATTCAAGCCGCGCAGAACGCATTTCTGGCACCTAAAAAATACAAAGAAACTGTAAACTCAGTAAATTAGCGAAAATATTGCAAAAATGGTTGCCAAATAGCCCGTAGATCCGTAGTATGCGCGCACAATCTTTCATCGAATCCGTTGACTTTTAACTGCAAAAGAGGGAAAATCCTCGGCCTTAAAAAGTCCGGTACAAGTTTACGAATTATCAGGAGTTTCACCTTGGCTAACATCAAGTCTGCAAAGAAGCGTGCGGTTACAGCAGAAAAAAATCGTCGCCACAATGCCAGCCGTCGCTCAATGATGCGCACTCATTACAAAAAAGTACAAGCAGCTATCGCTGCTGGTGATCAGGCTCAGGCACAGCAGTTGTTTGCTGGTCTTGTTCCTGTACTAGACCGCTACGCGGCAAAAGGTTTGATTCACAAGAATAAAGCTGCTCGTCATAAGAGCCGCTTAACTGCACAAATCAAAGCTTTAGCTGCATAAGCTACGCTCTGCGTACTTAAGCATCTT
>NZ_LAHP01000143.1 GCF_000987765.1 Arsukibacterium sp. MJ3
GATAAACAGCTTATCACCGGCTTCGTGATGTTGCCGCATAGAGCGTTTTTGCACGGCGCACCAGCGCCGATAATGCTCGCAGTACTGCGTGTAGCCAAGGGCTTTACTGCCATGCTCTGATTGGTACTCCTGCCATAACAACAGTTTGGTTACGCCTTTCCTGCGCAGCTCAATATGCATCTGCGCCCACACCGGCAATACCCGTTGCGTACTGTAATCGCGGCCAGGAAATAACTGTTTGTCGAGGGTGTCGAGGGGATGATCCGCTGCAAGCGGCCAACTCAGTCCTAAATTGTTGAAGCGGATAACCACATCACTGATGGTCGCCCGGCCAATATTAAGAGCCTGCGAAATTTGCCGATCACTTAATCGGGCTTCGAATTTAAGGCGGAATATATCCAGATAAGTGTGCATATCTGTCCTTACCATTTTCTTCTTACGTGTCATGAGTACTCCAACAAACAGTTAAAAAACTGTTATGCCAAAGTTCGTAAAACGAAGGAAGAACAAACTGGCCGGACGATACCGAAACAGGTGGCCGGATGATGC
>NZ_LAHP01000144.1 GCF_000987765.1 Arsukibacterium sp. MJ3
TTTATCGAAATTTTTACGATCCCTACGGCTATAGTTGGGAGAATAATAATTCCCGTTGGGATTTACTTACTCTAGTGCGCGCCGCCTATGCACTGCGCCCTGAAGGCATTGAATGGCCCTTAAATGCCGATGGCAACGTAAGTTTAAAACTAGATCAACTAGCACCAGCCAATAGTATCGAACACAGCAACGCCCATGATGCCATGGCCGATGTGTATGCAAGTATTGCAATGGCGCGGAAAATTAAAACCCAGCAGCCAAAGCTCTATCAGTACACCTTTACCATTCGCAGTAAAAAAGCACTGATTGATTTAGTGAAAACTGCACTGGTGAATCAAGCCATGTTGGTTCATGTAAGTGGCATGTTCGGCGCCGAAAACCGTTATGTACGCTGGGTTTACCCACTCGCATTTCATCCGGAAAACGCCAATCAATTGATAGCCTGGCGGCTGGATACCAATCCAGAGCAATGGCGTGATATAACCGCTGAAAGTATCCGTGAGTTATTGTATCAACGTAAAGATGAACTTAGCGGAGAAC
>NZ_LAHP01000145.1 GCF_000987765.1 Arsukibacterium sp. MJ3
AGATTCTGCAGTTGTACGCTTAGAACCTTACAGCGAATCACCATGGCCAGTAATTGATCGCGCCATGCTCAACCATGTTTGCCATACTGCGTTTCACCAACGTCGTAAAACCATGCGCAACAACATGAAAGAGTTAATGTCTGCTGAAGAACTTGAGCAAATTGGTATTGATCCAACCGTACGCCCAGAAACACTGCATGTAGCCGATATCGTAAAAATGGCGAACTACTTAAGTGAGCGTGGCAGTTAACTTATGGCTCATTACGTAGTTGGTGATATTCACGGCTGCCTGCAACCACTAAAAAACTTACTTGCCAAAGTTGAGTTTAATCCCCGTTACGATCAACTTTGGGCGGTAGGTGATTTAATTGGCCGCGGCCCGAATGCGCAAGCTACGCTAGAGTTTCTAGCTGATTTGGGACCAGCATTTCAAACCGTTCTTGGTAATCATGATTTACACGCATTAGCCGTGTTATGCGAGTTGCGCCGACCGAACCCCAAAGACAACACTGCAGACCTGCTGCACTCAACAAGCCGTG
>NZ_LAHP01000146.1 GCF_000987765.1 Arsukibacterium sp. MJ3
TTCTGCGGTTCATGTGAAACCTCTGCCTGGTTGTAGATCCAGACAGGGTAAGCAGATTTAGCTAAAGCTGGAATGTGCGGTTGGTGTTACGCTCACGATTCAACGAAGTTTCCTTTTGATATTTCCATCGTTGATTCTACAAGTAGAATGTCAATCTCTTCTTTATTCAAGGCTGCGCAAGATAAAGAAATCAGACTCAATGCTAGTATAAATATTTTTCCAAAAGCCATTAGCAACCAACTCCTCTCTTTACATGCTTACACACAATATTGTTGTAATAACTTTCTCTTGCATGAACAGCTCTTATATATTCACCTGCTGGCCCCCAGGTTCTCAAGTCGAACCCACCAGAATACTTCATGTATGCACCTGCCCCAAGCTGGATATCAAAGTTAATTACACCATTGTCAAAACTGGCGACTGATAATTCGACCACACCAAAAAGTAAAAAGGACAGGCACAACTAAACAACACAGTGAGTAACAAACACCTGGCGTTAGCACCAAAAACCACAATCACCAATGCATTCCTGCTGTGC
>NZ_LAHP01000147.1 GCF_000987765.1 Arsukibacterium sp. MJ3
AAGTAGCCGATAAGTTTAACCCTGAGTGGGATTTACGCGGTATTCACCAAGATTTGTGGGTGTTCTTCCGGGTTGGTAATGATTTAGCCAACAGCCGTGTATGGCCACAATGGGCGCAGGGCAACGAGTTTGAAGCCTTACGTTTAGAAAGCGAAGCGCAACGCAACTAAGGTTTGGCTTAACGTTATCCTTAGCTGTTAACCACTAACAAGCTGCTGCAACTTCGGTTGTGGCAGCTTTTTTATTGGCTGCATTCAGCGGATTCGGATTGGTAAATTATTTCCATGCACTCTAAGGCTAATAATCATCTAGGCGCTCTAAACTGTATAGCAAGCCAGTGAGTTTATGGACAACAAGTATGAATAGAACCCCGATGATGACGATACTAAGTAAATCAAGATCTGTATAAGCTCTAAGTAGAATACCAACTGCCCCTCCTCCGATCGCTTCACCCCATTGATGCGATGTACTCTTAGGTAAGTAATCGTGTCCACAGTACTTACAAGTACCGTGAAACTTATAAACGAGCT
>NZ_LAHP01000148.1 GCF_000987765.1 Arsukibacterium sp. MJ3
ATAGATCTGATCACCAAACGCCATGAATGTTCAATTATTTCTTTATTATACTATTGTTTTTTATATACATTTTGTGGGGATTTGTCAGACTCTGACCCTATTGATTATTATATTCCTTTAAAAATAATTAGCTCCGCTCCCTTTTCTCTATTGATTTCTATTGATTCTGACATATGCTTTTAAATGATTGCCGCGTCGCAGACCAATCTTCACTTTCACATAGCCTATGTAAAAGTCTTTTTTTAACTTTGTCATACTTAGCATTTTCTTCTAGTAAGATTAATAACTCCTTGGCGTAAAATTTAGACTTTTCGTGCTCTTTGGATATATAACTCAATTCAAGCAGTCCATTAATTACATTAACCTTTTGACTGTAATCAAGTTCGCCATAATGACTGTAAAGCTTATATAGAACCTTCTCAGATTCAACGTATGCGTAACAGCAACCACACCTTCGGCATGATTGCTGTTTAGATCAAAATGGCAGCAGCTTCGCCAGTTTGTCTGGCGTATCGGCGGTAGGCAGCTC
>NZ_LAHP01000149.1 GCF_000987765.1 Arsukibacterium sp. MJ3
GTCTTAATCCCCTTTAGTGTCGGGGCAACGTTTGAACGCCGCAGAGGTCTCCACGTCAGTGTTAGTAGTGTCTTAATCCCCTTTAGTGTCGGGGCAACGTTTGAACCTGCTGACGCCGACAAAGCAGCCGCCGATATTGGTCTTAATCCCCTTTAGTGTCGGGGCAACGTTTGAACCGTTTCTCCTTTGTACGTTAATACTTTAGGAAATGTCTTAATCCCCTTTAGTGTCGGGGCAACGTTTGAACGTACACATCACAGAACGCTGGGAGCGCGAGCAATGTCTTAATCCCCTTTAGTGTCGGGGCAACGTTTGAACAGTATCAGCGCTGTCAACCATCATCAACGCTCGTCTTAATCCCCTTTAGTGTCGGGGCAACGTTTGAACTATGTGGGACGTTACTACTGAATACGGCCGGCAGTCTTAATCCCCTTTAGTGTCGGGGCAACGTTTGAACACTCAGTCACCATGGATGAGTTGCGAAAACTCGGTCTTAATCCCCTTTAGTGTCGGGGCAACGTTTGAACA
>NZ_LAHP01000150.1 GCF_000987765.1 Arsukibacterium sp. MJ3
GCATGGTCAGCCGATACCGGCAGGGGCAACGCCAGTGCATGCAGATAATCGCGAGGATTCGCAGGCACCATTGGCGCGAATTCGCATTGCGGATAGCCAACAATTTGTTGGTGTAGGCGAACGTCGAGAGAATGGCGAATACTGGCCGAAAAGGGTGCTTACGCTTCCTGACGCGCAGTAATTGATCTTGTTTTTAAGAAGTTAAGTGCGTATAATCCGCGCTTCCCGTTGGGGCTGAATTAGTGATCGGCTCCGGCATCATTAAATTGGAGATATACAATGTCACTAAGTGCAGATGTAAAAGCTCAAATCGTAAAAGATTTCGCACGTGCAGAAGGCGATACAGGTTCACCTGAAGTTCAGGTAGCTTTATTAACCGCGCAAATTAATCATTTGCAAGGTCACTTCAAAAAGCACATTCACGACCATCACTCGCGTCGTGGTTTGTTGCGTATGGTAAGCCAACGTCGTAAATTGTTGGATTACCTTAAGCGTAAAAACGATGAGCGTTATTTAGAGCTTATC
>NZ_LAHP01000151.1 GCF_000987765.1 Arsukibacterium sp. MJ3
ACTCGGCGCCCGCGTACCAATGGTGGTTGATGCTCTTCTTGTGCCGATTCCATAATACGCGTGAGCTGTGCGGTGCTCACTCGCTGAGTGGCACTGGCATAGGCTTCTTGTACCGATTCAAATAAATGCCCAACGTTGGTACCGTGCAATGCAGAAATAAAGTGCAAGCGCGCGAAATCAACGAAGCCCAAGCGGCGATCAAGCTCTTGCTTAATCCATTCTTTTGCTTCGCTATCAAGCCCATCCCATTTGTTTACCGCAAGTACAACGGAACGGCCAGCATTCAGCACAAAGCCGAGCAAGTTCAAATCTTGATCGCTAATGGTTTCCCGTGCATCGATCACCAAAATAACAACGTTGGCGCCTTCAATTGCTTGCAGGGTTTTCACCACTGAATACTTTTCTACCGCCATATCAATGCGGCCGCGGCGGCGAACACCGGCGGTATCGATTAGAACATATTCACGCCCTTCTCGCTCCATTGGGATGTATACGCTATCCCGCGTGGTGCCAGGCATATC
>NZ_LAHP01000152.1 GCF_000987765.1 Arsukibacterium sp. MJ3
AACAAGCCCGTACTAAGAAAACACGCACTAAGTAAACACTTACTTAGTGCGTGGTATGCGCTTACTTCTTCGCTTTTGCGCTCTTCTTTTTCGCACCTGCGAGCATTTTCTTGGTTTTCTTTTTCTTCTTGGTTTTGCTCTTTTTATGCGGGTCTGGGAACTTATAGGTTGGCCGCAATTCTTTCACAAACCTACGCTCAATTCGCTCCCCTAAATAACGTTCAATACGGCCCAAGTTCTCGGCGTCATGCGCTTCTACTAATGCCACAGCAGTACCGGTTTTTCCGGCCCTACCGGTGCGGCCAATACGGTGCAGGAAGGTATCGCCTTTGCGTGGTAAATCGAAATTAACCACCAGCTCTACATCGGGTATGTCCAGCCCTCGGGCTGCTACATCGGTAGCCACGAGAATACGCTGCTTCACGTTCGAAAACGCTAGCAAACGCGATTGCCGCTCGGCTTGCGGCAGGCCACCTTCTAGCGCCATGGCGCCATAGCCCATGTTCTGCAGAACCTCGGC
>NZ_LAHP01000153.1 GCF_000987765.1 Arsukibacterium sp. MJ3
GGATTATACTGACTTTGCCTATGGCACCGACCGCCAGCTATACCGGCGCACAGATGTCAGAAGTGGCCAGGCGACAGATGCGTTTTATATCGACGGCCTTTACGAGCGGGTGACATTGCCCTCGGGTGTGGTTGAGCATAAATTTAACGTGGGTAGTACCATTATAACCAAGCGCAGCAACGGTGCGCATGACGAACTGTATCTGCATAAAGATAATCAGGGCTCGACCATCAGCATTACCAAAGGTAATCCTGATGGTACGGTTACAGTATTGCAGCAGTTTATCTACGACCCATGGGGTAAGCAGTATAGCGTAAGCACCAATAGCTTGTTTACAACCTACAGCAACCCCGGTATCAGTAAAGGCTATACCGGCCACAATATGGTGAATGACTTTGAAGTTATTCACATGGGGGGCCGCACGTACAACCCTAACCTGGGACGATTTATGCAAGCCGACCCATTTGTGCAAGCGCCAGGCAATTTGCAAAGTTACAACCGCTATAGCTATGTA
>NZ_LAHP01000155.1 GCF_000987765.1 Arsukibacterium sp. MJ3
ACTTGCTCTTTATCTTCTAGCGTTCCTTGCTGTGCGCGCAGCACATTATCGCGTTCGCGGATGGTTTGTTCGAGGATATCGATACGATTCAATAGCTGCCGGTTTTCCGTTTCTGCGCTAGCAAGCTCTTCTGCTGTTACTGACAATTCGCCTTCAAGGAGTACAAGGCGTTGATAGGCTCTCCGTGCATATACGGTAAGCTCTAACTCGGTTCCCCGCAGGGTAAGTAAATCGGTATTTGTGCGTAAGCCACTATCTTGAATACGCTCATTGTTGACCTGGAAAGCTAAACGATTTCGGTTACCACTAATGAGATTAATCATCATTTCATCGCGCACCGGCGAATGCTCACTAATAATTAAAATAGGCCTAGAGCGCGTGGCATTAAAAGCACTGTTGAGTTGGTGTGAAGCGCCGGGAGCGATATATAGGATATCCACTTCGCTGGCCATGTTGGGCCGCGCCAGCAAGCGCACTTCAATGCGCAATCCGCGCACGGGTAATAAAG
>NZ_LAHP01000154.1 GCF_000987765.1 Arsukibacterium sp. MJ3
TACCAACACGGCTATCACGCTGGCAACCCAGCCGATGTGCAAAAACACCTTACGTTAATTGCGATTTTGCAACGAATGCAGGCAAAAGAAAGTGCAATTCACTATTTTGATACCCATGCGGGCAAAGGGCATTACGATTTAGCTGATGCGCAAGCGCAAAAGAAGGGCGAGTTTCGTACTGGTGTTGCCAAAGCAATTAATGTGCGCGAGGCTCTGGAAAAGAATAGCTTTTGGGCTGATTTTTTTGCTGGCCTTGATAACGCTAATGCCGAAGCAACCCAACAGGCTGAATTGCATGATGTAGCGAAGTTACGTTACTACCCGGGTTCGCCCGGTTGGGTAGCGCAATTTCGCCGTAGCCAAGATCGGCATACCGTGTTTGAGCTACACCCAGCCGAACATGCTGCGCTGCAAGATCGCGCCACGGCGAGCAAGCAACGGCATACGGGCCGCGTTGTGCATGGCGATGGCCTGGCCGGGGTAATCCAGCAGTTACCGCCGAAAACGC
>NZ_LAHP01000156.1 GCF_000987765.1 Arsukibacterium sp. MJ3
ACACGAAGGTATTCAAGCTGTGTTTAAAGCGCACCTGAAATCTGAACCAGAAGAACTCAGTTCAGTCGAAAAAAACCGCGGTCGGATTGAGTATCGTGCATATTTTTTTCTAAAAAGTAGTGTGCTGGAAAGCAGTGTGCTGCCAGCGAGCATTACTTGAGTCATGGGCTGACTTAAAAACTATAGGCTTAGCAATAAGTTATCGGATGGAAAAGCACAAAGTGAGCCGCCTGGAATACCGTTATTTTATCAGTTCAGCGCCCTTAACAAGCCAGCGGTTTGCCAAAGCAGTTCGTAGTCATTGGGGCATTGAGAATAAACTGCATTGGGTGCTTGATGTCAGCATGGATGAGGACGATAACCAGATATTCCGAGGCCATGCGGCGGCAAATATGGCCACCATGAGACATCTGGGGTTAAACATGCTTCGAGCAGAAACCAGTAAAGCGATGAGCGTGCCACGAAAACAGCGCAAAGCACATATAAATGAAGATTATCTTGAGCAG
>NZ_LAHP01000157.1 GCF_000987765.1 Arsukibacterium sp. MJ3
AGCTGCAGGTACTATTACCGTTACCGGCACTGCCACTGGTGGCGATATTGCCCCAGGCGATGTGGTGACCATGATAATTAATGGCGTAACCTACACCACCACCGTACAAGCCGATGGCAGCTGGTCAGTTGATGTCGCCGGCAGCGACTTAGCCGCTGACACTGAATTTGATGTGGTGGTTACTTCCAGTGACGCCGCAGGTAATACTGTAGATTCAACTGAAACGTCTACGCATACCGTTGATATTAGCGCCACTGCCGGCACCGTCACGGTCAATAACATTACTGCCGATGATATCGTTAATGCGGCAGAAGCTGCAGGTACTATTATCGTAACGGGCACTGCTACTGGCGGCGATATTGCCCCAGGCGATGTGGTGACCATGATTATCAATGGCGTCACTTACACCACTACCGTACAAGCCGATGGCAGCTGGTCTGTTGATGTCGCCGGTAGCGATTTAGCGGCTGACACTGAATTTGATGTGGTAGTAACGTCTTCT
>NZ_LAHP01000158.1 GCF_000987765.1 Arsukibacterium sp. MJ3
GTTCTTCGGCAAGCCTGCATGGATATCCCGAAACTGCGGAGTGCTGGCATTGAAGGGCGGTTGGCCGTTAATTTTTCATCACATCAGTTTTACGATAACAATGCTGTGGAAGTATGGTTTGGCATTCTGGAAGAATACCAAATTCCACCCTCGGCATTTACATTTGAAATTACTGAATCAATGTTACTTCCCGATCGGGAGCGCCAGCGCAATCTCTTGCTTGAGATTCATAAAAAAGGGGTAATGCTTACGATTGACGATTTCGGTACTGGGTATTCCTCTACGAGTTACTTGCAGCACTTTCCGATATCAATGCTGAAAATCGACAAAAGTTTTGTGGATGGTGTACCCCAAGATAAGCATCAAACTGCATTGCTTAATGCATTGATTCAAATGGCCGGTGCACTAGAAATAGATGTTGTAGCGGAAGGTGTGGAAACCCTGCAACAAGTAGAGTTTTTGCACGCGCATTGCGCTGATTTAATTCAAGGATTTTAT
>NZ_LAHP01000159.1 GCF_000987765.1 Arsukibacterium sp. MJ3
AGCTGCAGGTACTATTACCGTTACCGGCACTGCCACTGGTGGCGATATTGCCCCAGGCGATGTGGTGACCATGATAATTAATGGCGTAACCTACACCACTACCGTACAAGCCGATGGCAGCTGGTCTGTTGATGTCGCCGGTAGCGATTTAGCTGCTGACACTGAATTTGATGCGGTAGTAACGTCTTCTGATGCTGCAGGTAATACTGTAGATTCAATTGGCACCTCGACCCATACTGTCGATACCGGAGCAACAGCAGGCACCGTTTCAGTCAATAATATTACCGCCGATGATGTCGTTAATGCCGCTGAAGCAGCCGGTACCATCACGGTTACTGGTACCGCTACTGGCGGCGATATTGCCCCGGGCGATGTGGTGACCATGATAATTAATGGTGTCACCTACACCACTACCGTACAAGCCGATGGCAGCTGGTCTGTTGATGTCGCCGGTAGCGATTTAGCGGCTGACACTGAATTTGATGTGGTAGTAA
>NZ_LAHP01000160.1 GCF_000987765.1 Arsukibacterium sp. MJ3
GTGGAAATCACCAACTTTCGCACTGGCGAAGTAAGTTCGGTAATGGGCGAGATTGTGCGTAGTGAAACTATCACTGCCACTTTGGCCCGAGAAGGTGGTAACCCAATCGATGAAGGCCAAGACCTGGTAACGCGTTACTTGTTCAAACAGGGCAACCGCGATCAACTCGGTACCGATTTTGTGTGGCATTTTGGTAACACCATGCAAACGGTGAATTACCCGCAAGGCGCATTTGTGGTTGAGCGCCGTGAGTGGGGTAACTTCTATGGCTTCCCGGTTGCTTTAATGACCGATGGGTTAGTAACAGTAACCGCTGAAGACGAAGCGTTTCCCGCGCAATTATCAGTAGCGCTAGAACGTGCAATATCGCGTGCGAATGAGCAGCGCCAAATTGAACGCCGTGAAGTAGGGCGCATAAATACGGCAATGGAGCGCATTCGTTTGGAACTGCGCGGCATGGAGTTGCAGGGCTTAGATGAAGCTCAAGTTGC
>NZ_LAHP01000161.1 GCF_000987765.1 Arsukibacterium sp. MJ3
ATTCCTGTAGAAATCATGTATGAAGATGTGTTCCAGCTTTGGGAGCAAACCGAAACTGCTTACACGCCAACCTTAGGTGTTGCTTACGGTGGTATTTGGGGTGAAAACTATTGGTATGCCCATACCGATGTGTGGAACCATCCGCGCCTAAGCAAATTTGTGCCAGAGCGCGTATTGCGCCCACGTTCAATGCGCCGTGAAATCGCACCTTCGCATCATTACAACCATATCAACATTGCTACTGGCGCAGCCCAGCTGCAAGATCGTGGTGTAATGGTTACTGCTGGTGCCCACGGGCAGCGGGAAGGCCTTGCGCAGCATTGGGAAATTTGGATGATGGAGCAAGGTGGCATGAACCCGCATCAAGCGCTTCGCACTGCAACGTATGATGCTGCGAAAAGCTTAGGTATGGAGCATGCGATTGGCTCGTTAGAAGTGGGTAAGTTAGCTGATTTAGCGATTATTGATGGCAACGTATTGGAAAATATTC
>NZ_LAHP01000162.1 GCF_000987765.1 Arsukibacterium sp. MJ3
CTGCTCAAGATAATCTTCATTTATATGTGCTTTGCGCTGTTTTCGTGGCACGCTCATCGCTTTACTGGTTTCTGCTCGAAGCATGTTTAACCCCAGATGGCTCATGGTGGCCATATTTGCCGCCGCATGGCCGCGGAATATCTGGTTATCGTCCCCTTCCATGCTGACATCAAGCACCCAATGCATCTTATTCTCAATGCCCCAATGACTACAAACTGCTTTGGCAAACCGCTGGCTTGTTAAGGGCGCTGAACTGATAAAATAACGGTATTCCAGACGGCTCACTTTGTGCTTTTCCATCCGATAACTTATTGCTAAGCCTATAGTTTTTAAGTCAGCCCATGCTCCAGCAATGCTCGCTGGCAGCACACTGCTTTCCAGCACATGATAGGCACGATACTCAATCCGACCGCGGTTTTTTTCGACTGAACTGAGTTCTTCTGGTTCAGATTTCAGGTGCGCTTTAAACACAGCTTGAATACCTTCGTGT
>NZ_LAHP01000163.1 GCF_000987765.1 Arsukibacterium sp. MJ3
AGCATAATGTTCATTCTAGAGGTTGGCGATGGCTGCGATATCCGCAGCCGTTGCTAAACGAATGTGCATAAATTATTGGCGAATGCCTTCTACAACGAGGTCCATATACACGGTTTGCGCCGCCGGACCTAAGTTAAAATCAATACCAAAATCTGTGATGTTTAACGCTACGGTACCGGTGAAACCGGCGCGATAGCCACCCCATGGATCTTGTCCTTCACCGTATTTTTCCACATCAATAGTAATTTCGCGAGTTTTTCCGAACAAGGTGAGATTACCGGTAAGCTCGGCTTTACCATCGCCTTGGTCAGCGTAGTTAGTGCTTACAAAGTGGGCTTGGCTCCATTTGTTTGCATCAATGAAATCACTGCTGCGAATATGGCGGTCACGTTCAGCGTGGTTAGAATCTACAGATGCGGTGTTTACCGTTACTTCTACTTTGTTGTTGCTTGGATTCTCGGCATCATAGGTGAAGGTGCCGTTAAACT
>NZ_LAHP01000164.1 GCF_000987765.1 Arsukibacterium sp. MJ3
CCCCGATGGCAAAACATTGGCTTATACACGTCAGCGTATTCAAGGCTTTTATGCTGATCAAACCAACCTTGTGTTAGTTGATTTAAGCAACCGCAACGAACGGGAAATCACCAGTGATTTCGATCGTTCGATCGGTAGTTATGTTTGGATGCCAAATGGTCGTGGATTCTATGCCACCATCGATGATGCTGGCACCTCGCGAGTGTATTCAATTAACGCTCGTAATGGCCGTGCACAAGCACTTACCGGTGCAACCAACCATGGCAATATCAGTATCAGCAACAACGGTACACTGGTGGGTACAAACGAGAGCTTTATGTACCCTGCGCGCTTAGTAAGCATCAACACGCGGAACGGTAATACTACTCGTTTAGATAGCTTTAACGATGAAATGCTTGCCAATGTTGATCTCGGTAGCTACGAATCAGTAACCTACCAAGGCCACAACGGCCAAGACATCCAAATGTGGGTGCATTATCCACCGGGT
>NZ_LAHP01000165.1 GCF_000987765.1 Arsukibacterium sp. MJ3
GGCAATAAAATCATCGAAACCAACGATCTCTGCGCGAATAAAGCCTTTCTCGAAATCCGTGTGAATACGGCCAGCTGCTTGTGGAGCTGTAGAATTCTTTTTCACTGTCCAGGCGCGTACTTCTTTAACGCCCGCCGTGAAATAGGTGTGTAAATTAAGCAGCTCATAACCTGCACGAATTACACGGTTTAGGCCTGGTTCTTCAAGGCCCATTGAACTTAAAAATTCTTCTTTGTCTTCGTCGTCTAGCTCAGCAATTTCGCTTTCAATTGCGGCACATACAGGCACCACAATAGCGTTTTCATTTTCTGCTAGCTTATGCACCGCAGCAAGGTGCGGGTTATTTTCAAAGCCATCTTCCGCCACGTTACAAATGTACATGGTAGGCTTCAAGGTAAGCAGGTTAAACGAACGAATGGTTTTGCGCTCATCATCGGTAAGCGCTACTGTTCTTGCCATATCACCTTCAGATAGGGCTGGTAACAAT
>NZ_LAHP01000166.1 GCF_000987765.1 Arsukibacterium sp. MJ3
CTAAGACCATGCAAGCGAGCAATGGCTGCCGAGGCTTCGTAGGTTTGCCGCGCAGGGTATTGTTGTGGTGCTGGCTTACTACTATCAAAAGCGTAGCGGCCGTATACAAATAGCTCTACGCCAGCGTTGCCATACTCATTGCAAAAGCGCGTGTGATTAGCGGCACCCTCATCACCAAAATGTTCATTGTCTGGCAAATGTTGATGGTGCTCAAAGTAGCGTGAGTTGGCAAACATGGCCTGCAAAATACGGCCTGTTGTTTGTGGCTCTAGGGAGCGATGGAATTTATTGGTTAAGTTAGCTGGTGTAAAGTGCACACGGCCACTCATGGTATCTGCACTTGGTGATACAGTTGCTGCATTAGCGGTCCACATACTTGAGGCGGAGCAGCAGGCCCGAAAAATAGCTGGCGCTTCCGCGGCTGCCTTGCGCAATACTTGCTCGTTGCTGCCCTGAAAACCAAGCCGGCGAAGTGCATAAATATC
>NZ_LAHP01000167.1 GCF_000987765.1 Arsukibacterium sp. MJ3
ATTTCTTAGCAGGCAATAAAAAAGCAGGTTTCCCTGCTTTTTTTATTGGTTTTAGTAACTCTATTCAGCGGCTTGATACTCACTGCCAATATAGCGGTTGAAAAAGCGTAACATACGCTGCCAACGCTCCACATTATGTTCAGGTTTGTAAAAACCGTGCCCTTCATCTTCTTTCACCATCCATTCCCAAGAATGGTTACGTTCCTCAAGCGCATCACGTAAACGTTCCGCCTGAATAAGAGGTACTCGAATATCCTCTGCTCCGTGAATCAAGAACACGGGTGCTTTGAGTTTATCCAGGTTATGCACAGGCGATTGCGCGTTTCTCTCATCCTCTGTGTCTGGCAGAACTCGCGCTAAATACTCTCGGCCAGATTGGCGCGTAGGTATATCGCCTTCTGTTAGCATTAAGTTCAAATCAAACACGCCAACAAAGCCTACAGTGCACTTATATAAATCAGGTTCACGCACAGCACTCATT
>NZ_LAHP01000168.1 GCF_000987765.1 Arsukibacterium sp. MJ3
CGTGAAAACCGCGAATTCCACGTAGATGTTGATTTAAGTAACCCAGTAGAGGCGCCACAAGCTCCTTGGGGTTGGGAAGATCATTACCAGTATTAATTGGCGCCTTCCTGCAACAAATAACAAAATGCCGCACTGTTAAGTGCGGCATTTTTCGTATCGTAATCAGCCTATACCTGATGGCATTAGAACGGCCGCGGCGAATCACCCGTTAAACACTGTTGGTACAGCGCCTCTAAATCATATTCTTGATAGCGTAATTCACGGCCTTCTAGGCTGTAATGGCCAAACAGTATTTGCCCATCTCGGCGGAACTCCACGTTATCAGCACCCACAAAACGATCCAAGTGAATTACGCGCTTATATACGCCCCGATAATCGCAGCTCATTACCACGAAAATTTGGCTGTTATCTGCGCTGCCTGATCCTAATGCCGATATGGTGTAACCCTCACCTTCATAGGTATCGATCGCTTGC
>NZ_LAHP01000169.1 GCF_000987765.1 Arsukibacterium sp. MJ3
GAAACGCCCACATAATTCGATGAGCGAGCACTTCGAGTGCAGGTACATGGGCTAGCGTTTTAAAATAGATAGGCGCTAAACCCCAAATCATATAGGCGCCAAGTGCAAAGAAAACGCCTTGGCGAGCAACATTTGGTGCGTTATCTGGGGTGTTCTGATCAGCCACGAATTTTACCTATGTAAGAGGCACTTCGGCCTTTAATGCAGTTTAAGGCGTTTTAGCCAACGATGTAAGTACCTGTACCAAAAGCAATTAACATGCCTTCTTCATTATGCATCTCCATACGCGCAACAGCCACTCGGCTGCCCGAACGAATAATGGTAGCGGTAGTAATAAACTCTTTACCACGGCCAGGGCGTACATAATCCACACGTAAATCAATCGTACCGCAGCGGGCCATGTGCTTTACGATTTGTTCTGCGGTTAGATCGTTATCTAAACGTTCAATAACGCTTGCCATAATCACCACGCC
>NZ_LAHP01000170.1 GCF_000987765.1 Arsukibacterium sp. MJ3
CATGATTAACTTGCTTGCCAAGAATATGCCAGTAATAACATCACGCCACCATTTACTATGGCTTCCGAACCCACGCTTGCAACCAGCTGAATGCTGCTGCAAAGCCGGCAACTACAGGCCACAGCACAATATCACTAGCATACACCAGCATGGCCGCAGATACTGTTAAACTGGCCGCTAACAAACTCCACCAACGGCTGATTGCAGCTTTACGTTGATGCTCAATAAATTTCTCCGCCCACTCTTTTTGCGTGTGGCTGCCGCGCCGAACTTCTTGCAATGTATCGTACAATAAGCCGGGCATTTCTGGCAGCTTCTCGGCCCAAAACGGTGCTTGTTCACGCACGTTACGCACTAAAGCCCGCCAGCCCATTTGCTCATCCATCCAGCGCTCTAGGAAAGGCTTGGCAGTTTTCCACAAATCAAGTTGCGGGTATAGCTGCCTACCAAGGCCCTCTACGTACAGTAAG
>NZ_LAHP01000172.1 GCF_000987765.1 Arsukibacterium sp. MJ3
AAAGGAGCTCTACAATGCGTGGCAACGTAACGGTACTTACCGCATTAAATAAAGTGTTAACGCGCAAGCTCACTGCCGTAAACCAATTCTTTTTGCATGCACGAATGTATAAAAACTGGGGGTTTGAACAGCTCAACCAGCATATTTACAAAGCATCTATTGCGGAAATGAAGTATGCCGATGAAGTAATCGAACGCATATTATTACTCGATGGCTTACCAAACTTGCAAGAGCTTGGGAAACTGTATATTGGCGAAAAACCGCACGAAATGCTAAAGCTTGATGATAAGTTGGTTAGTGAGGATATCCGCCATATCCGCGATGCCATCAGTGTGTGTGAAGAAGAACAGGATTTTGTGAGCCGAAAAATGCTCAGCGAAATACTTGCCAAACAAGAACACCACCAAGATTGGCTAGATACCCAATGCAGCATTATCGATACCATTGGTGAAGAAAATTACTTG
>NZ_LAHP01000171.1 GCF_000987765.1 Arsukibacterium sp. MJ3
CCAATACAGCAGCACCGGCCGTTTACTGGCAGTAACCATGGCCGATAAAGCCATAACCTACCGCCATAATGCGCTGGGGCAGCGGGTGGCTAAGTTAGTAAATGGCGTAGTGATTGAAAAGTACCTGTGGCAGAGTTTAACCACCCTGCTGGCGGTGTATAACGCCGATAACACGGTAAAACAGCGCTTTGAATATGGCCTAAGCCATACACCAGTTAGTTTTACTCAGGGCGGCCAGCGCTACTATATTCAAACCGACCATTTGGGCAGCCCACGGGTTATTAGTGCGGCGAATGGTGCTCTGGTAAAAACCATCAGCTACGACAGCTACGGTAATGTGATTAGCGACAGCAACCCTGAGTTCGCCATTCCATTTGGTTTTGCTGGTGGGTTATATGACGCGGATACTAAACTGGTTCGCTTTGGTTACCGCGATTACGACCCACAAACCGGCCGCTGGACAG
>NZ_LAHP01000173.1 GCF_000987765.1 Arsukibacterium sp. MJ3
ACGTGTTAATTATTCCAAAGCAGGCAATTGCTACGGTAAATGATATTAGCCAAGAACAACGCGAGTTAGTGGGGCATTTGTATTGGGTAGCCAGCGAAATTGCTCGGCAGAACGGCTATGCCAGTGAAGGTTATCGTTTAGTAATGAACTGCAATGAGTTCGGTGGGCAAACGGTTTACCATATTCATGTGCATATGCTTGCAGGCAAGCCGCTAGGTTGGCCACCCTATCAAGAACGTATTAAACACAATCCGGTTGAAGCCTAAGCGGCGATAAAAAATGGCCATTGAGTTGTGCTTAATATGCGCTCAATGGCCGTTTTAGTAATGACACAGCGTTTCTACTGCTGGCTTTTATTTGCGTGCTAATCCATAGCGCGTAAAATTAAGCCTTTTAAATACCAACCTTCTGGATAGTGAATATGCACTGGGTGATCTGCAGTTTGTTGGGTGCGATCA
>NZ_LAHP01000174.1 GCF_000987765.1 Arsukibacterium sp. MJ3
AATCTCGCATCCAATTTTATGACGGTATCAAAACCGCCGATATTCACGAAACCATTATTCGTGCTGCAGCTGATTTAATTAGTGAAGAAGCCCCTGATTATCAGTTTCTTGCCGCACGTTTGGCAATTTTCCATCTGCGTAAAAAAGCTTACGGTGAGTTTGAACCGCCGCACCTATTCGATCATGTTACCAAAATGGTAAGTATGAATCGCTATGACAAGCATATTCTCGAGGATTATAGCCAAGCCGAGCTAGAAGAACTGAACACCTATCTGGATCATAGTCGTGATCTAAACTTCTCGTATGCAGCGGTTAAGCAATTGGAAGGTAAATATCTTGTGCAAAACCGCGTTACAGGTGTGGTGTACGAAAGTGCGCAATTCTTATATATCTTGGTAGCTGCATGTTTGTTTGCAAAATATCCGCCGGAAAAGCGGTTGGATTATGTTCGTCG
>NZ_LAHP01000175.1 GCF_000987765.1 Arsukibacterium sp. MJ3
AAGGCTCTATTAGCTCGGTAAGCATTCATCCGAATGATCAGGAATTATTGCTTACCCTGCGGGTAGATCCTGAGGTGGAGAATCCGCTCGAAAAAGCCGCAGAAAGTGATGATAAGCCCGATATCTCGGTAATTACGAATGCAGTATACAAACGCCAAGGCGGCTACCTCAACGAGGATCGCACCGGCTTATGGCGCTATAACCTAGCCGAGAAAACACTCGATGCAATTACTGGCAACAGCCAATGGCACGAAGGTAGCGCCAGTTATTCGCCCAATGGTCAATGTATCGCTTTTGCTAGTAACCGCCATCCAGAAGCGGATGAAGGCTACTTTGCTTCATCTGTATTCGTACGCTGTGGTAATGATGAGCGCGAGCTAGCAACACCCATTGGGCATGCCGGCACGCCTGTATGGACTTCCAACAATAGCCTCGTGTATGTATACCGCG
>NZ_LAHP01000176.1 GCF_000987765.1 Arsukibacterium sp. MJ3
TAGAACTTTCCATTTGTTATTGAGCTGCATCATTCATCCCTCTTTAGTAAGTAATCGTAACGGTTATCGTATCGCTGTAACTGCCAGCAGGAACAAATTGCCCGCCAGGGATTCGGCCAAAAACTGTGTGTATTTCATCGCCCCCGGGTGAGGTTTTTTGCAGGGTATTGGTATCGATGACATTACCCCACACCGTGTCGCGATTTGAATCCTGATAGAGCTCATAGTCCAGATAATCACTTGAACCGGCTCGCATGGCTCGGGTAGTTGTGGTAGCTGAAGCCGAGTGGACACCTGCATCCAAGCCAATATCATAGGTCGTGTTTTCCGTACAGGTAGCCGTAATTGTGCTTGTACCGTTCACATGGTCGGCAGCAGGATCGTAGAGCCCGAAGGCAAGGTTAGTGGCGGAAATGCTGCATGTATCCTCAACTGTGGCGGTTACCTC
>NZ_LAHP01000177.1 GCF_000987765.1 Arsukibacterium sp. MJ3
AGGTACTGATGACGATATCGGTACGTGGAACATGCACGATCGCGCAGAAGATCAATAACTCGAGCATGATGCAACCGCGATTGATAAAGCGGCCGGCAGCAACCCTGCTGATTGGCTCACAGGCCGCCAGCAGTGATGGTGCGGCGAATAGAAGTAGCAATCGCGTGCAGGGCTTCACCCTAATCGAGGTGATGCTCACTATTTTAATTATTGGCCTTGGGGCTATGATCGTGGTGCTTAATTTACCAAGTACAGCGCGGTTTGATGAAGATACGAGTAGCAATGCCGAGCGTTTTATACAACAAATGCATCACGCCCGTGAACAAGCATTGTTGCGTAATTATGTGTATGGCATTGAATTTGATGAAGCGGAAAGCACGTATCGATTTTATCGTTGGTATGAGAATAAGTGGCAATTGCAAACGGAGCCTCCGTTGCGCCC
>NZ_LAHP01000178.1 GCF_000987765.1 Arsukibacterium sp. MJ3
GGGATCTGCATGATCGGGCCCAAGCTTAATGCGGCCCCATTTGGAAAGGGCAATTACCACGATAAACATCAAGAAAAGCGCCACAGCTAGCATGTAAAACCAGCCGAAATCTTCGGTAATGTGCGCTAATGCAGTGGAGAAAAGTTCGCCCGCGAGTTTAGGGTTTGCGAGGGTTCCAACAACGAGCAGCAAAATAACGGCTATGGCTGGAAGAAATACGGGCATTAATAGCGCAGAACGCCAACGTGAACCATTGGTTGCACTCATGTAAAACTCCTTCTATTGAACGCCTTTACATGGCTAATAACTTAGTTAGGCTAGCATTCAGAGAGTAAATTACAAGTTGGGGCTTGCATGCAGTTCGCATATCTTGTTGATATACGCGATAGTATTAGCAACCTTTACAGAGTACTTAGGGAAAACTTACATGGCGATTGGCTC
>NZ_LAHP01000179.1 GCF_000987765.1 Arsukibacterium sp. MJ3
CGATGTTGTTCTCATTTCTACTCCGGCAGCTAAACAAGCAACCCATATATTGCACATAGAATATCATTTTTAATTCGCTGTTGCTGCTCTGGCAAAAATTGTGCAAAAAAAGTTGCACTGTATACATTACTGTATATACTAACAGTGTACTGTATGAATAAACAGGTGATGATATGCGACCGTTAACGCCAAGACAGCAACAAATTCTCGATATGATTCGCACGAATATTGAAGCAACAGGTATGCCACCAACGCGTGCTGAAATAGCACAGCGCTTAGGGTTCCGTTCTGCGAATGCAGCGGAAGAGCATTTAAAGGCTTTAGCGAAAAAAGGCATGATCGAAATGATGCCGGGTATGTCGCGTGGTATTCGCCTCATTCAAGAAGATGCCACTTTGGTGGATAATCTTGGCTTACCTTTAATAGGGCAGGTAGCTGCC
>NZ_LAHP01000180.1 GCF_000987765.1 Arsukibacterium sp. MJ3
TTCCGCTTCATTCTGTAATGGCAATTGCGGATTCGCTAACACCTCGGCCAATAAATTATCTAGGCCGGTTTGTAGTGCCTGTTGCTCATCCTTATTCAATAGCGCTTGTTCAGTAAGTGCATTCACCCAAGCTTTGCTCGCTTGAATATCAAATGGCGCCAGCACGTAATCAAATTTCAGCGAATCATTAAACTCGCGAAATTCAACCGCACTGCCCTCTTCAAACCGGCCACCCCACATACTCATGCTAAACCTCCTTGCTTCAGCGCCCGAATTCGGCTTGCTAAGCTGAATAGGCGAATAAAGCCAGCTGCATCTTTTTGTTGATACACTTCATCCTCTTCAAAGGTAGCAAAGGCTTCTGAATATAAACTGTATGGCGATTTACGGCCGAGCACCGTTACATTGCCTTTATATAAGCCAATGCGCACCGTA
>NZ_LAHP01000181.1 GCF_000987765.1 Arsukibacterium sp. MJ3
GTGTTAATATTAGCAGCAAATCTATCTTTAACTATCACTGCAGTTTCAGCTGCGGAAATGGAAACGATGTATGTCTGCTGTTCGTTTAACTATAAGCCAAGTGATTGCCAATGAGCTTTCAGTTCGTGAAGCTCAAGTTGCCGCTACTTTAAAACTTCTTGATGAAGGTTCCACGGTTCCTTTCATTGCGCGCTATCGTAAAGAAGCCACAGGTGGCCTTGATGATACGCAACTGCGTAATTTATCACAGCGGCTTAGCTATTTGCGCGACCTCGAAGATCGCCGCACGGTAATTTTAAAGAACATCGCAGACCAAGATAAACTTACGCCTGAATTAAATGCTGCGATACATGCCTGCTTATCAAAAACTGAACTTGAAGATCTCTACCTCCCTTACAAACCGAAACGCCGCACGAAAGGGCAAATTGCCATTG
>NZ_LAHP01000182.1 GCF_000987765.1 Arsukibacterium sp. MJ3
CAGTTCCCCTAATAGCTGCTGCACCGAAAGAGGGTAATCATGCCCTTGCAGTAAGCTTTGGTAGCTGCTTTGTAAGCGTACCAGCTCGCCACGCACATCATGGTTGGTGAACGAAAAGCGGGCAATTGAATCTTGTTTTACAGACATAGAGGGTCCTGTTACTGGTGCTTAAATTTGATTAATTCACGCCGCTCTTTTTTATCAGGGCGGTGATCAGGGTGCGGATTATACATTTGCTGTAACTTGCGCGCAGCTGCATTCTCGGCGCGTTGCTTTTCACTCGCGGCCGTTTCAGCATATAACTTCTGGGCTTCGGTGGCATTTTTGCGCTGTTCACTGATGGCTAGCACCGTTACTTCCATGCGGTCGAAGCCTCTTGGCGTAATAATCACCGCACCCACTTCAACTAATTTTGCGGGTTTACTGCGCTGGCC
>NZ_LAHP01000183.1 GCF_000987765.1 Arsukibacterium sp. MJ3
AAGCAGCCAATGGCATTCAGTTTATCGGCGCGGGCGAGCACTTTGCGGCTCAGCTGTGTGCGCGAACGAATGCCCACAAAATGATAATCAGCAATCATGTTTGCCAATTCATCTTCGTTGAATGCCGTGGTATGGCTATCAATTTGCGTGTAGCCATGCTGAGCAAAGCACTCTGCTGCGCTTGGGTGCACTCCCTCTAGTAAGAGGATTTTAATCTTGTTTTTCGCGAGCGAGAGTACCGGCGACATCTGAAATTCCTTGTGCTTGCTGCTTAAAATTACGAGTTAATCTTATTTTCTGTGGTTGCTAACTGCTTAATGCTTCTAACTGCTTAATGTTTCTAACTGCTTAGTGTTTCTAACTGCTCGCCATCACTCAGTAGGGCAATATTTGCACCACGGGCAGCGAATAAACCATTGGTAACTACACCGGT
>NZ_LAHP01000184.1 GCF_000987765.1 Arsukibacterium sp. MJ3
GTGCTGTGGCTATCGATGCCAACGAATAGCTATGCCAATAGCTATAACAATAGTGATGTCAATTCGTGGCCAACCTTTAATGGCAATGCTGAGCGCAACGCCTCTATTTCGCAAGCTTGGCCAACAGATTTACAGCTGCATTGGCAGCATCGTATTCCTACTACGGTTACGGCATCGCCGGTGGTGGATGATGAACTTATTGTAATAGGCAGTGATATTGGCGTGTTGTATGCCTTTGATCGCGAGAGCAAATCGGTGCGCTGGGTGTTTGATACGCATGGGGCGATTCGTTCCACGCCAGCGATGGATAACGAGCATGTGTATGTGCTAAGTGAACAGGGCGCAATGAGTGCCTTAAATCGGCAAACTGGCGCGTTGCTATGGCAATTTAATACCCTAGGACAGCACGCATTTCGTGCCTACAACTA
>NZ_LAHP01000185.1 GCF_000987765.1 Arsukibacterium sp. MJ3
AATGGCATCTACTACGCGATTGGTCCAGCCCATCATTTCAGAACGGTATTCAAGTTCACTCGCTTCACCGTTGTGGCTGAGCTGCATTGAAGTAACGCGGCTTGGTGCTATACGCACCAACGGTACTGGCTGGGTGTAATCTTCGTTGGTGAACGATTGCACCCCAAGCTCACGAAAAATAGTGCTAACGTAATCAATGGTAAGTTCTTCACCACGCGTACCGGGTGCTCGGCCTTCAAACTCATCGGAAGAAATGGTTTCTAAGTAGCGATAATAGGTATCGCTGAAATGTGCATCAACCAAGCCATCGGCATCGGTTTGCGGTGCATAAGGGTTCGTATCAGTTTCGGTTGCTGGCGAGCATGCAGTTGCGAGCAATAAAGCCGATGCGAACAAAGTAAAGTGTCGCATGATGAGTTCCTCTGTTG
>NZ_LAHP01000186.1 GCF_000987765.1 Arsukibacterium sp. MJ3
TATGCAGCGCAGTATTATTTTAATCACTATCGTGTTGAGCCTGATTTTTGCGGTGATGCCGATATCGATACAAGTGGCTGCGTGGCGGCCAGAATGGCCGCTATTGGTGGTGATCTATTGGATTATCGCATTGCCGCATCGTGTGAACATCGGTTACGCGGCTGCGGTGGGTTTAGCGGTGGATATTTTGCTTGGTTCAACGCTCGGATTTCATGCCGCGGCCTATGCGCTGGTGGCTTACGCAGCAGCGCAGTATTATAAACGCATTCGCAACTTTTCCTTATCTCAGCAAGCGCTATTAGTAATGGTGCTGGTATTTTTAGGGCGGGCCATTGTGTATTTGTTCGAGCACTATTTGAATAATGCGCCACTGATGCTGCACTATTTTTGGCCAGCCTTAAGTTCAGCCATTTTTTGGCCCTGGGTTT
>NZ_LAHP01000188.1 GCF_000987765.1 Arsukibacterium sp. MJ3
AGCACTTGCGCTGCCTTCTTCAATGCTGCCGATTACTTCTTTGCTTTTTACTGTTGCACCTTCATCAGCATCGATCTTACCGATCACGCCATCAGCTTCGGCCACAACTTCCAAAACAACTTTGTCGGTTTCAATATCAACCAGGTTTTGATCGCGGCTAACTTTATCGCCCTCTTTAACGTGCCAAGTTGCGATGGTGCCGTCTGCTACGGATTCCGGTAATTCTGGTACTTTGATTTCAATCGCCATGATGTGATCTCACCTGTTAAATACTTAACGCTTCGTTAACGAGTTTTTCTTGCTGCTCTTTATGCACCGATGCGTAACCTACCGCTGGTGATGAAGATGCTGCACGGCCTGCATATACTAGCTTGGCATCATCTGGAATAGAGGCCCAGAAATGATGCTGGCTGCAATACCAAGCGCC
>NZ_LAHP01000189.1 GCF_000987765.1 Arsukibacterium sp. MJ3
GGCTAACACCACCGCCAGAGTATTAGAGCCAATATGCGTGGCCCAGCTGCGAATACGCTCGGGGTTCCACTCCTGATAGGCGGCATGGTTTTCTGGCATATGTGCCACGTCGGTACTGTGCCGGTACGCATTATGGCTGCGCGGATGTTGTGCAACACATTTAGCCTGATGGTAAACCTTAACCAGCGTTTGCGTGGCACTGATTTCAACCCGCTCACCCACTAAACGATGCGGCACCGAGTACCAGTGATTGTCGTACTGTACGTGGTAATCTTTGGCGACTTTCGCAATGCGATAATCGGTGTACTCATAGGCATAAGGCGGCAGGGGTTGTAGTGCGGGAGCATCCAGCAAGGTAAAAAGCTGCTCACGGCTGGCACCGTTGTAATGCTTCATCGGCCGCTGATTAAGTTCAGTATTGAGCGCC
>NZ_LAHP01000187.1 GCF_000987765.1 Arsukibacterium sp. MJ3
CCAGATATTTACGTGCCGGAGTTTCGCGATCGGGTTCGTCAGCTTGATTTAAATGTTATCTCTGAACCATTCCGAACTACGCACGGCTGGCATATCGTTGAAGTACTCGAGCGCAGAGAGCAAGATGTTACCGAGCAACTATTACGTGAACAGGCTCAGCAAATCTTGTACAGCCGCAAATTCCAAGAAGAACTCGATGTTTGGTTACAGGAATTACGCGATAATGCCTTCGTGGATATTCGCACCTAAATGACCTTGCGTATCGCAGTAACTCCTGGGGAACCAGCAGGAATTGGCCCAGATTTAATTATCACACTTGCTCAGCAGCCTTGGCCTGCTGAGCTCGTGGTTTGTGCCGATGCCGAATTACTAGCGGATCGCGCCAAACAACTGGGTTTGCCACTGCAATTACTGCCGTATAACCCTG
>NZ_LAHP01000190.1 GCF_000987765.1 Arsukibacterium sp. MJ3
ATTATGGCCGCTGCCCAGTATGCCGAACAGCAGCTTGCTGGGCGTTTCGGCAGGGCACTGGATAGCGAAGGGAACTCGCAACCATTAATTATTTTAGCAATGGGTAAGCTCGGCGGTAGCGAACTTAATTTCTCATCTGATATTGATTTAATATTTGCGTACCCTGAACCCGGACAAACCGAGGGCGGCCGACAAAACACTGATGTAGCGATTTACTTTAATCGCTATGCACAAATGCTGATTAAGTTACTCGACCAACCTACGGTAGATGGCCGAGCCTTTCGAATTGATCTGCGCTTGCGGCCATTTGGCCAGAGCGGCCCGCTGGTAACCAGCCTTGCTGCATTGGAAGATTATTATCATGAGCAGGGGAGAATGTGGGAACGTTACGCCCTTATTAAAGCGCGGGTGTTGAATACATCAGCT
>NZ_LAHP01000191.1 GCF_000987765.1 Arsukibacterium sp. MJ3
CTGTGTTAATACACGAATAATAAGCGGTTCATGTTACTTTTTTACGTTTCCTTTCGCAACGGAAAGCGCAAGCCATTGCGCCGATTAGATCAACATTTGCAATATTGCTGAATGGCATGAGTAAGTTGGCTTAATTGCGCCGGGGTAATGATATACGGCGGCATGATGTAAAGTAGCCGACCAAATGGCCGGATCCACACGCCGAGCTCCACAAATAAACGTTGCGCTGCGGCAACATCCATTGGCTGTTGCATTTCAACTACCCCAATTGCACCAAATACGCGCACATCAGCCACACTCGGCAATGCTTTACAAGGCGCCAGCTCTTGCTTGAGTTGCTGCTCAATAGCTGTTACTTGGTGTTGCCAAGCGCCGCTGGCCACAATGTCTAAACTGGCACAGGCTACCGCACAAGCGAGTGGGTT
>NZ_LAHP01000193.1 GCF_000987765.1 Arsukibacterium sp. MJ3
GGTCGGTGGTGATTTTTACAATTTCAAGACTCACCAAGTCTGTTGGAAATGCGTATCCTGGCAAAAGTCCTAACTCGAATAGGACTTCTAACAACTGTTTTGACTCTAGAATATTTTTTTTCTTTGGATACCTAGCCTCGAGCTTATCGGCATACTCAGTTAGTTTTTCATGTAAATAATCAATTCGCTCGTTTAGAAGCTCGACCGTAATTAAAGATGAAAGATCAGTGTACCACTCAGTGAGACTTGTGAGCCTCTCGATACCTTCTTCGCTTGAACACCAGTATTTTAAATTTTTGATATTAGTATTTGCGTCATCATCTAAGAATGAACTCAGACTGCCCAAGTGAGTAAATATATTTGTTGCAACGTTAGTGTATCCAAGGGCTGGCTTAGCGTGCGTCTTGAAAAAAGCCCCTAATAT
>NZ_LAHP01000192.1 GCF_000987765.1 Arsukibacterium sp. MJ3
GGTAATTACATTAAAGAAATCGTTATTCAATGTACCTGGCTTGCTGGTAAACACGCCATGCTTGCTACCGCCGAAGTTCGCACCCAACGAGCGCATACCACCTACTAACACGGTCATTTCTGGCGCTGTTAGCGTAAGCAACTGAGCGCGATCAAGTAGCAACTCTTCGGCTTCTACCGAGTAACGCTTCTTCTGGTAATTCCGGAAACCATCAGCAATTGGCTCTAGCACCTCAAACGATTCTGCATCAGTTTGCTCTGCTGTTGCATCGGTGCGGCCTGGGCTGAATGGCACATCAATTGAATAGCCTGCATCTTTTGCTGCTTTCTCAATCGCGGCACAACCACCTAACACAATTAAATCAGCTAACGATACGCGCTTGTTACCAAGTTGCGCAGAATCGAAATCCTTTTTAATGCCTTCG
>NZ_LAHP01000194.1 GCF_000987765.1 Arsukibacterium sp. MJ3
TGTGCTTCGTTGCGCTTAATTGTGCTTAGTTGTGCTTAGTTGTGCATGGTTTTACATAGTTCGGTACATGCTCAGCTTAGAAATCGCTACGATGGCGCCATATTAATCGCACACCAACACCAATAAGGTGTTCTGTGCCCGTTAAATCACGGCGAGTTTGCCGATAACCACCATGAAACATTACCCGCGGGTTTAGCGTTTGCTTAAACCCTAATGCAAAATACTCACCATCATTATTCAGAATGCCGTTATCCATGAATTCACCATAACTCAATGAATAGCTGCGCTGCCCCGCATTATAGGTGGTGCTGAGGAACAGAATGTCGGCATTTTCCAAACCAGTTCCACGGAATTCATACTCCGCAGCAAAGGTAAATTGATCTAGCGAAGTACGAGCACCAATCTTGGTGCCATCA
>NZ_LAHP01000195.1 GCF_000987765.1 Arsukibacterium sp. MJ3
CGCCGATTAATGTATTTATGCACCCGGCTACAGGCGAATATGCCGAGCAAGGCGAAGGGCCAACAGAGTTAGCCAAATTTCCTTTATTACACCAGTTACAACAAGACATTTTCGATTTAAACCCACCGGCAACAGCGCAGAATAAACGTGCTTTGCAGGCGGAAGATCAAAGCTTAACCTTCCATCGTTGCCATAGCCGTCAGCGGGAAGTTGAAGTGTTGCAAGATAACTTATTGGCGGCGTTTGCTGCCGATGCAACCTTGCGCCCACGTGATGTAATTGTGATGACCCCCGATATTGCCGATTATGCTCCCCATATTAACGCCGTTTTTGGCCGTATTGAGCGCGATGATTGGCGCTACTTGCCGTTTTCGCTTGCTGATCAGGCCAATCGTGGTCGGGTGCCAA
>NZ_LAHP01000196.1 GCF_000987765.1 Arsukibacterium sp. MJ3
GCCGCTACGCGATATGGAATTTGTGCAGTATCACCCTACTGGTTTGCCGGGCAGCGGCATTCTGATTACCGAAGCGAGCCGCGGTGAAGGTGGTGTTTTGGTAAATAAAGCGGGGTATAGATACCTGCAAGATTATGGTTTAGGCCCGGAAACGCCTCTGGGTAAGCCAGAGAATAAGCACATGGAACTGGGGCCACGCGATAAGCTTTCACAAGCTTTTTGGCATGAGCAGCAGGCTGGCCGCACTGGTAAACATGGCGATTCTGATGTGGTATATCTGGATTTACGGCATTTGGGCAAAGCCTATTTGCAGGAGCGGTTACCCTTTATTTGTGAGCTCGCGCAATCGTATGTAAACGTAGATCCAGCCACGCAGCTTATTCCGATTCGCCCAGCAGTG